>CAWJDD010000006.1:0-481703 GCA_963841595.1 uncultured Alphaproteobacteria bacterium | reverse complement strand
GCTAAGTCCCGCGGAGCCGACCTTGATGCCGCCTGCCTGACGGATGTTCCCGACGGAAACCGTCAGTTGACTGGTATGAGCCCAGACTGGCAATTCTTTGCGAAGTGAATAGTGTCGGCTTTGGAGCCAGGAGCACACAATATGAGCAGCATGAAAGCGGTTGTCATTCGCGAAGCCGGAGGGCCGGACGTCTTGAACGTGGAAACTATGGCGGTCCCTGCACCCAAGCCCGGTTGGGTGCTCATCAGCGTGCGGGCCTTCGGTCTGAACAGATCAGAGCTCTTCACCCGCCAAGGACATTCACCGAACGTTCCGTTCCCGCGCGTTCTTGGAATTGAAGCTGTGGGCGAGGTCGTATCCGCACCTGATGGCGGATTTGCCGAAGGCGACAAGGTGGCGACTGCGATGGGCGGAATGGGTCGTCAATATGACGGCAGCTATGCCGAATACACCCTTGTGCCTGCCGGGCAGGTTCAGAAACTTGAAACCAGCTTCCTTGGAACATCCTTGGAGCACTGCCCGAGATGGTTCAAACCGCGTGGGGGTCGCTCAATACGGCCCTTGGCGCGAAGAGAGGCGAGACCCTTTTGATCCGCGGCGGCACGACGTCGGTGGGGCTGACCGCTGCCATTATTGGCCAAGCAGGCAGGGCTGCGCGTGCTGGCGACCTCGCGACGCGAGGACAGGCGCGACATGCTGCTGAAAAATGGTGCGGACGAAGTCTTCATTGACGGAGGCGAAATTGCCCCCGCTGTGAGGCAGGCACACCCGCAAGGGGTTCACCGGGTGCTGGAACTGGTTGGCACGACAACCCTGCTTGATAGTCTCCAATGTGCTGCCCCGGGCGGCTCCGTCTGCATGACCGGCATGGTAGGCAACGCATGGGAGTTAGAGCAGCTTCAGTCCGATGGGCGCCATCCCGACAGCCGTGAACCTGACGACCTATTCCGGCGGGGCCGAGGACTTCATTTCGACGCCCCTGCAACAAGTGGTCGACGCGGTAGCGGCGGGAACTTTCACGCCACCCATCGGAAAGACCTTTTCCATCGACGAAATTGTCGAGGCCCACCGCGCGATGGAGAAGAATTCCGCAGGCGGTAAGATTGTAGTCACGACGTAAGAGCATAGCGGACATCTGACCAAGCCGGACGAATGGCAGAAAAGTCCCGCATAACAGACCTTAACCACAAATCGAGTTCCGCTGTCCTTTCACTCTGCAATACGAGCCATAGCGTGCACTGCCTGTTGATTAAAAAAAAAGGCCGCCCGAAGGCGGCCTGTCCAGTCAGGGAGGAAGATGAAGGCACCCGAAGGCGCCTACAAGGAAACAATCGCATTCAAATCAGACCTATTTGTGGCGGATCAGAGGTCTTATCTGGGTGGAACGACAGGCGTCTGACCTGTTAGGTTGGCATGACGGAGGGGCGAGATGGACGCGCATAACAGCATTCCCGAAACGGCACTGGATTGGATCAAGGCGGGGCGAAACGTTGCTTTGGCAACGGTCGTCAAGACATGGGGCTCGGCACCGCGCCCTGTGGGGTCTCAGCTTGTGATCGACGGGGATCAGAACTTTCAGGGGTCGGTCTCGGGCGGCTGCGTTGAAGGCGCCGTGATCTTCGAGGCCGGTGATGCCATGGCCGACGGCACGTGCCGCGTGCTCAGCTTTGGCGTGTCAGACGATACGGCGTTTGAGGTGGGTCTTGCCTGCGGCGGCGAGATCGAGGTGCTGGTCGAACCCGTGGGCAAAGGGCAGGGGCCAACCTTTGCCGAGTTGCAGGCTTTGGTCGAAGCGCGCGCGGCCCGACAGCCGGTGGTGTGGGAGGTCGACATGGCCCAATGGACCCGCCGTCTTTTGCCCCGCGACCCGACCAATGCAGTGCTGGAGGAACGCTTTCGCACCGACAAATCCATGCGCGATGGCGACCTGTTCCAGGGCGTCCACAATCCGCCTCTGCGGCTGGTCATCGTGGGGGCCGTTCATATCGCTCAACCGCTGGTGCAGATGGCCCGGCTGGCTGGCTATGACATCGTGTTGTCCGATCCGCGCGACAGCTTCGCCTCGGCGGAACGCTTCCCCGACGAGACCTTCCTTGATGGCTGGCCCGACGAGGCGCTGACCGCTTACGGCCTCGATGCCCGGACTGCGGTCATCACACTCAGCCATGATCCCAAGATCGACACGCCCGCCTTGCAAACGGCGCTGGCCAGCGAGGCGTTCTATATCGGCGCGCTGGGCTCGACGCGGACACACGCAAAACGGGTTGCTGCGTTGACAGAAGCGGGCCTGACACCGGATAGCATCGCCCGCATCGACGGTCCCGTTGGCGCCGACATCGGGGCGATTTCTCCCGCCGAGATTGCGGTGTCGATCATGGCTGAAATGACCGAGCGTTTGCGCCGCCCGGATACCCGCCCGGGGGCCGCGTGAAATTCGGCCCCCTTGCCGTGAGCGAGGCGGAAGGCGCGATCCTTGCGCATTCACTGACACTGGAAGGTGGCGTGCTGCGCAAAGGCAGGGTGCTTGGCGCTGAGGATCTTGCGCGTCTGAAATCTGCTGGAATTGAGACTGTTACTGCGGCTCGACTTGAGCCAGACGACATCAGCGAAGACGTTGCCGCCGGGGTGATTGGCGGCCACCTGACCGCCCCCGGCCTGCGTCTTGGAAGTGTCTTTACAGGCCGCGTCAATCTGATCGCCGAGACCGCCGGTGTCATAAGCATCGACGCGCCTGCCATCGCCGCGCTCAACGCGGTGGACGAAGGCCTGACGGTCGCCACCGTGCCCGATCTTATGCGCATCGACCCTGACCAACTGGTCGCTACCGTCAAGGTTATCCCCTATGCGCTGCCGCAGGGCGTGGTGCAAAAAGGGGCCGGGGCGCTTGGCGAGGCACCTATTTGTCTTCACCCGTTCCAAGGTGGGACTGCGCGTCTGGTCATGACCAAAACGCCCGGTTTCAAGGACAGCCTTCTGACCAAAGGCGAAGAGATCGTGCGCTCCCGCGTCCAAGCCTTGGGCTATATCCTTGAGGACGTCACCATCGTCGCTCACGAAGAAGCGGCCATTGCCGGCGCTTTGCAGCCTGCCGATCTGACGTTGATCCTTGGTGCCTCGGCCACGTCGGATCGTGCCGATGTGGCCCCCGCCGCGGTTGTCAGGGTGGGTGGCCGGATCGACCGGTTCGGCATGCCCGTCGATCCCGGCAACCTTCTGTTCCTTGGTCAGATCGAAGGCAAGCCCGTCGTTGGTCTGCCGGGTTGTGCCCGCTCGCCCGCGCTGAACGGCGTGGACTGGGTGCTGGAACGGCTATCGGCCGGTCTGCCCGTGACAGGCGCAGACATCGCCGCGATGGGGGTCGGCGGTCTGCTGAAAGAAATGAGCGGTCGCCCGCAACCCCGACGCCCGGAAAAGGCGTGAGCGCTGTTTTGACCTTTACCGATCGTGGCATCTATTGCCCGGCGGCTGACGTCTATATCGACCCGTGGAAACCTGTGGATCGTGCGCTGATCACCCACGGCCATGCCGATCATGCGCGGTCGGGCATGGGGCATTATCTGGCCACCGAAAGTGCGGCCCCGGTGATCCGCCACCGCCTTGGCGATGTGACGCTAGACACAGTGAAATACGGCGAGGTCACGCGGATCAATGACGCCAACATCAGCTTTCATCCGGCAGGTCACGTCCCCGGTTCGGCCCAAGATCCGGGTCGAAGTCGGCGGCGAGGTCTGGGTGGTTTCAGGCGATTATAAACTGGAAGACGACGGGGTCAGCGAGCCGTTCGAGTCTGTTCCATGTGACAGCTTCATAACGGAATGCACCTTTGGCCTGCCGGTGTTCAATTGGGAGAACCCCGATTTGATCAACGCCGAGATCAACCGTTGGTGGGCCGCCAATGCCGCTGATGGCAAGTTTTCAATCTGTGGCGCCTATTCGCTGGGCAAGGCGCAACGCATCCTCGCAGCGCTTGATCCGTCCATTGGCCCCATCCTGACCCACGGTGCGGTTGAAAACACCAACGCGGTCTTGCGCGGGCAGGGGATCGCTTTGCCGGAAACGGTGCTGGTGACGCCCAACACCGACGCCAAAGCGCACAAGGGCGGCTTCATTCTGGCCCCGCCTTCTGCGCTGGGCTCAACCTGGGCGCGCCGCTTCCGCCCGGCCTCGACGGCCTTTGCCAGCGGCTGGATGGCCCTGCGCGGAGTGCGTCGCCGCCGGGCAGCGGATCGGGGGTTTGTTCTGTCGGATCATGCGGATTGGGCGGGTCTGAACCGAGCCATCGCCGAAACCGGCGCAAACCGCGTTTACGTCACTCATGGCTATACGTCTGTCTTCCGGCGCTGGCTGGAAGAACAGGGGTATGACGCAGGCATCGTCTCGACCGAATACGGTGACGAGGCCGAAGAAGACGAGACGAATTGAATCCTATGGCCAAGGTTGGGCGCAACTCGAACTAGCCTCTGCACAATTCCCCCTGAAACAAGGCGTCTGGGGTGGTTTTCCTTGGCCCTTAATCACGCTATGAAAATCTAAACAATAAACCGAGGTCAACATGAGCAAGCCAACCCCTGTGGTTCTGTGCATTCTCGATGGCTGGGGCCTGCGCGATGACCCTACCGCAACGCGCCCGTGCTGGCTGATACGCCCACTTTTGACCGGATCATGGCGACCTGTCCGCATGCGACGCTGATCACCCATGGGCCGCGATGTGGGCCTGCCGACGGGGCCAGATGGGCAATTCCGAAGTGGGTCATACCAACATCGGCGCAGGCCGCGTGGTGGCGATGGACCTGGGCCAGATTGATCTGGCGATCGAGGATGGATCGTTCTTCAAGAGCCCGCCATCGCTGGATTTTACCGACAAGCTGAAGGCCAGCGGCGGCACGGCGCATCTGATGGGGTTGGTTTCTGACGGTGGCGTGCACGGGCATCTCGATCACATTGTTGCGGCCGCCAAAGCCCTGGCCGACCGCGGTGTGCCTGTCGTCATACACGCCATCACGGATGGGCGTGATGTGGCGCCGACGTCGGCGCTGGCTTTCTGTCCGAACTTGAAGCCAAATCTGCCCGAGGCGCGCGGATCGTCACGGTGTCGGGCCGCTATTTTGCCATGGACCGGGACAACCGCTGGGACCGGGTCGAAAAGGCCTATGGTGCCATGGTGCACGGCAAAGGCCGACGCCGACGGACGCCGTCGAAGGCGGTGGATGCTGCTTATGCGCGGGACGAGACGGATGAATTCATTGCAGCCGACCGTGATCGGCGATTACGCCGGAATGAAGGATGGTGACGGTGTGTTCTGCCTCAACTTCCGCGCCGACCGCGCGCGCGAAATTCTGGCGCCATTGGCGCACCGGATTTTGATGCGTTTCGACGCGGGCGGCGGCCCGAAGCTGGGCGGCGATGCTGGGGATGGTCGAATATTCGACGCGCACAACGCCTACATGACCACGGTGTTTCCGAAGCAGAAATCGTGAACACGCTGGGCGAATGGGTGGCGAAACACGGGCTACGCCAGTTCCGGCTGGCCGAGACCGAGAAGTATCCGCACGTCACCTTTTTTCTGAACGGTGGCAAGGAAGCGCCGGAGGAGGGCGAAGACCGCTTCATGCCGAAATCGCCGAATGTCGCGACCTATGACATGCAGCCCGAAATGTCGGCGGCTGAAGTGACGGACCAGTTCGTCGAGGCGATCGAGGCGGGCTATGACCTGATCGTCGTGAACTACGCCAACCCCGACATGGTCGGCCATACCGGCGATCTGGATGCGGCGATGCAAGGCCTGCGAGGCGGTGGATCAGGGCTTGGCGCGGGTGGTGGCGGCGCTTGAAGAAGGCCGGCGGCGCGATGGTGCTGACGGCGGATCACGGCAACTGCGAAACGATGGTCGATCCGGAAACCGGTGGTCCGCACACGGCGCATACGACCAACCTTGTACCGGTGGCTGTCTTGGCGGGCCGCAGGTGCGTCGCTGTCGCGACGGTCGTCTTGCCGATCTTGCGCCGACGCTGCTGGAACTGATGGGGCTGGAACCGCCCGACGAGATGACCGGCAAAAGTCTGATCTGACGATGAGGGATCATAGCCTGTCCGTTGACGGCGTTGTTTGTGGCCAGCCCGCTGTCGGCCGAGCGATGGCCGCGGCGATCATGGCGCGGAAGGCGTCGGATCTGTTGGCGGAGGCGGCGTCGATTCAGCTGGCGGGGCCGCGACGCTCAAGCGACCGGATCGCGGCGTTGACCGCAGACGGTTCGGGCCTATGAAATCGGGCTTGCCGCCATGCGCGAAGGTTTGCGGCAGGCGGCGTTGACCGAGCGTGCAGCTTCGACGCGAAAAGCTCGCAGCGCGAGGATGGCATATCGCGACGCTTCTGGCGCTCTTGCAAACCGTCTCGCGTGGCGCCGGAAACCGGGTCGTTGCTGCACCCGGCGGGCGCGATTGGCCATCCGCGCGGGCACGATCTGACAGCCGCGCTTGATGCCCGCGCTGCAGGAACGAGCGGCCTTGCTGGACGACGATCTGACGGATCTGCACGAGCTGATCGCGGTTCAAACGGCGGGGATTGAAACGCTTGCAGGACGGGGCTCGACGAATCCGAAGCGCGCGCCGGTTGGCACTGGCCAGGCGATCTCCGCACGCACCGATTTGCCGCAACCGTCTGGCGACCGATGATGCGGCGATGCAGGCGCTGATCAACTAGCGCGGACACGCTTTCGGCCTTTGCCGACAGTCTGATCCCGGAAATTACGCCCGCGACAGATGGTCCGGGCAACCTGGCCGTTGCCCGTAAAGGGCGAACTTTTACTTGCGTTTTAACGAGGCCGACGCCGCTGGTCGTGCGCAGGCCGGGCTGGGTGATCGCCACTCGAATCTGAGGCACTGGTGACAGCGCCGACTGACGCAACGATGCGGTTTTCCGGCGAATTTCCGGGTCTAGGCAGGTTGCAATCCTTGAACCCACGGCGGGTCGTCTGCTGATTCTTGGCGGGTATTGGAGAATTTTCGTCCGACGGGGCCAGATTGTTGCCGCCGGCGAGCCAATCGGCCTGATGGGCGGCAAACGATCGCCTGCACAAGAGAAATTGATCGAAACTTCGCGACACGAGTGGTCAACTTGGCGCGCGAAACGCTCTATATGGAAATAAGAGCAGGGCGTCGCCGGTCGATCCGGCTGTCGTTCTCACGCTGGTTCAGGAATAAGGACAGAAGATGAAGAAAGTTTTTTCTGGCAACGATAACCGGCGTCATGTTCGGGGCAGTCGTGACCACTCAGGTGGCAGGGCCGCTGATTGCACAGGAAGCCGCCAAGAAAGCATCGTCTATGAACAACTGGATCTGTTCGGCGACATCTTCGAACGTATCCGCTCGCAATATGTCGAAGAAGTCGATGAAGCAGACCTGATCGAGGCTGCGATCAACGGGATGCTGACGTCGCTTGATCCGCATTCGTCGTATCTTTCGCCCGACGACGCCGCCGACATGCGCGTGCAGACCCGCGGCGAATTTGGCGGTCTTGGGATCGAGGTCACGCAGGAAGAAGGTTTTGTCAAAGTCGTATCGCCGATCGACGACACGCCCGCCGATGACGCAGGCATTCGAGGCTGGTGACTTCATCACGCATGTGGATGGTGAAAGCGTTCTGGGTCTGACGCTGGATCGACGCGGTTGAACTGATGCGCGGGCCGGTTGGCAGCGAGATCATCATCACCATCGTGCGCGAAGGCGAAGCGCGAGCCGTTCGATGTCTCGATCATTCGCGACACGATCAAGCTGACAGCCGTGCGGTCGCGCACTGTCGGCGAAACGATTGTGCTGCGCCTGACCACCTTCAGCGATCAGACCTTCCCATCGATGCGCGAGCAATTGCAGGAAAAGGTCGAAGAGCTGGGCGGCATCGACAAGGTCAACGGTTTTGTCATCGATCTTGCGCAACAATCCGGGCGGTTTGCTGACGCAGGCGGTGCGCGTTTCAGATGCCTTCCTTGATGGTGGCGAAATCGTCTCGACCCGTGGCCGCGAGCCGCAGGATGGCGACCGGTTCAACGCCGAAGCGGGCGATCTGGCTGAGGGCAAGCCGATTGTTGTGCTGATCAACGGCGGCTCGGCCTCGGCGTCTGAAATCGTGGCCGGTGCGTTGCAGGACCACCGCCGCGCGATTGTCGTGGGCACGAAATCCTTCGGCAAAGGGTCGGTTCAGACGGTCATGCCGCTTCGCGGCGACGGTGCGATGCGCCTGACGACGGCGCGGTACTACACGCCGTCGGGCCGGTCGATTCAGGCACTGGGTGTTTCGCCCGACATCATCGTCGAGCAACCGCGTCGCGCAGAAGAGATCACGGAAGAAGAAGCACGCGCGCGCTGAACGCGACCGAAGCCGATCTGCGCGGAAGCCTGTCGAATGACAGTCTAACCGAAGACGAGCGCCGTCAGATTGAAGAAGATCGTGCGCGGGCGGAAGACGCGGCCGAACTGCGGGACGAGGACTATCAACTGGCCTATGCCATTGATATTCTTAAGGGCCTGTCCGCTCTTGGACCGGAATACGCCGCTTCCCTTGCGCGCAAGCAAGCGAACTAAAAACTGACGACCGGAGGGGGCGTTGCCCCCGCCTCCCTCCGGTCGGCCCCCCAGGATATTTCTGAACAGACGAAGCAATGATTGCGGGCCCAAGGGCGGCGCTTTATATGCCGGGTCATGGCAAATCCTCCTTCGAAATCCCATGGACGTTTCAGCATTGGTGCAAGTGCCGAGCCGCGCGATCTGATGACCGACCGTCCGCAGGTGAAGGGCGCTTGGGTTGCCAAGGTCATCACGCTGTTCCCGGAGGTGTTTCCCGGCGTGCTGGGAGCGTCGCTAACGGGCAAGGCGTTGCAGGACGGGTTGTGGCGGCTGGAGCCGATCGATCTGAGGCTGTTCGGCGAGGGCAAGCACCGCAAGGTGGATGACACGCCCGCGGGCGGCGGGGCCGGGCTGGTGTTGCGGCCCGATATCATGGGCAAGGCGATCCGCTTTGCGCAGCGCGGTGCGGAAGATCACCCGCTGATCTATCTCAGCCCGCGCGGGCGGCGCTTTGATCAGGCAATGGCCGAGCGGCTGGCCGCAGGGCCGGGAGTCACGCTGATCTCGGGGCGGTTCGAGGGTTTGGACCAGCGCGTGATCGATCACTTCGACGTTGAAGAAGTCTCGCTTGGGGATTTTGTCATGACCGGCGGCGAGATTGCAGCCGAGGCGCTGATCGACGCCACCGTCCGGCTGATCCGCGGTGTTCTGGGCAATGAGGCTTCGACCGAAGAGGAAAGCTTTTCCGAAGGGCTGCTGGAGCATCCGCAGTACACCCGACCTGCGGTGTGGGAGGGGCTCACGATCCCTGAGGTTCTGACCTCGGGCGATCATGGCAAGGTGGCCAAGTGGCGGCGCGAAGAGGCGGAGCGCATCACTAAAGAGCGCAGGCCGGATCTGGCGGGCGCCCTGCTGCCACTTGACCCTCAAGTTGCAGGCGTGACTGACGCTGAAGGCTTCGCTCGGTTCCTTCGGAGCACGTTCGATCAAGAACTTGAGCCTTATAGTTCGTTCAACGGCGCGGAAAGGGCCATTGAAGCCATGCTCGCCTGTATCGAAGACAACAAATTCGCAATTGAATTGCCTTCGAACCCCTGGACGGCGGCAGCCTATCTGATTTGGCTGGGCCATTCCTACGAATGACATTGTCCTTGATCGATAGCGCCCTTCCTCTTATAGAGCGTAGGTTGCCGGGCGGAATTGGCCCGCGACATAAGCAAAGATGACCTGAAACCTCTGGCGGGCGGCAAGACCGGCCCCACAACCGACCAGAGCTCTGAGGCGCCACACACCTCTTGGGACAAACCCGAGGCATCATAAAGGAGCGCGTCAGATGGATCTGATCGCAGAACTGGACGCCGAGCAGGTCGCTGCGCTTGGCAAGGAAATTCCGGACTTCAAGGCGGGTGACACCATCCGCGTTGGTTACAAAGTGACCGAAGGCACACGGACCCGTGTGCAGAACTATGAGGGCGTATGCATCGCCCGCCAGAACGGCATCGGGCATTGCCGGGTCGTTCACGGTTCGCAAGATTTCGTTTGGCGAGGGTGTGGAACGTGTGTTCCCGCTGCATTCGACAAACATCGACAGTATCATCGTTGTGCGCCGTGGCCGTGTCCGCCGCGCAAAGCTGTATTATCTTCGCGCACGTCGCGGCAAGTCGGCCCGTATCGCCGAGGATAGCCACTATAAGCCCAAGTCGAAGGCCTGAGGAGCGGTCCCATGAAAAAAGACATTCATCCCGATTACCACGTCATCGACGTCAAGATGACCAACGGCGACATCGTTCAGATGCGCTCGACCTGGGGCGCGGAAGGCGACACGCTTTCACTGGACGTTGATCCCACAGTGCACCCGGCCTGGACCGGTGGCGGCACACGCCTGATGGACACGGGCGGTCGGGTATCGAAGTTCAAGAAAAAGTACGAAGGTCTGGGCTTCTAAAGCCTTCCACCCTTCTACAGACACAAACGCCGCTCCGTTTTGGAGCGGCGTTTTTTGTTGGGGTAACGCATCAAAGACCGCCCGTCAGACGCGTCGCATTTGTCCGTTTTACCGTCGTTCCACAAGCAAGTGTGGTCGACAGAGCAAATTAGCGTATGGTGTAAGGGCCAACTGGCTTTGGCACGGGGCGGAAACCCGACGGCGTTGCCGCCCAAAACAATGGGAGGGAACCTATGACCGACGTATCTGACGACGCAGACGTCCCGCATCCAATCGAAACGGAATTCGAGATTGGTCAGGACAATGTAACCCCGTTTGGGCTGGATATACACAATCCGGTCTTCGTTATTTCCGGCCTTTCGATTGTCGCGTTTGTATTCATAACTCTGGCGTTTCAGGAAGGCGCCACCGAGTTCTTCGGATGGCTCAGGCCGTTTCTGACCTCGACGTTTGACTGGTTCTTTCTGGGGGCCGCCAATATTTTCGTGATCCTCTGCATCGTCCTGATGATTACGCCCTTGGGCAAAATCAGGTTGGGCGGTGACGACGCGATACCGGACTATGGCTATATGGGATGGTTCGCCATGCTCTTTGCCGCTGGTATGGGCATCGGCCTGATGTTCTTCGGGGTGTCCGAGCCGATGTCGCATTACGCGTCGTCGTTGGGCGGTACGGCTGCCGAAGGTGGTGCGCGTACCGACTGGGCGCCTCTGGGCGCTGCTGCAGGCGATATCGAGGCTGCACGCAACCTTGGGATGGCAGCCACGATCTTCCACTGGGCGCTTCATCCTTGGGCGATCTATGCTGTGGTCGCCCTGTCACTTGCCTTCTTCACCTATAACCGAGGCCTTCCGCTGACCATGCGATCGGCCTTTTACCCGCTTCTGGGGGACCGCATCTGGGGTTGGTGGGGACATACCATCGATATCCTTGCGGTGTTTGCGACGCTCTTTGGTCTGGCCACATCGCTTGGCTTTGGCACGGAACAGGCGCTGGCAGGTCTGAACTTTCTCTTTGGCTGGGGCACGGGAAACGTCGCCAAGGTCATTCTGATCGCTGCTATCACCGGACTCGCGTTGTTATCGGTTTTGCGCGGGCTTGACGGGGGTGTGAAAGTCCTGTCCGAGATCAATATCGTAATAGCCGCCGTTCTGTTGCTGTTTGTCCTTCTGGTCGGCCCGACTGGGGATATCATATCGACGATCTTCGCAGGTGGCGCGGCTTATGTGACCAACATCATCCCGCTTTCGATGCCGTTCGGGCGCGAAGACGCGAACTTCTCGCAAGGCTGGACCGCATTCTATTGGGCGTGGTGGATTTCCTGGTCACCTTTCGTTGGTATGTTCATCGCACGCGTCTCGCGTGGGCGGACGGTGCGCGAGTTCATCTTTTGCGTGATCGTCATCCCGACGCTGGTCTGTGTGGTCTGGATGGGTGTCTTTGGCGGCACCGCCATCTCACAGGTCGTCGCCGATGCCACCGCTCCGGTGAAAGACGCAGCCCTTGAATTGAAACTGTTCGAGATGCTGAAGCCACTGCCGTTTGCGGGGATCACTTCGTTCATCGGTATTGTGCTTGTGCTGGTCTTCTTCGTGACCTCGTCCGATTCCGGATCGCTGGTGATCGACACGATCACGGCCGGCGGCAAAACCGATGCGCCGGTATCGCAGCGGATCTTCTGGTGCACCTTCGAGGGTGTGGTTGCGGCGACCTTGCTGCTTGTCGGTGGATCAGGGGCGTTGACGGCGCTTCAGGCCATGGCCGTCAGCACAGGGTTCCCCTTTACGATCGTGCTTCTTGCGATGTGCGTCAGCCTTGTTATCGGGCTTATGCAGTCACTTAAGTCCGGATAATCCGAATCGCCCCCGCATGTTGTATGTGGGGGCGTTCCGCCCCGACCGGCAAGCCGACATCCATGTTCGCCAGGGCGTTTTTCAAGTGGTCCAAAATAATAATTGTCGCCATTTCGGGCCCGGACGAAGTCTCTCTTGATTACGTTCAATATTCCGCCGGTCAACGCGGATGATTGTGTAATCCCTGCACAGCAGAACCGGGTTTGGATCAAGCATACAAGGAAAATCATGCTTCTTTTCGCCAAGGGTATATGACGCGTTATCGCGCAGAAAAATTCTGCGTAAACCCTTTTCAGGAGCACTCGAATGAAAAACATTCACATGATCCTTGGCGCCGCTGTCATAGCAACATCGCTCGCCTCGGTTGCATCTGCCCAGAACGTTTTCACCGGTACCAACATCGCCGAAGACCGCAACGAAGACCTGCTTGAAGACATCGAAGACGATGCCGACCGCGATCTTGACAACTTCGGCAACGAAGGCCGTTCAGAAGGTTACAGCGGCTCGTTCGCCCTTCGCGGCATTGCCAACTCGGGCAACACCGACAGTGTCGATCTGGGTGTTGGCTCTGATATCAACTATGTTTGGGGGCCGAACGGCATCGAACTTCAGTTGAGCTATACATATGGCGAAGACGACGGCGTGAAGAACGAAGAAAGCCTGTTTTACGGTCTTGAGTATACCCGTGACCTGAACCCCCGGCTTTTTGGCTTTGCCAAGGTGCAAGGCTCGGTTGACGAGTTCTCGTCGTTTGAAAGCGATACATTCGTCAGCTTTGGTGCTGGTTACCGCATCCTGAATACAGCTGACAGCCAATGGTCGGTTCAGGCAGGCCCGGGATATCGTTTTGCAGACTTCAGCGATGTCGCTTCTGCTGACATTAGCGAAGGCGCATTTGGAGTGTCTTCGGATTATGCACGCAAGCTGACGGATACGACGTTCTTTACAAACGACACTGACATCATCACGTCCAGTTCGGACACCGTCGTTTACAACGATCTGGCGATCAGCGTGTCGATGACCGACAGCTTGGCACTTCGGACCAGTGTTCTGACCGAATACCACACGGACCCAGAACCGGGCTTCAAAAACACTGACAATACATTCGGGGTCTCGCTGGTCTATTCCTTCAATTAAATTGTCCACGTCCCTCGTGTGACATTGGAATAGACTTGGGGCGGCATCAAAGTGCCGCCCCTTTTCATTGGTCAGTGGGGCGGATTGCGCTGCGCCTGAATATCCTGCACGCGCTTGGGCCATGTTGAGCGGATATAGGCCAGAATGTCCCAGATCGCCTCGTCGCCCAATGTCTCGCCAAAGGCTGGCATCCCGCTTTTGAAGCCGGTCACACCGCGTTGGGTCAGGGCTTCCTGTCCGCCAAGTTGGGTATAGCTGAACAGCAAGGCGTTATCGTGGTGCCATGTGTGCCCGGTCTCGTCATGGGGTGGGGCGGGCAAGACGCCATCCGCGCCCGCCGATTGCCAGTTGGGCTGACCTTCCAGATCGGCCCCGTGGCAGGACGCGCAATGTTCGGCGTAAAGCGTGGCACCCGTTGCCACATCGCGCCCGTCCAACTCGTGCGCGGCAAGTGCAGGACCACCTGAAAGCGCTGCCAAAAAAGCCAGAGCATACCTCATGCGACTTCCACCCAAGTTTTCATGCCAGCCGCCTGATGGCCCAGCATATGGCAATGCAGCAGCCATTTGCCGGGGTTATCAAACACGGCCGTAATCTTCTGCGTCTCGCCGCGTTCGACCAGCGTGGTATCTCGCAAATCGCCCAGCGTGCCATTGGCACCAACCTCGTGGAAATGGTGGCCGTGCAAGTGGATGCCATGCGGGAAACTTGTGTCGTTCACCAGATCAATGGTCACCGTGTCGCCCCGGCTGAACGTCGCCCAAGGGGCATCCGACATCCCCGAGGTGCCATTGAACGCCCAGATATCATCGCCTGCGTGACGGCCACCCATGGCGCCGCCCTCCATCTTGAGAGTCAGCGCGTGATCCGGCTGGTCTTTGGGACGAATTACATTTGCGACGGGCAAGGCCTCGATAGCCTTGGCCGAGAGTGCTTTCTCACCTTCTGCCGCAATGCTTCCCATCTCATACAGCTCGCTTCGGGCAATGAAGATGAAGTTGACCGGACCGGTGACATCGCCGATCACATCCATCCGTTGCGCCGGCGCCAGCGAGACATCTGCCAAAGCGCGCGGCGTGGCCAGCGGCATGCCGTCCACAGCCACCACCCGGCCATCCAGCCCTTCGATGCGCGTGGGAAACACCCGAGCCGTCGCTGTGTTGATCAGGCGCAGCCGGATGCGGTCGCCTTGCATGACGGTATCCTGCGAGGTCATGACCTTCGCATAATTCCCAAGACGACCCGCATGGGCGAAATCATGCATGGCCCCAAAGCCACCCATCAGCGTGCCGTCTTCTTCGATCCGCCAGTCGTCCATCATGACGGTGATATCGTGATCCACTTGGGGCGGGTTCGTTTCTTCGACGATCAGCGGGCCATAACAGCCCCTTGGCCACCTGCTCCCACGACCGGTTGTGCGAATGATACCAATAGGTTCCCGCATCGGATGCGCGGAACCGATATTCGAAATCCTCGCCCGGCTGCACTAGGTCCTGCGTCAGACCCGGAACACCATCCATGGCGTTTTCCAACCGGATGCCGTGCCAGTGAACCGATGATCCCGCGTCGATCCGGTTCTCGAACCGCACCGCCAGTTCCTCGCCTTGACGTACCCGCAACGCAGGCCCCGGAGATGATCCGTTAAACCCCAGCATCGCTGTCGTATTTTCACCCTCGGGCAAGATCTGCCCCTGAACCGGTTCGGCCCGAAGGACGTTGGGGCTGGCGACCAAGGCTTTGGGCAGGGCGAGTGCTGCGGTCGTCGTGGCCAGAAAACCGCGTCTGTTCAAATTCATGCCGTATCTACTCCCTGTACGCCGAATGGCAGGATTTGCATGTTTCGCCCAGAGCGTTCACTGCCGGTCCCAGATCCTTGGCTTTGCCGATGGATTTCGAAAGCCGTACTGCGACTTCTTCCATCTCGTTTGCCTTCGCCGTGAAGTCATCGAAACTGGTCCAAATGGCCGCCTTGGCCTCGGACTTGGGATCGTCCTCTTTCGCCTCGAACAGTGCTGGCGTCTTGGCTGCGTGTTTGGCGATGCCTGCCGCAGCGAAACGGGCGGCACTTTTGTCGAAGCCCCTTGCACCTTTCGACATCTCGCCGATGGTTTTCATGTGATCGCCAATTGCCGACATCGAATCCATCCGAGCCTTCACCGCTGCGTTCTTGACGCCGCTATGGGCGAAGGCAGCGCCTGCTGACAGCGCGATGAAAAGGATGAGAATACTGTGCTTCATTCGACTGTCCTTCTTTCGAGTTTTGCCTTCGCTAACCCTTCCATCTAGGGGAAGGTCAAGGAATTGAAAGATCAATGTTTTGTTAACTCACCCGGTCGCAAAGACGTACAAAATGGAAATAGCCCCTCTGGAAAGATGTACGGTTTGGTAAATTGGTCGCCCGAACTGCGTGTATAACGCCAGATGAAGCGTACATCCGCGCATTTTAACCGCTTCCTGTTGCCACTGGCACCTTACCCCAAAACCGTTATGTTGCAGGTGCAGAAAAATGCCGCGATTGCGAAGGAGACACACATGTCGCTTAAGGGAAAAACCGCTGTCATCACCGGATCGAACTCCGGCATCGGGCTTGGTATCGCCCGCGCCTTGGCCGGGGCAGGGGCGGATATCGTCTTGAATTCGTTCACAGATCGCGACGAAGACCATGCGCTTGCCGCTGAAATCGC
The DNA here is from genome assembly GCA_963841595.1 of uncultured Alphaproteobacteria bacterium. GTDB lineage: Bacteria > Pseudomonadota > Alphaproteobacteria > Rhodobacterales > Rhodobacteraceae > CAWJDD01. The sequence goes on along the minus strand of CAWJDD010000006.1, from coordinate 465,526 downwards.
AGCGGAACACGGCGTAACGGCGCGTTACATCAAGGCCGATATGTCGAAGGGCGAAGAATGCCGCGCTTTGATCGAAAAGGCCGGCGTCTGCGATATTCTTGTGAACAATGCTGGCATCCAGCACGTGGCCCCTGTTGACGAATTCCCAGTCGATAAATGGGACGCAATCATCGCCATCAACATGAACTCGGCTTTTCACACAACGGCTGCCGCTATCCCTTTGATGCGGAAGGCAAATTGGGGCCGTGTCATCAACATCGCGTCGGCCCATGGCCTGACCGCGTCGCCCTATAAATCGGCCTATGTCACGGCGAAACACGGGGTCGTTGGCATGACCAAAGTGGTTGCCTTGGAAACGGCTCGCGAGCCAATTACGGCAAATGCGATCTGTCCGGGCTATGTTCTGACGCCACTGGTCGAGGCGCAAATCCCATCGACAGCCAAAGAATACAACATGACCGAAGAGGAAGCCGTCGAGAAAATTATCCTTGATCGTCAACCCTCTAAGGAGTTCGCGACGGTCGAACAACTGGGCGGTCTTGCGGTCTATCTCTGCTCGGATTCCGCCGCGCAAATCACCGGGACAACCCTTAGCATGGACGGAGGCTGGACAGCGCTTTGAAGCCGGTTCGCATCAATCTGGCGCTGCAGGGCGGGGGCGCGCATGGCGCGTTTACCTGGGGCGTAGTGGACCGGTTGCTTCAGGATGAAGGCATTGAAATCGCTGGTATTTCTGGCTCATCTGCAGGCGCGTTGAATGGCGCTGCACTTAAGGCCGGGATGGTCGAAAACGGGCGTGAAGGTGCCCGCGAAAACTTGAAATGGCTTTGGGATCAGGTCGGCGGCGTCGGCGATCTGCGTATCGCTGACTGGATGAGCGCGGTTTTTCCGACGCCCGGCATCGTCAGCCAGTCGATTGAGAATTCGCTGCCCTATAGCATTGCCGACGCCTGGACGCGGATGTTCAGCCCCTATTCCTATGGTCCGTTGTACCAGAACCCTTTGAAGCGGGTCGACGACAGATTTCACTATGACGCGGTCTGCGACGAAAGCGATCCGGCCTTCTATGTCTCGGCCACCAACGTCCGGACTGGCAAGATCCGGGTGTTTTCGGGCAAGGAAATCAACACCAACGTGCTTTTGGCGTCCGCCTGCCTGCCCACAATCTTTCAGGCGGTTGAGATCGATGGCGAGGATTATTGGGATGGCGGCTATACCGGGAACCCGGCGCTGTTCCCGCTGTTCGCGCCCGAATTGCCCAGTGACATTGTCGTCATAAATATCAACCCGATGGAACGTGTGGACACACCGCGTGACGCGCGGGATATTCTGAACAAAATCAACGAGATCAGCTTTAGAGCGGGTTGCGTTCAATTGGTTTCATATCCTGCAGCCTTGAAGAAATTATAGCATTCCTCGTCGGTGAAGAGGTCGCAGACATGGCCAACAGCCTTCCACAGTTCATCGTAGGTGCGAGCAGCAGCTCGGCGGATCAGGGCCTTCAGCTTTGCAAACGCCATCTCGATAGGGTTCAAGTCTGGGCTGTAGGGCGGAAGGAACAGAAACCATGCGCCGACAGCGTTCATGGCTGCGGCTGCAATTAGGCTTTTGTGCGATGACAGGTTATCCAGGATGATCACGTCGCCGCTCTGCAAGGTCGGCGCCAACTGGGTCTCGATGTAGAGATCGAACAGCTCGCCGTTCATCGCACCATCGATGACCCAAGGGGCATCCAGCCGGTCATGGCGCAGGGCGGCGATGAATGTCTGGGTTTTCCAGTGGCCAAAAGGCGCATGGTCGGTCAGGCGTGCGCCTTTGGGAGACCACCCGGTGGTTTTGGCCATATTCGTCTTTAGCGAGGTCTCGTCGATGAAACCTATGCGCGGCAACAGGTTGCGCATGAAAGGCTGACGCCGTGTGATCCAGGTAAGGCGCGCCTGCCGGACCTCAGGCCGCTTCTGTTCGGCGGCTTGGAGGTCTTTTTTTGTGTGTCAGGCCGAGGCTACGCAGGGCACGCCAGACCGAAACGCGATGGACTGTGACACCATGACCATCCGCCACCTCCAACACCAGATCATCCAGGGTCAAATCCGGTTTTGCCAACATCCGCGCTTCGATCCAACCCCGAAGACTAGCCAGCTTGCCATGGCCGCCGCCGTTGCCCTGCGCGCGCGGCTCCAGACTACCTGTTTCACGCTTCAGGATCACCATGTCGTTGACGAACTTCACAGAAACCCGAAACCGCGCCGCCGCCGCACGGTGGGAATACCCTTCCTCCACAAAAGCGACAACGCGCTCTCGAAGAGCCATAGGATGTGGTCTGCCCATTTCATACCCCCATATCTGCTATGCAAACAGGGAATCACAGATCAAGTCCCGTGGGAAATCCTGAATCGGAAAGGCCGCAACACGCTCTAACTCGTCGCTGCTCCGCGAGCTTCGGGCGATCCACTTTGTGCAGAAGCTTATCGCAGAAGGGAACGTTTCCGATGATGCGATGAAGGCGGTTCATGTTCACATGATCGCCGATGATAAGCTGATGACCGAGCTTAGCGTTGCCTCAAAGCTTGTACCAACGCCCGCAACGCTTACGGCGCTTTTTGATGCCGGTCAGGCTGCTGCCGAGGCATTTCTGGGTGAGCATCGGAAAAAACTAGGCCAGCAGTCGAGTATCGATCTGCCGGCCATGTATGGGTAAGCGTGATACGTGACCCTTAGGAAGGTCCGACAGGAGGGGTGCTGCCACCGCCGCCTGAGCTGGCAACTGCCGCAATAAGAGCGATCAGCAGAAGTGGAATGATAAAGCCACCCGAAGCGGTTGTCTCTTCGGCAATAACTTCTGGTTCCATCATTGGTTCGGCCATGCCGCCCGCCTGAGCCGAAGCCGTTACCAGCATCGTTCCAATCGCAGTCAGTGCCGCAAGTTTCTTGAAGTTCATAACCTTGCACCCTCTTTGAATTTCCAAGGGAACAATATGCGTTGGTTTCCGTTTCGTAAACAAGAAAGCCAAATATTGTGTTTGGCGAATGCGCATCCCACAACTTAAGCGAATAACGTGGCCTGAAGTCTACATTTTTTGGGGTTCGCAGGAAACAATGCGTAACAGTTGTTTGTTTTGTCCTTATGCCTCTAGCCGCGCCGAGGGCTGTCGCACTTCGCCGATCGGGGTTGGTTGGGCGACCCCACCATCAGGATAGACAAGGCCGGCAGAAATCACCAGTTTTGCCGCGTCTTCGACCGACATATCCAGTTCGATGACATCCTCTTTGGGCAGAAACAGCAGGAACCCGGATGTTGGATTGGGCGTCGTTGGCAGGAAAACCGCCGTTTTGGTGTCATCCGTCGGTACCTTTTTGTCGATTTCGCCCTTGGCCGAGGTCGATATGAAGGCAATCGCCCATATGCCTTTGCGCGGGTATTCGACCAGACAGGCCGTGTCGAAAGACGCTTCGGATTGGGCAAAAACAGTCTCGGCGATCTGTTTGAGGCCTTTATAGACCGAACGAACAACCGGAAGCCCATGGACGACGTTTTCAGCCGAACGGATCAATGACTTGCCAATAATGCCCTTGGCCATCCAGCCGACCAAAACGGTGAAGATCAGGAAAACCAAAACCCCGATCCCGCGCACGTTCAGGCCAACGTATTGGTCGGGCCGAAGCCAGATGGGGACAAAGGGTAAGACCCAACTGTCGACCCAGCCAGCAACGGTCCAGATCAGCCAAAGTGTCAGCGCGATAGGCGCAATCACGACCAGTCCGGTCAGGAAAGAGCTTCGGAACCACGCAAAAGTGCTCCGTTTCCGGCGCGGTGTTTGCTCGTCTTCAGAACGTTTGGCCATTGGGTTTCCATGCAAGAGGTGTTGTGAACTTAAGGTTTCGCGCCTTGGGTAACAACGGTTTCCATCGAAATCATTGCGTTTTGCCCAGATCCGTCAGGTCGGTGGCGATTTTTGACGCAAGACGCGCGTTGTTAAGCACCAGTGCGATGTTGGTTTCAAGCGAACGGCCTTCGGTAAGTTCGAATATGCGTTGCAGGATAAAGGGGGTGACCTGACCGTGGCTGATGTCCGGGTTCGCGGCGGTTTCCGCGATGGCCTGCTCGATGATCGGGTTGATGATCTCAGGCGGAATTTCATTCCCTTTCGGGACAGGGTTGGCGACCAGATAGCCAGCCTTCAAGCCCAACTCGCGTTGCATTCCAAAGCTTTTTGCGAATTCGCTGGGCGTTTCTGCGGCAACGTAGTTCGGGCTGGCAATGCCTGATGATCGCGACCAGAACGCCGGGAAGTCTTGCTGTAGATAGGTCGAAACCGGCACGCCTAAAGTTTCCAACAGTTCCAGAGTCTTGGGGATATCAAGGATGGCTTTCGCGCCTGCGCAGACCACCAGAACAGGCGTTTGTGCTAATTCATAAAGGTCGGCAGAGACGTCAAAGCTGGTTTCGGCCCCGCGATGGACGCCGCCGATGCCACCTGTAGCAAAGATCTCTACTCCGGCCAGATGAGCGGCGATCATTGTGGCAGTAACCGTGGTCGAGCCGCTGTCGCCGCCTGCAAGGCAGTTTGCCAGGTTGGCGCGCGACAGTTTTTGCAGATCCCGGCTTTCAGGATCGGCAAGCCGGGCCAGCTGATCCTTGGTGATCCCGATCTTTATCCGCCCGTCCAGCACGGCAATGGTGGCGGGAATGGCCCCTTCATCGCGAACTGTGGCCTCGACCGCGCGCGCGGTCTGAACGTTATGCGGATAGGGCATGCCGTGGCTGATAATGGCCGATTCCAATGCCACGACGGGGCGATTTTCGGCCAAAGCCTTGGCGATTTCAGGCAGCACATCCATTGGCAGGCTCATGACGGCACGTCTCCGGAAACATAGGCGGCGGCGGCTGCGAGGGCGGTTTCAAGCGCGTCGGGTGGCGCGTCGCCCCGCGTTGAGGCGCCGATGTGGGCAGCCATGAAGGTGTCTCCGGCGCCGGTCACACGCGTCACCAGAACTTGCGGTGGTTCGGCTGTCAGAAGGCCCGTTGGTGCCGCATGCGCTGCGGTGCGCCCGCCATCGGTGACCAGCACCTGTGCGGCACCCTTTGCCAGCAGAGCACGGGCCGCGTCAGGTGCGTTGCTGAAGTCTTCGTGGCAAATCAGCCCGGCTTCTTCGAGATTCACATAAATGGTCGCGTTGGACATGCCCAACAGCGGCAACACCCGCTCGGCCTTGCCGGGCGAGGCAGGGGCGATGCAAAGTTCGGCTGCCCGAAAGAGCGGGCTTTTGGCGATCTCACTTAGCAGCGCTTCGGTCAGATTGCCGTCAAGGACGATCCGGCCATTGAAAGGGGTCAGTTCCGAGCCAAGGCTGCCATCGGCCAAGGGGCGGAGAATCTTTTCGCCCGCCGCTTCCAGCGAATGGGCGTCGGCGATGGCAGCAACCACACCATTAGCGCCTTCGACGGCCATATAGCGGTCGGTCGGCAGGTCGTCCGAGCGGTAGACAAAGCCGGTTTCCATACCCAGCCGTTTGGCAGAAAGCACCAGCTCGTCGCCTTCCGTGTCGCGTCCGATGGCGGTCAGAAGCACTGGTTCTATCCCGAAACGGTGCAGCGTCATTGCGACGTTCATCGCCACGCCACCGGGCAAGCGGGTGATCCGGCCCGGCACGTCTGATCCGACGCGCATCACAGCGCTGGATCGTCCGATGACGTCCCAAAGCACCGAGCCGATGCAAAGAACCTGTGCTGTCAATTTATGGCCTCGATATATAACGACTGAGCCGCAGTTTCGGTCAGATGACCTGGATGGTCCATGTCGAAGTTCGCAAGCAATCGCTTTCGTATTCAACGGGGCGCGCTGACGCGCGCGCAGTTTAGTTTAGGGGCGCTGCCGCGTTGCTTTGCCAAGCAATGTCCCCGGGATATTTTAGAACAGACGAAGTTAGTTTGTGTGGCCGGTTTGAGCGCGCCATTCTGCCCAGTCTTCTGCTGTGTCGAGATCCTGTGTCGCGCGGTTGTCAGCAACTCTGACAAGGGTGACGACTTCGGCCTCTAGAATGCTCTTGCCGCCGTCGTCACCTCTGAGTTTGGCAAAGTCGGAGAGCAATCTGGCTGGGATAATCAGCGGCGTGCCGGGGCGTCCGTTGTCGTCGGTGGCGCGTGTGGGGGTATCGTGGCCCGCGGTTTCGAAGGCATTCAGGACTGATTTGATGTCAAAGGAAGTGATGCCCGGAACGTCTGGTAGCAGGATCATCATCGGGCGATCCGGGGCGTGGCGCGCGGCGAAGAGGGCCGCGGTGCGCAGTGTAGCGCCCATGCCTTGGGCGGCGTCGCGGACCTCGACCTGCGTAAGCGGCAGATCGGCAATGGCCTGCTTGCGCGTGCTGTTTGGCGGAACGCACACCATCACCGGGCAGCCGGTGGCCAGCGCCGCTTTCGCCTGTCGGCGGAGCAGAGGCTGACCTTCAACGCTTTCCATCAGCTTGTCGCGACCGCCCATGCGGGAAGAAGCGCCGGCAGCCGGGATAACGATAAGCGGAGTCACCGTTCCGGGATCAGCCCGCGGGGGCTGAAGCGCAGGACCAGAAGCAGGATCAGGCCCATGGTCAGAAGCCGCATGTGGGCCGCACTATCGAGCAGGTGGTCTTTCAGCCAGTACCCGTCGCTCATGCCTGAGGTGATGAACTGGATAAGCGCCAGTCCCATGGGTTCGACCATGATCCAGAGATACCAGATCAGGAAGCCGCCGAGGACGGCACCGAAGTTGTTGCCCGAGCCACCAACGATCACCATGACCCAGATCAGGAAGGTGAACCTGCAGAGGCTGGTAACTGCTGGGGGTGAGTTGGCCGTCGAGCGTGGTCATCATGGCGCCTGCCAGACCGCAGATCGCCGAGCCAAGGATGAAGATTTGCAGGTGGCGGCGGGTGACGTCCTTGCCCATGGCTTCGGCGGCGGTTTCGTTGTCGCGTATGGCGCGCATCATCCGGCCCCATGGCGAGTTCAGCGCCGATTGGGCAAGCCAGAGGAGCAGGATCAGGACCGCTAGGAACAGGCCGGAATAGGCGAGTTTTACGGTGATCGAAGAAGCAGTGACCGGATCGAATCCCCAGCCGTTCATACGCTCGACAAAGGCGGGGCTATTTTGCAGGTCGATCTCGTAAGGCACGGGGCGGGGCACGCCGATCACGTTCTTGACGCCGCGCGACAACCAGTCTTCGTTCTTCATGACTGCGATGACAATCTCGGCGATGCCCAGCGTTGCGATGGCAAGGTAATCTGAGCGGAGGCCAAGGGCTGTCTTGCCCACAACCCATGCGGCCCCTGCAGCAAGGAGAGCGCCAACGGGCCATGAGATCAGGACTGGCAGGCCAAGGCCACCGAGATAGCCGGTGGACGGCGGGTGAGATTTTCTCGATGGCTTCTACGGCCGGGTCAAAGAGCGCGCGGAACAGGAAGAAACCCGCGACCAGAAGAACGATCAGGAACAGTCCGCGCAGTTTCGAGGCGGGCAGGCGTTTCCAGACAAGGGAGGCTGCCACGATTGTGCCTATGCCGATGATAAGGGCACCGATAACGCGCAGGCCACCTGCGGCCCAAGCCTCGCCCACGGGCGGCATGGAAACGATGACGGCGCCAAGACCGCCCAAGGCGACAAAGCCCATAACGCCGATGTTGAACAGCCCCGCATAGCCCCACTGCATGTTCACGCCAAGCGCCATGATGGCCGAGATCAGCCCCATGTTCACGATGCCAAGGGCGACGTTCCAGCTTTGTGTGAACCCGGTGATGGCGATCAGTGCAAAGACCAGAAGGAACAGGAACATATCGCGGGGTGTCAGGCTCATAGGGATTTCCCCCGGAATAGGCCGGTTGGTCGGAACAGAAGCACAACGATCAGAATGGCAAAGCTGACGGCGAATTTATAGTCGGTCGACAGAAGCTGGATCAGGCCGTCTGGCTCCCACGCGGGGAAGACATAGCCCGCGACTTTTTTCCAGGCATAGGTGATGGTGACTTCGGAAAAGGCGATGACAAAGCCGCCCGCGATGGCCCCCAGCGGATTGCCGAGGCCGCCGACGATGGCAGCGGCGAAGATCGGCAGCAAGAGTTGGAAATAAGTGAAGGGCTTGAAGCTTTTGTCGAGGCCATAGAGCGTGCCTGCGATGGTGGCCAGCGCCGCGACGATGATCCATGTGATCATCACCACGCGCTCGGGGTTGATGCCGGACAGAAGGGCCAGATCTTCGTTGTCGGAAAAGGCGCGCATGGATTTGCCTGTGCGCGTGCGGTTCAGGAACCAGAACAGAAAGGCTACCACGATGATGGCGACGACCACGGTGATGACGGTTGTGGATTTGATCGCAAGGCCTTCTTCCAAGCCGGTCATCGTCTTGAAATCACGCGCTGTTATCAGAAATCTCTCGCCATCGGCAAAGCGTTGATCGTCAACGCCGATGATAAAGCGGACAAGGCCGTTCATCACGAACATCACACCCATCGAGACGATCACAAGGATCACCGGGGCGGCTTTCTGTTCGCGGTAAAAGCGATAGACCAGCCGGTCGGTCGCCAACACCAAAAGGGCGGTGGCTGCGATGCCCACGGGCAGGGCCAGCAAGGCTGTGGGCAAGGGTCCGAAGGACACGCCCAGCGATTGCAGGAACCATGTGAACAGGATCGTCGCCATTGCGCCAAAGGCCATCGTGTCGCCATGGGCAAAGTTCGAGAACCGCAGGATGCCATAGATCAGCGTGACGCCAAGCGCTCCAAGCGCCAGTTGGCTGCCGTAAGACACGCCGGGCAGGAACACGAAGTTCAGAAAGGCGACGAGGGCGTTTAGAAGGTCCATTCAGCGCCTCACGAGTCTGCTGCAGGAGATGAGCATCGAGATGTCGGCTATTGACCGTACACCAGTGCCGGACGTTCTGGTGCCCCAAAGCCGGAACCCGTGGGCATCGGCGACGTGGTCCGATCGGATCAGGAAGCGGGTGAACTCAGTATTGGCATCGCTTTCCAGTATCGAATTGGCTTCTTCCAGCGACTGAACAAGCCGGGCTTGCGATTGCCGCAATACGTCGCGCATTAGAATAACGTATGTATCTGATTTTATAAGAGATTCGTGCATTTGGAATTGGTCGATCGGCCCGGCTATCTGTATGCAATAGCCATCTTTATCGCAAGCCGCGTAAGCCGAGCAAAGCCAAGGCGGCGGTCCAGGTGGGCCAATAGCCAAGGCGGGAAGTGACGAGATCAGCCAGACCAAAATCGCGTGTTTCAACCACATACTCATCCCCCCAAAAAACTCCGTCGGACGTCCGGGTTGGCCAGTAACGCCTCGCCCGTGTCGGTATAGGCATTGGCGCCCTGCACCAGAACATAGCCGCGGTCGGCGATCTCAAGTGCTTGGCGGGCGTTCTGTTCAACCATCAGAATCGAAATGCCGGTGCGGGCGACCTCGATGATGCGGTCGAAGAGTTCGTCCATGACGATGGGCGAGACGCCGGCGGTCGGTTCGTCCAGCATCAGCACTTTGGGTTTGGTCATCAGGGCGCGGCCCACGGCCACTTGCTGGCGCTGGCCGCCTGACAATTCACCCGCCGCCTGACGGCGCTTGTCCTTCAGGATCGGGAACAGCTCGTACACTTGCGCCATGGTGCCCGAGATATCGTCGCGGCGGAGGAACGCGCCCATCTCAAGGTTCTCCTCGACCGTCAGCGAGGTGAAGATGTTCGAGGTCTGAGGCACAAAGGCCATGCCCTTGGCGACGCGGTCCTGAGGGGACAGATGCGTGATATCCTCGCCGCCGATGCGGACCGAGCCTTCGCGCAGGTTCAGCATGCCGAAGACAGCCTTCATGGCGGTCGACTTGCCTGCCCCATTGGGGCCGACGATCACGGCGATCTGGCCTTCATCGACCGAGAGCGTGCAGTCGTGCAGGATATCAGCTCCCCGGCCATAGCCACCGGTCATATGTTCGCCGATGAGGAAAGGGGCTTCGCTCACAGCTTTCCTTCCGGATTGATGCGGACAGATCGAAGGAATTTCACGTTCATGTCCCGGGCCTCTTGGGTCAACTCTTTGCCAATGGACCAGACGACGAACTGCAAATTGAAGTCCGGGCCGTTCACAAGGGTGTTTTGGTAAGTGATGTTCAAGCCCTCGAAAAGCGCACCGAAGGTGATGGTCTCTCCGGCCAGACCGTCAACATCAACGTTTTCAACGCCATAGATAGGGATGTCTTCAGGGCGAGACCCGCTGAACGTCGCTGCATTCTGGATGATGATGTTCCGCATGAACGCCTGATCCAAACCGTCATCGGCCCCGAGTTCCTCGTGGATGATGCCCGCATAGATCCGCGCGTTATGGCGGAACTGCCGGACGAATTCGGTGCCGTCTGTCCCAAGCGGTCGCCAGTCGAGGATCGAGCCGCAAAAGGTCAGGCGATTGTCAATCGGAACACAAGTGGCCTCGGTATTGTCGTTGGCATTTGCATAACGCCAGGTCTTGTCATTCAGCAATTCGACACGTTTGCCACCGATCACCGCCCTGCCAATCACGTCTTGCGCCGTCACCGCGCTTGCCAGCATTATCAGGACGACTGTCAGTATTCGGATCACGTTGCCGCCTCCGCCTTGACCTTGTTCTTCAGGCCACGGCCCAGATAGGCCTCGATCACGGCTTCGTTCTGCATGATTTCGGTCGCAGCCCCTTCGGCCAGCACCTTGCCCTCGGCCATGACGATGACCGGGTCGCAAAGGCGGCCGATGAAATCCATGTCGTGTTCGATCATGCAGAAGGTATAGCCGCGTTCTTTGTTCAGCCGGATGATCGCGTCGCCGATGGTGTTCAGAAGCGTGCGGTTCACGCCTGCGCCGACCTCGTCCAGAAACACGATGCGGGCGTCGACCATCATGGTGCGGCCCAGCTCTAGCAATTTCTTTTGCCCGCCGGAAAGGTTCCCGGCCTTCTCGTCTTTCAGGTGGTCGATGGTCAGGAATTCCAAAACTTCATCGGCCTTGGCGAGCAATTTGGCTTCTTCTTCGGCAATGCGTTTGCGCCCGACCCATGCGTTCCAGATGCTTTCGCCTGACTGACTACCCGGCACCATCATCAGGTTCTCGCGCACAGTCATGGAAGAGAATTCATGCGCAATCTGAAAGGTGCGCAGCAGTCCTTTGTGGAACAGATCGTGCGGCGGCAGGCCGGTGATGTCTTCGCCGTCCATAAAGACCCGCCCGCTGGTAGGGGGCAAATTTCCGGCGATGACATTGAAAAGAGTGGTTTTTCCAGCACCATTCGGACCTATCAGCCCTGTGATTGAACCGGCGCGGATTTCAAGCGAGGCACCGTCGACCGCGTGAAAGCCGCCGAAATGTTTGTGAAGGTCTTCAACGACGATCATGCTTGTGCCCCTAAAAAACGGCCCGGGATGTCCCGGGCCGTTCTCAGCGTTTTCGAATTTACTTGCGGCCTGCGGTGACTTGTTTGCCGCCTTCGATACCAATCACGCGGTAGCTGCCTGCAGCTTCACCTGGTCCAATCAGCTCGACGCCCGAGGCGCCGACATAGTCGATCTCGCCGCCGTCCGCGAGGATCTGAAGACCCTTGGCAAGCTCGCCAGCAAAGATTTGCTCGCCCGGCGCGTTGGCCACATCCATCACCTTGTCTTTGTAGTCTGCTGGTTCAGCCGAACCAGCAGCCTGCATGGCCAACATGATCAAAGCTGCAGCGTCATAGCTTTCGGGTGCGAAAGGCGCGCTGGCGTCGAAGCCATCCGCAAGGTCGCCGAACTGAGCCAGAAGCTCTTCCGATGGCGACGGGTGCTGACCCGAGGAGCCGTCGATTTCCGAGCCGAAGTTGCCCGTCAATGCGTCCGAGATCATGCCGTCCGGGAAGTGGAACGTGTCAAACGCGCCTGAAGTCGAGCGCCGAGCGCACAATGCCCGAGCCGCCTTGGTCGATGTAGCCCGCAACAACCAAACGCTCGCCACCAGCCGAAGCCAATGCGCCGACTTCAGCCGAATAGTCAGCCTTGCCGTCTTCGTGTGCTGTGTTGATTGTCACCGTGCCGCCAGCGCCTTCGAAAGCCGCTTGGAAGGCGTCGGACAGGCCCTTGCCATAGTCGTTGTTGGTGTAAGTTACGGCGACTTCGTTGATGCCGGCTTCCATCAGGACTTCTGTCATCACAACGCCCTGACGCGCGTCCGAAGGTGCGGTGCGGAAGAACAGGCCATTGTCTTCGTTGTTTGCGTGGCTCAGGCCCGGCGATGTGGCCGATGGCGAAATCATTACCATGCCGTTTGGCACAGCAACGTTTTGCAGCATGGCACCGGTGACGCCCGAGCAATCACCGCCGACGATGCCTTTGACACCTTCAGAAGTGATCAGGCGTTCAGCCGCAGCGGTTGCAGCGGCGGCGTCGATGCAGGTCGAATCGCCTGTAACGGCTATCACAGAAGCGCCGCCCAAAAGCGCGCCGCTTTCGTTAACTTCGGTAATTGCCAGTTCAGCAGCCGGACCCATTTGGGCAACCATCGATTCAATTGGACCGGTATAGCCGAGGATGATGCCAATTTTTACTTCGGAATGGCTGCTTGCAAGGGCCGCCGATGTGCAAAGCGCTGTAGCAGCGGATGCCATAAGAATACGTTTCATGGATAGTCACTCCCAGGTTGTTTTTTCTTCTGGGGCGAAGACTAAACATGGCGATGGAAAAAAGAAAGCCTTTGATTTAAAGGGGAAACCTAGTCTTTGGCGATAATTTCTTCGGGCGGATCGACGATTATTCGGCCTGACTTTAGGTCAACTGTCGGCACGACAGCGCGGGTAAACGGCAGCAGTAAGGGAGCCTTTAAGCCGGGCCCAGAAATCTCAAAGACATCGCCTGCGCCATGGTTCACGACGGCATTTACTTTGCCAAGAAGTGTGCCGCCGGTGTCCAGTACCTCAAGGCCGATCAGATCGGCGTAATAGTATTCGTCGTCTGGCAGTGCGGGCAGCCGGTCGCGAGGGGCGTAAAGCCGGACGCCGCGCAAAGCATCTGCGGCTTCCTTGGTCGTCACACCGGACATGCGCGCGGCAAAGCCATTCTTGACCTGCCGCGTTATCTTGATGTCCCACGACGTGCTGCCATCTTCGGACGAGAGTGGTCCGTAAGACGCAATGTCTTCCGGTTCGGCGCAAAAACTTTTGAGGCGCAGCTCGCCTTTGACCCCGAACGAGCCTGCAATGGCTCCGACACAGACATTTTCGCTCATGGCAAACCTCGGCAAACGCCATCGGGGCGCAACGCGCCACCTGCATCAAGGCATCGATCATCTAAATCTATACGTGCCAGATGATACCCGGCCCAAAAGGCAAATGCCAAAAGGGCCAGGGTCATGAAACGGCGGTAGAGCCCAAAGCCGGGCAACATAAAGATGGGGCGGATTACTCCGCCTTCTCCTCGGTTGCTTCTTCAGCAGGTGCTTCCTCGGCTGCGGGCTCTTCGACCGGAGCTTCTTCAGCAGGCGCTTCTTCAGCGACAACTTCTTCTACAGGCTCTTCAACAGGCGCCTTGGCGGCTTCTTCAGCTTCGGCTGCTGCTGTGGCTTTTTCTTCGGCGCGGTCCTGTGCCTTCTTGCCGGGCAAGGCTTTGTTCGGGTTGTTGCGCTCTTTCTTTTCGACGATGCCTGCGGCTTCCAGGAAGCGCGAAACACGGTCGGTCGGCTGTGCGCCCTGATCCATCCAGTACTTGATGCGATCGACGTCCATCTTGATCCGGTCTTCGCTGTCTTTTGGAAGAAGCGGGCTGTAGGTGCCCAGCTTTTCGATAAAGCGGCCGTCGCGTGGCATGCGGCTGTCGGCCGCTACGATCCGGTAATATGGGCGCTTCTTAGAGCCACCGCGCGAGAGGCGAATTTTCATAGCCATGTCTTTGTTCCTTCGGGTTTATTTCTGGTGTTGTTTGTGATGTTGAATGACTTCCTGGATCACGAATGCAAGGAATTTACTGGGCGAACTCGGGGTCGAGATCGGCGTCTTGTGCCAGCTGTTCCAGCCGGGCAATCTGAGCGGCCTCGCGCGACTTGTCGGCAGGCGGCAGGTCGTATTCGGCCTTAAGCTTGCCCACCGCCTTGGTGTGCTTGAAGCGTTCAGCCAGAGTGTAAACAAGGATCGCGTCAAGCCGGTCGATGCTGGCGCGGTGGTCGGCCAGAACCTCGGCGGCGCGTGCCACGGCGTCGGTCATGACGTGCCTCCTTTTGCGGGATGTCGGTAGACGTGTGTTCCGGGGTCATTAAGTGCGGCTTCGGCTTTGGCGTCGCGGGTGGCACCAAGCCGGGTTGCGACATTGGCCGAACGGGTATTGTCGGGGTCGATGTAACTGACCAGACCGGTCAATCCCAACTCGCGCTTTGCCCAATCGCGGATGGCAAGGACAGTCTCGCTTGCGATGCCTTTGCCTTCGGCGGCTTTCGTAAGCAGGTACCCCAATTCGATCTCGTCGTTTCCGGGTTCCATTCCGACGGCCACGAATCCCAAGGCTTTGAATGAAGCGGGGTCTTCGATGGTCCAGCCGCCGTGGCCGTGCAACATCCACCCCGAACAGAGGGTGACGAAGTCAAACCAGGCGTCTTCGCGGCTCATCGGGCCGCCGATATAGGCGCCGCGTTCACCGCAGGCGATGTCGGCATAGGCCGGGAAGTCGGCCAGTTTCGTCGCACGCAAGACAAACCGCTCGGTCACGATCATGGGAACAAGGGCCGAGAACATCGCGGCGATCTGCGCGGCAGCGCCGGGGGTTGGCAGCTCAAAGCGCGCAGTCATTGCAATGCCTCTGGTGCCGGGTGCACCCAGATATCAAGCGTGCCAAGGGTCGGATGGGTGAAGGCGGTGTCTTTCCGGCAGCCCATGCGCTCGGCCAGACGGATCGAGCGTGCGTTGCCTTCCATGATCAGGCTAACGATCCGGGACCAGCCCAGCGTGTAGTAAGCATAGTCGCGGGTGGCGGTGGCGGCTTCCTGTGCGATCCCGCGCCCTTCGGCAGCTTCGTACAGGGACCAACCGATTTCGGCCTCGGGCCAATCGTCGGGATGATAAATGCCAACGATGCCAAGTGGTTCATCTGTTTCACGGTCGGCCACCATCCAGCGGCCATAGCCACGAAGCTGCCATTGCCCGATGATCGCACCAAGGTGCTCAAAGCTGGCGGCTGCATCAAATGGCCCGCCCACACCTTTTGAGCGTTCCGAGGTACGGAAGGCGGTATGGGCCGGAAGATCAGACGCGCGGGGCAGGCGAAGCCGCAGACGCTCGGTCTGAATTTCGGGAATTTGGAAGTTGACGGTCATACGCGTGCCTCTGGTCGAGGGTGGCGATAGACCAGATCATCCGGATCAGGACCGTCCGCTGCATCGTCGCGCACCGCGCCAAGTCGTTCAGCAAGCGCGATCGAGCGGGCGTTTTCGGGGTCGATATAGCTGACAAGAGTTTGGTGGCCGCGTGGCCCGAAGCCCCATTCCAAGGCAGCCTTGGTTGCCTCGAACGCATAGCCCATACCTTCACCTTCCGGGGTGGTCATCCAGCCAAGTTCCGTTTCCGGAAATATCGAGGGTTTCATGATACCCAGAAACGCGACTGCTTCGTCAGTGCCTTTGCGTGCCGCTGTCCAGTATCCCATGTCGTCAAGGACCCAGCTTGCAAGCTCACTGGAGAAAGCGGCCCAAGCGCCCTGATCGTCTTTCGGTCCGCCCATGTATCTTGCGCGGTCCGACATCATCAATGCCTTGTAGGCCGGCCAATCAGCACGGGTCTGGCGCACGTAGGACCAGCCGCTCGGTGCGAAGCACCGGGATATTGGCAGCAACCGATGTCACTTTTTTTTACCGAACCCGGAGAGACCGGGGGGCAGGGCCGCGCCGCCGCCCAGACCGGGAAAGCCACCGCCCATTTTGCCCATTTGTGCCTGTGCTGCGTCGATCTCGGCCTGGCTTGGCATGCCACCGGGGGGCATTCCGCCTTTGCCGCCGAGCATGCCGCCCATTTGGCGCATCATGCCTTTTTTGCCCATCTTGCCCATCTTCTTCATCATGTCCGCCATCTGGCGGTGCATTTTGAGAAGCTTGTTGAGGTCGGAGACTTCCATGCCCGCACCCGCGGCGATGCGTTTCTTGCGGCTGGCCTGAAGAAGGGCGGGGTTGGCGCGTTCTTTCTTGGTCATGGACTGGATCAGGGCGATCTGCTGTTTGAGGACTTTGTCGTCCATGCCCGCCTTGGCCATCTGGTTCTTCATTTTGCCCATGCCGGGCATCATGCCCATGATGCCTTCCATGCCGCCCATTTTGAGCATCTGCTCAAGCTGGCTGCGCAGGTCGTTCATGTTGAACTGACCCTTCTGGAAGCGCTTCATCATGCGCTCGGCCTGTTCGGCCTCGATCGTTTCCTGCGCCTTTTCGACGAGGGCAACGATGTCGCCCATGCCAAGGATGCGGCCCGCGATGCGGTCGGGTTCGAAGGTCTCGATGGCGTCCATCTTTTCGCCAAGGCCGACGAAGCGGATCGGTTTGCCGGTGACGGCGCGCATCGAAAGGGCCGCACCACCGCGACCGTCGCCGTCCATGCGGGTCAGGACAACGCCGGTGACGCCGATTTTGTCGTCAAATTCTGTCGCGACGTTGACCGCGTCCTGACCGGTCAGGCCATCGACCACGAGCAGCGTTTCGCGCGGATTGGCGACGTCGCGGACGGCGGCGGCCTGGGCGATCAGTTCTTCGTCGATGTGCAGGCGGCCGGCGGTATCGAGCATGTAGACGTCGTAGCCGCCAAGCGAGGCCTGGGTTTTGGCGCGTTTGGCGATGGCGACCGGGTCTTCGCCCTTGACGATCGGCAGGGTGTCGACGCCGATCTGCACGCCGAGGATCGCAAGCTGTTCCATCGCCGCCGGGCGGTTGGTGTCGAGCGAGGCCATCAGGACGCGCTTGCCTTCGCGGTCTTTCAGGCGTTTGGCGAGTTTGGCGGTGGTTGTCGTCTTACCCGAGCCCTGCAGGCCGACCATCAGGATCGGGGCAGGCGGGTTGTCGATCTTCAGCGCGCCGGGGTCTTCGTCGCCCTTCAGGACGTGGATCAGTTCGTCGTGGACGATCTTGACGACCTGCTGGCCGGGGGTGACCGATTTGGTGACGGACTGACCGGTGGCCTTGTCCTGTACGGCTTTGACGAAATCGCGGGCGACGGGCAGCGAAACGTCGGCTTCCAGCAGGGCCACGCGGACTTCGCGCAGGGCGGTTTTGACGTCGTCCTCGGACAGCGCACCCTGTTTGGTCAGCCGGTCAAAGACGCCGGAGAGGCGATCTGAGAGGTTCTCAAACATACGCACGGCCCTTTGCCCGTTGATTGATCCACTGACCCGCAAATAAGTGCACCGGACCGCCTAAACGCCAAACGCCCCCATGGGCGCGACGCGCTGATGGGGGGCGATCCCTGTGAACAGGGACCGGGAGATCTATTGCTCCCGGAGACATCGGCGGAATAGGCGTGATCGTGGCGTGAGTCAAGTTGTGCCTAGCTGCTCAAGTCCCTTGCTTTGGGGCGCACTTCGCGGCTCTATGCCAGTATTGTCGGAGGCCTGAAGATTACGCACCCTGCCAGCCCGGTTTCGCCGTTGTCGGTGCCCACATCCCGCAAGACCGAGAACGGTCTTGGGTTGGTGTTTATGGGAATTGGTATGTTCCTGTTTGCTGCTGTTGATACCGGGGCCAAATTTCTGACCGAGAACCTGCATCCGCTGCAAATCGTATGGGCGCGGCAGCTGGGGCTTTTGGCCGGGGCCATTATTTTGTTGCTGCGATATGGGCCGTCTTTGCTGAAAACGGCGCATCCAAGGTTGCAGATCCTGCGTGGCGGGGTTGCCGTCTGTTCGGCGTCGCTGTTCATTTTCGCCGTCAGCTATGTTCCTTTGGCCGATGCGATGGCGATCAGCTTTGTGGCCCCGTTTATGGTCACGCTGATGGCGGCCTTTGTGTTGAAAGAAGAGGTGGGCATAAGGCGCTGGGTCGCCGTTGCCCTTGGGTTTGTTGGTGCATTGATCGTGATCCGCCCGGGGCTGGGTGTGATGCATCCCGCCGCCGGGCTGGTTTTGCTGGCGGCATTTTTCTTTGCGATACGCCAGATCATCAGCCGGGCCTTGTCAGATACGGACCGCACCGCGACGACGGTGATTTATACAGCCTTTGTCGGCAGCGCGATCCTGACCCTGCCTTTGCCCTTTATCTGGCACACGCCGACCGGGCCCGAGATTGTTCTTCTGATTGGTATCGCATGTGTTGCGGCGATTGCCGAGACTTGTGTGATCAAGGCGCTGGAGCTTGCAATGGCGGTTGTGGTGGCACCGGTGCACTACTCGATTATCCTGTGGGGCACGGGGTATGGTTGGCTTATCTTTAACGAGCTTCCCGATTTCTGGACATGGATCGGGACTGTGATAATCATGGCGACCGGCATTTACACGCTGCGGCGCGAATATCTTGCCAGTCGCCAGAAGCCTCAGTAAGGCGAGATTTCGTATCCTGCACGTTCCAGGGCCCGCAGCACGCCGCTTTCGCCCGAAAGATGCGCGGCGCCGACAGCCAAAACTGCTGATTTACCTGCGACGATCTCGACGATCTTGGGTTCCCAGGCCGCGTTCCGGTCGACCAGCAGGCTTTGGTTCACTTCATCGAACAACTCGGGGCCGTTCTCGATGGGGCTGTCTTCTAGCAAAAGTCGGCCATATTCCCATGTTTCCCGGATGCGGCCCGAAAAGTAGCCCTCGATCATGGTCGAGGTCGACGCGTCACCATCGGCCTGCATTTCCAGCCCAAGGAGCAGGCCGTCGAGCTGCTTTTCCATGGGTTCATCCGAGAAAATGCGCAGCACGCTTTCGGTATCATCCAACGTGGCGACAGGCACGCCTGCACCGCCCGCGATCAATTCCAACTGCCGGTCCAGACCTTTTTCGCCGGATTGCATCAGCAAAAGCGCGCATTTCGGGATGGCCATTGTCATCGACAGATACCAAGGCTGAAACTTTGCGGCGAGGAAGCCCGGAATGCCGATTTCTGCAAGTCGGTCATTGACCGCGGCCCATTCTTCTTCGCTGAGCAGGTCGATCAGGGTTGGCCCTTCGGTGATGAAGAACATCTCGGGGTTGGTGGTGGCCAGCGTCTGAATGCCCGCTTCGTCATCGGCCGAGGCTTCGAGGATCAGAACATCTGCCGAGGCAACATCGTTGCGAAGCTTTTTGACAATCGGGTCAAGGCGGCGGTCAGGGATGTGGATGGTGCCAACAACGGTCACGCTGCTGCCGAGTTTTTCGGCCTTGAACAAGATACCTTCGCTAAAGGCATGGGGTGCGACAAGACCGGCCAGCCGGGCTTTGTCTTCGGCGTCAAGTTCGGCAATCAGGTCACGTGTTCCGCAGGTTTGGGCATGCGCAAGGGCAGGGATGCAAAGGCACATGGCCATCAGAAAAGGTCGAAGCATCTTTGGGGCGTCTCCTGTGTTTCGCACCACATATAGTGTTTCTTTTCGCTAGGCGAGAATTGCGCCGAAAATTTGGCGATTGCGGCGTTGACACAGGTCGTGCCTTTGCATATTTGACCGATCGTTAGCACTCGCCCTTGCTGAGTGCTAAAGAAGAGAAACACTGGAACGAAGGAGCGTTCACAATGGCATTTACACCGCTTCACGACCGCGTTGTTGTTCGCCGCATCGAAGGCGACGAAAAGACCGCAGGCGGCCTGATCATCCCTGACAACGCAAAAGAAAAGCCCGCTGAAGGTGAAGTCGTTGCAGTTGGCGCTGGCGCCCGGGACGACGACGGTGAGCGCATCGCGATGGACGTCAAAGCTGGCGACAACATTCTGTTCGGCAAATGGTCCGGCACTGAAGTCACGATCGACGGCGAAGAGCTGCTGATCATGAAAGAAAGCGACATTCTTGGGATCATGGACGGCGCTAAAGCGGCAAAAGCCGCCTGAAGCGACGCGATTCCGAACTAACGTAATTCCAATTTCAAGGAGCAAGTCACATGGCTGCTAAGGACGTCAAATTCGACACCGACGCCCGCAATCGCATGCTGAAGGGTGTTAACACCCTCGCAGACGCGGTGAAAGTTACGCTGGGCCCGAAAGGCCGCAACGTTGTCATCGAGAAATCTTTCGGCGCACCGCGCATCACCAAAGACGGTGTAACGGTTGCCAAAGAGATCGAGCTTGAAGACAAGTTCGAAAACATGGGCGCGCAGATGGTCAAAGAAGTCGCCAGCCGCACCAATGACGAAGCCGGCGACGGCACCACAACTGCGACGGTTCTGGCCCAGGCCATCGTTCGCGAAGGTCTGAAATCGGTTGCCGCTGGCATGAACCCGATGGACCTGAAGCGCGGCATCGACATGGCTGTTGCCAAGGTTGTCGAGAACATCAAGGGCGCTGCCCGCGAAGTAAAAGACAGCGACGAAGTTGCTCAGGTTGGCACCATTTCTGCCAACGGCGAAGCCGAAATCGGTCGTCAGATCGCTGACGCGATGCAGAAGGTCGGCAACGACGGTGTCATCACCGTTGAAGAGAACAAAGGTCTTGAGACTGAGACTGAAGTTGTCGAAGGCATGCAGTTCGACCGCGGTTACCTGTCACCTTACTTTGTCACCAACCCTGACAAGATGACAACCGAGCTGGAAGACGTGCATGATCCTGCTGCACGAGAAGAAGCTCTCTTCGCTGCAGCCAATGGTTCCGCTGCTTGAAGCTGTGATCCAGTCGCAGAAGCCACTGCTGATCATCGCTGAAGACGTCGAAGGCGAAGCTCTGGCGACGCTGGTTGTCAACAAGCTGCGCGGTGGTCTGAAAATCGCTGCTGTCAAAGCACCTGGTTTCGGCGATCGTCGCAAAGCCATGCTGCAGGACATCGCGATCCTGACAGGTGGTCAGGTGATCTCGGAAGATCTGGGCATGAAGCTTGAGTCGGTCACGATGGACATGCTGGGCACTGCCAAGCGCGTCACCATCACCAAAGACGAAACCACGATCATCGACGGTCAGGGCGAAAAAGCCGAGATCGAAGCACGTGTTGCTCAGATCCGTCGGCCAGATCGAAGAGACCACGTCGGACTACGACCGTGAGAAGCTGCAAGAACGTGTTGCCAAACTGGCAGGCGGTGTTGCTGTCATCCGCGTTGGTGGCATGACCGAAATCGAAGTGAAAGAGCGCAAAGACCGCGTTGACGATGCACTGAACGCGACCCGTGCGGCCGTTCAAGAAGGCATCGTTGTTGGTGGTGGTGTTGCTCTGGTTCAGGGTGCCAAGACGCTTGAAGGTCTGAAAGGCGACAACTACGACCAGAACGCTGGTATCACGATCGTGCGCAAAGCGCTCGAAGCACCGCTGCGTCAGATCGCTGAAAACTCGGGCGTCGACGGTTCGGTTGTGGCTGGCAAAGTGCGCGAAAGCGACGACGTCACCTTCGGCTTCAACGCTCAGACCGAAGAATATGGCGACATGTTCAAGTTTGGCGTCATTGACCCGGCCAAGGTTGTTCGCACCGCTTTGGAAGATGCAGCCTCGATCGCTGGTCTGCTGATCACGACCGAAGCCATGGTTGCTGACAAGCCTGCCAAAGAAGGCGCTGGCGGCGGCGGCGGCATGCCCGACATGGGCGGCATGGGCGGCATGATGTAAGCAGCCCGGAAAATACCGGCTGAAATGTGAGAGGGCGTCCCATTGGGGCGCCCTTTTCGGTATGGATTATGCTCGAAAAGCAGGCATTCGCCTCTTATTTGCGCGCACCGCTTCCCGTTTTTTGCTGGCCTGATGCCACATTTCCGCCACGAGCAAATGTCATAATTTCATTAAGGTTTGTGTTCGCCGCTAGGGTTATCGGTATTATGACGCGATTAATTTCGAGGTTTTTTAGATCCGAAAGTGGGTCGCTTTTAGTTTTCTCGTTGTTCCTGTTCATTGTTATTCTGATGATCTGCGGTAAGGCCGTGGATTTGGTGCGCACTGAACACCGCCGGGTGGCTTTGCAGAACACCGCTGATACGGCCGCCTTGGCCTCGTCTCGGCTTGACCAGGAAGGGGATGCGAGAGCACTCGTCGAAAGCTACTTCGACGCTGCGGGTCACAGAGACGCCCTAGAAAACGTTCAGGTAAATTCATCGAATAATGCGCGCTCGGTCGTGATCGCAACGCGTGACAGCATGTCGACGATTTTCATGAATTTGATGGGGATCAATTCGCTTCCAATTGGCACTTCAACGCGCGCCGAGCAATCGGCGACGGATATCGAGATTTCTGTCGTGCTCGATATTTCCAGCTCGATGAATGGAAGCCAAAGATTGCCTCGTCTGAAGGCCGCGATGAACACCTTTATTGACGAAATTATCCCGGACGATCCACTTGCCAGTTCCAGTGAGATTTCTGTCAGCATCGTGCCCTATTCGATGACAGTGAACCCCGGCGTTCTTGGGCCGCACTACAACATACAGGGCAAACATGCCCGGAACGATTGCGTCTGGTTCGAAAACGTCGACTTTGAAACTTTGGCAATCGATCCGACCGCCCCGATTGAGCGCTATTCACATTATGCGGACGGTTCCAGCGGCTATAATGCGGATGGAACTGTGAACCTGCCGTATTGCCCGACCAACGCAATCCTGCCGCTTGAAACAGATCGGCAAAACTTGTTTGACGCGGTTGATGCGCTTCGGGGTTGGGATGCCACAGGAATTGACGTTGGCGTGAAATGGGGTTTGCACCTTCTGGACCCGTCATTCCGGAGTGTGGCGAATACGCTGATTGATGATGGTGACGTTGTCGAAGAAATGCGCGGCCGGCCCGGTGCTTATTCGGACAAACTGGTAACAAAGATTCTTATCCTGATGTCAGATGGTGAGAATGACGGTCAGCGCGACCTTTGGCCCGAGCTGCGCGAAGGGCCGTCGCCAATTTTCATTCATCCTGTAACGGGCGACTACTCCGTTCTGCTTCAAGACGGTCTTGCCGCTGATGGTTCAAACCGAACCAATGATACAAACTCGCGTTGGTATCACCAAGACAGTGACGATATCGAAAATTTCCCTGATTACCCAAGCGCTTCGGGATCAACGGACTGGGACGAGGTTGATAGCCGATTGGTGCAGCTCGATTGGCCTGATGTGTTCAATATCGTCAAAACGACACAGCTTGCGGGCCGCTTCTTCCAGACTGGACGGGACGCAGGATATATCGACGATACCAGCTGGAATCATTACAGAAACCCATATTCGAACAGGATATCCCAGACCGCTACGGAACAGCGGCTGAGCGATATCTGCAGGCTTGCGCGTGACCAGGATGTCTTGATTTATGGCATTATATTTGATCCGCCAAACGAAAGATCACGAACGACAATTCGCGATTGCGCCGGCTCGGATGCCAACTTTTTCCCTGTTCAGGGGCTTGAAATCTCGACAGCGTTTTCTGCCATTGCCCGAGAAGTCACAAAACTGCGCTTGTCTTACTAAATCCGATTAAGCGAGATGCGCCGGTGAAACGTCAATGCACGTTTA
The DNA here is from genome assembly GCA_963841595.1 of uncultured Alphaproteobacteria bacterium. GTDB lineage: Bacteria > Pseudomonadota > Alphaproteobacteria > Rhodobacterales > Rhodobacteraceae > CAWJDD01. The sequence continues at coordinate 441,979 of CAWJDD010000006.1, read as the reverse complement.
CCGGGGCGAAGTCGTTCTGACGTGCCAGGAATCAAAGGCCAGTTTGCGGTCTGCGACCAGGGCCAGGCGTTCGCCGTCGGCGTTGTGGACGGCATAGATGCGATCGCGGCCCTTCGGCCTGATCGCGGACCTCGTCGGGCAGGTCGGTCACGTCCACAGGGCGGATATAGACCAGACGGTCGGTATCCATGTCCTTGAAATCAAATGGTGTATTCATTACCAACTCCTTTCCTTCAACCTTTGCTTATCCGGATCGTCTGCACCACGCTTTCGGGTGCGGATCGCGCAAGGTCGATATGCAGCAACCCGTTTTCCAACGTCGCGCCGGAGACCTCGACGCCATCGGCCAGCAGAAAGGTGCGCTGAAACTGCCGCGCGGCGATGCCGCGATGCAGAAAGATCCTGTTCCGACGTGTCGTCGGAGTTTCGCTTTCCGCGCACGACCAGTTGCCGGTCCTCGACGGTGATCGACAGGGCGTCATCGGCAAACCCCGCCACGGCAAGCGTGATGCGGAAGGCATTGTCGCTGACGTGTTCGATATTGTAGGGCGGATAGCCGTTCTCGGATTTGGCGGTGCGTTCGACAAGCCGTTCAAGCTGGTCGAAGCCCAGAAGGAAGGGGTGCGTCCCCAGGGTCAGTTTGCTCATTTCACGTCCTCAGTCGAAGCGACGATAGCACTGGCCCCTTTAAGGCGACCGGTGCTGGAAGAAATATGGGGTTGGTCGGGATCTTCGCAAGGGTGAATGGGGCTTTGCGCCAAGGCGGGTTGACGCTATTTTAAGGGAGTATGGCCCAAACCGGAAATCGGTATGACCAATATCCCGCCCCGACAAGATGATGACGGAGGAGGTGCTGCGCGTGAAACTTGAAACGCTGCGGCGCGAACACCGTGATCTGGATCAGGCCATCGCGCGCGCTTGAAGACAAGGGCATCGGCGACCCGTTGCGCATCCGGCGGCTGAAGAAGCAGAAGCTGGGGCTGAAGGATCAGATCGCCGTTCTGGAAGATCAGACTCACCCCCGACATCATAGCCTGAGCGGATTGCGGCCCGTGGCCGGGGCCGCTAGTGTCGCGCCGTCGCCGAAGGGGAGCTTTCCATGTCAGTCAAGTCGGGATCATCATGGGCAGTCAGTCGGACTGGCCGACGCTGAAACCAGCGGCGGAAATTCTGGACGAACTGGGTGTTGCACACGAGGTGCGCATCGTCTCGGCGCACCGCACGCCGGACCGGCTGTGGGACTATGGCAAAAGGGCCGTGGAGCGGGGGCTTGAAGGTGATTATCGCAGGTGCCGGTGGGGCGGCGCATCTGCCGGGCATGATGGCCTCGAAAACCCGGCTTCCGGTGATCGGCGTTCCGGTCGAGACGCGCGCGCTGAAGGGCGTGGACAGTCTTTACTCGATCCTTCAGATGCCGCGCGGTTATCCGGTGGCGACGATGGCGATCGGGGCGGGCGGGGCGATGAATGCGGGGCTGATGGCGGCGGACATTCTGGCGCTGAACGATGCAGAACTTGCCGCGCGGCTGGACGATTGGCGCGCGGCACTGTCGGCGTCGATTCCCGAGGAGCCTGTCGATGAGTGATCCCTTGCACCCGGTCAGACCATTGGAATCTCTGGGCGGTGGCCAGTTGGGCCGGATGCTGGCGATGGCGGCTGCGCGACTTGGATTTCACGTTCACATCTATCGAGCCGCGGCGAACCCGCCGGCTGCGGAAATCGCGGCGCGGACGACGACGGCGGGGTATGACGATATCGAGGCGCTGGAGGCCTTTGCCCGCGACGTCGATGTGGTGACCTATGAATTCGAAAACGTGCCCGCCGAGGCGCTGGACCGGATCGAGGCGCTGGTGGCGATCCGTCCCAACCGGCGGGCTTTGGCAGTCAGTCAGGACCGTGTCGACGAGAAGACGTTTCCTGCCGGACATCGGGCTGAGTGTCGCCCCGTTTGCGCCGGTGGTGACGCGGGGCGCGGAAGGCTGCCGCCGGAACTTGCGCAGGCGATGGCCGAGGTGGGCGTGCCCGCGATCCTGAAGACCCGGCGTCTGGGGTATGACGGCAAGGGGCAGGCGCGGATCGACAGGCGCATGACGCGTCCCAGCGCTTGACGCGATGAAGGGCGCCGATGCGGTGCTGGAAGGCTTCGTGACCTTCGAGCGGGAAATCAGCGTTATCGCGGCGCGCAGCATCGACGGGCATATCGCCTGTTTCGAGCCTGGGCGAAAACGTGCATCGCGACGGCATTCTGCACACGACCCGCGTGCCTGCAGAATATCGAACGGCAACGCGCGAAAGCGCCTTCGGGATTGCGGGCACCATCCTTGCGGCGCTCGATTACGTCGGTGTTCTGGGGGTCGAATTGTTCGATACCGCCGGCGGGCTGGTGGTCAACGAGATTGCGCCACGGGTTCACAACTCGGGCCACTGGACCGAAGCGGGTGCGGTCATCGACCAGTTCGAGCAGCATATTCGCGCGATTGCGGGATGGCCGCTGGTTGATCCAATCCGCCATTCGGATGTGGAGATGACGAACCTGATCGGTGACGATCTGGACGAGTTCCTGCGATATCGCCGCAGAAACCGGTGCGCGGCTGCATCTTTACGGCAAGGCCGAAGCGCGGGCGGGTCGCAAGATGGGGCATGTCACGCGGGTGCTTGGCGCGGCCCTGACCGGCGCTGAGTTGGCGTGACGCGCGCGATCCCCGGCTGGCCGTGCGCGGTCTGATCCTGCGTGACGATCGGTTGCTGCTGGTCAACGCCTGGCCCGGTGGCAAAAGCGATCTGATTTGTGCGCCGGGCGGTGGTGTCGAGCCGGGCCAGTCTCTGCCCGACAACCTGCGTCGCGAGAAGTGCACGAGGAAACCGGGCTGACCGTGACGGTGGGCGAAGCTGGTGCTGGTCAACGAGTTCCACGATCCTGACCGGCCCGTTTCATCAGATCGATATCTATTTTCGCTGCCGACTCTGGTCGCGGGCGATCCCGGAGGCGACTGGACCGATCCCGAAGGCGTGGTGACCGAACGGCGTTGGGTCACGCGGGCCGAGACTGGCAGAGCTCGTTTCAAGCCCGACAGTCTGGCCGAAGTGGCCTGGGGCCAAGACGACGGCCCGGCCTTTTACGATCCGCTGGAACTGATCCTGCGCTGACCCGAGAACGCCAAGTGCCACACCGCCCAAGACGACAGGCTGGCCAGCGTTAGCCGCAGGGTTATCGGTTCGCTAACAACACCACGCTTGCCGCAAGTGCGATCACGGGCACGGTCAGTTGTGCCAGTGCAGCAGTCGATGATCCAGTCTGGGGCAGGATCGAGTACCAAAGCGCATAGCCCATTCCCGACGTGATCGCGCCCGAGAAGGCGGCCAGGGCGGCCCCGGTTGGGCTGAACCCGTCGGGTACAACCAGCCAGATCAACAAAGCCAGTGGTGATGCGCAGATGAAATTGGCGGCGGTCTCCTGCAACGGGATCGACAGCACGCCTTCCGGCCAGGGAATAAACGCCCCATCCCACGCTGCGACGATCATCATTGCGGCGCGCGATCATGTCAGGCGCGTCAGGCGCACTTGGCCAGACCAGCCAGGCCAGCCCGGCAAGGGCAAGCCCCGCGCCAAGCCAGCGGGCTGTGGCCGGTCGCTCGCCCCCCAACAGTGCGCCGGTAAACATCGTGACCTGCACCACGCCGAAAAGGATCAGCGTGCCCATACCCGCATCAAGAACAACAAAAGCAAAGGAAAACCCCAACATATAGAGAGCGAGAGACCCGGCACCTGTCCAGCGCCCCGGTGCAAGAAGTCGTGGCAGGCCCCTCCGCACGGCGAGCAGACAGGCAAGGCAAAGCGCCCCTGACCCAAGGCGTATCGCAGCGAAAGCGGCGGGCCCGGTGGTTCCGTCGGCCAAAGCTGCACGGTTCAGCAAAGAATTGGCCGATAAAGCGACCATTGTCAGGGCCGTTAGAAGGAATAGCCGTGCCACTTTGTCTTGTTGCTTTCTGCAGATGGACAGTCCGATATCGCTTGCCTAACGTAGCGCCAAATCGAAGCCGGAGACTATGCCATGGCTACTAAGCTGAGACTGGGTGTCAATATCGACCACGTCGCAACCGTTCGGAACGCGCGGGGCGGAGCCTACCCTGATCCGGTGCGTGCAGCCAAGCTGGCGGAGGCCGCGGGTGCTGACGGGATCACTGCGCATTTGCGCGAAGATCGGCGCCATATCACGGACAGCGATATCGACGCTCTGATGTCCGAACTGACACTTCCGCTGAACTTCGAGATGGCGGCGACGGAAGAGATGCAGGCCATTGCCCTTCGGCACAAACCCCATGCGGTCTGCATTGTGCCTGAACGGCGCGAAGAGCGAACGACCGAAGGTGGGCTTGAGGTCGCGCGGGAAGAAAACAAGTTGGCGCATTTCATTGCACCGCTGCGAGATGCGGGGTGCCGTGTGTCGATCTTTATCGCGGCTGACAAGCGCCAGGTCGAAGCTGCGCATCGGATCGGGGCTGAGGTGGTCGAACTGCATGTAGGCGCGTTTTGCGATGCACATGCCGACGGGCATTTTGATCTGCGCGATGCCGAGCTTGAGCGCATCACCGAGATGGCGACATTTGCCCATTAGTTGGGGCTAGAGGTGCATGCCGGGCATGGTCTGACCTATGACACCGTGGCACCGGTCGCCGCCTTGCCCGAGATGGTGGAGCTGAATATCGGCCATTTCCTGATTGGTGAGGCGATTTTTATGGGGCTTGAGGCGTCAATTGTGGAAATGCGCCGCCTGATGGACGCGGCACGCGCCTGAGACTTTGGTTTTGCGCCGACTGCGTCATCGCCGCGCAGGGGCTCTGCCCCTCTTGGCCTTTGGCCAATTCACCCCGACATATTTCGGGGCCGATGATAACGGTTTGTTAAGCATGAGCGGTGAGGACAGTCGGTGCGGTACAGGCTGGCAAGCCGATGACCGCGGCCGGTGAAAACCGAGTGGCCCGTTCCGAAATGGAGCGGGCCTTTTCCATTTCATGGGTCTGAAAATATGCTGGGGGGTCCGGGGGGCAAAGCTCCCCGGCGGGGCGACGCGCGAAGCGTGGCGCAAAACCTGAAAATCAGGCCAAAGCTTTTGTCAGTGCCTGGTCCAGATCGGCGATGATGTCGTCTGCATCCTCGATCCCGATCGACACGCGCACCGAGTTTGGCGAAGCGCCTGCCGCGTCGCGTTGTTCGTCCGTCAATTGCCGGTGTGTGGTCGAGGCCGAGTGGATGATCAGCGAACGCGCGTCGCCAAGGTTGGCCACGTGGCTGAACAGTTCGACGGAATCGATCAGCTTGACGCAGGCGTCGTAGCCGCCCTTGACCGCGAAGGTGAACAGAGCGCCTGCGCCATTGGGGCAAATGCGCTCGATCCGGTCATAATAGGGCGACGAAGGCAGACCAGCATAGGTCACGCTTTCGATCCGTTCGTCGTTTTCCAGCCATGTGGCGACCTTTACCGCGTTCTCAACATGGCGTTGCATGCGCAGCGACAGGGTCTCGATCCCCATCAGCGTATAATGCGCGCCTTGCGGGTTCATCGTCATGCCCAGATCGCGCAGTCCCACTGCAATCGAGTGGAAGGTGAAAGCCATGGGCCCCAGCACCTCGTGGAAGTTCAGACCGTGATAGGCTGGCTCGGGCTGGCTGAGCGACGGGAACTTGTCGTTAGCGGACCAGTCGAACTTGCCGCTGTCAATCACCGCACCACCTGTGACCGTACCGTTGCCGGTGAGGTACTTCGTGGTCGAATGCACCACCAGTGTCGCGCCGTGTTCGAACGGGCGGCAAAGGTAGGGCGAGGCCGATGTATTGTCGACGATCAGCGGCATACCAGCGTCGTCGCCAATTTTGCCGATGGCGTCCAGATCGGTGATGTAGCCGCCGGGGTTGGCGATCGATTCGCAGAAGATGGCGCGGGTGTCGTCGTCGATGGCTGCTCGGACGGCGTCGAGATCGTCGAAGTCGACCAAGTGTCGCCGACCAGCCGAAGCGTTTGATGGTCTGTGTCAGCTGGGTGTAGGTGCCGCCGTAAAGCCGGGTCGAGGCCACGATATTGCGGCCGGGCATCATCAGCGGGAACAGCGCCATGATCTGAGCCGCGTGGCCGGACGAACAGCAGATGCCGCCAGACGCCGCCTTCCAGATGGGTGATCCGCTCGGCCAGTGCCGAAACCGTCGGGTTCGTCAGGCGCGAGTAGATATAGCCGACTTCCTGAAGGTTGAAGAGCCGGGCGGCGTGGTCTGCGTCTTTGAAAACATAGGCCGTCGACTGATAGATCGGCACCTGGCGTGCGCCTGTAGCCGGATCTGGCGATGGCGCCTGCGTGAATTTGAAGCGTATCGAAACCGAGTTGGCGTTCTGACATTTTGAAGCATCTCCCCCATTTGAATTTCCAGCAACCTAAGGTGAGATTACGCGGGCCGCAACGGCTCTTGGACGCCTGTCGGGTGCTTAGCTTATGCTTAGAAGGCTTGGTTCCAGCTTACCGCATCCATAGGCGTTCGCGTTTGATCTTGTTGCGGATCGCTTTTTCCAGCCTTGGAAGTTGGTCTTGATCGAAAAGGTCGCGCACGCGCTGGCCGCGGTTCTGATAGATCATCCGCTTAAACGGGTCATAGGCTTTCAGCACCTTCTTGATCTTGTTGGGGCGGACAATTTCGTGGAACGTCTCAAGCGTTGCATCGGGCGCGCGGGCGTACAGAAGCGGCAATGCGCGCCAATGCTGGCTGATGTCGCCATCGAGACCTGCAAGTTCTGGCCCGGGCCGCCCGCCGCCAAGCTCGGCGATCACCACTGGTAAGGCGATCTGATCGAGCCAGGGATCGAAGCTTTGGCAGGCAAGTTCTGGCATCAGATCGTCGCGAAGGCTCATCATCTTGGAAATCATGGCCTGGCGAAGACAGGTGCCGAGCGATGAAAAAACCAGCCTGCATTGAAATACAGATAGCGCCGCCAGAAGCCTTCGGGTTCGGTCAGGTCCAGCGTTGGCTCGAACGGGACGTCGAACCTGTCATAGATGGCCTTCCAGATCTCGAGGTAACCCGGGCCATAAAGCGGGGGGACTGGCCATGTGTTTTCGCGCGCCATCGAGGCCGATGGGCGGTCGAAGTCGAACTCGACAGTATCGATTGCCCCGGTGATGATCGTGTCCGTGTCGAAGAAGACGAAGGGCCGGCCATCATCAAGTGCGGCCAGCATTTCGACCTTGTTGCCATTGGGATAACTGGTGCCGAAATGGTGGCTGTCGAAGGGAACGATACGCGCGCCAAGATCTTTGAGCAATTCGCGGGCGTCGGGATCATCGATGCGCGGATCTTTGTTCCAAAGCGGTCCGGGGCGCGGTTCACCGACGATCAGGTCACCGTCAAAATTCGGGGCGGCATGACGAAGCGACGCGGCAAATAGCACGGCTTCGTAAGTAAGCCGCCCGGATTGCGCGACAATCGCGATGTCGAAGCTGGGGGCCATTGCCCGTGCCTTCTTATTATTTTCCCCTGATTTTTCTTACCCTTTTCGCTTGCCCCTATACAAGCTTAGTCGAGCGGTACCCACGAAGGGCTACGCTTCTCGACGAAAGCCCCGATGCCTTCGCGGGCGTCGGCTTCCATCAGGTTCGTGACCATCACGTGCGCGGCATAGTCATAGGCATCGGCCAGCGACATTTCGGCCTGAGCATAGAAGGCTTCCTTGCCGATGCGCAGCGTCTTAGGCGACTTGGCGGCGATGTCTATCGCAAGGGCATGGGTGGCCGCTGTAAGATCAGCCGGGGCTGTGATGCGGTTGATCAGGCCAAGCTCGCGAGCGCGTGTTGCGTCGATTGGAGTGCCGGTCAACAGCATCTCCATCGCCTGTTTGCGTGGCACATTGCGTGACAGGGCGACCATGGGGCTGGAACAGAACAGGCCGATGTTGACGCCGGGTGTGGCGAAATGAACTGTGTCGGCGGCGAGTGCCAGATCGCAGCTTGCCACAAGCTGGCAGCCTGCGGCGGTGGCGGTGCCTTGAACGCTGGCGATGACTGGCTTGGGACAGGTGACGATGGCCTGCATCATTGCGGCGCAGGCGGCCATGATGTCCTCGAAGAAGCCGCGCCCTTCGTCCTCGTTGGTGCGCGCTTCGGTGATTTCCTTCAGATCGTGACCTGCGCAAAAGACCGGGCCTTCAGCGGCAAGGACAATCACATGGATGCCTGGGTCGCCGCCCAGGCGAATGATGGCTTCGTGCAAGTCGCCAATCAGCGCTCGCGACAGGGCGTTGCGCGCATCAGGGCGGTTCAACCGCAGTTCGGCGACGGTTCCAATTCGGGTCTCAAGGATAAGATCAGCCATGCCTGCAATTTGCATGGCCGGGGTCAGTGACGCCAGCGCAAAGATCTATGTATACCGTTGTCCACGGCTAAGCATTAGATATTAAGTGAAAAAAGCTGGCCCATCCGAGCAATGGATGCGTATAAGAAGCAAGACAAATGACGGATGAGATATGAGCCCGATCAAGGATCACCAGCTTCGCTATCAATTGGCGAACGAGTTGCACGCGCGGCCCTTTCCGACATTAGAGGCGCCGTGCCGGGCGGCCTATTTGGCGATCAAACGCAGCGAGGATGCGGCCGCGCGGGACAGGGATCTTGATCGTGCGCATCTGGTGAAGCTGCTGGATCGTCACGGCGTTGCACATCCTCAGCCGGGGGCTACGCATTATTTCGGGGAGATTGGACGGCACAAGCTGAAGTGGGAAAGTCACACAGAATTCGTGACTTACACCATTTTTGGCGAGGGAGTGGCCGAGACTCCATTCGATGCTTCGACCTTCAGCATGTTCCCTGAAGACTGGCTGGACGAGGCTCCGGGTGAGAGGATCACGTCGGCTTTGGTTCGGATCGAAGTGGCCGATAACGATGACGCCATACCGGGAAAGCTGGAACAGTGGTTCGTTTCCGAAAGCATGGCTGTCAGCAAGGTTCTGGACGATACTGCTGTTATTGCAGGAGATTTCCGGATCGATAATTCGGGTCACATGCGGTTTGCGATGTTTGTGCGCCCCGACACGGGGGCGCGGCGCACGGGTCGCGTGGTGCAGCGGATTTGCGAGATTGAGACCTATAAGACCATGTCCATGCTGGGTCTGTCGCGCAGCCGGGAACTGGGCGCGCGTATGGGTGTTATCGACGGCCAACTCACTGATCTTATGGAAGAAATGACGGCAGATAGTGCAAAGCCCGAGCACACGCTGCAAGGGCTTCTGGGTGTTTCGGCCGAGTTGGAAAGTATCCTTGCCCGAAGTGCGTTTCGGTTCGGGGCAACGGGGGCCTATGAGGTTCTGGTTAACCAGCGAATTCAAGTGCTTAGGGAAGAACGATTTGACGGTCGTCAGACGTTTTCCGAGTTCATGATGCGCCGCTTTGATCCGGCAATGCGCACGGTAAAGGCGACCGAGCGGCAGTTGAAAACGATGGCCGAACGGGCGACGCGGGCGGCTAACCTATTGAGAACACGGGTAGATGTTGAACGGTCGGCGCAGAACCAAGACCTTTTGGCGTCGATGGATCGGCGTGCCGATTTGCAGTTGCGATTGCAACGCACGGTCGAAGGATTTTCGGTTGCCGCGATCAGCTATTATGCGGTTAACCTGTTGTCTTACCTTGCTTATCCGCTGTTCGAAGGCATTGGCGTCTCGAAGGGAACGGGGCTTTTTATCCTGACCCCCATCGTGCTGGTTCTGGTCTGGCTAATGGTGCAGCGTATCAAGAAGCGGACTGAGTGACGGTGTACATTTAACGCAGCCTTAACCCTGACCGTTCGGCGGGTTTTGTGCGCTTTTGTACGTCTTCTGGCGCCCCCGAAAACACTTTTGTACGTCAAAGCGTTCTGGCGAGTTAACGAAAGATTGCGTGCTGAATGGTTAGCCGTAAAGCTCGCGCGCTTGCCTGAACGACAGCAGCCGTTTGGTATTCTCGTCCCAAAGGTGCAGACGTGCGTTCGCATTACTTTCCCAGATCGTCAGGCGGTTCATTTCGTCCAACTCGTCGTGGTCATGCAGCACTTCGGGCAAACGATAGAACGGGATGCGGCTGTTCAGATGATGCACATGGTGGACGCCGATGTTCGCGGTGAGCCATTGCAGCACCTTGGGCATCACATAGTGCGAGCTGCCGCGGAGCGCGGCGTCGTGAATTTGCCATTCATCTTCGGGTTCCCAATGGGTCGTCTCGAACTGGTGCTGGACATAAAACAGCCAGACACCGGCGGATGACGCCAGAAGCGTGGACGGCAGGAAGATCAACAGGATCGGCATCAGGCCACCGAAGTAATAGACAAGGCCCAACCCCAGAAAGATACCCGCGTTGGTCGACATCGCGCTGACCCAGAATTTGGCATGACCCATAAAGCCCAAGGGCAGGCGGTTCTGCAAAAAGAACAGATAGCCCGGACCGACGCCGAACAGCACCACCGGGTGACGGTACATCCGGTACTTGAGGCGTTCGTAGGCGCTGAGCGCGCGGTATTCGTTGACGGTAAGCGTGTTGATATCGCCCAGACCACGCCGGTCGAGATTGCCCGACGAACTGTGGTGGACCGAATGGCAATGGCGCCAGATGTCGTAGGGCGTCAGGGTCAGGACCCCAATCACGCGACCCAGCCAATCGCTGACCGTGCGGTTCTTGAAGAAGGCGCCGTGGCCGCAATCATGCTGGATTGCGAAAAGGCGAAGAAGGAAGGCCGCATTCGCCAGCGAGATCGCCAAGGTCAGCCAATAGCTGAGCGAGAGCGACCACCATGCCAGCGCCCACAGAAGCACAAAGGGCCCGATTGTGACGGCAAGTTCATACGAACTGCGCGCAGAACTGGGTTCGCGATAGTTGGACAGGACTTTCATCCATTCTTTCGCATGCCGCGCTTTGGGCTGCGGGACGGTGACTTCGGTGTATTGGTTCATGCGCCTGCTCATATATTATTATTGGCGAATTGATAGACGATTAGAGCGTTCGCGCAAACGCTCGTTTTCGTTCGTAGCCCCGATTTATGAGCAATCCGTAAGTTTTTTGCTGTTTATGGGGCCTGAACGACACGTATTAACATGGTGAGTGCGGCCTTAAGCCACAAGTCCCGCGCTCAATCCGGGCGGGCAATGAGTGTGATCGAGGGAACCAGAGTGAGAAAACGCATGGTCTTTATGTTTGCTTCAGCGGCCCCGGATGCGGGGATCGAGTGCGTCGCGCAGGCCGTCGCCGACATAGTTCACCTGAAGCACCGTCAGCGAGATCATCACGCCCGGCCAGATGACCCGTTCGGGGTAAAGCTCCATCCGGTCGACCGCGTCGAACAACAGCTTGCCCCAGGTCGGGAAGTCGGGCGGGAAGCCGAAGCCAAGGAACGACAGCGCGCTTTCGGTGATGATGGCGGTGGCGATGCCAAGGGTGGCCGAGACCATGATCGGTGACATGCACGTTGGGCAGAAGATGGCGGGTGATCATCTGATACGGCGACGCGTGCCGATGGAGCGGGCGGCAAGGATGAACTCGCGTTCCTTCAGGGCCAGCACGTCGCCGCGCACGATGCGGGCGGTCTGCATCCACGAGGTGATGCCGACAAGCGTCACGATCAGGATGAAGGTGCCGCCTTCGGGGCCGAACGCGCTGGAAAGCGGTTCGCGGAACAGAAGCACGGCGACCAGCAGAAGCGGCAGAAGGGGCAGCGCCAGGAAAAGGTCTGTGAGGCGCATCAGGATGCCGTCGAGGCGTCTGAAATAGCCGGCCGATACGCCGATCATCGTGCCGAGCAAGACGACAGAAGCATCGCCGCGAGGCCGACGGCGATGCGAGACGCGGCCCGCCAGACAGCAGGCGGCCCAGCGTGTCGCGGCCCAGATTGTCGGTGCCCAGGGGATGCAGCCCAGTTCACCTTGGCCTCGGCGTCCCAGAGCGCCATGTAGATCGGGCGGGTATCGCGCAGTGTCAGGAAATCGCGGCCGGTGGGGACAAGGTTGGGGTCGTTCCAATAGAGAAACGGGCCGATGATGATCAGCGAACAATGATCAGGAAGAAGACCGCCACGCCCCACATTGCGCCGCGGTGATTGCGGAACTGGTCCCAGATATCCGCCCATTGGCGAGCGCGGTGGCGTAGTGGGCTGGGTTCTTCGATCGGTGATCGGTGTCTCAGTCATAGCGGATCCTCGGGTCGAGGATGCCGTAAAGGACGTCGGCGATCAGGTTGAACAGCACGATCAGCACGGCGAAGATGAAGGTCAGCGTCTGCACCATTGGCAGGTCGTTGGCCTGGATCGCGGTGATCAGAAGCTGGCCGATGCCGTTCACCTTGAAGACCTGCTCGGTGATGATCGCGCCGCCGAAGATCGAGGGCACGCCCAGTGCGATGACGGTGACGACAGGGATCAGCGAATTGCGCAGGACGTGGACCAGCACCACGGACCATTCTCGGTCAGGCCCTTGGCGCGGGCGGTGCGCACATAGTCCTGGTTGAGGTTGTCGAGCATCGACGCGCGCATGAAGCGGCTGAGCTGCGAGGTGATTTGCAGCGCCAGCACCATCACCGGCATGACCATCTGTCTGAGCTGCACTTTGAAGCTGGCCCAGTCGTTCACGACTTGCAGCGTGGTGTCGTAAATCGACGGGAACCAGCCAAGCTAGACCGAGAAGATCACGATGACAAGCACGCCGGAGAAGAACGGTGGCACGGAAAAGCCGACCATGGTGACGAAGGTGCCGGCCTGATCGAACCAGGAATACTGGCGGTAGGCCGAATAGATGCCGATGGGCAGCGCGATCAGCGACGGCGACCACGTAAGCGACGCCGACGACCCAAAGCGTCTGCGGGATGCGCTGGGCGACGATGTCCATCACCGGCGAGCGGGTCTGCCACGAGATCACGCGTTGCTGGCCTTCGGCGATGGTGGTGCCGAAGATGCCGTCGAACATAGTGCATCGGTTCGACCAGAAGAACTGCCAAATCCATTTGCCGAAGCGGATGTGCATCGGCTCGCCAAGACCAAGCGCCTCGCGCATGGCTTGCTTTGACTTCCGGCGGCACGGTCAGAGGCACCTGCGCCATCGGGTCGCCGGGGGCGAGTTCCAACAGCAGGAAGATCACGAAGGCTGATGAACAGAAGCGTCGGGATCGCTAAGGACCAGCCGTCGGATTGTATATGTGAGCATGAGGGGGCGCTTTGGGTCATGGCATCTGAGGCATGCCGCCCCCGGAGGTGTCCCCGGAGGCGCGGCGGGTTCAGCTTAGTTGCCGATCCGGTACCAGTCAGCAATGTTCCACAGCTCGCTGTCCCACGGGTTGATGCAACACCACCAAGCGTCGTTGCGCGTGGGCCGAAACGCGACCACGATAGACCAGCGGAATCATGACATATTCTTGCATCAGCATGTCGTTCATCGCCTTGCCAAGTCGCGCACGACTCGTCGATGTCGCCAGTCTGTCGCCAGTTCGGCGACCAGCGCGTCGTATTCTTCCGAAGACAGAAGCGCAGCATGTTGTTGCCCTGCCATTGTGTCTCGGGTGGCGGTGCCTGATCGCAACGCCAGTTGCCATGTAGGCCTCCGGGTCGGTGCCGTGAAGTTGTTGGCGTACATTTCAACGTCGGCAAAGAATCTTCTGGAAGGTGTCCGGGCGAGCCCGGATCGCACCCGAAGAAGACCGATGCGTCGATGTTGCGAAGTTCGGTTTCGATGCCGATCTCGGCCCACCACTGCTTGATCAGCGCCTGGAAGTCCTGACGCACGGCGTTGGTCGAAGTCTGGTAGAGCATCTGAGTTCGACACCGTCCTTTGTCGCGGATGCCGTTGCCGTTCGCTGTCGACCCAGCCAGCGGCATCGAGCATCGCGTTTGCACCAGCGATGTCCTGCGTCAGGCAGCCATCGTTGGCGGTGGACGCATAGATCGCCGGCGCTGGCAGCACGTTGCAGGTGACTTTACCCGCCTCGCCGTAGCCGATTTCGACCAAAGTTCGCGGTCGATGGCCATGCGACATTGCCTGACGCACGGCTTGTGTCGGTCAGGAACGGGTGCGGGTGCTATCGACGGTTCCGCGCTGGTCGCCCAGAGCGGGGTCGGGGTCGGTGAGGTTGACCATGCAGCCGCTCGACCAGCGTGCCGAAGGCTGCGACGACAGTCGCCTTTTCCGGCAGCTTCCATCTTCGCAAGCACGTCGGGTGCCAGCTGAAGGTTCCAGGCGTAGTCGAATTCGCCGGTTTCCAGAACCGCGCGACCTGCCGCTGTTGCGTCGCCGCCGCCTTTGAAGCGTGACGGTAGCAAAGGCCGGTTTGCCTTCGTTCGCGGTAGTTTGGGTTCGCTTCCAAGCTTGATCACGTCGTTGGGACGGAAGTCGGTGACAACGAAGGGGCCGGTGCCGATCGGGCTGAAGTTGGCTTCGGTGCACTCAGGCGCCTTCGGGCCGAGGCAGTCGGCGAACTGCGCCGCCTGAATGATCGGAGCCTCGTGCGCCGACGAAGGGGCCGTAGGGGAAGGGCTTTGGGACCGAAAAGTTGACCACGACGGTCAGAGTCGTCGGGTGTGTCGATCGAGCTCGACGTCGTTGTATTTCTCCGACTGCGCGCAGCCGCCGCCTTCGGCGGTGCAGTATTCCCAGGTGAACTTGGCGTCAGCCGAGGTGACCGGCGTGCCGTCGGACCACAGCATGCCCGTCTTTCAGTTTCCAGGTGATCTGTTTCAGATCCTCGCTGACGCCGCCGTTTTCGACGGTCGGGCACTGCTGTCGGCCAGCCAGGGCACCATGTCGCCGTTTTCGTCGTAGCGTGCCAGCGGTTCGATCACGAGGCTTGCGGCTTCGAGATCCTTGGTGCCGCCGGACAGATAGGGGTTCATGATCGACGGGGCCTGCCAGTAGATGATCTTGACCTCGCCGTCGCGGCCACGTTCGCCTTCGTGGCCGGCGGCAAATGCCATCGGAGCCAGCGCGACAGCGGCGGCTGCCCCATAAGGGCTGTTTTGAGTTTCATTGTTTCACTCCTTGTTGGAAAGTTGAACGCGCTTACGGCTCCGCCAAAAGGGCAGATAAGGGATCAGGGAGGTTGTGCAGGTTGCGGTGTTGATCACCACGATCCAGCTTTTTGTTGTTGATCGTCCCACCCCAGAGCGCGGACTGATTGGAGTTTCAGCCGAAAGTCAGACGCGAATGCAAGCGTTGCCGCCGGGGAAACGCGGTCATTTGCGAGATTGCTCTGTTCTGTGCGCGGAATTTCCGAAAAGCGTTTGAGCAGCTGGTCAATGCGTTTGACAGTGCTTCGACCTGCGCGGGATTAGCGTGACTGGAGTTCTTCGGACCTGCAAGGGACAGTCATGCTGGATCACCCACTTGCCTCGCTCAAAAACCTGCGCGTCGAATTTCAGACCAAGGACGGCCCGGTTGTCGGGGTCGAAGACGTCAGTTTCGACATCGCTCCGGGCGAAACGGTCTGCGTTGTCGGCGAATCGGGTTCGGGTAAATCGGTGTCGTCGCTGTCGCTTGATGCGGCTGGTGGAATTTGGCGGTGGCCAGATTGCCGGCGGGCGAGTTGTTGTTCGACCGGGGCGAGGCCACGGCGGTGTGATCGATGTGGCGCAAGGCCGGCGACAGTCTGATGCGGTCGATTCGCGGCAACGAGATCGGGATGATCTTTCAGGAGCCGATGACCTCGCTGAACCCGGTGTTCACCGTCGGGCGGCAATTGACCGAAGGGTTGCGCGTTCATCAAGGGCATGTCGAAGGAGGCGGCGACCGAGCGCGGCGCTGGAACTGCTGCGGCAGGTGCGCATCCCGGAACCTGAGCGGCGTTTGAAGCAATATCCGCATGAGTTGTCGGGCGGTATGCGCCAGCGGGTGGTGATCGCGATGGCTTTGGCCTGCGAGCCTCGGTTGCTGATCGCGGACGAGCCGACGACGGCTCTTGGACGTGACGATCCAGGCCGAAATCCTGGCGCTGATCGACCGGCTGAAGCGGGAAACCGGCACGGCGGTGATGTTCATCACGCACGACATGGCGGTGGTCGCGCAGATGGCCGACCGCGTGGTGGTCATGTATCGCGGCAACAAGGTGGAAGAGGGGACGGTCGAACAGATTTTCGAGAACCCGCAGCATCGACTATACCAAGTCGTTGCTGGCGGCGGTGCCGAAGCTGGGCGAGATGACGGGCAAGACCGCGCCCGAGCCGATGCGGCTGATGAATGCGCGGCTGCGAGCGTCGAAGCCGATTCTGCCGAAGTCGCGACAAGGTGCTTGCTGGATGTCAAGCATCTGATGACGCGGTTCCCGGTCAAGGGCGGGTTCTTCCGGCGCACGATGGCCAATGTTCATGCGGTCGAAGATGTCTCGTTTCAGGTGAAATCCGGCGAAACGCTAAGCCTTGTGGGCGAATCCGGGTGCGGCAAGTCGACGCTGCGGGCGGTCGATCTTGCGGCTGGTCGAGCCGTTGTCGGGCGAAGTCTGGCTGGACGGCAAGAACGTGATCGACTTTCGAGCCGAAGAATTGCGCCGCGGCGCGGCGCGACATGCAGATGGTGTTTCAGGACCCGTTCGCGTCGCTGAACCCGCAGATGAGGCTGGCCGATCAGGTGGCCGAGCCGCTTGCTGAACTATCGTCATTGGCAACGCCGGCGAGCGCGCCGACCGGGTGGCGCAACTGTTTGACCGGGTGGAACTGCCGCGCAGTTTCCTGCAGCCGTTATCCCGCATGAATTGTCGGGCGGACAGCGTCAGCGGATCGCGATTGCGCGCGCGCTTGGCGCTGAACCCAAAGCTTATCATCGCGGACGAGGCGGTGTCAGCGCGCTGGACGTGTCGGTGCAGGCGCAGGTGCTTAACCTGATTATGGAATTGCAGGCCGAACTTGGGATTTCGATCCTGTTCATCAGCCACGACATGGCGGTGGTCGAACGGGTCAGTCACAACGGTCGGCGTGATGTATCTGGGTCGGATCGTCGAATTGGGTCCGCGGGCGGCGATCTTTGAGGATCCGCGTCACGAGTATACGCAAGGCGCTGCTGAAGGCGGTGCCGGTTGCCGACCCGCGACGTCGCAAATCCGAGAAGGATCTGAACTTCAAGCCGATCCCCTCGCCGATCTTCCCCGTGGATCACGAACCCGGACCGTCGGTCTATGACGAAGTCTCGCCGGGGCATTTCGTGTTGAAGCTCGAATGAGCCTATCGCCGCGCGCGAAATCCTTGACGCCCTGGTGTCGTTTCCGACCGTCAGCCGCGACACGAACCTTGCCGCTGATCGACTGGGTCGAGGACTATCTGACCGATCTTGGCGTGACGGTCGTACCGGATGCCCAACGAGGACGGCACGAAACATGCGCTTTATTGCAGCGTCGGGCCGGACGTGCCGGGCGGCATCGTTTTGTCGGGCCACACCGATGTGGTGCCGGTTGACGGGCAGGACGTGGACGACTGATCCGTTGGTCGTGACCGAGAAGGACGGCAAGCTGTTACGGGCGCGGCACCTGCGACATGAAGGGGTTCGATGCGCTGGCGCTTGCATGCGGTTCAGCGCGCGTTGACGGCGGATCTGAAACGGCCCTTGCAGATTGCGCTGTCGTTTGACGAGGAAATCGGCTGCGCGGCGCGCCGCCGCTTGATCGAGGCGATGGCGGGCTGATGTGCCCAAGGCGGCAGTGGCGATCATCGGCGAGCCGTCGATGATGAACTTGCGTGACCGGCCACAAGGGCGGGGCGGGATTTCACGTTCACATGACGGGGTTCGAGGTGCATTCGTCGCTGATGCACACCGGGGTCAATGCGATCATGGAGGCTGCAAAGCTGATCGAATGGGCCAACCGCGATGAACGCCGAGAGCATGGCGGCCACGCAGCCGGGCCGATTGGCCGCGGTGTTCGAGCCGCCGTGGACGACGGTGCATGTCGGGCAGATCACGGGCGGGACGGCGCACAACATCACGGCGAAGGATTGCCACTTTGGGATGGATTTCCGCTTTGTGCCCGACGACGACGACGAGGCCTGGAAGGACGCGGTTTCTCGAGAAGGTCGCCGAGATTGAGGCCGCGATGAAGGCCGTGCACCTTCGACGCCGGGATCACCTTGACGCCGTGGCGGATTGCCCGGGTCTGAAGCCCGAAGATGACGGCGCGGCCGAACGGCTGGTGCGCGCCTGACCGGGGACAACGCAAGCCATGTCGTCAGTTACGGCACCGAAGCCGGGCATTTCCAGAACGCGGGATACTCGGCCGTGATCTGCGGGCCGGGCGATATCGCGCAGGCGCATCAGCCGGACGAGTTTATATCCATCGCGCAGTTAGAAGCGGGCGAGGCGTTCGTGGCGAGGGTGGTGGATAGTTTGTGTGGGTGAGGTTGGTTGGCTGCTCTTGTGTAGAGGTCTAGCTCGGCGGTTGCTTGGCGACGAATTCCGGAAGACGAAAAGCCCGCATTTTATGGAGAAACGCTCATTTACTTTTCCCTTGGCGTAACGAGACTTATAAAATCTCGATTGATGAAGCGCATCCTATTTGACTTCGTATCGCTAACCTACCGTTCAAAATCATGGACAGTTCGGCCGATAGAACTTATCGACACGGCCTGGGCGATCAATTTGCTGATTTCGGGCAGTGGCCTTTTTTGAAGAGCCAGTTTTATCAAAAACGTGTTGGTTTGAACTCCACTGCAATGACAATCCGAAGATCATTTACTGGGGCAAACGGTCATCTTTAGGGACGATTACTCCATTTGACAGTCACAGATTGGTGGCAAGGTCGCTTTGGCGGTTCGCCACGCGGCACGGAATCAAGCCGAAGGCGCCGGGCAGCGCCTGCCCGTTCGGCGGGCTGGCGCTTTGAAACCTTGCGAAGACCTCAGGCAAGCAATGTGGATTTCACCATTAAGTGCTCGCGCTCAATCGGTGCTGCGCCACCCCACGGGCAGGCTCTGCCCGGCCATGGTCACGTTCCAAGGCCCGCCGCCTCCATCAATCGCTCCGCCTCGTCGGCCAGCAGGCGCTCGCGGCCTTCGCCGCTGATCGGGATGCGGCCGGGTTCCAGGAACAGGGGCGCGGCCAGCGGTGTGACGCGGTCGAGGATGACGTGGTCGATGCGGCCCCTGTGCGCTCCAGCATCTCCTCGATGCGGCCGAAATCGACCAGCCCGCGCATCGCCTCTTCGCGGGTGATTCGCAGCATCAGGTGGTCGGGGTCGTATTTGATCAGCGTGTCATAGAGGATGTCGGAGGAAAACGTCGCCTGCCGGCCCGGCTGCGCCGCTGATGCCCAAAGTTGCGCTCCAAGAAGCCCCGCGATCGTGGCGGTGCCGCGGAAGGTGCGCTTCATCACGGCGTTGCCGGCAAGCCAGGTTTCGAAGGCATCGCGCAGGTTCTCGCCATCGAAAAGGGCGCGGGGTCGGGGACGCGGTCCAGACCCCAGATCAGCACGGCGTAATCGGTCGAGACAAAGCCCAGCGGCGCAAGCCCTTCGGTCTTCCATCCGCTGGGTGATCAAAAGGCCCAGCGTCTGCATCGCGTTGCGCCCCGCGAAACCATAGATGCAGGTGTGCTGGCGCCCGTCATGGGGGAAGCTTTCGACCAGGATGCGGTCGGCTTCGGGCAGTTTCGAGACCCGGCGCTGAAGGGCCAGCCAGTCGGCGGTGTGGGCCGGCAAGTTCGGGCCAGTCGTCTTGTGCGGAACATCTCGAGGATGCGGTGGGTCAGCTGGGTCGAGGTGGCGAATTTGGTGCCCATGAAGGTGGCGATCTTTGGTGGCTTGTCGGCGCGGCGCGTGACCTCGACCGTCATTTCGCGCAGGCCCTCGTACCGCACGACCTGGCCGCCGATCAGGAAGGTGTCGCCGGGCGTCAGCGATGGCCGCGAAGCCTTCCTCGATCTCGCCCAAGCGGGGTGCCGCCGCATGCGGTTCTTCAGGCGTACTTTCAGCGTGTCGGTGTCCTGAATGGTGCCGAGGTTCATGCGGATGTGGCGGGCTGGCGCGGGGATCGCGCAACTCCCACAGGCCGTCGGGGCGTTGTTTCAGCCGTTGCCAGCGGTCGTAGGCGCGAAGCGCGTAGCCGCCGGTCGCCACCATGTCGAGGCAGGCGTCGAAATCCGCGCGGGTCAGATCGGCGTAAGCACCGGCGGTGCGGAAGGTTTCATAGAGGTCGGTCGGCATCGAACGGACCGCGACAGGCGCGGATCAGGATGTGCTGGCACAGCACGTCGCTGCGGGCCCGGTCCGCGCGGTTCGCCGTCAAGATCGGCTTCGCGAACGGCCTCCAGTGCGGCGACACATTCGACGACCTCGAACCGGTTTGCGGGCACGATCAGCGCCTTTGACGGCGCGTTGTAGCGGTGGTTGGCGCGCCCGATCCGCTGCACCAGCCGTTTGACGTTCTTGGGCGCGCCGATCTGAATGATCAGATCGACATCGCCCCAGTCGATCCCCAGATCCAGCGTGCCGGTGCAGACGATCGCGCGCAGTTCACCGCGCACCATCGCGGCTTCGACCTTTTCGCGCTGGGCGCGGGCAAGCGAGCCGTGGTGGATGCCGATGGGCAGGCTTTCGTCGTTCTGAAGCCAGAGGTTGTGGAAGAAGATCTCGGCCTGCGCGCGGGTGTTGTGGAAGATCAGCGTGGTCTTGTGCGTCTTCACTTCGTCGAGAACACGCGGGAATGGCATATTTGCCACCGCCGCCGGACCAGGGCGGCAGCTCTTCGGTTTCCAGCATGGCGATGTCGGGGTCGGGGCCGGGATCGGCCTGGATGATGGGGCAGGGATCGGGGTGGCGGGCAAGAAAGCGCGCGATGGCCGGCGGGTCTTCGACGGTGGCCGAAAGACCGACGCGGCGCAGGCCGGGGCAAAGTGCCTGCAACTCGGCCAGGCAGAGCATCAGCTGATCGCCGCGCTTCGATTCCGCCAGCGCGTGAATTTCGTCGACGATCACCCGGCTGACAGCCCGCGAACATGCGCGGGGCGTCTTCGTAGCTGAGCAGCAGCGCAAGGCTTTCGGGCGTGGTCAGCAGGATGTGCGGCGGGTCGGCGCGCTGGCGTTTCTTTTGCGTCGCGCTGGTGTCGCCGGTGCGGTCTTCGACGCGGATCGGCAAGTCGCATCTCGGCGATGGGTGTCGAGAGATTGCGCCGGATATCGGCGGCCAGAGCTTTCAGGGGCGAGACATAGATCGTGTGCAGGCCGTTGTGCGGCGCCGTCGGCCAGTTCGGCAAGCGTTGGCAGGAACCCCGCCAGCGTCTTGCCGCCGCCGGTCGGTGCGATCAGCAGAAGCGAAGGGTCGCTCGCCCGCGCGGCCATCTCGGTCTGATGCGGATGCACCGCCCAGCCGCGCGAGGCGAACCAGTCGTGAAAGTGTTGGGGCAAGCGCGGACATGTCCCAGACTTAGCCGTGCAAAAGGCCCGGGAAAACCCGGCCATTTCTTCTTGGTCAAAAATACTGCCGGGGAGGTCTGGAGGGGCAGCGCCCCTCCAGTTGGTCGTCGCGGGCGAGCCGCGGCGAACGCTTTAGTGAACGATCTTCTCTTCCTTGACGAACATGTTCGCCCAGGCGCGGTCGATCAGTTCGGGCGACATCTGATAGGGGATGCCTTCGAATTCGCAGATCGAGATCATCTGGTCGATCAGGAAGATCGGCTGATAGTTCGCATAGATATTGTCGATCGTCGGGTACTTGTTCTTGATCAGGTAAACCAAGCGTGTCTTCGTCCAGCGGCATCTTGCGTTTCCGCGCGACCATGGCGAAGATTTTCAGGTAATCTTCCTGGATCGGTCCGTCGATCTTGATCTTGAAGAAGATACGACGCAGGGCCGCTTTGTCGAAGATCTCGTTCGGGTGGAAGTTGGTCGAGAAGATCACAAGCGTGTCGAAGGGCACCTCGAACTTCTCGCCCGATTGCAGGGCAAGGATGTCCTTGTTTTCTTCCAAGCGGAACGATCCAGCGGTTGACCAGCGCCTGCGGCGGTTCTTCCTGACGGCCAAGGTCGTCGACGATGAAGACGCCGCCGGTCGATTTCAGCTGCAAGCGGCGCCTGATAGGTCCGCGCGGTCGGGTTATAGACCAGATCGAGCATCGACAGCGACAATTCACCACCGGTGATCACGGTCGGGCGGTCGCAAAGCACATAGCGCGTGTCGATAGCGGTTCGACGTGCGGCGCAGCGAATTCGGGTCGTCTACCTGTTCTTCCGCGGCGGTGTGGACGATCGGGTCGTAGACGGTGATCACCTGACCGGCATATTCGATGGCGCGTGGGATATAGATCTTGTCGCCAAGCGCGTCACGGATACCGTTCGAGATCGAAGATTTACCGTTGCCCGGAGGGCCGTACATCAGGATCGAACGACCCGCCGAAACCGCAGGTCCGAAATGGTCGATAAGTTCTTCGGGCAGGATCAGGTGGCCCATGGCGCCGAGAAGCTGGTCGCGGGTGACCTGGATGTTGCGGATCGACTGGCGTTTGACCTGCTCGGAATAGACATCCAGCGGCACCGGCATGGCGCCGTAATATTCCGACTGGGCCAGAGCATCGAGCGCGCGCTGCCTTGCCGGCGTCGGTCAGCTGAAAGCCCATTTCGCCGCCCGAGTTGGCATGCAGCGTACCCGTGGCCTGCAAACAGCTTCTGCTCGCGTGCCATATCGAGAAGTTCCTGCGTCACCGGGATCGGCAGGCAGATCGCAGTGGACAATTCGCCGACATGTATCAAGGTTCTTGCGGAACATTGTTTTCAGCACAATATCACGCATCATCACCATTAGGCAGTTTCATGCCTTCAAGCGAGCGTGGCGCCGGTGGCGCGATAACGTTCGACGTTTCCATATTCATCGGATTACCCGTGCCTCACCAAAATTTCTTGGTGCGCCCCGTCGTTGCCCGATTTTGAACAATAAGCGGTGGCACACCTTTGCCGAGAGCGAACATGACCGGCTAATGTGGCCAAAAAATGGAAAAAGGATGAGGAATGAGCAGAGCCAAATCCGTTTCTTTTGACGGGCATTTTTGTTGTCTTTGTGCTGGCCTACGGCGCGTTCCTCTTGCAGGGCGGCTTGTACCTCGATAACCACGAGGGCGACACCTATCATTTGCTGGACATTCTGTTTCGCATGGAAGCAGGGCAGGTGCCGCATATCGATTTTGTCACGCCTTTGGGTGTTTTGTCGTTCCTTCCGATTGTTTTGCTGATGCAGGCCGGGTTTCGGCTGGTGCGGCAGCAATCTCTGGCGCAGCTCGGGGTTGCCTGCCTGCTTTTGCCGTTTGTCGTCTATGTTTGCACGGCGCGGTTGACGCGGGGCGTCGCGTATGATGTTCGGCTTGTTCACGCTGGGGCTTGTTCTGGCACTGAGCTATGGCGGTGCCGGGTCCGGCGTGTCCGATATCGATGCATTATAACCGTTGGGCATGGTCGATTTCCTTCGTCATTCTGGCTGCTGGCGCATGATCCCGGCCATGCGGGCGCGACCGGCCTGTGCTGGACGGGCGCATCGATTGGCGCTGTTGGCCGGATTGCTGCTGTTGCTGAAGATCACCTATTTCGTGACGCCTTGTGCCGGTGGCGGCCGCTTGCTTTGGCCATGCGCTGGGCGTGTGCGTGGCATTGCGGCTGCCAGTTATCGGTGGGCTGGTCGTGGTGATCGCGGCGACGATTGCTTTCGGGCCTGCGTTCTGGCTGGCTTATCTGGCAGATCTGCGCAATGTCTCGGGGTCTGATGTTCGCCCTTATGTCGGTGTGCGCGTTTGAGGAGATCGTTGGGGGGCCGCACTTATATCGCCGCGCATGCTTGTCGGATTGGCGACGGTGATGATGGTGCGGCGCGCATCACGCGGCGGTCGCGGCGCTGGTGTGTCTGCTGCTGATCCCGGCGTTTCATCTATATCACGCTATCAGAACTTCGGGAACGATCCGCAGTGGCTGCTGTTCGTCCCTGTTCTTGCTTCTGGCGCTGCGGCCGCGAGGAAGGGTTTGCCGAAGTCTCTGGCGTCGATCTTCGCAAGGCGATGGGCACCACGGCGCTTGTGGCGGTGGCCGTGTTCTTTCCGTCGCTGTTCAATATTGCCATGTCTCCGTTCGAGCATCTGGCGTTTGACCGGTCACGCTTTATGCCGATGCTGCCCGAGACAGCGGGGCATCAGGATGTGTTCATTCGCGAGCGACCGGGATATACGATGACGGCGCAGATCTGGATCTGGATCGGAACCGGGACCTCTGGGCCAAGTATGAAGAGCGTGCGGGCGTCCGCCGAACCCGAACTTGGCGGTGTGACTTTCCCGAATTGCGAGTGGATGGCCGGGTCGCGTGCCTTTTTCGACCGAGATCACCGCCGATTTGAAGCGCGCCGGTATCCCCGAGGGCAGCCGCATCTTTACAACCGACATTCTGAGGGTGTTCTGGCTGTTTGGACCCTATGCGGCCCCTGAAAACGGCGCGCCTTGGTATTACGGCGACCTGTCGGGGCTGGAGAATGCCGACTACGTGCTGATCCCGAAATGCGGTTTCGTGAACCGGGTGCGGGGGATCATGATCGACGATCTGGCCGCTTCGGATGCCGAATTCACCCTGGTTCGGGACAACGAGCTTTATGCGATTTTCTCTGTCAATCAGCTGAGCAACGCAATCAGCAGGTAGAACACCAGGGCCGGCGCCAGCGCGAAGCCCATTGGAAACTCGCGCCGAGTCCAGCTTTCCCACTCGGGGAACTTTTGGCCCGAATGGCGATGGCGCGGGCTGCGCGGTGAAGCATGAAGGCGGCGATGATCGTCGCGCCCAGCAGAAACATGAAAGGATCATGAAGTCAGGCCGCGCGATGAACGGGCGCCATGGCCGCCGCGAACTTTGCGTCTCCCGCGCCGACAAGGCGCCAGCGAGCTGAGGACGAAGCTGATCACCAGCACGACGACGAAATGGGACCAGCGCCAGAGGTATTCCGTGAAACGGAAGGGCGATCAGCCCGATCACCGCAAAGACCACCAGAAGGCGATAACGGCCTTGTTCGGGATCTTCATCGACGCCATGTCGCTCCACGAGACCCAGACGGTGATCGGCACGACGAAGGGCAAAAACCACGCCGCGGTGGTCCAGTCGATTGCCATGGCAAGGACCCGTTAGTTGTTGTTTGTTTTCAAGCGCTTCGAGGCTGCGCACGGCGGCGTCGAAATGCTGAGGATGAGTGTCGATGGCTTCGCGCAGAAGGCTTTTGCCGGTGGTCACGTCGCCCTGTTTGATCGCCGAAAGCGCGGCTGTGTGAAGCAGTTGCGCGCGTTCGATCTGGGTCATCTGGCACGACCGGCATGTCGTATTTGCGCTGAGCGGCGCGGGCCAGAACAAGGTTGTTCTTGGCGGTGAACAGCGTGGTGTCAAAAGTCAGCGCTTCGCCGAAACAGCGTTTCGGCGCTCGGCATAGTTGCCGCGGGTCAGCTTGGCTGTAACCCCAGTTGTTCAAGGTACCGGATGGTTTGGTCGTCAGGCCGACCGCGATTTCGTAGAAACTGTCGGCCTTCTTCCATTCCTTGTTGCTGTCGGCGATCATGGCTTCCAGTCGATAGCGTTTGAAGGTCTCGTGGGTTGGCGGGATCCGGTCAAGCTCTGCTTCGGCCTTGTCCCATTCGTTCGAGCGGATCAGCGCATCGGCGTAGTTCGACTCTGTCCTCGGCGTTTGAGCCGGGCATGGTCAGGACGTTTGCCCAGACGCCGACGCGGCGGCAGTGGGTTTCTGCGCGCGGACCAGCGATTTCGCCAGACCGCGGCGCAAGTCGATGCGATCGGGGTTTGCGGCGATTGTCCGCTGGAAATAGGTGACCGCCTCGTTCGGGTCGGCGACCGTCAGCATCACGTCGTTCAGGTTGCTTTCGTCAATGACGTTGACGTCTTTCAACGCCTGTTCGACTTCGGCGTCTGATCCTGCCCTGCGTTCACAGGCGGCCAAGGGCAATAATGCTGCCCATGCAAAGCGATAGATTAGTACCGGCGTATCGCATGTCTTCGTCCCTTTGCTGCTCGCGTCCGTCTTTGCCATGCCCTCTTTATGGGGTCTCGGGTGTTTCGAGGATCCGGTAAACGCCAGGACCGCGCCGCACCAGACGGAAATCACTCTTCGGGCGCAGAATACGCCGGATCTTCAAGTTTTGCGAGAGCCAAGCGCAGATTTTCGCGGATTTCCGCGCTTTGGCCACTATCGAGCGCGAAGGCGAGGCGAAAGACGCGGCTGGCTTCGCCAAATTCGCCCCGTTCCATCAAGACAACACCAAGATTGTTCCAGGCCGGCGGGAAAGTTTCGTCCATTTCGGTCGCGCGGCGCAGGATCTGTTCGGCCTGACCCAATCGGCCAAGTTGCAGGTTGGCCGAACCGATTGCCGACAGAACATCGACGTTGACGCCTTGTTCCGCCGCCGCCCGGTAGATAGGCGTTCAGGGCCAGTTCGTATTCGCCGGCCGCCATAAGCCGTGCCCGACGGTCAGACCATCGACCGATTGTTCGCCGTCGGGCGACGCCCGTGGGGCGCAAACGGGCTTTCGGCCGGACTGCTGAAGGCCGCCTGCGGTGTCGCAGGCGGCCAGGACGAACAGAGCAAGCAGCGCCCGGACCGAATTATGAGATTTTGCATATGCCCCTTTAGAAGCCTGCCTGGCCAAGTGTTTCCGCAATACCATAGATCGACGGTCCGATCAGAATGATCAGAAGCGGCGGAACTGTCAGCATCATTGTGGCAAGGGTCATCTTGGTCGGCAAGGTGTTTGCCTTTTCTTCTGCCCGCATGACCCGTTTATCACGCATTTCGGACGCATAGACCCGAAGTGCTTCGGCAATCGAGGTACCAAAGCTGGCAGATTGGATCAGAACGGTGACGAAACTTGCGACATCAGCCACGCCGGCGCGCTCGGACATGTCGCGCAGAACGCTGTTGCTTGTCCTTACCGGCCTTCATTTCGTTGCGCGACCATTTCGAATTCGTCGGCAAGATGCGGGATAGCCCGCCCGGATTTCGCTCGCTGACGCGAATGATCGACTGGTCAAGCGACTGACCGGCTTCGACGCAGACCAGCATCATGTCCAGAGCAGTCGGGAAAGCCGTTGGTGATCTCTTCCTGACGCGTTTGCTGGCGCTTGGTGACCCAGTATTTGGGCAGCATGTAGCCAACCGCGCCCGGAATAATGACCGACAGATCATCAGCGCCTGAGTCGATGGTTCGCCCGTGGCGCTGGTGTAGATCGCGTAAAGGACACCCAGGATCAGGAAAACGATGCCAAGGACGAACTGCAGGAAGTGATAGGTCCGCACAGCATCTTTGCGAGCGGTAACCGGCCTGCAAACAGCTTCAGGCGACCTCGGAGTATTCCTTTTCGTCCTGCGGCTCCAAAAAGTTGGAATATTTGTCCAGCTTGTTCTGCCGCTTGCCGCGGCCGCGGCGCAGGCGCGGTGGCCATCGCCGGCTCACTGCTGCGCACCGGCGCGGGCCGCTTCGCGCAACTTGTCGAGCGGGTCCTTGCGGCGTTTCAGCAGGATCGGCAGGGTCAGCAGCACCAGGAACATGCCAAGGACGCCGATGACCAGAAGCGGGCCAAGATCGCCGAAATTTTCGGTCAGATCGGCGTTGGCCTGATTGAGTAGAGTTCGTAACCGTTTCCATGGGCTTACACCTTAATGTTCACGAGCATCCTCATGACGAAGATGTTCACGGTCAGGAAGGCCGCAACCACCAGACAGGCCGGAATAAAGGCCGAGGTCTCTTTAACTTCGTCATAGTAGTTCGGCTGGATGACGTTGATCATGACCAGCGCGACGAATCGGGAAAAGCGACAGGAACATGCCGGACCATTTGGCCTCGGCCGTGATTGCCTTCACGCGGCGAAACAGCTTGAAACGCGACCGGATAACCTTGGCCAGACCGTCGAGAATTTCGGCCAGGTTACCACCTGAAGTTTGCTGGATGGTCACCGCAACGGCGAGGAAGCGCAAATCCTGCATATCCATCCGTTCTGCCATCGCTTTCAGCGCCTCGCCAACGTCACGACCGTAGGCAGCTTCGTCCGAGATCACGCCCATTTCCGTGCCAAGCGGGTCGGGAACCTCTTTTGCGACGATCTGAAGTGCGGAAGAGAACGGGTGGCCAACGCGCAGGCTTCGCACCATCAGTTCGACCGCATCGGGCAGTTGTTCTTCGATCATGCCAAGGCGTTTCTTGGCCGTTTTGTTGACCCAGACAAAGACAGCGCCCACGCCCATCATAACCGACGATGACCAGCCGGATTGGCAGCGAGGCCGCGGTTCCGAAGGTCAGCAGGAAGAAGGCCACGACTGTCAGAACGCCCATGACCATGATAAGCTGGCCGGGCGTAAAGGCGATGTTGGCCTTCTGCGCCTTGTCGGCAAGAATCGCATAAAGCGGAATCGACTTCGAATTCATGTGTTGGGACATCTCCTTGCGGAGTTGTTCCAGCACCTGTTCGCGGCCCGCACCCTTCTCGAGCATTTCGAGACGGCGGTTGACCCGGCTGTTCAGGCTGATCGATTTTCCGAAGACTGTCAGATAGATACCCTGCACCAAGGCAAGAACAGCAAGGAAAATCAGACCGTAAATTAGCGGTTCTGCACTGATGACCATTTTGGCTTACTCCGCCGCGAAGGGTTCGAAAATAGCTGACGGCAAATCGTAGCCCCACATCCTGAAACGCTCAGAGAAGTGGCTGCGCACACCGGTGGCCGTAAAGTGGCCGATGATCTTGTTGTCAGGGGTCAGGCCCACGCGCTGATAGCGGAAGACTTCCTGCATCGAGATAACTTCGCCTTCCATGCCGGTCACTTCGGTGATCGACACCATGCGACGCGAACCGTCCTGCAAACGCGAGGCCTGTACGATCAGGTTCACAGCCGAGGAAATCTGGCTTGCGTGTGGCTTTCATCGGCATTTCGATACCGGCCATCGCGATCATGTTTTCCAGACGGCTGACACCGTCGCGCGCACTGTTGGCGTGGATCGTTGTCATTGATCCGTCGTGGCCGGTGTTCATGGCCTGAAGCATGTCGATGACTTCTTCGCCACGCGTTTCACCCACGATGATGCGGTCTGGACGCATACGAAGTGCGTTTCGCAGACAATCGCGCTGGGTTACAGCACCTTTGCCTTCCACGTTGGGCGGACGGCTTTCCATCCGACCCACGTGTGTCTGTTGCAGCTGAAGTTCCGCCGTATCCTCGATTGTCAGGATGCGTTCATCGTTGTCGATGAAGGACGACAGCGCGTTCAGCGTGGTCGTTTTACCGGAACCGGTACCGCCCGAGACGATGATGTTCAGGCGGGTTGCCACGGCTGCCTGCAAATAGGCGGCCATTTCTTCGGTGAAGGCACCGAAGTTGACCAGATCGTCGATCGCAAAGCTTTTCCTTTTTGAACTTACGAATAGAAACCAGCGAGCCATCAACCGCGATGGGTGGGACCATGGCGTTGAAACGCGATCCGTCTGCAAGACGGGCGTCAACGTAAGGGTTGGATTCGTCAACACGACGACCCACGGCCGAAACGATCTTGTCGATGATCCGCAGAAGGTGCTTTTCGTCTTTGAAGGTTGTGTCGGTCAGTTCAAGCTTACCCGAGCGTTCGACGAAGACCTGTTGTGGGCCGTTCACCAGAATATCGTTGATGGTGTCGTCTTTCAGAAGCGGCTCGAGCGGGCCGAGGCCCGTCACTTCGTCGTAAAGGTCTTGGTTGAGGGTCTGGCGTTCTTCGCGGTTCAGAACGACGCCCATTTCATCGAGCGCTTCGCCCGAAATCGCAACGATCTCGGCCCGCAGATCGCCTTCGGTGGCGTTTTCAAGAGCACCAAGGTTCAGGTTGTCCAGCAGACGCTTGTGAAGTTCCAGCTTGATCTCGCCAAGCCGTTCTTTCCGCTTGCGTTCCTTGTCGACTGGCCGCGACCTGGCCGGGCGAGCGGCTGACATTGCGACGTTTGGCTTCGACAGCCGTTGACTGTGGCGATGGTGTGGAAACAGGACGCGTCGCTACGCGGCCCTGACCGCCTTCGATCGATTTGAGGTCCGGGTTGACCCGACTCATCGCCTTTTTTGTATTTGGAAAACAACGTAAATGCTCCTTCGTTAACTCACGCGCCTTCGGCGGCTTCAACGTTTGTTTCGTGAATGGATTGCGCGAGCTTCTGGAGTTCTTTCCGCAAGCGGGTTCTTGGCCGCAACCTCGCGAAAGCGGGACGCCATGGTCGTTGGATTGAACGACCTGCTTTGCCGCCGTCGGGCATCAGAACATCGATCGTGATATCAAGGCTTTCGGCCATCCGTTTGACGCGGCTTTTGCCGTTCAGATCGGTGAAGCCGGGTGCCCGGTTCAGAACATAGCGAAGCTTTTCGACCGGAAGTTCTTCGCCCTTCAGCGCACGGATCATCCGCAGCGTGTTCTGGGCCGAGCGCATGTCCAGTTCGGTCATCGCGAAATAGACATGGGCTGCGTTCAGCACCGTTTCCGTCCACATCACGACGGTTCGTGGGCATGTCGATGACGACATAGTCAAAGTTGGTCTGTGCGACTTCGAGGATCTTCTCGACGTCTTTCTGGAGTGATCATGTCCAGCGGGATCAGTTCGCTGGGCGATGTCAGCACATGAAGTTTTTCGTTGAAGGTCAGCAAGCGCCTGCATGAAGCTGTCGCTGTCCATCGATGTCGGTGTCTTGCAAAAGTTCGAAAACGGCTTCGCGGCGGGGCAGGTCGAGATAGGTCGAGACCGAGCCGAATTGCAGATCGAAATCGAGCAGGCAGACGCGCAGGATGTTCGTCGCCACCTCGACGATTGGCCAGTTCCCAGGCGAGGTTCGACGGCGAAGGTTGTGCCACCGGTTCCACCGGCAAGGCCATGCACCGGGAATACGACGCCGTCGCGGTCGCCGGTTGCCTTCAGGTTTGTCTGGCGATAGTCGCCGCGACCATCGACTGCCTGCGCTGTCTTTCTCGCGCATCCGTTCAATCGCGTCGTGTAGCGCGCCGTCGGGAAGCGGGTAGGGGACGAATTCTTCGGCACCAAGTTTCAGCAGCTTGTGAAGAACAATCGGGCTGACTTCTTCCGCGATCACCAGAACCTTGATCTTCTGCGCACGTGCCCGGCTTGACCAGATCGGTGATGATGATCGATATTGGCCTCGTCTTCCTGATCGATGGCGAGAGCCACAAATTCAAGCGTGTCAGCTTCGGGTTGGTCGAAAAATACGCTGGCATCTTCCAGTGAAAGATCACCCCAGTTTTCACCGCATTCGGCTTCCATGTCCTCGATCAGCAGATCGAAATTCTGAACATCCCGACTGATCGTGCACGCGACGATCGGTGCCGGCTCTTCCTGTAATGCCGCGTTGCTCGTCATACCCTCACGTCCTTCCGTTCTGGGTCGCCCCGAACGAACGGGGCTTATCATTCCGGCATGGGATAGAACGGCACGCAATTTCCGGCGTACTTCGCCCCTTACAGGAGAAACTGACCGGCAATATTGGCGACATTGAGGCTAAAAGATCGTAATTATTCGGTATTGAACAACGATAGGAAACGAAAAAAGGCGACCAAGGCCGCCCTTTATGCTGTTTTTCAAAGGCCTGAACGATTAGCCGCCGCCTGCGGCACCTTCGATCGCGGCAAGGCCACCACCGATCGTTGTCGGTGGAGTAGCGCTTTGGACATAGCTGCCCCAGATAACCTGGGCGTACTTACCGTTCAGCTGGCCCGAGCACATGACGCGACCCGTGCGGTAAGACGGAGCGCTCGCAGGACTTTTCGGGTCCATCGAGACGATCGGATCAGGTACGATGTAACCTTTGGCTTTGCCGCGGAACATCTGAGCCATCATGTTCGTCATCGTCGGGTTGCCGAAACCACCTTCGTCGATGAACGCGCCCGCTTCTTGGTTCCAGGCTGTGCCAGCCGGTCCTTCGCCGCAGGCGGTCAGAGCAAGCACGCTTGCTCCGACCACGAGTGTTTTGATCTTGAAGGTCATTTCTCTCACTCCATCACGTAGCCATAGGAACCGGTAAAGTCCTGCTTGGCCACTTCAGCCGCAGCACCGGTTCTGGGTGCACCCGCCGGGACGCGCAGTCTGTTCCGAAGAGGAACAGTTCGGATTCGGTCGGCGGACGTACACGGTCTGTTGGCAGTGCCAGCGCTTCACCCCGAGTCGGGGTTACGAGATGAGGCGTGATGATGACGACCAAGCTCGGACTGGCTGACGCTCGTAGTTCGAGCTACGGAACAATGCGCCAAGAATCGGCACATCACCCAACCACGGAACCTGGTTCGCGGAGTCGTTGAAGTCGTCCTGAAGCAGGCCCGCGATGGCAAAGCTTTGTCCGTCCATCATCTCGACCGTGGTGTCGCGTCTCGCGGCGTGTGAAGCCGTTGATCGCGAAACCAGCGTTGGAGATCGACGGTCTGACCGTCGATGGCCGAAACCGCCGCGTTCAGTTCCAGATTGATACGAGCGCCGTCGACAACGCGTGGGATGAAGTTCAGCTGAACACCGAAAGGCTTGTACTCGATCGTACCACACCGCCGTCTTCGTCAACGACCGGGATCGGATACTCGCCACCAGCAAGGAAGCTGGCTTCCTGACCGCTGAGAGCAGTCAGGTTCGGTTCGGCCAACGTGCGGACCAGGTCTTTTTGCTTCAAGGGCTTCGAAGCAAGCACGCCAAAGCCCACGCTGCCGATGTCAAAGCCGATGCCGAACTGGCCGGCAGACGCGCTGTTCAGGTTCAGGATGGTCGAAGCCGGATCACCGATGTTAGTGCCTGGAACAAGCGAACCCGATCCGCCAGCCGCCGAAATCGCGGCATCGCTTCCGGCGTCAACGATGTTGAGACCGGCAGACAGGTTCTTGAGGACCGCGCTGAACTTCAGCGAAACGCACTTTCAGCATGACCTGCTGCGTGCCGCCGACAACCATCAGGTTAGAGACCCGATCGGGTGCGTAACGGTTTGCAAGATCAAGTGCGCGGTCGAGTCTTTCGATCGAAGACACCACGCCCGACAGCACGATGCCGTCGTTTGCTGTGCGTACTTCGATCGGCTTCGCCCGGAAGGATCTGGCGAAGACGTTCTTTGAATTCGGCAACATCCGGCGTGACCTGCACCTCGACGTTGGTGATCAGGCGGCCGTCGGGACCAAGAAGCGTCAGGGTCGTGCGACCTGGTGCCTTACCCAGTACATAAATTGTCCGATCCGACAGCGTGGAAATGTCTGCGATGCCGGGGTTGGCGATGCTGAGTTCTGCGAAGGGATTTTCGGCCTCGACCACAACTGCACGGTTCATTGGAACCTGAAGTGCGGATGGATACCTCTCCCTTGCATAACTGTAAGTGACTGAGCCCCACCTTGGGAAACAGTCGTTGCTGTAATGGCGAAACCCAATGAGCGCCGCCTTCAAATATCTATCGAATGTCATGTGACCTGCCTTTCCGATCACGCCTCAGTTTCCGGGTCTCAATGCCCTTATAGCGCGGACGATGCGTTAGTGGTTAATTTTTTGCAACAATCAAGGCTGTTAAATGAGGCATGCCTTATGTGGATACGGCGCAACACAATCGCAATGACTTGCGTCAAAAATGCAATCGCGCCACCGGATGTGGTGGCGCGATTTTGCAGATCGAATGTCCGAATCGGAATTAGTTCGTGCAGGGGATTTCGACCGAGATGATTTCTTCGCCGGTGCGCCGACGAACAAAGCACTTCTGTTCTTTCGGTGCTTCGACGACACGTTCTTCCACGATCCCGAGAAGCTCGCGTTGGTCGATTTCGACTCGCGCCTGAGACGACATCGTCGTCGGCACCAACCAGTGACAACGACAGCCGGCCGGTCGATTGTGCCTGGGCTAGTGACTGCAACCTGGCTGTGGGCTTGACTTCGACCGTAACCGTTCGAGCGACTGTCGGGCTGTTGCGATCTTCGTCAGCAGATTGGTTGATTGCGACAATGACGCACGTTGGCGTCGATCAGTTTGGTTACGTTTCCGGACAGCCGTGCCTCCGGTCCAATAGATATCGACGCGGTCGCCGGGGCGCAGGAAGCCTGACACGCCGGATGTCACGTCGGTTTGAATTGCAAAGGCCCGCATGCCTGCGCGTCAGGCGCGACGAAACTCCGGCGTCCTGACCAGGCTCGGTGACTTTGACAGCCATAATCGGCTTCACGTGGTTCCATGGTTCTCAAAATTGAACGAAGCACGATCGGGGCCTTTAGGAAAGAGTTCTTCCTCCGAGGTAAAGGCACCGTCGGGGATCGCGGCTTCGGGCCAGCGAACTTTATCGACATCTTCCATGGTCAGTCGCTGACCATAACGCATCTGCTTGTTGATCGACGATAGACTTCTTTTGTCGGCACGATTGCCAATTTCGCTTGCTTCCGCTTCGGCAAGCTGAGCCTGCTGTTGGGCAATAGAAGTCTCTCGCCATATACACTGCAGCTCCGGCAAGGCCGATGCCGACAAGCAGAACGAATCCAAACACCAAACGCATAACGATTCCTCTCTAGATTTCGGGCAGGGGCTTCAGATTGACCCAAGCGCACCCGACACTTTCAGCAACCGCAATGCCCCCTGATTGTGGCGAAAGCGTGGATTGAACGGGGTTTAGTCGTGCAATGTTGACCAAACCGAGCGCAAAGCTGCCTTAGCCACCGTAACTTGTTGTCACGTCTGCATTTGCCAGGTGATCGTTCAGACCCGAAGTGTGATCAAGCGCACCGTTGGCAACGGTCGTGATCACAACGACGCCCATTCCGACGATCGCAGCGGTTAGTACAACCCAGTCAACGGTTACAGCACCATCTTCGGACCCCAGGAAATTTTTAATATACGCACGCATAGTCTTCTCCACTTTTTCGTTTCCCCATGGTTTCTCACATGGGACAAGTCCCAAATTTATTTTTTCACCTGATTATGGCGTAACTGGGGCAAAGCTGTTGTTTTACAGCCAATTTGACCTGACCAATCGGGTGAAAAGAAAAGGGCCACGTGTGAACGTGGCCCCATCATCCCGTGTGAACCGGTTGCCCGGTCCTAGGCGCGATTAGCCACCGTAAGTGGTTGTCACGCTCTGGTTCGACATGTGCGACGACACTTTGTTGGCCAGCGAAGTCGTACCGCCACCAACGGATGTCAGAACGGCGATGCCGAGGCCAACGATAGCTGCAGTCAGTACAACCCAGTCAACCGTTACGGCACCAGATTCGTCTTTAAGAAAAGCGTTGAACAGTTTCATGTGTCCCTCCATTAAGCACGCTCAGTTTTAAGTTCCTAGCGACCGTCTGACCTCTCACAATCAGCGAGGCCGCTTTGGAATGACCCTATATGGCTGTCTAAATTGGGCGAGAGTTGGGCGTCGTTCGTACAATTTTTAAGCTAAGGCGTGTAAGTCGACTAAATTGCTTATCTATTTGAAAAATAACGATAAGTAGTCTTTTGACTGTTAAACTGCGACCGCTAATAATCGTGCAAGAGGGTAACTATGCAGCTTCCGAGAACAATGTGCCGCATTCCCTCTGGTCTAGAGGCCTCTGTTCTGCGAGATTTCCGCCCAGAGCATTAACAAGGCGTAAAAAAAAGCCATGCGTCCGAGGCGAAGAATCGAATCTATACTGGCTATGTATATAGTCCTTGCGTCGTCTGTGGTGGCCGAGACCCCACGCACAGCTCAGGAGGGGGGCGATTTTACCTTTAAACGCGTCGGTGTTCCGCAAAAAGGATCAAAGCGGATTAATGTGCAGATTGATCCGGACGCCGAGGTTTACCGCATCACGCCTGGAAGCGAGCCCAGACGACCAGGTGATCCGCGCCCCGAAGCGGCAACCCAGTTGCCGCCGGGGTTGATACCCAAGGGGCCAAGCGCTTTTGACTGGTACTGGGCGGCTGTTTCGCCGGCGATCAATATTGATCCGGCCGTGCGGTTCAACCTTGCGATGGATACGCTTCAGAAAAATGCACTGAAGGTCAGGAACCCCGCGTTTGCAGTCGCTGCAGCGGATCGTCGAGGCGCATGGGATAGATATTTTGACATCCACAATCGGGACAGAGGTGTCTCCGGCGTTGGTTCTTGCGGTGATTTCGGTGGAAAGTGCGGGCCAGACCGCAGCCGTCAGCCACGCTGGTGCGCAGGGGCTTATGCAGTTGATGCCGGGAACCGCCGAACGGTTCGGGGTAACCAACAGCATGAACGCGCGCGATAATATTCGCGGCGGCGTGGCTTATCTTGACTGGCTGCTGGATCGGTTCGACCGCGATCCTGTGCTGGCATTGGCGGGATATAACGCGGGCGAGGGGGCGGTCGACAAGCATCAGGGTGTGCCACCCTTCGCCGAGACGCGGGCTTATGTGCCAAAGGTGCTTGCGGCTTGGAACGTGGCCGAGGGCCTGTGCGTGACCCGGCCACTGCTGATCAGCGATGGTTGTGTCTTTGTAAGCCAAAGTATTGCGCGGGGCGGTTAGTGTTCGGTTTTGACTGTTTGACCGGATTGCGCTGGTCGTTTTTTGCGCATGCCCTTGGTTAGATCTGCATCTTCTTGAAGATACGCTCGGGGATGGTCTTGATGATCGTCATCACCGGCCACCAGATTATAGGTGTATATATAATATTCTTCTGTTTATCGACGGCGCGACAGGATATCGCTTGCAACCTTTTCGGGCTGAGCCAGGAAGGGCAGCTTATCCATCCCCCATGTCATCGCTGTATCGACGGTGCCCGGTTTGACGGTCACCACATGGACGCCAGAGCGACCCAGACGGTTGCGCAGGCCCGAGAGATAGGTGTGGAAGCCTGCTTTGGACGCGCCATAGACATAGTTCCCAAGCCGCCCACGGTCGCCAGCGACTGACCCTACGCCCACAACGGTGCCTTTGCCGCGTTCTTCCAAAAGCGGGGCGAGCATGGTCAGGAACCTTGCGGGACCGGTGAAACTGTCGGTGATCGTGCCGTCGATCAGCGAAGGTTCGGCGTCGATTTCTTCCTGCGATGGCATCGAGCCCACGAAAACAGCCGCCGAGACGGTGCCGCCGATATGCCCTTGCGCGGTCGATGATCGGCGCAAAGCTGTCGGGGTTGCGGGCATCAAAAGCAATTGCCTCGGCCAAAGGCGCGCCGCGCAGTCCGCAATCACTGGCGATTGTCTTAAGGTCAGGCATATCGCGTCCGGCAAGCAGAACACTGTCGCCGCGCACCGATACCAAACGGGCGAAAGAGCGGGCGATGGTCGAGGTCGCCCCAAGGATGATCCATGTCTGGGTCATGTTCAGGCCCTCAACTTCAGGCGACGGGTCAGGTCGGTTTCATAGGCGCGGTCAGGGTCCGCTTTGGTGACGGCTTTCAGCCAGTCGCCGTGTTCGGGGTACATTTTGCGCAATGTGATCGGGCTTTAATAGTGCGTCTTTCGCAAGATATATGCGCCCGCCCGCGGCCACGGTCATGTCTTCAAGCGTGGCAACAAGGCGTTCGGCCTTGGGTGCGTTCCGGAAATCGACGGCCAGCGTATAGCCTTCCATCGGGAAGGACATATAGCCGCGCCCGGCCTTCGCCCATGCGTTTCAGCACGGCGAGCGGTGAGGCCAGACCGGAATTAGCGATCTTTTCCAGCATGGCGCGAAGCGCTTCGGCGGCCTCGATGGGAACGACGCATTGGAACTGGTGAAAGCCAGCTTTGCCGTAAAGTCTGTTCCAGTCTTGGATCTTGTCCAGCGGGAAGAAAAAGTCGTCGATCGGTTTGACGACGGTGCGACCGCGTTCTGGGACGCGACGCCAGTAGGCGTTGTTGAACATGCGCACGATTGCGGGCGAAAGGGCAAATCCGGGCGCATTGAATGGGATCGTTTTGCCGCGCTTGGCCGGTTTGACCAGCCCGCCGCCCGTTTCAGCTTCTTCCAGTATGCCGCGCCCAAGCGCTTCGCCGCGTGCGGTCGCGTCGATCCAGCCCACGGAATAGGTGGCATCCGAGGCATCAAGCAGGCTGAGGAATTCGTCCCAGTCTTCGACGCGACGCTCGGTCACGACCATGACGTCGCCCTTGGCCTTCAGCATATGGAATTTGGCAGACAGGATCGGTCCGGTCTGGCCCAGGCCGCCAATGGTGGCTTTGAAAAGCGCCTCGTCCTTTGGTGTCACGATTTGCGGGCCATTGGCCGTCATCAGCGTGAATTCGGTCACGTGCTGACCAAAAGACCCGGAGCCGTGGTGGTTCTTGCCGTGCACATCCATCGCGATGCCGCCGCCGACGGTGGCAAAGCCGGTGCCGGGCATAACGGGTGGAAGCCAGCCTTTGAGGGGCGAAAATTCTGAGCAGTTGGCCGATCTGGCAGCCTGCTTCGACATGGACAAGGCCGGTATCTTCGTTGAATTCCAGCACGCGGTCGAGGCGGGTCATGTCGACGGCCTTGCCGTCTGAATTGAGGCAGGCATCACCATAGCTGCGCGCATACCGAATGCCGGTGCGCGGGCTTCTTTGACAAGCGCTTCGCAGCACCGAGGCGCGTTCGGGGCGCGCAAGCTGCCCTTCGGCGCGATGAACCCGGCCCCAGCCGGTGTATTCACTAGGTTTCCAACGCATCTTGAGCCCTTTTCGAGCGGTTTTCGGCGATTGGGAAAAGACCAGAAGGCCGATGAGGATTGCGAACCAAAGCGTGGTGACGCGAATGACAAGTGTGGCGGGGACGGCGATTTCAAGCGGCACGCCATCAAGCACGAGGAGTGCCACCATAGCGGCTTCGGCACCGCCAAGGCCACCGGGCGCACCGGTCAGGCCACCCGCAAGTGTGGCGAATATAAAGATGCCGACGGCTTTCCAAAGCCCGATGTCGGCGCCAAGCCAACCCAGAAGCAGGTGGAAGGCGTAACCTTCGGCGAACCAGCCAATGGTGCCAAAGGCTCCGGCAGCCAGCAGAATGCTTGGGCCGGTGAAGGCATTGAGTGAAAGAGCGGCGCGGCGCACACGGGCGAACAGCCGGGGAAATGATTTCCGGGTGAGAACGTGGCCGATCCCTGCCGCGGCGCGCAAAAGCTTTGGGCGGGTTGCGATGATCGCGGCGACAATGGCCAAGACGGCGACCGGAAGGCCGCCAGTCATGCCGGAAGCCGAGAGCGCCAGTGCCAGTGCTAAAAGAATGGCCATGGCAGCAAGGTCCGACGCGCGGTCAACCAGAACAAGCGGAGCCGTGCGTTCAAAGGACCAGCCGGTTTCGCGGCGCAACCAGCGCATGCGAATAAGTTCGCCGACACGGCCAGGTGTGACGGACATGGCAAATCCGCCAAGGAAGTGAAGCATGTTCTGCAAAAAGGTCGTGGCCAGCCCCAAACGGTTTGCAAAAAGGTGCCAGCGGACGCCCCGGAAGCCATAGTTCAGAAGGCTTAGTATCAGCAGAATTGCGATTTCTCGCATATGCAGCGTTTTGAAGGCTGTCATGGTTTCTTCCCAGCCTGTTGCGGCGGCAAGCCCGATCAATCCTGCGACGACCAGCCCGATCAGGCCTGCAAGCAGCGCAAAATCACGCCAACGCCGCGGAGGGACCGCGGCGTTGGGTTCACGAGGGGAAATCGTTGGCGCTTTAGTCATAGCCATTAGTCATCGTCTAGTGACTAATTGAGGCGATAATATGGAGTTGTTTCCAAATTATGAACAATCCGGCGGTATTTTTGTGAAAATACCGCGACACCTTCAAACAATCGTTCCTTCGGTCG
Organism: uncultured Alphaproteobacteria bacterium; assembly: GCA_963841595.1. GTDB lineage: Bacteria > Pseudomonadota > Alphaproteobacteria > Rhodobacterales > Rhodobacteraceae > CAWJDD01. The sequence continues at coordinate 402,293 of CAWJDD010000006.1, read as the reverse complement.
CGGCGCGGATGTCGTCATTGGTTACGCCTGGCGCCGTTTCAAGGATGTGAAGGCCTTTATGGCCGACTTCAAGCACGCCAAGATTGGTGATGATCAGGTCGACCACGCCTTTGCCGGTCAGCGGCAGGGTGCATTCTTTCAACACCTTCGAGTCGCCGTGTTTGTTGGTGTGATCCATCACGACGATCACGCGGCCGACGCCGGCGACCAGATCCATCGCGCCGCCCATGCCTTTGACCAGCTTGCCGGGGATCATCCAGTTGGCAAGATCGCCGTTTTCAGCCACTTCCATCGCGCCAAGGATCGCCGCTGCGATCTTGCCGCCGCGGATCATGCCGAAGCTTTGCGCGCTGTCGAAATAGGCCGTGCGGTCCAGTTCGGTGATGGTCTGCTTGCCAGCATTGATCAGATCGGGGTCTTCTTCGCCCTCGAACGGGAAGGGGCCCATGCCCAGCATGCCGTTTTCGGACTGAAGCGTGATGTCCTTGTCGCCCACATAGTTGGCCACCAGCGTCGGAATGCCGATGCCGAGGTTCACATACATGCCGTCTTCAAGTTCCTGTGCCGCGCGTGCGGCCATTTGATTGCGATCCCAGGGCATTAGGCGGCCTCCCGCTGGCGCACGGTGCGCTGTTCGATCCGTTTTTCATGTGTCGCCCTGAATGAGGCGGTGCACATAGATGCCGGGCAGGTGGATGCTGGTCGGGATCAAGGGTGCCTACCGGCACGATCTCCTCGACCTCCGCCACACAGATCTTGCCACACATGGCGGCGGGCGGGTTGAAGTTGCGGGCGGTCTTGCGGAAGATCAGGTTGCCGGTCTCATCGGCTTTCCAGGCTTTGACGATGGAAAGATCGGCGAAGATGCCTTCTTCCAGGATATACGTCTGGCCGTTGAAGTCCTTGTGTTCCTTGCCCTCGGCCACTGACGGTGCCAACGCCGGTCTTGGTGTAGAAACCGGGAATGCCGCAGCCGCCGGCGCGCATCCGTTCGGCCAGCGTGCCTTGCGGGTTGAACTCGATCTCAAGCTCGCCCGACAGATACTGGCGCATGAATTCATCGTTTTCGCCGACATAGGACGACATCATCTTCTTGACCTGCCGGGTTTGCAGCAGGATGCCGATGCCGAAATCATCGACGCCTGCGTTGTTCGAGGCAAAGGTGAGGTTCTTGACGCCGCTTTGCTTGATGGCCTCAAGCAGAAGCTCGGGGATGCCGCAAAGGCCGAAGCCACCGGCGGCAATCAGCATGTCGTCGCGCAAGATCCCGTCGAGAGCCTCGGTTGCGTTGGCGTATATCTTCTTCATGGAAAACTCTCCGCAATGTTGGGAGCGTTTTGCCGTTGCTGCGATGCAGAGTCAATCTTTGGGCTGCACCGAAGACGATAGTATGCCGCTTTGGCTGTGCCAAATCGCCGGAAGCGAGGGGGCTTTGCCCCCTCACACTCCCCCAGCATATTTTTAGACCGATGAAGACGCGTTTTGAGCAGGGTCGATCAGCTGGCTTTCTTGGCCGCTGTCTTTTTCTTCGCTGCAGGTTTCTTTTTCTTGGCGGCTGGTTTCTTTTTGCCTGATTTGGCTTCGCGTTCTTCGATCAGTTCCATGGCCATTTCCATGGTCACATCATCGGGTTGGGTGTTGTCGGGGACCGTGGCGTTAATCTTTTCCCACTTCACGTAAGGCCCGTATTTGCCATCCATGATGGCCACTGCCCCGCCGCGGTCGGGGTGTTCGCCCAGATCTTTCAGCGTTTTCGCCTGACGGCCGCGTCCGCGTGAGGCGGCTTTTTCGTCGATCAGCTGAACGGCGCGGTTCATGCCGACTTTCCAGACTTCTTCAATGCTTTCGAGGTTGGCGTTCACGCCGCCCTTGAAAGACGTGCAATTCCGCGTATTTCAGGTAAGGCCCATAGCGCCCGATGTTGGCCCAAATTGGCACGCCGTCTGCGGGATGCTCGCCGATCTTTCGGGGCAGTTCCAGCAGCTTCAACGCCTGTGCCAGCGTCAGCTCGGCAGGCTCCCATCCCTCGGGGACGCCCTGACGGGGGGGCTTTTTGTTTTCTTCCGTGACTTCGCCGCGCTGAACGTAGGGGCCAAAGCGGCCTTTGTGGATCCAGATGTTGTCGCCTGCGTCTTGGCCAAGGTTCTTGCCTTCGGGCGGTATGTCGCTTTCGGGTTCCGTGCCGGGCGGGCCGAAGGCGCGGGTATAGCGACATTCAGGGTAATTCGAGCAGCCAATGAAGGCGCCGCCTGAGCGCGCGGTGCGCATCGACAATTTGCCTGCCCCACAGTTCGGGCAAATCCGCGGGTCGGTGCCTTCTTCGTTCGGCGGGAAAAGATGCGGTTCCAGCACTTCGTTGATCTTGTCGAGAACCTCGCCAATCCGGAGATCGGCGGTTTCATCGATGGCTGCTTTGAAATCACGCCAGAAACGATGCAGCACGTCATGCCACTCGCGGTCGCCGTTGGTGATATCGTCAAGTTCGCCTTCCAGCTTGGCGGTGAAGTCGTAGCCGACGTAGCGGCGGAAATAGTTGGTCAGGAAGACTGTCACCAAACGCCCTTTGTCTTCGGGGAACAGGCGGTTCTTTTCCTTCCGGACATAGCCGCGATCCTGAATGGTGGTCACGATCGAGGCATAGGTCGAGGGTCGGCCAATGCCGATTTCTTCCATCTTCTTGACCAGCGTTGCTTCGGTATAGCGGGGTGGAGGCTGGGTGAAATGCTGATCGGGGGTGATGGTGCCTTTCGGTTGCGGGTTCGCCCTGCATGACCTGCGGCAGGACCTTGTCGTCATCATCGACGACGTCATCGTCGCGGCCTTCTTCGTAGACCTTCATGAAACCGTCGAACTGAACGACCTGACCGGTGGCGCGCAGTTCAACCTGCCCATCGGCGCTGGCGATATCGACTGTGGTGCGTTCCAGACGCGCCGATTCCATCTGGCTGGCGAGCGTGCGCTTCCAGATCAGGTCGTAAAGCTTGCGCTGGTCGGCGTCCTTCAATGCCAAGCTTTCGGTATCGGCCGACATTTCGGTGGGGCGGATACATTCGTGCGCTTCCTGCGCGTTCTTGGCCTTGTTTTTATAGATGCGCGGGCTGCCGGGCACATAGCTGTCGCCGTAACGGCCTTTGATCGCGTCACGTGCGGCCGTCACGGCTTCGGGGGCCATGTCGATACCATCGGTCCGCATATAGGTGATGTGGCCTGCTTCGTACAAACGCTGGGCGCATTGCATGGTCTGGCGCGCGCCAAAGCCGTATTTGCGGCTGGCTTCCTGTTGCAGCGTCGAGGTCATGAAGGGTGGCGATGGGTTGCGGGTGGCCGGTTTCGCCTCGACCGATTTGACGGTCAGGTCGCGCGATGTGATCGCTTGCACGGCCAGTTCGGCGGCGGTTTCATTGGGGATATCGAACTTATCGAGCTTGTTGCCGCCAAGGACGGTCAGCCGCGCTTCAAAGCTTTTGCCGCGCGGAGTGGTCAGGATGGTTTTGACGGTCCAGTATTCCTGGGCCTTGAAAACCTCGATCTCCATCTCGCGCTCGACGATGATGCGCAGGCATACAGATTGCACGCGACCTGCGGAACGGGCACCGGGCAGTTTGCGCCAAAGAACGGGCGAGAGATTGAAACCCACCAGATAGTCCAAGGCGCGGCGGGCAAGATAGGCTTCGACCAGATCCTGATCGACCTGCCGCGGGTTTTGCATCGCCTCGGTGACGGCGGCTTTGGTGATGGCGTTGAAGACCACGCGGCTGACAGGCGTGTCGGCTTTGATGGCTTTGCGGTTCCGCAAGGTTTCCTCAAGATGCCAGCTGATTGCCTCGCCTTCGCGGTCGGGGTCGGTTGCGAGGATCAGTGCAGGGTCATCTTTCAGCGCATCGGCAATCGCTTTGATGTGCTTTTTCGAATCGGAGGCGACCTCCCAGGTCATCTCGAAGTTCGTCGTCAGGATCGACCGAGCCGTTCTTCGGCTGGCAGGTCACGAACATGCCCATAACTTGCTAAAACTGTATAATCGGAGCCGAGATACTTGTTGATCGTCTTGGCCTTGGCCGGGGATTCGACAACGACAACGGGCATGAAAAACCTTTCGGAGAACGCGGGGGCTATGGCGGCGGAAGATGTGGGGTCTTCTGTCGGTTTGTCAATGTGGGGTTGTGATCGCGTTAGGGTTTCGGCGGAATATGCGACACATTCGGACCGCCTGTCGGGCTGTTCTAAGGGTCATGGGGTGTCAATGCGGGACAAAAGTCCGCCGGGTTCACGACGGATTTTGCCATCGAGTTCCAGCGTGGTGATTTCGGGCGAGACTTGTGCGGGGGTATAGGCAAGGTCGCGGATCAGGTTGTCTTCGGGGATCGGGCTGGGGCCAAGCCGTTCGAGGATTTGCCGGTGAAGTTCGGCGGTTTCCGGGGTTTGCAGGGGAAGTTTCGTTTGCGCTGGCTTTGCCGGTAGCGGCGGGCGGATTCGGGCCGTTCCAATGCTGCGATGACGTCATCTGCGCCGCGCACCAGTGTTGCCCCATCGCGAAGCAACATGTTGCAGCCCGAAGCGCGGGCATCGAAGGGATGCCCGGGCACGGCCAGCACGTCGCGGCCTTGATCGAGTGCGGTGCGTGCTGTGATCAGGCTGCCGGATTTTCGCCGCGGCTTCGACGACGACGACGGCTTGGGCCAGGCCCGAGATGATCCGGTTGCGGCGCGGAAAATGCCGGGCCTGCGGCGAAACGGACACGGCGATTTCGCTGACGCGCAGACCCTTTTCTTCGATTTCCTGCCCGAGAACGGCGTTTTCGGTTGGGTAAATCACGTCAACGCCGCCTGCCATGACGGCGATGGTGCCGGTGTCCAAAGTGGCGAGTGTGGGCGGCGGTGTCGATGCCGCGGGCCAGACCCGAGACGATGGTAAAGCCGGCCTCGCCCAGTTCGGCGGCCAGTTTGCGGGCCATGCGGGTGCCAAGCGATGAGGCGTTTCGCGCACCGACCAAGGCGAGTAACGGGCGGCTGCAGAAGGGAGGTGTCGCCAATGCACCAGAGAAAGGGCGGTGCGTCGGATATGTCGGCAAGGCGGCGGGATAATCGGGTGAGCCGATTGCCATGGGTCGCGCGCCGACGTTGACGCGCGGCATCCCATTCGCGGTGGGCGACTTCAGGGCCGCAAGCCGGTATTCGTTGACACCTGCCTCGGCGGCAATTTCCGGCAAAGCGTCGCAGCGCGGCGTCGGCGCTGCCGTATTCGGTCATGAGGCGGAAGAAGGTCGTCACACCGACGCGGTGTGATCGCAAGAGGCGAAGCCAGGGAAGCCACTCTTCCTCTGTGAGGGGTGGGGTGAGAGGGTGGGTGGAAGGGGATAAATCCTTGGCCATCCTGTCTCCGCCATCTTGCTGAGATCCTTATGGTGGAGTTGAGTTAATGGCGTATTAACGTTGGATTTTTCACGTCCTCGCTATTTCTGGGGAGGTTAAAAGTTGTGCGTAAGGGGCGAGTTTTTACACAGGATAATAATTGGGTACATTTCGTCTCATTTTTTAAACTTTAGCGTTTCCGATCAGTCGACGACCAAAAAAATCGAGGTGATTTTGGTTCGGAATCGGGGAAAATACTATGGTTGGATCAGTGATTTTTCGAAGCGCAGAACGGTGAATTCGAAAGGCCCGTCATCGGTGAAAACGGATTCGCGCGAAGGGCCGGTGTTTTCCCAGCCATGCTTTTCATAGAACCGAGCCGCGCGGGTGTTTTCGATGACGCAAAGAAGATGCGCGCGGGTGATGCCAGAGGCTGCTAGGCGCGCTTCGCCGTCGGTCAGCAGGGTAGTGGCAAGGCCGGTGCCGCGTGCGGCGGGTGAGACAAAAATCTGGTCAAGTTCGTCTTCGCGAATAACATTAAAGCCCAGCGGTTCACCTATTGGGCCAGCAGTGCGCAGCCCATCGCCATACCCGTCGAGGCGGCGTCGAAAGCTGTCCAGCGGGCGCTTTGCCGTCAATTCAGGTGGAACGTGTGCGGCATGTGCCTCGGTCCAGCCGTCCAGCCAAAGCTGGGCCAGCGGGTCGAGGTCGGCGGGTTCGGCCGGGCGGATAATAGGGATCATGGGTCGTCTCGAATTGGCAACCGACGTTCCAGTGTAAACAGTACGGCCCAAAAGATGATGCCGTATCCTATGCCCCATGGCGTTGTTCTCGGGAAAAGCTCCTTAAGCGAAAGTTCGGGAATTCCACCGATCACGCCGAAGACAAGAATTATTGCTGGGGCGGTGATAATGGCCGAGACAGCTATGACCTTTGCCAAGCCCACAACGCCACCGGACGATTTCTGCCAGCGAAAGACCGACATAAGCAGTGCGATCACTATCCAAGAGCCGATAATTGAGACCTGCAGTATTTCGAAGAAGATCGGGCTGTCGCGCCAGATCAGGTCTATTGCCAGGCCAAACAGCGGAACCATAAAGAAAGTAAGCATTCCTGCCAGAAACGGCAGGTTTTTCTGCGCGAAGAACGTCCTCACGCCGCCGAGCCACCGACCGTCAGTCCACCGATCAGAAGTGTCGGTTGGCCGACGCCGACGGGCACCCATTGGCCGTCCTTGCCGCAATTGCCGATGCCGGGATCGAGTGTCATGTCGTTGCCGATGGCGCGGATCTGCTTCAGGGCGGTGGCGCCGTCGCCGATCAGGGTCGCGCCTTTGACCGGGGCGCCGACTTTGCCGTCTTCGACCATGTAGGCTTCGGTGCAACTGAACACGAACTTGCCGTTGGTGATATCGACCTGCCCGCCGCCAAAGCCCACGGCATAGATGCCGTTCTTTGACGTCGGCCACGATGTCTTCGGGTTTTGCCTCGCCTGACAACATATAGGTGTTGGTCATCCGGGGCATGGGCGCATGGGCGAAACTTTCGCGGCGCCCGTTGCCGGTGGGTTTGACGCCCATCAGGCGCGCATTCTGCCGGTCCTGCATATAGCCGACCAGCACGCCGTCTTCGATCAGCGTGTTCTTGGCGCTGGGGGTGCCTTCGTCATCGACGGTGATCGAACCGCGCCGGTCGGGAATCGTGCCGTCGTCAAGCACGGTCACGCCTTTGGCTGCGATCTGTTGGCCCATCAGGCCCGCAAAGGCCGAAGACTTCTTGCGGTTGAAATCGCCTTCCAGCCCGTGGCCGATGGCTTCGTGCAGCAGAATGCCGGGCCAGCCGGGGCCGAGGGCGACGTCCATGACGCCCGCCGGGGCGGGCACGGCTTCAAGATTGACCAGGGCGACGCGAAGGGCCTCGTGTACCAGACCCTTCCAATGCGTCGGGCTGGATCAGGCCGGTCAGGGCGTGCCGCCCGCCGCCGCCCACGCCGCCGGTTTCGCGGCGGCCGTTTTCTTCGACGATGACGCTGACATTCAGGCGGGTCATGGGCCGGGTATCGGTGACCGAACCGCCTTCGGGGCGCAGAATCACCACGTCCTGCAAAGAGGCCGCAAGCGTGGCCGAGACCTGAACCACGCGGGAATCGAGCGCGCGGGCGTAATCGTCGATCTCGTTCAATGTGTCGATTTTGACCGGAAATGCTGCGTCGGCCATCGGATCGGCGTCACTGTATAGTCTGCGGTTCGTGGCTTGCGGTGCGTCTGCGATGCGTGCCGCCGCCGTCGCCCACGGCAAGGCGCGCGGTCTCGACAGCGCGGCGAAGTGCTGTTTCGCTGATTTCGGTCGAATGGGCGTATCCGGCGGTTTCGCCGCGAACAGCCCTTAAACCAAAGCCTTCCGAGGCATTGTAGCTGGCGGTCCGCACGCGCCCGTCGTCATAGGCCAGAGCACTTCTGAGCGGTGGCGTTCGAGAAAAAGCTCGCCATCATCTGCCCCCGCCACGGCCTCGCGCAGCAGGGAAAGCGCGCGAGTTTCGTCGATCATCGTCTCAAAGGGGCGAAACGGGGCAGTTGATGTCATGGGGCAGGAGCCTTTCGTGGGGCGGTCCAAGCGGCTGAATGCCGCATTCGTCACGCTTGTTCGTGAACCTCTAATATGGTTTCTAACGGCGCCAAGAACAACAGGGCCGGGAAGACTCTTCGCAGATTCGGCCGGGAACACTTCGCAAACAGGATATACTGACTTATGCGTCTTAGAACCCTTACGGCCAGACTGACCGCAGTTTTTGCGGGCGTGCACTGGCGCCTCCGCGCAGGATCTTGCAGATCATCGGAAAGCCCATTGACCGTCTGATGGGATTTCAACCCGCAGTGACAGAGCTTGCGCGCGATATTCACTGGCTGGACAACATGATCCTGGTCATCATCACGTCATCTCGCTGTTTCGTGGTGGCGCTTGCTGGCGATCTGCATCGTGCGCTTCAACCGGCGTGCCAATCCCGAACCGGCAACGTTTCACCCACAACACGCCGATCGAGATCGCATGGACGATCATTCCGATCGTTATTCTGGTGTTTATCGGGGCGTTTTCGCTGCCGGTTCTGTTCAAGCAACAGGAAATTCCCGAGGCCGAGGTGTTTCGTGAAGGCGACGGGCTACCAGTGGTACTGGGGCTATGAATATCCCGACGAAGGCATCGAGTTCGAAAGCTTCTTGGTGGATCGGTCGTACAAGATGACGACGAAGCTGCTGGCTGGGGTGACGATCAGGAAATCACCAGCCCGCGGTTCTGAACGACGTTGCCATCGCGAAGCTGGAATATTTCGGCTATGGCCGCGACCATTCCTTGCTGGCGACCGATACCGCCGTCGTCATTCCGACCGGCAAGATCGTGGTGGTTCAGGTGACGGGTGCGGACGTGATCCACGCCTGGACGATCCCGGCCTTTGGCGTAAAGCAGGACGCGGTTCCGGGCCGTTTGGCCGAGTTGTGGTTCGAGGTCGAACGAGGGCATGGAAGGCATTTACTTTGGCCAGTGTTCCGAACTTTGCGGTTTGAGCCATGCCTATATGCCGATCACCGTCAAGGCCGTGACCAGGCCGAATACGAGCCTGGGTGTCCGAGAATCAGGTTGCTGGTGCGCTATGTGGCGCCGGGCCCGGTTCAGGTTGCGGCGAAGCGAGTAAACGCATGGCCGATCTGTCGATCAACGCACGCGCGACTATGAACCGGTTTTCGGGGATTACGTCGCGCTTTTGAAGCCACGGGTGATGTCACTCGTGGTCTTCACCGCGTTGGTCGGGCTTGTTGGTGGCGCCGGTGTCGTCTGCATCCGTTCGAGGCGTTCGCGGCCATCCTGTTCATCGCCATCGGGGCGGGCGCTTCGGGCGCGCTGAACATGTGGTACGACGCGGACATCGACGCGGTGATGCGGCGCACGGCCAAGCGTCCCGTGCCATCGGGCCGGGTCGAGCCGGGCGAGGCGCTGGCGATCGGCGTCGGCCTGTCGGGCATTTCGGTCGTCATGCTGGCGCTGGCGACGAACCTTGTCGCCGCCGGATTGCTGGCCTTCACCATCTTCTTTTACGCCGTCGTCTATACGATGTGGCTGAAGCGCTGGACGCCGCAGAACATCGTGATCGGCGGCGCCGCGGGTGCTTTCCCGCCGATGATCGGCTGGGCGGCGGTGACCGGGTGCGTTTCGGTTGAAGCGGTTCTGATGTTCGCCATGATCTTCATCTGGACGCCGCCGCATTTCTGGGCGCTGGCGCTGTTCACGCAAGGCTCGGACTACGCGACGCGGGCGTGCCGATGCTGACGGTGACGCATGGGCGGCCCACAACGCGCCGTCATATCCTTGACTATACGCTTTTGCTGGTTCCGGTGGCGGGGTGGCTTGCGCTGACCTCGGTTGGTGGGCCGGTGACGCTTTTGACCTTTGCCGTGCTGAACGTTCTGTTCGTGAAGGGCGCCTATCAGATTTGGCGCCGCGACGACGCTGCGGCGGATGCGGACAACTACCTGGTCGAAAAGAAATTCTTCAACTTTCGCTTGTACTATCTGTTTCTGCATTTCGGCGCTTTGCTGGTGGATGCGACGATCCGAGGGCTGACATGATCCGCGCTGAACATGAACTTCACGGCCGCCGCAAATCGCGGAACATCGGGCTTGGCCTGACGCTGGTTGCTTTGGTCGCCGTGGTTTTTGGCCTGACGGTCGTAAAGGTGCAGCGCGGCGACACGATGCAGGCGTTTGATCACGTGACCCGGCCCGAGTTGGAGGCGTCGCAATGACCGACACGCCACGCGATCCAAAGCGCAAGACTGCGCTTCAATTGGTCGGCGTTGTCGTCGTCATGGGCTCGCTTGCATGGGCGTCGGTGCCGCTTTACGACCTATTCTGCCGCGTGACGGGCTGGGGCGGGGCGACAGATGTGGCTGACGCTGCGATGGATGAACCTTTGACCGAGACGGTCACGGTGCGCTTTGATGCCTCGAAGGCTGCTGGAATGCCGTGGGAATTTGTGCCGGCGCAGACCAAGATGACGCTTCGTATCGGCGAAGAGGGTCTTGCCTTCTTCGAGGCCTACAATCCGACCGATCGCGTCATTGCGGGCACGGCCAGTTTCAATGTGGCCCCGTTTTCGGCCGGGGCTTATTTTTCGAAGATCCAGTGTTTCTGCTTCGAAATGCAGGTGCTTGAGCCCGGTCGAACGGGTGAGCATGCCTGTCAGCTTTTTTGTCGAGCCGGAAATCCTTGACGATCCAGACGCAAGATTTGTAAAGACGATCACTCTGTCCTACACCTTTCACGAAGCCGACCTGCCCGAAGACTATGCTTCGGAACAGGCGGCGTTGACGACGGCAGATGCCGTCACCGACCTAAACTGAACGCCCAGAGGAACTGACCGATATGGCGCATGAAAAAAATCACGACTATCACATTCTAGAACCCTCGGTGCTGCCGTTTCTTGCGGCAATCTCTGCGATATGCATGCTGGTCGGATTTGTGCTGGCCTTTGGGCAGAACGTTCAAAACAACCAGCCGTATCTCTTCCTGATCGGCCTCGCCGGCGTGCTTTATGTCATGTTCGCCTGGTGGTCCGACGGTTGTGAAGGAAAGCAACGTCGGGGACCACACGCCGGTTGTCCGGATCGGCCTGCGCTATGGCTTTCATCATGTTCATCATGTCCGAAGTCATGTTCTTCGTCGCATGGTTCTGGGCGTTTTTCAAGAACGCGATGTATCCGATGGGCCCTGAAAGCCCGGCGATTGATGGTGTCTGGCCGCCGGTTGGGATCGAGACCTTTGATCCGTTTCACCTGCCGCTGATCAACACGCTGATCCTGCTGTGTTCGGGGGCCGCCGCGACTTGGGCGCACCACGCGATTGCGCATGAAAACAACCGCAAGGATATGGCGACTGGCCTTATCCTGGCTGTGCTGCTGGGCATCTTGTTCACGGTTTTCCAAATCTATGAGTACAGCCACGCGGCCTTCGGCTTCTCGGGCAACATCTATGGTGCCACGTTCTTTATGGCGACCGGGTTCCACGGCTTTCATGTGCTTGTCGGCACGATCTTTCTGTTCGTCTGCTATATGCGGCTGCGGGCCGGGCATTTTACGCAGGAAAAGCATGTCGGGTTCGAGGCGGCTGCCTGGTACTGGCACTTTGTGGACGTGGTCTGGCTGTTCCTGTTTGCCGCGATCTATATCTGGGGCGCCTGACGCTTTAGCAAATGCGAATGAAAAAGGCGCGGGAGTTATTCTTCCGCGCCTTTTCATTTCAGCCCTTTCGCAGTGCACGCAGCATGCCACTTAGCCGCGCACTCCAGAAGTCGCGACTTTCGGCGCGGGCCTTTTGGCGGGCGAGTTTCAGGAAGTGCTCCTTTTCGATCTGGGCGTTGCTTAGGGGATGCTGTGGCATCAGGCGATAGGGGTCGGACATAAGGCCAAGCCTTTCATTAATTGACGATATGCACCTAATATGGTCTTGCTGGGATCTCGTAAAAACGGCAATTTTTTCAATTCGAGTTTCAAAATTGAAAGATGAACTCTCTCTTGATGATCTGAAACTGTTCTTGGCGGTTGCACAGGCGGGTGGTTTGGCCGGAGCCGTGGGTGTGACGGGGCAAAGTGCGCCGACGTTGAGCCGGAAGATGACAGGATTGGAGCGGCTGACTGGTCGGCGGCTGTTTTTGCGCGGCAATCAGGGCTTTGCTTTGACGGCGGAAGGACGCGCTTTGCGCGACGAGGCGGGGGCCCTGACGGGGATCAGCCGACGGCTGCAAAGTTGGCAAGAAAGTGCGCCCGCGACGCGGGTCCGGATCACGGCTGGAACGTGGACGTCCGCTTGGTTGGCGCAGAACATCCAAAGCTTTTGGCAGGTGGATGCGGGCTGGGTGCCTGAATTTCTCAGCTCGAACGCTGTTCTGGATATTTCGCGGCGGGAGGCCGATATCGGGTTTCGCAACCGCCGCCCCGAGCAAGGCTGGCTGGCAGGCCGCCGCATGCGGAACATCCACTATGCTGACTATGGGATTGGCGGAGATGTGACCGGTTATGTGACCCTTCCCGTCGAAGCGCCGGGCACGCCGTCGACGCGCTGGATTCACACGCACAGGGCCGACCGGATCGTGACGACCGCCACTGATCTGCGGCTGGCGGTCGAGTTGGCCCAAAGCGGCGTGTCGCGACTTGTTTTGCCTGTGTTTGCCGGAGACAGCATTTCGGGCTTGTCCCGATTGTCTGATCCGATAGACGAACTGACGCACGAAGAATGGCTGGTGTCCCATCACGAAGCGCGGCACGATCCGCCGGTCCGCCGGGCAATCGATGCCTTGACCCGGTTCATTGGGCAATCGGCGTAACCGGCATTAACGAACGGAGAAACTGAATGCGAAACTATCTGGTGCCTCTGATCTTCGGCATTGGCGGTTGCGCACTTCTTGTGTCGCTTGGCGTCTGGCAATTGCAGCGACTGGCATGGAAGGAAAGCGTTCTGAGCCAGATCGAGGCGCGGATTGCGGCCGATGCTTCGCCGTTGCCAGAAGCGCCTGAAATTGAGGCGGATCGGTTCTTGCCGGTGGCGGTATCGGGAGATTTTGACGGCACGGATATACCGGTGTTTCTGTCGCACGATGGTGGGCCGATTTACCGGCTGGTTGCAGCCTTTGAGACGGATAGCGGGCGTCGGATCATGGTGGACCGGGGCGGCATTCCGGCTCGTGGGGATCCTGAACCGACAATGCGGACTGCTCCGATGTCGGCGGTTCGGGTGATTGGCAATCTGCACTGGCCGGACGAGGTGGATAACTGGACGCCCGACCCGGATGCGCGGGGCGTGTTCTTTGGCCGCGATGTGGCTGAGATGGCCGAAGTGTTGGACACCGAACCGGTGCTGGTTGTGGCCCGCGAAGTTTCGGCCAACACGCCGCCCACAACATTGTTGCCGGTCACATCGACGGGCATCCCGAACAATCATCTGGGCTATGCGGTGCAATGGTTCGGTTTGGCGTTTGTCTGGGTGGGGATGACTCTTTTCCTGCTCTGGCGTATTCGCAGACGGACAGTTTAAAGGGGCGACATGCAATACGTATCGACCCGGGGGCAATCTCCGGCACTTTCGTTCGAAGACACCATGCTGACTGGGCTTGCCCGTGACGGTGGTTTGTATCTGCCCGAGACGATCCCGACGTTATCAACGGACGAGATCCGGGCGATGCAGGGCCAAAGTTATGAGGACATTGCCTTTACGGTGATGCGGCCTTTCGTGGGCGACACGTTCGCGGACGATGAATTCAAGGCGATCATTGCCCGCGCTTACGGCGTGTTCGGGCACAAGGCGCGGGCCCCCTTGGTGCAGATTGGCGATAACCAATGGCTGCTTGAGCTGTTCCACGGGCCCACATTAGCCTTCAAAGATTTTGCCATGCAGTTGATCGGCCAGATGTTCCAGACCGTTCTGACGCGGCGGGGCGAGCGGGTCACCATTGTGGGTGCCACCAGTGGCGACACCGGGTCGGCGGCCATCGAGGCGTTTCGCGGGTTGGACAATGTGGATGTTTGCATCCTTTACCCGCATGGCCGCGTCAGCGAAGTACAGCGCCGCCAGATGACCACACCGGTTGAGGCCAATGTGCATGCTTTAGCGGTGGACGGAACGTTTGACGATTGCCAGCGGCATCTGAAGGACATGTTCGCCGACGACGCGTTTCGCGACGAGGTTGGTCTGGCCGCCGTGAATTCGATCAACTGGGCGCGGGTGATGGCGCAGGTGGTTTATTACTTCACTTCTGCCGTGTCGCTTGGCGCGCCAGATCGGGCTGTGCGCTTTGTTGTCCCCACGGGGAACTTTGGCGACATTTTTGCTGGCTACATTGCCCGTCAGATGGGATTGCCGATTGAAAGGTTGGTGATTGCCACGAACCAGAACGACATTCTGCACCGAACGATCGAAAGTGGCGCGCATACCAAGCGCGGTGTGTCGCCCAGCATCAGCCCTTCGATGGATATCGAGGTGTCGTCGAACTTTGAGCGGGCCCTGTTCTATGCCTACGACAAGGATGCGGGCGCGATCACGCAGCTGATGGATGAATTGAAGACGGGCGATGGGTTCACTGTAAATCAGGGCGCCATCGAAGCATTGCGCGACGTTTATCTTTCGGGTCGCGCCAGCGAAGAAGAAACCAGCGACTGGATCAAGGCCACCCAGTTGGAAACCGGCGAGGTGATCTGCCCTCATACAGCCGTCGGTGTGAAGGTCGCCGCCGAGCAACCGGCGGAGGGCCTGCCCACGGTCACGCTTGCGACGGCGCATCCGGCGAAGTTTCCCGACGCCGTCGAGGCCGCCACCGGCATAAGCCCCCCCCTTCCCAAGAGGATGGCGGATCTTTATGACCGTTCAGAGCGGGTGACGCGGGTCGAGAATGATCTGGTCGCAATTGAAACCGTGATCCGGGGGAAACGCGCAAAGTGACGGTTGAACTGCACCGATTGGCGAACGGCGTTCGCGTTGTGACGGAACATATGCCGGGGCTGCAATCAGCTTCGCTTGGGGTTTGGGTCACGGCGGGCGGGCGGCACGAGCGGGCCGAGCAAAACGGCGTCGCTCACTTTCTGGAACATATGGCATTCAAGGGCACCAAGACACGCTCGGCTTTGCAGATCGCCGAGGCGATTGAGGACGTGGGCGGCTATATCAACGCCTATACCTCGCGCGAGATGACGGCTTATTATGCACGTGTGCTGGGCGATGACGTGCCGCTGGCGCTGGATGTGATTTCAGACATTGTGCTGAACCCGGTGTTCGATCCGCATGAGATCGAGGTCGAGCGCCACGTGATCCTGCAGGAAATCGGGCAGGCCTTGGACACGCCGGATGACATCATTTTCGACTGGCTGCAGGAGACGGCTTATCCGGGGCAGCCATTGGGTCGTCCTATCCTTGGGCTGGCAACCGGGGTTGAAAGGTTTGACGCCCATGATCTGGCGGGTTTCGTGGGTGAGCGTTATGTGCCGGGCAATCTGATCGTGTCGGCTGCTGGTGCTGTCGATCACGACGCCATCGTGGCGGAGGTCGAGGCGCGGTTTGGCCGTTTGCAGGCGGGGCTTGCTGGCGACATGGACGCGGCGGTTTTTAAGGGTGGCGAGACGCGCGTTGAAAAGGGGCTGGAGCAAGCTCATTTCGCGCTGGCGCTGGAAAGCCCCGGGTATCGCAGTGAAGATGTTTACACGGCGCAGATATTTGCCACTGCTTTGGGCGGCGGTATGTCTTCGCGGCTGTTTCAGGAAGCGCGCGAAAAGCGCGGGCTTTGTTATTCGATTTTTGCGCAGGCCGGGGCCTATTCGGACAGCGGGTTGCTGACCATCTATGCGGGGACGGGGCATGACGATCTGTCTGATCTGGTTGGACTGACGGTGGATGAAGTCAAACGCGCGGCGGGTGACTTAACCGACTCCGAGGTGGATCGTGCGCGGGCTCAGATGAAGGCTGGTATGCTGATGGGGCTGGAAAGCCCTGCAAGCCGGGCCGAGAGATTGGCGCGACTGGTTTCGATTTGGGACAGGGTGCCAACGCTGGAAGAGACCGTCGCCCGCATTGACGCTGTGACGACAACGAAAGCGCGGGACCTTGCGGTTGGAATGGCTTCGGGTGGTACGGCGGCTTTGGCGCTTTATGGACCGGTGTCTGGCGCGCCATCCCTTGAGGAAATGACAGGGCGGCTGGCGGCCTGATGCTTCGCCTTGCGCGGAAGATTCGGATCGACACCGAACGGATGGTTCTGCGTCCGCCAACTCACGCCGATTATCGTCCGTGGTCTGATCTGCGTCGTCAGAGTTCCGAGTTCCTGCAACCCTGGGAGCCGTCATGGTCGGCGGATCATCTGACACGCAAAGGGTTCGTGAACCGCGTGTATTGGGCCAATCGCTCGATTTCGCAGAACACGGCTGTTCCGCTGTTCCTGATCCGTCGCGTCGACAGTAAGGTTTTAGGCGCAATCACGCTGGACAATATTCGCCGCGGCCCGTCGCAAGCCGGGACGATTGGCTATTGGGTCGGGGCGGAATATGCGCGTCAGGGTTTCATGCGTGAGGCTTTGACCGCGATGGTGCATTTCGCCTTTGACACGCTGGACCTCAGCCGGATCGAAAGTGCCTGTTTGCCCGAAAACGCGGCGTCGCGCGCCTTGTTGGAAAAGTGCGGGTACAAGTATGAAGGCGTTGCGCAGAGTTACTTGCAGATCAACGGTCGCTGGCGGAACCATGTGCTTTACGCGAACCTGCGAACCGATCGGCGCGGCCGGGTCGAGACCTGAGCCAATTCAAAGGAGCGCCTGACGGCGCAGTCTATTTTTGTCTGCGTATTTTCAGCAAAATGAAGTTCAGGGATAGCGGTCGTTGTGACGCGCCTTAGCGAAGAAGGCGGTGAGGGTCTTGTCGCCTTCGGTGCGGAATGTGCCTGCTTCTTCGTGAGAGACCATACGGTCAACGCGGAAAATGCGGAAATCGTTGCGCATTTCGCACCATGCGACCAGTGTCCAGACCTTGCCCCAGAACCAAAGACCCAAAGGGCGGATGATGCGTTCGCTTTCACGCCCCGCTTCGTCGCGGTAGGTGATGTCGAGCCTTGTGCGTGTTTCGGTGGCGGCCTCCAAGATATCCAGCCGGGCGCGGGTGGCATCGTCCAATTCGCCCATCTGGAAAGCGTGGACCTGAACGCTGTTGGCTTTGGCGCGTTCGGCATCTGGCAAGACGGCGTTGATCTTGACCAGGGCTTCTTCGGCGGCTTCGGCCATT
This sequence comes from uncultured Alphaproteobacteria bacterium, assembly GCA_963841595.1. Classification (GTDB taxonomy): domain Bacteria; phylum Pseudomonadota; class Alphaproteobacteria; order Rhodobacterales; family Rhodobacteraceae; genus CAWJDD01. The sequence continues at coordinate 385,146 of CAWJDD010000006.1, read as the reverse complement.
GCACTGCCGCCCCAAGCGCGGATCAGGCGGGCACCGGCCACGAGGGCCACTATTTCGTTTCGTGTGAACATAAGAGGGGGAAGGTCAAACCCTTCGCGCATCAGGTAGCCGACACCGGCTTCGCCATCAATTGGGACGCCGGTGCCGATCAGGTCGGCGATGTCGCGGTAGATTGTGCGTTCGCTGACCTCGAGCCTTTCGGACAGCTGTTTCGCCGTGGTCAGCCGACCGCCTCTGAGATGTTGGACGATCTGAAAGAGGCGGTCGGCGCGGCGCATGGTTATCCTTTCGCGGCTTCGAATATCCCGATCGAGTTGCCGTCTGGGTCCTGGCCATACTGGAAGCGCCCGGGCGGGATCGCAATCGGGTCCGAGACAATTGTACCACCCGCTTTGGCAAACCTTTCGGCGGTCGCTTCCAGCGTGTCGGGAACATCAAGGTGGATCGTTGCCCCGGTCCCCGGAGCAGCAGGTTTGCCGGGGTAAAGGTGCCCGGCGATGCCAGATTTTGCGTCAGAGGTGGGCAGAAACGCCAAAGGGTTGGGGCCGGTTTCATCCTTGGTCATCGCATAGTCGAACACTTCGGAATAGAAGGCCATTCCGCGATCAAGGTCACGGACGGGAATTTCCGTCCAGACGACGGAGTTGACAGGAGTGAAGCTCATTTTGGTCATCCTTTATTGAGTTGATGACCCTTACTTGCACATCCCTCCTGACAGCGTGGTGTCAGGAGGTTTCAGCGATTGGTGACTAAATGAGTTTTCCGTTTTCCAGACGCACCGTGCGGTCCATGCGTGCCGCGAGTTCTGGATTATGCGTTGCGATCAAGGCTGCCAGTCCGGTTTCGCGCACCAGTTCCATCAGGGCTTCAAAGACCGTGTCCGAGGTGGCGGGATCGAGATTTCCGGTAGGCTCGTCGGCCAGCAACAGCTTTGGCTTGTTGGCCAGGGCGCGGCAGAAGGCGACTCGTTGTTGTTCGCCGCCCGAGAGTGCTGCCGGGCGGTTTTCGGCGCGGTTTGCCACTCCGACACGGTCTAGGAGGGACAGGGCGTGGTCGCGTGCCGCGGCTTCGGGGACGGCGTTGGCAAGCTGTGGGAGTATGACGTTTTCGATGGCGGAGAACTCGGGCAACAGGTGGTGGAATTGGTAAATGAAACCAATGTCTTGTCGTCGTGCACTGGTTCTTTCGGCGTCGCCCTTTCGGGTCATGTCGACACCGCCGATCAGCACGCGACCGGTATCGCAGGAATCGAGCAATCCCGCGATATGCAGCAGTGTTGATTTTCCGGCACCCGAGGGGGCGACCAAGGCCACGACCTCGCCCGCGTTCAGGGTCAGCGAGGCTTGGTCCAGCACGCTGAGCGCATTGGGTTTGCCAGGGTTGTAGGACTTTCCGATTGCGTCGAGGACCAGCGTTTCACTCATAGCGCAGCGCCTCGACCGGGTTCATGCGCGCGGCGCGGCGGGCCGGGAACAGGGTGATGCCCCACGACAGGATCAGCGACAGGGCCACGGCGCTGAGCACATCGTTCAGTTCAAGTTTCGCTGGAAGGCGATAGATGCCCCTGACAGAAGCATCCCAAAGGCCGCCGCCGCTGGCACCGCTTACCAGTGCCAGGATCTGATCAAAGTAGACCGCGAAGAGGCAGCCGATGATGACGCCGAAGAAGGTGCCCAATGTGCCGACCAATGCGCCGGTCAGGAAGAATACGCGCATGACCGAGCCTTGGGTCAGGCCCATGGTGCGCAGGATGCCGATGTCGCGGCCTTTGTTTTTCACCAGCATGACCAAGCCGCTGATGATGTTCATCGAGGCGATCAGGACCAGCACGCTCATCAGCACGAACATCACGGTGTCTTCGACTTGGAGTGCGCGGAGGAAACCGCCCGCGCTGTCCTTCCATGTCCAAACCAAGGCCATGTCGCCGCCTGCGGCCAGCAAGTGATGGTGCCAGGCTGTCGATGTTTTCGGGATCGGTGACGTTGACTTCCAACTCGTCGGCCACGCCGTCGCGGTTGAAATAGGCCTGGGCTTCGGCGAAAGGCAAGTAGGCGCGCGTTTTGTCGATATCGTAACGTCCTGAATTAAATATATAAACGACATTGTATTCGTTGATGCGGGGGCTGGTTCCAAAGGGGCCTTTGACGCCATTTGGATTGATGAACCGCACCACATCGCCGATCGTTACACCCAGAGACCGGGCTGCTTCGCGACCCAATGCGACACCGTTTTCGAAGTCTTCGAGCGACCCTTGAGCCGTTTCAGGATCGGCAATTCGGGGGATTTCGGCCAGATCGTCTTTCGAGATGCCGAAGACTTCCAGACCGGTGTTCTCGTCCCGGAAAACCGCCATGACCTGGCCTTTGACCAAAGGGGCAACGCTTGTCACGCCATCGACTGCGGACAATCGTTCGGCCCAGTCAGCATAGTCTGGGATCACCCGTGCTGACCTGACCGTTCTCGTTCTGGTAGGCCGTGGAATAGACCGTCACATGGGCGTTGGCGCCAAGGATGGTCGAGACGAATTCGTCGCGAAATCCGGCCCTTACGGCCAGTGTGATGATCAAAGCGGCGACGGCGAGCGTGATGCCGATCAGGCTGATCCATGTCATCACCGACACGCCGCCTTCGGCGCGTTTGGCACGCAGGTATCGCCATGCGATCAGGAATTCGTAACGCGAAAACGGCGCTGGGGTGGCCATGACTGCTCCGGTTTTTTCTCTTGAATGGCCGGGCCGGGGGCCGGGGTCAACCGTCCTTGCGTTCGGGGTGCGGGAAAACGCGCGTTACGACTGCAACAGATGCGGGCGGATATCTTGTCCGGCGGCGGCATAGATGTCGAGCAATTGGTCGAAGGTGATCCCTTCTTCCTGCAACCGCGCCAATTTGTGCGATCCGTCGTGTACTTCAAGCACCGGGCGGGTCTTTGGGTCTTCGATCACCAGATTGCAGGGCAGCCAGTCATCGAATTCAAAGCCCGGCAGTTTGTTCATCAGCCATGCGAAACAGCCTTCGAATTCATCCAAAGTGCCCGAAAGTTCGTGGCGGACATAGCGGTCAAAATTCTCGGCGTTTACGCTGCCCCAAGGACCGAAGGCAAAGCTTTGGTCGCTGTCGATGATGGGCAGATGTAGCACGCAGCGGATAAAGCGATGCTCGCCCATCCGGCAAAGATCGGTGCTGAGCGTGTCTTTGTTCACGGAAAGCACGTCTTGTCCGCTTTGCTCGCGGTTGCCGTGGGGCCATGGGTCGGGGTGGTCGTAGCCGATGTCGAACACACCGCTGAATGTGCGGCCGCAACAGGGGCAGGGCTGTTCGCTATTGTTAAAGCGTTGCCAACGAGGGTCTTCCGCAAGGCTCATTCGGCGGCCTTCAGTGCAAACCCTTTCTCGATCTGGTCCGAGGGGACCACGGGGTATTCCCCCGAGAAACAGGCATCGCAATAGGCTGGTGCGTTGGGGTCCCGGCCCTTGGCCTCGCCGACAGCGCGGTAAAGGCCATCCAGCGAAATGAACTTAAGGCTATCGACGCCCAGATGTTCGCGCATTTCTTCTTCGCTCATGGTGGCCGCCAGAAGTTTTTCGCGTTGCGGTGTGTCGACGCCGTAGAAGCAGGGCCATGCAGTGGGCGGCGAAGCGATCCGGAAGTGGACTTCGGCGGCACCGGCATCGAGGATCATTTCCTTGATTTTCCGGCTGGTTGTTCCGCGCACGACGAAATCGTCGACCAAGATCACCCGTTTGCCTTTGATCAGGGCACGGTTGACGTTCAACTTCAGCCGCACGCCCATGTTTCGGATCTGCTCGGTCGGCTCGATGAAGGTTCGGCCCATGTATTGGTTGCGGATGATCCCCATTGCATAAGGAATGCCGCTTTCAAGGCTATATCCAATGGCCGCCGGTGTGCCGCTGTCGGGCACGGGGCAAACCATATCGGCGTCGACCGGAGATTCCTTGGCAAGCTCAACCCCAATCGCCGAGCGGGTTTCATAAACCGAACGGCCGCCTAATGAGCTGTCGGGGCGCGAGAAATAAACGTGCTCGAAAATGCAGAAGCGCGATTTTTTCTGCTCGAACGGGTGGTGCGAGGTGACCTGATTGTCTTCGATCACGACCATTTCGCCCGGATCAATCTCGCGGATGAAATCGGCGCCAATGATATCAAGTGCGCAGGTTTCAGACGCCAGCGCCCAGCCTTCTTCGTTGATACGGCCCAGTACCAGCGGGCGAACGCCCAAAGGATCGCGCACGCCGATCAGTTTGGTGCGGGTCATGGCAACGACAGAAAAGGCGCCTTCGACACGGCGCAGCGCGTCTTTCATCCGCTCGGGCACGGTTTTCTGCAAGGACCGCGCCATCAGGTGAATAATGCATTCGCTGTCCGAGCTTGACTGAAAGATCGAGCCCCGTTCGATCAGCTCGCGCCGCAACGCGTCGGCATTGGTGATATTGCCGTTATGCGCAATGGCCGCGCCACCCATCGAGAATTCGCCGAAGAAAGGCTGCACGTCACGGATCTGAGTGTTGCCTTTTGAACCGGCAGTGGAATAGCGCACATGCCCGATCGCCAGTTCGCCGGGCAGCGTGTCCATAACCCGCTGATTGGTGAAGTTATCGCGGACGAGGCCAAATTTGCGGGTCGATTGGAAACCGCCCGAGGGTTCGTACGACACGATGCCGCCCGCTTCTTGTCCCCTGTGTTGAAGGGCATGAAGGCCGAGGGCCACAAAATTGGACGCTTCCGCAACACCGATAACGCCAAAAACTCCGCATTCCTCGCGAAGCTTGTCGTCATCGAATGGATCGGTGGTCAGCGCGCGAGGCAGGGTCATTTCAGACATTTACAAGCTCTGTTGGCAGCAGCGCTTTCCTCTTAGCCTCTTGTCTGGCGACTGTCACGCGGGGTTTGCGGAAAAAGCAAAAGGCCCGCGGGAACAACGCGGGCCTTCGCTTATTTTTTGCACCTGACAGGCGTCACTAACTAACTATTGGGCGCACTCTTTAACCAAACACCGGTCATTGCCCTTTTACGAAGGCGCCGGGTGCCAAAATCAGCAACCCCGGCGCCCAACTCACTCACTCGCTACACGGTACCTTGGAACCACCCTCGGTGCCGCTTACAGGTATATTTGTGCCAGAGGGGGTGGGCAGCAGTGGGGCGCAAATCATCCGGTTCGGGGCGAGTTTATGATCCGAAATGCACGAGCAGGGGTGACATGAAGGGAACAGTTGAGGGTCTTGGGAAACAATCTGACCGTTCCAGAGGCGGCGTACTCAGCGTTTGTTAGCAAAAGAGGGAGCCTTGTTTACGGTCTGTGCACAATTGAGACCGTTGGGCGTTATCAGTGAAATGGCGAATTTGCCTTAATTGCGCAGGCAGAGCCGTTGGAAACAGTTTGTTTTTCGGATTTTCTTTGCTTTGAAGCAGAAAATTATGCAGCCGCGGGGCCGGATTCGCCCCGCTGCCTGTCGCATCTGAAAGAATCTTGGTGTGACGGCCGGGCTTTTAGGTGCCCGACTCGCTTGCTCCGGAACACTTGCCGATCAATTCGTCATAGCGTCCAGCGATCCACCCCGGTGCATCTTCGGGGATTTGCTCGTCAATCTTGTCGGATAGATCAGAAAAGATAATTGCTGTGCGGCTGTCATTAACCATCGGAATAGGGTCAGAGACAACCACGCGTTCGTAGACGAGAAAGGCGATGGCAACCAGGATCACGCCGCGCAAAGCGCCGAAGATGAACCCAAGGCCCTGATCAATGCCGCCAATGGCAGAGCGTTGTACCGCGCCTGCGAACAATGGGGTGAAGACCGAGAAGACGATCAGCGCAAGCGCGAACACCACAGCGAAGGCGGCGATCATTGCCAATTCGCAGGATGATCCAAGGAAATCCTTTAGAACCGGGCACTTCTTTCATCAACGGTTCGACTGTGGGCGCAAAGATGTATGCGACGACCGCTGCCAGTACCCATCCGCCAATCGAAAGCGCTTCGCGTACAAAACCACGGGAATAGGCCAGAACGGCCGAAAGTATGATGATAACGGCCACAATGCCGTCAACGATAGTAAAACCTTCCATGCGTCCGTCCTGTCGTCGTTCGGGCCTAGCCAGCGCCGAACACGTCCCCTACCAAAGCCGCAAGGTCGGGCATCTTTTGCACCCGCATTCCGGCCGTTTGTCCCAGTTTACTTCGATCAGGCAATATTGCGGCTTCGAAACCCAATTTCGTGGCTTCCTTCAGTCGCGTTTCGGTCTGCCCGACCGGTCTCAGGCTTCCTGATAGGCTGATTTCGCCGAAAACGACAGTGTGGCGGGGCAGGCTGGTATCTTCGCGCGCGGAAAGTAGCGCCGCGGCCACAGCAAGATCTGCCGCGGGTTCGGTGATTCTTAGCCCACCGGCGACGTTTAGATAGACGTCGAGGCCCGTGAAAGGGATGCCGCAGCGCGATTCCAGCACCGCGAGGATCATTGCCAAGCGGCCCCCATCCCAGCCGACGACCGAGCGGCGCGCCTGACCCGCCGGGGCCGGGGAGACGAGAGCCTGAAATTCGCAAAGCAGCGGCCTTGTGCCCTCGATGCCGGCAAACACTGCTGATCCGGGGCTTTGCGCTTCGCGGTCTGATAGAAAAAGGGCCGAGGGGTTGGCGACTTGGGCCAGCCCTTCGCTGGTCATCTCGAACACACCGATTTCATCGGCGGGACCAAAGCGGTTTTTGACGGCGCGCAGGATGCGAAACTGGTGGCCGCGTTCGCCCTCGAAGTACAGCACGGTGTCGACCATATGTTCGACCACGCGGGGACCTGCGATTTGGCCGTCCTTCGTGACATGGCCCACAAGCACGACGCTGACGCCGGTGCGTTTGGCAAAAGTTGTCAGTTCATGGGCGGCCGAGCGGACCTGGCTGACCGAACCTGGCGCGCTGTCGACCGTATCGAGCCACATGGTCTGGATCGAGTCGATGATGACAAGATCAGGGGCTTCTTTTTCAAGCGTCGTCAGAATATTACGAAGGTTGGTTTCTGCCGCGATCTTGACGGGGGCGTCGGACAGTCCCAGCCGTTTTGCGCGCATCCGAACCTGACTGGCTGCTTCTTCGCCCGAGACATAGACCGCGCTTAGCCCATTCTTGGCGAAGGCAGCGGCGGCTTGCAGCAACATGGTGGATTTGCCGATGCCGGGGTCACCACCCACCAGAATAGCGCTGGCAGGGACCAGCCCGCCGCCCAGTACGCGGTCCAGTTCGCCCAGGCCCGACATGGTGCGCGGGCTTGGATTATCTTCCGCGTTCAGATCGCTGAGTGCGATTTCCTTGCCGCGGGCGGCGCCCAAGCCTTTGGACGCAGGGCCGGCCGACAAGGGTTTGTCTTCCGAGATGGTGTTCCATGCGCCGCAATCGTCGCAACGCCCGGACCATTTCGAGTGGACTGCCGCGCAACTTGCGCAGGAAAATGAAGCCGCTTTTGCCATGCTGCCTTCATGCCTGCGACAGTGGCCGCAGGCAAGCGGCTAGCTAGCCTTGAATGAAAGGCAGGCTTTTGATGTCCGGTGCTGGAAGAAGTTTCGGGCGGCGCGCTTCCGAGCTGTCGTTGCCACGCATCTCGCGCGCAATGGACATCAGGCTGCGTTTGGCGGGAGCTTTCACGGGTTCAGGCAGTTTTGGCTGTGGATCGAAGCTGACCACGCCGTTTTCGGGTGACTTGTGCCGGAAGACCGGAACCGGCGTTCCCGGCCAGTCGGGGTTTTCTAAAACAAGTGGCGTGGGTTTTTGCTTTGATGTGAAAGTCAGCACTGTGTCCAAAACGGGATCAGGACCATAGATCGTGCGTCGCGACATGTCGCAGACGGTGACGACACCAATCCAGATCGCAGGGCAAAATGCAGACAGGATAAAGAACATCCAGCTTGCTTTGCTTAGCCCCAAAGCCCAGGGCAAAAGCCCGGCTACGGTGATTGCAGCAAAAAGGCATGTTATGGCATAGAGCCACGCGTTCCCGCTTTTGGATAAGGCAAGCCTGCGAAAGGCCAGCCAGCCGATCGTAAGCGGAAGTAGAATGACCAGACTTCTGAAGAGAAGTTGGAATAATGGGCTGAAGACGTCCAATGTACGACTCCTTCTGCCACCCCACGCGGCAGTTACCTCCATTGTGGTTAAAAATTCGTAAGCCGTCTCTGACTGTTTCCTAAGTGGAACCAAACTGTTGCATAGTTGCAAAAGGTGCTAGCGAACAGTCTCGATCGGACCTTCGGGGCTGCCGGTGATGAACTGCGTGACATAGGGGTCTCCGCTGTCATCCATTTCGGCAACCGGGCCGGTCCAGCGGATTTTCCCGCCGTGCAGCATTGCGACGTTGTCGGCAATGGCGCGCACGCTTGTCATGTCGTGGGTGATCGTCATCGCTGTGGCACCCATTTCGACAACAATCTCGCGGATCAGATCGTTGATGACGCCGGCCATGATCGGGTCTAGCCCGGTGGTCGGTTCATCGAAAAAGATGACCTCGGGCTCGGCGGCGATGGCGCGTGCAAGGCCCACGCGCTTTTGCATGCCGCCTGACAATTCGGCCGGGAACAGATCGGCGACATCCGGGGTCAGGCCGACGCGGCGCAGTTTCTCGATAGCAATCTCGTGGGCTTCGTCTTTGGGGCGTTTCAGCGACCCGCGCAGCAAGTCGGAAGGCGACGTTCTGCCAGACGGGCAGGGAATCGAATAGTGCTCCGCCCTGAAACAGCATGCCAAAGCGCGCCAGAAAGGCATCGCGTTCGGATGATCCTTGGCGAAGCCGTGTCACGTCCAGTCCGTCAACCGTCACCTCGCCGTGGTCTGGCTGGATCAACCCCAGCACACACTTCAGCGTAACGGATTTTCCGGTGCCCGAGCCGCCGATGATGACCAGGCTTTCGCCCTTTGGGATCGACAACGTAACGCCCCGCAGGACTTGCTTTGGCCCGAAGGCTTTATGGACGTCGCGAAGCTCGATCATGCGGAGAAGAACAATTCGGTCAGAATGAAGTTGGCGGCGAGGATCAGGATGCTGGCGGCGACCACAGCGCTTTTCGTGGCCCGTCCAACACCTTGCGCGCCCCGGCCGAGACTGCATGCCGTAGTAGCACCCCATGAGAGCAGCGAGGAAGCCGAAGACGGCACCCTTGGCCAGGGACGTGGCGATATCGTGGGGCTCAAGAAAGTCGACGGTGTTGCGGATATAGGTGCCGGTGTTAAAGCCAAGCCGACCGGTGCCCACCAGATAACCGCCCATGATCCCGATGATGTCCCCCACCGCGACCAGCACTGGCATGACCAGAGTGGCCGCCAGCACGCGGGGCAGGGTGAGGTATTTCATCGGATTGGTCGACAGTGTTACCAGCGCGTCGATCTGTTCGGTCACCTTCATCGTCGCGATTTCGGCGGCGATCGATGATGTCACGCGCGCCGCGATCATCAGGCCAACCAGCACCGGGCCCAGTTCGCGCACCATGCCGATGGCGACGATCTGGGGGACCACTGCTTCGGCCGAGAAACGCGCGCCGCCTGCATAGATTTGCAGGGCCAAAGCGCCACCGGTAAAGATGGTGGTCAGCCCGACGACCGGCAGCGAGAAAAACCCGATCTGCATCAATGAGGCACCGAACTCGCGGGGATACAACGGTGGGCGGAAGAGGTGGCTGACGGTTTCGATCCGGCAAACAGCGTAACCCGCCGATGGCGGCGAACATGGCCAGAATCGCGCGTCCGACGGTCGCCAGAAAGATCACGCCGCGCCCTCGTAGCGTCGATCATAGCGGTGGCCGAGGGACGTCAGGATTTCGTATCCGATGGTTCCTGCGGCGCCTGCCGATCATCGACCACGCCCTGAGCGGCGCCAAGAAGTTTCCAGCGTGTCGGGCACATCGTCCAGATGTGTGACGTCGACCGTGATCAGGTCCATCGACACCCGGCCGATCACCTTGCAGGGCGTGTCGCCGGCATAAACCTGCGCAGTCGGGTCGCCATCGCGCGGATCAGCCCATCGGCATAGCCGGCGGCAATCGTCGCGACATCGGCTTTCGACGGTGGCGGTCCAGGTGTTGCCATAGCCGACCGTCTCGAAGGGCGGACGGTGCGCGTCTGCATGACCGGGGCACATCCAGGCGCACGACCGGGGTGGCCTCGGCAAACGGCAGCGCCGCCATAAAGGCCGATGCCGGGCCGGGTCAGGTCGAAGTGATAGTCGGGACCCAGAAGGATGCCGCCAGTGGCCGACAGCGAGCGGCGGTGTGACGATGCCATCGGTCATATCGCGAAAGGTGCGCAATCTGTTGTGCGTTCATCGGATGATCGGGTTCATCCGCGCAGGCAAGATGGCTCATGACCAGACGCGGGCCCGCGACCATCAATTCGCTCGACAGCGCGGTCCAGTCGGCAGGTTCCATGCCCAGCCGGTTCATGCCGGTATCAAGCTGAACGCCGAAGGCGTGCGCCTGGCGCGTCGGACTGAAATGGCGGGCCACCTGTTCGGGAGCATTCAGAAGCGGGATCAGATCGGCGTCGCGCAACGTCTCGGTGTCGCCGGACATGTGGCCCGAGAAGACGATAGATGTCCGGGCCCTCGCCAACGAACTTTCCGTAGAGCGGCGCCCTTCTTCGACGATGGCGATGAAAAATGTCCGGACGCCTTGGGCCAGTAACTTTCGCCGCCGCCACATGCGCCGCGCCCAGACCGTAGCCGTCGGCCTTGACGACGGCAGACGGTTTCGACATGGTCAGAAGACAGGGCATCCAGCGCGCGCCAGTTGGCGGCGATAGCCTTCAGATCGATCGTCAGATGTGCAGCGCCCATCACAGCGGTTTCGTTTACGGGGGCCGATGCGTCAAGCCCTGATCCATCTGAAAGCGGGTCTCTGCCGTCCGAGCGATTGGCTTTGGCGCGCCTTTAAGTTAGTCGAAAGGCAACATCAGAGGGCAAACATGGGCGACATTATTCTGGTCCGTCACGGGCAGGCCAATGCCGAAGCCAAGACCGAAGAAGACTATGATCGGCTGAGCGGTCTTGGGCAAACTCAGGCGACTTGGCTTGGCGAATGGATGCGCGCGCATGCCTATGCGTTCGACCATGTTCTGTGCGGTACGCTGAGCCGACAAATCGAAACTGTGCGGGGCATGGGGTTTGAGGCCGAGCACGATGCGCGTCTGAACGAGATTGATTTCTTTCGTCTGTCGCAAAGCATGTACGAGGTGACGGGCGAGCCACTGCCAGACCCGGACGGCTTTGCGGATCACATGCCCAAGGTGTTGACTGCCTGGTCCGAGGCCGAAATTTCCGGGGCTGAAACGTATCTTACCTTTGAGAGGCGGATTGACAGCCTTCTGGCCGAAGCGGCCATTCCCGGCAGACGGGTGCTTTGCGTGACCTCGGGTGGTGTGATTGCCATGTTTATTCGTCAGTTGCTTCAGTTGGACCTGTTAAGACTGTCGAAGGTCATGCTGCCGATCTGGAACACGTCAATTCATCGGCTTCATGTGCGCGAGCGTGAGACGGTGTTGGCGGGGTTCAATGCCATACCGCATCTGGAAGCGCCTGATCGTGCTCATGCGCGTACTCATGTATAAGGTAATCCCATGCTGAAACTCTATTGCGCCCCGATAACGATCTCGACTTGCGTCGTGGTGACCCTGAACGAAGGTGTTCATTGGGAGCCGATCCGCGTTGACGTTGCAGGCGGTGAGCAGACCCGGCCTGACTATCTGGAGCTGAACCCCAAGGGGCGTGTGCCGGTTTTGATCACGCCCGAGGGGCCGTTGACCGAAGCTGGCGCCATCCTTGAATATCTGGGCGAAACCGCTTTGCCTGATCTGGTGCCGCTTGATCCCTTGCAGCGGGCGCGAATGCGCGAGGTGATGTATTATCTGGGGACGACCATGCATGTGAACCACGCGCATATGCGGCGGGGCTATCGCTGGGCGGATCAGGAAAGCTCGTTCAAGGATATGCAGGCCAAGGTACCCGAAACCATGGCGGCGTCTTGTGAATATATAGAGGGGCTGATTGAGGGGCCGTACCTGTTTGGCTCTCACCTGACGTTGGCGGACCCTTATCTGTATACGATCACCACGTGGCTGAAGGGTGATGGGGTCGAGATTGCGGCGTATCCCAAGCTTGCGGCTTTCAAGGCCGCGATGGAAGAACGCCCGTCGGTCAGAAAAGCCCATGCAGACGGGTTCTTTGGCTGAGTTAGGTTTTGGCGGGTGTGTCGCCCAGCAATCTGACTTCGCGCTGGGGGAAGGGGATCGAGATGCCCGCTTCCTGAAAGGCATCCCAAAGCGCCAGATAGACGTTGCCGCGGATGTTGGTCAGACCGCCCGTCGGATCCGTGATCCAGAAGCGCAGGATGTAATCCACTGAACTGTCCCCGAAACCGGTGATGTGACAGACGGGCGGGCGTGAACTTAGCACCCGGTCGACTGACTTGCTGGCTTCGATCGCCAAGCGCCGAACTTCGTGTGGGTCACTGTCATAGGCGGTGCCAAAATGGATATCGAGCCGGACAAAATCGTTGGAGTGCGACCAGTTTACGACCTGTCCGGTAATCAAATCCTCGTTCGGGATAAGGTATTCCGTGCCATTGCGCGTGGTGATGCGAAACATAGCGCGCGCCCAGCGAATTGATCCATCCGAAGGTGTCGCCGATCGAGATCACGTCGCCGGGTTTGATGGATTTGTCCAGCAGGATGATCACACCCGAAACAAGGTTCGACACGACTTTCTGCAGACCAAAGCCCAGACCGACGCCAATGGCACCGGAAAGCACGGCAAGACCGGTCAGGTCGACGCCAACCATTTTCAGGCCGATGAAGAAGGCCGCACCGAAGGCCAGAACTTGCAGGAATTTGACGGCCAACACCTGCATCGAAGGCGAAATATCGTCGTTTGACCGGATATTTGACGCCGCAGCTTGGGTGAAAAGCCGTGCGAAAGTAAACAGGACACCAATTGCGGCCACGGCTTTGAGTACCGTCCAGACCGAAAGGTTGAAGTCACCGATAGTGATGCCAAGGCTGTCGAGAAACTGCTCAGTTTCGTCCGCAAGCCCAAGATAATAAAGCGTTATGCCGACCCAAAGTGTCCAGCTTACAATGCGCCTGAGAAATGCGTTTCTGACCAGCCGTACTGCTATGCCCACGATAAGTACGGCGATCGCAATTGTGCCCACAAGTTCCAGCAGGAAGCGACGTGATGGGAACGCAGAGACTTCGGCCATGATGCGGGCGGCGCTCCATACCACAAGCGTGAAGATGATCAGGAACAGCCGTTTGTGGATGGTCAGAAGTGTCCGAAGCTGCCATTTTGGGCGGCCTTCAAGCGTGCGCATCCATTCTCGCATCCGAGGGCCAAGCCAGCGGTTCAACCCCCATGCCAAAGCAAGGCAGAAGATCAGAATGCCGACCTGATAAAGCCGGGTCGGCAAAAGCAAAAGCTTGCCCTGTAGCAGCGCTTGTTGCCACAGGTTCATTATCTGAGTGGTTAGATCCGCGTTCATTGTCAGTAACATGGGGCAATGCGATAGCTGTTCGCAAGCCTGATCAATCCCACGTGATCGGGGCTATCGCGATGGCAGCGCATTTGCCACGTTAGACGAATTCTGGAAGGAGTTCCCATATGCGCCTGAAAAGCCTCGCCCTTGCGGCCATTTTGACGATTGGAGCCAATTTGGCGAATGCCGATCCGTCGTTCTGGAAGATGGAATGGCCAGACACTGATTTCGAAGCGACAAGTATCACGAACTGGGCCGAGATCATTTCCGGTGGTCCGCCGAAAGACGGTATCCCGGCAATTGACGACCCGCAGTTCATCACCGTGTCCGACGAGGCGCGGCTGACCGACCGCGAAGCTGTCATCACGGTTGAACTTGATGGAGAGCGCCCACGCACTTATCCGATCCGCTATCTGATGTGGCATGAGATCGTGAATGACCGGATCGGCAACACGCCCGTGGCGGTGACTTATTGCCCGCTCTGCAATTCAGGGATCACGTTTAACCGCCGTGTCGATGGCAGGCTTTTAAGCTTTGGCGTTTCTGGCAAGCTTCGGAATTCCGATATGGTCATGTATGACCGCGAAACCGAAAGCTGGTGGCAACAGGCTATTGGCACGGGCATCGTCGGCGAATTGAACGGCGTTGAGTTGACTGCCTTGCCAACATGGATGGAAAGCTGGGCCGAGTACAAAGCGCGCAACCCGGATGGTCTGGTCATGGCGCAGCCAGCACTTGGCCGCCCATACGGTCGGAACCCCTATACGGGCTATGACACGTCGCCGCGTCCATTCCTTTATAATGGCGAGATGCCGCCGCATGATATTCCGCCACTGATGCGTGTCGTCCGGGTTGGTGACAGCGCCTGGACGCTGGAGCGCCTCCGCGCCGAGGGTGAGATTACCGAAGATGGCGTGACGCTTAGCTGGGCCAGCGGTCAGGCCTCGGCGCTTGATCAATATGGCGTGGGCGATGGCCATGACGTTGGCACTGTTCGGGTGCGCGACGCCAGCGGTGCTGATCTGCCGCATGACGTCCTGTTTGCTTTCGCGTTCCATGCGTTCTGGCCAGAAGGGACGTGGATGTTGGGGGCCAGTTAGGTGCAGGGCTTGCAGGGCGCCGTTCGGCTAACCCTGCAACGACCTGACGCTCAACTCGCCCTCGGTCCTTGACACCATCGCCAATGCTGCCGCGTGCCCCGCGGCGGCCGTGGTGAAGTAGGGAATTTTGTCCATCAATGCGACGTTTCGCATCGAGCGCGAGTCTTCGATAGCCTGCGCGCCTTCAGTCGTGTTGATGACCAGATCGACCTCGCCGTCCTTCATCACGTCGACGATTGTGCGCCCGCCTTCATAGGCCTTGTTGACGATGCCGGACGGAATGCCGTTCTCGGTCAAAAAAGAAGCGGTGCCGCGCGTGGCGAGGATCTTGAAGCCCAGCCCATGCAGCTTTTTCCCGGTTTCGATCAACTGGTCTGTCCTGTCGGCCCGTCGGATCGAAAAGAATACTGTCCCGCTTTCGGGCAGCATTGTACCCGCACCCATTTGTGCCTTCAGGAACGCGCGGGCAAAGCTGCGGTCCCACCCCATGACTTCGCCTGTCGAACGCATTTCGGGGCCCAGCAGCGTATCGACGCCTGGGAACCTTGCAAAGGGCAGCACGGCCTCTTTGACCGAAAACCACGGTGTCCGGAAATCGGATAGCTCCATGAGATCGCCGATCGGAATGGTGACGTCGTCGCTGACTGGCTCATGGGGTGGTTTGATCGGAAACGCCGACAGTTTTTCGCCTGCCATCAGGCGAGCCGCGATCGAGGCAATGGCCGAATCCGTCGCTTTTGCCACGAAAGGGACGGTGCGCGAGGCACGCGGGTTCACTTCGATCAGGTACACATCTTCGCCCTTGATCGCGAATTGGATATTCATCAGCCCGACGACGTCCAAACCCTTTGCCAGGGCCTTGGTCTGGCGGATCAGTTCTTCGATGACTGCGGGGCTGAGCGAATGAGGAGGCAGCGAGCAGGCGCTGTCACCCGAGTGCACACCCGCTTCCTCGATATGCTCCATGATGCCTGCGACATGCACCGCCTCGCCATCGCATAGCGCGTCGACGTCAACTTCGATCGCGCCGTCCAGATAGCTGTCGAGCAACACCGGACTGTCGCCCGAGACCACAACCGCTTCGCTTACATAGCGTTCAAGCTGAGGCGTGTCGCGTATGATCTCCATTGCGCGGCCACCCAGAACATAGGACGGGCGAATGACCAGCGGATAGCCGATCTCTATTGCCGCTGCCATCGCCTCGGCATCGGTGTTGGCAATTGCATTGTGTGGTTGTTTCAGGCCCAGTCGGTTTACAAGATCCTGAAAACGCTCGCGATCTTCGGCCAGATCAATAGCGTCGGGCGTTGTACCAAGGATTGGAATGCCCGCGTCATTCAAGGCGTTGGCAAGCTTCAGCGGGGTTTGCCCGCCGAATTGCACGATCACGCCATGCAGGGTTCCATTGTCTTGCTCGACGCGAAGGATTTCCATCACATGTTCAAAGGTCAACGGCTCGAAATACAGCCGGTCCGAGGTGTCATAATCGGTGCTGACCGTTTCGGGGTTGCAGTTGATCATGATGGTTTCATAGCCCACGTCGGACAGCGCAAAGCAGGCGTGACAACAGCAATAGTCGAACTCGATCCCCTGGCCGATCCGGTTTGGTCCACCGCCAAGGATGACCACCTTTTTGCGATCAGAGGGCCGCGCTTCGCATTCGACTTCGCCCATCATGGGCTCTTCATAAGTTGAATACATGTAGGGCGTCTGTGCTTCGAACTCGGCCGCGCAAGTGTCGATCCGTTTGAAGACGGCTTTGACGCCAAGGTTGTGGCGCGCGCGGCGGATGTTGTCTTCGTCGCGCCCTGTCAAAATACCTAGGCGAGCATCGGTGAAGCCCATCATTTTCAGGCGACGCAGACCTGCTTCGGTGACCGGAAGGCCGTCGCGGCGAACCTGTTCTTCGACGTCGATAATCTCGCGGATGCGGGCAAGAAACCAGGGATCGAACGCAGTGACTGCGTGAATGTCATCATCCGAAAGCCCATGCCGCATGGCCTGCGCGATCACGCGTACCCGATCGGGGGTCTGCTTGGAAAGCGCGGCTTTGACTGCCGCCATCTGAGGCGCGCCGGGAATGTCGATCTCGTCAAAGCCGGTTAGGCCAGTTTCCATCGACGCCAGCGCTTTTTGCATACTTTCATGGAAAGTCCGGCCAATCGCCATCGCCTCGCCAACCGATTTCATTGCGGTCGTCAGATGGGGTTCGACTGCCGGGGAATTTCTCGAAGGCGAAGCGCGGGATCTTTGTGACAACATAGTCGATGGTCGGCTCGAAAGAAGCCGGTGTCACCTTGGTGATATCGTTGTCCAACTCGTCGAGTGTATAGCCCACGGCCAGTTTCGCCGCGATTTTGGCAATCGGGAAACCGGTAGCCTTGGACGCCAGTGCAGATGACCGTGACACCCGCGGGTTCATTTCGATCACGACCATTCGACCATCAGCGGGGTTCACGGCCCATTGCACGTTCGAGCCGCCGGTCTCAACACCGATTTCCCGCAGCACAGCGATCGATGCCGAGCGCATCATCTGGTATTCTTTGTCCGTCAGGGTCAGGGCAGGGGCCACGGTGATGCGAGTCGCCCGTATGCACGCCCATTGGGTCGACGTTTTCGATCGAGCAGACGATGATCGCGTTGTCGGCCTTGTCGCGCACAACTTCCATCTCGAATTCTTTCCAGCCCAGCAGGCTTTCGTCGATCAGGATCTGCGCGACGGGCGAGGCTTCCAGCCCCCGGCGGCACGTCTCAAAGTATTCGTCGCGGTTATAAGCGACGCCGCCGCCGGTGCCGCCCAGGGTAAAGGCGGGGCGGATGATGGCGGGCAGGCCGACATCATCCAAGGCGGCCATCGCCTATTCCAGCCCTTTGGGGATGTCGTAGTTGCCATTGGGGCTCTTGGGCGCGGCGACGATGGTCGCTTTCGGGTTTTCCAGCCCGATCCGGTCCATCGCTTCGCGGAACAGCTTGCGATCTTCGGCCATTTCGATGGCATCGCGTTTCGCGCCGATCATCTCGACGCCGAACTTCTCCAGCACGCCCATCTCTTCCAGCGCCAGCGAGGTGTTCAGACCGGTCTGACCACCCATCGTCGGCAACAGCGCATCGGGGCGTTCCTTTTCGATGATCTTGGCCACGACTTCGGGCGTGATCGGCTCGATATAGGTCGCGTCTGCCAGGCCGGGTCGGTCATGATCGTGGCCGGGTTCGAGTTGACCAGGATGACGCGATAACCTTCCTCGCGCAGTGCCTTGCAGGCCTGAGCGCCGGAATAGTCGAACTCGCAGGCCTGTCCGATGACGATGGGGCCAGCGCCGATGATCATGATCGACTGGATGTCGGTTCTCTTCGGCATCGGTTACCCCCGGAGTGTGTGAAAGCGTGTCGGCAGCAGACCCCACGCGCAAATTGTCGTGGGTTATAGGGATTGGGTCCCCGGGCGCAAGGGGGGCCGGGCGCGTGAATTTGTGGGCCGCCGCTTGCCCGCCACTAGGTGCTGACGATGAAGTCCCCCAAGACAGCCAAAGGCACTCGGTCAAGGGCGGTTCTCGCAGCGAAGTTTGCCGCCGCCCGAACCGCCCGCCGCTTGACTTCCAGCGCCAAACAGGTGTATCGGCCGGAACGCTTTGAAAGGATTCGAAGCTCATGCACGCCTATCGCAGCCACACCTGCGCCGACCTGAACGCCTCCAACGTCGGCGAAACCGTTCGCCTGTCGGGCTGGGTCCACCGTGTCCGCGACCACGGCGGCGTCCTTTTCATCGACCTGCGCGACCACTACGGCATCACGCAGGTGCTGTGCGACCCCGACAGCCCGGTCTTTGCCGAGGTCGAAAAGGTGCGCTCCGAATGGTGCATCCGCATCGACGGCAACGTGAAGGCGCGCGACGCAGAGCTGGTGAACCCCAAGATCCCGACCGGCGAGATCGAAGTTTTCATCCGCGACATCGAAGTTCTGGGTGCGTCCGAAGAACTGCCGCTGATGGTCTTTGGCGATCAGGAATACCCCGAAGAAACGCGCCTGAAGTATCGCTACCTCGATCTGCGCCGCGAAGCGATGCAGGACAACATGAAGCTGCGCTCGGACGTTGTGGCGTCGATCCGCCAGCGCATGTGGGACACGGATTTCCGCGAATATCCAGACGCCGATCATCACGGCATCGTCAGCCCGGAAGGCGCGCGCGACTTTCTGGTGCCGTCGCGTCTGCATCCCGGCAAGTTCTATGCGCTGCCGCAGGCGCCGCAGCAGTTCAAGCAGCTGCTGATGGTCTCGGGCTTTGACAAGTATTTCCAGATCGCGCCGTGTTTCCGCGACGAAGACCCGCGCGCCGACCGCTCGCCCACCGATTTCTACCAGCTCGACCTGGAGATGTGCTTTGTCACCCAGCAGGACGTGTTTGACACGATCCAGCCGGTGCTGCAGGGCATCTTCGAAGAATTCGGCGGCGGCCGCAAAGTCGATCAGCCGATGGCCGCAGATTTCCTACCGCGATGCGGCCCTTTGGTACGGCACCGACAAGCCCGACCTGCGCAACCCGATCAAGATGCAGGTTGTGTCCGAGCATTTCCGCGGCTCGGGTTTTGCGATCTTTGCGAAGATGCTTGGAGCAGGAAGGCACCGAAATTCGCGCCATTCCCGGCACCGACGGGTGGCTCGCGCAAGTTCTGTGACCGGATGAATGCCTTTGCGCAGAAGGAAGGGCTGCCGGGGATGGGGTATATCTTCTGGCGCGATCAGGGCGAAGGGCATGGAAGCCGCTGGCCCTTTGGCCAAGAACATCGGCCCAGAGCGCACCGAAGCCATCCGCCAGCAGCTTGGCCTTGGGTCGGCGATGCGGCGTTCTTCCTTGGCGGCAAGCCGAAGGCGTTTGAAACCGTCGCTGGCAAGGCGCGCAATGGTGATCGGCGAAGAGCTGGGCCTGACCGACAAAGACCGCTTTGCCTTTGCGTGGATCGTCGATTTCCCGATCTACGAGAAGGACGAAGAAACCGGCAAGATCGACTTTGAGCACAACCCGTTTTCGATGCCGCAGGGCGGGATGGAGGCGCTGAAGGGTGATCCGCTGGACGTGCTTGGCTATCAGTACGACCTGGCCTGCAACGGCTATGAACTGGTGTCAGGTGCGATCCGGAACCACCGGCCCGAGATCATGTTCAAGGCGTTCGAGATTGCCGGCTACGGCGAGGACGAGGTCAAGAAGCGCTTTGGCGGCATGGTCAACGCCTTCCGCTATGGCGCGCCGCCCCACGGTGGCTGTGCGGCGGGTATCGACCGGATCGTGATGCTTCTGGCGGACGAGGCGAACATCCGCGAAGTCATCCTGTTCCCGATGAACCAGCGCGCCGAAGACCTGATGATGGATGCGCCGTCCGAGCCCACCAACGAACAGCTTGCGCGAATTGCGCCTGCGGGTGCTGCCGCCCGAGGACTGATGTACGACGTCCGCGCCTCGAAGTTTCTCAGCCTTGTACTGCGTCATAGTCCGGAGGCCGCTGGCCTTTCGCTTGATGCCGAAGGCTGGGCCGACGTCGACGCAATCCTTTCGGCGACAGACAAAATTCGCGACTACGCGCATCTCCTCCATGTGGTTGAGACAAATGATAAAAAGCGCTTCGTTTTGTCAGAAGATGGGCGTTCTATACGCGCGGCGCAGGGCCATTCAGTGAGGGTTGACTTGGGGCTTCAGCCTATCGAACCTCCGCAAATCTTGTTTCATGGAACAGCGAAAAAGAACCTTGATGCTATTCGTTTGGAAGGACTGAAGCCGCGAAACAGACAATACGTCCATCTGTCGCCAAATGAAGACGTCGCTACAAAAGTTGGCCGGCGCCATGGCACTCCAGTTGTGCTTTTGGTGGCGTCAAAGCGGGCGTATTCCGAAGGGCAGCCGTTTTTTCAAGCAGAGAATGGCGTCTGGCTGACATCGCCGCTTGCGCCGGACTATCTGACATTCCCTGGGGAGTCATGAACCTTTCCAACTGGACACCCCCACAGCTTCCGCCGCGGACATCTATCCGTGGTCGCTATACAACGCTTGAGCCGCTTTCACCGGATCACTTCGAAGGGCTTCGAGAAGCCCATGCCGAAGATGCGGCAGACGCCATGTGGACCTATCTGCCGGTTGGGCCTTTTGATGATCCGGGCTATGCCACTTGGATCGATCAAAACCGACTGCTGCACGATCCCTTGCACTTTGCGGTGCGGATGGAAGACGGGCGGCTTGGTGGCACGCTCAGTCGCTTATGCGGATCGCACCTCAGGCGGGCACGATCGAAACCGGCTGGCTGACCTTTGCGCCGCGTCTGCAGCGAACGCGCGAGGCGACCGAGGCGGTCTATCTTCTGATGAAATGGTCGTTCGAGGCCGGGCTATCGCCGGTTCGAATGGAAATGCGACGCCGCGAACTCGCCCGTCGCGGCGGGCGGCAGAACGGTTCGGGTTGTCCTATGAAGGCATCTTCCGGCAGGCGGGCGTGGTCAAGGGTCGGAACCGCGACACCGCGTGGTTTGCCGCCATCGACGGCGAATGGCCGGCCCTGCGCGCGGCGTTCGAGACCTGGCTTTCGACCCGGACAACTTCGACGCCGAGGGGCGTCAGAAGCAACGTCTGAGCGACCTCACCGCGCCTATTCTGGTGGCACGGGATCCGGGCGTTGTGACCCTGGATGCACTTCAGTGAGGCCGGGTTCGACGTTGCTGACCCGCAACCATGCAGACGCGATCCTGGCGCAGGATTTTCCCAGCGAGCTGGACCTTCTGGTCGCGCGTTCTTGCCGGGATTTCGCATCTCGTTGGCCGAGATGGTCGCGGCGGGGGTGGCGAAAGCGGGTAACCCAACGCCTTCGGCACGAGCTATCCGATCTCAACTGGCGCAAGCATAATTTCAGCGTTCAAACCATCGTCGACGGGTATGAGCGCGCCGGGGTCAGCCACGAAGTCGATCATGTTAAGTTCGCGGAAGCAGGGCGCTTTGGCGCTTGAGATCGAGTGGAACAACAAGGACCCGTTCTTTGACCGTGATCTGGAAAACTTCCAACGTCTGCACGGGCTTAAGTGCGATCAGCCTTGGGATTGATTGTGACGCGCGGTGCGTCTATGCAGGACGCGTTTCTGGCGCGGATCACCGCATTGGATGAAAGCAGAAGGGCTGGCCTCGGAGGACGATCTGGACCGGCTTGGCATCGGTGCGCGTACGGTGG
The DNA here is from genome assembly GCA_963841595.1 of uncultured Alphaproteobacteria bacterium. Taxonomy (GTDB): domain Bacteria; phylum Pseudomonadota; class Alphaproteobacteria; order Rhodobacterales; family Rhodobacteraceae; genus CAWJDD01. The sequence goes on along the minus strand of CAWJDD010000006.1, from coordinate 363,334 downwards.
CGCAGCAGGCGGTGGCCGATCAAGTGGCGCGCGGCGTGCCATTTGCCGATGCGTTCGCGCGCAAGTTCGTCGCCGACAAGTTCGGTCAGGCGACAACCCATTGGTCAAAACTGGAAGATCGCGTGTTCAACGCGGCGTCGGCAATCCTTGCCCGCTGCTTTTGGTCGGCATGCCCGAGGCTATTCTGAACGGCTAACCCGCAATCGCGGGCGGAGAATGCGTTATTCCCCGCCGCAACTTGCTTTAGGTTGTCATCGGATACAGGTGCACGGTCGTTCCCAACGGCACCCGGCCGTAAAGGTCGGTGGCGTAACCATTGGTCAGACGTGCGCAACCGTTCGAGACGCGGGTCAGAATAGTATTTGGCAGGTTTGTGCCGTGGATGCGCAGCATGCTGTCGGCACCGTTGGGGCGGAACAGATACAGCGCTCGTGCGCCCAGCGGATTGGACGGACCACCCGGCATCCCGTCTGCCCATTTCTCATACTTTGGATTCCGCTCGATCATCTCGGGCGTGGGCGTCCAGCTTGGCCATTCTTTTTTTGCGCGGATGGTATAGCTGCCGGGCTCCCAAAGGTGACGTTGAGCGACGCCGATCGGATAGCGGATCGCACGACCGTTCTCCATCGTCCAGAAAAGTGCGAATTCGTCCGGTTTGACATGGATAACGCCCGGTCTTGTTTCCCGGCCGACGCGAATGATCCGCGCTTTGCGCGGGTCGATCACTTCTTCGTCTTTAGATTTGGCAGCAAAAGCTGGAAAACCAGCCATCATAGCGGAAGCCGCAGCTCCACCGAGCAGTACGTCACGTCTTGGCAGCATATTTTAGACCTCGTCAAATTCCCCGTCGTCCACCATAGCGGCGGATTTTCGCTTTCGATACCGCTTCACGCGTTTGTTATAGGGGAAATTTTTGGGCTGTGGCTTTTGCGTTTACTCTGCCGCGACACCGGAATTGTGGCTGTAGGTCTTCCAATCGGGCTTGTAGTCGGCATCTGCCTGATTGCCCCAAACAGTCCATCCATCGCGGACACCGCGCCCGAAAAGCTCGAGATACGGGCCCCAAGAGCAGTCTTCGATGATGCGGTATTGTTCGTCTGGTTTGCGCGAATGCTCGCGTTTGCGGCTTTGGATCATGTTCACTTGTCGCCGCCCCGGAGCTTCGGTGCGGACGTTCTTGCCGCGTGTTCCAAACAGGATAATTTCGGTCACGTTGCGGAAATAGAAGCCCACGCCGCGCCCGTCTGATCCGCCGTCTTTGCGAATCTTGTGCCAGACGATGTTCGATTTGTAGTCGAATCCCCAAGACTTCAGAACCTGAAGTCCTTCGGGCAACAGCGCATTGGGTACCCAAAGATAGCAATGCGCCCGGTCTTCAAGATGATCTGCGACGGGAAGGGCGCAAATTTCGTCCAGTTCCATCGTGGGATATCGTGCGAGACGCTTGTGTTCGGGTGCGATTTTGCCGGTTCTGTTAACAAACCGCCATGGCGGGTCGGCCAACACAGTGCCGAACCGGTCTTTTCCGAGAAATCCGGCAAGGTCTTGTGCTGCGCTTTGGCCCATATCCAACATGATGATCGGTCTGCCTCTGGAATGCCAGAGGAACAATATGTGAACATTCTGACCTTGGCAACCGTCTGAAGCTAGACCATTTCCAGATCTGCAGCCCGTTTTTCGATCTGTTCGACAATCTTGGAAAGGGATGCTGTTTGAGATGGGTCAGAGCGGCATTGACGCAAGGCCTCGCCGATATCGCCAAGTTTGGCGTCGCTTGCGTTTTTGGCCAAACCCGCGATGAACCCGGCCACATAGTCCAGTGTTTCAACGTTTGGATCGGTACGAAACAGATCAACGACAAGGCTTAGATCATCGCGAAGCGCAATCGGATCGGGTTCGATCTTGTCGAAACTCGGTCGTGCAACCAACGAGGGGCGAAGATCGGTGGGCATCAGGTCCAGCACGACCTGCTGAAAATGCGAAACCGAGCTTAGCGGCTTAGGAAGGAACGCATCGGCACCTGCCTTCATCGCCGCTTCGTGTAAGGTTTCGTCACCAGATGTGGCAATGATGCCGTCAATCCGGGGGTCTGCCCGCGCCAGTTGATCGATCAGTTCAAGCCCCGATCCGTCGGGCAAGCCCAGATCCACAACGGCTATGCGGGGGCGGTAAGTGCGTAAGTGGCGTTCTGCCGAAGCAAGGCTTTCTGCACGGCGGATACGTGCGCCGGACCGCTGACAGATCAGCCGAAGCCCTTCGCAGGCATGGCGGCTGTCTTCGACAACCAGAACAATCGTCCCCAAAAGTGGTCGCTCGGCCGTAGGCGGCTGCAACATGATGAGGTCTTCAAGTGTCTCGGGCATCTCTGTTCTCCTGCAACGAAACTTAGGGCACCTTGCGTAGAGAATGGCTAATGCGCGGTTAACCGAAACTGCGTCGGCGTGTCCCTTGTTCAAAATCTGGCGTCGGCGCATAAGGTGGGTCGGGCGATAATGCAGGGGTAGATGCATGATAGGACGGCTGAACCACGTGGCGATTGCGGTGCCTGATCTAGAGGCAGCTGCGGCGCAATATCGCGACACGCTTGGTGCCAAAGTGGGTGCACCTCAGGACGAGCCCGATCATGGTGTGACGGTGATATTCATTGAGTTGCCCAATACCAAGATCGAGCTGCTTTATCCGCTGGGGGAGGGCTCGCCGATTGCCGGTTTTCTTGAGAAAAACCCATCGGGCGGCATTCATCACCTTTGCTATGAAGTTGAAGATATTCGGGCGGCTACCGCCAAGTTGACCGCTTCCGGTGCGCGGGTACTTGGCAATGGCGCGCCGAAAATCGGCGCGCATGGCAAGCCGGTGCTGTTTCTGCACCCGAAGGATTTTACCGGCACTTTGATCGAGCTGGAGGAAGTCTGATGAGCATCGTTTCGGCAATCGTGCTTTTCGCTGTGATCTGGTTCTTGGTTTTATTCGTTGTCCTGCCGATCCGTCTTGAAACACAGGGCGATATTGGCGAAAGGGTTGAAGGTACCCATGCCGGTTCGCCGTCTTCCAATTTCTCGATGAAGCGCAAGTTTCGCATGACCACATTTTGGGCTGTGCCGATATGGGTCGTGCTTACCGCTGTGATCCTGTGGGGTGGGATCAGTGTGCGCGATCTCGACTTCTTCAACCGTATGGGCAGTGTCGAAAGCGAGTAGGGTCAGGTCTTTTCCAGCCGATGGAAAAGATGGGTGAAGGTCGCGGCACCCAGGATCGGGATGACTAGGTTCAGAAGCGGAATGGTCAGAGGCACGGCCATCAATGCGCCCGCTGCCCAGATTGTCAGCAGATTTCGTCTGAACGAAGCACTTGCTTCTTGCCGCCCCATCCTGCGCACGGCGATCATACGGTAATATTCCCGACCCAGCAGGAAACCGTTCAAACCATAGAAAATGAATGGCGCCAGCGGTGTGAAGTACAGAACCAGCGCAAGGGTGTTGGTAACCACAATGACGCCAAGAAAGCTTAGCGATTCCCGTAGGTTGTCGCCCAGTCCGACATTCGGGGCGGGGGGAAGGTGCGCATAGTGCTGGGCCTCGACCGCATCGGCGACGTCGTCAAGGAAGATGCCTGTAAAAGCCGAGGCCACGGGCACCATCAGAAAGATCGAGAGCACCATCATGACAAGAAGCGACCCCCAGGATAGAAGTCTGTCGCTTAGGCCAATCTCGCCAATCCAAGGCAAGGTGATCGCGTCTGGCACAAGCCATGCAATGCCCCAGAATGCGAAGGCGTAAAGGCCGAAAAGCAAAAGGATTGTCAGCCCAACGCCTTGCAGGAAAACCCACCGGAAACGCGGGTCGCTTATCTGGGCGATGGCTGCAAAGAACGAGGCCGGGATCACGCGTCGATCCATTCGGTGATTGCATCAAGGCTGGGTCGCGGGCGTTCTGGCGGCTGAATGGTTTCGGTGCCAATGTGGATAATTCCGGCAATCCATTCGTGCGGCATCAGGCCAAGGTTGCGTTCCCGCCAATCGCGGTCGTGACTGGCCCAGCCCGAAAGCCAGTTGGCACCCCAGCCCGCAGCAAGGGCAGCATTCAGCAACTGCATGCAGACAGCACCTGCCGAGAGAGTTTGTTCAAGCTCGGGGATTTTTTCCGATGGCTTGGCGCTGGCCACAACGGCAACGGCAAGCGGAGCGTTTCGGTATTCCAGCGTGGCTTTTTCGATCTTTTCGGGGTCGATGCCCAGATCTACGCCTTTTGCGGGCAGTGTTTCGGCCAGACGTTGCATTGCTGGGGCTTGCAGAACAAGGAACCGCCACGGCTCTAACTTGCCGTGATCCGGCGTGCGCGCAGCGATGGTCAGAAGTTCCCGCAATGTGTCCTTGTCCGGCGCCGGTGTGCTGAGCGTTTTGCCGGGGCGCGACCGTCTTGTTGCAAGGAAACGCAGCGCTTCTGGGTTCGGATCGGGCATTAAGGGCACTCCTTCGTTGACGCTGACCTAGGCACTTCTGCTGCAATTGTGAAGATGGCTGGGTGCCTTCAAAGGGCCTCTGCCATCTCGGTGATCAGCGTTTCAAGATAGGCGTCGAAACGTGGTGCAGGCTGGCGCAAGGCAAGCGTAGCGGCAAAAGGGTCATCGGCGCGGATGGCGCTGCCTGACATTTCTTCCAGAACAGCGTGGGCGCAGAACGGGACGTGGACCTCGGAATACCCGCCCTCGTGCACCATTGTCAGACGACCGCCGCAGACTTCATCGGCCAAGGTCATTGTGGCGCGTGTCATTTCGCGGAACGTCTCGGTTGTGGCCAGCATCCGGCCCAAAGGATCAAAAGCCGCTGCATCAAAGCCGCAAGCAACCACGATGGCGTCGGGTTCAAAAGCGCGGATTGCCGGAAGTGCCAGTCTTTCCAGCGCCATCATGTATCCCACATGGCCGGTGCCGGGGGGCAGGGGGATGTTCAGGTTGAATCCTGCGCCTGCGTCGCTTCCCCGGTCGGCAAAGTCGCCTTTGTCCATTGGATAGTTTCGTTCCTGATGGATCGAGACCGCCAGCACGTCGGACCGGTCATAGAAGATTGCTTCGGTTCCGTTGCCGTGATGCACGTCCCAATCTAGGACGGCGATCCGGCTTGCCATTTTCGCGGCTATGGCAGCTTCAACCGCGATTGCAATATTGGCCAACAGGCAAAAACCGTTCTGCCAGTCTGGCAAGCAATGATGGCCGGGTGGGCGCGACAGGGCATAACTGTTGGTCACCTGCCCATCCAAGACTGACATTAGCGCGGCCTTTGCCAAGCCTGCTGACACTGTCGCAATCTCGTACCCGTCTGGCCCGAAGGGGGCCCGCATGCCAAGCTCGCCACCGCCTTGCGCGGCGGTTTCGCGGAATGTGTCGAGAAACGCTTTTGGATGTACGCGTAACAGGTCTTCGTCTGTGACATGTGGTGCGCCTGAGACCTGAAGCTCGGCCAGAAGCCCGGTCACTTCGGCAAGGTTTCTAAGCCGTCGCTTGGTTTCGGGGTTTTCGGGCAATCCGCCCGATGGCTGAACCAAGCCGCCCACAGGTACCATGAAGGCATAGTTGCCGCCCGAGTGCCAAAAGCACCGTTCGTCCATAAAGAAACCCGTTGTCATCGCGACCTCCGTTTGGGCGCGATCTTAGGTCGTGCGCCGCCGGATGGAAATCTCGTTGCATTGCGCCCCGGTTTGCCCTTTCGTGACGCCAGTCAGACAAGGAGCGCTGCCGTGCTGCACCCCACCAAGAATACCCATCGCGGACAAGGGCTTTTGCCGAAGGTCCCTTTGCCCAAGACCGACGCCAAACCGGTGACTGCGCTTTTGAAGCTTTGCCCGAAACATGCCGAAACACCGCTGAGGGCACCCGCCGATTTGGCAGAGCAATGTGGGGTCGGGGCGTTGTACATCAAAGACGAAAGTGGCCGCATGGGGCTGGGCAGCTTCAAGGCGTTGGGTGCCGCTTTTGCGATTGCGAAGGACGCTGAAGACGCAGGTGGTGATTGGCACACGGCCTTGAACGGGCGCACCTATGTGGCGGCAAGTGCCGGAAATCACGGGCTTTCTGTTGCGGCGGGCGCGGCAGTATTCGGGGCGAAAGCTGTCATCTATCTGGCCGAGACGGTGCCCGAGGCTTTTGCCGAAAGGCTGCGTGGTAAGGGGGCCGAAGTGGTGCGTGCGGGCGCCATCTATGAGCAAAGCATGGAAGCGGCTGAGGCTGCAGCCAAGGAAAACGGCTGGGTTCTTTTGTCGGACAGCACTTGGGAAGGGTACATGGATATCCCGCTACGCGTCATGGAGGGCTATCTTCAACTGGCCGCCGAGGCGGTTTCGCAGGTGCCCGAAGTTCCAACACATATTCTGCTTCAGGCTGGTGTGGGCGGGATGGCCGCGGCTTTGGCCGCGCATTTCCGCGCTGTTTGGGGTGACGCGCCGGTTATTCTGGTGGTTGAACCTGAAGTGGCGCCCGCCCTGCATCACAGCATTCAGGCAGGCGAGATGGTGACCGCTGATGGACCTGTCTCGTCGATGGGCCGCCTCGACTGCAAAACGCCCTCGCTGGTGGCGCTAGCATCGCTGTCGAAGGATGCCGACGGTTTCCTGACGATCAGCGAAGCGGAGGCTGCGCATGGCATCGAAGTGCTTGGCGATTTTGGTCTGGCGACGACAACGTCGGGCGGTGCGGGACTTGCCGCGTTGATCGCTGGTATCGAGGGGGTCGGGCCCATGTCGCGCGTGCTGGCGGTGATGAGCGAGGGGCCTGAAGATGGCTGAGCCTTCGATGATCTTTCCGGCGGTGGAGTTTCAGCGGCGTGTCATGGCGCTTCAACATAAAATGGAGCAGCAGGATTGCTCGGCACTTTTGCTGACGTCTCCGGCGGATGTGTTCTATGTCACCGGCTTTCTGACGCGTTTCTGGGAAAGCCCGGCGCGGCCTTGGTTCATTATCGTACCAGCTTCGGGTCGTCCGGTCGCGGTGATCCCGGCCATCGGGCAAGATCTGATGGCGCGGACGTGGCTGACGGACATTCGCACTTGGGACGCGCCAGATCCTGACGACGACGGGGTCACTTTGCTGTCAGACACCTTGGCCGAGATCGCGGGACCAACCGGGCGCATTGGCGTCCCGATGGGGTTAGAAACCAGCCTGCGCATGCCGCTTGCCGACTATGCCGCGGTCGCGCGCCGGATCGCGCCGGTGACCTTCGCGGATGCGACAGGGATAATCCAGCGCGTGCGCGAGATCAAGTCAGAGGCGGAAATCGAGAAGATACGCGCCATCTGTCAAGTCGCGGATGCCGCGTTTGAACAGGTGCCAAGTATTGCGGCGAAGAACCCGTCGCTCGATGCCGTTTTCCGGGGCTTTCAGGTGGCTTTGCTGAACGAAGGCGCGGATTGGGTCAGCTATATCGCAGGCGGGGCCGGGCAGGGCGGGTATCGTGATGTCATTGCTCCGGCCACGGACGCTCCTTTGGTGACAGGCGACATTCTGATGCTGGACACTGGTGCTGTCCGTGACGGGTATTTCTGCGATTTTGACCGCAATTTTGCAATTGGCCCGCCTGCCGACGATGTTCGTCGCGCGCATGCCGCACTTTTTGCGGCGACAGATGTGGCACTTGATACTCTGCGACCGGGGATGACTTCCTGCGACGTGCACCGGTTGCTCAGTGATGCTTTGCGGTCAGAAGGCGCGGAGCCGGGTGGCGGGCGTTTGGGGCACGGGCTGGGTATCACCCTGACCGAATGGCCCTCGTTCACCGCAAAGGATCAGACCGAACTGCGCGAAAACATGGTGTTGACGCTGGAACCTTCGGTCGAGATCGCACCGGGTCGCATTCTGGTGCACGAAGAGAACGTCGTTCTGCGGTCTGATGGACCTGAACTTCTGTCGCGCCGTGCGCCGCCAGCACTGCCGGAGATACGCCTGTGACCCCTTACAAGATCGAAGCCAGCACCGGAGCGTCCGCTACCCTGGGTCTGATCGTCCTTCAGGTTGACGAAACGCTTGAGCGGGATGTGCGCCGTTGTTTGCCCGACCCGGACCTTGCCATCTATGTCAGCCGTATCCCTTCGGGCGAAGACCTGAACCCTGACACGATCGCGACCATGAAGGCTCAGTTGCCCGCCGCTGCTGGTCTTTTGCCGCAGGCTGCGGCCTTCGATGCCGTAGGGTACGCCTGTACGTCGGGCACCACCCTGATCGGTGCCAAGCGTGTGGCTGAACTGGTTCAAAGCGGGTGCAAAACTCCGGTTGTGACCGATCCGCTGACTGCCGCGATCACCGCGTTTCGCAAGTTGAACATCCGGTCCATCGGGCTTGTCTCGCCCTATATCGAAGCTGTGGCCACGCCGGTTCAACGTGCCTTTGAAGAGGCCGGGATTGCCGTTCCAGCCGCAGTCGCCTTTGGCGAAGAAAAAGAGGCGAACGTTGCCCGCATCGATCCCAAGTCTACCGTCAACGCGGCGCGGGAAGTTGCGCGTTTGGAAGGGGTAGAGGCTGTGTTCCTGTCCTGCACCAACCTCAGAACTTTGGACATTGTCCCAAGTCTTGAGGCTGAGCTTGGCCGTCCCGTCCTTAGCAGCAACCTTGCACTTTGCTGGCATTTGGCCGAAACCGCGAAGGCTTGGCGACCGGCGGCTGGGTGCGGTTGCTTGTTTGAGCCAGCCTAAGTTTTGCAACGACACCCGTGGTCGCCACAAAGGATTTCTGGCATGAGCATCCCGTGCCCGAAGCGCAGGAGATGATGATGCAGGATCAGCCCGTTACCGACCCGAAGATCGTCGATCTTTTTGTCATTGGTGGTGGCATAAACGGCTGTGGAATCGCGCGTGATGCATCCGGGCGGGGTCTTTCTGTGACATTGGCCGAGATGAACGATTTGGCCTCGGCCACGTCTTCAGCCTCGACCAAGTTGTTCCATGGTGGGCTGCGCTATCTGGAATACTTCGAATTCCGTCTGGTCCGCGAGGCCCTGATCGAACGCGAGACACTTCTGCGCGCCATGCCGCATATCAGCTGGCCGATGCGATTTGTGCTGCCTTATCATAAGGATATGCGGTTCGAAAACGACACACCCACGTCCCGTGTTCTAAGCTTTGTGATGCCGTGGATGAAGGGGCGACGACCTGCCTGGCTGATCCGTCTGGGGCTTTTCCTGTACGATAATCTTGGCGGTCGGAAAATCCTGCCCGGGACGAAGACGCTTAGTCTTAGCGGGTCGGAAGAAGGCCGCCCCATCGATGCAAAATTCCAGAAGGCCTATGAGTATTCCGACTGCTGGATCGAAGACGCGCGTTTGGTGGTGCTTAATGCGCGTGACGCCGAGGCGCGGGGTGCGTCGATCCTGACCCGCACGCAGGTGACAAGTGCAGCCTGCGAGGGTGACCTTTGGCGGGTCGAGACGAAAGACATCGACAGCGGCGCGGTTCAAACCCATTTGGCTCGCATGCTGGTAAACGCCGGGGGGCCGTGGGTTGGCGATATCATCCAAAGCAAGGTCCGTCTGAATTCCAAGGAAGGCGTGCGCCTTATTCGTGGCAGCCACATTGTGACGAAGAAGCTTTACGACCACGACAAATGCTATTTCTTTCAGGGCACTGATGGGCGGATCATATTTGCTATTCCCTATGAGACGGATTTCACCCTGATCGGCACCACGGATGCCGAGCACGACGATCCAGCGACCAAGCCCTTCTGCACCCCAGAAGAAAAGCAGTACCTCATCAATTTTGCCAACCAGTACTTCACGCAGGACATCAGCGAAGACGATGTGGTCTGGACCTATTCCGGTGTGCGTCCGCTGTATGATGATGTGGCCAGCAGTGCGACTGCGGCGACGCGGGATTACACGCTGAAGGTGGATACTTCGGCGGGTGCGCCGATGCTGAATGTCTTTGGTGGTAAGATCACGACCTATCGGCGGCTGGCGGAAAGTGCTTTGGAGAAGATCGCGCCTTATCTTCCGACGACAAAGGGTGCTTGGACGGCGGGCGTGCCATTGCCGGGTGGAGACTTCCCGGTGGATGGTTTTGACAATCTGGTTGCCGATCTGAACCTGCGGTTCCCGTTCCTGACTGATTTCTGGGCCCGGCGGCTCGTCCGTGCTTACGGGACCGAGGCGGCGTCTGTTTTGGGCGATGCTGCGTCGGCTGAAGATCTGGGGCAGGATTTTGGCGCGACACTGACTGAAGTCGAAGTTAAGTGGCTGATGTCAAAAGAATACGCGCGTACTGCTGAAGATGTGGTCTGGCGGCGCAACAAGCTGGGTCTGCGTCTGACGAAGGATCAGATCGCGGCGTTGGACGATTGGATGCGCGCAGAGCGCTAGGCAGTCAAACCCTCGGGCTCGGCAAAGCCATTTGCGCGACAACAGGCGGTGACCGTGTTGGCCAGAAGGCAGGCGATGGTCATCGGGCCGACGCCGCCCGGCACCGGGGTGATGGCGCCGGCGACTTCTGAACAGCTGGCGAAGTCAGCGTCGCCGACCAGCCGAGTCTTGCCTTCGCCCTTTTCCGGCGCGTCGATCCGGTTGATGCCCACGTCGATGACCGTCGCACCCGGCTTGATCCAGTCGCCTGGCACCATTTCGGGCCGACCGACGGCGGCCACGACGATGTCGGCGCGTCGGACAACATCGGGCAGGTCCTTGGTTCGGGAATGCGCAATCGTGACGGTGCAACTGTCGCCCAGCAGCAGCTGCGCCATCGGCTTGCCGACGATGTTCGAGCGCCCGATGACGACGGCATCCAGCCCGGACAGCGAGCCGTGGTGGTCTCGCAGCATCATCAGACAGCCAAGCGGCGTGCAGGGCACCATTGATTTCTGACCCGTGCCCAGAAGGCCCACGTTCGAGATATGAAAGCCGTCGACATCTTTCGCCGGATCAATGGCGTTGATCACAAGGTCTTCGTTCAGATGGTTGGGCAAGGGAAGTTGGACGAGGATGCCGTGAATGGCGATATCCTTGTTCAGATCGTCGATCAGGCGCAACAGGTCCGCCTCGGCCGTATCGGGGGCCAGCTTATGCTCGACCGAGTGCATGCCGCATTCGACCGTCGCCTTGCCCTTGGCGCGAACATAGACTTGGCTCGCCGGGTCTTCGCCAACCAGAACGACAGCAAGGCCGGGTGTCACGCCGTGCACTTCCCTCAGGCGCGTGACATGCGTGGCGACCTTGGCGCGGACGGTGGCGGCAAAGGCTTTTCCGTCGATGATCTGAGCAGACATGGTGGCACTCCGGCTGGTTTCGTGCTTGTCATGCCGCAATCGACGCGGGCCGTCGATGAATAGATCGACGGTTTGCCGCAAAAAACGACTTTCTTGTCAGATCAAGAGGCTGGCAGCTCCTTCAAGCTTCAACAGCGCGACCTTCGTCTCGATCCCGCCTTTGGCCGAGAACCCACCCAGTGTGTCCGCGCCGATCACCCGGTGACAGGGAATGAGGATCGCGATGGGGTTGGCTCCGCAGGCTTGGCCCGCGGATTGAGCGGAGAGGCCAGTTTCCTTGGCAATGGTTCCGTATGTTTTTGTTTCACCATAGGGAATTTCCAGAAGAGCATCCAGAAATCGCCATAGAGTTGGTGATACTTTGGGTGCAAGCGGTACATCGAAGACGGTGCGCGTCCCGGCGAAGTACTGCTCCAGCTGGCGCTGTGCATCGTCAAGAAGTGGAGTGTGATCCTCGGCTTCCCCGCCCCAATCAAGTGCAACGATGGCCCCGTCATCCTCGACAAGCGTAATGGGGCCAAGCGGACTTTGGGCGGTGAGAGCAGGCATGTCACCAAGCCTGCCCATGCGAAGCTCCATCCGCAACCCGGTTCATGCGATTACGCGCCTTTGCGTACCTTCACAAAGCGCCGCGACGTGGTGATTGCCGCGGCGCTGGCCTTTAACTTGCCGGCTTGTAACTGGAGATCGCCGTACCGGCCTTACCCATGGCTGCCATTGCTTCAGATGCGGACATCAGCTTGATTGTCTCGCCGCTGCTCATCGAACCCGAGGCACCAACCACAAGGGCAGCCGCCGCCATGGTTTCGTCGTCCGGCGCTTCGATCAGGGCAATCACATCATCTTTGCCGAAGCAGAAAAACAAGTGGTGCAGCTTGGCACCAAGCGCTTCCATCAAAGGTCGAACTGCGGCCTCGCGGTCATGCGGGTTCGTAACCATCGCGTTGATGGAATCCGTCGTGTAGCTGCCCTTGAAGAGGTAATAAGGCATGTCATCCCTACCTTCCGTATGCATGGAAAAGATGGGCGCACAATGCGCAGCGCCGAATCTCTGATCTGGCGCGGCCACCCTCCGCACCAAACCAGATTAGCACAGATGCGGTGCTTTGCCGAAACTCTCTAGCCGAGGGCGTCGCTGCAACGCTGGCAGGTGCCTGTGTGTGCATGGCTTCCCACGTCCGGCAAAATCTTCCAGCAGCGTAGGCATTTTTCGCCGTCGGCTTTCTCGAACACCACGCCGACGCCGGGGGTTTCGGGCAGGCGGAAAGCCTCGGGCGGGGCTGGATCCGCGGTTAGCGAGATGGCGCTGGTGATGCACATGTCGTCGAAGGGTACTGTTTTCAGTGTCGCCAAGACGTCTGGGTCCTCGATATGTACCACGGGGGCGGCTTCAAGCGAGGCACCAATGATCTTGTCTTGTCTCTGGACTTCAAGTGCTGCGGTGACAACGCGGCGGGTGCGGCGGATGGCCTCCCACTTCTGGGCGAGCGGTTCGTCCAGCCAGTCTTTCGGCGTTTCGGGCATGTCTTCAAGGTGGATCGACTGTTCGTCGCCGTCCATCCGCGACAGCCAGACCTCTTCCATCGTGAAGACCAATATCGGGGCCAGCCATGCGGTCAGCCGGTGAAACAGAATATCCAGTACCGTTCGCGCGGCGTTTCGGCGGTTCGACGGGCCGTCGCAGTACAGCGCATCTTTGCGGATGTCGAAATAGAAGGCCGACAGATCGACTGTGGCGAATTCGAAAACAGCCCGGAAAACGCCTTGGAAATCATAGGCGTCATATCCAGCCCGCACCTTGTGATCCAGTTCGGCCAACCGGTGCAGCACCCAACGTTCCAATTCAGGCATATCCGCCGGATCGACGCGTTCGGCCTCGGAAAACCCGTCGAGGCTGCCAAGGATGAACCGCATGGTGTTGCGCAAACGGCGATAGCTGTCGGCGACGCCTTTCAGGATTTCAGGCCCGATCCGCTGGTCGGCGGTATAGTCGGTCTGTGCCACCCAAAGGCGCAAGATATCCGCGCCGTATTGCTTGACGACCTCGTCGGGCACGATGGTGTTGCCCAGCGACTTGGACATCTTGATGCCCTTTTCGTCCAGCGTGAATCCGTGGGTCAGCACGCCGCGATAGGGCGCGCGGCCATTGGTGCCGCAGGACTGCAAAAGCGACGAGTGGAACCAGCCGCGGTGCTGGTCGGTGCCTTCCAGATAAAGGTCAGCGATGCCGTCTTCGCTGCCGTCCGCGCGGTCGCGCAGAACGAAGGCGTGGGTGGAACCTGAGTCAAACCAGACGTCGAGAATGTCAAAGACCTGATCATAGTCGTCCGCAGGCACGTCATTGCCAAGGAAGCGTTCCTTCGCGCCGGGTTTGTACCAGGCATCAGCGCCTTCTTGTTCGAAAGCTTCAAGAATCCGGGCGTTTACGGACTCGTTTCGCAGCAAAAAGTCGGAATCGGTTGGAAGGGTGCCCTTCTTGACGAAGCAGGTCAGGGGCACGCCCCATGCGCGTTGACGCGACAGAACCCAGTCGGGCCGCGCCTCCATCATCGAATAAAGTCGGTTTCGTCCAGTTTGCGGGGTCCATTTGACGTTGTCGATTTCGGTCAAGGCGCGTTCGCGGATCGTGGTACCGAACTGGTCCTGACCGTCGCCGACCGCCTTGTCGATGGCGGCGAACCATTGCGGTGTGTTTCGGTAGATGACCGGCGCTTTTGAGCGCCAGCTGTGCGGATAGCTGTGCTTGATCTTGCCGCGGGCGAGCAACCCGCCAACCTCGGCCAGCTTGTCGATGACGGCCTTGTTGGCATCGCCTTCGCCACCCTTGCGCGACAGGATGTATTTGCCGCCAAAGAAGGGCAGGTCTTCGCGGAAACCGCCATCATCCATAACGTTATAGGTGATGACCTGATCAAGCATGCCAAGATCGCGGTAAAGCTCGTATTCCTCCATCCCGTGCGACGGGGCGCAGTGAACGAAGCCGGTGCCTTCTTCGTCGGTGACAAAGTCAGCGGCGCGGAAATCGCGCAGGTCGTCCCATTCGCCGTTTGACGCCTTCGGCCCCGGCCAGCGGATGGACAACGAGCAGCACATCCGAGAGTTGTTGCTCGGTCACGTCACCCAACCGCCGATACATGCCTCTCGTCTAGACGCGCGCGTGCAAGGACATCAGCCGCCAGCTTGTCGGCCAAGAGGTAGCGGTCGCCGATCTTGACCCAGCATTCCTCGGGCCGCCCTGTGACCTCATAAAGCCCGTAGGAAATGCCCTTCGCCGTAAACGACTGCCTTGTTCGACGGCATCGTCCAGGGCGTGGTGGTCCAGATCACGACATATGCGCCGTCCAGCCCGGTGTCGCCAATGGTCGCGGCCACCTTGAACTTCACCCAAACCGTGAAGCTTTCCTTGTCGTGGTACTCGACCTCGGCCTCGGCCAGCGCGGTTTGCTCGACGGGCGACCACATCACGGGCTTGGAGCCTTGGTACAACGTGCCGTTCATCAGGAACTTCTGGAATTCCTCGGCGATCACGCGTTCGGCGTGGAAATCCATCGTGAGATACGGCTCGATCCCAGTTGCCGGTGACGCCCAGACGTTTGAATTCGTCGCGCTGGATGTCGATCCAGCCTTCGGCAAAGCTGCGGCATTCCTGACGGAACTCGACGACATCGACGGCGTCCTTGTCGCGGCCCTTCTTGCGGTATTGTTCCTCGATCTTCCATTCGATGGGCAGACCGTGGCAATCCCATCCGGGGATATAGCGCGCGTCGCGGCCCATCATCTGCTGGCTGCGCACGACCATGTCCTTCAGGATTTTGTTCAGCGCGTGCCCGATATGCAGATGACCGTTTGCATAAGGAGGGCCATCGTGCAGCGTGAAGGGCTTGCGCGCCCTTCCGCGGTCGCGCAGGCGGTCGTAAATGCCGATCTTCTCCCAGCGGTCCAGCCAGCCGGGTTCGCGGTTGGGCAGGCCCGCGCGCATCGGGAAATCGGTTTCAGGCAGGTTCAGCGTGTCTTTGTAGTCAGGAGTGTCGGCACACATGGGTTCGTGTCCTTAGGATAGTCGAATTGTCAGGGAGGGGCGGCGGAGAAACTCAACGCCTGAAACCCGGCGGCTCATGGATCAGAGCGCCGGGCCTGTAATTCGTATGATGACGCGGATGCGGTTCATGAAACGGGCTTATAAGCAAGGGGTCGGGTCGGGACAAGCGGGCATAGCCCAAGGGTTGCGCCGACTTTGTCGTCGCGGCAAGCGAGGGGCCTGCCCCTCGCGCTCCCCGGCATACTTTTTGGCCGATGAATGGGCAGAGCGATTGTGGGACCCGGGTGTTCTCAAAAAAACAGGCTGCCCGCCCCAGAATAAGCGGCGGGTCAGCCTGAGTATACTTTCCTCCGGGAAGAAACGAGGTACGTTAACGTTGACGTCTTTGCGGGATTTACGCGAGCGGCCAGTCGTCGTTTTCACGATACAATTACGGAACTTTTGGTCGCAGTTGAATCCGCGCGAGGGATATTTCCTCGTTGGGTGGAATTTGTCAGGTTGGCATTTCAGAGGGTGAAGATAGATGACCGAACAGTTTAAAGACGAAAAAGCCAAGGCCAGCGCATGGTTCCGTAGCTTAAGAGACGACATCGTGGCTGCGTTCGAGGCATTGGAAGATACGCCAAACCGAAGGGCCCTTCGCCGATTTGCCTGCGGGTCGGTTTGAGGTGAGCGAGACGACGCGTGCGTCTGACGATGGGTCAGACGCGGGCGGTGGCCTGATGAGCGTGATGCGTGGCGGTCGGGTGTTCGAGAAGGTCGGCGTCAATGTCTCGAGCGGTCTACGGCGAACTTGGCGCCGCGCGCGCAGGCGGCGATGGCGGCGCGCAAGGGCATTCCGGGCATGGCAGATGATCCGCGGTTTTGGGCCAGTGGGATCAGCCTTGTGGCGCATATGCAGAACCCGCATGTGCCGGCGGTGCATATGAACACGCGGATGTTCTGGACCCCGCATGCCTGGTGGTTTGGCGGCGGTTCGGATCTGAACCCCTGCATCGAATACGACGAGGACACGGCGGATTTCCATGACGTTCTGAAGGCGCATTGCGATCCGCATGGCGAGACGATTTATCCCGAGTACAAAGCCTGGGCGGATGAGTATTTCTATGTCCCGCATCGCAGTCGTGCGCGCGGTGTTGGGGGCATCTTTTATGACGACCGCAATACCGGCGATTGGGAGGCGGACTTTGCCTTCACCCAAGACGTGGGGCGGGCGTTCCTGCAGGCCTATCTGCCGTTGGTCGAGCGGCGGCGGAACATAAGCTGGACGCGATGCAGACAAGGATACTCAGCTTGTTCATCGCGGGCTTTATGCCGAATACAACCTTGTCTATGATCGCGGCACCAAGTTCGGGTTGGAAACCGGGCATGACGCCAATGCCGTGTTGATGAGCCTGCCGCCGCTGGCCAAGTGGGTCTAGCGCGAGATCGACCGCAAAGCGTTGCGAATGTCTGAACCCAATTGCCGAATATCGCGCCCAAACCCGGAATTCTTGCCGGTTTCTGCAGGTTTCGCACGGCCAGCAACCCATAGTTCGACGTAGCCTTTGGGAGGCTGCGGTTTGAAGTATGTGAAATCTTTGGCGCGTGCACCGATGGCGGAGGCAAGATCATTCGCTCCATCCTTATCCGTAGCATGAAAATAGCGGACATGTGTCGACTTCACCGGAAAATTGACAATGCGCGGGGTGCCTACGTTCACACCCAGTTTCTCGGCGTTGCTGCGCAATGTGGCCAGAACAAACGGAGGTCTGGCTTGGTACGTTCAGCGATATGCGCAGATCAGGCGGTGCATCGGGCGCGAAGGTTGCGATTGTATCCGGTGTTGGTTGTTCCAGCAAAGCCTCGGGCTGGATGGTGCGGAACGACGCCGGATCGACAACAGGGCGTGGGTTTAGCGCTTGGGCGGCTGCGGGCGGAAGAAGTGTGATCAACCGAAAACCTTCGACACGCGGCTCGTCCCCTATGGGGTCTGTGATTGGCTGTTCGGACGTCACAAGATCAGCAGCGATGGGAGTTGTCTGTTGGCGTCGAGGTTCTGCGTCGCGCCACACGACAGGTGGCACTGAAGTATTTACCGATGATGGAGCAGGCGACAGCCCAACTGGGATATCAGAAGCCACTGTCGGAGAACCTGATGGTGCAAAGGTATAAGCCAGCAGGCCCACAATGCCTGCGCCAAGCAATGCAAGCTGCCAGATTGGACGTCGTTTGGCGCGTTCAGGCTGCGGCACGGGTTCAATCAAGGGCGGCTTTATGGGTGGCAGTAGGTCTTTTCCCGGAACCTTGGATTGGCCAGCCTTGGCCTTGGCCAACGGCGCCTTTGGTGCTGCGGAAGTCTTATTTTTTGGTGCGGGTGTCGTGTCGTTCGCTGTCTTTGGAATTGCCAGAACTTTGGCACGCTTCTTTCTTGCTTCTTCCAGACGCGCGTAAATATTTCCGACGGTGCGTCCTTTTGCGTCGACGACACGCCGTTCTGATCCTGCTGACAACTGCCCGTTCCCCCTTACCACTAACGCTGTTGTATCAGCTTTTTCACTGAAAAAAACTATTCGGCTGTGCAGGGGATGCGGCGGGTACAGTTTAGTAATCGCGTCAGAATTTTCTGACCAAAGGTCGTGATTAATCTTCGTTAACGAAACCGCCCATAGAATCGTCTAGCTTTTTCGCAGTGCGGGAAGGCCGATTCCCGTGGCTTCGAACCCGCCATCCGCCGCCAGACATTGCCCGGTGATGTAAGACGCCCGATCCGAACAGAGGAAAACAATTGCCTCAGCAATCTCGCGTTCCGACCCATAGCGGTTCAGGGGAACTGCGTCGTGATAGGCATCAATGATGTCCTGACTGTGGACCGCCATGGCAAGCTTTGTGCGCACAGGGCCGGGGGCCACCGCGTTGACACGGATGCCATATTCGCCAAGTTCGGCGGCTTGCTGCAGGGTGAGCTGAATGACAGCCGCTTTCGAGGTGCCGTAAGCCACCCGAAGTGTCGACGCCCTGAGGCCCGAGATCGAGGCGATGTTTACGACCGCGCCCCGGGTGGCCTTCAGCGCGCCTGTCGCCGCCTGCGTGCACAGGAACGGACCGTCCAGATTGGTGGCCATCACGGTCTTCCAACGCTCGAAGGTGGTCCCTTCGATCGGGCCGAAGTCGGCGACGCCGGCGTTGTTGACCAAGGCGTCTATCTGGCCGAAGGCTCCCAGCGTCTTGGCAATCATCCGGTCGACCTGATCGGGTTGTGACACGTCAGCATGGATCGCGCTGGTTTGCGGCAGGCCGTCTGCGGCTTTGTCCAGTTCGGGCCGGTCGCGGTCGATCATTGCCACCTGCCAGCCTTCTTCCAGAAACAGCTGCGTCGTCGCAAGACCGATGCCGCGTGCTGCGCCTGTGACCAAAGCGGTTTTCATGCTGTTGTCGCTTCTGCTTCGCCCAGCGACTGAAGTCTCAGGCAAATGATCCAAGCGACGGCGATGACTACAGTCATCGCCCAGGCCCCCGTTGTGAAAGTGGCGATGACACCAAGGAACATGATGAACGATGTGACAAAACCAGAGAGGTCACGAAGCCAATCTTCAGCGACAAGCACCATTACCGCTGTTGTTAAAGCAACACCTGTCAGGACTGCTCCAATCATGACAGTGAAGGGCATAAAGCCGCCTTCGGTGAGCGCGGAGAACAAGCTCCACGGTCCGCTGGCCTCGATGGTTCCAGTCCGTTCCAGCACCCAGAACGCCGCGATCATTGCGATGGCGAGCGATACCGGCGCGCCAATGCGGCGGTGATACCAGTCGAAGCGGCCGAAGAAGGCGGCCAAAGCGATCCACGCGGTTGCGATTACCGTTAACTGGCCCAGTTCGACGCCGATGTTGAAGCCGATCAGCTTGGGCACGAAATTGTCGGCCCCCAGACCAAAGTCCTGAAGGACGGCTGCAAAGCCCAGCCCGTGAAGCAGGCCAAAGCAGAAGACAACGACAGGTCGCCACGGGGCCATGCGCCGCAAGATCAGGTTTTCGATCCCCACATAAACGATCGAAGCGGCAATCAACGGTTCGACGATTTCGGGCGACAGGCGGATGATATCCAATGCGCCAAGTGCCAGCGTGACGGTGTGTGCCAGCGTGAATGCCGTCACCTGCATCAAGAGCGGCCGCATTTGCAGCGAAAGGAAGAACAGGCCCAAGACAAAAAGGATATGGTCCAGACCTTGCGGCACGATATGGTCGAAGCCCACGCTGATATAGTCGACAAACGCGGCAAGGGGGCCTTGCGCGCTGGCCCCTTGGCGCGGGATCGGATCGGAGGTGGTGCCGGGCGTCAGATAGGCTGCATATCCATTCTCGACACCTGCCTGCCGCACAACCAAAGGCCCAAGATCGGGTGTCAATCCGATGGTGACTGGTGCGTCTCCCTCAGGCAAGCCGGCCCTGATGCGCAGGGTCGACAGGCGGGGGAGTTCGATGTTCCCAACCTCGGCGATCTCGACGCCCAGAAGTTGGGGGTCCAGTCTTGTCCCACCGGTTTCCAGCCTGATCTTCTCGGCGATTCCGGGCCAAACATTGCGCAACGCCTCTTCCATTTCGGCGGGAGGAAGCGCGCGGAGGCGGTCGTATTCGTCATCATTCTCGGCATCGCTTGTGTCGGCAAGATCGGCTAGGTCCAGTTCTGCAACCGCCGCTTCGATCATCCATTCGGCTGTTATTTCAACGTGTTCTGGAGTGATCGTCAGGTCCATCACTGTGGGCTGGACCTCATGTGCTCGCGCTGGTGTGACGATGCCAAGGCTTGACACCAACACCGCAAAGAGCAGGTTTACTACAAATATGAGAGGTTTTTTCAGACCCATGCAACGCACCCTTCTTCTTGCCGTTTCAATGGCATGTATTGCGGTTTCGGCCAAGGCCCACGAATTTTGGATCGATCCGGTCGAGTTTCAAGTGACGTCTGGTAGCCCGGTTGTCGCCGACATCCGCGTCGGGCAGAGTTTCGAAGGCGCGGCCTATAGCTATATCCCGACGAACTTTCGCCGCTTCGACTATGCGCTGGGCGGCGCGCTTGTCGCAGTGCCTGGCAGGGTGGGCGATCGTCCGGCCCTGAACGTGACTCCAGAGGACGAAGGTTTGATGGTGGCGATCCATGTCACGACGGATTCGCGCCTTGTCTGGGATACTTGGGAAAGGTTCGTCGGATTTCTTGAACACAAGGACCTTGCGTGGGGCCTTGCCGAACATGATGCGCGTGGGCTGTCGCGCGAGAAGGTGCGCGAAGCTTATTCGCGTTATGCCAAATCGCTGATTGCAGTGGGGCATGGCGAGGGCAGCGATGTCGAGGCTGGACTGTTGGTAGAGTTTATCGCGATGGAGAACCCTTATACCGGCGACATGTCAGACGGGTTTGATGTTCGCGCGACATATGATGGTGCGCCGCTGAAAGACACTCAGATCGAAGTGTTCGAGAAAGCAGCAGATGGAACTGTTACGATTACGACGGATAGAACTGACGCGGACGGTGCAGCAACAATCATGGTGAAGGCCGGGCACACTTATATGCTGGACGCTGTCGTCCTGCGCCCAATGGACGTGGTCGAAGCCACCGATCCTGCTTGGGAAAGCCTGTGGGCCAATCTGACGTTCCAAGTGCCCGAAAAGTAAAGCTTACTCGGCTCCAGTGTCGATGAAACTTCCGCCCGGACCAGCCAAATCACTTGGCAGGACCAGGATCAGCATTTCGCGGATCATCAAACACGTAAGAAAGCTAGCCATCAGCAGATCGAACGACGGAAAAAACAACTCTGACATTTACTACTCATCCCCTTGGACAAGAGTTTATCCAAAGATTTTGTGTCATGCCAAGGACCGAAATGAGGAAAATTTCCATCATATTGTGAGTAATCGACTTTTTGTTTGGGTCGCCGTCAAAAAACCTCTGATTTGTACGAAACACCCATCAAATACAGTCCGTCTGGTGGTGCGACTGGCCCACAAGCGGCACGGTCCTTTGCTTCCAGAGCCGCAGCCACGCGGTTGGGTGGCCAAGCGCCCGAACCCACGCGTTCTAACGTTCCAATGATGGATCGAACCTGATTGTGCAGGAAACTGCGCGCGCGCAGGGTGGCGCAAAGCTCAATACCGGCCGAATAGGGGCGCTGCTCAAAGGTGATTTCGTCCAGTGTTTTGATTGGGCTTTTGGCCTGACACATGGTCGACCTGAATGTCGTGAAGTCGTGCTGACCGATCAGATGGGTCGCGGCTTGTTCCATGGCGGTGATGTTCAGCGGTTTGACGACGCGCCATACTTGGCCCACGTCGTGGACCAGTGGCGCGCGTCTGACGACGATCCGATATAAATACTGACGCTCGATGGCCGAGAAGCGCGCGTGCCAGTCCTCTGGCACCATAGCACATGCGGTGATGGCAACCGGCTGGGGCTTTAGGTGGAAGTTAATGGCTTCAGACAGACGATATGGATCCCATTCGCGGGCCATATCCACATGGGCGACCTGACCCAAAGCATGAACGCCTGCATCAGTCCGCCCGGCGGCGGCGACGGATGGACAGTTTGGTTCAAGCTTCGAAAGTGCAGATTTCGATGGCCTCCTGCACCGACAAAACCGTCGTCTGACGCTGCCATCCCGAGTAGGGTTGGCCGTCATATTCAATTTTTAGCGCAAATCTTGGCATGCCTCGGCTTATCTTTGTATTTTCTGTAGAGCAACTTCTGCGCTATAGTATATTTTAATCAAATACTTAGACAATATTCGTCACATTTTTGCCTTACTCTGCACGGTCTCTGCACAATCCGGCAAGCCTATCTGCACTCCAATGTTCTTTATTAATCACAAGGCACGCATTTCAACATGCCGGGGAGTACTGTCCCCTCGCTCCCCGGCAAGTTCGCGCTTAATCTCTCACACAATTCGCCTAAGCCGCGCAATCAGTCGAGCATCCGTATGAGTAACCAAACGATCCTGGTTGTCGATGACGACCCGCAAATCCGCGATGTTCTTGGCATGGCGCTGGAGCGCGCTGGCTTCGAGGCCGTGATGGCTCGCGATGGCGCCGAAGGTCTGGTTCAGGCCAGATCAATCAAACCCGCTTTGGCCGTTCTGGATATCGGACTTCCCGAAATGGATGGGCTTGAACTTTGCAAGGCGATTCGACGAGACAGCGATGTGCCGATCCTTTTTCTGACTGCGCGTGATGATGAAGTAGACCGTATTCTGGGGCTTGAACTTGGTGGCGACGATTATGTCACCAAACCCTTTTCACCGCGCGAGTTGGTGGCGCGAGTTCGGGCCATTCTGAAACGCACTGGCAGTGGCGCGGCCGAGAAACCCGAGGTTGCGGCAGGCGGTGCCTTGAATATCGGGCGCTTGTCTTTGGTGCCGGAAAGCCATGTCTGCAAGGTTGATGATGCGCATGTCACGCTGACATCTACTGAATTGACGATCCTTGAAAAACTGATGTCTCGCCCAACTCAGGTGTTCAGCCGACCGGCTTTGGTCGATGCTATCTGGGGTCCGGGCATGGTGGTCAGCGACCGGACGCTGGACAGTCACCTCAGAAACCTTCGCTCGAAACTTGCGGAAGCGGGATGCAGTGACGCGATCGAGACGCTGCACGGTGTGGGACTTCGGATGGGCCCTTGTCTCGGTTCGTAACGCCGAAATGGCGTCCGCCGCTGATGCTTGTGCTGGGCGGCTCGCTTATGGCGATCCTTGTGCTGCCGGTTTATGCGGCCCTTGGTGCGGACATGCTGACACCCCTGACCGGTCGGCGAAACGCGGTCTTTATCGTGGCGGCGGGGTCCTTCCTTGCCACACTTGTTCTGGGCCTTTTGCTTTGGCGGTTGATCCTGTCGCCGGTGCAGGCTTTGGCGGCGCGCGCGCAAAGCATCCGGGCGGGTGACGCGCCGGAAGGGCTGGATCATTACGGAACCCCGGAAATCGGAGAGCTGGCTCAGGCCGTTCTGGACATGGCCGAAGTGCTGCAATCGCGCGAGATGGCGGTGCGGGGATATACGGATCACGTCACGCATGAGTTGAAGACACCGCTGACCGCAATTCGCGGGGCCGCCGAGCTTTTGGAGGCCGAAGAGGGTTTGCCGGACGAAGCACGCCGTCTGGTCAACACCATTGGCGAGGCCGAGAAGCGGGCCGTCAAATTGCTGGGTGCGGCACGTCAGATCGCGGCGGCGCGTATGCCGGAACACAGAGGAAGCACGCAGTTGCGCTATTGTGTGCCGTCCCTGAAAGACCGCCTCAAGACGACCGAGCTTCGTGTCATCAATGCCAATGTCGAGTTGCCGCTTGCGCGGTCAGGTCTTGAAGTCGTGCTGGGCCATATCGCTGAGAATGCGGAAGAAGCCGGTGCCAAGGTGCTGACGCTTGATTCCGGTCGAAACGACGATGGTCCTTGGCTGACGGTGGCGGACAATGGTCCGGGTATCTCGACCGGCAACGCGGGTCATGTGTTCGAGCCGTTCTTTACCACCCGCCGCGATTCTGGTGGCACGGGCATGGGGTTGGCAATCGTACAGACGCTGTTGCTGGCGCATGGTGCGCTGATCCGTCTGGAAGATACAGGCGATGCAGGTGGCACAAAGTTTCATGTTCAGTTCTAAGCGTCTTGGGGCAGTGCCCCCGAGATGATGTCACGGAACAACTGGTCCGCTGCCGCGCGGTGGTCGGGGCGGTCTGTGTCCCGCCCTTCTGCATGTGCCAGCGCGAATTCAGCCTCGATCAACGCGTCGACTTCTGCAATCCGCGGACCCATCCCCAATTCCCGCGAACGGGACTTTTGTTCCAGCATCGCGGCAATTTTTGCAGTGGTCGTCTCGTCCAGATCAAGGCCCGCGATCAACGCCTGTAGGTTCATGGGCGGAATGGTTTCTGGGTGCATTCTAAGCCAGCGCAATGCCAGTGCGGGGCGTAAAATATAGAAGTATTTCTTGACGTTGACCTCGTCCTTGTTACCGACATGCCGGTTCCACTGGCCTTCGCCAAGGCTGAGGTAGTGAAAGCGACAGGCGGTGCGGTGGGCAATCTTTTCGGTCAGTTCAATCAGCGCGTCACAGATCGGGTCAGACCAGCGGTAACGGATCGGGCTGGACAGCCATTCCAGCAGAACCGGGTTGGGTTTCAGCGCAAGGTTCAGCGCTTTGCGGATGTCCCACCCGTTGATGTCGAGCAGGTCGTTGATCGGCAGTTCGATCACGTCACGACCGGGTTCCAGTGTGAGATACCAGTCTTGGCGGTGGGCATAGACGAAGCGTGCATCATAATCGCTGTCTGGCGACGGAAATCCCCACGCGCGGCTGCCGCTTTCGATGGCGAACAGGATGCGCACGTCGTGGTCGGCCTCGATACGGGTAAGTTTTTCTTGGATTTCGCTTCGGGTATCGGGATCGATCTGGGCTTCGAATGTGGGGAAACTGGTCATTGGTTGGTGATTGCCTTGTTTTCACAAATCTTAAATCCGCCGTGACTCTTTGCAAAGTGTCCCGGCGGCGCTAACCCCAAGAGTGTTGCGCCGTCGAAGGAGGGTACCGGCAATGCTTAGCGACTGGCTTGATGGGAAAGCAGAGCCGTGCCCGGCAAGCTTTAATGCGGCGCGGCATTGTCTTGGTGCGAACGACGTTCGGTCGCCTGAGAAAGAGGCTTTGCTAGCGGTCGATGCCGAGGGCAGCCCACCAATGCGACGGACATTTGCGGAAGTTGAGCAGGCCGTTTTGCGGGCTGCAGGTGCGTTGAAGTCGGCGGGTGTCGCGCAGGGTGACCGGGTCGTCATCCTTCTGGGGGATGTGCCGGAATTTCCCTTTGCGTATTTCGGTGCAATCGCTGCGGGCGCAGTGGCGACGCCTTTGTCTTCGCAGCTTTCTCTGGCGGAAATTGAATTTATTATCAAAGCAGTAGAGCCAAGGGCGGTTTTGGCTGATTTGGCTCTGGAGATGGATGTTGGGTCCGCTGCCCGCATGGACGTGCAGGCGCTTCTGTCCGGGGAAAAGGCCGATTTTGCCACGACCATTGCGGAAGACCCGGCATTACTGGTCTTCACTTCCGGGTCCAGCGGACAGCCCAAGGGCGTGTTGCATGCGCAGCGTGCATTTTGGGCGCGTCGAAGTATGCATGCCGGCTGGCACGGGATCGGTTCCGGTGACCGGGTCATGCATGCAGGGGCTTTCAACTGGACCTTTACGCTGGGCGTGGGCCTTGCCGATACGTGGAGCGTCGGTGCGACGGCCATTCTGAATACCGGGTCGCGTGCGCCCGAGGTTTGGCCGCAGCTTGCAGCCTGGCACGCACCAACTGTCTTTGCCGCCGCCCCCGCCGTGTTTCGCCGTATCCTGAAGTATGGAGAGGGGCTTGGCCCGGCCTTCGCCTCGCTTCGCCATGCGGTGACGGCTGGCGAGACGCTGGCCCCGTTCATTGCCGAGAACTGGCGCCGCGAGACAGGAAAGCCTCTGCTTGAAGCGCTGGGAATGAGCGAAGTCTCGACCTATATCTCGACGCCGCCGGGGCGGACTGCAATTCCAGGCTTCGCCGGGTGGGCGCAACCCGGCCGCCGGGTTGCCGTGTTGGGTAAGGATGGCACGCCAGTGCCTTTCGAAACGCAAGGTGACCTTGCCGTACATGCCAGCGACCCAGGGCTGATGCTGGGCTATTGGCAGGCCCCTGACCTGACCTTTGCGGCCTATCGGGGCGATTGGTTCGTGACCGGTGATCTTGCCACGATGCGGGCGGATGGTGCCATTGCCTTTGCGGGGCGGTCAGATGATCAGATGAATGCGCAGGGCTTTCGCGTTGATCCGCAAGAAGTCGAGGCGGCTTTGTTGTTGCATGCGGGTGTCGCCGAATGCGGTGTGGCGGTGCTTGAGGTTGAAGCCGGGTTAAGCGTCATCGCGGCTTGGGTTGTACCGGTGGATGGTGCTGACCTGACACGGCAGACTTTGCTGGATGCGACAGAGCTTGGCCTTGCGGCCTATAAGATGCCGAGGGAGATCTTTTTGGTGGATGAATTGCCGCATACGCCGAACGGTAAACTGCTTCGCAGAGGTCTTGTAGGACTGAAAGCGCGGCGTCTGGAGTAGGTGTTGCGCCGCGCTTTGCGCATCGTCGCGGGCGAGGGGGCTTTGCCCCCTCACACCTCTCGGTGATTGCGTGCAATCACCTGTCGGCAGTGCATTGCATAGCAATGCACGAGAGACCCCAGCATATTTACGGACCAATGAAGGGCATCGAAGGCAAGCGCTAAGCCGAATGCGCGCCGTCTGCCAGGCCGCTGACGAATTCAAGTACCTCGGCCGGGCTTTTGCCTTGACCGATGAGATCGACGATGGCCGATCCCACAACTGCGCCATCTGCCACGCTGGCAATGTCGCAGCTGGTTTCGGGTGTTCTGATGCCAAAGCCCACGATCACGGGCAGGTCGGTCTGCGCCTTGATCCGTGCAACTTCGGGGCCGACATCTGTGGCGACAGCACTTGCAGCCCCTGTGATGCCGGTGATCGAGACGTAGTAGACAAACCCACTGGTGTTCTGCAGCACTTTGGGCAGGCGCTTGTCATCGGTCGTTGGCGTCGCCAGCCGAATGAAGTTCAGTCCGGCGGCCTGGGCGGGGATGCAAAGTTCGTCATCTTCTTCGGGCGGCAGGTCCACGACGATCAGACCGTCGATCCCGGCTTCTTTTGCATCGACAAGAAACCGCTCGACCCCATGCGAGTAGATCGGATTGTAATATCCCATCAGGACGATCGGCGTTGTGTCGTCGTTTTCGCGGAAGGCGCGCGCCAGTTCCAATGTTTTGACAAGCGTCTGGCCTGCGGCCAATGCGCGTTGACCGGCAAGCTGGATTGTTGCGCCGTCCGCCATCGGATCGGTAAACGGCAAACCAAGTTCGATCACATCGACACCGGCACCCGGCAGACCTTTCACAATTTCAAGCGAGGTCGCATAGTCAGGATCGCCTGCCATCACATAGGAGACGAAGGCCTTCTTTCCGCTTGCTTTCAGTTCGGCAAACTTGGCGTCGATCCGGGTCATGGTGAGCCTCCTCTTTGGCTTTCTTCCTCCTCTGCCCTAATCGCGGGGCAAGATCAACTTGCGCGTTTCTTTGCTGGCGGATATGGCCTGCGCTCAGACATCAAAGGACGGAATGATGGGATTCAAGACCGGTATAGTGGGCTTGCCGAACGTGGGGAAGTCGACGCTTTTCAACGCGCTGACCCGCACTGCGGCGGCGCAGGCGGCGAATTTTCCGTTCTGTACGATTGAGCCCAACGTGGGCGCTGTGGCTGTGCCGGACGCGCGTCTGGAAAAACTGGCCGAGATTGCCGGATCAAAAGAGGTGATTCCGGCGCGGATGACCTTTGTCGATATCGCGGGCCTTGTGAAGGGCGCGTCAAAGGGCGAGGGGCTGGGCAACCAGTTTCTGGCAACCATCCGCGAGGTGGATGCCATTGCCCATGTGCTGCGGTGTTTCGAGGACGGCGATGTCACGCACGTTGACGGTCGCGTTGACCCGGTCGCAGATGCCGAGACGATTGAAACGGAATTGATGCTGGCCGATCTGGAATCTATCGAGAAGCGTCTGCAAAACATCGTTCGCAAGGTTCGGGGCGGGGACAAGGAAGCCGTGCAGCAGGAACGTTTGCTGAAGCTTGCTGGGGCGGCTTTGGAGAATGGCGCGCCTGCACGCTCGGTCGAGATTTCCGATGAAGATGCGAAAGCGTGGCAAGGGCTGCAGCTTTTGACGTCGAAACCAATTCTTTATGTTTGCAACGTTGGCGAGGACGAGGCGTCAGAAGGCAATGCCCATTCGGCGCGCGTCGCTGAATTGGCAGCAGAGCAGGGCGCGGCATCGGTCGTGATTTCTGCCAAGATCGAAGAGGAGATTTCGCAGTTGGACCGCGACGAAGCCGAGATGTTTCTTGAAGAGCTTGGACTGGCTGAAGCGGGGTTGGATCGGTTGATCCGCGCGGGCTATGAGTTGTTGCATCTGCAGACCTTTTTCACCGCTGGCCCGCAAGAGACGCGCGCCTGGACCATTCCGATGGGCACACTGGCACCGCAAGCGGCTGGCGTGATCCACGGCGATTTCGAGAAGAAGTTTATTCGCGCTGAAACAGTGGCTTACGATGATTACGTCAGCCTTGGCGGCGAGGCGCCGGCTCGGGATGCTGGCAAGCTGAGGGCCGAGGGAAAGACCTATTTGGTCAAGGATGGCGACGTGCTGCATTTTCTGCACGGCGGTTGAATTAGGCCTGATTTTAGGGCCGCCTGTCACACTCTTGCCAGATTCTAAGGCAAAAAAGCCTGTAGAATTTATAGCAGGAGTTATTTGAATGGCTAAAGGCGGAAAAGGCGGAAATGGTGGTGGCGGCGGCGCGATTAGCGGCAACAAGCGCGACAACTTTCTGAACGGAACCGAGAACGCCGATCTGATCGAAGGCAATGGCGGCAATGACACGCTTGAAGGCCTTGGCGGCAACGACACGCTGAACGGTGGTACCGGCAACGACAGCCTGATCGGCGGGTTCGGCGACGACCTTGTTGATGGCGGCAGCGGGACGGATACCGTTGTTCTTTCGGGAAACCGGATCGACTATTCAATCACTCAGATCGATGCGAACACGGTTGAGATTACCGGGCCGGATGGCACCGATACCGTGACGAATGTCGAGAGCTTCCAGTTCGCCGACATGACGCAAAGTTTCGCTGACCTTTTGTTGCCGCTTTATGATGTGTCGGTTTCTTCCGTAGCTCTCAACAGCGCCTCTGATCTCGACCTTGGGCGGCTGGCATTCGGCGGCGAATCTGGTGCCCAGCTTGTCGTGGATGTTGCCGTTGAAAATCTGGGTGTGATGCCTGCGACCGGCGTGTCGGTTAGCTTTTATTTGTCGACTGACGGAACGCTTTCAGGCGATGATCTGCTTCTTGGAAGCGAAGACGTGCCGACGGCTTCGGGCACTCAGTCAATCACTGGCAATTACACTGTTCCGCTTTCAGTTTTGGCAGGTGATTACACAGTGATCGCGGTGGCAAGTTCGACTGAAACGGATGATGTCGTTGCCAACAATACCGGAACGATGGCTGTTACTTTGGTCGGTGGCAGATTGCCCGGAACCGATGGAGACGACTTGCTGGTCGGGACCGAATACAACGATATCGCAGAAGGTGGGCTTGGCGACGACACCTTTGTCAGCAGTGCCGGAGTTGACAGATTCTATGGCGGCGGCGGAACAGATACGGCGGACTATTCCAGTTTCGATCAGGGCATTGAGCTTTTGGGGGGGGCTTGCCGCCGAGATCATTCAGGTAGGCGGCGTGACGAATGGTGTTCTTTATGACGTCGAAAGATTTATCGCGACGAACTTCGACGACGACCTTAATATTATGAACTCTGGACTCGATTGGGTCGATGGCGGCGCAGGAAATGACACGTTACTCGGATCTTCCGGGAACGATACATTGTTGGGTGGCGCGGGCGACGACCGCATTCAAGTCTTGTTCGGTTCGGACAGCGTCGATGGTGGCGCTGGCTTGGACACTGTCGTCTTGACGGGCAACCGGAACGATTTTGTCGTCACACAAATTGATGCGGACACAGTTGAAATCGCAGGGCCGACTTACGGATCGGACGTCAAAATCATTACCGGTGTCGAGGTGTTCGAATTCTGGGACGTGAGCCAAAGTTTTGCGGAAGTGATCTTGCCATTGGACCCCAATGTGGCGGCGGCGAATGTACTGCTTGAGACAGCGGTCGTCGTCGAAGGTGACGGGTTGCATGTCGGTTGGAACGTGGTCTCGGACGGCGATGTGGATGCCGATACGTCGACCACGGAACTGGTGATCTCGTCGGCCCCCGACATGAGTCAGGTGATCGAACGATTTGGCGTCACCGAGACGGGAACTTTGGCGACTGGTTCGACGACATCCTACTCGGGCGTTTTGGACACGACGGGATTTGCACCGGGCACCTATTATGTCGCGGCCATCGCTGACAGCACTGATCAGTTGGATGAAAGCAACGAGGCGGACAACATCTCGGGCTGGACCGAAGTGGTGATCGAGGCGCAGCAGGTGGACTATAGTCTGGACGCGGTCACTGTTTTGCCAAGCTCGGATCTGGTGCGGAGTGTGGACACGCCTGTCTACGGTTGGCCGAACGAGCCTGATGGCATGTTGGACCTAAGCCTGACGGTTTCGAACAACAGCAATGCGGGGCCGACCGAGTATGAGGTCGCGCTGTTCCTTTCGACAGACAACGTTCTGTCTGTGGATGATCTTCAGCTTTACACCGGCGATGAATTTGGCAGTACGCCGACCTATACGGTCGAATACGGTCAGACCACGGATATCGCGGTCAGTGCGGAATTGTCCGAGTTTATCCCGCAGGGCGACTACTATGTGTTTGCGGTGATCAATGAATACACCACCAGCTATGATCCCAATCTGCCCTTGGACAATCCGGACGACAATATTCTTGTCGCAGATGCGCCGATCACGCTGCTGGGCGGCTGGACTTACGGCACGGAAGGCAATGATCTTTTCACCGGCACCGAGTATCGCGAAACGTTCCAAGGCAATGGCGGCGACGATACGCTGACCGGTGATGTGTATGGCGACGTTTTTGACGGCGGTGACGGCGTAGATACGCTGGATCTTTCCGGCATGACATTTGGTTTGGTGGCGACAGGTGGCCCCGATGAAACTTATGGGACCGGCATCGAAATCCGTCAGGGAGTGACAACCGTCTATGGCGGAGAAGAACCTCCGGTCGGGTACGCCGACAATATCGAACGGATCATTGGCAGCGACTTCGACGATGGCCTTGGTGGCTTCAATTCCAATGTGACATATCTTGACGGCGGGGCGGGGAATGACCAGCTTGTCGGTTCGTTTGGAGACGACACGTTGATCGGCGGGCTAGGCGACGACTTTCTGTTCGGAAATCTGGGCGACGATCTGATCACCAGCGGTGACGGCTTTGACATGATCTATGCGGCCAGTTCCGATATAAATGGAGCCTACAGTCCGAACGGCCACGACATCGTCACCGATTTCGATGTTGCAATGGACATGCTTTTGATTTTGTACGACCCGCAGGTCGAAACGTTTGATCCCTTTGCAAACCTCACGCAAACCGCCGAAGGTGCCTTGGTCACGATGTCACCTGATGCGTCGGTCTTGTTGGAAGGTGTCGATGTGTTCGATCTGAACCTGTCAAACCTTACAGGGTATGAAGATGTGACAACGACTTCAACTTACGGCTAACAGCCCACGTCTTCCCAAAAGAAAAACGCGCCCCGAAAGGGCGCGTTTTTTGTTTCCGGCAATGTCGTGCGCTTAAGCGGCGCGCTTGGCCTCTTCGGCTGCAGCAGCAGCTTCTGCAGCGTGGCGACGCTCGCTTTCCTCGCGGCTGAGAGCCACCGAGGTGCGGACACCTTTGCCAACAAATTCCATCAGGCCCTTTACAACCCGCTCGTTCGGGTCGATTCCGGCGCAGGACAGGACTTCGCGACCGTCGCGCGAACGTGCCCAACGCGCGATCTGCTCGGGTCCGTTCCCGTATTTCTTGTCGTCGGCAATGGCATCATCAAGGGCCGCAAGTACGACTGCAGCAAAAAGCTTGCGAGCGCGGTTACCCTGCTCGTGATTAAAGGCCGTGCCGTCCACAAAATCTGCCATGCTTCTTCCTTTTTTTGTTCTCTTACCGCATTAGTCTGGCTTGCCGCCCTTTATGACGGTTTTACGACCAGGTAGGGTTTCTTATTCGGAATGCCTGATATGCATTTTTTGCATACCTATTGCGTTCCTCCCCAGGATTTGACCCATCTTGCGAGGCCGATTAGTCGGTAATATAGGGTCATAGCGATTCGAATCAACAAAAACATCGGGTTACGTGGATGCCAAAGATCAACGGAAATGAAATTCGCCCCGGAAATGTGCTTGAGCACAACGGCGGTCTTTGGGCTGCGGTGAAAGTGGATCACGTCAAGCCAGGCAAGGGCGGGGCCTTTGCGCAGGTCGAGATGAAGAACCTGCGAAACGGCTCGAAACTGAACGAGCGTTTCCGGTCGGCAGATAAAGTTGAACGCGTTCGACTGGACCAGAAAGATCAGCAATTTCTGTACGAAAGCGACGGCATGCTGGTGTTTATGGATAGTGAAACCTATGAACAGATCGAATTGCCTGCCGATATCCTTGGCGAACGCCGGCCTTTCCTTCAGGACGGCATGACTATTCAGATCGAGTATCACGAAAGCGAAGCGCTGAGTGCGTCGCTGCCGCAGAAAGTCACTTGTAAGGTGGTCGAAACCGAGCCTGTGGTGAAGGGGCAGACGGCTGCCAACAGCTTTAAGCCTGCTGTTCTGGACAATGGTGTGAAGGTGATGGTGCCGCCCTTCGTCGGTCAGGACGAAGACATCATCGTGAACACGGAAACGATGGAATACGCCGAACGCGCCTAGGCCTTGACCGGTGCTGTTTCGTTGACCAAGTGCCTGATGGAATTGGCATAAAATTCCAACGCCGGGCGTTCGGCATCAACGACTTCGATCGCCTCGGTTTCTTGGATCATGTTGCGTAATTTCATGGCCCGAAGTCCAACTTCAACGGCATAATCAATGTCGTCTCGCGGAAGGTGAACATGAGCGCCTGACGCCTTCAACGCCTCAACTCGTACTTGGGCCGCTTTTACAAGGTCGGCGCGGGATACTGGCGCCTCCATATCCTCGAGCAGTGATGCGATCAGCGGGACGGGCAAGACGGGGACGACTTCAGCGATGCGCTTGCGAAGTTCTCGGGCGACGTTTTCGGTAAGCTTCGTAGGCGTGACTTGGGAAAATTCTGCCAAAGACAACGGTTCGCCGAAACTGACGGCTGCATATCCAAAGCGGTAAAATTTGCCGCGCAACTTTTTGCCAAGCTGTCGAAACGCAAAGCGGACCGCCGTGGGAATAGAGGCGCGAAACCTGCGCTCTCCGGCTTTTCCGGCGGCGATCAGTATGCGGTCTTCCAGCACCCGGTCATAGTTCAGCGCGACAGGGACAAAGACAACGTCGCGCCCGTTGGGTTCGAAAGCTGTCACAATGTAGCTTAGGAACCCCAGCTTGGGCGGCGCGATCCGGCCATCAAGCGAAAGCCCGCCTTCGGGAAACACCGCCTGAGCCACGCCGCCCTTGGTTGCCATCTGAACATAGCGCGCCAATACTTTGCGATAGAGCGCATTGCGCGATTTTCGTCGGATGAAAAAGGCACCCATCGTCCGGATCAGCGTCGAAAGCGGCCAGATTCGCGCCCATTCTCCAACCGCATAACTCAAGGCCGAGCGCTGGGCGACCAGCCATGTGACCAGCACGTAATCCATATTCGAGCGGTGGTTCATCACGAAGACCACGGTGGCGTCCGCGTCGATCTTGCCAAGCTGCTCGTCGTTGAACGCGCCGATCCGCACGCGATATAGCGCCTCGGACAGCCATTTGGACGCCCGTGTCCCGAAGCCGAAATAGGCTGTCGCACTGAATGACGGCACAATCTCGCGGGCGTAACGTTCGACCATTTCAAACGCGACATTCTCGGGCACGCCTTCGGTCTTGGCATGCTCTACAATGGCTTCTGTAACTTCAGGGTCGTAAATAAGCCGTTGGATCATGTCGTGACGACGCGCCAGCTTGAACGGCTCGATGGGCCGTTCCAATCGCTGATTTAATTTGGCGATGACCCGTTGGGCGCGTTTGCGGAAGAACCAACGCACCGAAGGGCCTATCACTCTTTCCAAGATCGAGAGCGTCGCGAAAAGCGCAATCAGGACAAGCGCCCAGACGGGTATGGCGACCGTTTCAAACATTCCGGCCAAGCTATGCCGGGTTGATGCTTTTGGCTATGCGATTTGCTTGCGTCTTGTCGATCAGTTCAGATACGGGTCCGGATTAACGCTATCAAAGCCTTCGCGCACCTCGAAATGCAGGAACGGTGGTGTGGCAGCGCGAACAACTGCGATTTTGTCGCCGCGGCTGACTTTGTCGCCTTTCTGGACCGTGATTTCGTCGACACCGGCGTAAACCGTCAGCAAGTTGCCTGAGTGACGGATGACAAGGATCGGGACCTGATCAGTGTCGCGCGTGATTGCCGCGACCGTCCCAGTAATCGGCGGCCACCACATTGTCACCGGCGTTGGCCGAGATGCTGATGCCTTCGTTCTTGCCCTTCTCGAACGTGCGGATGATGCGGCCTTGCACGGGCATGCGCAGTTTCGAGGTGTCGGAGGCGGCGGTTTGCGTGTTCTCCAAAGGCTTCGTTGCGGGAGCCGGGGTCGTGACCGCGGGTTTGACGTCTTCGGTCGGCAGCGGTTTTGAGGCCGAGGGCGGAATCGGCGTTTCAGACCCGCGGCCCGGAGGTGCGACCGCAGCGACCTGAACATCGGGGGCCGCTTCGATAGAGGCGGGGACTGCCAAGGCGCTGCGCGTCGGGATCAGCAAATACTGTCCGACACGAAGTGCAAGGTCGGGTCCAAGTCCGTTCCATTCAGCCAGATCAGCGACAGGAACGCTGTAGGACCGTGCAATAGAAAAGGCCGTTTCGCCTGCTGCGACGCGGTGGCGGGTCGGCTGAAGCCTGACGGTACGCCTGGGCGGCCTTCGGCGCGGTCGATGGCGTCGCCGGCGAGTGAGGAGACATCGACACCGCCGGTGGCCGAATGTCTGACCCGGTTCGCGACCCGCACGGAAGCGCGATGATTTCGCCCTCGCGCAGGGTGACGTCTGGCGGCAGCGCGTTGTGACGGGCGAGACTCCGCGACGGGAAGGCCGATCCGTCGGCCACCATCGGACGGTATCGCCGCGTCGGGCGACGGCGACCTGATAGCCGGGATACGAGACCACCCCGCGTGTCAGGTGTCGGGGCTGCTGACCGCGTTTCGTGCTGCGTCGAGGTATCGAGCTGACCGGCGCCACCGCGCAAGTCGAAGTCGATACCGCCAAGCGCCGCCATCGCAACCCGCCAGAACCTGGCACCCGCCGAGAGCCCAAATCGCATGGGGAAGGCCGAATTCGTCATATGCTCGTTCCTCACCACTTTAATCGAGCCTCTTCCGGGACCGTGCGTTAATCACACCGTTCACTCGGGACCCATACCCTCGATCAAGGGATACGAAACGGACCTGCCGCAGTTCGTCGTAGTCGAACCCACTGTCAGTGCGCGTAACCTTTATCATGACCTGCACCGCATCCGACTGTCCGACCGGCACCACCATGATACCGCCTGATCTTGAGTTCCGCCAACAAGGGTCCGGGTGGATCCTCGGCGGCGGCGGTGATCAGGATGCGATCAAATGGCGCTTGTTCGGGCAACCCGCGCGTCCGTCGGCGGTGAATGCGGTAATATTGGTGAGGCCCGAAGTTTGTCAAATCCGCCTGCGCCTCGGTGACTAGGCGGCTTGTGGCGATCGACCGTATAAACGCGCCGGGCAAGCTGGCTGAGAACCGCGGCCTGGTAGCCCGACCCCGTGCCGACTTCGAGCACCTTGTCGCGCGGATCGCACGTCCAGCGCCTGTGTCATCAGCCCCACGACCGAGGGTTGGCTGATCGTCTGGCCGCAGGCGATGGGCAGCGGCATGTCTTCGTAGGCGCGGTCGGCGAAAATGCCTTTGATGAAGGCGCCGCGATCAATCTTTTCCATAGCCTCCAGCACGCGCTTGTCCATGACGCCCCGCTGACGAAGCGCAAACAGGAACTGCATCTTGCGTTCGGCGTCTTCGGTCATTCCTCGAGACGCTCTTTAAGGCTGGCGAGCATTTCGTAGGCTGTCAGATCGGCACGAAGCGGCGTGATAGAGGTATAGCCTTCAAGATTGGCTGTCACATCCGTGTCCGGGACCTGTGGGCAGGTGTTGCGGCCCGCCTTGGACCCAGAGAAACATGCGGCCCGAAGGCGAACGTGCGGTTCGACCCCACGTGGTTTCGGAACGCCAGCCCTGTGTCGCGACTCTGTTGCCCTTGACGGCGTGGCCGCCGGATCGGGCGGAAAGTTCACGTTGTAGAAGACGCGGTAGTTCCTTGTCGTCGTCCCATTGGCCGTGGCGCAAAAGTTTTCGCACCGTATCGACGCCGTGGTCGGCGGCGGCCTCGAACGGATTGTCGAGCGGCGTTGTTTTCGGGACCGTAGAACTGGCTAAGCGCGATGGCGGGCAGGCCTTGGAGGGCAGCTTCCATCGCCGCGCCAATGGTGCCGGAATAGAGCACGTTTTCAGCGGCGTTGTTGCCACGGTTGACGCCCGAGAGGACCAGATCAGGGGGCGCGTCTTTCATCACCTGGTAAAATCCGGCCAACACGCAATCGGCGGGCGAGCCTTCTGCGGCAAAGCGGCGGGGCCCGAATTGCGAGAGCATCGTCGGGTGGGTGTAGCTTATGCAATGACCGACGCCGGATTGCTCGAACGCCGGGGCCACGATCCAGACTTCGCCGTCTTCGCCGGCAATTTCGTTTGCGATGGATTCGAGCACGGCAAGGCCGGGGGCGTTGATCCCGTCGTCATTGGTGATGAGAATGCGCATGGTTTGCCCTTTATTGCCGCTTCCATCGTTTAGACGGGGCTGTCCGGGCGGGCAAGGTGCGGCGGCGCTTCCTGAAAGCGCGCGCCCTGGGGCGCACACGATTTTGTCTCGGAGGCGGGCTTTGCCCTTCTCCTCGGGAAGACGGGGGCTCTGCCCCCGTGCCCCCGGGATATTTCCGAACAGACGAAGACCTAGTGGCTTTCGCCGAAGAGACCCGTACGGACTTCGTAGTCGACCGCGACCTGATATTCCGGGTCATCATCGCTTTCGACGACGATCATGCCGGTCTGGCTTAGCAATTGGCGGCAATCAGAGGAAAGGTGGCGCAGCTGAATTTCCTTGCCCAACTCTCGGTACTTGGCGGCCAGCCCTTCAATTGCGGAGAGTGCTGATTGGTCGGCCACACGGCTGTCGGCAAAGTCGACGATGACAAGGCTGGGGTCGGCTTTGGGGTCGAAAAGTTCGGTGAACCCATCGGCGGATCCGAAGAAGAGTGGTCCGTCGACCTGATAGACTTTTGCGCCTTCGGGGGTCTCATATGATTTGGCCGAAATACGGGTGGCGTTTTTCCAGGCGTATTGCAGGGTCGAGACGATGACGCCGACAACCACAGCAATGGCGAGGTCTTCAAGCACTGTCACGACTGTCACGAGCAGGGTGACGAAGGTGGCGAATTTGGTCGAGACCAGCATGATCCGGAAGGTGTTCCAGGCGAAAGTGCCGATCACCACCATGAACATCACGCCGACGAGGGCCGCGAGCGGGATTTGCTCGATCAGGGGGGCTGCGAACAGGATGAAGCTGAGGAGGAACAGCGCAGCTGCAATGCCAGCGATGCGGGTGCGGCCGCCGGATTTTACGTTGATCATCGACTGGCCGATCATCGCGCATCCGCCCATGCCGCCAAAGAAGCCGGTGACTGTGTTGGCGACGCCCTGTGCAATGCATTCCTGGCTGGCACCACCGCGTTTGTCGGTCATCTGGTTGACGAGGTTGAGCGTGAGCAGGCTTTCGATTAATCCGATGGCGGCAAGGATCAGCGCGTAAGGCAGGATGATCCAAAGCGTCTCAAGTGTCACCGGAACAAGGATGCCGCCATAGAGGCCAGTGCCACCGCTGCCCATATCGAACGGATTGTGAAACGGTGGGAAGGTGCCCGAGATTGCTGCCAAATCGCCCACTCGGGGGACGTCGATGCCAAAGGCGATCACGATGATTGCAACGATGCCGATGCCAGCCAATGGCGCGGGAATAGCGCGGGTGAAGCGTGGCAGAAGCCAGATGATCGTCATAGTAAGTGCCACAAGCCCCAGCATCGTATAAAGCGGCATGCCGGTCAGCCATTCGCCACCGCTTAACCCG
This sequence comes from uncultured Alphaproteobacteria bacterium, assembly GCA_963841595.1. Taxonomy (GTDB): domain Bacteria; phylum Pseudomonadota; class Alphaproteobacteria; order Rhodobacterales; family Rhodobacteraceae; genus CAWJDD01. The sequence goes on along the minus strand of CAWJDD010000006.1, from coordinate 325,152 downwards.
TGCCCTGTGTTTTCCATGCTGCCGGGGACTTTGAACTGGCCGAGTTGCGCGAGGAAGATGACGATGGCCAGTCCGTTGACAAAACCAAGCATGACAGCATGCGGGACCAGCCGGATGAATTTGCCCATTTTGAAGATGCCCGCGGTGATCTGGATCAGCCCCATCAAAACGACAGTCGCAAAAAGGTATTCGACCCCATGTTCGGCCACGAGAGCCACCATAACGACCGCAAGTGCGCCGGTCGCACCCGAGATCATACCCGGGCGACCGCCGCCGATCGCCGTGATCAGGCCCACCATGAAGGCCGCATAAAGCCCGACCAAGGGGTGTACGCCTGCGACAAAGGCGAAAGCCACCGCTTCGGGCACCAATGCAAGGGCCACGGTCAGGCCCGACAGCAGTTCAGTCTTCAAAAGCGAGAAGCTGGGCTGAGGGCCCGTCACGCGGACATTTGACATCAGGTTGCGGGCGAAAGCGGTATAGGGGCTTCTGGGTTGTGACACGATGGCTCCGGATTGGGTGAGGGGCGGCGGCTAACACGAGCGAGGGGGGTGTGTAACCCCCGAGGCGTTAATTTCGTGCGCTCAGTGGTCTGGGATCAGATGTCGGAAAGCAGGGCTGTTGCTGCATCAGCGGGAGAAGTCAGGGGGGCGCGGTCTTCGCCCGGAAAGAAGCGGGCGCGGGTTGCTGTGGGCATAGGCGGAGGCGTCAGAACATGGACTTTGACGGTGTCTGTGGCCTCGGCCTGCCAGCTTCTGGCAAGGGCGATCTGAGCGGCCTTGGTTGCGCCGTAGGCACCGAAGAATTTGTCGCCACCCCTTGGATCGTTGAAGAAAACGGCCTTTGCGCTTGGGGCCGCGGTCAGCAGCGGGGCGACATAGGGGATAAGCGTGGCGGTGGCGGTGATGTTCGTTGCGACGGATTTGGCCATGTCTTTTGCGTCGACGTGATCGGCCGGGGCCAAGGGGGCCGCGTGGATCGCAGTATGGGCCCATAGATCGATATGTCCCCAGCGGTCATAGATGCTGCGGCAAAGCGTTGCCATGGCGTCTGCGTTTGTGATGTCTAAAGGGGCGAGCGTGGCGGCACCGCCTTTCGCCTGAATACGGTCGTCTAGTTCTTCGAGACCACCCGTGGTGCGGGCAACGGCGACGATGTGATATTCCGGCGAGAGAGCCTCGGCCAAGGCCGCGCCAAGGCCGCGAGAGGCTCCGGTGATCAGGGCGAGTTTTGTCATGGTCGTCCCATCGCAAGGCAGGGGTTCGGGGTCAAGACGTTCGGTAAAGACAAAAAACAGGCTGCTTGCGGTTTGCGTTTCTGAAAATCTGTGCTTTGATCGAATCCGCGGTGCTGTTACGGCTGCTCTGTCGTATTAATGTTACCGCCACCAATTACTGCCGAACGGGCAGACAGACATATAGGGAGAAAGTCATGCTTAAGACGAAAGTCTTGCTGGCCGGTGCCGCGTCGCTTTTCGCGACCTTTGCACAGGCACAGACCGAATTGACCTGGTGGCACGCCATGGGCGGCAACCTTGGGGAAACGGTCAACGAGATTGCAAACCGTTTCAACGCGGCGCAGTCGGACTATACTATCACGCCTGTTTTTAAAGGCGGTTATGAGGACACGCTGACCGCAACGATCGCTGCGTTCCGTGCAGGCGAGCAGCCGAACATCGTTCAGGTGTTTGACGCTGGTGCGGCCACGATCATGGGTGCCGAAGGTGCGGTTATTCCGGCCGAAGACCTGATGGTTCAAGCTGGCGTCGACTTTGATGCCAATGATTACATCTCGGGTGTTCGTTATTTCTATGCAGACTCGGCAGGCAAGATGGTCGGCATGCCCTTTAACTCGTCTACGCCGATCCTGTATTACAACGTCGATGCATTGGCCAAAGCTGGCGTCGAGCCTCCGAAGACTTGGGAAGACTTTGAAGCCATGGCGCCTAAGTTGGTCGAAGCGGGTTACATCCCGCTGGCTCAATCGCACAGCCCGTGGATTTGGACCGAGAACTTCCATTCGCGTCACAACTTGCCATTTGCCAGTAATAACAATGGCTTCGATGGGTCGGATGGCACGAAGATCCTTGTGAATAACGATGCGATGAAGGCCCACTTCACCGCTGCGAAAAAGTGGCTGGATAACGGCTGGTACGGCTATTACGGAGCGGGCTGGAATGACAACCAGTCGCCGTTCGAAAATGGCGACGTGGCTATGTGGCTTGGCTCGTCGGGGTCCTTCGGCGGTCTGCTGAACTCGACTGATTTCGAGTTTTCGGCGACCTATCTGCCTTACTGGGAAGCTATCACGACCGAGCCGACACAGACCTTCATTGGTGGTGCGGCTTTGTTCGCGCTTTCGGGGAAGTCGGCGGAAGAGAACAAGGGTTCGGCTGAATTCTTCAGGTTCCTCTCAAGCCCTGAGATCCAGCTGATGTGGCACAAAGAGACCGGCTATGTGCCGATCACGACAGCCGCTTACGAGATGGCGACGGCTGAAGGCTATTATAATGAAAAGCCTCAGGCCGAGATTGGCATCAAGCAGCTTTCGCTGCCGTCTGGTGACAACTCGAAGGGCTATCGGATGGGCTTCTATGTGCAGATCCGTGACGTAATGAACCGCGAGTACGGTCGCATCTTCGCCGGTGAAACCGACGTGGACAGTGCGTTTGCCGTGATTGAGGAAGAGGGCAACAAGCTCCTCGAACGGTTCTCGAAGACCAATTAAAGACCTGAGCGGAGGCGCACTGCGCCTTCGCTCGCATTTTGGGGAGGGGCCGGCGCGTGGAGAAATCCCAGTTTCAGCATCCATGGTTTCCGTATCTGCTGCTATTGCCGCAGATGGGGATTATCGCGGTGTTTTTCCTTTGGCCTGCGGCCGAAGCGATAAAGTCATCGTTTTTTCTGGAAGACCCGTTTTTCGGTAATGCGACCTATGTTGGGCTGGACAATTACCGTGATGCCCTAAGCGCATCGGACTATAAGCGCACAGCCTGGTTCACGGCGCTGTTCACCGTTCTGGTGGCGCTGATTTCCTTGGGGCTGGGCATGATGCTGGCGGTTTCGGCCGACCGGGTTTTGCGCGGGCAGGCGACATATAAGACGCTTTTGATGTGGGTTTATGCGATCGCGCCCCCTGTTGCGGGTCTGATCGGCGTGATGCTGTTTGACCAGCATATCGGGCCTTTGGTCGATTTTGTCGCCTATTTTGGCTGGGACATGCGGGTCGGCGTGAACTATTGGGATACCGGGACCGCGATGATCATCGTGGCGACCTGGAAGCAGATCCCTTACAACTTCATCTTTATTCTCAGTGGTCTGCAATCGATCCCGTCTTCGGTCAAAGAAGCGGCGTCGATCGATTGCCGCTCGGAATTCCGGCGGTTCTGGACGATCACCTTCCCGCTGCTGGCGCCGACCAGTTTCTTCCTGCTGATCCTCAACATCACCTATGCGATGTTCGAGACCTTCGGAACGATCGACCTCATCGTGAAGGACCAGCCGGGCAACTCGCCTGTTACCTTGGTCTATAAAGTCTATCGCGATGGCTTCCGCGGCAATGACCTTGGCGGGTCCTCGGCGCAGTCGGTCATATTGATGCTTATCGTTCTGGCGCTGACGGTTGTTCAGTTCCGCCTGATCGAGCGGCGCGTACACTATAATTGAGGTAGGACCCATGGCGACGACTGAAATCGACCAGACCGCTGCTGTTCCCCGCGCCAAGCCCTCTGCGTCGCGGAAGATGTTTGGTGGTGTGAAGATATACGACCATATCGTTCTTTGGATCGGGGTTTTCGTCATGATGGGGCCGCTGGCGGTCGCCTTTATGACGTCGAGCTTCGATTACGTGACGATCCACAAGCAGGGCATGCAGTTCGGCTGGGGCGGCGAGTTCGTCGAGACCTATACCACAGTGCTGAACCAGCAGGGTGGGTTTACGGGCGAAGTAACCGGTTGGCTGATGACCAAGAACAGCTTTGTTCTGGGTATCGGTTTTGCGCTGGGCAAGATCGTGGTGTCGATGCTGGCGGCTTATGCCATCGTCTATTTCCGCTTCCGCTTTGCCACGCTGAGCTTCTGGATCATCTTCCTGACGCTTCTGCTGCCGCTGGAAGTTCGTATTCTGCCTTCTTACGAAGTGGTGCAGCAACTGGGGCTACTGAACACCTATACCGGGCTGATCCTGCCGTTGATCGCAAGTGCGACGGGTACATTCTTTTTCCGGCAGTTTTTCAAGTCGATTCCGAATGAGATGATCGAGGCGGCCCGGATCGACGGCGCGAATTCGTGGAAGTTCTTCATCGACATCATCATACCGCTGAGCAAAACGATGGTTGCGGCGATCTTTATCATCATGTTCGTGGTCGGCTGGAACCAGTACCTCTGGCCCACGCTGATGACGACAGATGAGACCTATTTCACCCTTGTGCGCGGCATCAAACAGGTGATGCAGAACATGATCGGTGCCGATATTCCGAAATACAATGAAGCCCTTGCAATGGCTGTTCTGGCGATGCTTCCACCGGTTGCGGTGATCCTCATCTTCCAGCGCATGTTCATCAAGGGTCTGGTGGAGCAGGAAAAATGACGACGCTACGCATTAAGAACGTCTTCAAGGTTTATCCCAACGGGGCAGAGGCCGTGAAAGGTGTTTCGGTCGATGTCGAGGACGGCGAGTTGGTTGTCTTCGTCGGCCCCTCTGGCTGTGGCAAGTCCACGCTTTTGCGCATGGTTGCAGGGTTGGAAAGCGTGACCGAAGGCGATATCGAACTCGCTGGTCGCGTCGTGAACGATCTGGAGCCTGCGGATCGCAACATCGCGATGGTGTTCCAGAACTATGCTTTGTACCCGCATATGAGCGTTCGCAAGAACCTGGCTTACGGGTTGAAGAACCGGAAAACACCGCAGGACGAAATCAACCGGCGGGTCGATGAGGCCGCTGAGCTTTTGCAGATCGACGAATTTCTCGACCGGCGGCCATCGCAACTGTCCGGCGGACAACGCCAGCGTGTTGCCATGGGGCGCGCGATTGTGCGCCACCCTGATATTTTTCTGTTCGATGAGCCTTTGTCGAACCTTGACGCCAAACTGCGCAACCAGATGCGGCTTGAGATCAAAAAGCTCCAGCGGCGACTGGCAACAGCGGCGATCTATGTGACGCATGATCAGGTCGAGGCGATGACGCTGGCCGACCGCATCGTCGTTCTGAACGGTGGCAAGGTTGAACAGATCGGCACGCCGGCCGAGGTTTATTCGAACCCGGCGTCCACTTTTGTCGCCAGTTTCATTGGTGCGCCGCCGATGAATCTGATCCCCGGCGAAGTGACCGATCAGGGGCTAAATGTCGGTGGGCATATCATGCCGCACACGACAGCCCATCGCGGCAAGGTGACTTTTGGTATCCGGCCCGAGCGGGCGCGGCTGAATGGACCGGGCGAGGGCATGGAGCTGGATATTCAGGTGGTCGAAGAATTGGGCGCGCAGCGCCTGATCCACGGGCGGCTGGGGGATCGGGAGATTACTCTTTCCCAGAATGCCGAAGAACCTGTGCCGTCTGGTAAGATGGGCTTAAGTTTTGCATCCGAGGATGCGTTCTTGTTCGATACGGAAACTGGTCAGCGGATCTGACAACCTTATGCATGTAGAAAAGATGAAAGCGTGGTTTCGCGCCGCGTCCGACCGCGTTGTCGTGTCGGTTCACCGGGGTCTTTGGGGGCCATTGCCCGAGAATTCGCTGGCGGGCATTCGCAAGGCTTCGGATTGGGATGTGGTCGAGATCGACATTCAGCTTGATGTGAACGGGCGCCCCTTTGTGATGCATGACGCGACTTTGGAGCGTATGACCGGGGCAAAAGACGCTTCCGATGGCGCTGGGGTGGAACTGTTGCGCAGCCTTCGCCTGAAAGAAGGCATGGGCGGCAAAGATGCCCGGTTGACGGACGAGCCCGTGCCTGACATCGAGGCGGCCTTTGCAGCGCTTGGCGGGGATGCGATCTTTGATCTTGATGTGAAGCGGGATGAAGACATCGAAGCCGTTGCGGCCTATGTCGCTGGGCTTGGGATGCAATCGCGCGGGACGCTGAAGATTGATGTCGAGACAGAACGTGACATCGCCCGGCTGCATGCACTTGAGGCGCAGTATGACGTCATGATCATGGCGAAGCTGAAACTGCGATCGGATGCAGATCTGAGCGTTGTTGAGATGCTGCGAGCCGCGGATGTGGCTTTGGTAGAAGTCTTCTACGAAACGCTTGATCTTTTGCAGAAAGCTTGCGAAATCGGTGGCGACGGCCTGCGGGTGGGCGTGTTCACATTGGACGGTATCCATTGTTGCGGGATGTCAGATGCCAAGGCGCTGAAGAATCCCGATGCGATCTGGGGCAAACTGATCGACGCCGGTGTCGGGCAGATCATGACGGACCACCCGCAGGCACTTACCTCCTATTTAGCAGCCCGCTAGAGCGCATTTCTCGTAACAGAGCTCAACGTTGCGTCACAGTGCTTGAGCGCGGCGTGAAGATTGTGTGATCAGTACTTTACCGCTGGATAGGCAGAAGAAGATTTGTTTCACCTCCTGACAACCAAGAGAGCGTCGCGTGTGCCTTTGGTTGCTGATCCGAATAGCCGGAACTGCCGCGAAACAGCTTTGTTACACGACCTCTCAAATCCATTTCGTGCGTGTGATCGTAGGAGCCAATAGCTCTTTAAGCAGCACTTCGGTGTTCATTGCGGGAATTTAGATGGAGACGACTTCCCGTATTGCGACAAACACAATTCGAGAGGAATAATACAATGCGTTATACAATGAGTGTCATGGCTGTGCTTCTTGCGACAGCAACCGCTGCATCCGCCATGAAGGCGACTGATCTGGACATCGACGGTGACGGATTTGCATCGATCACCGAAGTTCGCCAGATTTTCCCGGGCTTTTCGTCCAACGATTTCCGCGACATTGACGTTAATCGCGACCGCCGTCTCAGCAACAAAGAGCTGAACGCGGCTGGCACGTCAGGCATCATTGGCAGGTATGAGGCGACGATGAGCATCGTACACGGGTTGAGCGACATCGACAGCAACGGTGACCGCTTTGCAGACCGCGGCGAGTTGAACGCTGTCTATAATGGCCTGCTTGATGACGAGTTTCGTGAGATCGACGTCAACCGCGACAATCGGGTCAGCGCCAACGAGCTTTACCGTCCGCTCGCGCAGGCTTTGGTGACACGCTATGAGATGAGCGGTCGTGACATTGTGACGATCATGGCCGTTGATACGGACGATGACGCCTTCGCCAGCTTTGCGGAACTGCGGGTGACTTATCCGGGCCTTACGTTGAACGACTTCGAACTGATCGACAACAATGGCGACAACCGGGTCGCATCCCGTGAGTACTATGATCCGGAAGCTCAGGCGATTTTTGATCAGAATAAGTGATAGGCTTCGAAAAGTTTCGACCCGGCCGGTGTTTCGGCCGGGTTTTCTGTTTGCAGCACGCGTGTTTTGCCATTGAGCAACAGTACAGCGCCAACGATCAGGTTTCTCCTCAGACAAGTGCCTGCAAATTCTGCGCCGCGGTTAAGGGCAGCATCCTCTTCGTGCGCGGACAATGGACCAACCGCTGTTGTCACGCACATATCGCCAAGCTCGGGCGCGATCTCGATATTGTGAGCTGGCGTTCTTTCGATGGCGGGGTGTCCCGGCAAATCAACAGCATTTGCGATCAGCGTGGCGGCCACGTCTGCCATTGCCGCAGAGAAAGCGACCACGGTCACCGCATCGGCGATTCCAAGTGAGTGACTGCGGCCGCGCCATCCGGAAGTGGCCATACCGCGCGCGGTGTCGGCATAACGGATATTGATGGGGCCGGCGGGGCCGTTTGAACAAACGATTTCCCCATCAGTCAAATGGAAGGCAATGTCGCCGCCGTTGTTGACATAGGCCTTCGCAACACCCGGGGGGGATATGAGTGCGGCCAGAACTTCATCTGCGACCGCTCCCGCAACAGCGACCATGGGGGTGACGAAAAGGGTATCGACAAAAGGAGCAACCGCATTGGCCATGCGCCGTGCTGTCGGGTCGGCAAAGCGTTGCAGAGCATAGGGTTGGCGCAGTGTGTCGAGTTCGGCCACAAGCCCGGTCAGGATTGTTTGGAACCGCGTCGTGGCACGAAGAAACGCTTCTTTTCGACCGGGGCCTTCGACACCAATGATCAGGTCGATCGGTCCGTGGTGCAGGTGCAGCCTTTCCCCATCGGGCAGCAGCGAAGCTTGGGGCGCGTTCATTTATCGCGCTTCAGAATGCGGGTGTCGGCCCCGTATTCTCCACCCTTTTTAAGCACATCCGCCAGATCTCGGATTGACGAGGCGTGCCCGCCCAAAGCTTCGTAATCCGTGCGGCCCATGGTGAATTCCAGTGGCGCAACCAGCGCAGGTGTGGGGACATACCCGAAGGCTCCGTCCGGCAGGGTGGTGACATCGGCCATGACGGTAATGCCGCCGCCGGGCCAGACATAGGCGGGTGCGCCGCCCAAGGTGACGCGCGTTTTTTCGTCGTGGACGGAGCGGGTCAAATGGATGGGGTTGCGGGTGACACCCGACCGAAGTGATCCGCCTGCGCCCCCCATGAACAGCACCGTGCAAAGTGCCGGTTCGCAGTTTTCGGCAATCAGATCGACCGAGGCTTGCAGGACCTCAGGCATGGGTTTGGCAACCGGGGTCAGGTCGGCGTCCAGTTCATAGAAGGCGGAATGCTCGCCCGTGGTCGAGACCATCAAAAGCGTCAGGCCGGGCCGCGCGCCCTTTGCCACGCGCCAGTCGCCAAGGATCGCCAGCGGGTCGTTGATGTCGGTGCCGCCCCAGCCCAAACCGGGTTCCGCCACCTTGAAATAGCGCCCCGGCGTCGAGCGGTGACCTTTGATGCGGATACCAGTTTCGGGCCAGTCGATCACTTTGCCCGCCTGATGTTCCGACACGACGCCGGTGATGTGATCATCGACCACGACGACCTCGTCCACCAGCCCTTTCCACTGCGAGGCAAACATGCCGATCGTGGCAGACCCACACCCAACGCGCATACGGATTTCTGGTTGCCCATCGACAATGGGCGCGCGGCCCGCTTCGACAATCACGGTCGAGCCATCGTCGATTGTCAGCTCCACCGCTTCCTTGTTGCAAAGCCGCAAAAGCGCGTCGCAGGTCTTGCGCCCTTCGGCTTTTGAGCCGCCAGTCAGATGGTCGACACCGCCGAGCGACAGCATTTGCGAACCGTATTCGGCGGTCATCACATGGCCGATGGCCTCGCCTTCCGAGCGGACGACGGCAGTTTCGTGCCCCAGATGCCGGTCGGTGTCGATCTTCACCTTGACGCCGCAATAGGAAAAGATCGCCTCGGTTACCACGGTGACGAAATCAGCGCCGTCGATTTCGCGGCTGACGATGAAGGGGGCGGGTTTATAATCGGGATAGGTGGTGCCAGCGCCAATGGCCGAGACAACAACGTCATCGCCACTGGCGGTCATGCCGTCCCATTCGGCGGCAAGAAAAGGCTTGATTTCATCGCCCTTGGCAATGCGCCGGTCAAGGATGGTCAGCGGGTCGCAGCGGATGATCCGGCCATTCTGGTTTGCATAACGGTCGCAGGCACCGGCGCGGCCCTCGGCGATATAGCACATGACCGGGCAGGCGTCGCAGCGGATTTTTTCGGGACGGGGCTCAGAGCTATCTGCTGGCATGTTCTGCCTCTCGGATTGCTGCCAGCACGCGGTGTGGCAGGGCGGGCACGCGGGTCAGGCGCGCGCCGCTGGCATGGCGGATGGCGTTGAGAATGGCGGGGGCTGTTGGGATCAGGACGTGTTCACCCAAGCCTCGGGCACCCATTGGACCCTCGGGGTCGGGCTTTTCGATCAGGATCGAGGTGATGCGGGGCATGTCGCCGATGGTGGGTATTAGGTAATCGTGCAGGTTCTCGGTCCGGCCGGGGATGAATTCTTCCATCAGCGCCATGCCAAGACCTTGGGCGATGCCGCCTTCGATCTGGCCTTCGACCAGCAAGGGATTGATCGCGCGGCCAACATCCTGGGCCGCGACCATGTTCAGAACACGCGTCGTGCCGAGGGCCATGTCGACTTCGACCTCTGCGATTTGCGCGCCGAAGCCATAGACGGCATAGGGCGTGCCCTGACCGTTTGCGTCCAGCGTTGACGTGGGCGGGTCATAGGTTTCTTCGGCCATCAGCGCATAGCCCTGGGCGTTGGGTTTCCCAAGCTCGATCGTTTGCGATTTTGCGCCTTCCGACACCGTCAGCACTCCGCCTTCCAGACAAATCGATGCGGCGTCGGTGAAGTTGGTCTGTCGCAGGATTTGCGCGCGCAATGCCTTGCCTGATGCTTCGGCGGCCCGGCCCGTGATGAAGGTTTGCCGGGACGCCGAGGTCTTGCCGCAGTCGGGCGTCAGCGCTGTGTCGGGGCCGATCAGTTCAATCGCATCAATCGAGATCCCAAGGGCGTCCGACGCAATCTGAGCGATGACCGTGTTGGACCCCTGACCGATGTCAGTGGCACCCTGATGCAGTTTCAACCGCCCATTGGGTGTGATCCCGATGCGAATGGTCGAAGGGTTGGGCAAAGCGGTGTTGCCGCAGCCATACCAGCACGACGCCACGCCTATCCCGCGTCTGGTTGAGCAGCCCGTGGCGTTGTGCGTCTTGGCCGCGTCCAGTGCCTTGGACCAATGGGGGGCAAGTGCGTCGAGGCATTCCAGCATGCCCACTGAAGGCAAGTCTTGGCCGCAGGTTGTTACGTCACCATCGCGAAAGGCGTTGCGGCGGCGGAACTCCAGCCGGTCGAGGCCACATTTCTCGGCCAGATCATCATAGAGCAGTTCCTGCATGATCGCGGCCTGCGGGACGCCGAAGCCTCGGAACGCGCCCGATATGGGGCCATTAGTGTGGATCGCGCGTGCTTCGGCCCGGTAGTTGGGCGTGCGGTACGGGCCGGATGCGTGGACCGGCACGCGGGTCGCCACGGTTGGACCCCAGCTTGCATAGGCGCCGGTGTTGAAATCACCAGCGAATGTCATGGCGGTCACGTGGCCTTCAGCATCAGCACCAATGCTTGCGGTCATTGTGCCGGGGTGACGCTTGGTCGAGGCGCGCATCGACTCGTTACGGGTGAAGACCATCCGGCAGGGGCGTCTCGTCACCATCGTTGCAAGGCCAATCAAGGGTTGCAGCGTTAGGTCAAGTTTTGCGCCAAACCCACCGCCTGCTGCCGTGGGGACGATCCGCACCTTTTCGAGAGGCAGGCCAAGTACGCGTGCCGTGTCTTCCTGATCCATGACCGGGGCCTGTGTGCAGGCGTGGATCACCAGCGTGTCGCCGTCCATCCAAGCAACCCCGGCCTCGGGTTCGATATAGGCGTGCTCGACGTAGGCGCTGCTAAAGCTGCCTGTCGCAACATGGGCTGCATTGGCCAAAGCGCCGTCGGGGTCACCAGTGGCGACGCGGCCTTCGATCAGGACATTTCCGGGGCGCTCGTTATGTAAAAGGGGTGCGTTGAATGCAGTTCCTTCCGCTTCGGTGATTGAGTGCGGCAAGGCCTCCCAAGTCACTGGAAAGTCTTCCAGATCAAGGGCTTCTACAATGGCCTCATCGCCTATCACCAGCGCGATTGCCTCGCCATAAAACCGCGTTTCGCCTTCGGCCAGTGCGGGTTGGTCGGCTAATGGAGGGATAACTCCATAGCGGTTTTGGCCGGGGATATCGGCGGCGGTCAGGACGGCTTTTACACCGGGATGAAGGGTCTTCCACGCGTCGAGATCACCCAGAGTGAAACGGGCATGGAACATCGGCGAGCGTACGGCGCGGACCAGATAGGATCCGGTGGGGCCGACATCTGCGCCAAAGAGTTCGGTGCCGTTGACCTTGCGCCGGCCGTCCAGGCGCCGGATTGGCTGCCCCACGACAGCGGCACCGTTCACAGGCGTGGCGCGGGCAGCGACACCTGCGACGGCGTCAATTATCTTGGCATAGCCTGTGCACCGGCAAAGGACGCCGCCTAGCGCGTCTTCAACTTCGGCCCGTGATGGCTTGGTATTGGCGCGGAGCAATTCAGTTGCGGCCACCATGATGCCCGGCGTGCAGATACCGCATTGTGCGGCACCCTGATCCAGAAAGACGTCTTGCAGGTGGGCGAAAAGCACAGGCTCTGAGGTTTCCAGCGTTTCGATCGTGGTGCCGGTGGCCTGCGCCACAGGGGTCAGGCAGGCGCAGATCTGAGCGCCATCCATCAGCACAGTGCAGGCTCCGCAGTCGCCCGCGTCGCATCCGATTTTGACGCTGCGCAAGCCCAGTTCTTCGCGCAGAACCTCGGACAAGCGTCGACCCGGTGCGCTTTTGATTTGGTGAAGCTTGCCACTTACGGTGAAAGAGACTTCGGTCATGCTGCTGCCTGTGTTGCTGGCAGTGCGGCGAGCGTGCGGCGCAAAAGCTCGGCTGCCGCATGGGCGCGGTAAGCTGCATCGGCGCGGACGTCGTCGATGGGCGAAATGGCGTCTGCCACCAATGCGTCAGTTATCCGAGTTGGGTCGAGTGGCGCACCGATCAAAGCGCTTTCGGCGGCGGGCAGTCGGGTGGCAACCGGGCCGCAGGAACCGACGGCGAGGGCAACACTTGTGACGATGCCGTCGGTGACCTCGATCCGTGCAGCGGTCATGGCGATCGAGATGATGAGATAGCGGCGTGCCCCCAATTTCAGGAAATGGCTTTGGCCTTCGAGGGCTTTGGAGGGCAGGAAAACTCCGGTAACAACTTCGCCGGCTTCCAACGCAGTTTGCCGCGGGCCGGTGATAAATTCGGCGAGCGGAATCTGGCGCTTACCGGTTTTGCTTTGCAACCGAACTTCGGCGTCTAGCGTCAGAAGCGGCGGTACGCCATCTGCGGCGGGCGAGGCGTTGCAAAGGTTTCCGGCAATCGTGCCTCGGTTCTGGATCTGGGTGGCGCCGACTTCGCGCGCGGCCAGTTTCAACCCGTTACAGGCGGGTGGAAGTGGGGCTTTGATTATATCGCTCCAGGTCGTTGTGGCACCGAACAGAAGCCCGTCTTGCACCTGCGCAATACCTCTCAACCCGGCAATGCCTGTGATGTCCAGCACCGGGCCGGGCAGGGTCTTGCGTTCGGTTGCCGGAAATAGGTCTGTGCATCCGGCGGCAACACGCGGCGTGTCGCTGGCCAAAAGGTCGAGCGCGTCTGCAAGACTTGTCGGGCGATGATAGGTCTCGGGTTGGGTCATTTGCGCTTTCTTAAGGATGCGCTGAAGATGTTGCGGCAGAGCCTTCGGCGTGTCAATAAAGGCAAGGAGTTCGAAGGCGTTGGCGAGGCTGGATTGATGCGGTTTTCTGGATTCCTGATCGTTTTGTTGGTCGTCGCGGCAGGTGTGGCGTTTGTGACCAAGCCCAGCGAGGCAGACGCCGAAGCGGCGCTGCGCGAGCAGTTGATGACGGCAGTGGCGAAAGAAGAACTGGGCGAGGGTCGATCAACGACGCAAAGTTTGGCGCTGGTGGCCTGTAAATTGCGGCCGAGCGATTGTTACGACTTGCTGCGCTCGGGAATTACCACCGAATTCACCGACAAAACCCTTTTTGTTCAGTTCGATATGGCAGGGTTCGACCGGGTGGCAACCTGCTATGGTGCCTTTACGCGTTTCGTTTGCCCCGGTGGATTGAAAAAGCCCTGAGGTGAGTCTGACGGTCAGACGCCGACGTATTTTTCCAGAAGGCGCCGGTCGGCCCGAAGATCGGCCACACCCACGATCTCGCGTCCACGCCCGTTTTCGATGAAGGCGACCCGGTCAGCGATGGCCAGAACGGCTTCGATCCGCTGTTCGACCAGAATGATGGCACAGCCTTCAGCGCGTAGGGTTTCGACCGTCTCGCGTATCAGCGAGATCATCGAGGGCTGCAACCCCTCGGTCGGTTCGTCCAGCAGCAGCACCGAGGGTTCAAGGCAAAGCGCACGGGCAGTGGCCAGCATCTGTTGCTCGCCACCCGATAGCGTTTCCGCCCGTTGGGTCAGCCGTTCGCGCAGTCGAGGAAACATGTTCAGCACGCGTTCGCGGGTCTCGGCCCCTTTGCGGCGGGTCATCAGGCCGATCTCGATATTCTCGGCGACAGTCAGTTCGGTGAACAGCCGACGCCCCTGCGGGATATAGCCAATGCCGCGCCTTGGGACCTCATGTGGTGGCAAGGTCGACGTTGTCTCGCCATTCAGCGTGACGCTGCCAGATGTCAGCGGCAGAAGGCCCATGATGGCATTCAGCGTTGTGGATTTTCCCGCCCCATTCCGACCAAGAAGGCAAAGCACCTCACCCGCACGGGCTTCAAGTGTCAGGTCGTAAAGCACCTGCACCGGGCCATAGCCGGTTGATATGCCTTCAAGTTTCAGCATTGCCGCTTCCCAGATAGGCTTCTTGGACGGCGCTGTTGGCGCGGATGTCATCGGGTGTGCCACTGGCCAGAACTTCACCGGTTTCCAGCACGGTTATTCGGTCAGCCAGCGCCATGACCACGTTCATATTGTGCTCGATCAGCAGGATGGTGGTGTCGCCTGCAAGCAGTCGGATCAGGGCGTTGAAGCCTTCGATCTCGGATTTCAGCAAGACCTTGTGTCGGCTCGTCAAGGATCAGAAGTCGGGGCGACTGCGCCACGCCCATGGCAATTTCCAGCAGGCGTTGGTGGCCATAAGACAGGTCTCCGGCAATCTGGTCGGCGCGATCTGCAAGGCCAACAAGTTCAAGGGCTGCCAAGGCTTTGGCGCGGGACTGATCGCGCAAGGCAAGGGCGATATTGTCGAACAGCGAGAGCCGCGCATAGACTGCAGTGATCTGGAAAGTGTACGCCATGCCGTCGCGAATACGCGTATGGGCGGGCAGTTGCGTGATGTTACGGCCCTCGAACCAAACCTCGCCTCGGGTGGGTGTGATGCGGCCAGCGACCATACCGACCAGCGTGCTTTTGCCCGCGCCATTGGGACCGATCAGCGCGTGGACGCAACCTTTCTGAACGGTCAGGTGGACGTTGTTCACCGCCGTCAGGCCAGCGTATTCGCGGGTCAGCCCCTTGGTTTCCAGCACAACGGTCATGGCAGCCACGGGACCCAACGCTTCCGGATTTCGCCCATTAGTCCGGCAGGCGCAAAGAGCGTTAGCAGTACCAGAACGACACCCGCGATCAGCATATAGGCATTGGTGATGCCGCTAGAATAGTCGATCAGGTAAAACATAAAGATCGCACCGATCAGGGGACCGATGGTGGTGCCAGCACCTCCGAGCAGGACCCAAAGCAGCGGAAAGATCGAGTACTGAACGGATACGAAGGTGGCACCGACATAGCCGAACAGAAGGGCGTAACCGGCACCAGCGGCGCCTGCTATCGTGCCTGATATCACGACGGCAAGGAACTTGTGACGGAAGGTGTCATAGCCCAGCATCGTCGTGCGTTCTTCGTTTTCTCGGATGGCGATCAGAACACGTCCGAAACGCAGCTGCGTCATGCGTGCGGTCACCAGAAGTGCCAAGCTAAACAAGATCAGGGCGGCGAAATAACGGGTCGTTGGTTGCGTCAAATCCAGCCCTGCAATCTGTCGAGTGGCTTGGCGGATGACAAAGCCTTCGTCTCCGCGCGTCCATTGGCCGAAGTAGAGCACGGTCAGATAGGCGGTCTGCGCAAACATGAGCGTGACGATCATGAAGGCCACACCAATGGTTCTAAGCGCCAGAAGGGCGACAACAGCGGCGAGTGTCGCCGCAGCGACCAGACCCACGGCCAAGGCCGGGATGGCAGGCAATCCTCCCAGATGCATCGCAAGCCCCAGCCCGTACATGCCCGCGCCAAAGAACATCGCGTGACCCAGTGACAGAAGCCCTGCATAGCCAAAGAGCACGTTATAGCCGACGGCATAGGTGGCCAGCACAAGGATGCGGGCAAGGTTGCCCTGATGGTAAACCGGCAAGATCAGACCAGCGATCATCAAAAGCGCGATCAGGCCGAAATGCAGGATAAGGTGGCGTTGGCTCATGCGGGTTTCTTCCCGAAAAGCCCTTGGGGGCGAAAGACCAGCACCAATGCAACCAGCAGCGTGGCAAGGATCTTAGCCAGCGTTGGTGAGAAGAAGACCGATATAATGCCGTCCGACATGCCGATCAGCAGGGCCGCGAAAAGGGTGCCGCGAATAGATCCCAATCCGCCGATGATCACCACGATGAAGCTTAGAAGAAGCGGGTCGCCCCCCATCAGGTAATGCGCCTGCGTGATCGGTACGATCAGCACAGCGGCAAGGGCCGCCAAGCCGGCGCCAAGGCCGAAGACCAGAGCATAGACCTTCTCAACCGGGATGCCAAAGGCAAGCGCCGTTTCGCGATCAAGCTGTGTCGCGCGCATGGTCAGGCCAAGCCTCGAGCGAGACAACAAAAGCCAGAAGCCGATCAGGATCGCCACAGCGGCAACGATCACAAAAAGCTTGTAGCTTGTCGTGGCCAGACCCCAGGGATAGTAGAATTCCAGCCCGTTCTCGCCCCATTCTGCCCAAGGCAGCGCAATCCGACTGTTGAAGGGTGGCTCAACCGGGCGCGCTTCGGGTCCGTAAACCATCAGCGCAGATTGCTGCATGATGTAGAGAATGCCTATGGTCGCAACGATGGTGGCCTCAGGATCATAGTTGACGCGCTTCAACACAATTACATCGGCAAGAATGGCCACGACGGCCGCAATCACCGGCGCAATCAACAAGGCCGCGACAAAGCCTACCGCCGGATGGCCACCCAGTGAAGTTGCAACAAACCACGCCACCACAGCACCCAGCATATAGAACTCGCCGTGTGCCACGTTCACGACACGCATCACGCCAAAAACCAGCGACAGCCCAAGCGCGGTCAGCGCCAGAACAGCGGCACCAACGGCGCCTTCCAGCGTTGCAAGCAGCAGATGCGGGCCAAATTCCATGCGCCGCGTCTATCCCTTCGTCTGTTGAAAAATATCCTGGGGGAGCGCGAGGGGGTGAAATCCCCTCGCATATCGCGACGGGCAAAGCCCGGCGCAATCCCTGTTCAGAAGCTCATTGTCGTGTAATCGACTTCGTCCGGATAGAACGTGTCGGCGATGGACGTGGTGTGTGCCAATACCAGACGACCTCCCTCAACCCGGCTGATATACTGATGCCCAAAGACCTGATGGGTCTTGCCATTGAAAACTTTGGCACCTTGCGGATGACCCGGTCCCTCTTGAATTATTGATATGGCCTCGGTCGCTTCGATCAGCTTCTGACGATCCTCGGGGCCTTGATAGTCAGCCGCTTCCATCGCGGCCTTAATGACGTGCAGCGTCTCCCAGCAGCCGAACATATGCGCATAGGTCGAGATATCCTTCGCATCGCTGACCGAGGCACCGTTTTCATCGACGCCGACGGCCGCGCGGAAATCTTGGTCCCATTGCGTCTGGTTCGCTTGAGCATAGCGCGGGTTGCCCTCCCAGAAATAAGTACCTTCCAGAAATTCCAAGCCCGGCGATGACAGGTCCACGGCTTCGAGGCTGTCAATAAAGCCGAAAAGCTCGGGCCGCGAGGGGCCGAAGAACTCGCCCAGTTCCTTGACGAATGTCAGAACGGCGGGGCCGACCATGACGTGGTACAGAACCTCGGTATCGCGGGGTATCTGTGGGAAATATTTGGTGAAGGACGTCTCGGTTGGTGGTATCGCGATATGGGCCAGAACCTCGCCGCCTTCACGCTCGATCGCTTGGGTGAAGAAATCACGGTGATCGTGACCGAAAGCGAAGTCGGGGAAGATCATGGTGACCTTCTTGCCAAGGGTCGAGGCCACGAACGGGGCCATCGCCTGCACCTGACTTTTTACATCCGTGATGCCGGGCTGCATGGTGTAGCGGTTCAGTGCACCGCTGGCCACGTGGTGGCCTTCGGACACAACGTAGTAAGGGATTTTCAGCTCGCCTGCTGCCGGAGCAGATCCGAAGACCACATGGCTGAACAGCGTGCCGTAGGCGACGTCGCAATTGTGCTGATTGGCGAACTTTTCGACTACTTCCGCTCCGCGTTTGGGGTCGGTACCGTCATCCTCGGCGATGATCTCAAGCGGACGACCGTTGATGCCGCCTGCGTCGTTGATCACTTTGGCTGCGGCTTCGGTGGTGCGCCCGTACCAGCGGCCGTAGGCGGCGCCGATGCCTGTGGAATGCTGCTGGAAGCCGATACGGATCGGCTCGGCAGATTGAGCGGATGCGAAACGGCTGGCCAATGGTGTCGCTGCCAAAAGACCACCAGCAGCGGCGGATTTCAGCAATGTACGGCGGGTTGTGTGCAATGATTTAGTCACCCGGAACTCCCTGATATGTGCGTTTTGCCCAATGGTGTTGGTTGCGTCGTGTGTTGTCCAGATATTTTCTTTGAGCAATCGGATCCAAGGTGCGAACTGCCTGACTTTTCTGCGTTATACGCCTCGGGGCGCAGCAAGCAGCCAAAGTCCAAGAAACGTATAAGCAATCATAAAGACTGATAGCGGCAGTGTCGCGATTGCAGCGCGGTGTGCGCCGAACAACTCAAGCGCGATCCGGTGTGCCAGAAGAACCGACCAGACGTGGCCAAGCACCACCAAACCGGCTTGGGTCAGCCAGATAATCCGCACCGTGTCGAGACGGTTAAAGAAGCCTGTTGTGACGTTGAACGGCTCGACCCGAAGCAAATCAGCGCCAGTGCCAAATGGGTCGCTTAATGCGGCAAAGGTGTACTGGATGCTGACCAGAAATGACGGCAGATAATGTGCGACATGATAGACAAATGCGATGGGCAATAGGCTAAGTGCAAGCTGTCCAGACGCCATGGTGAACAAAGTGCTTTTCTCCGGCAATCCTGAGGCCCAGCCAGACGGTGACTGAAAAGCGGCGAACAATATTGCGACGGTTCCCAACAGCCCTACCAGGGTAGGCAGGATCACGGCAGAACGGCCGGGGAATTCCAAAGGGTTCACGCCGATAATGCCGAGCCACCAGAAAGTCTCGTTCAACCCGTCGAAGCTGCCCGCGGCTAGCAATGTCAGTGCAAACAACCCGGCGGCAGGTATCATGCGCATCGTGACAAGTTGCCAGCCGGGCCCGCCGATACCGCACAGAGATGTGAAGCGAAAGGGGCTGAGCCGTCCGTAGGTTCCGCAAACGGCGTGACCGAGTTCGACCTGCGCCATCCATGAAGGGCCGCAGGCCAGATAGCCGATCATCGTCACGCACCAATAGATCGCAACAAAACCCGCCAGTCGCGCCGGATCATCCGGGGCGATATCGGCCAAAAGAAATGCGGTGAAGCCGACCAGCATGATCAGAGCGGGCCATTGCCCCCATGCGGCTGGGATCGGGCGTTGCCGCCAATCGGGGCCGATCAGTCGGTATAATCCTGTCCAAGGGTTCAGCCAACGCCAAAGATTGCCTGCGATGCCGCAAAGGCTGACCAGTGCCACCCAGCCAAACGTCCAGAACACCAGCGGCAGCAGATTTTCTAACGGTGAGCGCGGACCTGCAAAGCCCAAGGCAACCAGTGCCGAAAGAACGACGAACGACACAAGGCTGGTGACTGTCGCGGCCTTGGGGGGCGGGCGGTCGGACAGGTTGTGATGGGCAAAAAGCGACCGGGCCAGCCGTTCGGGCACAAGAAAAAGGGCAACGACCGTCAGAACCACAGCTGCGACGCCCGCAGCGGTATAAGCACCGGTCGGCAAAAGCAGCACAAAGCTTTGATCCGAGGCATGGGCAAATGCCGCCGCTGGGCCAAGTGCTGCCAACCCGATTGCCAAAAGTGCCACGTGTCTCATTGCGTCAAGTCTTGCGGGGGAACGACCGGAATGGCAACGTCTTGGGGTTAGTGGAGAGAGACATGACCAAAGTTCCGTCAATGCCGAGCGACGTGGCGCTTGTGTTCAAGGAAATGCCGAGTGCTGTCCGAAATTTGTTAAAGCAAGCGCGAGGTCAGATTTTCGAATTGGCCGAGGGCGCAGGTGTGGGCGCTTTGACTGAAACGCTGAGGTGGCGGCAGCCTGCCTATCTGACCGAGGCAGGCAAGGCGGGCAGCACCGTGCGGTTGGCGCTGCACAAAGGGCAGGCAGCCGTCTTTTTCAATTGTCAGACGACTTTGGTCGAAGGTTTTCGCGCCGACTTCCCCGAGGCGTTCACATATGTCGGAAGTCGCGCGCTTTTGTTGACCAAAACCAGTGATCGCCAAGCGCTTGGCATCTGCCTTGCCCGCGCTTTGACCTATCACCGCGATAAGCAAAGCCGTAGGGCATCGGCATGACGAACAAAACGCCACATATGATACCACCCAAAGCCGGGGCTGCTTTGCATTTGCGTGGGCAGAGTTTGGAAAAGGGCGACCCGGTTGCCCTGCCTTTGGTGCAGGCTTCGATGTATCATCTGCCGGGCGATACTGAGGGTTTTGCAGGCTATGGGCGCGGCGACAACGCGACTTGGGTCGCGGTTGAGCATCTACTGGCAACTCTCGAAGATGCGCCATGCCTTTTGTTTCCGTCAGGGATGGCGGCGATTTCTGCGGCTTTGTTTGCCTGTCTGAAGGCAGGGGACCGGGTGCTGTTGCCGTCGGACGGCTACTATGCAACGCGCGTTCTGGCCGAGCGGTTTCTGTCGCGATTGGGTGTTTCAATCGAAATGCGATCCACAGTGGACTTTGCTGCTGGCGGTTTCGATGGTTTCCAAGTTGTATTCGTCGAAACGCCGTCGAACCCTGGGCTGGATGTGATTGATCTGGCCGAAGTTTGCGCTGCGGTGCGCGGCGCAGGCGGTGTGACGATCGTCGACAACACGACCATGACGCCGTTCGGGCAGCGCCCGCTGGAATTGGGCGCGGATATTGTTGTGGCCTCGGACACCAAAGCGCCCGGTGGACATTCCGACATGCTGATGGGGCATGTGGCCAGCCGAGATGCGGGATTGATGGCTGAAGTCATGGCGTGGCGGAAGTTCGCAGGTGCCATTCCGGGACCTATGGAAGCATGGCTGTTGCATCGAGGCTTGGAAACGCTGGACGTGCGGTTCGACCGGATGTGCACCTCGGCCGAGGTAATTGCTGTACGTCTGGCGGAACACGCTAAAGTGCAAGGCGTGCGATACCCGGGATTGCCGGATGATCCTGCGTTCAAGTTGGCGCAAGCACAAATGATCCGATTTGGCTTTCTGATGCAGGTGATGCTGGCGGATGCCGAACAGGCCGAGGCGTTCGTCGCCACCTGTCCGCTTTTGCAGCCTGCAACTTCCTTTGGCGGCGTTCATTCGTCGGCAGAGCGGCGGGTGCGCTGGGGGGATGCAGTGGACCCCGGTTCAATCCGGTTGTCGGTCGGTTGCGAGCCTATGGAAGAGCTGTGGGATGCTTTGGCCGAGGCCTTGGACAGGGGCTGAGCCTTAGCCTTTCTTTATGTTTCTCAATATGATGCGAGCGGCTTCTGTAACGGGCGCTTCGGTTTCTTTCAGGATCACAGCGCGGTCGAACCGTTCGGCGTCAGCATTGACGGCATCGCGCAGCGCCTGACCGAAGACCATGCGCAATTCGGTGCCGATGTTGAATTTGCAGATGTTGGTTGTTCTGGCGAGGTGACGGCGTTGCTCGGTGGGCACGCCCGAGCCGCCATGGATCACCAGCGGTACGTCGGTGACCGCTTGGATCGCGGCGATGCGGTCTTCGTCCAGACCGCCGCTTTGGTCCTGCTGCAGATGGACATTGCCAACCGAAATCGCCATGGCATCGACGCCGGTTTCGCGGGCGAAACGCGCGGCTTCATCCGGGTCAGTCCCGGCAGAGGCCTCGCCATTGTCATAACCAACAAAGCCGATCTCGCCTTCGCAGGAAATCCCGGCAGCATGGGCCATCTCGGCGATGGCGGCGGTTTCGTCGATGTTTTGTTGCAAAGGTTTGCGCGAGCCGTCGAACATCAAAGATGTGAAGCCTGCGTCCAGTGCCACTTTGCAGTCCTCGAATGTATAGCCATGGTCGAGATGCGCCACGACCGGCACGACTGGCGCTTTCGGCGAGATTGCGGAACATGGCGCCCAACACGGGCAGCGGCGTGTGTGCGCGGCATCCGGGGCCTGCTTGCAGGATGACGGGGCAATCTTCGGCTTCGGCGGCGTCGACATAGGCGCGCATGTCTTCCCAGCCAAGCGTCACCAGACCGGCGACGGCATAGCCGTCTTTCAGTGCGGGCTGCAGCACGTCGGCAAGAGTGACGAGCGTCATTTGAACTTGGCGATCATGTCTTTGATGCCGGGGATCGTTTCGATCTGATAGGCATGGGTGGGCTGGAAATACTGGACGAGGCTTCGCTGGCTGAGCCCGCCGAGAATGGTGAAATAGTACATCTCGTAGCCCGGCAGCACGCAGCAGGGGTGGTAGCCGTTGTCGAGACAAATCGTCGAGCCATCGACGATGTGATAGGCATCACCGGGCTTGCCGTCTTCGCGCTGCAGCATCTGCACGCCCGAGCCGTGGTTCGGGCGGAAGCGGAAATTATAGGTCTCGTCGTGGCGGGTCTCGACCGGCAAACGGTCGGTGTCGTGCTTGTGGCTGGGAAAGCCGGACCAGCCGCCTGCGCCAACGGTGAAGAGTTCAGAAACCAGCAGTCGACCGACTTTGTCTTTTTGCTTCTGGCCGAGGATGTGTTTGATTTTACGGTGGGTTTTTGTGTCGTCCGAGCCGTATTGCACAAGATCAAGCTCGTCCGAGCGAACCGCGAAAGCTTCGAGCACTTTGTCGTATTTGGCACCGGCGACGAAGACTTCGGCGCTGTCCGATGTGCAGACCATGGTGGCTTTGGCGGCAGTGGGGACATAGACGCCTTCAGGCTCGCCGTCCCAGACATCGACGCCGCGTCCACCCAAGGCATCGGCCTTGAAGCCTTCGACATCGACATCGACGGTGCCGGTCGCGGGGGCGATGCAGGTCTCGTACCCCGGCACCATGTACTCGAAGGCCTCGCCCTTCTTCAGCTTGACGATGTTGAAGTAGTTGAGCGGCACGGTCGTATCGCCGGTGTCTACGATCGGCTTGTTCTGGTTGTCATAGGGCGCGATGTGCATGTGTGTTATCCTTCGGTCGGGCCGGGGTGTGTGGCCAGAAAATCTTCGAGCGTTTCAGTGTCAGGCAAGGCAGGTGCGCAGCCGGGGCGTGATACGGTGATCGATGCGCAGGCGGAGCCGCGCAGGATGGCGGTTTTCAGGTCGCGTCCAGCGGCGAGCGACGTGATGAACCCTGCCATAAAGCTGTCGCCCGCGCCGATGGGTTTCAAGGCGTCCACGGGGTAGATGCCGGTTCGGATTTCTTTACCGTCGGTGAAGGTGATCGCGCCGTCGCCGCCCATTTTATAGACAACGATCTGGGCCGTGGTCTGCGATAGGCTGCGGGCCTTTTCGAGCCCTTTGTCATAGTCGCCCGCCATGAAACCGAATTCTTCGTCGTTGCCGACGATCACGTCGCATTCTGCTGCGGCTCGGCTGAGCACCTTGGACGCGACTTCGCGGGAGGGCCATGAATAGGGGCGGTAATCGACGTCGAAGATGATCGGAAGGCCAGCAGCTTTGGCCAGCTCGAACGATTTGAACGTGGCGCTTCGTGAAGGTTCGGCGGCAAAGACTGTGCCTGCGGTGATCAGTGCGCCGTAGTCGGCGTAACGCACGGCGCTGACGTCATCTTCCGACATCTCGAAATCGGCAGCACCATTGCGATAGATGACGTTTCGGTGGTTCTCCAAAACGCTTTCGTAGACGGCAAGCGAGTTGCGGAACTCTCCACCAACCGATGACACGTATTTTGTATCAACGCCGTAGTGTTGAAGCCGCCGCGTGCAATAGCTGCCGACGCTGTCGTCCGAAACGCGGGTCACCAAAGCCGCTTTGCCGCCCAGTTTGCAGATGCCTGCGCCGATATTGGCGGAACTGCCGCCCAGATCGACGGTCATCCGTTCGGCGTCCTCAAGGGCTATGCCGGGGTCAGTGAAAAAGTCGATGCCAGCGCGGCCAACGATGATAAAGTCATTTTGCGCGATGCCGTCCAGAAATTTGCTCATCAGACGCCCTTCCGCTGCTTTTTCCGAGTGCTTTCCCAATCGACATGGGCTTCGCGAACTTTGTCGTTGTCTGTGACATGCGGCGTTCCGACTTCCCACCACGTGTGGCCTTCGGTCGTCCAGCCTTCGTAGGGGTCGACCTTCATCACGATGACATAAGTTTTGTCCGAGGCCTGCGCGCGTTTGAAAGCCTCGCCAAGGTCGGCGGCGTGTTCCACGGTTTCAGCATTGGCCCCCAAGGACCGCGCGTGGGCCTCAAAATCGACGCCAACCTGATGAGTGGCGGTGGGCGTATCGGCGATCAGGTTGTTAAAGCTGTCTTGGCCCACGTTGTTTTGCAGCTTGTTGATCACCGCGAAGCCGCCGTTGTCGAGCACCAGCAGGATCATCTTCTTTTCGGTCAAAACCGAAGAGTAGATGTCGGAATTCAACAAAAGATACGAGCCATCGCCGCAGAAGGATATCGTGTCGCGGTCGGGTTCACGTTCGCTTTGGGCGATGCGGGCACCCCATGCGCCTGCGATCTCGTATCCCATGCAGGAAAAGCCGAACTCGACATCGACGGTGCCAATGTCGAGCGTTTTCCAGTTGGCAGTGACTTCGGCGGGAAGCCCTCCGGCGGCGGCGACGACGCGGTCACGTTTGTGGCAAAGGTTGTTCACCACGCCGATGGCCTGAGCATAGGAATTGGGCCGGTTGCCGACGCGGGTGTTGTCGGCGACGTAGGCGTTCCATTTCGCGCGTTCGGCTTGGGCCTTGGCGGTCCAGTCGGTTGGGGTGGCGTAATCTGTCGCACTAAAAGCGGGCAGGGTTCGTTTACAGTCGCCAACCACGGTCAGGGACATGTGCTTTGACGCATCGTGTCGGCCAACATTCAGGCCGATGAACTGGGCGTCCTTGGCGAAGGCTGTCCAGGACCCGGTGGTGAAATCCTGAAGGCGCGTGCCGACGGCAAGGATCACGTCTGCTTCCTCGGCGATTGTGTTGGCGCTATCTGATCCGGTCACACCGATCGGGCCAATGTTCAGAGGGTGGTCATGGGTCAGGTTGGCGCGTCCTGCGATGGTTTCCACCACAGGGATTTGCGTGGCCTCGGCGAAGGCGGTGAGTTCGGCAACCGCGTCGCCGTATTGCACGCCGCCGCCTGCGATGATCATCGGGCGTTTCGCGGTTTTCAGAAGCGCTACTGCATCGGCGATTTCAGCCGGATCGGCGGCTTGGCTGCGGATGCGATGCGTGCGCTCGACGAAAAAGGACAGGGGATAGTCAAAGGTCCAACCCTGCACATCTTGCGGCAAGGCGATAAACGCCGGGCCGCAATCGGCGGGGTCGAGCATAGTGCCGATGGCGTTGGGCAGCGATTGGATGATCTGGGCTGGGTGGGTGATCCGGTCCCAATAGCGGCTGACGGCTTTGAACGCGTCGTTGACGCCGAAGGTCGGGTCTCCGAAGTGTTCAAGCTGCTGCAACACCGGATCCGGCAAACGGGTAATGAATGTATCGCCGCAAAGCATGAGAACGGGAAGCCGGTTGGCATGGGCAAGTGCGGCCGAGGTCAAAAGGTTCGCTGTACCTGGTCCCGCCGAGGCGGTGCAAAACATGAAGCGTCGGCGCAGCCACGCCTTGGCAAAAGCCGCTGCAGCGAATCCCATGCCTTGCTCGTTCTGGCCGCGATACAGCGGCAACGTGTCTTTCACATCCTGCAAGGCCTCGCCCAGACAGGTGACGTTGCCATGACCAAAGATGCCGAAGCCGCCGCCGCAGAGACGCATCTTTTCACCATCTATTTCAATGAATTGCGCATTCAGATAGCGTACAATCGCTTGCGTCGTTGTCAGGGTTACGGTTTCGCCCGCCATCGTTCCAGTTCCTCCCAAACAGTCTTTTGACTGTGTCTTTGATTTGTATATTGACCAGAGAACAAAAAGGAAGATACCTGCATTGCAACCGGTTGCAATAGTCGGTTGATGGGAGGAAGTTTTGTCGCAGATCGGAATTGGCATTGTTGGCGGCGGTTA
Source organism: uncultured Alphaproteobacteria bacterium (assembly GCA_963841595.1). Taxonomy (GTDB): domain Bacteria; phylum Pseudomonadota; class Alphaproteobacteria; order Rhodobacterales; family Rhodobacteraceae; genus CAWJDD01. The sequence continues at coordinate 299,019 of CAWJDD010000006.1, read as the reverse complement.
CATGGGGAAAGCCCATGCCGTTGCCTATGCGGCGGTGGGTGCGGTCTTTGGAACAAAGCTGCGCCCGGTGTTAGAGATGGTTTGTGCGTCTTCAGATGCATCTGCCGAAAAGTACCGCGTTGATTTCGGTTTCAAATCAGCGACATCTGACTGGCGCGAATTGGTGGACAACCCTGCCGTCGATGCAGTGGTGATTGCCAGCCCGCAGTCCATGCACCGTGAAATTGCCCTTGCTGCGTTCGAGAAGGGCAAGCCTGTCTTTTGCGAGAAGCCGCTTGGTGCCTCGCTGGAGGACAGCCGCGCGATGGTGGCCGCGGCCAAAACCTCGGGCGTGGTGAATATGGTGGGGTTCAACTATATTCGGACGCCCGCCGCGCAATATGTGCGCCAACTTCTGACCGAGCGTCGGATCGGCGATGTCACTTGTTTTCGCGCCGAGCACACGGAAGACTTTCTGGCCGACCCCGACGCTCCTGCCAACTGGCGGACCGAAGGGCGTGCCAATGGCAATATGGGCGATCTTTCCCCGCATATCATCAACGCAGCCCACGCTTTGATGGGGCCGATTGCCGAGATCAACGCGATGATCCAGACGGTGCATTCCGAACGGGGTGGCGTGGCGGTAACCAACGACGATCAGGCGCAGATGATGGTGCGGTTTGAAAGCGGCGTGATGGGGCATTTGTTTGCCAGCCGGATCGCGACCGGGCGCAAGATGGGCTATGCCTATCAAATCGACGGCACCCATGGCGCGATCCGCTTTGACGGCGAAGACCAGAACGCGGTTTGGCTTTATCTGCGCGAGGGGCCTGAGGCGGAACAGGGGTTCCGCAAAATTCTGACGGGTCCAGCCCATCCCGATTATCTGCCGTTCTGTCAGGGGCCGGGGCATGGCACCGGTTATCAGGACCAGATCATCATCGAGGCGAAGGATTTTCTGACCGCCATTGAAACCGGACAACCCGTCTGGCCGACGTTCGAAGAAGGCATGCAGGTCAATCGCGTGATCGCGGCGGCCTGGGCTTCAAGCGATGCGCGGGCTTGGGTCGATATTAAAAACATTTAAGGAAAGGGGCACGTCCCATGATCAAGATCGGTAATGCGCCCTGTAGCTGGGGCGTTGAGTTTGCGGATGATCCGCGCAATCCCGCATGGCGGACGGTCCTGAAGGAAAACGCCGAGGCTGGGTATACCGGCATCGAGTTGGGTCCTGTGGGTTTTATGCCCGAGGACCCTGCCATTCTGTCCGAAGCCTTGGACGAGTTCAGCCAGGAGCTTATTGGCGGCGTGATCTTTCGCGCGTTCCATGACCCCGACAAATGGGACGATGTGATGGATGGCTCGGTGCGGACCTGTAAGGCGCTTGTTGCACATGGGGCCAAGCATCTGGTTATCATCGACAGCATCTCGCCCCGGCGTGCGCCCACGGCTGGCCGTGCGGCTGAAGCCGAACAGATGGACAGCGCGGAATGGGCGGCTTACCGCGATAAGATCGCGACTGTAGCCAAGATGGGCACCGAAGAATATGGGCTGACTGTTGGTATCCACGCCCATGCCGCCGGGTTCATCGATTTCGAGCCGGAGTTGGAACGGCTGCTGGATGAGGTCGACGACAGCATTCTGAAAATCTGTTTCGACACGGGCCACCATTCCTATGCTGGGTTCGATCCCGTGGCCTTCATGAAGCGGCACATGGACCGGATCAGCTATATGCACTTCAAAGATATTGATCCGGTGGTGAAGGCGGATGTGTTCGAAAAGCGCACCGGGTTCTATGACGCCTGCGGGCAGGGCATCTTTTGCAAGCTGGGTCTGGGCGACGTCGATTTCCCGACCGTGTCGTCAATTGCTTGCTGGACGCCGGATTCGAAGGCTGGTGCACAGTTGAACAGGATTGCGACCCGGAAGGCGATACCTCGCCGCTGGACGATTCAGCCTATAACCGGCGCTATCTGCAATCCATCGGCTTTGAAGGAGCCTGACCCATGGCAAAACTGAATTGGGGCATGATCGGCGGCGGCAAAGGCAGCCAGATCGGGCCTGCGCATCGTTTGGGCGCTCAGGCGGATGGCAATTTCGTGCTGGCGGCGGGCGCTTTGGATCACGACCCTGATGCGGGCCGCGCCTATGCGCAGGAATTGGGTGTCGCGTCCGACCGCGCTTATGGCGACTGGACCGAGATGCTGGCGGGTGAGGTGGGCTCGCGACGATCGGGTTGATCTGGTCACCGTTGCCACGCCCAATTCGACGCATTTCGAGATCACCAAGGCCTTCCTTGAAGCCGGTTTCAATGTGCTTTGCGAAAAGCCGATGACGATGACGGTGGAAGAGGGCACCGAGATTGTGAAGATCGCGCGGGCCACGGGCAAGATGTGCGCGGTGAATTACTGCTATTCGGCCTATCCGATGGTGCGCGAAATGCGCCACATGGTGCAGACCGGTCAGATCGGCAAGGTGCGCCTTGTCGTTGCCAACTTCAGCCACGGTCACCACGGCGATGCAACGGATGCCGATAACCCTCGGGTGCGCTGGCGCTATGATCCGGCGATGGCGGGTGTTTCCGGTCAGTTTGCCGACTGCGGCATTCACGCCTTGCATATGGCGTCCTTTATCGCTTGTGACGAAGTTCAAACGCTGTCGGCGGATTTTCGCATCGACCATTTCCAGCCGCGAGTTGGAAGACGACGCGATGGTCAACTTCCGCATGGCAGGCGGGACGGTCGGGCGGCTTTGGACGTCCTCCGTTGCCATCGGGCGTCAGCACGGGTTCGACATTCAGGTCTTTGGCGAAACCGGCGGCATGCGCTGGGCGTCCGAGCAACCAAATCAGGTGTTTTACACACCGGTGGGCGGGCGCACGCAGATCATGGAAAAGGGCGAGGGCGGTTTGTCGGATGAGGCTGCGCGCCTCAGCCGTGTCGCGATTGCGCACCCCGAAGGCTTTCCGCTGGCGGTTGCCAACATCTACGTCGATCTGGCGGCGGCCATTCGGGGTGAAGCTTACGGAGCATTGCCGACAGCCGAAGATGGATTACGGTCAATGATGGCGGTGCATCAGGCGGTGGCTTCGGCGAAGGCGGATGGCGCGTGGGTGGATGCGGTGCCGGAATTGTTGAGGTAGCTTGGGGGGGCGTGAGTGGCGGCTGTGCGGGACTTAACTGCCGTTCAGACACTTGCTTTAGGACGAACCTCTGCTCCATGTTTGATGAGCCCACGAACAATAGCGTTGTCCGCGATCCATCGGATCGCAATCGGTAGAACAGCGCAGGAAAGAACCCAGAGAAGATCGTTCTCCAAGGAAATGAAGAACTCATTCAAAGCACCGCGCACAAAAAATGAGATCGCGTAGATAGTTGCAGCAAATGATCGAAAGCGAGGCGAGTTCAAGCTCCACCATCTCCAAAGCCCTTTACGGGTTTGAACTTCGTGAACATTCCTAAATGCCAACCACATCAGCCCGATGATAGCAGGCCCAACCGTGAACAGCCTTTGCATAACTATCTGATTGTCAGTAATAAATTGTGTTGCAGTCCAAACAAATGCGAAAATCGCTATGCCACCCAACAGAAACATCTGCCCATTGCGAGTGTCGCCACTGACATTCCGAATTGTTCCAAGAACGTTTCGCCACCAAATTGCAACAAGATAAACTAGGGTTGCCACGGTGAGTTTCGGCGCAGGTAACTCGATGTCCCCGGAAAAACTTAGCACCAAATACGTGAAGACTAGACAAGCTGGCGCTATAAAGACCTGTCCTGATAGTCTGATCCTAGGTGTTGGTTTTTCTCTGGTGCTCACGGGATTATTCTAGCAAACAATTGTGTCACTTGGGTGTGCAGAATTAGGCGTTGCTCTGGGCTCAGACCGGTCATTGGAGCTTTGCAGCATTTGAGTGCGTTCGAGAACCCGTTGCACTACTTCCGCCGTAAAGTCCCCCGCTCGATCACCTCCGACGGAAACAACCGCGCTTCCGGCTCGATCCCCGGGGTTTCCAGCATGCGGGCGACAAGTTCGACCGAGGCGTCGACGATATCGGCCAGCGGGTTTCGGATGGTGGTCAGGTTGATGTTCTGCCAGCGCGCCATATCCATGTCGTTGACGCCGATCAGGCCCAGATCGTCGGGCACGGACAGGCCAAGGCTTTCGGCGGCTGACAAAGCTCCGATCGACAGAACATCGTCGCCGCAGAAATAGGCTTCGGCCCGGTCGCCTTTCAGCAGCCGTGTCATTTCGGACCGGCCCGCATCAAAAGAATACGCCTCGGCAAAGCTGTGGCTGGAGGCGATGTCGGGATGTTCGCTCATCACCTGCAGAAACCCCTTCATCCGGTCCTGCGTCGTTGTCGCCGTCTCGGGCCCCGCCATCATGGCAATGTGGCGATAGCCGTGGTCGATCAGGGTTTGTGCGGCCAGACGCCCGGCGGCGACATTGTCGATCCCCACCACATGAACCTTGGGCTTGGCGACGTGCCGCCCGAAGGAATGCACGACCGGCACGCCGGCGTCGTGAAACCCCTGTGCGAAGCTGACCGGCAAAGTCGAAGACGCCACGATGACCGCATCGACCGAATATTGCCGCAGCATACGGACCGAATTTTCAGGGTCCGTTTCGTCTGATAAGTTCACCAGAAGTGGGCGCAAACCGCGTTCCTGCAATGCTCTGGTGCACAGATCGAAGACTTCCAGAAAGATCGGGTTGCGAAAGTTGTCTGACACCAGCCCGACCAGTTTCGTGCGCCCGGTTGTCAGCGACGAGGCCAGCACGTTGGGGCTATAGCCCAGATCATTTGCCGCCTCTTCGACCTTCTGACGGGTCTTGGCGGAAACCGACGCCCCTTCGGTATAGGTGCGCGACACAGCCGAGCGCGAGACGCCAGCGCGTTCTGCGACCTCTTTCAATGTGACTGCCATACGCGTTTCCAGGTCCGTCCAATTTCGGCAGTGCAGATAGTGTCGCGGCATTTTTGGATGCACAACCCCGCGAAAGATGCGGTGTTGGCAGGGGTATTCGTGAATTTGGTAGCCGTTCCCGTGAAACCAACGCGAAACCGGCCCCGCCTGCCCAATTTCGGGGGGCAAGGCATGTTAAAACACAGTTGGGTCCAAACTGCATTTTTCAGGTCCCGAAATATTTTAACACAGTCAATTTTCGAAAGGACATTAAGATGAATATGGAACAGAATGCAGACGGTTTCTACGAAGTCCGGCAACGCGAATTCGACCCTGCAGCCGAGGACGTGCGCGACCTTGGACCACTTCAGAAACTTCCGGGGCTTTGGAAGAATGTGGAAGAGGAAGGCAGCCTGACAGATGGGCGTGGCTGGAACCTGATCGCGCTGCCTTTTGCGCAGGACGGGCATCCGCCGTACCGGCTTTTGATGAACCAGTACAACGAGGAAATTCGCTTTTCTTTCGTTGACGATATGGTGCCGAACCGTGGCATCGAGTTCCCACCGGCGACCAAGGATCAGTTCCTTGTGACCTTGGATTATCAGCAGACTATTCGGCAAAGCGCTGCAGAGGACTACGCAGGAACGCCTTTGGCAGGCGATAAAGATCTGCCAATTCACCATGAGCCGGGGTTGTTTCTTCATATGTTGAATCAGCGGACGGATGAGATTGACGTAGCGCGGCTGGCGACTGTTCCGCATGGCAATGCTGCGACGGCGATTGGGAAATCCCGCACATATGACGGGCCGCCGCAGAACATCGAGGATGCGTCGAGCTTTCCCGAGGGCGCTGTTCCAGCGGGGGTGGATATCGATCAGGCGGTAGATGAGGCAACAGAGGTCAGCCACTATCTGAACCCGTACCACAAGTTCACGGTGGCGCCGTTCAAAGGCATTTTCAGCGCCAAGACACCGTTTGACACTTTGCGTGGTGCCCTTAGCCTTTTGGACGTCAAAAAGACGACCGAACTTCGGATGACCACCGACAATAAAGAGGCGGGGATCGTCAATATCCCGTTCATTGAACGACAGGCGGATGCGAACCTGATGCGGTCGGTGTTCTATATCATGGAGCTGAACGGCGAGCCGGGTCCTGATGGCAAGCCGCCGATGGCGCTGGCCTATACCCAGTTCATCTTCCTCGACTTCCTGAACCGTCGCGACGGTGAAGATGGGCTTATTCGTTGGCCGCATATCTCGATCAACGTGATGCAGAAAGTGGCCGAGCCGACCAAAGCCGACCCTTATATGCTGAACGCGTGATCTTTTGGCGCCCGCTTAGCGGCGGGCGCCTTTCTTCGCATTTGTACTTCTTGTCTTGATCAGTCAGGTTTCGCCAAGCAACGGTGTTTGGCGCAGGAAACCGCAGAATATGTCATCTTCAGTCAGGCTTGGCGTCGATATCGGCGGCACTTTCACCGATGTTGTGCTGGAACATCAAGGTGAGCTGTTTTCGACGAAGGTTCTGACGACTTATGGTGCGCCCGAAGACGCGATCATTGAGGGTTTGCATCAGGTTTGCGCCAAGTCAGGTGTCCTGCCCGGGCAAATCGTTCAGATCATCCATGGCACGACGCTGGCGACCAATGCCTTGATCGAACGGCGTGGGGCAAAGACTGCCCTGATTACCACCGAAGGGTTCCGCGACGTGATCGAGATGCGAACCGAAAGCCGGTTTGAGCAATACGATCTGAATTTGGTCCTGCCCGAGCCGCTTCTGCCGCGTCAGATGCGGTTTACGGTGCCCGAGCGTGTGAATGCTTTGGGCGAGGTGATGATCCCGCTTGACCGGGCTGCTGTTGAAGTGGTGGTAGACCAGATCGCCGAAGCCGGATTTGAAAGTGTCGCCGTGGGGTTGATCCACAGTTATCTGAACGACATCCATGAGCGCCTGATCCGCGCGGTACTGGCCGAGAAACTGCCGGACGTCATGGTCTCGATTTCGTCCGAGGTCAGCCCGCAGATGCGGGAGTACGAGCGGTTCAATACGGTTGTCGCAAACGCTTATATCAAGCCGTTGATGAAGTCCTATCTGGGCCGTCTGGAAGATCGATTGCAGGACGAGGGCGTGGATTGTCCGATCTTTCTGATGCATTCGGGCGGGGGCATCATTTCGCTTGAAAACGCGGCTGAATTTCCGGTGCGATTGGTTGAAAGCGGCCCGGCCGGTGGCGCTGTTTTTGCCGCTCATATCGCGGCGCGTTATGGCTCTGGGCAAGGTATTGAGTTTCGACATGGGCGGTACGACCGCCAAGATTTGCCTGATCAAGGATCAGACCCCCAAGACGGCACGTGTGTTCGAAGTGGCGCGGACATACCGGTTCAAAAAGGGCTCGGGCATGCCCATTTCCATTCCCGTGATCGACATGGTCGAGATCGGGGCGGGAGGCGGAAGTCTGGCCCATGTGGATGCGCTGCGGCAAATCCGGGTCGGGCCGGAAAGCGCGGGATCTGAACCGGGACCGGCTTGCTATGGTCGGGGTGGCACGCGGCCCGCCGTGACGGATGCCGATCTGGTGTTGGGCAAGCTTGATCCTTCGAACTTCGCGGGCGGGTCGATCCCGCTTTATCCCGATCAGTCGCAACAAGCCTTGACCGTGCATGTGGGCGAGACGCTGGGAATGGACGCTGTCGAAGCGGCGTTCGGTGTGGCCGAGGTGGTAGACGAGAACATGGCCAATGCCGCCCGCGTACATGCTGTCGAGAATGGCGAAGACCTGAGCGAATACACCATGATCGCATTCGGCGGCGCCGCACCTTTGCACGCCGGGCGGCTTTGTGAGAAGCTGGGTGTCCGACGCCTGATCGTTCCACCTGGCGCTGGTGTTGGGTCTGCTATCGGGTTTCTGCGCGCGCCCTTCAGCTTCGAGGCCAATCGGTCGGTCTATATGAAGCTGTCGGGTTTCGACCCTGAACGCATCAAGCCATTGCTGCGTGATCTGAAGACAGAAGCCACCGGTTTCGTGCGCAGTTGCGACGCCGACAGCGGTATTCTAAGCGCGTTCAAGGTCTATATGCGCTATACTGGACAGGGTTGGGAAATTCCGATCACGCTGACCGAGGATCAAGCCATGAACCCTGATGCCGACACGTTCCAGCGACGGTTCGAGGAAGACTATACCAAGCTTTTTGGTCGCCCCGTGGCTGGAATGGATGTCGAGATTACCGTTTGGTCGGTCAATGCTACGACGCCGCCGAAGCCGGTTGAATCGGTGACAGTCGCGCAGCCAGATGGGGTGGCAAAGACTATAGGTTCGCGGCAGGTGTTTGACGCCGCAACCGGCGCCTTCGCCGATGCTCAGCTTGTCGACCGCGCAGCGATGCGGTCGGGACAGATGGCGGTTGGTCCCGCAGCCCTGACCGAAGCTGAAACAACCATCATCGTCCCTGCTAGTCGGGACGCGATCTGCCAGCCCGACGGCTGCATAGACATTGTGTTGAAAGGGGTCTGACATGGTACAAGCCGAGTTCAACGTGTCGTATCAGGTCATGTGGAATCGCCTGATTTCGGTTGTCGAGGAACAGGCGCAAGCCCTTGTTCGAACAGCCTTTTCAACAAGTGTGCGCGAGGCCGGGGACTTGTCCGCCGGGGTCTATGACACCCGTGGCCGCATGCTCGCCCAAGCGGTGACGGGCACGCCGGGCCACGTCAACGCCATGGCCGATGCTGTGGCGCATTTCATCCGCCGGATCGGGCGTCAGAACATTTTCGAAGGCGACGTCTATGTCACCAACGATCCGTGGGAAGGCACGGGGCATCTGCACGACATCACCATGGTCAGCCCGTCTTTCCACAACGGTGTGCTGGTCGGGTTCTTTGCCTGCACCGCGCATATCGTCGATATAGGCGGGCGGGGTTTTGGGGCGGATGCGCAAAGCGTCTATGAAGAAGGGCTGTATCTGCCGATCATGAAGTTCGCCGAAAGTGGCACTGTGGACGAAACTCTGATCCGGATCGTGCGTGGCAATGTACGCGAACCCGATCAGCTGGTTGGCGACATGTATGCGCTGGCCACCTGCAACGAAATCGGGCACCGGCGTTTGATCGACATGATGGTCGAGTTTGACCTTGCTGATCTGGACGGGATTGCTGGGTTCATCCTTGAGAATTCGCGCCGGGCCACGTTGGAACGGATCGCTGCTTTGCCGCGAGCCGAGGCGTCGGGCGAGATGACGGTAGACGGGTTCGATACGCCGATCGTCTTGAAGGTGAAGCTGTCGATTGAGGAAGACCGCATTGTCTCGGATTTCACGGGCACCAGCGGGACGGATAAGAAGGGCATCAACTGCCCGCTGGTCTATACCAAAGCCTATGCCTGCTATGCCTTGAAGGTCGCGATTGCACCCGAGATTCCGAACAACCACGCGTCGCTGGAACCTTTCCAGACAACCGCCCCTGAAAACACCATCGTCAACGCGGTGCATCCGGCGCCGGTTGCCTTGCGCCATATCGTCGGGCATTTTGTTCCGGATGTGGTTTTCGATGCGCTCGACAAAATCATCCCCGGCGTGGTGCACGCAGAAGGGGCGGGGTGCCTCTGCAACTTTCAGGTCTCATTACGCCCTCGCAGCGATGCGCCTGCCCCGCTCCATGCCCGCCGTTCTGAGGTGCTGGCCTTTAATTCGGGTGGGTCGGGTGCGCGGCCTGACCACGACGGCTTGAACGCCACGGCCTTCCCGTCAGGTGTCATGACCATGCCGATCGAGGCGACCGAACATACCGGTCCGGTCATCATCTGGCGCAAAGAGCTTCGTCCTGACAGTGGCGGGGTCGGCAAGACGCGCGGTGGGTTGGGGCAGTGCATGGAGGTTGGTGCGATGGAGGGGCACGAATTCGACTTTTCGGCGATGTTCGACCGTGTTGATCACCCGGCACGCGGGCGGCGGGGTGGCGGGGCCGGAGCCGCAACGATTATCGAACGCGATGACGGCGCTAAAATGCGCGGCAAGGGCAAGCAGTTTGTGCCGCATGGACGGAAGGTGATGCTCGCCTTCCCCGGAGGGGCGGGATATGGCGACCCAAAAGAACGCGATCCTGCAAAGGTGAAACGGGATTTGGCGCGGGGCTATATTTCAGCAGAAACTGCGGCGCGGGTTTACGGTTTGCCTGCGTCCGAGATCACCGAAGTGGAAGCGGCGGTTCGAAAAGGTAACGTGATCTGATGGGCGCGCCCTCTAAGACAGCATATGATGTGGTGATCGTTGGCGGTGCAATCATGGGCTCGTCGACCGCCTTCTTTTTGACGGACAACCCGGATTTCAATGGCTCGGTTCTGGTGGTAGAACGCGACCCCAGCTACGAATGGTGTTCTACCGCGCATACGAATTCTTGTATCCGCCAGCAGTATTCCGAAGAACTGAATGTTCGGATCAGCCAGTTCGGCGCTGATTTCTACAAGAATATGCGCCGTCATATGGGCGATGACGAACGCGTGCCGAATTTATCGATCCAGAACTTTGGCTACCTGTATCTGGCAAACTCTGATGCCTTTGCGGACACTCTGCGCGAAAGCATCAAGGTTCAAAAGGCGGCCGGGGCGGGCACCGTCCTTATGACGGCGGACGAGATCAAGGCAAAGTATCCTTTCTATAACGTCGACGATATTGTGCTGGGATCAATCAACACGGTGGACGAAGGATACTTTGACGGCTCGGTGATGTTCGACTGGTTCCGTCGGATCGCCCGCGAGCGGGGCGTCGAGTACGTCGATAACGAAGTTGTCGCCATGACCCGAAACGGCGGGCGTATCGAAAGCGTCACACTGGCATCGGGCGAAGTTATTGCTTGTGGTCAGGTGGTGAATGCATCTGGCCCACGTGCTGCGCGCACGGCAAGTATGGCGGAGCTGGATGTGCCGGTCGAGCCGCGTAAGCGCTTCACTTGGATATTCTCGGCGGAACAACCGATTGAAGGGGATTTGCCGCTCACAATCGACCCCTCGGGAATCCATATGCGCGAAAACGGCGGTGGAACCTATCTGGCTGGCGGCCATCCTGAGATAGACCCGGAAGTCGATTTCGGCGATTTCACCATGGATTTCGCGTTTTGGGAACAACACGCTTGGCCAATCATCGCCACCCGTATTCCGCAGTTCGAAGCGATCAAGGTGACCCATGAATGGGCGGGACATTATGCCTATAACACCTTCGATCATAACGCTATTTTGGGTCCACACCCCGAGGTAGAGAACTTCGTTTTCCTCAACGGTTTCTCGGGTCACGGGTTGCAACAATCGCCCGCAATGGGGCGGGGCACGGCTGAATGGCTGACTTACGGCGAATATAGAGCGCTGGACCTTTCACCCTTCAAATACGAGCGGATCGTACAGAACCGCCCGATCATCGAAAAAGCGATCATCTGATCCAACGAAAGGCCTGAGAGATGAAGAAACTTGTGTTGACCGGAGCCGCCGGGCGTTTGGGTGGAATACTACGGGCTCCGATGGCGGCCATGTGTGACGAACTTTTTACCACCGATCTGGCCGAAGATGTTGGCACGCTAAACGCGAATGAGACCTATGTTCAGGCGAACCTGAATGATCTGGACGCGATGGTCGATCTGTTGAAAGGCGCCGAGATGGTCGTGCATTTTGGCGCTATCGGCGACGAGGCACCTTGGGACGACATCCTGCAATCCAACATCATCGGGGCTTACAACATCTGGGAAGCGGCCCATCGCAACAAGCTGCGGCGTGTGGTCTATGCCAGTTCGATCCACGCGGTTGGCATGCATAAGAAGACGGATGCCATTGGAGTTGATGCGCCGCACAAGCCCGACACCTATTATGGTCTGGCTAAGTGCTTTGCCGAGGATTTGGCCAGCCTTTACTGGGACAAAAACGGGATAGAGGCGGTGTGTATGCGCATTCTCAGCTGTGCGCCCGAGGTAACGAATTCCCGCGCTGTCGGATCCTGGCTTAGCGATGACGACATGGTCCATCTGGTCGAACGCGCTGTGGATACGCCGATCACCGGGTACTCGGTGGTTTACGGTGTGTCGAACAACGACCGCAGTCCGGTCGACAATTCGGGTGCCGCGCATCTTGGGTATCGGCCCAAAGACAATGCGGAACAATTAGCCAAGAAGATCTATGCCGAACAGGGGCCGCTTGATCCGCATGACCCCGCGAATACGCATCACGGCGGGCCATTTGCTTCGGTCCCCTTGGGCGAAAGTGGCGTGGCATTCCTGAACCTTGATAAAGACTGAGGAGTTTTTCGGATGACTAAAGTGGCACTTATCACCGCAGGCGGAAGTGGCATGGGGGCTGACAGCGCGCGCGCATTGGCTGCCGATGGTTTCAAGGTCGGTATCCTGTCGTCGTCTGGCAAAGGCGAGGCTTTGGCGCAGGAACTGGGCGGTGTCGGCGTGACCGGCACGAACAAGTCGACCGAAGACCTGCAAAAGCTGGTGGATTCTGCGATGGCGCATTGGGGTCGGATCGACGTGCTGGTGAATTCGGCGGGCCACGGGCCACGCGCGCCAGTTTTGGAGCTGACTGATGAGGATTGGCACGAGGGGATGGAAGTCTATTTCCTGAACGCTGTGCGACCCTCGCGGCTGGTCACGCCGATCATGCAATCGCAGGGTGGGGGTGCGATCATCAACATATCGACTTTTGCGGCATTCGAGCCGAACCCGGTTTTTCCGACGTCTGGGGTGATGAGGGCGGGGTTGGCGGCGTTCACCAAGTTGTTCGCCGATAAGTACGCGGCTGAGAATATTCGGATGAACAATGTGCTGCCCGGCTTCATCGACAGCAGGCCCGAGAAGGAAGAATTCCGCGCGACGATCCCAATGGGTCGCTATGGCAGTTCGCTGGGCGAGATTGCCAGTGTGGTGGCCTTTTTGGCGTCCGAAGGCGGGGCTTATATCACCGGGCAAAACATCCGCGTGGACGGCGGCATCACCCGGTCAGTTTAAAGCGCTACCCGCGTGGCTTCACCTGTTTCAGCGGCCAGACGTGCCGCGACGGATGCCACCGCCAGATCCTGAAGCCCGACGCCGGTGCCGTCGAATAGCGTGATTTCATCGGCGCTGGTTCTGCCGGGATGAGTGCCGTTGATGACCTGTCCGATGGGCGTGATCTGTGCTTCGGTCATGGCACCCGAGGCGATGGCGTGCTGCGCCTCGCCGATGGTGATTGACTGCGCGACTTCATCGGTGAACACGCTGGCGGACGCGACAAGGGCTGCATCGACTTCCATCTTGCCCTTGGTATCGGTGCCCATGCAGGCCAGATGGGTGCCGGGCTTGATCCAGTCCTTCATCAGCAGTGGCTCGAACGCCGAAGTGATGGTGATGATGACGTCTGCCTGTGCGCCCAGTTCCTCCTGAGTGACGGCCTCGAAAGCCAGTCCCAATTCTGTCGCGACGGCTTCGAGGCGAGGCAGCATTTCGGGGTGCGGGTTCCATGCCACGACCTTGTCGAAGTCGCGTTGTTCGGCTGCGGCGCGAAGCTGGAAGGTCGACTGATGACCCGCGCCGACCATGCCCAGCACCTTCGCATCCTTGCGCGCCAGATGCGCGATTGACACTGACGATGCAGCAGCGGTGCGCACAGCGGTCAGGTAATTGCCGCCGACCAAAGCGGCCAATTTGCCGGTGTCCGGATCGAATAGGAACACGGTGGACTGGTGGTTTGTCAGGCCCTTATCCATGTTGCCCGGCCAGTAACCACCTGATTTCAGGCCAAGAACCTTCCCTGCCCGGTCAAACCCGGATTTGAAGCCGTACAAGGCGTCGGCGTAACCGATGGCTTCGCGGATGACTGGAAAGTTATAAGCGTCGTCGCGGGCCATCGCGCCGAACACAGCTTCGACAGCGTCGAAAGCATCACCGCGCCCAACGAGTTTCTGGCAAAGCTCTTCGCCCACGATCAGCAGTCCGTTGTCGTTTCCGTCTGTCATCATACCGGTCCAGTTCTTGTGTCACCGGGGCAGGGACCGCCCCGGATCAAAGGTGTCGCTTTAGTAGGCTTTGCCGCGTGCCGATACGGGCCAAAGCGTTTCGACCTTGCCGTTGCGCACGCCGACATACCAGTCGTGCACGTTGCAGGTCGGATCACAGTGACCGGGCACCAGACTGCAGCTTGTCGTTGACTTTCAGTACACCGTCCGGGTCGGCAACCACACCGTGTTCGTCCGAGCATTTGACGTATTCCACGTCGTCGCGGCCAAAGATCACCGGCAGGCCACTGTCGACCGATTGCGCTTTGAGGCCTGCATCGACGATGGCCTTGTCGGCCTTGGCGTGGCTCATGACGGTGGTCAGGATGAACAGCGCGTTTTCCCATTCGCCCTGGTCGATGCGCTTGCCGTCCTTGTCGAGGATACGGCCATAGTCGGCATCCATGAAGGCGTAGGAACCGCACTGAAGTTCGTTGTAAACGCCCGAGGTGCTTTCGAAGTAGTATGACCCGGTGCCGCCACCGCCGACGATATCGCACTCGATGCCGTCTGCTTTCAGCGTGTCCACGGCGTCTTTCACCTGAGCCACGGCTAGGGCGATCTTGGCCTTGCGGTCTTCGTAGGAGTCCATGTGCTGCATCGCGCCCTGGTAGGCCTGAATGCCGGCGAACTTGAGACCGGGTGCCGCGTCGATGGCCTTGGCAATCTCAACCACTGCTGGTGTGGTCGTCACACCGCAGCGGCCTGCGCCACAGTCGATTTCGACCAGGCACTCGATCTGCGTTCCGTGCCTCTGGGCAGCTGCCGAAAGATCGGCAACGTTGTCCAGATCGTCGACGCAGCAGATTGTGCGTGCGCCCAGCTTTGGGCATCCGTGCCAGACGGTCGATCTTGGCCGGGCTGACGCACCTGGTTCGAAACCAGAACGTCCTTGATGCCGCCACGGGCGAAAACTTCGGCTTCGGACACCTTCTGACAGCAGACACCGCAGGCACCACCAAGCTTTCCTGCAATCAGGGCCACATCGACCGACTTGTGCATCTTTGCCGTGCACCCGGTGGCGCATGCCGTGTGCTTTTGCATAGTCGCCCATCTTCTTGATGTTGCGCTCAAGCGCGTCGAGATCGAGCACCAGAGAGGGTGTCTGGATTTCGGCTTTCATCCATGCCGATGGAGGCGGGGATGTCATAGCCGACTTCGAGATCTGTCGAGATTTGATTGCTTTGTTCATGTGCGTTGCTCCTTTAGGGCTGTCTTCACGCGCGTTCTAATTTCGGGGTCAGAGCCACGGTAATTTGTCGAGATCGACGTTGCCGCCGGTGACGATGACGCCGACGCGCTTGCCTTTGAACACGTCCGGGTTCTTCAGGATCGTCGCCAGACGGCACGGCACAGCTGGGTTCCATGACGATCCGCAGGTATTTCCACGTGATCTTCATCGCGTCGATGATTTCTTGTTCGGACGCGGTGTGAATGTCGGTCACGAAGTGCGACACGAAGTGCCAGGTGTTCTCTTTCAGCGGAACCTTGAGGCCGTCGGCGATCGTCTCGGGCGCGTCGTCAGCGATGATGTGACCCGGCCTTGAAGGAGCGATAAGCATCATCGGCCTGTTCGGGTTCCGCGGCGTAGATCTTGACGTCTGGGTGCGAGGTTCGAGATCGTCAGGCAGGTGCCCGAGATCATGCCGCCGCCGCCGATGGGGGCGACAACAGCGTCGAGGCCATCGGTTTGTTCCAGCAGTTCCGCCGAACAGGTCGCCTGCCCTGCGATGACGCGCGGGTCATTGTAGGGGTGGACGAACTCGCCGCCGGTGCGGGCCTGCACCTCGGCGAAGATGGCTTCGCGCGATGTGGTGGAGGGCTCGCATTCGGTGATCGTGCCGCCATAGCGTGTGCACGGCGTCCTTCTTGGCCTGCGGGGCCGTGCGCGGCATGACCACGTTGCACGGGATGCCACGACGTCCAGCCGCATAGCTGAGCGACAGCGCGTGGTTGCCCGACGAATGGGTGCAGACGCCGTTTTTGGCCTGCTCATCGGTCAGACCGAAGACGGCGTTACAGGCGCCGCGCACCTTGAAGGCGCCGGCTTCCTGAAAGTTCTCGCATTTGAAGAACAGATCGGCGCCGGTGAGGTCGTTCAGATACTGCGACTGCAGCACCGGTGTGCGGTTGATATAGCGGTTTGATCCGCTCATGCGCCTCGCGCATGTGCTCGATCGTCAGGCCTTCGGCTGTTGGTATAATCCAGCATCGTGTCGTTCCTTATGCTGCGGCTTTGGCAGCGGTGGCGTGGGTGCTTCGGAAGTATTCCTGCGCCGCTGCAACGCCGCTGCCCAAGCTTCACCGGGTAATCTAGGTCAGCCATCGCCATTTCGATCGTTGCCAGACCCGACAGCACCATGACGTCGGTCAGGCTGCCCAGGTGGCCGATGCGGAAGGCTTTGCCGTTCATCTCGCCCAGACCGATGCCGAAGGACACGCCGTAAGCGTCTGAAAGCATGAGTCGGTCAGCGCGTTGCTGTCGAACCCTTCGGGCACGTAGATCGCGCTGACCGTGTCCGAGTAAAGGTCAGGCGATTGCGCGACCAGCTTCGAGACCCCAGGCATCGACGGCCTGGCGCACGCCTTCGGCGAGACGGAAGTGGCGGGCATAGACGTTGTCGAGACCTTCTTCGAACAGCATCTTCAGGCTTTCGCGCATGCCGTAAATCAGCTGAAGCGGCGGCGTGTACGGGAAACCGCCCGATGCGTTGGCGCCCATCATGTCGCGGAAGTCGAAGAAGGTGCGGGGCAGTGTGGCGGTTTCCATGGCGTCCAACGCTTTCGGGCTGACGCATAGAATCGCCATGCCTGTGGCCAGCATGAAACCCTTTTGTGAACCCGAGACAGCAATATCGACGCCCCATCCATCGAACTGGAAATCCATTGAGCCAAGCGAGCTGACGCAATCGACGAACAGCATTGCGGGATGGCTGGCTGCATCCATTGCGCGACGGACAGCTGCAATGTCGGAACGCACGCCAGTGGCGGTCTCATTATGTGTGGTCAGAACCGCTTTGATCTGATGCGATGTATCGGCGGCCAGAATCGTCAGCGAATTTGTCCGCCGGTGCGCCGGTTCCCCAGACGCATTCGATGATCTGAACGTCAAGGCCGTGGCGCTGACACATGTCAATCCAACGATGGCTAAAAGTGCCGTTGCGCGCGACAAGAACCTTGTCACCAGCGCTAAGCGTGTTGCTGATCGCGGCTTCCCATCCGCCTGTACCACTGGCTGGGAAAAGGACAACTTTGCCGTCGGTTGTGGCGAAGACTTTTTTGGTTTCCTCAAGCACCGGCGCGAAAGTATCGACAAAGTCGGGGGCGCGGTGATCCTGGGTCTGAACATGCATCGCCAAACGCAAGCGGTCCGGAATATTCGTGGGCCCTGGAATGAAGATTGGGTTCTGGTTCGACATCGTTCGATTCTCCCTTTGAAACCGTCAATTTAGAGGAATCGCGTTCGTTTGCAATTTTTTCGAAAAATGTTTCCAAAAAGGACATTAAATAGCTAATATTCTGAATATATACATAAATACTTTTTCCATTCTTTTCCTCTGGAGCTTATTGAAAATATTTTTCTTGTGCGTATCCTTACCAAGAAGCTCTACACAGGTGCTACAGAACGCGTATGCAGAACCCGAAAAGACAGCGTGGCAGACCAAGGTCGCAGTTCAGCGAAAACTCGGCTGGGACGATCCAGTCACTGGACCGCGCACTTGGTGTGCTTGTTGCCATTGCACGGGAAGGGCGGTTGACGCTGACGGATTTTTCCTTGGCTGTCGGGGTGCCGACGGCCACGACACATCGCATCCTTACAACCCTTCAGAAGCACGGGTTTGTAGCATTTGACGATGATCGGCAAGACTGGCTTGTCGGGATCGAAGCCTATCGGACAGGCTCGTCTTTCCTGAAACAGAACAATCTGGTCGAAGTCGCGCGCCCGGTCATGGAGGTTCTGATGGAGCAGACGGGCGAGACAGCTAACCTTGCTGTGCCGCATGGGGGCGAAGTGGTGTTTGTGGGGCAAGTTGAGACGAAGAACCCCATCCGCGCGATGTTTCCAAGCGGGACACGTACGGCGATGCACGCATCAGGCACGGGCAAGGCGATATTGGCCGAACTGCCTGAGAAGCAGGTCGTTCAGTTGCTGACCAAGGCCGGGTTACAGCGCTTTACGGCGAACACCCATACCAAGCCTGCCACATTGTTCGAGGATCTTCGCAAGACGCAAGCGCGGGGTTGGTCGTTTGACAAGGAAGAGCGCTATGATGGCATGTCATGCATCGGCAGTGTGATTTTTGATGCGAACGGCGAACCTTGTGCGGGTGTGTCGATTTCGGGACCCAGCATTCGGTTCGATGAAGTCCACGCGGCCGAGTTTGGCGCTGCGGTGTCGCAAGCCGCAGACGAGATCACGCGCCGCTTTGGAGGCGTCGGTCGCCATGCAGCTGACTGAACTCAAGCTGATCGGGCAGGGCACCATAACTGCGTGATTGCCGGATCCGAGGCGTTGAGCATAGCCGTCTCGATGGTGTTGTCTGAACAGACCGGTTTGACGTGGGCAGGGTGGTTTCGTAGCCTTTCCTTGTGACGAAAACAGACCCCTTCAAGTAATTTCACAGGAGCCCGAAGACCATTCGCCTGGCGGTTATGATTTAGGTACGCTCCGAAATGTCGAGGACACGCTGTACGAACGCGGCATCGACATCAGCCAGGAAACGATCTGGTATTTGTGGAACAGTCTCGGCCCAATGCTCGCCGCTGAAACCCGCCGAAAACGGGCGCAGCAGATGCAGTCGTATTCGAAGTAGCAATGGCCCTGGACGAGAATTTCGTGAAGATCGATGGCGAAAGGCACTAGTTGTGGAGGGCAGTTGATCACGAAGACGTGGGACAAGATGACAGCCATGAAATTCCTCGAGAAATCAATGAAGTACCATGGTTGCCCTCATAACCTTGCGATCGCCAAACTCCGGTCTTACGGCGCTGCAATGAGAGACCTCGGCAATGCCGACAAACAAGAAGCTGGTCGCTGGCTGAATTACCGCGCCGAGAATTCGCATCTTCCATTCCGTAAACTGGAATGGGCGATGCAGCGGTTTCGGCAGATGCGAAGTCTTCAGAAATTCGCAACTATCGACGCCTTGGTCCTCAACCATTTCAATCAGGAACATCATCTCTACTCCAGAGCCACCTTCAAGCCGAACCGCTCCGCCGCTCTCGCCGGGTGGCGCCAACCCGGTGAAGCATAACGGACAGCACTTCTGTCCACGTAGAGACCAGTTCTAATCCGTCTGACAGGCCGCTGAGGGCAGCCCTGTCAAATTCGTAATAGTGGTGGGTGGTGGAGGCGAAGTCCGAAAAGTTTTATTTCTCAATGTGTTAAGTGATTTTTTTGTTCGTCTCTGTGTTTTGACGTGCTGCACATTGTGCAGCAAATTGTGGCGATACCCCTGACGTAGAGGCGGGCGGGTTAGTAACACTCCGGTTCTGAAAAGCTCTGATCGCTTTCGAAGTCTTCGCCGATCGTCGCACAGCAATTGGCAATCGAGAAGCTACGGACGGCAACGCTGCGCCGATTGCACTTCCGGCCCTAAACCGATCTTGGCCGACTAAAGCAATTCTTCGGTGCGGCATTCGCATTGCAGCCAACATGAGTGATGTAACATTTCGACTTAATCACTGTCCAATCAGCGGCAAAGTGAGAATGTCGCTGCGCCTTCACAAACCACTGCTATCTTTTTGCCTCGGCCGCATCGACGCATGTGTGCGGTCGAGTATCCACTGCAGGACGCAAATGACGCTTTGGATAATCTGAGGAAAAGCCAATTGCTGTCTTTGTGAGATAGACGCCGCTCTTGAGAAATCTCAATCCCCTGAGCCGGCAGATACCATACGCTTGGGACCATGGAGCACATTGCCCTGAAATTCACTGATCGCGCTGACGCAGGTCGGCAACTGGGTGAATTCGACCGCGATGCAGCTTGATCAGCCGTTGGTTTATGCCCTGCCACGCGGCGGCGTGCCTGTGGCAGTCGAGATCGCAAAAAGGCTGGGGGCGCCTCTTGATCTGCTTCTGGTGCGCAAGATCGGCGCGCCGGGAAATCCGGAGGTCGCCCTTGGGGCAATTGTCGAGGGTGCGACCAGCGAGATCATCATCAACAAGGACGTGCAACGTCTGTCTGGTGCGGATGAAATTTATGTCGCGCAGGCTGTGGCCGAACAAAGAGCCGAGCTTGAACGACGCAAAAAGCGGTTCCTTGGCGATCAGTCAAGGATGGACCCAAACGGGCGAACAGTCGTTGTCGTGGACGACGGACTGGCAACAGGCGCAACAATGAAGGCGGCGCTGGTCGGGCTGAAACGCAGCGACCCGGCACGGATCGTCGTGGCACTTCCAGTGGCCCCCGAAACAGCGCTTGATGAGATATCCAAGCAGGCCGACGACATCGTTTGCCTGCATCGGGCAGCAGCGTTTCGGGGTGTCGGCAGCTTTTACCGCGACTTTCATCAGTTATCGGACGATGAAACCATTACCCTGTTTAACAAGGCTTCACCGGGTCCGACCGCACATATTCGCGAGCAAAGCGTTCACCGGCGAAAGGTCGCCATTCCACCGCTTGGGTTGCCGGGCGATTTGGCGGTCCCGTCGAATCCGCGCGGTATTGTTCTGTTTGCCCATGGCAGCGGGTCCAGCCGACACAGCCCACGCAATATTTATGTGGCCGAGAAACTCAATGCAAAAGGGTTTGCAACGCTTCTGTTCGATCTGTTGACACCTGAGGAGGGACAGGATCGCCGCAACGTCTTCGACATCCCATTGCTTGCTGATCGCGTGGTTGAAGCATCGATCTGGATCACGTCCGAACCTGATCTCGAGGATTTGCAGTTGGGCTTGTTTGGTGCAAGTACCGGCGCTGCGGCAGCACTGGTGGCTGCGGCAGAGCTTAAGGGCCGGGTTGCAGCGGTCGTATCGCGCGGCGGTCGTCCAGATTTGGCAGTAGATTATTTGCCGCAGGTCCAAAGCCCTACCCTGCTGGTCGTCGGCAGTCGGGATCACGATGTTATCAGGTTGAACGAGCAGGCATTGGCCGCGCTAACCTGCATCAAGAGGCTTGAGATCGTACCGGGAGCAGGCCATCTCTTTGAAGAGCCAGAAACATTGGACATTGCGGTTGGCCATGCCGCTGACTGGTTCAAGACGCATCTTCGCGCAGACATAGCCACACGCCCGCAACCGGCACCGACGCCACGGCCCGACACATCGCATTCCATCCTGCGGGCTGCCGCTGAACCCCTGCCTCCGATAAATGATCCCGCTTTTGCGCGGGCATTCGACCGTTTCGGATCGAAGCGTGTCGTTCTTCTGGGTGAATCGTCCCACGGCACGTCGGAATTCTATCGTGCACGGGCCGCTATCACGCGGCGATTGATTGAAGAACACGGCTTTTCAATCGTGGCAGTCGAGGCCGACTGGCCCGACGCTGCAGTGGTTGACCGCTATATCCGGCACAAACCACACCAAGAAATGAAACCTGCCCCCTTCGCACGCTTTCCCACCTGGATGTGGCGCAACGTCGAATTCGACGCGTTCACGCGCTATTTGCAGCAGCACAATAGTACCAAGACAATGAACGAACGCGTCGCGTTCTATGGGCTTGATCTTTACAACATGAACGCCCCAATCTCGGAAGTTCTGGCTTATCTTGATCGCGTCGACGAGGCTGCGGCGACTGTAGCGCGCTCGCGCTACTCCTGCATCTTGCCGTGGTCCCGAGAACCCGCTGCATATGGGCGCGCGGCGCTGACGGGTGCGTTTTCCCACTGTGAAAAAGCGGTGACGCAAATCCTTGTCGATCTGCTCAAGAAGCAGTTGGACTACATCAGCCAAGATGGTGATCAGTTCTTTGATGCGGCTCAAAACGCACGGCTTGTTACAAATGCAGAGCGGTATTACCGATTGATGTACTATGGTTCGAACGTGTCATGGAACCTGCGCGACCAGCACATGTTCCAGACCCTGCGCCAAATTATGGAACATGCTGGCCCCGACAAGAAGGCGGTCGTCTGGGCGCACAATTCCCACATTGGCGACGCACGTCATACAGATATGGGCCAAAGCCGTGGCGAGCTGAACATTGGACAGCTCTGCCGCGACGAATACGGCGATGCGGCGGCCCTGATCGGCTTTGGCACCGCGTCAGGTACAGTCGCGGCCGCGTCCGAATGGGACGCCCCGATGGAGATCAAGACGATACGTCCCCCACGCCTCGACAGCTACGAAGCAATCTGCCAAGCTGTTGATCTTGAGCGCTTTCTGTGGGATTTCAAAAAAGACCAGACGGCTGACTTCCGGCGTCTTTTGGCCCAGCCCAGACTGGAACGCTACATCGGCGTGATCTATCGGCCCGAGACCGAAAGAGCGAGCCATTACAGCTACGCCACCTTGCCCGATCAATACGACGCGTTCGCCTGGTTCGATAAGACAAATGCGGTGACACCGCTCGCCACACTGACGAACACCTCAGAGGACGAAACCTATCCGTTTGGCCTGTGATGCGGGCCATTGAAACTGCAGCAAGCGCAGGTACGAGCCAGCAAAGTAATGCTGCGGCATCGCCCGCAAGGAGGATCAAATGAGGATTGCCCGTTTGTCAGACACCAAGATTTTTGGTGCGGGACCTGAAGCGATGGGCCCGTTTTCAACTGACCGGTGTTGCGAGGCTTGGAAATGGAGGAAGCCATGACCGATCATACGACGACATCCGCGCTTTCGGACAATCGGAAAGGTGAGCGACTTCACTTCGTTGCGGTACCAGCGCTGGTCACGGCGCATTCCCGCAGATCGAATTGAGATTTGGACGTTGAACATTCTCATGTTCACCAACACGTTTGCACCGCATGTCGGAGGCGTCCGCCGCAGCATCGATGTGCTGACTACCGGTCTGAAGGCACTTGGGCACAAAGTGCTGATCGTTGCACCCAGTTTTGAAGGGTTTGAGGACGACACTGCCGAGGTAATCCGGGTTCCGGCTCTACAGCACGTCCACGGCACCGATTTTTCGCTGCCCATCCCTTTCAGCCGCCAGATCGGCGGCCTGATCAAAGCGTTTGATCCCGACATCGTACATTCACATCACCCCTTCCTTTTGGGGAGCACCGCACTGCGAATTGCCGCGATCCACAATGCGCCGATTGTCTACACATGCCACACAAGATATGAGCGCTACGCACACTACATCCTGCCCACGAGCGAGGCGCTCAGCCGGGCCTTGCAAAGCCTTTCCATTGGCTACTGCAATCTTTGCAATGCGGTGATCGCGCCAAGCGAAAGCATCGCAAGTATCCTGCGCGACGACGGGGTTAGAGTGCCCATCAAAGTGATACCGACCGGGCTTGGCGCCGATGCGTTTCAAGGCGGTAATGGCCGGTTATGGCGCCGGAAGCTTGGCGTCCCGCAGGATGCTTTCCTCGTCGGGCACGTTGGTCGTATGGCGGAAGAGAAGAACCTGAACTATCTCGCCGATACGCTGATCGACTTCCTGCTTCGCACTGACATCGCACACACAGTCATTGTCGGCGGCGGCGCGCAGAGAGCGGATATCGAACAGCGATTCGACGCGGCCGGACTTTCAGAACGCGTCCACTTTCCCGGGGTTGTCACAGGCCGCAATCTGACAAACCTCTACGCGGCTATGGATGTGTTCGCATTCTCCTCGCTTTCGGAAACCCAAGGCTTGGTATTGCTGGAGGCCATGGCTGCGGGTTGTCCGGCGGTTGCATTGGATGGCCCTGGCGTGCGTGAAGTCATCGAGGATAGGGTCAACGGACGACTTCTGCCCACGTCTGCCGCGCCGTTGGCTTTCTCGCAGGCATTGTCGGAACTTGCAGAACAAACAGACGCGGCGACTGTTCTGATGCATGCAAAAGCCAAATCAACCGCGAAAACGTTCACGGCCGAGCGGATGATCGACGACGTTTTGGCGCTCTACAGCAGTCTTTGCACGAGACAGTTCCAGGCCAACAGCCAGGATGGCAGCGAATGGTATCAAGCCCTGCGTGGCGTCGCGAAAGAGCAGAGCGTTCTGTCGAACATCGTCCACGCTCTTGGCGACGCCATGACGGTAGAAGAGGGCCGAGATGCCGGGTGAAACACGCTCTTCTCGGCAAGCTGACTCCCGAGGCATGCTTTCGAGGCTCGCGGTCTGTTTCACTTCTGGAGTCGCTGTGGCGGCACTTAGGCTTCTTTACTTGTCGTGGCGCAAGGATACTGCGCAACTGGCAAGGATCGACAGGCTCCTGGCACAGAAGGTCCCAGTCATCGCCGCATTCTGGCATGACAGCTATGTGCCGCTCTTTGTACTGTGTCAGGGACGGCAGGTGACGGTTCTCGTCGGCTCTGGATATCGGGGGGCCGTCATCGCGGGCATCTGCAGGGCTTTTGGATACCATCCGGTTCAGGTTGATGGCCCCGGAAAGGACACGGTACGCACCGTACTGAAAACTGTTTTGACTCATCAGTCCGTGATAGTCGCCGTAGCGATCGACGGTCCCTTGGGCCCACGGCACCACCCAAAGCCAGGGATCCTGCATCTGGCCGGTGATCTTGGTTACCGCGTCGTCCCTGTTTTCGTCACCGCAAGACCAAGACTGGTACTGGCCCATCGCTGGGATCGCATGCAAATCCCGCTGCCCTTTGCCAAGGTCAAAGTCCATACTGGTGAGGCAATAGTAATACCGCCCAATCCGAGCGACTCCGCACTCAGTGCCGCTCAACAGGCCGTGACAGATGCTCACGGATGCCAGACAAGTCCACAAACCGATCAATCGACCGCAGCAGATGATCGTGCGGGCCGTGATCTTCTATCGAGCACTCATAAAACAGTGCGTCTTGCGCCTCTTGCTCCGGTCCCACCATCGCGTTCAATCTCCCGCCTCGTTGGGGAAGTTGAATCAGCCAGTGGCCAAACGATCAACTAGAGTTTTTCAACTGAATAAGCCCGTTCTACGCTATATGCTTCGGTCGGTTCGAGAGTCACAAAGGGTTCAATTCGGTCATCCGAAGATTTCTGTCAGACTGTCCAAGACAGATTGAGGCGCTATGTCCGGAGCGTTGAAAAACTTGAGCGCCGATGTCAGCAGTTTACTCCACGAATACCAGGGTCCGATGTGATATCAGGGTTCATCCGTCGACCAGAACTTTGCAAAGTCGGCGTCCAACACCTCGCGCCACAACACACCGAGCTTGCGGCGTTGCCCAACATCGTTTGTGATGGGCCTTACGCCACTCCTTCGCAGTGGCGGATAGGGAGCCCGCAATGGCCGACACCAACCTTTCCCCTGAAGCCGTCCGCGACACTGCCGCAGAACATATGGTTACTGGCATCCCAAGGGCTCATATTGATACGCCAGTGGATCAGGTGATCGAGGCGCTACGCGGCTCGGTTTTCGAATGTGCAGATACAGTGTTTGTGACCGATAACGCCGGGCAATTGTTGGGCATCGTTCGGATCAACGATCTCTTCGCAGAGGGCCAGCTCCGGATCGGCGACATCATGGAGCCAGAGCACGAGGCCGTGAGATTGGATGCGGATCAGGAACAGATCGCGGCACTTGCAATGCGGCTGAATATGATCGCGGTTCCGGTCGTCGACCGCAATGAACGGCTTATTGGCGCGGTGCCACCCGAAGCTCTGCTCCGTATCCTGCATGAGGAGCATATGGAGGATCTCCAACTTATCGCCGGCATCACGGCCCATGACGACGGCCCCGGCGCGGCGCTGGAGGCAAGTATTATGAACCGCATTACGCGGCGTTTGCCTTGGTTGGTCTTCGGATTGGCCGCGTCCTCGGTGATAACGGTGGTGATGGTGCGGTTCGAGCATGCGCTGGCGGCCAACGTGGCCGTGGCGTTCTTTGTGCCCGCGCTTGTCTACATCGCTGGCGCAATCGGAACTCAAGCGGTTTCGGTCAGCGTCCGCAGTCTGGCACGTGATGATGTGCAAATCCTGCCCTTGCTGCGAGACGAATTGATTATCGGCGTCGGAATAGGCGCCGCGCTTGGCGCATTGGCCGCTGGCGCGGTATTGGGGGTTTTCGGCGACCAAATGCTGGCCACAGCAGTCGGCCTAGCGGTTCTGGCTGGCGGCACGATGTCGGCTGTCGTGGGCTTTGGTCTTCCGTGGGTGTTTCAGAAGCTCGGGTCCGACCCGGCAATGGGCAGTGGGCCAATCTGCACGATCATACAAGATGTGGCGAGCCTCTTTATCTACTTTGGTCTGGTCAGTCTGCTGGTGTTGTGATCAGTGGATTCAGAGGATACTTGGCGGAACGCAGCATTGCGCGGTGAACACCGACGCGCATTCCATCGCTGGGCCGAACTTGGGTTAATCAAGCGTTAGCCCAAAGGGCTTCGAGCCGCGAACTTTAGAATCAGCGGATTGACAAGCCTGGGCACCTCGCCGCCCATCAGGTGCCCGGCGTCAATGATTTCGGTGGCAACTTCAGGCACATCCTGAACCAGAGCCCTGGCCCGATCAACGTCGCCAACGAGGTTATCGCGGTCTCCGAAGACAAATAGCGTCGGCACTGAAACGCGCTGACGCTCGCCTGCTGAAAATGTGAAAGGAGCAACTTTCCGCGGGAATACGCCCTCCATCAAAAGCGGGAACCACTCCGAATATACTTCGCGAAGCCTTTCGTCGTCGCTGAAGGCCCACCGGAATGTCGCGTCTTGCAGGGCGCGGAACGGAAACATCTGTGTCAGCGTGATGCGGGAAATTGCCAGTCCTGCTCCCGCGTATCCCATGGGGCCAAGGAGGACCATCCGCTCTACGCGCTCGGGGTGATGGGTCGCAAGGTTGGTGGCGATGAAACCGCCATCGGACGCACCGACGACAATTGCGCTGTCGATCCCGAAGTGATCCATGACGGCGGCGTATAGGTCTGCCTGGTCTTCGCCATTTCTCATCGTATGCTTTAAGGTGCTGTATTCGCTGAGACCGGCGTCACCGATCAGATCAATCGCATAGGTCCGAAAGGGTCCGCTGAGGTCTTCGACATTGTAACGCCAAGACCAGCTTGCGACGCCTGAGGCGTGGAGCAGAAGCATCGGCGGCCCATCTTCGGGCCCACTGACCAGTACGTGAACTTGGCCGTACTCGGTCTCAAGGCTCGTAGATTCAAAAGGAACCGGCCATGAGGCAAGCTCCTTGTGATACATCGCGTGAAACTGATCCCGAATGTCCGGGCTGGCATAAATGCTGTCGCGTTCCTCGGTGGCGCTGATCCAAAGAAACGCGCCCAGCAAAGCGACAACGGCAACGCCCCGATGCACGACCGCGCGACTGCCGCTTCCATTGACCTCCAGAAACCACCCGAACGCGGGAGACATTGCTAATGCCGCAAGAAAAAGGGCGATTGCGCGCACCCAGTTTCCCGTTAGGGCCATGCTTGCGGCGAGCAAGAGAACAAGGGCCGCCAAGACGTAGGCCGCAGAGCGAATGACGATAATCATCAAAAGCTCAGTCCATTTCAATTTCCAGACTGTCCAGCCATTGTCGGACTGACATTTCAAGGCCGCTCACATGATGTCCGTGTGCTTCTTCCTCAGCAACTTCTGCCCGTAGCTTTTGGGACAGCACTTTGTATCGCTCATGTAGCTCAGACGCCTTGGCTTGATGATCGGCCGAGAATATGCCTTTCAGTTTCAGGCGTTCTTCCGCTTTCTGAATATGATTTTCGAGCGCGTTCAATCGAGATTTGAGATTCGATGTTCCCATTGAGTTTTCCTCTTTATATCTATGGTCGTCCCCTTTGTTTTGGCAAAAAATTTGAATATCGAAATGATATAAGGCAAATTGCATGCCAATTTTAGCGAGAGCGCGAATTGCACTATTATCAATTGCCGCAACGAAAATGACATCAATTTCGAAACTCGGGTATTCAACCAAGCTTTAGCGCAACTTTGATGTTCTCTACCATGCCGGCCAAGGATGTTCGGAAATTGATGTGCATCAATCCGTTTCGGGCCGCTCTCGATTACGCTCGTGGGGAAATCCCACGTGGAAGTCAATGGCCACTGGAACGAACCGCATCAATGTTTCGGAGGCAGTCAGTGTGTTCGACAGTTTCGAAACCTTGGAAGCCGCCATCTTCGATCTGCCGATGTCGGAGTACGGCCGCTCTGACATCAGCCTGCTTGGCGGCAAGGAAGCCATTGGTAAGCCTATATCCTTGCAGCGAGGCGTAGCGGCGTTGCTGAACAAACATATGAGACAATATCGTAGAATTGAAAGCCGTCTGGACCTGATGCAAATCGGTACCACGACGGCACATTCAAGATGACCCGCACGCCTGATCTGCATGGTCAAGAGTCAACCCGATTGCTCGCGCGCCCACGCGTCATAGGTCGGGTTCTGCTTCGTCAATGCTTGGTCTTTCTAGTTTTGCTGGTGCCACCGCTGCTTTGCGCACTTGTGGAACAAGAGTGGTCCCTATCGCTGGCTCTCGCTGCCCCAACTGCTGTGATTGCGCTAGGTTTCGGCATTTCCAAGTACAGTCCGATCCCTGAGGACTTGCGCCGCGAAGAAGCCGTGCTCGCTCTTGTGTTGATCTTTATTCTGTCCTGCGTCCTGACTTTTCCATCTTTCAGAGTTCTTGGATTTAGCACCGCAGACGCGATTTTTGAAGCTACATCCGCGATTACAACGACCGGATTGAGCGTGGCTGACAACACGGGGTCTTGGCCTGTCTCGGCCCATTTCCTGCGCGCATGGATGCAATGGTGCGGTGGGCTTGTCATTGCCATCGCAGGGCTCGCGCTGCTGCCGGACCGTGGCCCAGCGTTACGCATTCTGGGTACTGTTGGTATGGAGGATGATCGGAGCTTGTTATCCTCTACCCGCGAAAAGGCGCGTCGATTGCTCGCCGCATATCTTGCCCTTACGACTGTAGGTATCGTTGGCGCCGTGGTATTGATCCCGGGATACTGGGAAGGCGCTGTCTTGGCGCTGGCGGCGGTTTCAACGGGGGGCTTTACGCCGCGCCCGGACAGTTTGGCGTCATATTCACTTGCCGCGCAGACTTTTGTTATTCTTCTTTCAGCCCTTGGGTCTGTTTCACTGTTATTCTATGTGATCTTCCTCAAAAAGGGCCTGTTTTCGGCTTGGCGTTCGGCCATAGTTCAGCCCGCCGTCCTGACCGTCGGGGTCTTGGTTGTGGTATCTGCAATTGTAACGATTGTTCTTCGCACGCCACCACCTGAAGAACTCAATGATCGCGCAAATCCTGACGTTTCTGAGCGCTCAATCGACAGCCGGTTTCTCGGTCGGACCTGCGACAAGCACAGTGCCGATTATGCTGTTGTTGATCGTGGCAATGATGATTGGCGGACAAGTCGGCTCTACCGCTGGTGGACTGAAAATAGACCGCGTGCATATCCTTTTGAAGTTGATCGGTTTGACAATGCTGCGGATGACGACACCGGCTCGTGCTTTGACCTTTGTAATTGTCGGAGGCGAACACGTCTCGATGGACAGGATTGTGTTCGCCGCGGCGCTGTTGCAAACCTACCTTATTGCCATGTTCGCGTTGTGGATTGCCTTTGTAATTGCAGGCTACCCGCCGCTGCCTGCATTGTTCGACGTTGTGTCCGCGCTTTCCACGGTTGGTCTATCGTCTGGTGTTGTCGGGTCAGAGCTATCCACGCCACTCAAGTTGCTGACGAGCATGGCCATGCTGCTGGGCAGGGTGGAGTTTTTCGGTTTGCTCCTGCTCGTTGTACCGCAAACCTGGTTCCGATGGAGTTGACGTCATGCATGTAAGTATTCTTGGTGCATCCAACTTCGGTGTGACAACGCTGAAGCAGCTGATCGCAAATGGCCATGAAGCGGTCCTGATCGACAAGAACCGAGAGCGCCTTGAGGAGCTTTCAGAAGATCTTGATTGCGGCTTTATCCATGGTGATGGCACGCTGCCCTCGATCCTGCGCGATGCGTTTGGTGATGGCTCGGATGCGTTTGTGGCTCTGACAAACGAGGACGAAGTCAACATTCTTGCGTCTTTGGTCGCGATGTCGATCGGATATGAGCGGGTGATACCACAAATTGTCCGATCCGAGCTTCTGTCCATTACGGAGGAATTGGGATTGACCGAGACGATCACACCTCATGAAAGCGTCGCACAGTCGATTGTCTCGGCACTTGAACACCATAGCCAAATTGAGACTGCTTCGGTGTTGCACAACGAGTTGCGACTGCTCACTTTGACGCTGCCCGAAACGATGGCAGAGACGACCTTTGAAGAATTTGGCCTTCCGTCTGACGTACGTGCCGTTGCACATATCCGCGATGGCTCTGAAGCATTGATAGATCCAACCACCCGCCTTGAACCTGGTGATCGCGTTATGCTCGTATTCGAGACCGAGAAAGAGGACCTTTTGCGTCAGATTATCAATCCGGAAAAGCCTGTAAAGTAGCATCCTTTCCTACAATTTCTGCGGAATGGATCCGGTCCTTTTGGACGATCGGTTTCTTGGATTAATCTTAATTATCGCGACATGGATTCACATTACGTCTCAGACAAGAACATTAGATAATGCGGGAGTTTTTGTGACACCGCTGGTTGCCGGAATATTTGGAAGTTTCGCCGCTGTGATTATGAGCGCTGTCGGGTTGAGCCAGTAGAAACACTTGGCTGCTTTCCCGAATGCAACTGCGTAAATTCAGTCGAGCGTTCGGCGAAACCGCAGGAGTGACAAGATCGACAGGATGAGAACGAAGCCACCAAGGGCCATGATCGAACCCGATACCGTTGCCGCATCGGCACCTTTGAGCATGACTGACCGGATCAATCGAAGGAAATGCGTCAACGGGAATATTTCCCCTATGTATTGCGCCCAAAGGGGCATGCCACGGAATGGGAACATGAAGCCCGACAGCAGCAGCGATGGCAAAAAGAAGAAAAAGGTCAGCTGCATGGCCTGCATCTGTGTTCGCGCGACCGTGGAAATGAGATAGCCCAGAATAACCAGCGCCAAGACAAAGATGAAAACTCCGAAAAGGATCAAAGACAGGTCGCCGACAAATGGCACACCAAAGATTGCCTTTGCCGCCGCAAGGACCACCGCCACCTGCACAGCCCCGACGGCAAGGTAAGGGATCACCTTTCCAAGCATGATCTCCAGCGGAGACGCGGGCATAGACAACAAATTCTCCATCGTTCCACGTTCAATTTCGCGGGTCAGGGCCATAGCTGTCATCATCACCATGGTGAGTTGCAGGATCACCCCCAGCAGGCCCGGTACGATGTTGTATTGTGTAACGCCTTCCGGATTGTAGCGTCGGTGTACGATGATCGAGAGGAGCCGACCGGATGAGCTATCGGCCTCAGCCTCAAGCCCGGCTTCACGCTGCAACGCTTCTGCCGCAACGGTCCCAAGCGTGGAAATTGCGCCGGATGCAACGGACGGATCGGTCGCATCCGCTTCGATGAGGATAGTTGCGCCGTCGTTGCGCTCGACCCTGCGACCGAAATCAGAGGGAACGGTTACCACAAAGGCCACATCGCCGCGCGCGATCATCTCTTCGGCCTCTCGCTCCGTCGCGTTCGGGGCGATGAAACGGTAATATCCGGTGAGTTCCAAGGCTGACACCATCGAACGCGTGAAACGATCCTGTGTAGGCGCGACAAGGGCTGCGGGCAGTTCCTTTGGGTCCGTGTTGATCGCAAAGCCGAAAAGCATAAGCTGTAACAATGGAATGCCAAGCATCATCGCAAATGTCAGGCGGTCGCGCCGCATCTGAATCGTCTCCTTTGAGAGCAGCGCAAGGAGGCGGCCAAGAGACAGAAAACGCGTCATTGCCTGTTGTCTTCTGACGCGCCCATCAACTGGATGAAGACATCCTCGAGGCTGGTGTTGGCGGGATCCGTTCTGACGCCTGTACGCTGGGCGACTCTTTCGACGGTTTTGCGGAGCGCGTCGCCGTCACGCCCGACCACATGCAAAGTCTGGCCGAACGGGGCGATCTGATCAACGCCAAGTGCGCCATTCAGGGCAAGCGCAGCCTCGGCAATGTTGCCCCCGGACAGAACCATCGTGGTTAATCGGGCTTCGCGGACAACCTCTGACACGGTGCCCTGCGCCACCAATTTGCCGTATGAGATATATCCGATGCGGTGGCAACGCTCAGCCTCATCCATGTAGTGGGTCGAGACAAGAACCGTCATCCCGCCTTGCGCGAGGCGGTGAATTTCATCCCAGAAATCCCGTCGTGCCTTGGGGTCCACACCGGCTGTCGGCTCATCAAGGATCAGCAGTTTGGGCCGGTGCATGATGCAGGCCGCGAGCGCCAAACGCTGTTTCCATCCACCTGATAGCGCCCCGGCCAGCTGTGTTTTTCGCGCAGCCAGCCCAAGATCATCTATCGTGTCCTGAACCACCTGTCGCATCTGCTTCATGCCATAGAGCCCGGCCACAAAGCGGAGATTTTCCTCTATTGTCAGGTCCTCGTAGAAAGAAAACCGCTGGGTCATGTATCCGACCTTGCGCTTGATGGCCCACCGCTCGGATCGGATGTCATGCCCCAGCACCTGGCCCTCACCGCCGTCCGGCTCCAGCAAGCCGCACATCAGACGGATCGTCGTCGTCTTGCCCGACCCGTTTGGTCCAAGAAAGCCCATGATCTCGCCTTCGGCCACGTCCATCGTCACGGCGTCGACAACGGTTTTGTCGCCGAACCGTTTTGTCAGGTTTTGGACAGAGATTGCGGGCGCAGTCATTGCTGTGCTTCTGGAAGAGCAACATCCACGATCTGGCCCGGTTTCAACGTTTGGTTGCTGTCCGGCCGGGCCTCGACCAGATAGACCAGCTTTTGCCGGCTATCGAGAGAATAGATCACCGGGGGCGTGAACTCTGGCTCGTTGGCGATGTAGGTAATACTTGCTGTCAAGTTCGGCGGACAGGCGTCGCAGCCGACTTCCAGGGTGTCACCTACGGTAATCTCGGCAAAGGAGGATTCCGGGATGTAGAGACGAAGCTTGACGGAAGCATCGCCAAGGACTGAAAGAACCGGAGCCGAGGGGCCGGCGATCTCTCCTTTCGTGCGGATTACGTCAACAACAGTAACCGGTTCGGAAAGTCTGAGAGTGCGCTGTTCCAGGTTCCAGACGGTGAGGGCTCGCGCGGCTTTTGCCCCATCTACCGCCGCTTCTGCCTGGATAATCGCCTGAGGGCGGGCCGGCAGTCGGGCGACCGCAAGCTCTGCCTCAAGCTCGGCAACTCTGGCAGCGGCAACATCGGCGGAAGTTATAGCGTCGTCTAGCTGGGTATCCGTCACAACGCCTCGTTCCGCGAGGCTGATCGTCCTCACTCTTGTCCGTTCGCTTTCGGCGGCCTGTGCGCGGGCAGAGGCGAGGTTCGCCTCGATAACGCTTATCTCCTCGGGGCGTTTCCCTTCGCGCAAATCAGCCAGACGGCTCTGCGCCTCGGCCAGCGCCGCCTCGACTTCGGTCAGTGCAATTTCGGCATCACGGCGCTCCATCTCGACCAGCACCGAGCCGGCTTCAACCCTGTCGCCGCGCGCAACCATGACATTCGTTATTTGCGCAACTGCGACTGGCGCGACCAAGGTAAATTCGCCTTCCACATACCCTGTGGCGAGGGGCGGCGCTGGTGCGCAGGAGGCGAACAGGGACGTAATCAGAGGTATACTGCAGAGAAAACTCATGCATGTTGCCCTTCAAATGTGACGCGTAAATTGGTCGTGTGGTATCTGCTGTCATCCAAGTTTTGTTTTCGCCGATCCTATGGAACGCAAACCACTCGATGCCAGCAGTCGTCGCCTTCGGTGTGGCTGGATGTCGTGCCAGAGTAACAGCTTCAAAAAGTTAGCGAAGCCGGGTGCAAACAGCCCAAAGTAGATCGCGGAAATCTCACTTGTCCGAGGGTGGCGAGTTTGGCGCGATGTCCTTTCCCATATCCATCAGCTTGGCCATCTCAGCCGCATAGTCGTCCATTGCTTTCTGGAAGAATTGTGCCTGAATGTGCTGAACCTCGGAGATGTCCTTGGCATGCAAAAGATTGTGCTGGGTCTGCACATCGTTTTTGACACGTTCGGCAACAAAATCCAGCATCTCGGTTCCCATATTGCTGATCGCTTCGAACCAGGCTGTTCCAAAGCCGGGCTTGGCATTGAATCCAGCATCTTGCATGGTTTTCATAAAGTCGATTGCTGGTGAAAAGACATCTTCAGTTTTGACGTTCTTGGACATTGTCCATCCTTTCAGGGTATCGTGCTTTGCTCCTTTCATAACTTTCAACCCGGGATGCTGATTGATGAACATCAATCTCCGCCTGCACTTGGTGGAATTCGCTGGAAGCGAAGTCCTGAAAGGTTTGCTTCACGCTCTCCACCGAAGTGACGATGTCAAATGGCAGGAATATCGGTGAATGTAGCTTCGCCACCACTAATCCTGAAAGACGTAGGTGCCGGGAGCATCGCAGAGGGGTATGTATCCTTTTGTCTCTGCCCCAAGCGAAGGTGGCGCTACCGGTTCGCCAGATTTCTCGGCCAACCATGTCGCGAGCGCGGGCCACCATGACCCATCCATGGCGGTCGTTTCCGCCATCCAGCGATCCGGGTCAGTAAAGGGGTCATCCTTGGCTTTGGTTGTGATCCGGTAGTGGCGTCGCGGGTGCCCGGGCTCCGAGATGATACCCGCGTTGTGTCCACCGTTTGTCAGAAGGAACGTGACATCAGTGTCAGACAACAATCTAAATTTGTAGACCGAATGCCAGGGGGCGACATGATCCCATTCAGTGCCCACCAGAAAGACCGGGACATGGATGTCGGAAAGCGCAATTGGACGACCGCCAACCTGGTAATGTCCTTCTGCCAGATCGTTCTTCAAGAACAGATGCCGCAGGTATTCCGAATGCATTCTGTAGGGCATCCGTGTCGCATCGGCATTCCACGCCATTAGATCGGACATCTCGGACCGTTCGCCCATTAGGTAGTCATGGATGACACGCGACCAGATAAGATCGTTCGACCGGAGAAGCTGAAAGGCACCAGCCATCTGTTTGGTGTCAAGATACCCCTTGTCCCACATCATGTCGTCGAGAAATGCAAGCTGGCTGTCATTGATGAACAGCATCAATTCGCCCGCTTCGGTGAAGTCGGTTTGGGTCGCCAGAAAGGTCAGGCTCTTCAGTCTCTTATCCGCATCACGCGCCATCGCGGCCGCGGCAATCGACAGCAACGTACCGCCCAAGCAATAGCCAAGGCCGTGAACTTTCTGCCGATCAGTGATGGCGCAGACTGCATCAAGCGCGTCCATGACGCCAAGGGACAGATAGTCGTCCATTCCAAGGTCCCGATCGTCAGCATCGGGGTTCTTCCATGAGATCATGAAAACCGTGAAGCCCTGCGCCGTGAGGTACCGCACCAGTGAATTGTCGTCTCCAAGGTCGAGGATGTAATATTTCATGATCCAGGCAGGCACGATCAGAATAGGTTCCGGATGGACCTTGTCTGTTGTCGGAGCGTATTGGATCAGCTCGATCAGCCGGTTGCGATAGACGACCTTGCCGGGTGTAGTTGCCATGTTGCGCCCCACCTCGAAGTCATCGAGGCCCGCGGGCTTTTTTCCGGTATTGGCGCGTGAGGCGTCTTCGATGAAGTTCTGCCAGCCGTGAAATAAGTTCATGCCGCCCTGGCTAAAGGTCTTTGCAAGAATTTCAGGGTTGGTCAGCACAAAGTTCGAAGGCGAGAAGATATCGAGAATTTGGCGCGCGGCAAAGGTCACCACATCCTCGTGTTGGCTGGTCACACCCTCCACTTCAGTCGTCGCGTTGTACCACCATTGCTGGTTCAGTAAGAATGCCTGTGAGATCACGTTGAATGGCCATTTTTGCCAGCTCTCATCGCGAAAACGTTTGTCCTGCGGTAGGGGTGTAATGCAGGCTTCCGCGGTGTCCGGCTTGCGTGAACATAGCGCGGCATAGTTCGCAAAGCGCCATCCCTTTTTGCCGGCCTTTTCCATAAGTTCCAGCTGTTTTCCAGGCGCTGAAGACAAATGCAGAGCCCAATCTGCATAGGCAGCCGCGAGAGCGATTGGCGACAGGCCCGCAGTAAAACGGGACTGAGCCGCTTTCAAACCCTTGTCCAAAGCCTGCTCCATGGTCGTGTGGGAATGAGGCAGGTCTGTTGCGCCTTTGTTGGCACTTATCCCATTGGACAGATCGTGTGCTGCCGGCATGGCCTTGTTTTTCTGGTGTGATTTCTCGTCGCGAAGAGCTGTGATGCGCGCCACTGCTGGTACCCTTTTCAACTGATTTAACTTGCGGTCGAGATACACTGACAATTGCGGCTGAGGATTGATGCTCGTCAATCGGCGAACCCGGCTGGATTAGGCCCTCTAGGTGATGGCGAGCACACCTGCCGGCGTTCCGTCCTCCTCTTGACGTAGGTCAATCCTGAACAGCCGCGTTCTGTCAAATTTGCAGCAAGGTTCGAAACGATCAGCACATCCTGTGATGACGCCGGACACAGCGCGGTGATGGGAAAGAGCCAATGGCTGACATTCCGGAAACGACAGATAACCCCGAAGACGTGAGCGGCACTTGGTTTCCCACCGCCTACACAATCCTGTTCCTGCTGATCATATTTGTGGCCGCACTCACATGGGTCGTCCCCGCGGGCAGCTACGACCGCACGATGAGCGAAACCGTCGGACGCGAGATTGCGGTCGCGGGGACTTACAAGACCGTCGATCCCAACCCGCAGGGCTTTGTCGATGTCATGCTTGCCCCGGGCGCGGGGTTCTATGACCCGGACAGCTATGTTGCCAATGCCATCGATGTGGCCCTATTTGTTCTGTTTCTTGGAGGTTTCCTTGGCATCGTGAATGCCACCGGGGCGATTGACACCGGCATCCAAAGCGTCATGCGCAAATTGGAAGGGCGCGAGATCTGGATGGTCCCGATCATGATGACGCTCTTCGCGATCGGCGGCACGACCTACGGCATGGCCGAAGAAACACTTGCCTTCTACGCAATCCTGATCCCGGTGATGATCGCAGCAGGCTATGACGCGGTAACCGGTGTTGCCATTATCCTGATCGGAGCCGGCATTGGCGTCTTGGGCTCGACCATTAACCCGTTTGCCACCGTGATCGCCGCTAATGCGGCGGGCATTCCCTTTACCGAAGGCATGGCGCTTCGCTTTTTCCTGCTGATCGGCGGTCTGGTGATCTGTGCGGCGTACGTCATGCGATATGCCCATCGCGTAAAGCTCGATCCTGCACGATCCGTCGTTGCCAAACAGGCCGCAAGTCATCGCAAGCTTTTCCTGAAGCCGCGCCAGGACGAGACCGCAACGTCCAAGTTGAGCGGGACGCAATCGGTCGTGCTGGTCATCTTCGCGCTGACCTTTGCCGCGATGATCTGGGGCGTGTCGTCACAGGGTTGGTGGATGGCTCGTATGGCTGCGCTGTTCCTGGGATCCGCCATCGTGATCGGTCTTGTCGCGCGTATGGGTGAGAAGAAGCTGACAGGCAGTTTCATCGACGGGGCGCGCGATCTGCTGGGTGTGGCACTGATTGTTGGTCTTGCGCGTGGCATTGTTGTCATCATGGATAACGGCCTGATCGCTGACACGATCCTGCACAGCGCCGAGCAGACGCTGGCAGGACTGAGCGATCTGGCTTTCATCAATCTGATGTTCTGGATCGAAGTTGGAATGAGCTTCTTCGTGCCGTCCTCGTCCGGGCTGGCCGTCCTGTCGATGCCGATCCTCGCCCCCTTGGCTGACTTCGCAGGTGTCGGACGTGACTTGGTCGTCACGGCCTACCAATCCGCGAACGGTCTGGTGAACCTGATCAACCCGACCTTCGCCGTGGTCATCGGCGGTCTGGCCATCGGACGCGTATCCTATGACCGCTGGCTTGCCTTCATCTGGCCGCTGCTGCTGATCCTCACCTTGTTCATCAGTGCCGCGCTCAGCATTGCTGCAATCCTCTAAGTCGATTGAAAGGAAACGAAAATGACTGGACCAAGCTCTTGGCGTTCATTCGGAGACCGGCACACTGCGGCAGGTGATCGTCTGCCGCCCCGGTTTGGCCCATCGTCGCCTGACGCCCGAAAACTGTCAGGATCTGCTGTTTGATGACGTGTTCTGGGTCAAGCAGGCGCAGAAGGATCACGACGTCTTCGCGGACACGATGCGCGAAGAGGGGGTCGACGTTCTGGACGTCAATGACCTGTTGGCCGAGACGCTGGATATCCCCAAAGGCCGTCAATGGGTGCTGGACCACCGGATCACGCCGGATCAGATCGGCGTTGGCATGATGTCCGAATTGCGCAGCTGGATGGACGAAGTTTCGGGCGCACAACTGGCCGAATATCTGCTTGGGCGGGCTTGCGACAGACGATCTGCCTTTCGAGCCAACGGGCTTTTTGGCAGCTATCTGGGTCACCATGGGTTTATCCTGCCGCCACTGCCCAACGCCTTGTTCACCCGCGACAATTCGGCGTGGATATTTGGCGGCGTGTCGGTGAACCCGATGCATTGGCCCGCGCGTCGTCCCGAGACCCTGCTGAACACCGCGATCTACAAATTCCATCCCGAATTTGCTGGTAAGACGACGATCCACTGGGGTGATCCGACCCTTGATCACGGGCTAGCGACCGTTGAAGGCGGCGACATCATGCCAGTGGGTAACGGCACCGTTCTGGTCGGCATGGGCGAACGCTCGTCGCCGCAAGGTGATCGGTCAACTGGCCGAGGCGCTGTTCGACACCGGTGTTGCGCAGAGGGTTCTGGCCTTCGCTATCCCGAAATCGCGTGCGGCGATGCATCTCGATACGGTCTTCACCCTCTGCGGTGGCGATGTGGTCACGACCTTCAAGGAGGTCGCGGACGAGTTGATCTGCTACGACATCCGCCCCGGCGAGGGTAGCGGTACCTTTGCAATTCCGCCATGATCCGCGCCCGATCTTCGACATCGTGGCCGAGGTGCTGGGCTACAAAAGCCTGCAGATCGTGCCAACCGGCGGCAACACCGA
This sequence comes from uncultured Alphaproteobacteria bacterium, assembly GCA_963841595.1. Taxonomy (GTDB): domain Bacteria; phylum Pseudomonadota; class Alphaproteobacteria; order Rhodobacterales; family Rhodobacteraceae; genus CAWJDD01. Next base: position 260,053 of record CAWJDD010000006.1, on the reverse strand, counting down.
GGAAGAACGCGCGCGCGAGCAATGGAACGACGGCAACAACGTCCTGGCTCTGCGGCCCGGTGTCGTCATCGGCTATGACCGCAACGACGACACCAACGCCGCACTGAAGGCGGCGGGCATCGAGGTGCTGGCCATTCCTGGTGCAGAGCTTGGCCGGGGTCGTGGCGGCGGCCACTGCATGAGCTGCCCAACCATGCGTGATCCCGTTTAATCCGAAAGGCGAACCCAATGGCTTACAATCTGAAGAACCGACATTTCCTGACCTTGCGTGACTTTGCACCCCGCGAAATCGCTTTCCTGCTTAAACTCGCAGCCGATCTGAAGAGTGCCGAAATACACCGGCACCGAAGTGCCAAAGCTGCAGGGCAAGGACATCGCGCTGATCTTCGAGAAGGACAGCACCCGCACTCGTGTGGGCTTTGAGGTCGCGGCCTACGATCAGGGCGCGCGCGTCACCTATCTTGGGCCGTCCGGGTCCCATATTGGCCACAAGGAATCCGTCAAGGATACGGCCCGCGTCCTGGGGCGGATCTATGACGCTATCGAGTACCGCGGCTTTGGCCAGAACGTCGTCGAACAGCTTGCCGACATATTCCGGTGTGCCGGTCTATCAACGGTCTGACCGACGAGTTTCATCCCGACCCAGATCCTCGCCGATTTCCTGACCATGCAGGAGCATGTCGAAAAGCCGTTGCGCCGAGTGGCCTATGCCTTTCTTGGTGATGCCGGCAACAACATGGGCGACAGCCTGCTGATCGGTGGGGCCAAGATGGGCATGGACGTGCGGCTTTGCGCGCCCAAGGCCTGTTGGCCGATTCAGGCGATCCGCGACGAGGCAGAAGGCGATCGCTGCGGAGACCGGTGCGCGGATCACCATCACCGAAGACGTCGACGCGGCCGTCAAGGGTGTCGATTTCGTCTACACCGACGTCTGGGTGTCGATGGGCGAGGCCAAGGAGAAATGGGCCGAACGGATCAAGCTGCTGACGCCCTATCAGGTCAACGGCGGATGTGATGGCGAAAACCGGCAACCCGCGGGCCTGTTTCATGCACTGCTTGCCCGCTTTCCATAACACCGAGACCACAGTGGGCGCCGAGATTCAAGGCGGAGTTCGGTCTCGACGCCATGGAAGTCACCGAGGAGGTGTTCGAAAGCGCAACCTCCATCGTCTTCGATCAGGCTGAAAACCGGATGCACACGATCAAGGCGGTTCTTGTCGCCACGTTGGGGGCCTGAGATGCTGGTCGTCGCAGCCGTAGGCGGCAATGCGCTGCTTGCAACGGGGACAGCCTCTGACCGCCGAGGCGCAGCGCGCCAATGTCAGAACGGCCGCCGAGGCGCTGGCCGAGATCGTGCGCGCCGGACATCAGCTGATCGTAACGCACGGCAACGGCCCACAGGTAGGCCTGCTGGCGTTGCAGGGTGCGGCCTACAAGCCCGATGAGGCCTATCCGTCTGGACGTTCTGGGGGCCGAGACCGAAGGCATGATCGGCTATCTGATCGAGCAGGAGCTGGAAAACGCGCTTGGTCACGATCACGCGGTCGCGACCCTGTCTGACCCAGGTAATCGTTGATCCGCATGATCCCGGCGTTTCGGCAAGCCGACCAAGTTCGTCGGTCCTGTCTATTCGCAGAGCCGAGGCCGAGGCGCGCGCCAAAGCGGCGGGCTGGATCATCGCGCAAGACGGAGAGTCACTGGCGGCGCGTCGTGCCGTCGCCCAAGCCCATCGAAATCCCCGATATGCGTGTGTTGCGCCTGCTGCTCGATCAGGGCGTGATCGTGATTTGTGCCGGCGGCGGGGGCATACCGGTGATGCGCCGCGCCGATGGCAGCCTGATCGGGGTCGAGGCGGTGATCGACAAGGACGCCGCCAGCGCCCTTCTGGCCGCCGACATTGGCGCTGACGCCCTGCTGCTGCTGACGGATGTCGATGCGGTCTACGAAGGCTTTGGCAGCGATGCAGCAACGCCACTCCGCTCACCTGACACCTGATGCGGGGCGCAAACTGGACATGCCGAAAGGGTCGATGGGGCCAAAGCTGAGTTTCTGCCTGTAATTTTGCCGATCGCGGTGGCGTCTGCGGGGATCGGCCGTCTGGCCGATGCGCTTGCGATCCTTGACGGCACGACGGGCACCCGCGTTGTCGAAAGAGAGTCCTGAGGCGATCAGATGAGCACCAAGCCCCCTGAAACCCGACACTACCACTGATGGGCGGATTGCCGCCATTCGCGGCGGGGTTGTCGATGTGGTGTTCGAAGGGTCGGTTCCGCGCATTCACGACCTGCTCTACGCGGGCAAGGTGGCGCTGGAGGTGGCGGCGTTGATCGGGACGGCATGGTGCGGGCCATGGCGATAGCGCCTGTGCGCGGGCTTGGCCTTGGCATGACGGTCAAGGCAACGGGTGGGCCGATCCGCGTGCCAGTGGGAGAGGCCGTTCTGGGCCGGATGCTGGATGTTTTCGGCGCGCCGATTGATGGCCGTCCAGCCCCTGAGGCGACGGAGTACCGCTCGATCCACCAGCGCCCACCCAAGCTGAGCGACCGGGTGCTGCATTCCGAGATACTTGAGACCGGGATCAAGGCCATCGACCTGCTGTCGCCCATCGAACGGGGCGGCAAAACCGGGCTGTTCGGCGGCGCAGGCGTCGGCAAGACCGTTCTGATCACCGAACTGATCAACAACACCGTCCAGCACCACAAGGGTGTCAGCCTGTTCTGCGGGATCGGCGAGCGCTCGCGCGAGGCCGAAGAACTGTACCGCGAGATGGGCGAAGCGGGCGTGCGCGAGAAGACCGTGATGCTGTTTGGCCAGATGAACGAGGCCCCCGGCGTACGCTTTCTGGTGGGCCAGACGCGCGCTGACGATGGCCGAGTATTTCCGCGATGACAAAGGGCAGGACGTGCTGCTTCTGATCGACAACATCTTCCGCTTCGTGCAGGCGGGGTCCGAGGTGTCGGGCCTGATGGGGCGGATGCCGTCGCGCGTGGGCTATCAGCCGACGCTGGCCACCGAACTGGCGGGTTTGGAGGAACGCATCACCTCGACCAAACGCGGGGCGATCACCTCGATCCAGGCGGTCTACGTGCCGGCCGACGATTTCACCGACCCGGCGGCGGCGCATATCTTCTCGCATCTGTCGGCCTCGGTGGTTCTGTCGCGCAAACGGGCGAGCGAGGGGCTTTATCCTGCGGTCGATCCGCTCGCCTCGGCATCGGTCATGCTGACGCCTTCGGTGGTCGGTCAGCGGCACTATGACATCGCCCGCGCCGTGCGACGCACGCTTGGCCGAGTACGAAGAGTTGCGCGACATCATAGCGATGCTGGGGCTCGAGGAGCTGTCCTCGGCGGACCGGGCGACAGTGGCGCGCGCCCGGCGGCTGGAGCGGTTCTTGACGCAACCTTTCTTCACCACCGAATCGTTCAGCGGGACGAAGGGCAGGTTGGTGCCCATCGCCGATACGCTGAGCGGCTGCGAGACGATCCTTGAACCAGACCCATTTCGACCTGCCCGAAAGCGCCTATTACATGATCGGTGGCCTTGACGATCTGGAGGCTGCGACATGAGCATGGCACCCGACATGACCGTTACGCTTCGTCTGCCGACTCGCACGCTGTTCGAAGGGCAGGCGACGCGCATCACGGCGGTGGCGCCAAACGGCGCGTTCGGCATGCTGCCGAACCATATCGATTTCGTCACTGCGACTTGTGCCGTCCGTCCTGACGCTTCGAGCCTGACCGACGGGTCCGAGGAAATCTTTGGTCTCGACGAAGGTCTGTTGGTCAAAAAGGGGCACAAGGTTGTCGTTGTCGCCCTGCGCGGTGTGTGCGGCGACGACTCTGGGCAGTTGCAGGACACCGTCGAGGCCAGTTTCGTCCAGATGGATGAAGAGGAACGGCAGGCGCGCTCTGCCTTGTCGCGGCTTGAGGCGGACATGGTGCGCCGGTTCGCTGAATTGCAAAGTCCGCGGCCATGACGCGCAAACCCGACAAACCGACCGAAGACATCGCGCGCCATGCCAGAACGCATGAAATCCACGCGCGACAATCCGGGCCCAAGCCCACTGCGCGGCATCGGCACGTTTGGGATGATCGGCTGGTCGATTGCCGTGCCAACCGTTGGCGGCGCGTTTCTGGGGCTCTGGCTCGACCGCGTCGCGCCACAAGGCTTTTCGTGGACCATCGCCCTGATCCTCGGGGGCGTGGTGCTGGGCGCGTTTCATCGCAGCGGCATGGATCAACAAGGAAGGAGGCGACAGATGATGCCCGTTGATTGGATCGCAGTCATGCTGGGCTTTGGCGATTGGTACCGCAATGAGTGCGGCATTTCTTCGCGGGCCTTGTCTTTGGTATGCGGCTTGCCGCTGCGTTCAACCAAGCCCGGTCGGCACTGCTTGTGCGTTGAGTGCCGCACTTCGGATTGCGGCCTTGCTTGGGGTTGGCTGGCTCGTGGTGGAGCAGGGCGGGCCGTGGGCCGCTTTTGGGCTATGCGACCGCGTTCTTGTCGTCGCGCTTTGTTGCCACGACCATTGCGCGCGTTGGTGCGCCTGCCGGAGGCGCATCATGAACCTCTCGCCCGGATCAGACCATCATGTTCGAGGCATGGGGCGTTCCCATCAACGCGACGATCTTCTTCACATGGGTCGTCATGGCGCTGCTGACCATTGCCGTCGATGCTGATCACCCGCAAACTGCGCCCGGATGTGCCGCCAAACCGTTGGCGGACGACGCTTGAAGTGATCGTGCAGGGCATTCAGTCCCAGATCGAGGAAATCGCCCGGGCCCGTCGATCGCCACCTTTTGTATTTTGCCGGCACGCTGTTTTTGTTCGTCGCCGTGTCGAACCTGCTTGCTGGTCGTTCCGGGGTTCGAGCCGCCGACAGCATCCCTGTCGACAACGACAGCGCTGGCGCTGTCTGTTCTGATTGCGGTGCCCGCTGTTTGGCATCACCAGCCGGGGCCTTGGTGGATACCTCAAGACCTATCTGGAGCCGTCCTTCGTCATGCTCCCCTTCAACATCATCTCGGAATTCTCGCGCGGGATATCGCTGGCGATCCGTCTCTACGGCAACATCATGAGCGGTGCTGTGATCGCCGCAATTCTGCTGAGCGTCGCGCCGTTCTTCTTTCCGGTTGTGATGGATGTGCTCGGCCTGCTGACCGGTCATGATCCAAGCCTACATCTTCGCGATTTTGGCGACAGTCTACATCTCCAGCGCCACCGCCCCGCCACCCCCATCCACGCCAGAAAAGGACACCCCATGACAGACCTTGGCATCATCGCCGGTATCTCGATCTTCACGGCGGGCCTGACCGTCTCGTTCGGCGCCATCGGTCCGGCCCTTGGCGAAGGGCGCACCGCCGCAACGGCGCTTGAGCGCGATCGCGCAGCAACCCGATGCCGCCCCGAACATATCGCGGACCTTGTTCGTCAGCCTCGCCATGATCGAGTTGACGGCGATCTATTGCTTTGTCGTTGCCATGATTCTGATCTTTGCAAATCCGTTCTGGACCGCAGCATTGGAAGCGGCGCAAGGCGACGGGTGGCTGACCCATGTCGATCGACTGGATCACTGTCGCGGCCCAGATCGCCAACTTTCTGGTACTGGTCTGGCTTTTGAAGCGGTTCCTCTACCGTCCGATTCTGGACGGCATCGACGCGCGCGAGGCCGAGATCACAGTCCGGATGCGACGAGGCCGTGCAAGAAAAGGAACAGGCGCAGGCGGTGCAAGACGGAGTACCGAGAAAAGATGCAGGCTCTGAATGTCGCGCAAGCGGACATGACGGAAACGATCCGCAAGACGGCCGAAGCAACAGCGCGATGTTTTGCTGGCTGAGGCGCACCAGCGGCTGGAGCAGGAACACGCAGCCTTGGCAGGCGCATCTGGACGACGAGGCGACGTAAATACACCGCCAAATTGCATCGCGCGGGGGCAGGTGCGCTCTTGGCGCTGACGCGCAAGGCCCTGAGCGATCTGGCGGATGAAACGTTGGAAGAGCGGATGGCGCATCATCTTGTGCAGCAAATCAAACCGATGGCAGCCGATCTGCACCGCGCGGCGGGACGGGCCACAGAGGCCGTGGTGACGTCACGTGATCCTTTGCCAGCACCGGCGCAAGACGATCTGAGTTGCCGAGTTGCGAAGTCTGTTTCCCCAGATTGCCGTGCGATTCGAGACGGATGAAGATCAGGCCCCGGGACTTGTTCTGCGGATGGGCGGGGCGCAACTGGCCTGGACCGTGGACTCCTACATCGACGGGCTCGATGCTCTGATCGAAGACCAGTTGGCGGCGGGAATCGACCTGAAGGTGCAATCCCATGGGCAGTGAGGCACTCAAACCGGACTAACCCCCGATACGGTTCTGAACATCCTTCTGGACAGCCCGGCGCCTGCGCCCGCGCCTCAGCGAAATCGGAACGGTGGCCGAGGTTGGCGATGGGATTGCCATTGTCGCCGGGCTGGAACGCGCATTGTCAGAAGAATTGCTGCAATTTGAGAGTGGCGTGCAGGGCATCGTCCTCGATCTTGAACCGGGGCGTCTGGGTGTTGTGCTGCTTGGGCCCGTCCGATCGTCGTTGCTGTTGGCGAGAGTGTCATGCGTACCCACAAGGTTGTCAGCACCAAGGTTGGACCCGCGCTTTTGGGCCGCGTGGTGGATGCGCTTGGCGATCCGCACGACGGCAAGGGTGCGATCAAGGCGCAAGCCGTGCGGCCGGTCGAGGCGGAGGCACCGAAAATTCTTGATCGACAGGCGATCTCGCGTCCGCTGGCGACAGGCATCAAGGCGATTGATGCGGCCGTGCCGATCGGCCTTGGGCAGCGGCAACTGGTGATCGGCGACAGGCAGACCGGCAAGACGTCGCTGGCCGTCGACGCGATCCTCAACCAGAAAAACACCGATGTGATCTGCATCTACTGCGCCATCGGCCAGCGCGGCGATGCGGTGGCCAAGGTGATCGGGGCGATCCGCGAAGGCGGCATGATGGCGCGTACAATCATCATGTCCGCCGGGGACGAAGATGCGGCAGGGCTGGCCTATATCGCGCCCTATGCGGCCCTGACCATGGCCGAGTATTTCGCGGGTCAGTCGAAAGATGTGCTGGTCATGCTTGATGATCTCACGCACCACGCGCGATCCTACCGCGAGCTTGTCGCTCTTGCTGCGCCGTCCGCCGGGGCGCGAGGCCTTTCCCGGCGACATCTTCTACATCCATGCCCGATTGCTGGAACGCGCGGGGCAGTTCACCGAAGCGGCAGGCGGTGGGTCCATCACGGTGCTGCCCGTGGTCGAGACGCAGGCCGAAAACCTGTCCGCCTATATTCCGACCAACCTGATCTCGATCACCGATGGGCAGATCTATCTGTCGCCCCGCCTTGTGCGCAAAAATCAGTTTCCGGCGGTCGATCTGGGCGTGTCGGTGTCAGCCGCGTCGGCGGCAAGGCGCAAAGCAAGGCGTTCCGATCGGTGGCCGGCAATCTGCGCGTGACGCTGTCGCAATTTGAGGAACTGGAGGATTTCGCCCGCTTCGGCACGCGTCTGGACGATGCGACGCGGGCGCGGCTGACCCGGGGGGCGGCGGTGCGCGCATCCCTGCGTCAGGCAGAGCGTGATCCGATTCCCGCGGTCGAACAACTGACCGTTCTGGTCGCTGCGATGGAGGGCCAGTTCGATGGATTGAGCGAGGCCGAAACGCTCACTGTGATGACAGCGCTCAGAGTGGCTGTCGCGCGCGAGCTTGGTGACGTTGATAAGCGCATCGATGAAAACGCACCCCTAAGCGACGACGACCGCACCCGGATGGTGGAACTGGGACGCGCCGCGCGCGAAGTCCTTGGAGGTGGCAATGGCGCAATCGCTTGAAATGCTGTCACGGCGCACCACCAGCATGCAGGGCATTCGCAGCATCGTTCACACGATGAAGACGCTTGTCGGTGATCAATTCGGCGCCGTATGAGCACGCCGCTCGCGCGATCGAGGCCTATCACGACACGGTTCTGGAGGGTCTGCATGCTTTCCTCAGTCAGGTCGGCCCGTTTGGCGCCATCCCAACACGGTCGCTACGCGGGTCCTCATGGTCTTCGGATCGGATCATGGATTGTGCGGAAATTACAACGAAGCGCTTGCAGCCTATGTCATCAAACATCTCGCCGATGCGTCCGAACGATGCACTGTGTTGTGCGTTGGCGCGCAGATGGCGGACGCGCTGCGTGATCAGGGCTTGGAACCCCAATCCACCTTCTTTCCTCCAGCATCGGTCGACGGGATCGGGCGGCTTGCCAATCTACTGACCCAACATCTTGATCGAGATCCAGCGTGACTGCAACAGCGGCGACATGGCTGTCTCGCTGGCCTATTTCACGCGGGACGGCGAGAAGGGCCAACGGCCCGAGGTAACCGCGCTTCTGCCGCTCGATCGCGATCTTGTGCACGAGTTGCAAAGCAAACCCTGGGTTTCGCGCAGCCTGCCGTCCTTCTCCATGCCGGCCCCCGATCTGTTCCAGGCCCTGATCCGGGGGCACTTGTTCGCCAGTATGTTCCGCGCCGCCGCCGAGGCGCTTGTCACCGAAAATGCAGCCAGGTTGGCGCTGATGCAGCAAGCCGAGCACTCGGTCGACGACAGGTTGGAGGCTCTGACGTCCGAGACGCGCTCGGTGCGGCAGAGCGAAATTACGACCGAACTTCTTGATGTGATCATCGGGTTCGAAGCGCTGAAGAAAAAAACCGCCACCTCGCGGCAATTGAGCCTCCCAGCAAAATCTGACGAAGTGAAAGACCATTCAGTTTCGCCGCGCGGTTACTAAAGCCGCGATGCCAAAGTTGCGGTGGCTCACCGTTTCACAGTTTCGATCTTTGTTGGTCACAAGTCCGTTTATAATTTCCCGCGAAGCCAGCCCAGTGTTGCGCAAGGCTTTTCTATTCCTACTGCGAGGTGCTCCCCAAAGTGCATGACGCAGGCTGCAAGGCGCAACGCGCGATCCTTCGCCCGAGTACCATTGACTTACACCAAAGGTGCCGCACGAACGCACAAGGGTCTAAACACACATGCCTCAAGGCATTCTGCCCAATTAGCCAAATCGCGGAAATGAACGTTTTGTCCGCATAAGCCAACCATTGACTGAATCTGGATTGGTCGTCTGAATTCCGCTCTCCAGATGGTTGTTGGTCGGAACACTTCGCAACCGACCTTTTTAACCAACCTGGCGATCCACTCACATTGCTAGGTTTCCACGCAAACTAGTTGTGATAGGCATGCACTAAACTTGCGCAAAGCCAGAGAAAATTTGACCAAGATCGGCCTTTTCCAAATCCCCGTAAATCCAGCCAAGCCGTTACAGAAAGGCCTTCAGATGCGAAACTACACTCCGCGCAAGGGCGCCAAGTTCGTAGCCTCCTTCGAGTGTCGACAGTATACGGCCATTGGCATGGACCTGCGCCAACGAACTCAGTTCAAATGTAAGCCAGGCATAATCCGCTTCGGTCAATCGAATGTCCGACATATCGTCGAGGATGTGGGCGTCGAAGCCAGCAGAGATAAACAGGAACTCCGGCCGGAAATCGTTGATTGCCGGAAGCCATTCGTTTTTGATCGCCGCCCTGAACGCGGCCCCTGTCGTTCCGGCGGGCAGGGGAACATCTACCAAGTTTGTGGTGTCCGATTCATGCCCGGTGAAAGGATAGAAAGGGTGCTGGAAGGACGAACAGAACAGCACGCGATCATCGTCCCCGAAGATCTCCTCGGTTCCGTTTCCGTGATGCACGTCGAAATCGACGATGGCGATCCGTTGGCAGCCGTATTCCTCCAAGGCATGGGCTGCGGCGACGGCGATGTTGTTGAAAAGGCAAAATCCCATCGCCTTGCCCGCCTCAGCATGGTGTCCCGGCGGGCGGACGGCGCAAAAGACCGGACACGCCTCGCCGCGCATGATCAGATCGACCCCCATGACGCCCGCACCTGCGGCGCGCAGCGCGGCGTTGAGCGTGCCGGGTGACATCACCGTGTCGCCGTCTATCTCAATTGATCCGCTGTCCGGGGCCAATGCGAAAATCCGATCGATATAGTCTGGCTCGTGCACCCGCTCCAGTTGCTGGCGGGTGGCCTTGGGCGCGTCATAGTGGGTAAGGACGAAATCGAGCCCGGACATGATCAATTGGTCGGAAATCGTATTCAGCCGTTCGGGCGTGTCGGTATGCAGGGGACCCACGTCATGCAGCAGGCAATCGGGGTGCGAAATGTAAGCCAGCATAGGGGTCGCTCCTAAAGCCGGTAGCGCACATCGACGATTTCAGGATCATCCGGCGCTGGCGATTGCTCGAAGCCCAATTCCTGCATCAATTGCAACATCGGGACATTTTCCTTCAAAACCGCGCCTTCAAGACGGTTCAGTCCATGATCGCGCGCTGCTGCGAACAGGGCCTTCATCAGTCGGGTTCCGATCCCCTGATGCTGAATCTTGTCGGATACGACGATGGCAAACTCGCCACTTTCCCCATCAGGGTTGATGGCGTATCGCGCCACGCCATGCTGTTCGATCTTACCGTTCCGCTCGATCATCGCCACCAGCGCCATCTCGCGGCGGTAGTCGATCTGCGTGAACCGCACCAACATTTCGGGGGACAACTCGTTCATCGCGCCCATGAACCGGAACCGCTTGGCTTGTGGCGACAGGTCGCGCACGAAGGTAGCCTCGCTTTCGGCGTCTTCGGGGCGAATGGGGCGGATCGTCAGTGGCGTGCCGTCGGTCAGATGATCGCGCGTGACCAAGTGGCGCGGATAGGGATGGATTGCCATGTGGTCATAAGGTGCATCTTTGGCCGGTGGTCGGGCGATGCCAATGCGCGCGTCGACCGCGATGACACCGTCGGGACCGGCAATCAGTGGATTGATGTCCAACTCGGTGATTTCCGGCATCTCGCACACCAATTCGGACACACGCAACAGCACGTCAACAACTGCCGTGCGGTCGACCGCCGGTCGGTCGCGGAACGCGTCAAGCAGACGCGACACCTTGGTGCGGGCGATCAGCCGCCGCGCCAGAACCTCGTTGAGGGGCGGCAGGGACACCGCACTATCGCGCAGAATTTCGACCATCGTTCCGCCCGCACCGAACAGGATCACCGGACCAAAAACCGGGTCGCGGCTGACGCCGATCAGCAATTCATGTGCGTTTTCGACTTTCACCATCTTCTCGACGGTGACGCCAAGGATCGTGGCGTCCGGTCGGACTTCGCTGGCAGCTTGGGTAATCTCGCGGAATGCCTGTTTGACGTCGGCAGAGGTCATGATGCCAACATGAACCCCGCTTACATCGGATTTATGGGTGATCTGCGGCGAGTTGATCTTCACGGCAACGGGAAAGCCCACGGTCTGCGCGGCAACCAAGGCTGCGTCGGCATCTTCAGCTTCTATCGTGACGTTGGTCGGGATGCGGAATGCGCGCAGTACGGCCTTGGATTCGGTGTCCGACAAAAGGCTGCGATCCTCGGCCAGAGCCGCATTGATGATCATGCGTGCACCCTCTGCGTCACAAGGCGCGTCGGCCGACAACGGTCCGGGCGTTTCCATCGCAAGCTTGTGGTTGTGGTTGTGCTGCGCAAGATATGAAAAGGCCTCCACCGCCCGCTCTGGTGTGGTGAAATCGGGCACGCCATGACCCGACAACAGCTTGCGCGCCTCGCCGACCGACGTCTCACCCATCCAGCACGCCAAAACTGGCTTCTTGTTCCGTTCCGGGATCGCGTCGATGACGGCCTGCGCAGCCTCGGTCGCGGCGGTCATCGCTTGCGGCGTCAGCATGACCAGGACACCGTCAAAATTCTGATCGTCCACGGCCGTCTTCACCGCCTGGCCGAACTGGTCTGGCGTGGCGTCGCCCAAAATGTCGATGGGGTTGCCGCGCGACCAATAGCGCGGCAGGATCTTGTCGAGCGCAGCCAGCGTCCCGGCGGACGGTGCGACCAGATCGACGCGCATATCGCCGGCGCGGTCGGCGGCCAGCACGCCCGCGCCGCCGCCGTTAGTGATGATCCCAAGGCGGTTGCCGCGCGCGCGCTGATTGGCAGACAGGATTTCCGCCGCCGCAAAAAGCTGCCCGAAGGTGCGCGCCCGCACAGCGCCCGCCCGGCTGAGCGCGGCATCGAAAACTGCATCGTCTCCGATCATCGCGCCGGTATGCGTATGCGCCGCCTTCGAGCTTTGGCTGTGCCGCCCAGTCTTCAGTACGACCACCGGTTTTGACCAGGCCGCGCTTTTCAGGGCCGAGACAAAGGAAGGCGCATCGCGCACCCCTTCAACATACAACAGGATCGCGCTTGTCTTGGGATCCGTGGCAAGAAACTCCATGACATCGCCAAAGTTGATATCCAGCGAATTGCCCAGCGACACCAGCGCGGAAAAGCCCAGATCATGCGGCGCGGCCCAGTCGGCAATTGCCGAACACAGCGCCCCCGATTGCGACACCAGCGCAAGGCGGCCCTTTGGGGGCGCCGTGCGCAGGAAAGTGGCATCAAGCCCCAACCAGGGTCGCACCAGGCCGACGCAGTTGGGGCCTAAAAACCGCACCCCGCTGTCGCGCGCGACCTTTTGCAGCGCGCTTGCCAACTCTGCGCCCGCTGGCCCGGCCTCGCCAAATCCTGCCGAAAGAACGATCGCGTTTCGCGTTCCCGCCGCACCGCATTGCCGGATGATGTCGGGTACGGTCGCAGCGGGTGTTGCAATGACGGCAAGATCGACCTCTACACCGGCATCCGCCAGCGTTGGATGGCAGGGCTGCCCACCCACAGTTTTGTATTTTGGATTGATCGGTACGATCCGTCCCGAAAACCCGGCAGCGGTGATATTGGCAAAGACCATTGCACCAACGCTGTCGGACTTTTCGCTGGCACCAAAAACCGCAACGGACTGCGGGTTAAAGAGATGTGAAAGCTGGTGGCCGTTCATTCTGAGATCTCCGATGTGGTGTTGGTGGACGCGCGAAGGATGCTGTTCCCACCACTTGCATAGGAATGTTTGGCCCAATCATCCGGCAAGCGGGTATCCCGTCTTGTGGACGATCAGTTCACTATTCACTCCAGTCATGAACATGGACATCCCGCCCGGAGTGACCTTTGAGGATTTCCACTGCCAGTCTTTCTTTCTCCCGATCCGCGACCCGCACCCAAAGCAGTATCCCGCCGTGCTTGATCTGGTCCGAATAGTAGTCCTTGTGGTGCTTTCCGACCCTGCGGGCCAGCAGGGTTCCAATGACGGCCGCCGGGCTGCCCCCGATGGCGATGGCTGCGATTGAGGCGGCCAGAGTGCTTGCCGGTGTCAGCAAAGCCGCCATTGCAATGTAAGAGCCCAAAAAGAAAAATCCGCCTGCAATCGCGCCTTCAAGTTCGCCGATTGCTTCTTCGGATACGAAGGCCGCTCTGGGGGCTTCGGGGTCGTCTTCAAGGTCAGGCGCGCGCCAATATGACTTGCCAAGCTTGTCCTGAAGGGTTTGCTGATCACCCAGCAAGCTGATGTCGTATCGGCTGAACCCGACCATACGCAGATCATAGAAGGCGCCTTGCAGGTCCGCGTGTGTGTCAAAGATCCCAACGGCTTCCGGTATATTGATGACAGTGACGGCGTGCTTGTGTTCATCGGTGGTTTTGGACATCTGCAATCCCTTTTCCACGCCGCATGCGCTCGGCGTCCCTTTTTGGGTGGACCGGCAGTATCGGCGAGGAGACACAAGGTCAGATTGACGAAGATCAATTCTAGACTGCCTCTGAAAAAGCGCTGTGTCGCCATGCGTTCAAACCTGATGCATCGGCGAGACTGAGATGATCGGCGTCAAGGTCAAAGCTGTACCTTCTTCACAGAATGACTGAGCCAGACGAAAAGATCTGGTCGCCACGCCCAATAGCCGCGCAAGGAAAGTCTGATCCGCCCCATTTCTTAAGCCTAGGGTCATGAAGCGCAGATTGCTGCCTTTGGAGCGCTCGCAGCGAAAGTCCGCACGGGTCGGTCACTGCAAAATGCAGCGCGCCATCAACGCCTGGTTTAAAGGGCACCACAGCATGCCCCAGCAACGGTTAAGGTCAGTTATGAGCCAAAATTGGAACCATCTTCATCTGGAATAGAGCCTTATGAGACCGGTCAATTCTGAACTTGAAAGAGCCATAAATAGCGTGAGCCTATGTGAAGGCGACCCTTATAACCATCGGGCGAGAAAGGAGAGCTATGGGCCCAAGCATATGTGCACACTGGAAAACATGTCGCTTGACCACCAAGCACCAATGAAATCTGGTGTAATCTGGTCAAGCGGGCGTTGTGCAGTGGTAAGATCTCAGCCTTCCAAGGTGGTGATCTACCAAGCTATTCCATATTACTACATTGTCGAAACTGTGAAGTGGCTGGTTTTGCTACACACTCGAATTCAGTTCTAGTGGCTCCAAAACAGACCAATTAGATCAACCGCGTACTGCACCCCAAGGTCCGACACGGCTTATAGTTTCTTCCATTGATGCCTCATGACCGAAAAGCGCTTTGCGGGCCGCCATTTTATCGACCAAGTATTCATGCGTCAGAAACTCTACTACGTAGTTCTTTTTTGCATCAGGCCATTCAGAATAAATATTGTAGAATAAATGCTTATGGCAAATGAAGAGCTGGCGGATATCCATTGGGGAAAGCTCGGCCAGCAACATGTTCACCAGGAATGCGTCTTTGTGATCTGCAGCCCTCAAAGCATAGAAATAGGCTGGGTCTTCAGGTGTAATTTTGGGAGCGGGGGCACCATTCTCGGCCCAGTTTAACAAGGCAGATAGGCTGTGGAAAGCTGGCGGTAGCTTGTTTGCATATTCCCGTGCAAGCCGCCGCATGATCGTAGGTGTGCGGCCCTCGAATTTCACACCTTCGTTTGCCAAAGCATCGACAAGCATGAAATCCATTTTCTGGCGGAGGATTGCACCGGCGTCGATGCCGCGCGCTTCGGTAATAGTTTCGACCAGCCCATTAATTTCGAGGAACTTCGCGATCTCAATGCGGTCGTTTAGGTCAAAAACGTAATCTATCGGAAGGTTCTCAAACGTTGATTTCTCTTCCGTTGAGATCAGTGCTGGGTTCTCTACGTCCTGAAATAGAAACACACCGCCAAAATGAGCCGTCCAGAAATTGCGCTGATCAAAGATCATTTTTTTCAGTTTGATCGGGTTTCGCACTACATCGCCTGTTTGTTGCACCAGATCGATCATCTCGGCGATCAACACGTCATTAAACCACGCATCGTCCTCGTTTAGGAATACTTTGACCCTTTCATCAAGTTTTTCCGATTGCTGAATGGCACCACTGGTGGTGTCGGCTTCGATTTCGACCTGGCGAATGTCGAAAAGCCGAGAAGGAGTTTTCATGTCGAAGACGGAATTGACCAGTTCTCCCGCCACGGCATCGCGTGATGTCAGCGAGAATAGCGCGTTTTGGTTTTCGTCGATGAACTGCTGCAGAATGCTGCGAGATGTCGAAAACTTGGCGTCCAGCAAAGGGGCCTGTTTTTGATTTGTGGTTAGCAGAATGAACTGTCGGTTTGCGCCAGCGTGATTCAGATACAAAGGGTCGCCTAGTTCGTGTCCGATCTCGGGCGAAAAGCCCGAAATGTCGATGTGGAAATCAGTTAGCTTGGTCTCTTTCCCGGTCAGATGTATCAGCGCACGGTTATATCGTTCGACCAATGCGGGCGAGGAGATATGGATCAGATTGCCGAACATCAAACCTGATTTGATAAGACGCTTCATTGGCCTACTTTTCCATCCGATCTAATGTGTTCAGCAATAAACACCTAGGCTTTCCCTTCCAAATAGCGACGCTTTGCGTCTTCCATCCGACGCATCTCGCGGACGGCGTTTTCGACGGTGATCGGCTGGCGCAGGTCCTCAATCATGGATTTCGTGGTGTCGTAGTCCTTGAAGATGAAAAGATCAGGGTTTTCCATCCATTCGTCCGGTAATTCAAAATCCATCGCCCGCACTTTTACCGCGTCCGTAATGTTTTTGATGGCTCGACCGGTGAAGCGGTCGTCGGCTTCCTGAATGCCTTTTCAGATAAGTGCCAAGTTTGGCGATCGTGTCGAGCTTTCCGAGTTTTTTGTCGACATTCTCGAACACGCGCAAAAGCCCGTCTTCATGGGGCTTTGAATGGCTTTCAAAAGAGGCCGCCACTGCGCTTTTTATCTCTTGGGCCGCGAAGGCTTTGTGGTGGCCTAAGGGGATGTCGTGGTTCTTGCCCATGAGAAAATTCAGAATATCAATGTAATCGTCGCGGGTAATTGGCCCATCGACGAGAAATCGGGCTCCGGCGCGTTGGCGCAGAGCATCATCGACGTTCTCGGGATAGTTTGAGAACATACCGAAGGTGCAATTGCCGCGCACGACGGTGTTTGCGCCTGCGAAGCTCTCCATCAAAACCGCTGTAATTTCCAACTGGCCCGCGCTGGATTGTCGGTCGCCGCGTTTGCCGGCAAGCGGGTCAATATCGTCGATTGTACCAAAGCCGATGACGCCCGGGTTGATGATGTTGTCGATGAATGCCTTGGCGTTTTGAGCCGACTTACCTTGATAGCTGTCGATGTTGTCCGTGCTGAGGTTTTGATAGCGGAAGCTGTAGCCAACGTTTTGGCAATAGTCGTTGATCAATCCGGCCATCATCTGGATCAGCGTGGTTTTCGCAGTGCCGGGTTTGCCATCGCCCATAAAGGTGAAAATGAAACCGCCAAGCTCGGCGAAGGGGTTAAGTTGGCGATCAAAGTCATAGGCCATCAACATTTTGGAAAGCTTCAACGCTTGGTATTTGGCGATGTGGTTGCCGACGACCTCATTCGGCTTTTTAAAGGTCATCGTAAGCGTTGTGGATTTGGCAAAACGTGAGGGTTTGAAACCACTCAGTGTCAGATCGTCTTCCTCAACACGGAAGCTGAACCTGGTGAAGGGCTCAAGCCGTGGGGCATTTTGTGCGCGAAGCGTAACTTTCTCCATCACCTGTTCCGCAAAAGCAGACAGGGTTGCTACCAATTGCGCGTCGTTCTGGGCGTGAAGGGCGATGTCCTGATCCAGTTCCCACAAGCAGCCGTGGAGAGCGAGTTGCGTATTGTCGGTCAGCACTTATTCTACTTCGCCGACTTCGACGTTTGTTTCTCCGCTGTGGGGGCCAATCAAGAATGCCAGAGTGTTTGCAAAGACATCCGTTGCGGCCAATGCTTCGGCGTTCAGAAGCTCGGTGAATTCGGCTTTTCGGTTGGAAGGCAATGAACCGCTAAGGTTGTTGCGACGCAACTCGGCCAGACCGGTGGCTTCCGCATAGTTTTCAGCAACGGCAAGGGAAATGGCTAGGGAACGGCGAAGGATGTGAAGCACTGTGGCCTGCAAGGGGCTGATCAGCGGGTCATCGTCATCTGCAGCGCTTATGCGTTCAACCAAATTTGAGTAGTCCTCGTCCTACAACGCATTACCTTTTGCAGTACAACGAAGTGAGACCGATGGAGCGAGACCTATGCCAAAGATCAACCGTCGCCGTTTTCTAGCCGGTGCAACGGCACTTTGTGCACAGACCGGCAACGCACAGACAGACGCTTGGCAGGGCGTGGCGCAAGTTGCCCGCGCGTTGGAGCAGTGTCATGCCATTGTCGTTTGGCAAGGCGGCAAAGAGGTTCTGGCTCAAGCCTTTCGCGGGCCTGCTATGGGCCGGGCAGTGCCTGTCAAATCCGTGTCCAAGACGATTGTTGCCGCGCTGACAGGCGCAGCCCTTGATCGAGGCGAGATCCCGTCGCTCGACGCGACGCTGGCTGATTTGACGCCGCAACTCATTCCATCTGTTGCTGATCCGCGCGTTGGTGCAGTCACGATCGAGCACCTTGTCACGATGCAGGCCGGATTGGAAAGAACATCGGGCGCCAACTATGGCGACTGGGTGAGCAGCCGCGATTGGGTTGCGAATGCGCTGGCGCGGCCGATGGTTTCGGAGCCAGGCAGTGGCATGCTTTATTCCACCGGGTCGTATCACATTCTGGGGGCCGTTCTCTCGGAAGTATCGGGCGAAAGCCTGCTGTCACTGGCGCGCACACGGCTTGGGCAACCGCTTGGCATCGACATCCCCGCATGGACGCGCGATCCACAGGGCCGCTATCTCGGTGGCAACGAAATGGCATTGAGCCTGCGGGATATGGTGCGCTTTGGCGAGATGTATCGCCAGAACGGACGTTGGAACGGAGAGCAGGTCTTAAGCGCCGACTGGGTGAGCCGCTCCTTTGAGCCCCGGACCCGGTCGCAATTCTCGGGGCTCGCTTACGGATACGGCTGGTTTCTGGGACGTGCGGGCCAAGACAGCTATGCCTTGGCGCGGGGCTATGGCGGCCAGGTCATCTGTATTGTGCCAAGTCTTCGTCTCACCATTGCGATCACGTCAGACCCCGCACGCCCCGCCCGCAGCGGCGGCTATTTCGGCGATCTGATGCGACTGATCGAAAATACGATCATCCCAACGTCCCGCACCGAGGCCGCATAAGCTTCGCATACAACAATGAGGATCCGACATGTTGCGATTGATGGCCCTGTTTTTCCTGTGTTGGCCCGCCACCCTCCGGGCCGATGCTTGGGATGCACTGCGTGAGCCGGACACAATTGCCATTATGCGTCATGCCTTGGCACCCGGCACGGGCGATCCGGCGCAATTCCGGTTGGGGGATTGCAACACGCAGCGCAACTTGGATGCGCGTGGGCAGCGACAAGCCCAGCAGATCGGGGCTGCATTTCGGGACAAGGGGATCGTCTTCGATCAAGTCCTGACAAGCGAATGGTGCCGCACCCGCGATACCGCCAAGTTGCTGGATAGCGGCCCTGTCGTCGCCTTTCCGCCGTTGAATTCGTTCTTTCAGGATTTCTCGACCCGCGAGAGCCAGACCGGGGAAGTCCTTGATTTTCTGGAAACAGAGGGCGGCAAATTGATGCTTGTCACCCATCAGGTCAACATTTTCGCGCTGACTGGCCAAGGCACGAGGTCCGGCGAGATTTTGGTGATGCGCCTGACCGACACTGGCCTCAGTGTTGTCAGCAGCACTCTGATCGACCCATAAGGGCTGGCCCAGTTACGCCGACGATCTCGCCACGTTCTTTCGCCAATCAGCCTGGCCAGTCACTCTCGCCCCAAAAGCGTCAGTCAGACGATTTCTGAATGTTCAGGTGGGGTTAACAGGACGTTCACGGCTTTAACCGCAGACGGACATCTTGTTGGCCAAAATGCTGCAGCATTCATCCAATGGTCGGTCTGGTGAAACTGCATCGCAGCGGTCACGAGGTTTGTGAATGTCCTGTGTGGATGGCTCCTGCATTGCAGGCGTTTTTTGGCGATGTTCTCGGTCATATTCGTTAGTACAGTCGTGTGTCCCGTTGCCGGCAGGGCATGCGTGCATGCCCGAGAGGGGCCCGTTCGCGTGGCGGCATTATCGCCACTGGCCCTGATGAGTTCCGCAAGCGAGGTTCCCTTCGGCTTAGCGACCTCATGCCCACCGTGCAAGGCGGCAACGTCTCGAAGAACGCCGAAAGCTTCGCACGCTTGATTGCCTTGTTGAAGATCACGTGTCCGTTCTCGGAAATACCGTGAACTTGGAAAGCATCTTTGGCCAAATCCAGGCCGCCTGTCTTAACTGTCATTGAGTGGCTCCTTTCTTAGCAGTCGATGACAACTGCACTTTGGCACGTCCGATGCCGGTGGAGCAGGAGCCATCCACCGCATCCGCTTTGGGTTGGAAGCGACGGTGGCGATGGCCCAATTGACTCGGTATTTTCCGCACCGATGGCGTTGCCGAGACCGTATAACACCGAAAGTGGCCACGTGATCGCGCGTCTAAGCGTTGTCGGTGAAATGGTCATCTGAATCGCACCATTCTCAATCGCTAGATGCATCGTCCTGGCCGCCCCTGTCAGAGGAGGGCGGAATTTGTATGCTGTGTTCCAGCATTGCGTTCATACCGGAAGTGCCAAACACAACCAAGGGGCATCGAGCGACTTCAAGAAGGCGCGCAAGATCTACCATGTTGTGAATGGGACCATGCGCCAAGTCCAGCAGCACGGCTTGCGCGTTTGTGCGCGTCAGAGCCTTCAGTGCTTGATCAAGTGTCTCAAACTGAAACGTGTCAGCGGGCTGAACGGAAGTAATCTTGTCGCTCGCAGTAGCGACCGAAAACACAATGCGATCAGCGGAAGACTGTTTTGACAGGTGATCAGAAACCTCTGCCACAGCATCCCCAGGCGGGCCGGCCGATCCAAGAACGATTATTTTTCCGAGTATCTTGTGAACCTGACGATATCCAATCACAAGGATATCCCATGCCGTCGCGGCACGAAGGGCAGTGCCAACAAGCTCTCCTTGATCCTGTGTGAAGATCCAGCCGGCCCCGGTCGGATCTGCGGTGCGTGCCAGAGACTTCTCAAACGCCCTTGCATCGGCCTTCATGAGAGTGTGCACCTGCGAAATACTTGGTGCCAAAGCTATTGCGCCGCTTACTAAGACCACGCGTTGGTCGGGGATTTGACACGTCGCAAGCGTGTCGACCTCCTCAACCAAAACACCCCCAAGACCAGCTAGGAAACCACCCGGCAATCGCTCCACGATACGCAGCGCCGCAGCGGCATCGGCAAAGCAGCCTGCACCGACGAGAATGCGCAGGCCCGGGCGGACAGTCTCCTCCATTAGTCCGCCTCCCTGTCAGGGCCTTTGCCGTTTTGATACCCGAAACGGCGTCGCGTTTCGGCAAAGCTGCGCAATTGCGCCTCGACAAGGCCGTTGATGCTGGTGGTCGGGAAATTGCCGCCTCGTCGACGCTGACCGGCGGCGGTCCCGGTCAGCACTTCTATCCCCTGATCAATCGTCTTGATCGGAATGACTCGGAAGGTGCCCGCCTCGGCGGCGTCAACAACGTCACGGCACAGCATCAGGTGATCAACATTCGACGCTGGTATCAAAACACCTTGCTCTCCGGTCAAGCCACGCGCCTGACAAATGTCGAAAAAGCCTTCAATCTTTTCGTTAACACCTCCGATGGCTTGCACGTCCCCATTCTGGTTTACAGACCCAGTGACAGCGAACCCCTGACGGATCGGAATGCCGGACAGAGCGGAAAGCAGGGCATAGAGTTCAGCCGAAGACGCGCTGTCCCCGTCAATGCCGCCGTAGCTTTGTTCAAATACCAAGCTCGCGTGCAATGACATCGGAACGTCCAGCGCATAGCGAGACGAGAGATAGCTGCCCAAAATCAGCACGCCCTTCGAGTGCAGCGGGCCGCCAAGTTCGACTTCGCGCTCTATATCAATCAATTTGTCTGCGCCCATACGCACGCGCGCCGTAATCCGTGACGGGCGGCCAAAATGGTGTGTGCCAATCCCGACAACCGCGAGACCGTTCACCTGACCTACCGAACGGCCATCAGTGTCAATCAGGATGATCTTGCGTGTAACCGCCTCCTGCATGCGTTCTTTGATGCGGGAAGACCTGAGCTCCGCTTGTTGGACTGCCTGTTCGATGTCGCTGGCGGAAATCAGGTCACGCTTGAGCTGCGCGGCGTAGAAATCAGCCTCTCGCATCACGTCCGCCAACGCGCCCAGCTCAAGCGTGAGTTTCTTAGCATCGTCGGAAAGCTTCACTGCATGATCTAGCAGGGCGGCGACAGCCGCCGCTGTCATCGGCCTGAGATTTTCCTGCCTTGCATATCCGGCCACGAGTTCTTGCCAGTGCTCGCGTGTTTTTGGCAGTGCGAGGCAGGTCGTCTTCAAAATCAGCCTGTATCTTGAAGAGTTGGCCGAATTCGGGATCAAGCATCGTCAACAACATGTGAAGCCGCCGATCACCGACCAGAACCACGCGGACGTCAAGCGGGATAGGATCAGGTTCAAGCGTGATGGTGGAGGACAGGCTAAGCCGATCCGCAAGCGACGTGATCGAAATTGATTGGCTTTGTAGGCAGCGTTTAAGAGCATCCCAGGCATAAGGCTCGGACAGCAGGCGATGCGCATCCAGCACCAGATATCCACCATTGGCACGGTGCAACGCACCCGGTTTGATCAGCGTGAAATTGGTGGCCAGGGTGCCCATCTCTGAAATATGCTCAATCCGTCCGGTCAGATTGTTGAGCGATGGCAGGTCTTCTCTCACAATTGGTGCCGATCGCGGGCCTTCTTCATGGGAGACCATGATATTCACGCCATATCGGTCAAAAATCGGGTCTTGGTGGTACTTTCGGATGACTTCGGGAAACGGGCCGTTGGTCGCCCCTTCCTTGGACACCAGAAACAGCTCAGCATTTGAAATCATGTCTGTGCGCACTTGTTTCAAATAGGAGCCGATGTTCGCGTTATCCGCAAACTCGGTTTCGACCTCACGCACTCTGAGAGAAACGGCGCGTTCTGCCATCGCTGCGTGCAACGCTTCTACCTTCTGCCTGTGTTCTTTTTCCAGTTGGGGTCCCTGCTTCAGAACATCAGCAAGATGCTCTTGGAGCTTTTCGATCTTTTCATCGATCTCGGCCCGTTCTTCGGGCGATAATGCCGCGTAAACGTCTGGCTGAATGGGTTTCCCGTCCACAATGGCGGAAAGCATGAAGCCCATCGGCGTTCGCAGAAGAGCCACATTTTCCGCCTGCGCGCGCTCGGCAAACTCGGCAATCGGCTCCTCATGTTTCTGCCCGAATTCTTCCTCGATGGCGCGCCGCTGAGTTTGGTATTCTTCTGACTCGAATAATGCGGGGATCTCGATGGCAAGGTCGTCGACCAACAGCTGCATCGCCGATTTCAGCGCCGCGGCCATGCCAGGAGACAGCTTCATCGCGTTGGGCTTATGCGGGGTGTCAAAATTGTTGACGTATACCCAGTCGCAAGGCATCGGGCGCGTCGCGGCAGCTTTTGACAACAGTTGCGCAACGGCACTGTGGCGCCCGGTACCCTTGCGACCCAAAACGTAAAGATTGAACTCTTTGTGGTCGATTTCAGCGGATAGTTTTATCGCGTCGATGGCACGGCTTTGACCGATAAATCCCAGCGCTGGTTTCAACGATGCAGTTGTCTTAAAGCCAAGTGTTTTGGGGTCGCATTCCCTGCGCAAACGCGCAGAAGGCAAGCCGTTTGGGAGGTTTGTGGACTTAGATGTTTTGCCAGCCACGTCAGAAATCCTTAGTCTGTTACGAGGCATGTGGAGTCAGGACACAGGCAAGCGGATGCGCCTGATTTGACCCTTGCGAAAATGCGCGGCATGGCGAGGCTCCAATCCCTAATCTCTTGGTACCGTCGCAGACTCTGACCCTAATTTGAATGATATGTGTCAATTCTCTGGTCGGGTTGGTTCGCATAAGGCTGCGCAGTTATCAGAATTCGGGCCATTTGCGCACTCAAACTGCCGACTGATCGTCGCCAAATAAGTCCGCGACCCGGTTGTTGCCGTGATGAAAATGCTGGGGGATGCACGAATGTCCGGAATGACGGGCCGCGCCGCAGCATTCAGGAGGGCGCTGGAGGTCAGCTGTGGGCCGTTCGTGTCCGGCAAGTTGATGCGTATCTGGCTGATGCTGCGCTGCATCCGAGGCCGGCTTGGAGCCGAAGATGATCAGTGCTGCACAATCGACGAACGTCCGCTGTCGGATAGACTGAGCTAAATCAACGTGGACGGATCTCGATCCGTTAGGTCTTCCCCGACAGGTCCATCCTGTGATCAGCCCGCGTTCGTCCGGCAAAAAAAAGAGGTCAATATGCCGAGGATTGCTATGATCCCAACCAAGTCTGTCGTTGCTGTCGCAGCGGTATATCCATGAGTTCGCCGTCCGGAAAAATTCGTATTCTACTTCTCGTGGTGCGGACGCTGCTGGCAGCACTTGCGCTCTTCTGGTTCGCCTTCGCGTTGCTGTCTGGTTCTGACCAATATGGTCAAGGCATCGGTGCGGTACTCCGCAATCTGCCCAACGCCCTGCCTTGGCTGGCCCTTTTCGCCTTCGTTTACATCGCCTTTAGATGGGAACTCGTCGGCGGCATACTTGTCGTACTGGCCGGGCTTGCCTCCATGGTCTTTTTCAATGCCTGGACGGCTCCTATTGTTCTCTTTGGCGTTGCACTGCCCCTTATAGCAGCGGGCGCGGCGCTGATTGCTTTCGATTATCTTGATCGCTCAGAAACTTGAGCACTTTGTCACTGAACCAGTCGGGTTTGACGATGGTCAGATGATGATCGGCCCTTGGCGGGATTGCAGCTTTCAACCCTGGTGCAATGCGATGCAGCTTGGCGATCGCTTCCTCAGCTGGATATCCAACCTCGCTTTCGCCAACGAGGAAAAGGGTGGTTCTTTGATGCATTGCCAACCCTAGCCCAACAGCACAGTCGGCAGATTGGAATTACGTCCTTAGAAGCAGCGGCGGGCCAGCATGGAATCTTTGACCAATTCGTCGGTCATCCAACGGGTCCGGTCGAATGCTGCACTTTGCATGAATGGCGGCTTCTGTCTTAGCGGCTAAAACAGTGACAAGGCCTAGCAAGGTTTTGTGGACGGTTTCTGCGTCGTGATTTCGGTCTTGGCGGGAGATATCGGTCACTTGACTCTCGGTCCATGATCGCGACCTCGCATGGGTCGACAAACCCGGCGCATCGCATCGAGGATGACGGCCGTAAGCTGTCCAGACATATCAGGCGCAAAAAGTCGGACTTGAATTATGCGATTTGCCACATCCCTAATGCGGTTCGATCTGGAAACTTAGCCCAGCGTAGGTGGTTAGCCTTGCAAGCAACAACTCTCCCATTGCAGAGGCTGGCGTCCAGAACCCGCCATGCACCGGGATGACCTTTGCGTCTTCTGCAAGACAGAGGGCCGCTTCGGTCAACATCCTGCTTGTGGATTCGACGCCCGGGTCACCATCCCCATGGACGCGCGCGCGTATTTCGCTCCCGTCAGGCGTCTTGCCCACCAATACGATGTCATAAAACCCGGTTTCTCGGATGTCTTTGCCCGGACCTTCTCCGGACTTCGGCAAAACGTATGTCTTTAGAAGCAGGCGAGTCGGACCCAGTGACATGGCCATCAGAAAGACGGCAGAGCTGATTGCGCCCGTGACGGCTTTCAGCCATCCGACCAAGCCGGCGCCATCCACGCGGGCTTCTTCATAGCGAAAATCCTCACCGTAGGGATAGTCAAGCAAAGCGTTGGTGCGGCGCACAACTTTGGAATTCATTGGTGCCATGAAGTAAGGTCGAACCCAAACCTGCAGGTCTTGATCATAGGACACCAAAACCGGCATCATTTTGTCCGCCGGATCGGGACCTTGCCGCTGGCCTTCTGGACAAAGATGGTAGGGATCGCGCATCGCCATGCCCATTGATGGATCATTTGGCCCCGCTTCTACGGCATGCAGGAAACTGGCCGCAGTGCCACCGCTGAATCCGCCTTTCATCTTTTCAATCCGCAGCTTGACCGATTGGCAAGGAACACCGAAGGTCTCCTGCGCGGCTTTCTGGAGAAAGAGGACGCCGATATCGGACGGGATTGAGTCATGGCCGCAGGCATGCACGATCCGGGCACCGGTCTTCTCGGCCTCCGCCTGATACGCATCGATCATCTTACGCATCCAGTGCGCCTCGCCAGTCAGATCGCAATAGTGCGTACCGGATAGCACGCAGGCTTCCAGAAGCGCTGTCCCATAGAGCGCGAAAGGGCCAACTGTTGAACAGACCACATGCGTCCGAGCGACCATTTCGGCCAGAAACACCTTGTCGAAGCTGTCTCCGACGACAAGCGGCAGGTCTTTCGCGGCCTCGCCCAGATTTCCCCGGACCTTGACAAGCCTCTCTCGGTCGCGGCCGCCAAGAGCGATACGAAGAGTAGACCCGAATTGCGAGCGAGCGGCCAGATGATGGGCCACGCGCCGTCCGACCGCGCCCGTGGCACCCCACAAGACAATGTCGAACTCTTTATCCTTCGTCATCCTGTCTTCCTGTTCTTGAAATCCTCAATTCACGGGCATCGAGATGCGCCGCCAAAACTGACAGGGATTTTGGACCTTTCCTGGGCCGCGCAGATGCGGGTCACATTCCAGGCAAGCCTACCGGTACTGCAGCTACTGCTTGTCTAGTTCCCGCCGGGCGATCCGGTCTATCATAGCTTCCTTCTTTGGCAGCAAGAACGCGCCTGCTGCATGAAGCGCAAGCGCGATACCCCAGCCGAAAGCCGGCCAGACAAACCAGTAATAGCCCGTCCAGGTCATTAGATTGATGCCCAAGAGCATCCCGATAACGACCACGTAGACGACAAGATGCACATAGAAACCAAACTTGGCTGTTGCATGTTTCCTGGCTCGCGCAAGTTCTTCTTCCTCTGTCATGGCAAACTCCCAAGTCGATATTGCCAAACCTAGCACCGCCCTGAAAACGCGCCTTTGATTGTTATCAATCCGGCGTGGACATCGGTGTGAGACGATTGTGCTGTGAGTGTTCGCCTTGGGAGGCCGCCACCATGGATCAAGCACTGAAAGAACAGATTATATCCATTGTCGACGACATCGATGACATGACTATCGCGACGATCCGCGAGGACGGATTTCCTCAGGCGACAACGGTCAGTTACATGAATGATGGTCTGGCGATCTATTTTGGCACTTCGAGCGACAGTCAAAAAGCCATGAACATTGCCAAATGTGACAAGGTTTCACTGACCATCAACCGTCCTTATGAAGACTGGGGCGAAATCGTCGGGCTTTCGATGGGCGGCAAGGCATCCCGAGTGACCGATCCCGAGGAGTTCGAAAGCGTCGTCCAGCTGATGTTCCAAAAATTCCCGCAAATTCCGAACTACGCACCCACTGACAGCAGCGTCGAACTTGCGATCTTTCGCATTGATCCGATCGTCATTTCCTTTCTCGATTACCGACAGGGCTTTGGCCATACCGAACTTTTGAGCGTTTGATGTGTCCACCCAATCTGACATGCTCAGAGGTCGAACATGGTGGCTGTTACAAGCCACAGGCTGGCTGTTTCTGGTCTACCTGACCTATGCGCAACTGATCCCCGTCTTCGACTATCAATTAGGTGTCGAGATGGGCACACAGGAGTCCGTCGAACAGGTCACAGAGGTTGGGGTCGCATACTGGAAGGGCTTCGCCTTCGGTGATCTGGTCATCTATGCACCGCTCCACCTCGCGGGATTGATCGGTCACTTGTTGCGGCGCCGCTGGGGGCGCGTCGCGTTGGCGGCCGCGCTCGGCATTACCGTCTATTGGCCCATCGTTTCGCTCGCGGCTCTTCATTCGGCCCGCGGGGTTGAAGGCTGGGCGCTTGGAAGCCCGATCAAGTTTTGGATCGTTCTGCCAATCATAACATTGTGGGGCGTGTGGGGACTTTGGGTTTTACTGCAAGAGGAATGAATTGAGAAAAAGGGAGGGCGGAAATGGCCAACAATTCCGAAAAATTTCCACAGCTCAAGCCAAGCCAATCCTCGTATCGTTCAAAAGAACAGGTTCCGGCCTGTGTATTGCGCTGTTTCCGATCATGCTTCTTGTTGGTTTCGTCACACACCCAAATATCTTAAGCTTCGCGATGGTCACCGATTATGCAGAGTGGACATCCGAGTGGCGGGCCAGCGAATTGTTCCATCTCGGCCACCTGTTGGTCATGTTTGCGGTTCCGCTCATCACAGTTACCTGTGTTCGGTTCATGTCACTGCTTCAAGGCGCGGGTGCCTGGTACGGTTTCATCGGCGCAATCCTCGGCGTGTTCGGGGCCTTCATGTTGGCCGTCGACAAAGGCGCCTTGACCTTTGTGCTAACGGCCTTTCGCGACCTGCCACAAACAGAGCTCGATGCGAGCGCACCTGCTATCAAGGCAATATTCAATCGTGGTGGCTGGCTGTGGATCACCTGGGGCTTCATCACGCTACCCATCGGGGTCATTCTTCAGACCATTGGTATTCTGAAAGAGGGGATCATCCCGAAATGGCAGGGCGTCTGCATAATCGTCGGACTGCTCCTACTGATCAATCCGGACATCGAGATCATCAGTTCGGCAGGTGCCCTCCTGATGTGTCTCGGATTCATCCCGATTGGATTGAGGGACATGCAGGGCACGCTGACGAGCGCCATGAAAGGCAACGCATGAAAAGCCGCCACGTACGGCTGCTACGGCCCTCCTGACGTGATTGAAATGCGGGATATCGCCAAGCCAATACCTGCGCGGAACGAAGTCCTCATCAAGGTCGTTGCAGCGACAATCACATCAGCGGATTGGCGTGCGCGAAGCCTCGATGTGACTTCCGGTTTCGGGCTGTTGGCACGCTTGGCATTTGGAATCACCGGGCCTAGACAACCAAGTCTGGGAACGGAACTTGCAGGAATTATTGAGGCCACGGGCGAGGATGTGACGCGTTTCAAACCGGGGGACGAAGTCATTGCCTTCACCGGCCTCAAGTATGGCTGTCACGTCGAACACAAGGCCGTGCCGGAAGACCGAATGGTGGTCACAATCCCGCCAACCTCACGTTCGAGCAAGCGGCAGCTTTGGCCTTTGGCGGCGGGACGGCGCTACACTTTTTGCAGGCGACGGGCGGCACAGAAAGGGTAGATTGCCACGCCGACACGCGTCTCCGACACCGAACGCTCATGGCAAGCCTCGGAAAAGTAGTGAAATAACAGATAAGAAAAGGAAATTGCCACAGAGACAGGGGTTGGTGGCGGAGACGAAGGGATTCGAACCCTCGAGACGGTTTCCCGTCTACTCACTTAGCAGGCGAGCGCCTTCGACCACTCGGCCACGTCTCCGCCGATGGGTCTATCAGCGCTGTGGTTAGGAAAACAAGAAGAAATTGTTGGTCGGCTCGCGGAAGAGGGTTCGGCAATTCTGTCAGGCCAATGATGCCATGTGTCTTGGCGCTTTTGTCTGTCCGCAAGAGTGCCGCATATCGACGGGTGCGGTTTTCCGTTTGTTGGGCAGCGCGTTTTCGGCCACAATCGTTTAAGGCTAATCCGCCGTCGAAACTTGGAAACTGGTATTCTTTGCGCGGAAGCACGCACGGAATTGGTCCGGCACCAATGCTTCGCCGAAGGTATTTAGTTGATGGACCCTAGCCACGAACAGATCATCGGATTGGAAGCAATTTCCATAGTGGCGCTTGTCGCCGTCGTTATGGGGTTGCTACTTGTTCGGCTGAAACAGCCGCCGATTGTCGGGTACATCCTTGCCGGTATTCTTCTTGGGCCTACCGGCCTTGGCCTAATCGAGCATTCTCAGTCGATTACGTTGCTTGCTGAACTTGGGGTCTTGTTGCTTCTGTTTCTGATCGGGATGGAGATCTCTATCCGTGCTTTTGTACTGGTGATCAAACCTGCGGTCACAGTTGCCGCGGGCCAGATCCTGGTTGCACTTGCGATTACATCAGCTTTTGGAACAGTGTTGGGTTGGAGCGTCGAGCAGATCCTTTTGCTGGGTTTCGTGGTGGCCGTGTCTTCGACGGCCGTGGCCATCAAGATTCTTGAGGATATTGGCGAGTTGCGAACCGAAATCGGGCGGATCACCGTTGGTGTGATGGTTGCTCAGGATATCGCCATCGTGCCCATGCTGATCCTGGCTGAAGCCTTTGGAAAAGAAACGATCCCCGCCCTAAGTATCTCTGTTCTGATCGGGTCTTCGGTCGGATTGTTGGGCCTTCTGATCTGGTATCTCAGCCGACCGGGCAAAATAAAATTGCCGCTTTCAGAACAACTTACGGGCAAACCGGACTTGATTGCGTTGGCTGCTCTTGCGTTTTGTCTCAGTGCGGCGACGGCGTCGTCTTTGTTTGGGCTGTCGCCTGTCTATGGCGCGTTTGTGGCCGGTTTGATCCTTGCCAATTCGACCCTTCGCGCGGAAGCCATTGCTGTCACTGCCCCGATCCAGTCGATCCTGGTCTTTATCTTCTTTCTGTCCATTGGCCTGCTGATCGATCTTGAGTTCATTTTCACCAATTGGCCTGTCGTCCTGAGCTTTGTGATGGTGGTGGTCGTGGTCAAATCTGCGCTGAACGTGATCCTGATCCGGATGACGGGCTTTACCTGGGACATCGCACTTCCCGCAGGGCTGGCCATGGCGCAGATCGGCGAATTTTCCTTTATTCTTGCGGCAGTAGGCCTGAGAAACGGCGTGCTGGATCTGGACGCGTACCGCCTTGCACTGTCGATTGTTGCGGTCACGCTGATCATTTCGCCAGTCTGGATGGGGATGGTCAGGCGTGTTCACGAGGTGACATTCGGACGGCTGAAAACTCTTCGTACGGTGCTTACTGAAGCCTATTCCGACGAGCTGGCAGAGCTTGAAAAGGGCCGGAATGCAGTTGCGCGGCTTGGGTATCGCGGGGCGAAAATTGCCCGGGCGGCGCGGAAAAGCTTTGACGAGAAACGTACATCTAAAGAGCCAAAGGCGGACGAGTGATGACCGTCCTGTCTTAACAACGTGAGAGGCGTACGTTCGCGATTTTCGCGTTCTTTGCCGTTTTGTACGTCTTTTCAGACCCCGAAATACTCATTTGTACAGGTTTTGCGTTCGGCGGTTTTCAATACCTTGCGGCAGAGACCGCAAGGCATAGTTCATTTCCTCAGCCGTATGCCGGAGCTAGCCGAGCAGAAAGATGTCGGATGCGCCAGCGCTTCGGCGAAGGGCATGCACGTCTGCAAGGTCGGGGTCTTTCGCCCAAGCGACGGCTGAAGCCTTGTCCGGAAAACTTAAAAGCGCTGCTACGTCCGGCGTATCGGGAGCGCCATCAAGAGCGGTGAATTCCTTCGAGGCGCCTTCGACTTTTCCGCCGTGTTTGGCAAGTGCGGCGCCAGCGACGTCGCGGTATTCGGCCAAGGCGGAAGGGTTGGTTACGGTGAGTTTTGCATAAGCGTAGATCATGGGAAGCTCCATCCGTTGCGATAAGCCAGAGTTAGCCCTTTTGGCTTTATGCGAAAACGCGTGCGAATGCATGTAGTGCGTGCAATAATGCATGTATGGGTGCCGCATGGGACGATCTTCGCACGGTGTTGATGCTGGTCCGGCACAAGTCCTTGGCGGGTGCTGCCGATATATTGGGTGTGAATTATACGACGGTGGCGCGGCGGGTGCGGCGGGCGGAAGACGCTTTGAGCCAGCCTTTGTTCGAGCGTCTGCCTGATGGGTACAGGCCCACCGAAGCGGCGCTTTTGATTGCTGAACATGTGGCACGCATGGAAGATGCCGAGCATGGGTTGATGCGCCAGTTACAGGGACGCGAAAGCGAGCTTTCTGGCACCTTGACGATCACAGCGCCGCAATTGCTGATTGCCAACTTCCTTTCGCCAATGATTGACCAATTCATATCCGCGCATCCTTTGGTCGAGCTGCGCATCCTTGCGACCAACGAATTGCTGGACCTTTCGCGCCGTGAGGCAGATCTTGCCATTCGAGTTAGTCGAAGCCCGGGCGACACGCTGAAGGGGCTGCGGCTTTTGGAACAACAAAGCGCGAGTTATGCCGCGCAGGGCTGGGCTGATCGCCTTGCGGCTGATCCTTCGACAGAGGTTCAGTGGATCGTGTATGACGCTTTGCCGAATATCCCCAAGGCGGTCAGCCCTGACTTTCCGAACCACGCTGTGCGGCTGCGTTTGGATGACATGGTTGCTATGATCGGCGCGGCGCAGGCGGGGTTGGGTGTGGTCCGCACGCCGATGTTTCTTGGACGCTCGACCGCGGGTCTTGTTCAGGTGCCGGTGCTGCCACCGCAGCCTTATGCGGATGTCTGGGTTGTGGGGCATCCGGATGTCTGGCCTTCGGCGAAGGTGCGGGCCTTTCTTGATCCGCTCGTCGCCTTTTGCAAGGCGCATCGGGATCGGTTTGTTGCTTGAGGTGAACCCGCCCGGAATCAAGCCGAAGGCGCCGGGCATCGCTTGCCCGTCCGGCGGGCTGGCGCTTGGCAATCTTGCGAAGACCTCAGCCTTGGGATGTGGATTTCACCATTAAGCGCCTACGCGTAGTTGTTTCAGCGCCAACCCACGGGCAAGCGCTGCCCGGCTTGGCGGGCGGCGGGGTGAAACCCCGCCCTACGGTTTAGAACGGTACGTCGTCCGCTGCCTCGGCCGCCGTCACGAACTTTGCGACGACCTTTTTGAACCCGGCTTTCTCGAATGAGATGTCCAGTTTGTCGCCTTCAATGGCGGTGATGATACCGTAACCGAATTTGTCGTGGAAGACGCGCTCGCCGGTGGTGAAGGATGAGACGGCGCTGGCGTCGATGGTCATGTTGCGGGTTTCGCGGGGCTGGCTTAGCCCGCGTTGCTGCGAGCGGGCTTGCAGGCGTTTCCAGCCGGGGGAGTTATAGGCGTCGGCGCGGCTGGCTTTGTCGTAGAGGTCGGATTCGACCTCGCCGCCTTGCGGTGTGCCGCCGTAGAGGCCGGGGGGTGTCAGCACTTCGACCGCGTTCGGGTCCATTTCGTCGATGAAGCGCGACGGCATTTGCGATTGCCACTGGCCGAAGACCATGCGGTTGCCGGCGAAGCTGACAAAGGCCAGTTCTTCGGCGCGGGTGAGGCCCACGTAAGCCAGACGGCGTTCTTCTTCGAGGCCTTTGAGGCCGCTTTCGTCCATCGAGCGTTGCGAGGGGAATAGCCCGTCTTCCCAACCCGGCAGGAACACCGCTGGGAACTCGAGCCCCTTGGCGGCGTGGAGGGTCATGATTGAGACTTTCTCGTCATTGTCTTCGGTGCTGTTGTCCATGACGAGGCTGATGTGTTCGAGGAAACCTTGAAGATTCTCAAAGGATTCAAGGGCTTTGACGAGTTCTTTGAGGTTTTCCAGCCGTCCCGGGCCTTCTGGCGTTTTGTCGTTTTGCCACATTTCGGTGTAACCGGATTCGTCCAGCGCCTGCTCGGCGATCTCGATGTGGTTGGTGCCTGCGCGGACCAATGCGTGCCAGCGGTCGAGGCCTTCGACCAGCTTGGTAAGCTCGGTGGCACCTTTGCCGGTCAGGCCTTTGGCGGCGAGGAGAAGTTTCGCGCCTTCGACCAGCGAAACGCCATTTGCGCGGGCGGCCATTTGGATTTTCTGTTGGGCTTTGTCGCCAAGGCCGCGTTTGGGGGTGTTGACGATACGCTCGAAGGCAAGATCGTCGTCCTGGCTGACGGCGAGGCGGAAGTAGGCCATGGCGTCGCGGATTTCCATACGTTCGTAAAAGCGCGGGCCGCCGATGACGCGGTAGGGCAGGCCGATGGTCAGGAAGCGATCCTCGAAGGCGCGCATCTGGTGCGAGGCGCGGACGAGGATGGCGATGTCGTTCAGGCCGAAAGGGTGCATGCCGCGGGTGCCGGATTGCATGGATTCGATCTCTTCGCCGATCCAGCGGGCTTCTTCTTCGCCGTCCCAATGGCCGATCAGGCGAACCTGTTCGCCGTCGGCGCGTTCGGTGAAAAGCGTCTTGCCAAGGCGGTTGGCGTTGGCGGCGATGACGGAAGACGCAGCGGCAAGGATATGCGGGGTCGAGCGATAGTTTTGTTCCAGCCGGATGACTTTGGCGCCGGGGAAGTCTCTTTCGAACCGCAGGATGTTGCCCACTTCGGCGCCGCGCCAGCCATAGATCGACTGGTCGTCGTCGCCAACGCAGCAGATGTTCTTGTGCCCCCCGGCCAGAAGGCGAAGCCACATGTATTGGGCGACGTTGGTGTCTTGGTATTCGTCGACAAGGATGTATTTGAACCAGCGTTGGTATTGTTCGAGCACTTCGTCGTGGGTTTGGAAAATCGTCACGACGTGAAGGAGGAGATCTCCGAAGTCGACGGCGTTCAGGGTTTTGAGGCGGTCTTGATACTGTTGGTAGAGCTCGATGCCATAGTGATTGAAGGCACCGCTTTCGCCGGTGGGGACTTTGTCGGGTGTCCAGGCTCGGTTTTTCCAGCCGTCGATCACATGGGCTAACTGTCTGGCGGGCCAGCGCTTTTCGTCAAGATCACTGGCGACGATCAGTTGCTTCATCAGCCGGACCTGATCGTCGGTGTCCAGAATGGTGAAGTTGGTTTTCAGCCCGACCAGTTCGGCGTGGCGGCGTAAAAGCTTGACGCAGATGGCGTGAAATGTGCCGAGCCATGGCATGCCTTCGATGGTCTGGCCCATGCTGGCTGCGACGCGGTTCTTCATTTCGCGCGCGGCTTTGTTGGTGAAGGTGACGGCCAGAACTTCGTTCGGGCGGGCGCGTCCGGTGGTCAGCAAATGTGCGATCCGGGTGGTCAGCGCTTTGGTCTTGCCGGTGCCGGCGCCTGCCAGCATCAGGACCGGGCCGTCGAGGGTTTCGACCGCCTCGCGTTGTTCGGGGTTCAACCCGTCGAGATAGGGCGCGCCGCGTGCGGCAACGGCCTGTTGCGACAGGGGGATGCGGTCGGGGAAGTCTTCGGGCTCGTTCATGTACTTGATCGTAACGCGCTGGTGAAAAGAATTAAAGGGGTGTTCTTGGTCTGTTCCGCAACTTTGCGCCGCGCTTTGCGCGTCGCCAAACCGGAAGGGCTCCGCCCCTCCGGACCCCGCCTGCGTATTTGCAGCAAAATGAAATATGGGTCTTTTAAATCAAGCAGATATAGCTGAGAAACAGGCATGGACCTCGATACCCGATACCCCGCTATCTCGGACCTGCGCGAAAAGGCGCGGCGTCGTATACCTCATTTCGTGTTCGAGTATCTGGACAGTGCGACCGGGCGTGAAGACCAGCACAAGCGAAATCGCGACCAGTTGGCCGAGGTGCAGTTCTGGCCGGATGTGCTTCGGGGGACGCTGGATTTTGATGTTTCGACCACGTTTTTAGGGCGCGAGTATCCAGTGCCCTTTGGCTGTGCCCCCGTGGGCATGTCGGGGATCATGTGGCCGGGGGCCGAAAAGATACTGGCAAAGGCCTGCGCCAAGGCGGGCATACCTTACTGCATGTCGACGGTGGCGACTGTTCTGCCGGAAACATTGGCGCCGTTGATTGGCGATCAGGGCTGGTTTCAGCTTTATTTTGCGCGCGATCCGGTGATCCGTGAGGACATCCTGCGGCGGGCTAAGGAAAGCGGTTTTCACACGCTTATTCTGACAGTTGATACGCCACGGGAAAGTCGGCGCGAACGCCAACGGCGCGCCAACCTGAGGATCCCGCCGAAGGTTGATCTGGCGATGCTGATTTCGATGATGCTGCATCCGGAATGGACAATTGGCACGCTTCGCGAGGGCATCCCCAGTCTGAAATTGTGTGAAGTCCTATGCGGACGGGTCGAAGTCGACGTCGGTTCAGCATGCCGGTCACATTATCCGCGGCGAACCCAGCTGGGACGATATCAAGGGCCTGCGCGAGATGTGGGACGGACCGTTGCTGGTCAAGGGCATCCAACAGGTCGAAGATGCGAAACGTCTGGTTGATATGGGCGTGGACGGCATTTGGGTGTCGAACCACTCGGGGCGGCAATTCGATGGCGGGCCGGCCTCGATCAGCTGTTTGCCTGCAATCCGCGAGGCTTTGCCGGATACCCCCATCGTTTTTGACAGTGGCGTGAATGGCGGGCTTGATATCATGCGGGCCCTGGCCCTGGGCGCGGATTTCGTGATGCTGGGCCGTGCGTTTCACTATGCGGTCGGCGCTTTGGCCCAGCGTGGACCCGAGCATCTGATCCACATCCTTACAGACGACATGAAGTCCTGCATGGGCCAGATCGGTGCCGAGCGGTTGTCGGACCTGCAGGGGCGGCTTTTGCGCTAAGCGCCTATTCTGACGAATTTGGGTCATGCCTGACACGATGAAACCGGCGTTTCCGTCTGTTTCACAGCGACGTTTTGCCTGAATTGACCAAACTCTGATCACAATTCTGCCGTAAACCGATTGTTTACCAATAGGAGACAACGAAACCATTCAACGCATTGGGGTGGCGCAATGCAAAAGAACGAAGTCATTAATCTTCACAATTATCGTGTTGATGATGAGGCTGTTATTGATCCGCAGGCGCCGCAGCATCTTCCGGCTGGCACGACGCTTTTGCTGGGCCAGTATACGATCACTGGTTATCTGAATTGCGGTGGTTTCGGCATCACCTATCGCGCTCGGGACAGTCTGAGCCGCGAGGTTGTGATCAAGGAATGTTTCCCAAGCGAGATGGCGTACCGGTCGGGCAAACTGATGGGAGCCCGCACGCCGAAGTTCAAAACTGAACTGGAAGCGATTGTTCAGCATTTCGTCAAAGAGGCGCATCGTCTGGCGACGGCGCGTCATGACAATGTTGTCCACGTTCATCAGATTTTCGAGGAAAACGACACTGCCTATATGGCGATGGATTTCATTGAAGGTCAGGACCTTCTGGATATCATCGAAGCCGATCCCAATCGGTTTTCTCCGCGTGAGGTCGAGCAGATTGTTCACAAGATGCTTCATGCGATCAAATACGTGCATGGTCTGGGCATGTTGCACCGCGATATTTCGCCGGACAACATTCTGATCGACAAATCAGGCGAACCGATCCTGATCGATTTTGGTGCGGCACGGGAATATGCGTCGCAGTCGTCTTATCGCGCATTCTCGAAGCTGAAGTTCGTCAAGGACGGATATTCGCCACAGGAATTCTATATTGCGGGCAGTGAACAGGGCGCGTGGAGCGATCTTTATTCTTTCGCGGCGTCGATGTATCATGTGATAAGCGGTCAGGCTCCGGAAGACGGGCAGAAACGGCTGGCAGCTTTGGCGGCCAAGAAGCCGGACCCTTATGTACCGCTTGCGGGCAATGTCAGTGGTTATCCGTCGCGGTTCCTCAAGACCTTTGACAAGGCGCTGCAGATTTTGCCCGAGCAGCGTATTCAGTCGGCGGACGAGTGGCTGAAGCTTTTGGCGCCCAAAAAGCGCAAGGTGCCTGCGGTGGCGGCAAAACCGGTCGCACGCGTGCGGGAAAAGCTTCCCGCGTTCGAGGAACTGCCCGTCAGCAGTCTTGTGGCGAACCTGTTCACCAACCACATGCGGCCCGTTGCGGCCAGTGTGGCCGGGATCGCTTTGCTAAGCGGGCTGGGCATATTCGCCGTTCAGCTTCTGCGCCCGTCCGATGTGGCGCAGACGACCTTTGTCCCGGCACCACCGGTCATCGTTGCAGACCCACGGCTTGCATTGATTGACCCGGCAGTTGGCGGCTTGCCCGAGCAGCGCGTTCTGGCGCGTACTTTGGATGACATCACGGTGGGTCTGTCTGCGGAACGTGCGGCGACACCGCCTGAGAATGCGGCTGCCCCGATCATTCAGGCGCGACCTGAAATCGGAACTGTCCCGGTTCTGGATGCACCAGCCATTGCGATGAACGACCCCGTTTTGCCTGAAAGCCTGTCACCTGCTTCGCGGATGGTCGGGATCGGAGAATTGGCGATGATCGAATTGGTGTCGGCGCCTCAGGTTCCGACGCCGGAAATTGCGATGGCTTCCCAGCTTGTCTCGCCCGATGAATTGCCGGCAGTTTCAGCCGTTCCGTCCAACGTTTTGCCCTTGCCGGATGCAACCAGCGTTGCAGCCCTTGGTGTTCCAACGACGGAGTCCGTGCCAGAGGCGAAACCTGTGCCCCCGATTTTTGTCGTGCCGGCAATCGCCGACATACAGCAGATCGACGGGTTTCAGCCCGCCGCAACAGATCAATTTGAACTGACGATGGTATCGGTGTCAGAGATCGAACGCCCCGGCGTACTGTCGGATTTGCCGGTTGCTTTGGGCGATACCCTGTTCTCGGCTGACGTGGCCCCGCCACCGCCGATTGAGCGGCTTGGGAAATTGGCAGCAGTCCAGATCGCTTACGCGCATTGGGATGTCCGAATGCCGTTTGAGGCTGATCTTGAGCGTGTCCGCAATGCGAATACGGCCATCATTACCACGATTGCCGAGACTGCGGACTTGTCCGTTTCGGGCGGCTGGATTGAAGAGGGCGTTGTCATCTATTCGTTCAACGGCGAACGGTTGCAGGCGGAAACGCCACTGAACGTTCATATGTTGCAGACGCTGAACATCGACCCCGATGGCTATGCCCGCGCGACGGTGCGCTATCGCAACCCGACCGCTGGCATCCTTGATCGTGGTCTGCTGGCTGTGCCGGTGGTGCGCGAGATTGGTCTGGCCGATGGCAGCATCATCGAGGCGCGTATGGTTGATATGGCTTGGGTGCTGGAAGTTACGGCTGTTGGCGATGCAACCAACGGTTTGAAAATTGGCGACATTCTGACTGGCGAAGTTGGCACTGGCGCTGAATTCAACTCTCCCGATGCATTGACCAAAGCGTTTGACCAATTGGTCAGCCGCCAGATCGACACGGCTTTGGTCAGCATTGTGCGGGATGGAACTGCCCAACAAACCGAATGGCACCTTGCGCGGGAACGACCTGCAGTAAGGAAATAATCCAAAGTAATCTGTCGACAATTTGCGAGTGCAGTTGGTAAAGTCCTAACAAAAAAGGATACAGGCAATGCAATTTATCGCAGCTGCGATCGTCCTATTCGTGTCCATGCTTCTGGTGGCGCCTCAGCCCGCCGAAGCTCAGGAGGCTTGCGAATTTTATCGGGTCAAGCGCGGCGACGATCTGCTCAAGATCTCGATGCGCGCATATGGCTATAACAATTTCCGAAGCGTCTATCGTGCGAACCGCACAACAATCGGCCGTAACCCAAATCGTATCTCGGTTGGGCTTGTTCTGAAGCTGCCCTGTCTTGATGGCGGCCTTCCGGGCGACAAAAAGGAAGCGACGGATGCAACGGCATTCAGCTTTATCACGGCGAATGGATACCTTCCCTATACCGACGAAAGCCTTGATAACGAGGGGCTTTTTACGCATCTGGTGAAGAATGCCATGCTGCGCGCCGCGCCCGAAAAACCGTTCGAGGTCATCTTTGTCAATGACTGGTCCGCACATCTTGAAACGCTTTTGCCACGCAAGGCATTCGATGCCAGTTTCCCCTGGACGCGTCCGGGTTGCGAAACGCAGGGCGAGCTGACGAGCGTCGAGCTTTATGCCTGCCAGAATTATCTTTATACGGATCCGTTCTATGAAATCGTTGACGGGTTCTTTGCAAAAACCGGATCAGGCTATGAAAGCGTGACCGATTTTGCTGGCCTGACTGGCACAACCATTTGCCGTCCTGAAGGATACCCGACGGGCCATCTGGAAGAACAGAACCTGATGCCGCCCGAGATCACGTTGATCCAGCCGACCTCGGCTTATGGCTGTTTCGAGCAGCTGATGGCGGGCAAGGTCGATCTTGTCGCATTGGATACGCGGGCGGGTGATCATGTGATGTCGGATATGGGGCTTGAGTTTCAGGTCTCGGAAAACCCGCATCTGTTCAGTATCGAGCCGCTTCGCGTGGCGCTTCATAAAGATAACCCCAAGAGCGCCGACATGATCGCGGACCTGAACACCGGTCTTCAGATCATGTTGCAGACCGGCGAATGGGGCAGCATCGTAACAGAAAGCCTGAAAGAACAGGCAGACCTTGTGAACTAAAGGAGACGGCACCCATGCGTGACATTATCCTGACATTCAAAACCAGCCGGACACAAAGAACCGGCAATAAAAAATTGAAATCTATCGAGAAGGCGACCCATCCCATGACCAATCTACTTGTCAAAACCAGATACGCCCTTGCAACCGCCGTCACGCTTGCAGCCTTGCCGTTCGCGGCGTCGGCGCAAGAAGCCTGTACCGTCTATTCGGTGAAACAGGGTGATACGCTTGCGCTGATTGCCGAGGCGGCTTACGGGACGTTCGATTATCAGACGATCTTCAACGCCAACCGGAACCAGATTTCCAATCCGAACCAGCTGGAAGTCGGCACGTCGCTGCAACTGCCCTGTGCAGACGGCAGCTTGCCAGACGGATCGTCGGCGCAAGAGGTCATTGCAAGCCAAGAGGCCGAACAGGCCAGCCAGCCGCGTACCTCGAATGCGTTCGAGCCGCCGATCAAGATTGTCAGCGGAAATGGCTGGGCACCTTTCGTGGGCGAAGAGTTTGGCGGGGGTGGCATGCTGGTGCGTCTGGCGACAACGGCGCTGAACCGAGGCGGTAACGCGCGGGAATATAATGTCAGCTTTGTCGATGACTGGGCGGCGCATACCGACACGCTTTTGCCGCTTGGAGCCTTCGATATCTCGATTGCGTGGTACATGCCGGATTGCGGAAAGATCGATCTTCTGTCGGACGGTATGAAAAAGCGCTGCAATGAATTGGACGGTTCGCTGCCGATTTATGAATCGGTGGTCGGCTTCTTCTCGCAGCCCGGCAACGACTATGCCGAGGTTCGCAATTATGCCGATTATGCGGGCGCGCGGATGTGCCGCCCGGAAGGCTGGTACACCTTTGATCTGGAAGAGCAGGGGCTGATCGAGCCGGTCGTGACGATGGTCGTCACCAAGTCGGTCAACGAATGCTTCGAGATGATGGTGGACGGCGAAGTTGATGTTGTGCCGCTTGAGATCGAAAGCGTCGCTGGTGCGGCCCGTGAACTTGGGATTGAAGATAAGGTGGTGCAGAACCCCTATCTGACGAACCTTTTGCAGATGAGCTTTGTGACGCATAAGACCAACCCGCGTGGTCGCGTTTATCTGGCAATGCTGAACCGGGGCCTGACCGAAATGCGCGACAGTGGCGAATGGTATGCGATCATTTCCGACAGCCTTGCCGAGTTTAACAAGCTGGGTAATTAAGTTTTGGCGGCGCGCCTTTGGGTGCGCTGCTTAACCCGGGCGGCGGAAGATGCGGGTTGAGCGGAACATGTCTTCCAGCGCCTCGATCCGGTCTTTTGACTGCTCCCACCGTTTTCTTTGAATCTCGGCGATCAAAGCTTCGACGATCAGGTTGATCGCGATGGTGGAATCCCAGCTTGAGGGGACTTCGACCATTGCGTTGATGACGTGGTCGGCTTGTTTGGTGATGGGCGAGCCCCATTGGTCGGTGAACAGCACCACCACGGCGCCGCGGTCTTTGGCCAGCGTGACCAGTCGCGCCAGATCGCTTTCATAACGGCGGATGTCGAAGACGATCAGCACCGAGGATTTGTCCATGTCCAGAATGACTTGCGGCCAGACGTTGGGCGACTGGCTGAGCAGGGTCACGCCGGGGCGGATGATTTGCAGGTGGTTGAACAGATAGTCGGCGTTTGATCGCGTGATCCGCCCGCCTGACAGGAACAGCCGGTGCTTTGGTTTGGCCAGAAGCTTTGCGATCGCGTCGAATGTCGCGGGGTCCAGCCGTTCGATGGTGTGATTCAGGTTCTCGAACACGGCTTCGGCAAAGTCGCGGAAGGCGGGCGAGTCTTTGCGCCCCGATGGCCAGCCTTCGCTTTTCAAGATGGGTTGTTTGATCTGGGCCGAGGCTTCTTCGCGGAGGGCCGCTTGCAGTTCAGAGAAACCGTCAAAGCCCAATTTGCGGGCCATGCGTACGACGGTGGGGGTCGATACGCCCGCCGCATCGGCCAGTTTGGTGACGGATTGAAGCCCGGCCACGGGGTAGTCGCGCAGAAGAATATCCGTCAGTTTCGCTTCGGCCCGGGTTAGCGCGCCGCTTTGATCCTGTATTCGCTCTTTGACAATCCGGGCATCTGTCACGGCAGTACGATGCTCACTTTTGAAGCAATCGTTACAAAGTAGAATGGGGCAGAAGCGAAGTCTACAAATTTCCTTGACAGTTTTTGTGCGAAGCTTCCAGATGAGCGGTGTGAGTGACAAGGCGCATCATCCGATTCTGCCAGAGGGCATGGCTGTGGCCGAGGTGGTGAACCGGCAGGGCGGGGCACCGATTTGTCTGGTTTGTGAACACGCCAGTGGCTTTATTCCGCCCAGCTTTAGGGACTTGGGCCTGTCGCCCAGCGACCGATACAGCCATGCATCGGTGGATATCGGGGCCGAAGACATGGCGCGGCTTTTGTCGAATATGCTGGACGCACCGCTTGTTTTGGCCTGTGTCTCGCGGTTGGTCTGCGACCTGAACCGACCGGCGGCAGCGCCCGAAGCGACGCCGGAGAAGGTCGAGCAGATTGACGTGCCGGGCAACCGTGGCCTGACGCAAGCAAGCAGAGTGGACCGGGCCCAGGCGGTGTATCATCCGTTTCACAACGAGGTGACAAAACTTCTAAGCGGCTTTGCGACGCCTCCGGTTTTCGTAACGCTGCACAGCTTTACGCCTGTCTGGAATGGTGTGGCGCGCGCGACCGAGATTGGTTTTCTGCATGACGCAAACGACCAACTTGCGCAGGCGATGCTGGCCCATGCCGACAGCCGGTATCGGACCGAGTTGAACCAACCCTATTCCGCGAAAGACGGGGTGACACACACGCTGCAACGCCACGCAGGCGGTTTGCAGAACGTGATGATCGAAGTGCGCAACGATCTTCTGAGCGACCCGCAGACGGTTGCGCAAGTCGCCACCAGCCTTGCCACCACTCTGAACGCTGCTTTGGCGCGAGACGTGCGGGCATGACAGGGGCGATGAAAGCATATGTGCGCCGCGTTGACCGGATGAACTATCTGATCGGGCGCGTCGTGATGTACGGCATCTTTGTCATGATGGCGATTTTGCTGTGGTCGTCGATCTCAAAGACGTTTTTCGTGCCCTCGCTTTGGACGCTGGAAGTGGCGCAATTCGCGATGGTTGCCTATTACATGCTGGGCGGGCCCTATTCGATCCAGATGGGGTCGAACGTGCGGATGGACCTGTTGTACGGTGATTGGACCGACCGTCGAAAGGCCGAGGTTGATGCGTTTACCGTGTTGTTTTTGATCGTTTATCTGGTGTTTTTGCTGTGGGGCGGTTTGGAAAGCCTGTCCTATTCGCTGCAATATGGCGGCGAGCGCAGCCCGTCGGTCTGGCGCCCGTATATGTGGCCGATCAAGTCGATCATGGTGTTGGGCATTTTCCTGATGCTGCTGCAGGCGATTTCCGAGTTCTTCAAGGACATCCTGCGGATCAAAGGCCATGACATGGGAGAGAAAGTCTGATGGCCTATGAAGCCATCGCCATTCTCATGTTCTCGTCGATGATGCTGATGCTTCTGACCGGGCAGCGTGTGTTTGGCGCGATTGGCTTTGTGGCCGTGGTGTCGGCGTTTTTCCTTTGGGGTGACCGGGGCGGGTATGATCTGGGGTTTGCCGCCGCGATCAAGCTGATGAAATGGTATCCGCTGCTGACGCTGCCGATGTTCATTTTCATGGGCTATATCCTGTCGGAATCGAAGATTGCCGATGATCTTTACAAGATGTTCCACGTCTGGATGGGCGGTCTGTCGGGCGGTTTGGCCGTGGGGACCATCGGGCTGATGGTGCTGATATCGGCGATGAACGGGTTGTCGGTGGCAGGCATGGCCATCGGGGCCACCATTGCTTTGCCCGAGCTGCTGAAGCGGGGTTACGACAAGCGCATGGTGACGGGGGTCATACAAGCGGGGTCATCGCTTGGGATCCTTGTCCCACCTTCTGTCGTGCTGGTGTTGTACGCCATGATT
Source organism: uncultured Alphaproteobacteria bacterium (assembly GCA_963841595.1). GTDB lineage: Bacteria > Pseudomonadota > Alphaproteobacteria > Rhodobacterales > Rhodobacteraceae > CAWJDD01. Next base: position 216,579 of record CAWJDD010000006.1, on the reverse strand, counting down.
GCGCGCCAACCGGTGGGCCAGTTGTGGCTGGCCGGGGTCTTTCCGGGGCTGATGATGGCCGCGATGTTCGTGATTTACATCGTGATCCGCTGCCGCATTAATCCGGAACTGGGCCCGATCTTGCCGCCCGAAGAACGCGACATTCCGATGGGTGAAAAGCTGCGCTTGTTGGGCGCAGGGTTCCTGCCGTTGTTCATCTTCTTTGCAATGATGGTGCCCTTTGTGAACGGCTGGACATCGCTTGTTGAAAGCTCGGCCATTGGGGCGATTGCGGCGTTTGTGGCGGCTGTTCTTAAAGGGCCGGATGACGCGCGAAGTGTTCGAGGTCTCGGTGCGCAAGACGCTGGGCATTATCCTGTATGTTCATGTGGATCATCCTTGCGGCTCTTGGCCTTTGGCGCTGTCTTTGACGGCTTGGGCGCAGTGAAAGCGATTGAGAGCCTGTTCACCGAAAAGCTGGGCCTGTCCCCATGGATGATCCTGATCCTGATGCAGCTAAGCTTTATCCTGATGGGCACGTTTCTGGATGACACGGCGATGCTGGTGATCGTGGCGCCCTTGTATGTGCCGCTGGTGGGGGCGCTGGGATTTGATCTGATCTGGTACGGTGTGCTTTATACGATCACCACGCAGATCGCCTATATGACGCCGCCCTTCGGCTATAACCTGTTCCTGATGCGCGCGATGGCGCCACCCGAGATCACGTTGCGCGATATCTATTCTTCGATCCTGCCGTTTGTGTTGGTGATGGTGGTGGCATTGGCGACGATCATGATTTTCCCGGAAATCGCCCTTTGGTTGCCGGGGTATGTTTACGGAAATTAACGGAAACGAGATCCCGGGTTGCGGGACGGAAAAGACAAGCTTCAACAGAGAGGAAAGTGACATGACGACAAGACGTAAGTTTCTAACCACTGCCGGCATCGGCGGGGCTGCAGCACTTGCCAGCCCTTCGATCGTCAAAGCGCAGTCGGCGATCAAATGGCGGTTTCAGACCTATGCCGGCAGCGCGCTGGGCGAGCATGTGACCAAGCCGGTCATCGACTATATCAACGCCAATGCGAACGGCGAGCTTGAGGTCGAACTGTTCTATGCCGACCAGATCGTGCCCACGGGCGAGCTGTTTCAGGCGCTTCAGCGCGGCACGCTTGACGGTGTGCATTCGGACGATGATTCGATGGCATCACCCACGCCGCTTCGCCAGTTCGGCGGCTATTTCCCCTTTGCAACCAAGCACATCCTTGATGTCCCGGTGCTGTTCAACCAGTACGGTCTGAAGGAAATCTGGGAAGAAGAATACGCCAAGGTTGGCGTCAAATGGCTGTCGGCTGCGGGACAAGACCCGTGCAACTTCAACACCAAGAAAGAGATCACATCGGTCGCCGATCTGGATGGTCTGAAGCTTTATACCTTCCCGACCGCTGGTCGCTTCTTGGCGCAGTTTGGTGTTGTTCCGGTGAACATTCCTTACGAGGACGCCGAGGTTGCGGTTCAAACCGGCGAGCTGGATGGCATGGCATGGTCGGGCATCACCGAGGACTACACCGTCGGTTGGGCTGACGTGACCGATTACTTCCTGACCAACAACATCTCGGGCGCATGGATCGGGTCGTGGTTCGTCAACGAAGAGCGTTGGGCCGACCTGCCGGATCATCTGAAATCGGTCGTGATGGCCGCCACCGAAGCTGGTCACACCTATCGCAACCAGTGGTATTGGGGTGGTGAGGCGGCATTGCGCGCCAATGGCGACAAGCTGCAACTGCGCTCGGTTCCGGCGAGCGAATGGGCCGAAGTCGAAAACGCCGCCAAGGAGTTCTGGGAAGAAGTGGCGCAGGAAGGCGAAGTGCACCAGAAGATCGTCAACATCTTCAAAGAGTACAACGGCGTCATCAACCAGGCCGGTGTGCCTTACAACTTCGAGTAAGTCTCGACGACATAAACACAAGCGCCCCCGATTCTGCGGGGGCGCTTCACCGATCAGAAGGATCAGACCATGGCCGCCAATCTTACCTTTGATGCCCTGAAGAATGCCGTCGCGATCGGGCGAGATCGACACCGTTCTGGCCTGCTTTCGTCGACATGCAGGGCCGCTTGATGGGCAAGCGGTTCCACGTCGTCGAACTTTGTCGAAAGCTCGTTCAAGGAAACACATTGCTGCAACTACCTGCTGGCCACCGATCTCGAGATGGCCACGCCCGAAGGCTATGCCGCGTCCAGTTGGGAAAAGGGCTATGGCGACTATATCATGGAGCCTGATCTGACCACGCTGCGGCGTTGCCGTGGCTGGAAGGCACGGCGATGGTGCTGTGCGACATCCTTGATCATCACACGCCACGCACCCGTGCCGCACGCGCCGCGACAGATGCTGAAAGCGCAGATTGCGCGTGCTGACGGCACTTGGTTTGACACGATGATGGCGACCGAACTGGAGTTTTTCCTGTTCGACAAAAGCTTTGACGATATTCGCCAAGGCGGCTTCCGCGACCTGGAACCGATCAGCGGGTACAACGAAGATTACAACATCCTTCAGACCACAAGGAAGAAGACGTCATGCGCCCGATCCGCAATCATCTGGTCGAGGCGGGCGTGCCGGTTGAGAATACCAAGGGCGAGGCCGAGACCGGGCAGGAAGAGTTGAACATCCGCTATGCCGATGGACTGCTGTGCGCCGATCACCATGTCATCGCCAAGCAGGCCGTGAAGGAAATCGCCGATGCCAGAGGGCCACGCCGCCAGTTTCATGGCCAAGTGGCATCACGCCAAAGTCGGCAGTGCAGCCCATATTCACCAGTCGCTGTTCAAGGGAAAAGCCAACGTGTTTTACGCCGCCAAGGCGGACCTGACGATGTCGGATACCATGCGGTCTTATGTTGCGGGGCTGCTCGAAGTATTCGCCCGACCTGACATTCTTTCTGGCGCCTTACGTCAACAGCTATAAGCGGTTCCTGCCAAGGGCACTTTTGCGCCGACCAAAATAGCCTGGTCGAATGACAACCGCACCGCTGGATTTCGCCTTGTGGGCGATGGCACCAAGGGTGTTCGGATCGAATGCCGTATCCCCGGATCGGACATGAACCCTTATCTGGCCTGTGCCGCACAACTGGCGGCAGGTTTGCAGGGCATTGAAGACGGCTTGAAGCTGGGCGCGCCGGTAAGGGGTGACATTTACGGCATGGAAAAGGTTGCCGACATTCCATACACGTTGCGCGATGCCACCGAAAAATTACGCAAATCCAAGATGTTGCGCGCAGCTTTCGGGGATGACGTGATCGACCATTACACCCGCGCGGCAGAAGTGGAACAAGAAGCGTTTGACGCTGTGGTGACCGATCATGAAGTCCAGCGTGGATTTGAGAGGGCCTGATGACTGTCCTGAACCTGACGCCGATGCTTCCGGTCCATGACATTGAAGCGACCTGTCGGTTCCTGCAGGACTGCCTAGGATTCGGGACAGTGTTTCAAAAGCCGGGACATGCCTATTGTGCCCGTGACAACGGGGCTATCCGTATCATCAACGCACCCTCGGACGCTGATCTTGATAATCCCGAAAGACAGATGCATTTTTATATCGATACGGATGATGTCGACGGCTATTATGACGATCACAAAGCGGCACTTGACGCTTTGCCCGACGGTTCTTTCAAGCCGCCTTTCGATACAGCTTGGGGGCAACGCGAGTTTCATATTCTGCACGGGCCTGCGCAATTTTCGGTTGGCCAACCCATTGGAAAGACACCATGAGCACCATTGACCTGATTTCCCCGATTGACGGCTCGGTTTATCTAAGCCGGGACGTGCTGCCTCTTGAGGCGGCTTTTGACGTTGCGCGTCAATTGGCCCGTGGGCAAGAACGTTGGGCGGCGCGGCCATTGGCCGAGCGGATTGCACTTGTGCTGAAGGCGGTCGAAATCGTGGGCAAGACCACTGATCGCATGGCCAAAGAACTGGCTCATCAGATGGGCCGCCCAATCCGCTATGGCGGCGAGTTTGGCGGCTTTAGCGAGCGCGCGACCTATATGGCCGAGGTGGCCGAGGAGTGTCTTGCGCCAAATGTGATCGAAGACAGCGACGCCTTTCGCCGCATGATCAAGCGCGAGGCGCATGGCGTGGTACTGGTCGTTGCCCCTTGGAATTACCCTTATATGACGGCGATCAATACCGTCGCCCCCGCATTGATTGCTGGCAACGCCGTGCTGCTGAAGCACGCCAGCCAGACCTTGCAGGTGGGCGAACGTCTGGCCGAGGCCTTTCACGAGGCCGGTGTGCCTGAGGATGTTTTTCAGAATGTAGTGATCGACCATGACACGACCTCGGCGCTGATCGCCGACCGGGCGGTGCAATTCGTTAATTTCACCGGATCGGTGGGCGGCGGGCAGGCGATGGAGCGTGCGGCGGCGGGCACTTTCGTTCCGGTCTCGACGGAACTGGGTGGCAAGGACCCGGCCTATGTCCGCTTCGACGCGGATCTGGACGCGGCGGTGGATACGTTGATGGATGGTGCCATCTTCAATGCGGGGCAGTGCTGTTGCGGGATCGAGCGGATTTATGTGGCCGAGGCTCTATATGAATCCTTTGTAGACAAGGCGATGAGCCTGGGCTGAAGCTCAGGTCCTGGGCAATCCTTTGGACGCGGCAACGACTTTGGGGCCAATGGCCAACATCCGCTTTGCGCGCGAGGTGCGGGCGCAGGTGGATGAGGCCGTGGCAGCAGGGGCGACCGCGCATATTGCCACGATGGCGGCGGATGACGGCGGTACCTATGTCACGCCGCAGGTTTTGACGGGTGTGACCCATGACATGCGGGTGATGCGGGACGAAACCTTTGGTCCGGTCGTGGGGATCATGCCGGTGGATGACGATTCCACGGCAATCCGTTTGATGAACGACAGCAATTTTGGCCTGACCGCTTCGATCTGGACAGCGGATATGGATGCGGCCGAGCGGATTGGCGGGATGCTGGAAACCGGCACCGTGTTCATGAATCGTTGCGACTATCTTGATCCGGCTTTGTGCTGGACCGGATGCAAAGACACCGGGCGCGGCCAGGGCTTGTCGAAGCTGGCCTATCAGGCGCTGACCCGTCCGAAATCTTATCACTTGCGGAAATCCTGACATGACACTGACTGCAAACTGGTCTTATCCCACCGCCATCCGTTTTGGCGCCGGACGTATTTCTGAAATCGGCGGTGCCTGTATGGCTGCCGGGATCACCAAGCCACTGCTGGTCACCGACCGTGGCTTGGCCGAGATGGAGATCACCACCCGTACGCTTGATTTGTTAGAAGCCGAAGGGTTGGGGCGGGCGATGTTCTCGCGGGTTGATCCGAACCCCACCGATCTGAATGTGGACGATGGCTTGCGGCTGTACCGCGAGGGTGGGTTTGACGGGGTGATCGCCTTTGGCGGCGGCTCGGGGCTGGATCTGGCCAAGACGCTGGCGTTTATGGCCGGGCAGACGCGGCCCGTGTGGGACTTTGAGGATGTGGGCGACTGGTGGACCCGTGCGGACCCCGACGGCATTCATCCTATTGTCGCGGTGCCGACCACGGCTGGCACGGGATCGGAAGTTGGTCGGGCGAGTGTCATCACCAATTCCATGACCCATGAAAAGAAGATCATCTTTCATCCAAAGATGCTGCCGTCGGTCGTGATCTGTGACCCGGAACTGACCGTGGGCATGCCCAAGCACATCACCGCTGGCACCGGGCTTGATGCTTTTGCGCATTGCGTCGAGGCGTTCTCCAGCCCGCATTATCATCCGATGAGCCAAGGTATGGCGCTGGAGGGCATGCGGCTTGTTAAGGATTATCTTCCAAGGGCTTACGCGGATGGCACTGACTTGGAGGCGCGGGCGCACATGATGTCTGCTGCCGCCATGGGGGCCACTGCGTTTCAGAAAGGGCTGGGCGCGATCCATGCGTTAAGCCATCCGGTGGGCGCTGTGCATCACACCCATCACGGGACGACCAACGCGGTCTTTATGCCGCCGGTGTTGCTGTTCAATGCGCCCGCCATTCGCGAGCGGTTCGGGCATGCGGCAGCCTATTTGGGGATCAACGGCGGGTTTGATGGCTTCTGCGCCTTTGTGGATCGGTTCAACGACAGTTTAGGTATCCCCAAGACGTTGACGGCGCTGGGGGTTATCGACCCTGATCTGGACGCTTTGGCCGAAGCCGCGATGCGCGATCCATCGGTGGGTGGTAATCCGGTTGAGTTGACGGAACCTGCGTTGCGGGGCTTGCTGGAAGCTGTGCTTTAGGAGGCGAGTTTGGCCCCTTCGGAAAGCGCTGCCAGTTTGGCATAGGCGATATCGGGATCGACTGCGCCAAAGCCCGCAAAAGTGCCAAAGCCGCAATCGCTGCCAGCGATCACACGGTCGGCGCCGACGATATCTTTAAACCGTTCAATGCGTTCTGCCACCAGTTCGGGATGCTCGACGAAGTTGGTCGTGGTGTCGACAACGCCCGGCACCAGCACTTTGTCGTCGGGAATGTCGGCCTTGCGATCGCGGAAGACGCTCCATTCATGGGCGTGGCGCGGGTTCGAGGTTTCAAACAGAACATAGCGCGCATTGGTGGACATCAGCGTGTCGAACATCTTGGACATCGGGATATCGCAGACGTGCGGGCCTTCGTAATTGCCCCAGCAGATATGTACGCGCACGTTTTCCCGCGGCACATTCTGACAGCGCATGGTTCAGCGCCTCGACATGGCTTGCCGCGACCTTGAGGAATTCATCATCCGTCAGATCGGTGAACAGCATGTGGCGCGACAGAGCGAGGTCGGGGCAGTCGAGTTGCAGATCAAGGCCGGCGGCGACGATGGTTTCGTATTCCTCCTTCATCGCATCGGCGAGTGCGGCCAGATAGGCGTCGCGGGTCGGGTAGAAATCGTTCTGCAGGAACAGCGAGATCACACCGGGGGATGCGGCGTTCATGAAGCCGCGCTCGACGCCGTGCGCGGCCATCGCGGCCTTGAGATTGGCGATGTCCTTTTCCAGCTCGCCCTGACCTTTGGACTTCACCTCGCCCATGCACATGGGGCGGGCGTATTTCGGGGTGCCGCCGTCATTGGCGAGGCGCTTCCAGAAAGCTGGGGAACAGCTTGAGATCGGCGGGCGCATTGCGCGGGCTGTCGCCGTCAAAGCCGGTGTAGCGGTCCTTGACATAGGTGGCATAGCTGATCTTGGAGGTCTCGCCGTCCGAGACGATATCGATGCCCGCATCCTTTTGTTTTCCAACCGTTTCGTCACGGCATCGGTCATGGCGGCATCGAATGCCGCTTGGTCGTAAGGCTCGGCGCGTTCGCGCGCGAAGATGAAATCGACGACCTCCTGGGTGCGGGGAAGCGAGCCGACATGGGTGGTTTTGATGCGGGTCATTTTGGTCTCCTAAAGGCGTGCGGTATCGCGTCGGGATGTCATCCGGTCCATGTTGGACCGGCGGGATCGTCGGTGGCGACGATGTGATAAAGGGCGGCGTCGCCCGTCATCGAAGGCACGGCGGCATGATCGAGGTTTTCGGGCACGCTCATCGTGTCGCCGGGGGCCAGAACGGTTTCGCCGCCGTCCCAAGTGACGCGCCAGTGGCCGGTGACCGGCATCAGAACCGAGGGTCGGTCGTGGCGGTGCATCTGCGTCGGTTGCGGATTTGCGGGTGATGAAATCGACTTCGAAGCCGGGCTTGTCGCGGATGATGCCGTTTTCACCGATGACTTTGACTGGCATTTTGTCGGCCAAGCGCGACCATATCCCAATAGCGACGGACATAGCCGCCGATGACGTCGCGGGTTGTGGGTTCGGGCAGGGCGTTGGCCTGATCCTCGGTCAGTTTGGTCATAGGGGCGATGCCGTCGGGCAGGGTTCTGGCCCTTTTTGGTGTCGTAAAGCTTGCCGTTTTCGGCCAGCACCAGCCCGTGATTTGCGGCGTCTTCGATCACCTGCGGTGCCCAGATGACGCCGCCGCCGGCGTCGTCGCCGCCAAGGATCGCCATGATCATTCCGTAGTCGTTCGCCGATGTTTTCGAACCCGCGGAAGATGCCGGTGGGGATGTTGATGATGTCGCCCTTTTCCAGCATCACTTCGCCTGCGTCGCCCCAGCGGCCCCAGAAGAAACGCCAGCGGCCTGAGAGGACGAAAAACACTTCTGCGGTGCGGTGGCTGTGCAGCGAGTTGCGGCACTTGGGGGGCTGGCCAGCAGCGCCGATGTTGAAGCCGATGCGGGATCGCGATGTGGACGTGCTGATCGGGGCTTTCGCTGACACGCCGCCGCCGATGATGGTGAAGTTTTCCTTCTGGTCGCTGCCCGGCGTGTGGGCGTCGATAAAGGCGGTTTTGCAGGGTTCAAGCTCGCCGTAGCGGACGATGCGGTGGGAGAGGTCGGTCATGGGTGTGATCCTCCGGGGGTCGTTTCGTGACGAAAGGTTTTATAGAGCGAGGGCGCGTGTCTTCGCCTGTTTAGAAATATCCCAGGGGTGAATTGGCCGAAGGCCGAGAGGGGGCAGAGCCCCCTGCCACGGCGACGCGACACGCGGCGCAACCCAGTCATCCGGAAGCCATCAGGATTTGTTTCCAGATCGCGATCTCGTCATAGAGCGCGAATTCGCGGCGAAGGCCCCAGGGGCCGAACTCGGCGTGGGTCATGCCCATGACGTGGACATGGGCGCCGGTGGGTCGCCCGAAACTGCCCCATCCGTCATGCATGCCGTCCAGCGACCAGCGGATCGCGGCGCGGGGGCTGAGCATGTCGGCGTCCATGCCGATCTGGTGGTGGATGGTGAAGGTGGCCGAGGGGAAGGAGGACCGCAGGCCGACCCAGAATTCGGTGACAGCTTGCGCGGCCGATCGCCTGTTGCGCGCCAGCATATTCGCCGATGACGGCGCGGTCGTAATCGCTTTGGATATGGGCGAAATCCTTGTCCATGATGCGGGTCAGAGTGGCGGCGTATTGCTCGCCCCATTCGTTGGAATTGCCGCGGCCCTTGTAGTCGCCGGCGAATGTCCATTGCAGGCGTGAAGGGTTTGCTGGCTGCGCCCGGACCGCCTTCGGTTTCGATCAGCTGGGCGGCATATTCGCGGGGGTCCATGCCCAATTGGCGGACGATGCCGCCATAGTCGCGGACCAGCCATTCATCGTAGATGCGTGTCATCTCTTGGCCGCGCAATCGGCGATGACGCGGACCACCCATTTTGTGCCGGTGGCCGGGCCGAACTGGCCGTCGCGGGTGTGGGTGGCTGTGGTCAGAAGACGGTGGGACGACAGATATCCGTGGTCGGGGTCGTCGGAAAAGATGACGTCTTCGCCGTAAAGCTTGCGGTCGGGGAATTCGTTGATCGTCGCCATCGTCGAGGCGATGACTTCCTGATTGCCGCGCTGGATGCCCATGGGCGAGCGCACGGGGATATCGGCGGAATAGTAGTGGTTCAGCGTGCCGACGCCCCGGTCTTCCCAGATTTCCTTGGTGATGCCGATGATGTAATCGGGGAAGTCTTTCCAACGGTTCGAGAAACCTTTCATGCGTGCCATCCTTCCGGGATACGGGCCGAGCCGCGCAGAATCAGCTTGCCGTCGATTTCGATTTGTCGGGGCGTGGCCCCTTGGGTTTCGATCTGGGTCAGGATCAGGTCGACGGTCGCGTCGACCATGCGGTTGACCGGCTGGCGGTATGTGGTCAGGTCGTAGGCCGCCCATGCAGCGAGCGGCACGTCGTCGTAGCCGACGATCGAGATGTCCTGACCGGGAGCGAGATTGGTTTCGCGCAGCACGTCGAGCACGGCGAAGGCCATGTGGTCGTTGCCGACAAAGATCGCGTCGGGGCGGTGGGCGTCGATAATCTGGTACGCGCAGTCCATAGCGGTTTCGCGATTGTACATGCCGTCAACCACGGCGACGGGCGTGACATCGGCTTCGCTGAGCGCGTCAAGAAAACCGCTTTGACGGTCGCGACCGGTTGAGCTGCCCTGCCAGCCTGCGATATGGGCGATCCGTTGGTGACCGCCTGCCAGCAGGAATTCGGCGATCTTGCGGCCTCCGTCCCGATTGGCAGAGGTGACGTTGGAGAAACCGTCGCCGTTTGTGCGCGGTTGAAAAGGACGACGGGGATGCCCGCCTGATTTGCGCGGCTGGCGAGTTGGGAGCTCATCGAGACCGAGGCGGCGATGATTCCGTCGACCTGATAATCCATCAGGTCCTGCATGACGCTGTCGATGCCCTCGGGCGAGTTGGGCGCAGTGAAGATCAGGATATGATAGCCGCGCGCCTGAAGGGCGTTCGAGAGTACGTTCCAGCGCCATCGGGTAGAACTGATTGTCGAGATAGGCCACGACCAGCCCGATGATGCGGCTTTTGCCCGAGACCATTGCGCGGGCCAGCACGTTGGGGCGGTATCCCAATTCTGTGGCCGCACGGCGGACTTTTTCGGCGGTTTTGGCTGACGCCGAGGCACCGGGGGTGAACACCCGGCTGACGGCGGATTGGCTGACACCGGCGCGGGCTGCGACTTCGAGGGAAGTGATCTTTGTCATTTGCGCTTCCTCTGGGCGCGCGGGGGGAAGGGTGGACGCTGTCCCCCCTCTTGGCCTTTGGCCAATTCACCCCCCTGGAGTATTTCTGCCAAGAAGAATGTCATGTTATCCGTGCTTTGTTGAATTCGGTCATGCGGGCGAGGACGTCGACACCGATTTGGCGTAGAGATCGAGCAGATCAACCAGCACCCAGTTTTCGCGGATCATGCCGTCTTCAAGGCGCCAGAAATCGAGGCTGCGCAGCGTCACTTCCTTTCCGGCCGGTGCGATGCCCATCCAGCCGTCTCCGGTGATCGTCAGGCGCATATTGGGCCAGCCGGTTTCGCAGACATAGTTTCCTTCGCCGATCCAGTGGGACATCAGATCGCCCATCGCATCGAGTTTGCGGTCGGGCATGGCGCGCGAGAAACGGAATCTGATGCCAGTTGCGAAAGCCTTTGATGCCGCGAGCGGTGCCGATGCCTGCAGGACCGTACCAGTTGAAGCGCGGATGCCAGTATTTGTCCAGCTGCATGACTTCGGGGCCGCCTTCGGCCGGATGGCGGCAAAGATCAGTCAGCATGGCGATGACGTGATCGAGCGCGGGTTGGCCATCGCCCGACGACTGTCAGGCCGTCGCTGGGTCATCGGGCGCCGGCGTGCAGAGAAATGCGCCAAGCTGCGGGGCCAGCGGCCAGGCGCCTGCCTGCATCATCAGTTCGGGAATGTCCCAGATCGTCTGCATCTCGGTCACCTGCCCGTCCTCGACCCGGAAGAACTCGTGGTAGCGCATATGGGCGAGGTGGCCGGTCGGCGGGATATCCAGGAACGGGGCGCGGAACGTGCCGATGTAGTTGCCCATGCAGCCGACCCAGTCCTGTCCCTCGGGCGTGGTGCCTGCCAGCACGATCATGTCGCGCCGCTCGAGGTCCGGCATGGCGCGGAGCAAGGGGCGCTAGGGTTGCGGAATAGAACGCGTCAGGCCCGGCAAGTCGCCAAAAGGATGGCAGAGGTGCAATTGCATCTTCGGCGAAGGTCATCTGCCAAGGGCGGCTTGACCGGAGCCGGCTCCAAAGCAAGCCGCTGCCGCGCGGAAGCGCTGATGCGTGGCTTCAGATGCCAGGCAGTATCGCATCACTCGCGCTCGCGCGTCGCCATAGGCCACGTTCCTGCCGCCATAGCGGCGCACGCGGATGTTGCATTGTTCGGCGTGGCCAACGAAGCCTTCCAGCATGCAAAGGCGCGAGCCGTATTCGCCGACCATCGTTGCGGCCTCATCGGTCATGATCTGCTGATAGCTGTGGGTCTTCAGGAACTTGCCGACCCACAGTCCGCCGGTGTAACGCCCGGCCTTCTTCGTGGGCAGCGTGTGGTTGGTGCCGATGACCTTGTCGCCGTTGGCGACATTGGTGCGCGGCCCGAGGAACAACGCGCCGTAGGAGTGCATGTTCTCGAGGTACCAGTCGTCGCGGTCGGTCATGACCTGCACGTGCTCGTAGGCCATGTCATTGGCGACGCTGCAGCATCTCGTCATGGGTGTCGCAGACGATCACCTCGCCGTAGTCGCGCCACGACATGCTGCGCGGTTTCGGCGGTGGGCAGGATGTGCAGCATGCGCTCGATTTCGGCCATGTGTCTTTCGGCCAGTTTTCGGCTGTTGGTGATGCAGGCAGGCGGGCGAATTATAGCCGTGCTCCGCCTGGCCAAGCAGGTCGGTGGCGCAAAGTTCGGCGTCGACCGTTTCATCGGCGATCACCATGGTTTCGGTCGGACCGGCGAACAGGTCGATGCCGACGCGGCCGTAAAGCTGGCGTTTGGCTTCGGCGACGAAGGCGTTGCCGGGGCCGACCAGCATGTGGACCGGTTCGATGGTTTCGGTGCCAATGCGCCATGGCGCCGACGGCCTGGATGCCGCCGAGACATAGAATCTCATGCGCGCCGCCCATCTGCATGGCGGCGACGATGGCCGGATGCGGCTCGCCGTTTACCGGCGGCGCCGAGGCGATGATGCGCGGCACACCGGCCACCGATGCCGTCAGCACCGACATATGCGCGGAGGCGACCATCGGGAACTTGCCGCCGGGCACATAGCAGCCCGACGGATTGAACGGGGATGTTCTTGTGGCCCAAGAATCACGCCGGGCAGGGTTTCGACCTCGATATCGGTCATCGAGGCGCGCTGGGCTTCGGCGAAGTTGCGGATCTGGTTCTGCGCGAACTTGATGTCGGCCATGTCGCGGGTGCTGACCTTGTGACATGGCCGCTTCGATCTCGGACTTGTGTCAGGCGGAAGCTGTTCCGGCGTATAATTGTCGAACTTCTGCCGAAAGGTCGCGCACGGCGGCGTCGCCGCGCGCCTCGATATCCGCCAGCGTGGTTTCCACCGTGGCGCGAACCTTGGCGTCGTCTTCGGCTTTTTCGGCTTCGGGCTTTGAGCGTTTGATATGCTCAATGGTCATGGGTCTTCCTTTGTGAATTCTTATTGAGACGTTGTCTCGGGTGAGCGCCTTATCCTTTCACCGCCCCTGCGGTCAGGCCGCTGACGATCTGGCGCTGGAAGAACATCACCAGGACGAACAGCGGCGCGGTGGCCGAGACCACGGCGGCGACGGCGAACATCACGTTGCCTTCGGTATAGGTGGTGCCAAGGAAGGCCGCAATCTCGGGCACCATGGTGCGGTTGATTTCGGACAGCAGCATCGAGGTGACGGCAAAGTCGTTATAGGCCAGCAGGAAGCTGAACAGCCCGGTGGTGATGACGCCGGGCCACATGACCGGGATGATCACATGGCGGAAGGCCTGAAACTGGGTGCAGCCGTCGACCTTGGCGCTTTCGTCGAGTTCTTTCGGGATGCTTCTGAAAGAAGGAGTGCAGCATCCACAGCGTGAAGGGCTGGTTGATCGCCACCAGCACGATGATCGTGGTCGGCAGGATGCCCCAGAGGTTCCATTCGAAGAACGGCAGCAGGTAGCCCGCCACCAGCGTGATCGGCGGCATGGCGCGGAAGATCAGCGCGATGATCAGCAGCCAGAACGTATAGCGATAGCCCGAGCGTGACAGTGCATAGCCGCCCAGCGTGCCGATGGTCAGCGAGGTGCATGACCACGAAGAAGCAGACGATGCGAGGTGTTGATGCACGGTGCGCCAGAACTCTTCCTGAACCCACGCGCCTTCATAGCCGTCGCCTGTGAAGGCGCTGCCATAGGTCGGCTTGGTGTTCGAGGTCCGGTCAGGGCATTGGTCCAGTCGGCGATCGAGAAGAAATCAAGCTCGACCTTGAAGCTGCCCCAGAGCGTCCAGAGGAACGGGAAAGCGGCCATGATCAGCCAGATGCACGACAAAGCCGTTGACAGGACTGCGCAAGCGGTGGGCAGCGTTGAGCCGGGAGGCCATCAGGCTGGTCAGCCTTCCCGTTGAAGTCGCGCCAGGTGCGCACCAGCACGGGCGACAGCAGGATTGCGACGCCGATGATGGTCAGCACCGACGTGGTCGCGGCGGCCGAAAGCTGGCGGGTCTCGCCGCCCAGATCGTTGAAGATGATCCATGACAGCGACGTGGCATGCGCCGACGCGTTGAAGCCGACGATGGGTTCGAAGACGCGGAAATTGTCCATCAACTGGATCAGCGCCACGAACGTCACCAGCGGCATCAGGTGCGGGATCACCACATAGCGGATCTGCTGCCAGCGGCTGGCGCCGTCGATCATGCGCGCCTTCCAGCGTGTCGCTGCGGCAGGGTCTGCAGACCGGCATAGAACACCACAAAGGCAAAGGGAGCGGAGTGCCAGACGCCATAGACGATCAGCATGATCCAGGTCAGCCCGGTCGAGGCCTTGAGCGACAGGTCGGGATCATTGGCAAGCCATTGAGAGCAGATTGCCCAGGATGCCGCGGCTGTCGATCATCCAGAACAGGATCAGCGAGCCGATCAGCGGCGTCACGATCATCGGCAGAAGCGAAAAGAAGATCACCAGCCCCTTGAGGTGGCGGTGCAGCGAGTTGACCGCCAGCGCGATCATGAAGCCCAGAATGATCAACAGCGGGTGTCACGGTGAAGGTGTAGGTCAGAGTGAACGCCATGGCGCGGTAGAACGGCAGGTTGCCGAGGCCGTCGAAGAAATCGCCCATGCTGTTGGCGTCGCGCCAGGCCTCGGCGACCTTCGGCGAGGCCAGATGGCCGCGGTCCAGGTAGATATCGAGCCCGACAAAACGTCCCAAGCGGTTTGTCATCGCGCGAGGGCTCGCGGTGGCGTCCTGGTCGATCGTGGTTTCGTGTTGTGCAGCCAAAGGGGCCGCAGTTTTCGACTTCGATGAACACTGCCTCATGCGGGGCAAAGACCGACTGGGTCACGACCGACACGATCGGCAGGGCGATGAACAAGAGCATCGCCAGCCCGGTCGGCAGGAAGAACCAGAAGAAGGTGCGGTGTTTCATGGGTCCGTTGGTTCTCTGTCTAAGGAGCCGAAGGGCGCGAACGCCCCTCGCGGAAATTATGTCGCAAAGTCCGGCTTACTGAAGAAAGCCCTTTTCCTTGGCGGCAGCGGTGTAGGCGGCTTCGACATCGGCCAGCGCTTGTTCGGCGCTTTCCTTGCCCTGCATGAAGTCGGACAGTTCATTGCCAAGTGCCGTGTGCATCAGGCCCTGATATGGCAGCATCGGATAGGGGACCGCGCCTGCATTGGCTGTCGCAAAGACGCCTTTGGCGGCATCGGTTGGCTCGTATCCGTCGATCAGCCAAACGGCCTGTGGCATGGTCTCTTCGTTCAGGATCGAGGGGTCGATGCCGTTCATCATGGCCAGGAAGGTGGCTTCGGCTTCGTCGTCGCTGATGTTCTTGGCCACGGTCCAGCCATCCCACCACAAGGTGGTTGCGGGAATTGATCCG
Source organism: uncultured Alphaproteobacteria bacterium (assembly GCA_963841595.1). Lineage (GTDB taxonomy): Bacteria > Pseudomonadota > Alphaproteobacteria > Rhodobacterales > Rhodobacteraceae > CAWJDD01. Next base: position 201,191 of record CAWJDD010000006.1, on the reverse strand, counting down.
CCGCCGACGGTCATCGGACCTGCCAGTCGCTGTGGCTTCAAGGATCTCCTTGCTGAACCCGTCTTCTTCGTTCCAGGCACCTGCGCGGCTGCCCCACATGTTCATCAGTGCCACGTTGCCAGCGTTCCATTCGGCGCTGGTGCGCGTTGGAATCATGGGTCAGGAAATCGGGGTTCATGTATTCGCTGAGGGCCTTCATCATGTTCAGCGCCGCAACGCCTTGCGCGTTGTTGATGGACGGCTCGGCAGTGCCCGGCTTGAAGAACTCGCCGCCGTATCCGATGTACATGTTGTTGAATTCCTGAGCCAGGTTCCAGCCTGCCGCGTAGGCGCCACCAACCGGATTCTCCATGATGCCCTGTGTCGCGGATCATCTTGGCGGCAGCCAGCATGTCTTCGTAGGTCTTTGGTGGCTCGACACCGATCTGATCCAGAATGTCCTTGCGGTAAACCAGGTGCTGCGCGTTGGCCATGAAGGCAACCGCCATGACCTTGCCGTCGATGGTGATCAGCTGGTTCTTTTTCAGGTTGCCGCCATGCTTGGCAACCAGATCATCGAGCGGGCGAATAACGTCTTCGTTCATCAGGGCAACGATCGACGAGTTGGCGATGATTGCGCTGGTGTATTCGGCCGGATTGCCCTGCATACCGGCCAGGTTGATCTTCTGGTGGTCGGCGGTCAGGTTTGTCGTGACCTCGGCCCCTGTACAGGCCTGAGCGCCAGCGCCGACGGTCTGAATGGCGGGGAATTCGTTGCCGACAATGCTGACGCGCGCGCTGATTTCGCAGCCATGACCGCCCGCAAAGGCGGTGGTGCTGGCAAGTGCCGACAGTGCGCCGGCCAGTGCTAGTTTCTTGAGGTACATGAGGTTCGTCTCCCTGAGTTTCGGATGCGCCTTGCAATCATGCATCCTATTGAAGTGTCCGGGTTTTCCCGGGGCCTTGATGCGGGGCGTTAAGCCCCGATGCGGGCACCTGTCTTGCCGTCGAACAGGTGACATATTTCCTTTGGGATATTGATCGATATCTGGTCGCCAATGTCGGCGCGGAACGATTTGTCGGCCTTGGTGCTGACCAGTGTGCCGCCGATGCGCAGGCTGACCATCGTGGCGTCGCCCAAAAGCTCCATCGTGTAGATCGGGCCGGTGATCTGGCCGCCGCTGGTGCCGACGCTGGCGTCTTCGGCGCGAAAGCCCAGCGTGACGGGACCGTCGGGGGCATCAAGCCCGTGGATTTCGGTTTGCGCCGCTGTGAATGTGCCGTCCTGAACCGTGCCTTCGATCAGGTTCATCGCCGGATTGCCGATGAAGCCTGCGACAAAGGTGTTGGCCGGGCGGTCGTAGATCTCGGTCGGGCTGCCGACCTGCTGAACGATGCCCTTTTCCATCACCACCACGCGGTCGGCCAAGGTCATCGCTTCGATCTGGTCGTGGGTGACATAGATCGTTGTGACGGCCAGTTCGTGGGATAGGTTCTTGATCTGTGCCCGGGTCGAGACGCGCAGTTTGGCGTCGAGGTTGGACAGGGGTTCGTCCATCAGAAAGACGTTGGGTTCGCGCACGATGGCGCGGGCCAAGGCTACGCGCTGGCGTTGACCGCCAGACAGGGCGGCGGGCTTGCGATGCAGGAAGTCGTCGAGTTCCACCATGGCCGACGCGCGGCGCACCTTGGCGTCGTGGGTGGCAGGGTCAATGCCGCGGACTTTCAGCGGAAAGCGGATGTTTTCATAGACGTCCATGTTCGGGTAAAGCGCATAGCTTTGGAACACCATCGCCACGTCGCGGTCCTTGGGTTCCAGATCGTTGACCCGCTTGCCGTCGATCAGAACGTCGCCTTCGCTGGGATCTTCCAGCCCGGCGATCATCCGCATGGTCGTGGTCTTGCCGCAACCCGAGGGGCCAAGAAGGACCAGAAACTCGCGGTCGGGGATATCGAGGGTTAGGTTATCGACGCCAATGAAGTCGCCCCATCTTTTCGAGATATTTTTGAGTTGGATGTCGGCCATTCTTCCCCCGAGCGGATGCTTTTGCATACGCTTGCAATAATCGTAAACTCAAGCATCTCGTTTCGGCAAGTTAAATCTGCACGGGCATGAACGGCGCAGAGGGTGGGATGAGTTTTCAGACGGAAAAAGAGATTGTGCGGTCGTATCATGCCGCACTCGATGCCGGTGACTGGGCTTTGGCGGCTGGATTTGTGGCAACAGATTTTCTTTGGCGCGGGTACCATCCGTTCAACGAAATTACGGGTGCGGATGCCGTGGCGGAACGGTTCTGGCGGCCTTTACATGCCAGCCTGACAAGCCTTCAGCGACGCGAGGATATCTTCTTTGCCGGGCTGAACGAGATCGACGGATATCAAAGCCGCTGGGTGGTCTCGATGGGGCATTTGGTGGGGTTGTTTGATCAGCCTTGGCTGGGCATTCCGCCCACGGGGCGCATGGCATTTCTGCGCTATTGCACGTTTTGCCAGGTCGAAGGCGGGAAGATCGCGGACGTTGCGATGTTCTTCGATATTCCCCAGATCATGATCCAGGCCGGGCTTCAGCCCTTTGCCGAGGCACGCGGCGCGCAACTGGTTCAACCCGGGCCAATTTGTCACGGCGGGTTGCTTTACGATGGCCAACCAGTCGAGGAGGGGACCCGCACGCTGGCCGCGATCAATGCGATGATCAATGACTTGGGGACGTGGCAGTTGGGCCTGCCACTGGAGGAAGAACTGGCGCGAACGTGGCACAACGACTTGATCTGGTGGGGGCCTGCGGGGATTGGGGCGACTTACACGATCGAGCGGTATGCCAAGCAGCATTCAGGGCCATTCCGCGCAGCGTTTTCGGACCGCACACGGACGGGGCATGTGGCGCGTCTGGCCGAGGGGCATTTTGGCGGGTTCTTTGGCTGGCCCAATTTCACCGCGCGGTTGACCGGTGAATTCATGGGGCACCGGCCCACGGGTAAAACAGGCGAGTTTCGCGTGATCGACATCTACCGGCGCGCGGGGGGCAAACTGGCTGAGAACTGGGTGTTCATCGACTTGCCGCATTTCTGGAAAAGTCAGGGCCTGAATATTCTTCCCGAGCAAGGCGATTAGGCGCTGCAGAGCACATCGCTCATCTGTGCGCAGGCCTTCGTCACTAAGGGAGCAATGCTGTCGGCTTGTGCAATTGGGAACCGCTGCACCGGACCGTGTACCCCGATAGATCCGATATAACGCCCTTGCGTGTCGCGTATCGGAACGGCAATGGCCACCATGCCTTCAATGAATTCCTCGTTGTCGAGCGCATAGCCCCGTTTGGCTATGGCGCTGAGTTCTTTCATAAGATTCTCGGGAGTTGAAAATGTGTTCGCTGTGAGCGGCGTCAGTTGCATCGTATTGACCAAACGCTGTCTTTCGGCCCGACGCAGGGTTGAGAGGAAGGTCTTGCCGCTGGCGGTACAATGGAACGGCACGTGACTTCCGACCGGAAGCTGGACCCTGAATGGCCAGTCAGTTTCCACGCGGTCCTTATAGCTCATGCCGTCGTGTTCGGGGACGACGAAGTTGACGGTTTCGCCTGTTTCGTCAGCGAGGTTTTTCAGGATTTGATGTCGCGCGATATGCGAGCTTGAGGCATACAGTGCACCAGTCGCCATCAGACGCATACGTCGACCCGGAATAAGCCCGCCATCCAGTGTGCGGACAAGGAAACCCTCGGCAACCAGAGTGTTGCAAAGTCGGTGAACCGTCTGTTTGGGCAGGCCGATCATGCGTCCCAATTCGGCCGAGGTCATGGGTTCGGGAAGGGTGCCGATGGCTTCGAGGATCAGCATAGTGCGCAGGTTTGTCGGTATACGCTCTTGGACCTCGTCGGTCATGCTGTCCCCTTTGGGCGGCAAATCGCTTGCAACGGCAGGTAAATCATGTTGCACTAAAAGTGGGACAGATAGTCTCATTTTTTGACATTTATGTCAAATAGGGAGGAATACTTGGAATTTGACTTCGTCATCATTGGCGCGGGATCGGCTGGCTGTGCGCTTGCCAACCGGCTTTCGGATGACGGTAAATACCAAGTGGCAGTTTTGGAAGCGGGGGGGCGCGACACCTATCCGTGGATCCATGTGCCGGTCGGATATTTCAAAACGATGGGCAATCCGCGCACTGACTGGTGCTATGAAACCGAGGCCGATCCGGGCCTGAACGGGCGCAAGCTGAAATGGCCGCGGGGTCGAGTGCTGGGCGGGTCAAGTTCGATCAACGGGCTGCTTTATGTGCGCGGGCAATCGGCGGATTACGACCATTGGCGCCAACTTGGAAATGTTGGCTGGGGCTGGGACGATGTGCTGCCGCTATTCAAGCGTGCCGAAAGTTATGCGGAGAGGAGATTCCGAGATCAGAGGGCGCGAGGGACCGCTTTCAGTTTCCGATTCAGCGGTCAGCCGTGAGGTTGTCGACCGCTATCTGGAGGCCGCAGTCAATGCGGGCTTCCCAAGGAACCCCGATTACAACGGGGCGAGTCAGGAAGGCGTCGGACATTTCCAGCTGACAACGCGGCGTGGACGGCGCTGTTCATCGGCGGTGGCTTATCTTGGTCCAGCCAAGAAGCGCGCCAACCTGACCATTCTGACCGAAATGTCCCGCCGAGCGGCTGGTGTTTGACGGCAAGCGTGCGGTGGGCGTCGAGGTTTTCTATCAGGGCGAGCGCCAGACAGTGCGCGCCCGGCGCGAAGATTGTGCTGTCGGCGGGGCGATCGGGTCGCCGCAGTTGCTGATGGTGTCGGGCATTGGTGACCCCGAGGGGCTGACGCCGCACGGGATCGACGTCTTGCATGAGCTGCCGGGCGTCGGCCAGAACCTGCAGGACCATCTTCAGGCGCGCCCGGTCTTACAAGACCGACGCTTTCGACCATCAACACCGAGATCAGCAACCTCGCTCAAACAGGCGCTGATCGCGTTGCATTATGCGGCCTGCGCGGACCGGCCCGATGACGATGGCGGCCAGTCTTGGCACGGCGTTTCTGAAGACCCGTCCCGATCTGGCCGACACCCGATATCCAGTTTCACATCCAGCCGTTCAGCGCCTCGACAAGACCAGCGATGGGCCACATCGATTTCGACGCTTTCACGGCCTCGTGTTCTGCAACTTGCGCCCGGAAAGCACGGGCGCATCTGGAACTGCGCTCGGCCGACATGGGCGACCATCCGGCGATCCACCCCAACTATCTGGCGACCGATACCGATCAGGAGACTGTTGGTCGAAGGTATCCGGATCGCGCGTCGCATTGCCCGCAGCCAGCCCGGTGGCCGACGTGATCACGGAAGAATTCACGCCCGGCGTGACCGGTTCCGGACGACGACTTTGACGCGCTGCTGAACTGGGCGCCGCGACACCTCAACGACGATCTATCACCCGACCGGCACCTGCAAGATGGGCAGTGACCCGATGGCGGTGGTCGACGCGCGTCTGCGGGTGCACGGTGTTGAAGGGCTTCGGGTGGCCGATGCCTCGATCATGCCGATGATCGTTTCGGGCAACACCAATGCGCCGGCAATCATGATCGGCGAGAAGGCTTCCGATATGGTCCTGGAAGACGCCAGAGGCAACTTGGTGAGCGACACAGACAGACAAGTAGGGCGGCTGCGCAATGATGGAACTTTTCTTGATGCAGGCGCCATCATCATCGCGGATCTGGTCCTGTCCGGCGACAACGCGTTGATCATCGGCATGGCGGCGGCGAGTCTTTCGCCCGAGTTGCGCGGCCAAGGCCATCATGTTCGGCATGGTCATCGCGGCCGTGCTTCGGATTGTATTTGCGGTTGTGGCCACCAAGCTTCTGGTCATTCCCGGCCTTTTGTTCATCGGTGGTCTGCTACTGTTGCTGGGTGTGCTGGCGGCTTTACGGCGAAATCCGCGAGAACATCGACGCACGCGCCGAAGCTGCCATGGAAACTGCCGAGGACAGTGACGCGGGCTATACCGGCCCGCCACGTCGTACGCTGGCCTCGGCGCTGATTGGACGATCACCATCGCCGATGTGTCGATGTCGCTGGACAACGTGCTGGCCGTGGCCGCCATTGCTGACGGCGACACGACGCTGCTGGTGTTTGGCCTTGGCCTGGCGATCCTGCTGATGGCCTTTGCCGCCACGATCATCATGAAACTGTTAACCCGGTACCCGTCGATCTCGTGGGCCGGTCTTGTCGTGTTGATTTACGTGGCGGGGATATGCTGTTCCGCGGTGTGTTCGACATCGAACTACGGGGTTGGCCCAATGCTTGGGCTGATCGAAGGAATGGACCTTGGAAAAGGCCATTAGGGAAGATCAAGACAACCGGGCACTGAGCGCCTTCAGTGACCGGGCAAAATTTATCTTTGAAGGCAACAATAGGGAGGAAACATATGTTTTCGAAACTAACCAAAGTGGCAGCCGTTACCGCTGTGGGGCTTACGCTCTTTGCGCAAGGTGCAGCTGCTCAAACCAATCCGAAGATTCAGATCGGTCGTTCCGGGCACAGCAGACGAAGTCGTGATCCTGGACGAATTCGCCGATGACGTGGTGGCCCTGACAGGCGGTGTCACTGACGCTTGAAGTGCTGCCTGCCGGCGCCGTCGTCGGCGTGCCGGAAATCACTCGACGCTGTCGACGCCGGCGTTGTCGACGGCGGCTTTGCCTGGACCCATTACTGGTCGGGCAAGCACCCTGCGGCAATGCTGTTCGGCTCGCCCGTTGCGGGTGCCGGTGTCGGCATCGACAACATCGCGTTCATGTCCTGGTTCCTGATACGGCGGCGGCAAGGAGCTGTATGAAGAGCTGTGGGACGAGATGGGCGTGAACGTCAAAGGCTTCATGCTGCAGCCGGTTGGCCCCGAAGCGCTTGGGTTGGTTCAAAGAGCCGATCAACTCGCATGGCCGACTTCCGCAAGTATCGCTTCCGCACACCTCCGGGCATTCCCGGTCAGACCTATAAAGACATCGGTGTGGCCTCTGTTGCCATGGGCGGCGGTGACATCCTGCCAGCGCTGGAAAAAGGCACAATCGACGCGGCTGAATGGTGCTGCCCCAAGCCTGACTAGTGTCTTCGGTTTCCAGAAAGTCCTGAAGCACTACTATCTTCAGGGCCTGCACCAGGTTGTGGTGAACGCTGACCTCTACATCAACGGCGATGTCTATGACAGCCTGACCCCGATCGCAGCAGAAGGCGCATCGAAGTGGCCGCCAATGCCTCGCTGATGAAGTCGATGGCCTACCGGATCAACGAAAACGGCAAAGCGCTGGACAAGCTGGTCAACGAGGACGGCGTCATCCTGCATGACACGCCTGCCGACTACTTCACCGAGTATATGAATGCAGCGAACAAGGCGCTTGAGACAAACGCCGCTGAAAATGAGTTCTTCGCCAAAGTCTGGCGAAGCCAGAAAGACGTTCGCAGAATACCGCGATCCCTTCTGGGCCGGTGCACAGACGTCGAACGCCAATCTTGGTAGGCTTATGCCGACCAGCTGAAGAATCAAGTAAAGACTTGGGGCCGCCATAACTGGCGGCCCCTGCCTTCTTGCGGTTCAATAGTCCGGGAACGGCGCCGTGGCGACTGGGAGGCCCCCAAAACTAAACAGATTGCGCCGCAAAGCGGTGCTCTATTGACAAAGCGACAGGGACGGGATGGCGTGACTGATATTGACGACATTACATCTGGAGGCGGGCGACGAGATGCTGGCCGAGGCCGCGCGGTGGCCGCGGAAGTTCCCTGCCCGATGACATGCACCCTCTGGCCCGACGCACGGTCTGGCTGATCGACTGGTTCTCCGAATGGCAGGGGCGGATCACTGTTTGCTGGTTCTGCCGATCATTTTCGCGATGGTCTACGAGGTGATGCGCGCAAGTTCTTTCATCGCGCCGACGCTTTGGGCCTTTGACGTCAGCCGCATGCTTTATGGTGTGTCCTTCATGCTGGGCGCGGCCTATGCGCTGATGCGCGGGCCTGCATATCCGGGCCGATTTTCTGTATCGCGGCTTCTCGGTCAAAACTCAGGGCCGCGTCGATCTTCTGCTCTACGTGGTCCTGTTCATGCCGGGGATGCTGTTCCTGCTTTGGGCGGGCTACGACTTTGCCGCTAAAAGTCTTTCCTCAGGACGAGCGCGCCGGTGACAGCACCTGGGCCCCGATCGTCTGGCCGGTTAAAATGGCCTTCACCGCGGGTGTCTTCTTTCTGGTCTTGCAGGGTATCTCGGAAATCCTCAAGGCCTGGTACGCGGCAACCCGTGGAAAGTGGCCGCGCTGATGCTGAATTCTCAAATGAAATCATCGGCCTTTTGATGATCGGCGCGATGCTTTTCGCGATCTTCATCGGCTTCCCGATCTCCTTCACTCTGATCTTCCTGGGCCTCGTCTTTGGCACCTGGGCGTTTGGGATCAAAACTCACCATCTTCCTGATGACGCTGCAGTTCTACGGCTCGATGATGGAGCAGACCCTCGCGGCTGTCCCGTTATTCGTCTTCATGGGTTTCATGATGGAACAGGCCGGGCTGATGGAGCGATTATTCGCGGCCGTTCAGCTGATGCTGGCGCGGATGAAGGGCTCGCTTTATGTGGCTGTGCTGTTCGTCGTCGTGATCTTTGGTGCTGCCACCGGCATCGTCGGGTGCCTCTGTGACCATCCTTGGCATCATGGCGGCGACGACGATGAACCGCTCAGGCTACGACGTGCGGCTGGCGGCGGGCACGATCACCGCAGGCGGCACGCTGGGCATTCTGATCCCGCCGTCGATCATGCTGGTGGTGATGGGGCCGGTGCTGGAAATTCCGGTGACCGACCTGTTCGCCGCGGCGATCATTCCGGGCATCATGATGGCGGTGCTTTACCTGGTCTATTCGGTTGGGCGCTGCTGGATTGACCCGTCGCTGGGGCCGCCCTTGCCCGAGGATATGATCCCCGACGACAAGGGCGATGTTCTGGCGCGAGTTCTTCCTCGGCCTGGTGCCGCCGACCATCCTGATCGCCTTCGCGCTGGGGTCGATCCTGACGGGCTGGGCCACACCGACCGAAGGTGCCGGTATGGGCGCCTTCGGTTCACTCGTGCTGACACTCGGCTTACGGCAAGCTCGCCGGTCAAGCACCTATGACGCGCTGAAGAAGACGCTTGGAGATCTCGGTGCTGATCCTGTTCCTGGTCGCGGCGTCCAACTTCTTCGGCGCGGTCTTCTCGCGGCTCGGCACGCCGCACGATGATCACCGAGATTCTGCTGTCGATGGATCTGTCGGCGAACATGGTGGTGATCCTGATCCTTGCGCTGATCTTCATGCTTGGCTGGCCGCTGGAGTGGGTGCCGATCGTGCTGATCATCCTGCCGATCATGGCGCCTGTCCTGATCGAGCTTGAGGTCGATATGCTCTGGTTCGCCATTCTGGTGGCGGTCTGTCTGCAGACCGCCTGGCTCAGTCCGCCGGTGGCGTTATCGGCGTATTTCCTGAAAGGCGTGGTGCCCGATGGGACCTGAAGGACATCTATCTGGGCATGATGCAGTTCATGGTGCTTCAGCTTCTGGGTCTGGCCATCGTGTTCTTTATTCCGGCCATCGTGACATGGCTGCCGCGGTATCTGTACGGCGGCTAGCCGGAATACATTCACAGCAATTGGAAAGGGCGTGTCATGGGACGCGCCCTTTTCGTTTGGCGCGCGCTTTCGCAATAATGCCCGGCTGGACTGCGTTGATCGAAATCAACGTGGGGATCGCAGCAATAGCCTAAGATTGAAATATATCGGGTCGCAGCAGTTCATTTGCGAACGATGGAACCTTTGAAAGGGCACCAATATGAAACCGATGACAATTTCGCTTGCCGTTTTGGCATTATCATTAGCTGTACCCGCATTTGCCGAGGGCGACCTGAGCCGCGCAAATGTGATTGACGTCGCGATCGAAATGGGCACGAACGACGACGGAATGATGTATTTGAAGCCCGACAACTATGAATTCACGACCGGGCAGGCGTATAAGCTTGTTCTGACAAACGTGGATGAAATCAAACACGAGTTGTCCCTGAACGAGATGGGCGAGCGGATTTTCACCCGCAAAGTCGAAATCGCTGATGCGAACGGTGATCTTTTCGCAGAAATAAAGGGGAATATCCGCGAGGTGGAAGTCGGCGCGGGAAAAACGGTGGAATGGTTTATCGTGCCGATACAAACCACTGATGATCCGGTTGAAATCACGTGTGAAATTCCGGGCCATCTGGAAGCCGGAATGCGCGCAAGCGCGATGATCAATTAACGACCCGAGTAATGGTTCCGCGCCTGTCCCAAAGTTTCTCCCATGGGACGGGCGCAGTTAACCGCAAAAAGCTTTAAGCCGTCACCGCTTTCATGAAGCGGTCGCGAATAACCACGGGGTCCATGGTGATCACTGGCATCTTGGCGTTTCCGCTTTCGCATTTGCAGACGATGACGGTCATCTCGCCGCTGTCCAGCGCCTCTTGCAACACACGGCCTGTGTCTTCGGCCTGACATTCAATCACGCGCTCGCAGCCTGCTGCTTTGGCCATGCCGGTCAGCGATGTTTTCTTGCCGGTGTATGTCGGCTGGTCGCCGGTGGACCCGTATGATCCGTTGTCGATGATCAGCAGGACATAGTTGTCGGCGACGTTGTTCGCGATGGTCGGCAGGGTGCCAAGGTTGGTCAGAACCGAGCCGTCGCCGTCGATGACGATCACCGGTTTCGGCTGTGCCAGTGCAAGGCCCAACCCGATGGAAGACGCCAGACCCATAGTGCCGAGCATGTAGAAATTCGTCGGCTGGTCGTCGATTGCGTGCAGTTCCTGTGACTGGGGATGCCGATGTTGCAGACCACAAGCTGGTCGCGCAGGATCGGGGCGATTTCTTTCAGGATTTCAGAACGGATCATTGTCTCCGTAGCCTCCCCAGAAGTTGCGTCGGTCAGGATGGCGACCGGCTTGTTGCACATGAATGTATAGTCGAGGATCGTCGGCAGTTCGTCCGCGTCCGACTGTTTGTGGAAATGGTAGGTCGGGATGTTCATCTGCGCCAGAAGCGCTTTGGTGTGCACCGCCATTTCGACCTGACAGGCCACGGGTTCGCGCAGTTCACCCCGATAGGAGATCAGCATCGGCAGCGGCATCCGGTAGATACTGGATCAGCGTGGCCAGCGTGTTGATCGTCACGCCAATCGCGGTGTTCTGCATGATGATCGCGGGCCGTTTGCCGCCCATCCAAGCACCGGCGCAAAGCCCCATGCCTTCGTCTTCCTTGTTGGAAGGAATGTGATATATATCAGGACTTTGGTCGATTTCTTCGATCACGCCTGCAAGTTGCTTGCACGGGACGGTCGTGACGAAACTGACGTTTGCGTTGACGAGGTCTTGCGTCGATCTTCTGGTCTATGTTCACTGATCTGCTCCTTCGGGAACGAGGACGATTTTCGGGGCGGCGACAGCGCCTGCGCGGATGTCGGCAAAGGCTTTTGCGCCATCGGCAAGCGGGCGGCTTTCGGTCCAGTCCAACGCGCCAAGGCTGCCGTCAAAGATGGCTTGTGCCGTGTCGCGGAAATCTTGGGGCGTATAGGTATAGGTGCCGATGAAGGTGATTTCCTGCAGCGTCATGCGGCGGATATCGAGGCCACCCGAAGCCTCGCCCAGACCGATGTGCATGATCACGCCGCCGGGGGTGACAGCGGCAGAAGCGGTTTCCCGCGTGGCGGCATAACCCACGCCGTCGATGACGATGTCATAAGCGTTGATTTCGTCCAGCGCATCCAGTGCGTTCTGATCGCAATGCTCGTTCAGGAAGGCGCGGCGCACGCCATTTGGTTCGATCACAGTGATGTCCGAGACGCCCTGCGCCTTGAGTGAAAGGGCGGCACCCAGACCGATGGCGCCGCCGCCAAGCACCAGGGCTTTGGCGTCAGTTGTGCCAAGTGCCTGAATTCCAAGACGCACGGCATGCCAGCCGCAGGCGATAGGTTCGGCAAGGGCGGCTTTCGCGGGGTCAACACCGTCAGGCACGGCAACAAGGTTCGTGCGCGGCATGGAAAGTTGCTCGGCAAAGGCCCCTTCGCGCGGCGGAAGCGAAATGATCTGGCGATTTGGGCAGATGTTTTCGCGCCCTTGAAGGCAGGCTTTGCAAGTGCCGCAAGCAACGAGAGGATTGATCGTCACGCGCTGGCCGGCATCGGCGCCCTCGGTGATGATCCCGCAAGCTTCGTGGCCAAGGATCAGCGGGGCAGGGCGGCGTTCATCGTGCCCAAGAAAGGCGTGCATGTCCGAGCCGCATATGCCGACACGCTCGATCCGGATCAGCGCGTCATCTGCGCCGGGTGTGGGATCGGGAACGCTGCGGTATTCCAGTGCTTCCGGGCCGGTATAGACAAGAGCCTTCATAGCGTAACTTCCTTTTCAAATGGCCGCATCTGATCCTCCTCCCTGAAAGGTGTGCTGGTGCTGTTCCTCACCTGACCTGCATCATAACGGGCCACAAAGTGCCCGACACTGCGGTCCTGATCACCTTCCAAAGACCAGATGCGGCCCAACTCTCCAATACCTGCGGACTCAGCCATCGGCGGAGAGATCGAAATTTACACCGGGGAAATACTTGGCAAGCCGTACATCCGCTGTTCGTGCGTGGCCTTCCATACCCTCAAGCCGCGAAATGCGGGCGGTTGCTTCGGCCACAGGGCGCGATCCATCGCGGGTTGCGCGCTGCCATGTCACAATCTTCATGAATTTGTGGACGGAAAGACCGCCGGTATAGGATGCGGCCCCGCCGGTTGGCAGAACGTGGTTGGTGCCCGACGCCTTGTCACCGAACGCCACGGTGGTTTCTTCGCCAAGAAACAGCGAGCCATAGCAGGTCAGTCGGCCCAACCACCAATCGAGGTCTTGGGCTTGCACCGTCAGATGCTCGGGCGCGTAACTGTCTGATGTGGAGGCCATTTCTTCGCGGTCAGCACACAGGATCACCTCGGCATAGTCGCGCCATGCGGCGGTGGCGTTCTCGCGGTTTACCTCGGGCAGGGCGTCGATCAGGCCGGGGACAAGTCCCATGACTTTCTCAGCCAGCTGACGATTGTTGGTGACCAGCCAGACCGGCGAGTTGTATCCATGCTCGGCCTGGCCCACCAGATCAGCGGCGACAATGTCGGCGTCGGCGGTTTCATCGGCAAGGATCAGACTGTCGGTTGGTCCTGCGATCATGTCGATACCGACTTGCCCAAACAAGATGCGCTTGGCTTCGGCTACGAACTGGTTGCCGGGGCCCACAAGGATGTTGGCCTTGGGCAGGCCGAACAGTCCATAGGTCATTGCGGCAACGCCTTGCACACCGCCCATCGCAAGGATGGTATCGGCACCACAAAGGTGCGCAGCATAGACGATGGCCGGGTTGATGCCGACGCCGGGACGGGGTGGCGAGCAGGCAACGATGTGGCTGCAGCCTGCGACCTTGGCCGTGGTGACCGTCATGATCGCGCTGGCGATATGGCTGTACCGACCGCCCGGGACATAACATCCGGCGGCATTGACGGGGATGGTTTTCTGACCGGCGATCAGGCCGGGGACAATTTCAACTTGCGTGTCGATCAGCGTGGCGCGCTGTGCTTCGGCAAAGCGGCGGACATTGTCGGCGGCAAAGCGGATGTCGGCTTTCAGCTGATCCGAGACCTGTGCCGATGCAGCGTCGATATCGGCCTGCGTCAGGATCACGTTACCTTCGTAGCGGTCGAACTTGGCGGCATATTCCATCGCCTTGGCGTCACCACCAGTTTCGATGTCGGAAAGGATGGCTTTGACCGTTTGATGCACGTCAGATGCGTCGGATTTCGACGTCAACGTGGCCTTCTTGAGATATTCGACCGGCATAGAATCCCCCTCGTTGAGATTGCGCGTTTGTAAGCGCTTACATTTCATTGTACAAGGGTTTTATCGATTGGTGGACATGCAGTGAAAATGGCCAGAAAAGCGCCTAAGCTGGAAGATGTTGCGCGATTGGCAGAGGTGTCGACAGCGACCGTTTCGCGTTGCCTGAACGAACCCAATAAGGTCGTAAAGCAAACCCGCGAACGGGTCATGGCGGCGGTTAAGGCGCTGCGCTATGCGCCGAATTTTAATGCCCGCGCTTTGGCGGCGCGGCGCACGCAGACCATCGGTGCGATCATTCCGACGATGAAGAATGCGATCTTCGCCGAGGGCATTCAGGCGTTTCAGGAGGCGCTTCAGGCCGAGGGCTTTTCGTTGCTCATTGCGTTTTCGTCCTATGACGCTGATCTTGAGGCCGAGGGTATCCGCAATCTTGTGGCGCGGGGCGCGGATGCGATTTTGGTCATTGGATTCGACCGTGATGCCTCAGTGTTCCAGTTTCTCGATGATCAGGAAATTCCGGTCCTTGTTGCCTGGGCCTTTGATCCGCTGTCCAAACATGTGTGCATCGGTTTTGACAGCAAAGCGGCGATGGCCGGGCTGGTCGGGAAAGCGATCGCACTTGGGCATCGCCGGATCGGCATGATCTCGGCGCGTCAGGCAGGCAATGATCGTGCCCGCGCCCGGGTGGCGGGGGTGCAGGCGGCAATGAACGATGCAGATCTTGCCGTTGAGGACCTTATCATCGAAGAAACAGAATTCGGGTTGCCTCAAGCGGGGGACGCGTTTGAGCGCTTGGTCGCCCGGCTGCCGGATATGACGCTGTTGGTCGGCGGCAACGATGTGCTTGCCGCGGGTGCGATCCGCCGTGCTGTGGATTTGGGCTATGCCGTCCCCAACGACATTTCGGTGATTGGGTTTGACGATATCGCCTTGGCCGAACTTGTGACGCCGGGGCTGACGACCGTACGTGTTCCTCATCGCGCTATGGGCGAAGCGGCGGCACATGCCTTGGTTGCGATGGTTCGGGGGCAGGCCGCGGAAAGTCGCGAGTTGCGGACGGAAGTTTGCCTCAGGGAGAGCCTTGCTACGCCCCGCGCCTGAACGGCTCTTCACGATGCTCAAAGGTTGAATTGCGTATTTTTAGCAAAATGAAGCGCAAATTTGATTTAAATTGTCATTTCATTTTGCCTGAAATACGCCGGGGGTGCGGGGGCAGCGCCCCCGCCTGTGTTGGCTGAAAGCCGGCGCAAAATGTAATTCAACGCAGTCGTGCTTCGCTTTCAGCGTCAAAGAACAACACGCGGGATGGATCGAAGCCGACCTTCACTTCGGTCCCGGCGGCAACAGCATCGTCGCCTTTGCTTTCCACCACCAGGGCCTCACCCGTTGGTGTGGAAAGGTATTCATATGCTACGCCGCCCAGTTGTTCGGTAAGATCGACCTTCAAGGTGGAGGGTGCGTGAGTGAGTGTTGTTTCTTGCGGGCGCAGGCCCACTGTCACCGCGCTGCCCCGCGATGGCAGGGCGACGCTTGCCGGGATGACTTCTTCTCCGAGGCCCGGAACTTTGACACCGCCGTCCACGACTTCGCCACTCAGGAAATTCATCGAAGGTGATCCAATGAAGCCTGCTACGAATTTGTTATCCGGATCGCGGTACAGTTCCATTGGGGCGCCGACTTGTTCGATCACGCCTGCTCGCAGCACCACTATCTTGTCGGCCAGTGTCATTGCTTCGACCTGATCATGGGTGACGTAGACCATGGTGGTGCCGAGTTCCTTGTGAAGGCGGCTGATCTCGACCCGCATATCGACGCGCAACTCGGCATCGAGGTTCGACAGTGGTTCATCGAAAAGGAAAACCTCCGGCCCCCGCACGATCGACCGGCCAATGGCGACGCGCTGACGCTGGCCCCCGGAGAGGGCTGCTGGCTTGCGGGCAAGGTAGTCGTCAAGTTTCAGGACCTTACTTGCTTCGGAGACTTTCTTCTTGATCTCGTCCTTGGGATGGCCGTTCATTTTCAGGCCGAAGCCCATGTTTTCTTCAACCGTCATGTGCGGATAAAGCGCGTAGGTTTGGAACACCATTGCCACGCCGCGTTCGGCGGGGTCGATGTGGGTTACCTCTCGGGTTCCGATGTCGATCCGGCCGTCCGTGGTTTCTTCCAGACCTGCGATCATGCGTAGAAGCGTGGACTTGCCGCATCCCGAGGGGCCCACGAACACGCAGAATTCGCCATCCTGAATATCAAGATCGACGCCGTGGATGACCTGAACCTTGCCGTACCTTTTGACGACCGATTTGAGAGTAACGCCTGACATGAATAGTCCTTCCGCAATTATCCAGGGGAATGCCAGGACGAGGCCTGGTGGCCGATTTTTTCGGCGGTATCGAGAAGGCCAGCACGAAAAGCTTCGAGGCCTTTAAGGTCATAACGGGCGGTCGACGAGGCCACGGAAAGGGCTCCGATCACACGTCCGTTCGAAATAAAGATCGGGGCGGCAATCGAGACAATACCTTCTTCGTGCTCTTCGCGGTCAAAGGCGATCCCATCGCGGCGAATGGTCGGCAATTCGGCCATCAAGCTTTTGGGAGTGACATGGGTTGCCTTGGTATAGGGATAGAAGGATTGCTGTTTCAGCACGATATCCAGTCGTTTGGGCGCGATGAAAGCCAGCATCGCTTTGCCGACACCGGTGCAATAGGCGGGTGCAACCTGTCCAACCCGAGCGAGTGTTTCGAATCGGTCCGTTGCCTTCAGTTTCTCGACAAAGATGACCTGACCGTTGTCCATCTGAGCCAGATGAACGCTTTCGCCGGCCTCTGCTGCCAGTTTTTCGACGTAAGGTCGGGCAATGGGCGCCAAGGAGGCGTGTTCCCATGCGGTATGGGCCAGCCTGATAAGGCGCAAGCCCAGTGTATAGCTGCCGCTGTCGGGGTCGTGGCTGAGAAAGTTCTGGTTTGTCAGCGTTTGCAGGAAACGATAGAGCGTCGCCTTGGGAAATTGTGAGTTCTCAAGGAGTTCAGTGAATTTTACCGGCCGCTCATAGGCTGCGACAGCATCCAGCACTTCCAGTGCTTTGCCGACTGTGCCGTCGCCTGAAGATGGCGCGTTGGCCATTTCTCCTCCTCTGCAATCCCGCTACTCTGGTGGCACGAAACTGTTGACTTCTATAACTGCAACCGGCACCATTTTCAATATTTGGTATTCGGTTTCATTATATGGAACCATCATCAAGGGAACCTTAGGGAGGAAACCAATGTTCCGCACAATCAAATTGTCGTTGGCTGCTGTCACCGCCGGCGCATTGATGTCGACCACGGCCATGGCTGCTGATCTGGTCATTAACTTCGATGACCTGAACCCGGGCCCGAAGGCGGGCTTTGACGCAGCTGTTGAGAAATTCAAAGCTGAGAATCCGGACATCAATGTCATCGTCAACAATAATGACCGCGAAGCGCATAAGACGGCGATCCGGAACTTTCTGACGGCTGACGCGCCGGACGTGACATCCTGGTACCCGGGCAACCGGATGGCGCCCTTTGTGGACGCAGGCCTTTTCGAGCCGGTCGATGACGTTTGGGAAGCGAACGGTTTTAACGAAGACCTTGCCGCCATTAAGGCAACCATGTCGCGCGATGGTAAGATCTGGGGCGTGCCATACTCGTATTACCAGTGGGGCATCTATTACCGGAAAGACATCTTTGCCCTTCTTGAGCTGGAAGAGCCCCAGACATGGGACGAGCTTCTGGGTGCATGTGCGAAGATGAAGGAAAACGGTGTGACGCCGTTCACCATCGGCACCAAGTTCCTTTGGACTGCCGCTGGTGTGTTCGACTATATTAACCTCCGCACCAACGGCTATGACGTGCACAATGCACTGACGGCTGGCGAGATCAAGTACACCGACCCGCGGATCGTGCAGACTTTTGACAACTGGGAGCAGCTGATCAACGAGTGTGGTTTTGTCGATAACCACGCCTCGATGAGCTGGCAGGATGCTATTGCACCTTTCGCAAATGGCGATGCTGCGATGTACGTCATGGGCAACTTTTCGGTTGATGGTTACAAGGAAGCCGGTCTGACCGAAGACCAGATCGACTTTATGCCATTCCCGACGATCGATCCTGCGATTGCTCCGGCTGAAGAAGCCCCTGCAGATGCGTTCTTTATTCCGGTCAATGCCAAGAACAAGGAAGACGCCAAGAAGTTCCTTGCGTTTGTGGCACGTCCTGATGTTCAGACCGAGTGGAACAAGACCATTGGTCAGCTTCCGATTAACTCGAAAGCTGAAATCTCGGATGACAAGTTCATTCAGGAAGGCTTTGCCCTGCTGAACGCGGCCACCGGTCTTGCGCAATTCTATGACCGTGACGCACCGGCTGAAATGGCCAAGGCGGGCATGGAAGGGTTCCAGAAGTTCATGCTGGACACTTCAACCAAGATGGAAGTGCTTGAGCGCCTCGATGAAGTTCAGGCCGACGTTTATAAGTAAGATGACAGAGTGGGTGCCCTGTATTGGGCGACCATCATTCTCTGCTCGATGTGGACAAATTGGACAATTTGGACATAATCTTAAGAAAAGGAGAAGGTTATGGCCCGAGTGACTGCGACCGAGTTCAAGAACAACATTGGCACATACAGTGATGCTGCGATGAGTGAGCCCGTTATCATCACAAGCCATCAGCGCGACCGGCTCGTTCTTATGTCTGCTGACGAGTATCGCCGGCTGACGGATACGGAAAACGGGGTCACGCCGGAAGTCGAAGAGCGTATTAAACGGACGCTTGCAACGCATCGTGAGACCATCATGGAACTGGCCAAAAGGTGAGTGCGCCAGTCTGGATTTCCAGGGTGGAAGTTGATGCTTTGCACATCGGGGTTATCGAAGTTGGCGGAGGCTCGCACGGTCTTCGCGACGCCGCACTATTGGAGTCGGCTTTGGCAAGACCGCAGAACCTGCATGCCTATGGTGAAACCGATATATTCCTGCTTGCAGCCAGTTACGCCGAAGGTGTTTCACGCAACCATCCGTTCGTCGATGGCAACAAGCGAACGGCATTCATGATTGCGGTGAATTTTCTGGAACTTAACGGACATACGCTGCGGGCGGCCAAAGATATCGAATACGTAGAGATGATGGAACGATTGGGTCAAGGTAAGTTGGCGCGCGACGCGGTCGGGGCATTGTTTGCCAGCCAATCAGAAAAGAACGGATAGGGACAGGATGAGCGACGCTTCACCAAACCGAACCGAAGCCAGCTGGATGACGCGCAACAAGCTGAGCGTTGCACCGTGGTTCTTTATGTTCCCGGCACTGGTGTTCTTCAGCATTTACGTGGTTATCCCGATTTTTAAATCGATCTCGCTCAGTTTCTATGAATGGAACGGGCTTTATGCGCCTGATGGCAGTTCAACCGCCACCTGGGTGGGCTTTGCGAATTATGTGAAACTCTGGGGCGATCCGAATTTCTGGACTTCGCTTAAGAACAACGTGCTGTGGCTGGTGCTTTATATGCTGGCCGTGCCGGTTGGCCTGTTTATCGCGTTGTTCCTGAACCAGACCGTGACGGGAATGCGGTTTTACAAGTCGATGTTTTTCTTCCCTTTTGTCATCAGCCAAGTCGTTGTTGGCCTGATCTTTGGCTGGTTCTACAACCCCGATTTCGGTGTTGTCGGCAGCCTGTGGAAAGCGGTCTTCTGCGAAGAGACTTTGAATATTCTGGGCAACGTGACGTTCAAATGCTCGCGGCCTGCACCCGATATTCTGTCCAGCCCGAAATGGGCGACCTATGGCATTATCTTTGCCGGGCTTTGGCCTCAGATCGCTTATTGCATGATCCTGTATCTTACGGGCCTGAACAACGTCGCCGCCGATCAGATCGAAGCCGCGCGACTGGACGGGGCCAAGGGCTGGAAGATGCTGTGGTACGTGGTGCTGCCGCAATTGCGGCCTGCGACGTTCATTGCCGTCGTGGTGACCGTCATCGGCGCACTTCGAAGTTTCGACATGATCGCCATCATGACCCAAGGCGGGCCGTTCGGGTCGACCAACGTGCTGGCCTATTACATGTACGAGGTTGCGATCAGCGAATACGGCGAAAGGTACGGCTATGGATCGGCGGTGGCGACTGTGCTGTTCCTGATCATGCTGGTCTATATCAGCTATTTCCTGTGGCGCATGTACCAAGACGAAAAAGGGAGCCGCTGAGATGTTTCCCAGACCCATAGAAAAATCCACAGCACCGGCGCGTTTTGCCTATCAGGCCTTTCTGCCGGTCGCCTTGTTTATCTGGCTGTTGCCGCTGCTGGCGATCTTCGTCACATCGATCCGAGGGGCGGCGGATATCAATTCGGGCAATATCTTTGGCTGGCCGTCTGATTTCCAGATGATTGACAATTATGTTGCCGTCTTCACCCAATCCAATGCGGCGACCTATATGCTGAACTCGGTGCTGATCACGGTGCCGTCGATGCTTATCTCGGTCACACTTGCCTGCCTCGCGGGGTATGCGCTGGCGATTTACAAGTTCAAGGTGGCTGTGCCGCTGTTCTTTTTGTTTGTCGCGGGCAATTTCATTCCGTTTCAGATCCTGATGGTGCCGGTCCGCGATATGAGCGTGCAAACGGGCCTTTACGACACGATTGCCGGACAGTTTCTGTTTCATGCGGCATTCCAGACCGGGTTCTGCACGCTGTTTATGCGCAACTTTATCAAGGCGCTGCCGTTTGATCTGATCGAGTCTGCGCGGATCGAAGGCGTGGCCGAGTGGAAGATCTTCTGGTACGTCGTGCTGCCACTGGTCCGGCCCGCTATCGCAGCTCTGTCGGTTCTGATCTTCACCTTCGTCTGGAATGACTTCTTCTGGGCCAATGTGTTGACGCAGGGCGAAAGTGCCAAGCCGATCACAGCAGGAGTGCGCGCGTTGAACGGGCAGTTCGTGAACAACTGGCATCTGGTTTCGGCGGCGTCACTGATGGCGGCGATCCCGCCGGTGCTGATGTTCTTCCTGATGCAACGTCACTTTATTGCTGGTCTGACTTTGGGTGCCGTAAAATGATCCAGACCTGGCGTCTGGATGACGGGCGCCAGACCCTTGTTCTGGCCGCCGAGCGCAGCCGTCTGGCCGAGGTGGTCTATTGGGGCGCGCGGCTTCCTGATGACGAGGATCTGGCAACGCTTTTCGCGGCTTACGCGATTGATGTGACGGGGGGCATGTTGGATGCCAACCCCGAGATTTCGATCTGCCCCGAGGCGACGCGCACCTTCCCCGGCCAGCCTGGTTTGATCTTGCGGGACGGTGATGGCACGCCCTATTTGCCCAAGTTCTGTTTCGTCACGGCCGAGGTCCGAAAAGACAATCTGGTGCTGCACTATGAGGATCAGGACAAGGTTCTGTCCTATGCTGCGCGGTTTGCCATCGACCCCGCAACGCATATCATTGAAGCAAGTGCGGCGCTGACCGCGACCCGGCCCATGCATCTGCACTGGCTGTCGGCCCCTGTCTTTCCGGCTCCGCAGTTTTCGGATGAAATGATTGATTTTGCCGGGCGCTGGTGCGGCGAATTCCAGATGAACCGCACGCCTTGGTCGCCGGGTATCCGCTATCGCGAAAACCGCACGGGCCGGACGGGGCACGAGCATTTTCCGGGCCTGATTGTGCCCTGCCGTGGGGCCACGAATGCGCGGGGCGAGGCTTATGCGTTCCATTATGGCTGGTCGGGCGGGCACCGCATGGTGGCCGAGGAATTGCCGGACGGGCGGCGCCAGATTCAGTTTGGGCACGCGGCGCGGCTTGAGCCTGAACCGCGCACCGAGTTTCGAGACCGGCAAGCTTTACGCCGTCTATTCCGACGACGGTTTGAACGGGTGCGCCGTGGCGTTTCAGCGTCATCTGCGCGACCGCGTGGTGCAGTTCCCTGACCCGGACCGGCCGCGCCCTGTGCATTACAATTGCTGGGAAGCGATCTATTTCGATCACAAGATCGACGAGTTGAAAGACATTGCCACCCGCGCTGCTGATTTGGGGGCCGAGAGGTTCGTTCTGGATGACGGTTGGTTCGGTCAGCGCGACGACGACACCAGTGCATCTGGCGGATTGGGAGGTTGACCCGCGTAAGTACCCGGACGGGCTTACTCCTTTGATAGATCACATTAAATCACTGGGTATGAGCTTTGGCCTGTGGTTCGAGCCCGAGATGATCAACCCGAATTCAAACGCCTTCCGAGCTCATCCCGATTGGGCGCTGGGGGCTGAAGATCAGATCCCCGGACGCCATCAGCAGGCCATCAATATGGCGTTGCGGCAAGTGCAGGATTATCTGTTTGAGCGGATCGGGTCGATCCTGTCGGCTTATGACATTGAGTACATCAAATGGGATCACAACCGCGTTCTGCCGATGCCGGATGCCAGCCAGACCCGTGGGACTTATGCTCTGTTAGATCGCTTGCGGGCGGCTTACCCCGATGTGGAAGTCGAAAGCTGTGCGTCGGGCGGTGGGCGGATCGACTTTGGTATTCTTGGCCGCACGCACCGGGTCTGGCTGTCTGACAGCAACGACGCGTTGGAGCGGCTGCATATCCAGCACAATGCCTCGCTCTTTCTGCCGATGGCGGTGACGGGCAGTCATGTGGGGCCACGCCGTTGCCATACCTCGGGCCGTATTCTTGATATCCGGTTCCGCGCTTGGGTCGCCGCCCAGCGGCATATGGGCTTCGAGATGGACCCCCGCGAGTTGACTGAGGAAGAGGCCGAGGTTCTACGGCAGGTCACAAGCTGGTGGAAATCGAACCGGCATTGGCTGATCAAAGCCGACATTCTGCGATTGGACAGCTCTGACCCGGCGGTGATTGCCGAACAACATCTGGCGGATGATGGCGCGCGCTTTGTGGTTTTTGCCGGCAAAGCGCGGACTTCGGCCCAGATCGCGCCCCGGCCATTGCGGCTGACGCGGGTATCGCCTGACGCGATGTATCAGGTGCAACTTTTGAACCGTGAAGACGTGGGGCATCTGTCGCGCGGGTCTCCTGCGCTGAAATTCGAGCACGATCACGGTCAGCGGGGCTTATCTGATGACCCAAGGTCTGACCCTGCCATGGAGCTTTCCCGAAACGATGTGGGTTCTGGAAGGAAAGCGTCTGTGACCAGCTATCCGCGTACTTTGGGCACCTGTTATTATCCGGAACACTGGTCGCGTGATGTCTGGGAAGACGACGCCCGCCGCATGGCTGAACTGGGCCTGACATGGGTGCGGATTGGCGAATTTGCGTGGTCGCGGTTGGAACCCCGCGAAGGGGCGTATGACTTTGGCTGGCTGGATGAGGCGATTGGCATTTTGCACGGCGCGGGCCTGAAGGTTGTGCTTGGCACGCCCACGGCCACGCCGCCCCGCTGGATGGTCGACAAACTGCCCGACATGCTGGCGGTGGACGCGGATGGACACCCGCGCAAATTCGGCTCGCGGCGGCATTATTGCTTCAGCCATGAAGGCTATAAAGGCGAATGCGCACGGATCGTTACCGAGCTGGCGAAACGCTACGGCGACCGGGTTGAAGCTTGGCAGACGGACAATGAATACGGCTGCCATGATACGGTGATATCCTACAGCAAAGCGGCCGAGGGCGCGTTTCGCACTTGGTTGCGTCGCCGGTACAACGATGTATCGGTGCTGAACGCGGCTTGGGGCAATGTCTTCTGGTCGATGGATTATGATGACTTTGACCAGATCGATTTGCCCAACCTGACCGTGACCGAACCCAACCCGGCGCACACAATGGCGTTCCGGCGGTTTTCCTCGGATCAGGTGGTGGCTTTTAACCGGTTGCAGGTCGATATTATTCGCGCCCATTCTGATGCGCCGATTGCCCATAACTATATGGGAAGAATAACAGATTTCGATCATTTTGACGTTGGGACCGATCTGGATATCGCCAGTTGGGACAGCTATCCGCTGGGGTTTCTGGAAGATCGCTCGCTGGACGGTGATGCCCATAAAATGGCCTATGCGCGGCAGGGCGATCCGGATTTTCAGGCGTTTCACCATGATCTGTACAGGGCGGTTGGGCAGGGGCGGCTTTGGATCATGGAGCAACAACCGGGGCCGGTGAACTGGGCGCCGTTCAACCCCGATCCTTTGCCGGGCATGGTGCGGCTTTGGTCGTGGGAGGCTTTTGCGCATGGGGCCGAGGCAGTGTGCTATTTCCGCTGGCGGCAAGCGCCGATGGCGCAAGAGCAGATGCATGCTGGGCTGTTGCGCCCTGACAGTGCGGAAGCCCCGGCCTTTGCCGAGGCGCAGGCCGTTGCGGCTGAGATCGCCGATGCTCCTTTGGCTGAAGCGCAGAAAGCTGAAGTGGCGCTGATCTTTGACTATGCCTCGGATTGGGCGTGGTCGATACAGCCGCATGGCCGCGATCTGAGCTATTTCCAGCTGGTGTTCGAGACCTATCGCGGGCTGCGGCGTCTGGGGCTTTCGGTCGATGTTATCCCGCCGCAGCCGCAAGTGCTGGAGGGCTATAAGCTGATCCTTGCACCCGGTTTGATGATCGCAGATCCCGCTTTGAAAAAGGCGTTGGCTGCCAGCGATGCCGAGGTGCTGATCGGGCCGCGCTTTGGGGCGCGGACTGCGGATATGAGCACGCCGGTGCCGCTGCCGCCCGCAATGCCGGGGCTGGACGTGACCGTGGCGCGGGTGGAAAGTCTGCGGCCGGGGTTTGAGATGCCGTTGAAGGATGGCGGATCTGTGGTCGGGTATCGCGAGGTTCTGGAAGGCGACGCAGAAGTGCGCGGGGCCTTGGAGGATGGCACGCCTGTTATGATGGGCGCGGGGCGTTTGACATATCTGGGGGGATGGCTGGCCGCAGAGGCGATGGAGAGAGTGTTGGCCAACGCTTGCACGCGGGCGCGAATTGCCACGATGGAGCTTCCCGAAGGGGTACGCATTAGGGACACCGCGACGGAGCGGTTTTGGTTTAACTACAGCGCCGAAAGCAAGGTTGCGGGTGGCCACACGCTTGCCCCCACAGGCGTGCATCGCGAGCTGCTCTGACCCTGCGGACGCGCGTGCCGCGCGACACGATTTCTTATAGGCACGAGTTGCGAGGTCACCAGTCGAACCGGTCGACCACGACGCGTTTTCCCAAGGTGAAAGCATCTGCCACGTGGCGCATTGGGCGGATGTCGACTTCGCTTGCCTTCCGTTCTAGAAGTTCAGTGAAGCGCTTGTAAAGACGGGGATATTCCTGATCTTCGCCTGCGACTTGTTCGGTGCCATCTACCGCGAACCGCGCCCCGCCTTCGGTTAGCATAGCTCTGCCGTCATCGGTTTCCATGGTTATGGTCCAGGTGGGTGGGCCTTGTTCCAACCAGTCGAATTCGGCGGCAATCTTTGCCCCGCCCGCGTGGTGAAACGCCAGTTTCGCGGCGATGGGTGTGTCTCGGTTTTCCGGGAAATGAAGCTGGGCAGATGTCAGATGTACCGGGTCGGGCAGGATGGCTGTCATCACCGACAAAGCGTTGATGCCGGGATCGAAAACGCCGAGGCCCCCGGCTTCCCAAATCCAATCCTGACCGGGATGCCAGTGGCGCACGTCTTCTTTCCAGTCGATCTGCATATTGAGCAAGCGCCGGGTTTTGAGCCAGTCGCGGGCGGCGTCGACGGCCATGGCTTCGCGGGAATGCCAGGTGGCGAAAAGCGTCAGGCCTTTGGCTGCGGCCAATGCCTCGAGGTCATGGACTTCGCTGAGCGTGGCTCCGGGAGGTTTTTCCAGCATGACGTGCCGCCCGGCTTCCAGTGCCAAACGGCCATCAATGTAGCGCGCTTGTGGCGGGGTGCAGAGCGAGATGCAGGGGATGCCGGGATGGGCCTTCAGAAGAGCCTCTAGCGAGGCATAGGCCGGGACGCCATCCACCGTCGCGTCAGGATTGCGGCTGGCGGTCGCAGCCAGCACGAGGTCAGGATTGGCGTTGATTGCCGGGATGTGCTGGTCGCGGGCGATCTTGCCGACGCCGACTATGGCGAGCTTGTGAGGCATTGACGTGGGTTCCTTCTGGTCGGGTCAAAATCGCACATATCGGCGGGGACGGGCAAGCAACGTTGGTGCAATGCGTATTTTTGGAAAGTAAAGCCGTGGGCGTAGAGATTGGGGCAAGGCGCGCGCCTTGGGGTCTGTGAAAACGGTGGCCGTGAGCATTCGCGTTTGTCACGCCTTCGGTTGTCTGGCATTTCTGATTCTGAAAGGAGCCGGATGGTGAGCACTTTGCAGATCAGGGCCGTGCTGCGCGGGCAGTGGTTGGCGCTTTTTGCGGCCCTTGTGTTAGGCTGGGCGGTGCTTTTTGTCATGGCTGTACCCACTGAGTTGCGCGCGATGGAAGGCATCTATGGTGCTGATCTGATCGCGGCGATTTGTGGGGTGACGCCGGGCACGGCGGGTCTGTGGGGTGCGGTTGCGATGTGGGCGCTGATGAGCTTTGCGATGATGGCGCCGACCGCGTTTCCGGCCTTTCAGACCTATGAGGATCTGGGACATGTCGCCGGGACCCGACTTGGCAGCCTTGTGGCAGGGTACACCGCTGTCTGGCTTGGCTTTTCGATTGTCGCAGGTGGCGCGCAGGTGGCGCTTTTTCATTCCGGGCTGATTGGGACATTTGGTCAAAGTCAATCTGCGTTTCTGACAGTGGCTTTGCTGGCAGGAGCTGGGGTTTATCAGTTCAGCCCGTTGAAAGAGGCCTGTCTTTCCCGCTGCCGCGCGCCGCTGACATTTTTTATGGCGCATTGGGACGAGGGTGCCTGGCGCAACGGGTTTCGGCTGGGTCTTGATTGTCTTGGGTGTTGCTGGGCGCTGATGCTGCTGGCTTTCGTGGGTGGAACCATGAATTTGGCCTTCATGGGGTTGGCTATGATATTGATGACACTGGAGAAATTGCCCGACATTGGGCGCATAATCACACGCCCGCTGGGCTGGGGGCTGATCGGGTTATCCGCGCTCAGCCTAGCATATTGAACAAGGAGGCATGCCATGCCGCTCGACACTGGAACAATCCCCTGGACGCTGAAAGGCGAGTTGATCCTGAACTGCAATTGCACTGTCTTTTGCCCTTGTGTTGTCAGTCTTGGAAAGCATCCGCCGACCGAGGGTCATTGTCAGGCATGGTCCGGTGTGCGGATTGACGAGGGCAGTTATGGCGACACCGATCTGTCGGGGTTGAATGTGGGGCTGTTGCTGGAAATTCCGGGTATCATGGCGCGCGGCAACTGGCGCGTTGCGGCCTTCATTGATGACCGGGCGAGCGATGCGGCCTATGACGCGTTGTTGGCAATTTTCAGTGGTGCGGCGCGGGGCACGACTGGGTTGTTTAGTATCCTCGTCAGCGAGTTTCTTGGGGCCGAACGGGCCGAGGTGAGTTACGAAAACGACGGAAACAAGCGCCGTCTGATGGTCGGTAAGAAAATTCAGGGCGAGGTTGTGCCGGTTGAGGGCCACAAAGGTCAGGACATTGTTGTGACCAATACCGAGTACTGGATGGGTCCGGATATTACTGTCGCCACCGCCACCAAGGGCCGGGTCCGCGCCTTTGGGCGGGTCTGGGATTTCGACGGGCGTTCCGCCGAGATCTGCCCGATTGACTGGCACGGGCCGAAGTGAGCGATCACTCGGCCGGTGTGCCAAGCGCCTCTGCGTGGAAATCTTCGCGGTAGGGGCGTGCTGTGGCGGGCAATTCCCGTCGGACATAGTAGTCTTCGTTCCGCAATTGGCGCCAGAGGGCGGGGAGCACTTCGCGGTAGGCTGCGAGAATGGAGGGTGACGGTTCGGGGAGATCGTGTTTGATCTTCTCGTGCAATTCGGGCAGCCGGTGATAGGGCACCATCGGGAACATGTGGTGTTCGACGTGGTAGTTCATATTGAGATAGATGAAGCGTGAGACCGGGTTCATATAGACCGTCCGGCTGTTCAACCGGTGATCCAGCACATTGTCCGCTAGTCCGCCGTGTTGGAGGTAACCGGTCATGATGAAATGCCATGCGCCGTAAAGCCGGGGCAGACCGATCACCATAAAGGGCAGTATGGACCACGTGGCGAGGGCTGCTATCAGTGTCGCGGCATAGATTGCGACCCAGATGCGTGCGGTGCGGATGACTTTGGGGGCTTCGTGTTCGGGTACGAAGGTTGCTTCTTCCGGGTCGAGTTTGCCAGAGGCGTTCAGGAACAAGCGTTTCAGGCCGTAGTATGCGTCAGGTATGCCGAAGACGTTGAGCGCCATTTGCAGCGCCGCGGGCGGGCGCATGGCGGCAATTTCGGGATCTCGGCCGACGATGATGGTGTCGGTGTGGTGGCGCGCATGGCTCCAGCGCCAGGAGGTTGGGTTTCGAATGATCATGAAGCAGGCGATGTTGTAGACGGCGTCGTTCATCCAGCCTGTTTTGAAGGCCGTGCCGTGGCCGCATTCGTGCCAGCGGGCGTCGGACGCCGAGCCGTAGAGCACACCGTAGGCCAGCCAGAACGGGGCGGACCACCACGACGGCCAAAGATAGATGCCCATCCCTGCGGTTATGGCGAGGGCGGCGAACCAGATTGCCGTGTCGCGGATCGCTGGCTGGTCGCTGCGCTTCATCAAGGCTTTCATTTCGGCGCGGGGGATATCGCTGTGATACCACTCGGCAGCAGAAAGTCCGGTTTCCACGGCGCGTGGCCCGTCGGGGCCAAGCAGGCTGTAGTCGCGTTTGTTCACCGTTTTGCTCCGCATTCGTTGCGTTGAGGGGGCGCTGCCCCCGCCGCCCTTTGGTTGGCCCCCCGGGATATTTCGAAACAGACGAAGGGCAGTTTGATTTAATTTAGCGAGAGCTTGCCGTAGGGGGAAGGGGGTGTGAAGGAGGCGCAACATGGATGAATTGAGGGGACGGTGCCTGTGTGGTGGTGTGACTTGGGTTGCGGCTGGCTCGGTGCTTTGGGCGGGTCATTGTCATTGCGAAAGTTGCAGGCGGGCTTCGTCGTCTCCGGTGACGAGTTTTTTTGGCGTGCGGCGTGAGGGGGTTGCCTGGGCGGGTGCGGTCGCCCGGCTTTCGTCTTCGCATGGGGTGGAGCGCGGATTTTGCCCGAGTTGTGGTGCGCAGATGTTCTATCAATCTGCGCGTTGGCCGGAAGAGACGCATCTTTACGCAGCCTCACTAGACGATCCGGCAGCTTTTCGTCCAGAGGCGCATTATCATTGGGCCGAGCGGGTGCCTTGGTTGTCAGTGTCGGACGATTTGCCGAAGTTTGATGCCTCGGCGGTCGGCTGACGGGCTTAGCTGAGTTTGGCCAAGGCTTGTTGGGCGCGATTTTCGATGATCGCGAAGTCTTCGCCTTCGATTGTTTTCAGACCGCGTTCAAGATGTTCGCGCGCCTCGGTGTTTCGTTTCCGGGAGGCCGCGATCAGACCGAGGCCGATGTGACACCGTGCAACATACGGGCCAAGGGGGGATTTGCTGAGCGAAAGCGCGCGCCTTAGGTCGCGTTCGGCTTTGGAGC
Organism: uncultured Alphaproteobacteria bacterium; assembly: GCA_963841595.1. GTDB lineage: Bacteria > Pseudomonadota > Alphaproteobacteria > Rhodobacterales > Rhodobacteraceae > CAWJDD01. The sequence continues at coordinate 171,842 of CAWJDD010000006.1, read as the reverse complement.
GGGCACGGAACTTCATTTGAACAAACGTGAGAATGTCCGCCAGACCCGGCGGCTTGCGGTCCGGTTTTGGTCGCTCGGGAGGCGCTTCGCTTGCCGGATCAATCAGCCCGATCATGGAAAGCGTGATTTCGGCTCGTGTCATATAGCCCTGACGGAGAAGGGGCATGTTCTGAGTTTTCTCAACGTCTTCCAGAAAGGTGTTGTGAAGGCGCCAGCCCAGGGCAAGATTGCCGGCGCGGAATTCCAGTACGGCACGCGCCCATTCAAGGGCGTGCACCAGATTGAAGTCGCGAAGACTGCGGGTTTCGTCGATCAACTGGTTGATCTGTGGGCGCACCTGATCGGCGGGAAGCATGAATATCTCGCAAAAACGCAAGATGCCGGTGGCCACGCGATCATCGGCGCCTCCGGGAATAATGTTGTCGAGGGACGGCAGAATAGCTTGGTACGCGCCTTCGGGATCGCCCTGAACAATGAAGACAAGTGCGCGGGACCAATGCGCATAGGCTTTGGCGCGGCGGTCATTGTATTTGGTTGAAAACTCTTCAATCTGCTCTGCCACTGAAAGCGCCATGCGGTGACTGCCGACGGACCGATGGCTGGACGACAAAAGATAAAGCGCTGACATCGCCATGTGATGGTCGCGCGTTTCTTCCGCCACGGGCTGAATTTCAGCCGCAAGCCGTTCGAGTGTTTCCAGCCCCTGCCAAGCCGTTTCCTCGTAAGTCCGCATCAGGGCCACCTTGGCCCAGGCTGCTCCTCTTTCGTCCGCTTGTGCCTCGGCATCGGCGAGGGTGGTCAGAGCCAGTTCTTCGGCGCTCCGGTAGTCGCGGGAATGGGTCATGGCGATCGAGGTCAGCGTTCGGGCGATGCTGAGAGATGGCGTATAGCCCGCCCGCTCGAGCCTTGGAAGCACCCTAGCCGCAACCCTTTGGACGCGACCGAAGTCGCCGATCTGATCGAGGGCGCGCAGCCATGAAACGGCGAGGCTGCGAAAGGTATCTTCGTCGACAAGGTCCGGGTCGGTATCGAGAAACCCCATCGCCTGTTCAAGCCGGTGATCGACGTCGTACAGGGCATAGACGCTTAGGCTTTGCTCGGCCGCGCGGACCAAGAAGGGCACGGATTTTTCCGGTTCGCTGCTTTGCAGGTAGTGTTCGGCCAGTAGGGCCCAGTTGTCGGCATACCGGCCCTCGGAGGCCTTAATGGCTTTCGCGATTTTCAGGTGTGCAGTCTGGCGCTGGCCAGACAAAAGGCTGCCATAGACCGCGTCGCGGATCAAAGCATGGGTGAAGCGCCATTGGCCTTCATCGCCGCTGTCGATCAAGCCGGGCGTCTCGGAGATCCCAACTAGATCAGCCGCTTGCCCAAGAGATGCCGATAGAACATCCGCAGAAAAATCCCGTCCAACAGCCGAAGCATATTGCAGAGCAGTCTTTTGCGCCGCGCCAAGTTTATCGACGCGCGCCAGCACGAGTTGTTCGAGGTTTCCAGTCAGAAGCGGCCCGTCTGCCTTGGAAACGTCCAGACCTTCGGCGCCGTCCAGCAAGCGACCGCTTTGCCGAAGCGCGCGCGTGACTTCTTCGGCCATCAACGGATTTCCTTCGGCCTTTTCCGAGATCATTTCCGAAAGATGCGACGAAATCGGGCTGTTCAGATTGGCTTCCACAATGCGTCGGATGTCGGTTTCGGAAAGCGGTTGAAGATCAAGTTTCGTCGTCAGGTCCTTTTCAAACCAATCGGCGCGAAATTCCGGGCGGCAGGTGACCACCAGCGGCACCGGTGCGGCGTTGATGGCGGAGAGCAATCCGTTGGTTGCGGTGTCGATCCAATGCGCATCCTCGATCACAAAGACGCAGCTTTCCGCCGCGCTGAGATTGCGCAGCAGGGCAAGCAGGAAGGCGCGGTCTGCCAAGACGCGTTCGGTCTGGTCAAGCTGCTGCTCGGTCGGTGCGGTAAAGCGTTTGCCGGCTTTGGCGTCTTCCAGCTCTGGGTGCCGGGCAAAAACCGCTGCCAGCGCTGTCTGGCGATTTGCTCCGATTGGGGCACGTCCCGCTTGTCGCAGGATGTCCAGCACGGGACCATAGGCTGGGGTTTGACCCGTCGGGGCGCATTGCCCGATATAAGTGGGCCGGTTCGCGGGAAGTGCGACCGTAATTTCGTGTGCCAAGCGCGATTTTCCGATGCCGGGTGGGCCCGAGATTACGACGATTTGCGGAGCCTCGGGCGAAAGCACATCAAGTGCTAGCTTCAACTCCGTCTGGCGACTGACAAGATTGACGATGCCGCGTCTGCGGTTGCCGTCGAATTTGGTGACCGTTTCAACGAGATTTTCAAGCTGATGCACGTGGATCGGATCGGCAAAGCCTTTGATCATTGTCGGGCCGCGGTCGCTGGTTTGAACCACGCCTTCGACTTCACGGCGGATGTCCTCTGACAAGAGGATGGCGTCTGGTTCTGCCAGTGACTGAAGCCGGGATGCAGCGTTAACGGGTTCGCCCACCACTTTGATAACGTCGTCGTCAAGATGCGCGACCATCGCATTGCCGCCGGAAATTCCTGTTCGAAACTGGGGTGTTACGCCAAAGCGCTTTTCCAGATCGTCCAGCTGAGCTGCGATCTTTGTCCGGAAAGCGACGGCGGCTCGGCATCCCTGAAGCGGCGCGTTTTCCAACGCGTTCGGCGCACCGAAGGCTGCAAGGATCCCATCGCCCGCCGTGTCGATCACATAGCCGCCATGCGCTTCGATTGCGTCTCGTGCGTCGGCCAGGACGTGGTGCAGAAGATCATAAACTTTTTCAGAACCGATTTTGGCCGAGATTTGGGTGAACCCCACCATGTCGGTCGACAGGATCGTGGTCCATCTTTTGTCTCCTTCAGGTGCTGTCATTGAACACTTTTAGAACATTCAGGATATGTGGGAAGATATCTTTATGGGCATCCTTGCCGATGAAAGTATCCATGTGGCCGTAGTCTTGGAAGACATGGCGGGTGAAGCGTTCCCTCGCATTATCGGCATGGGCCATCTTAAGCCATTCTAGCGAACGCAGCGTGCCTTCGGGCAGGACTTCCTGATTGCGGGCGCCATGAATGAAATGGACGGGCATGGTGAATTTTCTTGCCTGATCCATATAGTTGAATCCGTCCTCGCCTATGACATGGCCTTCCGTGAACATCTTTGCGTTGTGCAGCATCGACGTGGTCCCAACTGGGCCGAAGAAATTCCAGATCGCGTTATGGGTTTCCTGGTTGAGCTGATCGTGCAGATAGCTTGGGCCAAAGATGAAATTGATCCGGTGGCAGGTCGGGCTAAGGCATTGGACAGGCGCGAAATTCGGCACATCCCACATCATTCCATCGATCGCCGGGTCCAGCTTTGGCTGACAGCTTGGCGAGCGTGGATCGACGACCGTAAAGCCCTGTTTTGCCATTTCCTTCAGTTCGTCAGGAAGCGGTAGCATATCGAGAACTGGGTGCAGCGGCTTGGGCACGCCGTTTGCCACCATATCGGCGGTTCCGGAATCGCCTTGTGCGAACTTGAACCAATTGGTGATCGGGTGGGGACCAAGCTGAGAGGCGATTATGTTTCGCACCCGTTTTTCGCCGCGCATGATTGCCATGAACAAGGACATTGAACCCACGCAATGGACCAGCGCCTGCACGTCCTTTGATCTGGTCAACTCGCAGACCATTTCAATGGCTTTGGGCCAGTCTTTCAATGCCACATCGTCGATGTTGAAATCGCCCTGACTGGCTTCCAACTCGCCGCTTCCGCGGTAATCGAACAGCCAGACGTCGTATTTTTCGGCAACCAACATCTGAACGATGTTCTTGTCGACAGTTGGCGTGGCCAGCGACGATACGCGTGTTCCGAAACCACCCGCAAGGATGATCGGGCCCTTCTTGCCACCTTTGAAACGGGTTAGTTTGGTGAAGACATCCGGTTCGACTTCGGGGAAGTAAATTTCGGGCTCTTTCAGGCCGTTGGCTAACGGCAGTTCCTTTGGCGTTTCCTGCGATGGAAAGTTCATCATATAGGATGAGATGCCGCCATAAGTTCGAAGAACGAGAGAAGCGAATTTTGCCATTATCTTGGCGGCATAAAGAATTCTCGATCATCTTCGACGGCTGCAAATCGGGTGCCGCTTTGTCCACGCCGTAAATAATAGCTTTAATTAGTTCGGGGCCCAATCCATATTTTCCAAGGTCAAAAGGTTTTCTGTCCTTTACAGCATTGAAAATTTCTTCAGCGATGTTTTTAGAGATGCTCTTGAGATCTTTGAATTCGACTATCAGTGAATTGGCTTGTTTTATCGCTTCTTCGAAAGATACCGAGATCATGCCGCGCGCGATGACATAATCCTGTTCTTTGCTTCCTAGTTTAACCTTCTTCTTGATGTCTACATTCAGATCACAAAGATCGGACCACCAATTTGAACCTTCGCGTCTTTGAAGCGTCTTTCGCCCCTTGAATTGATACGTTTCCGACCCCAGCGTCATGTCGGCAGTATAAGTGATTTCCCAAAGTTCGATTTCATTGGGGTCTGGTTGAAGGAAGCGAAATTTCCCGTTTTCGACGCGATAGTCTTTGCCGCGGAAGTGTATCGTTCCTTCTTCAATGGTGGCATGTCGCGTTTTCTTATGCTCCGGATCAATAACACTACGGACAGTTTCCCCAACCATCCAACCCTCAAGGCTACAGGCGTTTTCCTTTGTGGGTTCCGCCAGCGCATAAGGGTTGAAATCAGGTGTCGGTACGTCGTTCAAACCGTTGCTGGATACATAACCCTTCATCATTTCCGGGAATTTTCCGCTTGGAGAGAAGTCGCCAAATTCATTTTCAAGATGCGTCAAGATTTCAGGGAACTTCTTACCTTTCAGCAAAGGTTCTATCGGCTCGAGTATCTTCAAAATTTGAGTCAATGCGGGTCCGATGCTATTTTCCAGCCTCTTTTGATCCGACCAATATGCTACTTTGTCCCATCTTCTCTTTAGCGAGTCGAAGTCAGTTGGATCACCGCCCATTGCCTTGCTATTGAATTCTTTGAATTGTCTCCAAACGCCAATAAGCATACTTCCGGCCAATTCGAAGGCTTTGGAGTTGATAGCCGTATTGATGGCGCGCATAGCTGCCAAAACATCGGAAAATAGCTTTTCAAGGTCCGCCTCTTGTGGCGGCTGCATGGTGTCTGGCGGTTCGATCGGCGACAGGTCAATTTCCCAGCCCTGTTTGATGGCCAGTTTTTCGACGGCGTATTCCGCCAGTGCGGTGATCGTCAGATGCGGATTGACGCCAAGCGCGCGCGGGATGGCCGCGCCGTCGCAAACGTAAAGGCCATCGTGCACGCCGCCCTTGTCATCGAATACTTGGCAGTGGTCGTTGATCACGCCGTCCTTGGACGTCTCGCCGATGCCGCAACCACCCAGGGGATGCACCGAAAGCAGCCGTTTTCCAAACTCGTCCTGCCAGATAGGGTTGGGCAGGTATTCAGCCTGAATAACATCACAGGCTTTCCGGATGACCGGTTCCTGAAGAAGGATTGCCGGGTCCGCACCGCCGCCACCCCAATTGACCGTGACGCGGTCCTTTTTCAGTTCAAGCTGGCCGGCCGCATCGTCGTGCCCCATGATCAGAAACGACATGAAACGCGACATGGGCCCGTCATAAACCGTCTCGCCAATGTTCAGCGGATCGCTTTTGATCTGTTTGCCAAGCCAAGCTGCATCTGCCGCGCGCAATGGCGTGTCGCCAAATCGAAAAGGATCGCCGATCAACGCTTCCAACATCGGGAAACCTGCGGCCAAGGCCGGGGCCAGCGCACCCGGTGCGACGCCTTCTTCAATGACCATGCTTTTTGTCAGATCGTGCGGGTCATTCAGATTGATGATGCCGGTGATGCAGGGGCCGGGTTTGTATTTCTCGCCATCCTTCGGCGTTTCACCAGCGGTGACGTCGTGCAGACCGGCGCCGAACCCGTAAACGGGCGCGCGCTCGCTGTCTTCGGTCGGCATATTGGCGTTGTAGCCGAATGCCCAGACATCGCCGTTGCCCGAGAAATGTGCGCCCAGTTTATCGCTGAGCTTGAGTTGATTGCTGCGGCTGCGCAGCAGAATTTCGGTGCTCCCCAGTGTACCGGCAGCCAGAATGACCACATCGGCGGTAAGCGTTTTGGTCGTCTTGGTCTTCGAGGTGGGATCAAAGGCTTTGACTGCCCAACGCGCTTTCTTCTTTCCTTTTGGTATCACTCGCTCGATCTGCTTGACTTCAGAGCCAGTGAAAATCTCGGCGCCGCGTGCACGCGCGTAAGGCAGATAATTCATCAGAACGGTGTTCTTGGCACCGTAATTGCAGCCGGAAACACAGTCGCCGCAACTGGTGCAGGCGGCCTGATGGATGCCTGCGTCGTTGAAGCTGTCGCTGAAGGTGACATTGATGTCGGGGCGGCCGAAAGCCTCGTGTGCCTTCAGGCCCTTGGCGACTTTTTCAAGCGCCTTCAGCTTTGGCAATTCGCGCCCTTTCGGGTAAGGTTTTGAACCCAGCATGCGGCGGGCGCGTGTGAAATATTCTTCAAGAATATCCCCATTTTTGAATGCCTTAGGCCAAGCATCAAACACGCGCCTGTCAGGTGCGATCGCTACATTGGCATTGATCAAAGACGTGCCACCCAGCCCGCAACCGACCAGTACGTTCACGTCGTCATTGATCCGCAGATCAATAAGGCCGTCGGCTTTACCAAGCGTTTCGCCGGTTCGGCTAAGCGTGACCTGCGTTTCATTGGCTGCCGCTTTGGCATCGCGAGGATAGTCGCCGGGTGCGATTTCGCGCCCGCGTTCCAGCACAGCCACCTTGCGGTGCTTGCCGTTCAAATTATAGGCCAGACGGGCCGCTGCGACGCCGCCGCCATAGCCTGATCCGACGACAATCACATCATAATGGTCGTCTTTCTTCGCCTTGCTGAACGGGTGAGAAATGGGGTTCCACTGGTACTTCATTCCGCCGCCTCCGCCGAGATATGGTTTTGCAGATCAGCTGTGGTCAGCGCGAGAAGATATTTCTGCCGTCGTTCATAGGCGCCTTTGGCGACCTCGGCGAGGGTATCCCAGACCTTGTCTTTCTTATTCGAATTTCGAAGCCAGCGATTGATGTCTTTGCCGAATGCGTCTGCCTCTGGCCCGTCGCGCATCATTTCGACATGCGCTGGATTGGAAATGCCGTTCTTGGGCGTCGAAAACAGACGGACGGACGCAGTGTTCAACTGGTCGTCGATCAGAACCATGGCTGCGCCTTCGGCATTGTCCAGCCGCGGGCCGTTCAGGGTCCAGCCACCGGTGTTATAAACTTTTACGGCGTTTGCGTAATTTTTGGCCCGAAGCCGTTGGGCATAGGGTTTGTGCGTGTGTCCAAGGACAAAGGTCAGGTCATCGGGCACGTTGCCATTAAGCTCGTCGTGAAGCTGCGCGTGACAGGGGCCGTCCAGATAGGCCTGCAGTTGTTCCAAGCCGCTGGTGCTGAGCTTATCCACTTGCGCATAGCGTTCGCTGTCGCGAAACTCGCCAAGCGTCATATCCAGCCCGGTTCGGGTTATGGCGTGGATCAGTTCGCGCGCTGTCAGGTTGCCGCTCATTGGAAGGATTTCTCCCAAAGCGTCGGCGATCTTGGCGGCCCAGTCCTTGCTGAGATGGCGAAAGCCAGTGGTGGTGAGGATGCTCTGATAGATATGCTCGGAGATCCGGCCAAGCCCCGCGGCGTCGCCCACGGCCGACCATGCAAAATCAAGCCAGCCGGCGTTCTCGGCGGCAAGCGTTTCGACAGAAAGTGGGCGATTAGGATTGTTATTCAACCAGCTGATCATATGCGTCATCAGCCAGTACGGATCTTCCGAAAAATGGCCGTGATGTAGCAAAACTGCTCTTTTTTCATTGGAAAACCCGATATTCGGATAGCGCAGGTCGCATTTTCCAAAGCCGGATTTTCGAAGCAAGGCGTTCAGCAGGCGGCTTTCGGCGCCAAGATCTTCTTTGAATGCCGGTGTCGCTTCACGATATTCAGTGTCTTTGGGGTTTGCCTCGAATGCCGTTGCATGAAGCGCAAGCCGCGCGTCCGTCCACAGCGCATGATCGTGATTGCCCGCCGTCGCGATCACATTGGGCGAGACGTGGGGGGACAGGGCTTTGAGGAACCCAAGCGCGTTGGACGTTGCTTCGGCGCGTGTCGCGAATTGCAGTTCCAGCGTGTCGCCTAGCAGGATCAGTTGTGGTGCGTCATGACCGCCTTTGCGGGCTTGCTCGACGAACGGGCCAAGCGCGCTGGCGAAGGCCCTTGTTATCGGGCTGATCTTGTTTGGATCGAACTTTGCGAATGGCCGTGACCGATCGGTCAGCAAACTCGTCAAGGCGCCGGCGTGCAAATCCGATATGCAAATGTATTTTAACATGATTGCCCCTGCGTCACTTTAGTTTCAAAGCATGGTGCACTGTCAATGCGTATTTCGCGGATGTGGTATTTGACGCAGGCACATGCATACATGTTGTGCTGATGCCTGAATTTGCTTGACCAATGGCCGCCCCGCTGGTGTGAACTGGGCCCATGGGACTTGGAGAGTTACGAGACGGGCAATTGCGCGGTGTTTTGGTTTCGGCCATGGGCACCGACCATTGCCGTGCGCTTTTTGCCGATGCGCGGCCGGTGCAATTTGCTGCCGGGCAGACGATCTTTGCTGCGGGCGAGCCGGGGTCCAATGTCATTCTGATCGAAAGCGGGCGGGTCGAGGTTTCGATCACCTCGATCACAGGCCGCAAATCGGTTCTGGCGCATATGGGCCCGGGCGAGGTTCTGGGCGAAATCGCAGCCCTTGATGGTGGCACGCGGTCTGCCGACAGCGTGGCTGCGAACAAGGTCACGGGGTTGGTTCTGGCCCGCGAAAATGTCTTGGCCTTTGTATCAGAGCGGCCCGAAATCGCGCGCGCGGTCATTGTCGAGCTATGCCTGAAGGTGCGCAACGCCTCGGAAATGTTCCTGACGCAATCGGTGATCGAAGGCGAGCCGCGCCTTGCGCGCGGGTTGATCCGGTTGTTCGACAAGTGGGGCACCCGCAGCGGCGATGGCACGGTTCTGCTTGCCGAGAAATTTTCGCAGCAGGAAATCGGCGAATTCAGCGGCCTTGCGCGGGAAAACGTGAACCGGCAGATCAAAGCATGGACCGAAGAGGGCATTCTTCGCAACGAAGGCCGTCAGTTGGTGCTGCTGGATCGGAGCGCTTTGGAAGCCCTCGCCGACGCCTAGCCTTTGGCTTTGCGGGCACGGCTTAGCTCCTCATCCGAAAGCCCCATGGCGATCATCCGCCGCTGCATAAGCAGGGACATCCGATAGGTGTCTTCCAGAAAGCCCGTTGATGCGATCAGGATGCGCTTCTGGTCTGATGACATTCGGTCATCCACCCGCCGCGCCAGAATGCCACCAAAACGCAAATCCTCGATCAGCTTTTCCGTCGTCTTGGGCGACATCTCGTCGATCATCAGGTGGCCGTATTCATAGATCGCAAAAACCGGCGTTCGAAGGGTTCGGATCGTGTCGAGTATCTTGGCCTTCCGTTCTGGTCTGAAGATCGCCTTGCGAAACTCGTTCCGGCTTTTGGTGAAATCCGGGTCTTCGACCATCCCTTCGATACGGGCGTTATGGGCCTCGATATAATTGGCGATCTGGTCGGCGTCGGTGCAATCCAGCGCTTTGAGAAAGAACAGGAATTGCGTGAAGTGCAGCAGGTAATCGTGCCCGTTGGAGCCCATGACGGTCGGGAAATCCGAGAGTGGCGCAGTTTTGGCCAATTCGGCCCTTACCGTCTCAAAGAACCAGTTTTCAGCCCTAAGCGTGGCTTCCACCGTCTCGAAAGCCAGCCGTACGCTGTCTTCGGTTGCCGATGTCTCGGGTATGTCGTCGATAGCCTCGGTCATGATGCGTCCCCCGTTGCGCACTGTCAGGTGTGGCTCCTTGGTGGTCAAGTCCGACATATAGGGACGATGATCGTTCGAGATGACGTGAAATTCCGGTGGGGCTTTATGGGTCAAAGCAAAGGTCCTCCAAGCCAGATGATTGCGGCGGCGCAGGCGAGTGATGGCGCAAGTGCGATCGCGGCGCGCCGTGCGATGATGCCGTGCAGCACAAGTCCGACCGAGGTTAGCGCCAGAACGTCGACCACAAGGGCGGGGCCGAACCATGCGTTGATCCCGGCGACCAGAAAGAAGTCACCGCTGCCGACCCAGCCTTCGTCGCCGGTCAGATAGCCGTGGATCACGCCGATGGACAAAAGGAGACCCGATCCGGCGATGTGCGGCACCAGCGGCAGGCCTGCGGTGGCTGCATAGACAACGCCGCAAACCACCAAAGCCAGTGTCAGCACGTCGGGGACGGTTTCGGTTAGCGCGTCGATCCAGCCAAGGCTTGCCAGAAGTGCGAATAGCAGAATTGTCCAAGCGACAGGGGGCATCGTGACACTGGTAATCAGCAGGGCCACAGCGGCCAACATAGCAATGGACGTTGCCGCAATCCCCAGAAATGCCGAGATGCGTGCCGAGGTTATCATAGGGCTGCCTCGGCGGTGAAAAATGGGAAAAGTGCAATTGTGCCGCCGCTGGACCGGATCAGATCCCAAAGCTTTGACACGTTGCGGCTGCCGTTCAGATGGGCCAGTCCTTCCCGCAGCATGGGGGCTGGCTCGTCCGTCTCGATGGCGACCACGTGGTCAGCGCCGTAAGGTGCGGTTATGCCGACTGGCAGATTGATGCGGTCACCTGGCTGGATCGTTGATGGATCCTGCATTTCGGGCACTGGGTACAACAGAGAAATCGTGCCATCAGCGCCCAGATTGAACAGTGTCAGGTGCGATGTCCGTCGCCCGTCGATCTGAATCGCAAGCTGTTGGCCAGATTTGTAAATTCGGTCACCTTTGTCAAAGCCAATGCTCAGAATCGGCATGGCAATCCGGCCCAAAGCATCGACCAGCCGATGCTTGTCGACCACAGCCTGTAAGCTGGCCCGGTCCGTGGCCACAGCCACCCTGTCACCAATGCTGGACAGCACAGATGGACCCTGGCGGCGAAGTGATCCTGAAGCGGTGATCCGGATGCCCGAAATGCCAGTCCAATCTGCACCCTTTCCAACGGTCAGCGGCGGAAGCGCTTCAAAGCGATGACCGGTCAGCGCAATTTGTGGTGGAGGCGGCGTGCCGCGCAACCGCATCAGCGAACGGTTTTCCTGTCCAACAGGTTCCGATTGCGGCAGTTGTGCGCCGTCACTGACAATCCGGACGGTGCGACGCACGTGGGTTTCCAACTCGCCCTTGGTCAGTTGAGCGTCGCCGTTCAGGTCCGCGGCCCCCCGCAATCCGCTGGCAAAGGCATAGCTGAGCGCGCCGCGGGGTGTGCCGTCGATCAGCACTTCGGGCACTTTTTCGATCTCATTCACAGCGGCAAGGAACAAAGCAATTTTGGTATCGCTTCCCGCCACAGGCGGTGGCGGAGGCGGGGGCAGGGGATCGCCTGCCATGTCCTGTGGTGTGACATAACGATAGCCAAGTGCCGGGTTCAGGTTGCGCGTGACAGTGCCCGCGTGACAGGCATCGGCCACGAAAATCACATCCAATCCCGCACTTCGCGCCAGAAGATCGGCGATCTCGTCATCCCGGATACGCTGGCCCGCTGCCTCGCCGCGCGGGGCGTATCCCGCCAGCAGGAAATTCTCGTCTCGTCCGTCTTTTTCGCTGCCGGGTGTATGTTCGGGCTCGTTCGAGCCGTGGCCCGCATAGCTGACAACCAACTGGTCGCCGGGACCGGCGGTGTCCAAAATACGCTCCCAAGCGCCCAATACGGCGTCCCGGGTTGCCTGAGCGTCGGTCAAAAGCGTGACCTCGGCCCCAAGTGATCCAAGCGCGTCTGCGATGTCTTCGGCGTCATTCACGGCACCATGCAGATCGGTGATATAAGTATAGTCGTCGATGCCAATCACCAGACCGAACAGGCGTTCGGCTGTTGCAGGGGCGACGCTGATCGCTCCCAGCACAAGGGAAAGGCAAAGTGCGCGCATCACTCGGTCGAAAACGCGACGCGGCGCGCAATCCGGTTATGTTCATCCGAGCCGGGCGTGATCCCCGGAGGGGCGGGCGGTATCTGGGTTTCGCCGTAACCTGCGATGCGGATGTCGCCTGAATAGCCGCTTTCGACCAAAAGGGACTTCACCTTTTGCGCGCGCTGTTCCGACAGTGACAGGTTGTAGTCGTCCGGCCCTTTGGGATCAGTATGCCCGCCAAGTTCGACCCAGGGCGGGGCCGTCATGGTGATGTGTTCGACCAGCTTCTGAGCATATTCGGCACCAACCACGTCGAAATCGGTCGAGTCGTATTGGAACGTGATCGGCAGGCTCACCTCTTCGACTTCGAAGCCACGGATCGAGGTGGTGAAAATGCCGCCCGTCGAGCCTGACCGTGTGCGTGGCATCTCGACCGATGTGTCGGCCAGTGCCAAGGCGGCGGTCGCCAGTTCATAAACCTCGGCGATTTCTTCCGTTTCAGCGGTGTGGTTCTGATCGCCCTCGGCCAGCTCGTTCAACGCCAGTTGCAGGTTCTCGGCCGCTTCGACATAGCGCCCTTCGGCCCACTCCAAGCGGCCAAGTTCGGCATAGCTGCGCCAATGCGTTTCAAACCCAAGCGCGCGCTTCAGCAGTGTGCGTTTCTTGCCGACATCGGGTTCCTTCAGGGCCGTCAGGAAGTTTTCCCGCGCCAGATAGTCGGCGACCCATTCGCGGATGGCATCGTCACAGGCGGCGCTGAACACGATTTCCTCGTAGAGAACCTCGGCCCCGGCCTGGTCACCGCCCTGCACGGCGGCGACGACGGTGTCATATTGCGGACAGGCCATGGCGGGCCCGGCCATCAGGGCAACAAGCGGAATGAAGCGGTACATGGGCGCTCTCCTTTTACTTAGGGTTCAATGCGGTACGGCAGATAGGTGGCCGACCACGCAACGGGGCTGTCGGGGTTCGCTTCAAGGTTCAGAAGGCTTTGGCTGATCTCGAACAAAGACTGGCTGGCGTTGGGCACTGGACCCCCGGCCAGACCGGCGGGCATCAGATTTGTCAGTTGCGGCAGATCACCTTCGATGAACAATCCCAGCAGCAGCCCCTGACCGGAAGGCTCGGTCACCCGAATGCGCAAAGGGCGGCCATTGGTGCCAACAGCGTTCGGAATGGTCAGAGGCTGGCCGGGGGACAAGCGTGTGCCGTCCGCAACGGTCAGGCGTGACGGGTAAACCTGTGCCAGCGCGCCGGTTGGATCGACGTCCAGCAGCAAAAGCGTGCCGGGTCGGTCGGCGGCGGCGGTGAAGGTCACGAATTCGCCCACCCGAAGCGTGTCGCCGCCTTCGATCGCAAGGTTCAGGCGGGCGTTGTTGCTGGGGGCGAAGAGATCCGTGACGAAGCCCAAAGTCTCGCGGTAACTGGCGGGTGCGCCATCATCTATCTTGATCGGTTCGGTGATCTCGACACGCGGTGGGGCCGTTTCGGTCGGAGCGAGAGTGGTCAGCGCGGCAGATCGGTCACCGCTGAAACCTGGGGCCAGATCGCGCCCGCTTGCGGCACAGGCTGGCATTGCGCTGCACCAAACGGCAAGGGCGGATTCGACATGCTCCAGCAACTCGCCGTTGGTTACTTTGCTGTCGCCGTCGCTATCGGCCACGTCTGAAATTCCGGTCACCCATGCATCGGTAAAGACACCGCGGTCGATGTCTTCCCAAGCAAATTGCCCGGTTTTTGCGGATGTCCACAGCGTCACCCGATCACCCATTGCCAAGGCACCTTTCGGCACGCCACCCGCAAGGCCTCGGGTGCCCAGTGGGCCGCCATCAAAGCCGGTGTCCAGCACCACGGTCACGTTGCGGTCGCTGATCAGACCCAGAATATCGGTGAAGGTTGTCAGCGGAATGCGCCCCAAGACGTCGTCGCCGTCATGGGCAAAAATCGCGGGCGAGCCATCGGGCAGGGTCGTCCCCAATCCAGCAAAGTAAAGGAACACACGGTCACCGGCGCTGGTCTCGCTGACCAGCCGGTCGATGACATTGGATAGGATCGCATCATAACTCGCAGCGCCGTCGGTCAGCCGGGTGATGGCACCGGGTTCAAACCCCATCATGTCGGTCAAGGCCGCCTCAACCCGGCCCGCATCGGCCACGGCTCCGTTCAAAATGGGCGCGCCTGCGATGGCGCTGTAATCGTCGATCCCGATGATTAGTGCACGGTCATCGGCCATGGCGCTGCTCGCAAACAAGGCGGCGGCGAGGGTGCGGAATATCATTGCCAATCCTCCAGATCACGGGCGCAGCGAAAGCCGAAATCGACCCCCGGCGCGTTGTCGGGTACGATCAGCCGGGCTGAAATCCGCAGATCCGCGGGGTTGGCCGTGTTCCACGACCCGCCCTTCAGAACGGGGCCATCTTCGCCCAGCACCCATTCGCGCGCGTTGCCTGCCATACCTTGATGGCCATCGGCGCTGGCACCGCCTGCGTCAGCGACGGCATTCGGTAAGCGTCTTGCGGGCGATGGTGCGCCGCGCCAGACGGGTGCTTCTGCCGACCACGCGCCCCAAGGGAATGCCGCACCGGAGGACCCGCGTGCGGCGGCTTCCCATTCGGCTTCGGTTGGCAAGCGCCCACCGGCCCAGTCGCAAAAGGCGCGGGCATCGCTAAGGGCGATGTTGGTCACAGGCCGCTCGGGTGTCGTCTCGGATCCAGCGCCGGTGGGTGTCGCCCAGCTGTAAGCACCATCGATCAGACGCGCCTCGCCGCTAGAGGTCAGGGCCACAACGCGGCCCTTGGATTTTGCTTCGGTGACGTGGTTCGTTTCTTCGACGAAACGACGAAAGCCGCCGACGGAAATCTCATTTTTATCAACCATATAGGGGAGTAATTCGACCTCCCGCACTGCTTCACCATCCGGGCGTGTGGTGGGGCAATTGCTGGCATCAATCGGGGCGGCGTCGCGACAAAGCTGTATGGCGGCTTCAAGCGCTTGGGGGGTGTCGCCCACAGTGACCGTCCGTGCTTCGGCGCTGGTCTTCGCGGGTTCGGGTGCACTTCGCGTGGCCCCAAAGGCTGCAAGAGCCGCGTCGTAAAGCGAGGCTGCTTCGGCGAAACGTCCGCCTTCAAACACGCTGTCGGCGCGGGTGATATAGGTCTTGGCCAGTATCGCGCCGGGCGTTACCGCGCCGCTGTTTGCGGCCTCGACTTTTCCTCGGGCGTCTTCTGCCGCTGTTCGGTTGGCGTCGGTGACAGCCGCGAAGGCCACTCCGGCTTCGGCCCAGCGGCCGCTGGCCTCTTCGAACCGTCCTTCGGTGTATAACGTCACCGCTTCCGCCGTGATGCCCCGAGCATTAGCGACGTCTTCATCGCCCGCTACAGAGGCCAGAACTGCCGCAGCCGCCAGAGCTTCGATCTCGGTCTTTGCTGACATAGCTGCGTCTTTGGCCGCCGCCAATTGGCTCAGCGCCGTCTTGGCATTGCTCAGTGCCGCGCCTGCCAGTTCTGTCGCCGCCGCCGGATCATCAAGGATCGCTGCATCGGCGCTGTCGAGCGCACCTTTTGCGGCGGTCGCACTTGCCAAAGCCTCGACCGAAGCCACCATCGCGCCCGAGGCCATCGCCAGCGTCACGTTCCGGTCGGCCATGCGCAGGTCGGTCCGCGCACTGTCGATGGCCGCAAAGCGCGTCTTTTCGTTCTGCAAGCTGGCCGCCAGACGATCCCGCTGATCGGACAGGTCACCGTTGGCGAGGAACAGATAGCAAGCCGCAGCGGTGCTGGTCAAAAAGCCCGCGAACATCGTCAGGGCCAGCGCTTTTGAGACGCCTTGGACAGGTGCCGCCATCATGGGCTGAGGTGCTGCGGTTATGGAAGGTGGGGGCGAGACAACAGGTTCCGGGATGTTCTGTCCGCTTAGCACCGTTTGAAACGCACGCCGCGCCGAACCTGCGTTGCTGTATGGGGCCGCGTTCGATAGCCGCCCGGTCATGCGGGCCAGAAGCCGTGCAATTTGCTCGGCTTTCTCGTGGCCTTCGGGAAACAGCTCTTCGGCGGTTGGCGCATCGCGCCCTTCACCAAGGATCGCGGCGACGATGGCCTCGGGTTCGGCAGCGGCACCGGTCAGCGCGCGCGCCGGACCGTCGGGCCCCAGCAGAAGTCGATAGCCCAGCATACCAGCGGCATGCACGTCATCCTCGGCCCTCGGCTGCGTCGTGTTAATTACGTGTCGGGACTGATAAGCGGGCGGCTGGCCGGTGACGGTCGTTGACCGGTCGCCCGAGAATGTCAGATCGGTCAGGCGGGCAATGCCGCCTTCGGCCTCGCGCCGGACTACGTCTGGCGACAAATTGCCGTGAACGATACCCGCCCCGTGCAAGGCGGCCAACCCTTCCAGCACCTGATCGAACAGCCCAAGGCGGGCTTCCAAAGGCAGGGTGTCAAAAGCTTCGTCAAACACGGGAACCGGGCAAGCCAGCACTGCCAATGCGGGCGTCTTCTTGAAAGCGCGGCTGGTCAGCAACCGCTCGGTCGCCTGCAAACGCGGGCTGGCCAGCTTGTCATAAACCGCGAAGGCTTTGCCAATCTCGGCCGAGATAGCCTCGTCGCGGGCCACGCTGAAACTGGGCGTATAGATCGAAACCGGCGCGCCGTTCTGTTTGCGCACGCCGCTGAGGATGGCACAGTCACCCACCGTTTTCAGCAGCGTGACACCGTTGAAATATGTCCCAAGCGCCTCGGACAACCGAGCGTCGATCACATTGTTAGAGTTGTCCTGCATCTGTCCCTAAACCTTCCTGATCTAGCGAGATCCGCGCAGCTCTAGGAGTGCCAGATCAAAGCGTGATGCAGTCAGGATAGGGCAGTTTGCGACGCCCACTGGCAAAACGTATTCTAAACGACGTAGGATGCCAGACGCTTCCAGTGGCTTGTTTTCGCGCGATAAAAAGTGTGCGCTGGCCAGAATTTCGCGAAATTCTGTCTGCCAGTTCCGTTTCGGCGATCTGCGCGCGGGCAGGGTCGGACAGGCGGTATTCCATAACGCGGAAAAACGGGCTGGCGGGATCATTGGCGGCCACGGCGCGGCCCGGAATTGACGATATCTTGAGGCAACCTTCAAGGGCCGGTGCAAGGTCTGCCGCACCCGTGACCCAAGGTGTTGTCTTCAAAGACACGCGGCTTGATCCACCGCCTGTGCCAACCACAAAGAACAAGGCCACTGCCGCCATCGCGCCCATGACGCCCAAAGCCATCGGCAAGGGCACGGTCGTAGGTGTCGCATCGCTGACCTCGCCCTTGGGCTGGGCTGGAAGCACGGCGCTGGTCATGTCGATTTTTGTCTCACGGCCAAGGCGCAGCCACATGCCTGTGCGCACATGCCCCGTCCGGGGATTGCCGCGGTCGACATGGGTCACACCCCTGTCGGAGGTGAAGTAATCCCAACCCTTGCCATCGGCACGCCGCTCGAACGTCAGGTGACCCGGCACAATATCGGCGGCCCCAAGGCGCAGCGTGTCATGTGGGCCCGAGCCCACCGTGACCCGTTGGCCGGTCAGCGTGACACCCTGTTCCAGATCGATGCCTTCGGTGACTTCGGCGCGCAGGCCCTTGGGTGCAAGAAAGCTGAGCATCAGAAGAACCCCTGACTGCGGATTGAAACGATTGTGGGTGCAAGGGCTGCGATGATGATCGCCATCAGCATCAGGAACACCGGCATGACGATGTTGGTCTTCAGCCGTTCGGCGGCGCGGTTTGCCATTTCCTCGCGCAGATACCGCAGCTCGTCGGCCTGATCGGTATAGAACTGTTCAGCCTCGCCCGAAGTTCTCTCGCCCTGGGCAAGGTTCTTCAGGATCGTCTTGACGGATGTGGCCTGAACCCGATCGATCATGCGGTGCAAGGCGCCGTCAAAGCTGGTGGCATCGGCGTCCTTGGCCGTGATCGCAATCTCGCGTGACAAGGGCGTGCCGGGCGAAGCTTCGACGTATTTGCCAAGCGCCTTTCGGGGCGTTCCACCGGCCTGCACAACCAGCACGGCCAGATCGAGGAAAAAGGGAAACTCGCGCTCGATTTCGTCGGAATGCCGTTTGGCCGCGCCTTTTACATCCAGAACAAGGAACATCAGGATGAAGCCTGTGCCGAAAAACCACCAACGCAGAAAGGTTGCAATGGCAGATCCGTCGCTGACCAAGGCATTCAACCCGAAGAACAGGCCGATGCCTGCGCCGACCATGGCCGACAGCACGATGGTGGCCGCAAGGTATTGTTGTCCGCTGACGCCACCATAGGGGCGTCCGGCAAAGGTCAGTTGCATGTCCAGTTTGTCAGTGATCGATGGAAACGGGGCGGCGAGTGCTGCGAACGTCTGACCAAGCGCGCGGATTACCCGCACTTGCTGGTCGCGGCTTTCGGGTTCGGTGCCAAGCTGTACCTGAAATCGGTTGTTCGAGGCGTCCAGAAATTCGGCCACCATGAGGCCCAGCATCAAGGTGCCAAACGCGAATGCGAGAGGGATAACAAAGACTTCCATCAGACTTGCACCGCCGTCAACCGGTGCCCAAGAATATGCGCGCCAAAAAAGCACAGCACCGAAACGCCGATCAGCAATTGCCCAAAGGGATCGGCCAGAACGCTGGTTTCATGATCGACAACCAGCGATGATGCGACGGCGACGATCGGCCCGATGATCGACATCAGGTAAAGGTTTCGCCGTCCGTTTTCCGACGCGGTGCGCAGTTTCTTGTTCAGCCGTTCAATCTCGATCAGCGTGCGTGACAGGTTCTTCAACGCCTCGATCAACCGTCCACCGCTGGAGGTTCCAACGCGCACGACCGATGCGGTCAGCGTAAAGCTTTGCATGTTCAGCTGGCGCGCCATTTCGGAAAAGGCCTCGTCAATTCCCATGATCTCGACCCGGCGTTGCAGCCGCCCGATTTCTATGTCGGCGGGGGGAGGGGCGGTTTCGGTCACGCGCTTCAAGGCTGTTTCCAGCGTTGCCCCGGCTGCCATTTCGTTGGCCACCTGTTGCAGGGCCATGGGCAGCGCCAGTTCCAATTCGCGGGCGCGTTGCGATGCGGCGCGCGAATAGAAGAACAGGGGCATGGCCAGAAGAAGCACCATCAGCATCAGAATGGCGGGCAGGGTGGCGCCCACGGACGCCAAAGCAAACCCAAGCGCGAGGGTGCAGAACAGGATCAGCGCCAATGTGTCGACCGGGTCCGTCGGCTTGCCGATCAGATAGGCCAGCACGTCCTGCACCTTTTCGCGGCGGGGGGCTGGCATCCGTTCCCAGACAAAGCCAAGCGCGGGCAAGGCCAGTGCCTGCATGCCGAAGAGGCCCGCCGCGTAGAAAAGTGCCATCAGCGGGTTCAGAAGATCAGGCAGCATGACGGGCCTCGCTTTCGTCGTCGTCATCGAAGAAGCTTTCGATCTGGATCAGATCATTTTCCGACATTTCCTCAAAGAAACTGGGGATATAACCCGAAATCGTATGGCGCAGCCTGCCGTCGTCGCGTGCCAACTCGAAGATCGGATTGACGGGGATCTGCCCAGTATCGGGGTCGAAATCCCCCAGTTCGGCAATCTCGACAATCGTCCTTTGCCGCCGCAACGGCGGGGCATCGGGATCAAGTGATGGCGTTTTGCGGACCTGCACTACCAGATCAATCGCAGCACTGATCTGCTGGCGGATCGCGTGGATCGGCAGGTCTTGTCCCGATTGCAGCACCATCGTTTCCAGCCGCAGGATCAAATCCTGAGGCGAGTTCGCATGTGCCGTCGTCATTGATCCCGAATGGCCAGTGTTCATCGCCTGCAGCATGTCCAGCGTCTCGCCGCCCCGGCATTCGCCGACGACGATCCGGTCGGGGCGCATACGAAGCGCGTTCTTCACTAGATCGCGGATCGAGATCTCGCCCCGTCCATCGACGTTGGCGCGCCGGGATTCCAGCGTCACAAGGTTGCGGTTGGTCAGGCGCAGTTCGGACGTGTCTTCGATGGTTACGATCCGCTCGTCTTCGGGCACGAACATCGCCAGAGCATTCAGCAGTGTCGTCTTACCCGACCCGGTGCCGCCCGAGATGATTACGTTCTTTCGCGCCAAAACGGCGGCCTGCAGAAAACGCTCCATCGGCAAAGACATCGCCCGATTGCGGCGCAGGTCGCTCACCTGCCAATGCTTGTTGCCGAACTTGCGGATCGTCAGGGACAGTCCGTTCAGCGCAGTGGGCGAAGCCACGATGTTCGAGCGGCTGCCGTCTTCCAGCCGCGCATCGGCCAGGGGCGCGCCTTCGGTCAACTGCTTGCCATCGCGGCCTGCAATCCGGGCGGCAACAGTGAACAACTCGTTTTCCGAGGCAAAGGTCAGCCCCGTCTCGAACATTGCGTTGCCCTTTTCCACAAAGATGCGATCAGGGCCGCAGACCATGATTTCGGAAATCGCCTCGATATCCAAAAGGAATTGAATGGGCCCAAGGCGGAAGAACAATCCCAGCACCTTTTCGCGAATGGCGTCGCGGATCAGTGCCAGTTTGAAAGTCTCGCCAATCAGTCCCGAGATTGCTTTGTAAGCCTCGCCAAATTCGGCGTGCAGGTTGGCCAGATCATCCTTCGTGCTGTCAGCCGTCATCGTCAGACGTAATTCGGAAGCCAGTTCTTCGCGCAACTCAACGGCGCGGGCGCGCTGTTCTTCGTTCAACTGGGTATAGGCCTGTTCGATATCGCCGCGCGTTCCGCTCATCAGGCAGGCGCTGATCAGGGGCCTTCGCAGCGCCTCTGCGCAATAGCGGTTGATCGTGCTGACCATGCCGGGTTTTCCAGCGACGTCCAGTTCCAGATCAATCAGCCGGTCCAGTTCGGCGGCCAAAAGCATTTCGCGCTGAGCCTCGTCGCCATCGAACAGATCACGCCGCCGGTCTTCGAAATCGAGCAGCGCTTCGTTCATCATCAATTCGATATCGGACAGTTCCGAATTGGTCAGAACGTCGCTGACCGAGGTGTTCGGGATCAGAAGCTGCAACATATTGTTGCCCAGCCAAAGCTCGGCGCCGCTGGTCAGGGTGGCATGCGCATCTTTGGCCACGTCTTGTCGCCCGACACGTGCGCCCGCAGGCGTCAGCGGGAACACCAGCCAGTCGTTGTCGATCAGCATCATGCGGGCATGGCGCGGTGTTACGCCCGAACCCGAAAGCAGAATGTAATCCGGCGCGGCGGCGCGGGCCTGATCGCTGCCAAGCTCGTAAAAGGTTCCGTCCAGTTTGATCGCTGCTTTGCGGTTGCCGTAAGCGTCGCAAACCCGGATATGGGTGCGCGCGACGCTCACTGGCCCAACCCGACGCAGTCTGTTCCGGTGCCTTCGCAGGGGTTCCGCAGGACCAGCGTCAGGTCACCGATGCTCAGAACTTCCATTCCCAGGAATGCCTCGACCGAAGCTGCCGGGGCCTGAAGCGTGATGTTGCGGTATTCGGGGCTGTCCTCGTCGCGATACTCGGCGCTGGTGTCAAAGTCGCCAACCGCCATCACTTGCGCATTTTCGATCAGGACACGCGTGATGATCGCGTCGCCTTCCCCGGCAAAGGGCCCAATCACGTCGACATGTGCGCCGGGGGTGACGAAAACGCCTACGCCGCGGTCTGGTTCGACCGGGATTGAAAACGCGCGGTTGCCCGGAAGAATGCGCAGGTCGAAGTCAATCTGATGTTCGGCAAAGAAGTGCGCCCGCTGCAGAAAGCTGCCCGCGGCGACGTCCTGACCGAAGACTCGGCCTTTCAGGTTGATCCGTGTGACAGGATCATCGCCAAGCGCCCATGTGAAGTCGGGCGCCAAGACGCGCGGCATCGGCTGGCTGACCACATATTTGTCGATGAAAGCTTCATCAATGACGGTGCCCGCCTTGATGACCAGCCCGTCTTCAGCGGTAAGCCGCAGTTTCGTGACAGTCGCAGTCTGAGCCGCAACCTGTTGATAATAAAACCAACCTACTCCGAATGAGAGTAAGGCGGCGAGGAGATAGAATATATTGCGCATCAGTCCTCCAGGTATCTTATGACGACAAGGGACGTTCCCTGATCCTCTTGAAGATAGAGGGCCAGTTCGCAGCCGGGGCGGTGTCCGATAAAAAACGACGTCTCTTGCGGGTCGGCTTTATCGAAGGCGAATCCCGCCTTTTCGAAGTGTTCGCGGTACGCCGGGGCTGCCACATCCGGCGGCATTGGCTGGCGCAAAATCAGCTGGCCTTCGCAGGCGCCGGGGCCGCGACCATCCAGCATGATCATGGCGCCCTCCATCATCGGTGCACCGGCATCCGGGAACCGCGCCATAACCATCAGCGATATGGTCGTCGCCTCGCCCAGTTCGGACAGCGTCATGGTCAGGCTGACCGTCTGGCCGGTGGCGATGACGCCTGGGTCAAGTTGCGCGAAGGCCGTTTTCAGAAACCCGGCCAATGAAGGGGGTGTGGCGTTGCCGGTGTAATAGACCATCGCGCCCGAGCTTGTTTCCAGGATTTGCACCGTTTCGGGCAATCGCTGCTTCAGTGACGTCACAACCTCAGCATAATTGGCTGACGTCTCTGCGCTGAACTGGCGCATGCTTTCAGCGGCATCGCTGGGTATTGTTGTTGCGGTCAGTGCGGCACCAACGCCGATGGCGTATATCAGGTTTCTCAGCATCGCGGATTGCCTTGGGTTTCATTTGGGAAGACGTTTGGGAAAAGCGCGTTGGTTGCGGCCCGAACGTTGCAGATTTCTTCCCAGATCACGCGATCATGTGCGTCGTCAAAGCCGCGTTCTTCATGTGTCCAAAGCACGTTTTCCGGGGCGATATAGCTTTGTCCCGCTTGCACGGCGGCTTGCTGTTCCAGAAATGCGGGTCGTTCCAAAGACAGCGAAACACTCGCAGTGGCGATGATGTCATTCGGGCTGCGGCGGGGTTTCACGTCGCGCAGGATATCAACCCACGGGGCGGCACCGTCTTCGACTTCGTCCCACATCGGTTGTTCGGCAGACAGACCCCGTTCGGAATCCTGGCGGCGGCATCGAACTGTTGCGGCCTGATCAACTGTGGCGAATTCGCCGAATTGGTCGCGCTCGAAATCACACGAAAGAAATGTTGAACGGGCGGCAGCGGCTGCAATTGCGCTGCCGCGGGTGAACACCGCCGCTTCCTGTCGGTTCAACGAGGCTTCCAGAACGAAGCGTCCCAAGAGGATCATTGTGACGGCGATGGGCAGCACCATCAGTGCCTCGATTGTCACGGACCCCCGCCGATTAGTGCGCATTGACCCGGCTCCATGATGAGAAACTTTGAACCTGCTGCAGATCCTCGGCCAGATTGTCGAAGCCCGAACGTGCTTGCCGCCCCAGATTGCGGCCTGCGTCGCGGGGGGCGTCCATCCGGGTGGCGGGCATCAGCTTTGAATGCCAGTTCTGTGTGAAAAGCGTGGCGCCGTCGGGGTTGAACACGCCTGTCTGACCATATCCGGTATGCGTGGTCACCGGGCTGGACATGACCGATTGCGCCAGTCGCCGCGAGTTTTCCTTCAGGCCGAAAGCAAGGATGCGGAAGGCATCCGGCATGGCCGTCGCCTCGATTGGGGGCAGCGGGTCGATGGGCCGGATCCCCTCCAACTGCCAGATCTCGGGGACGGTAACCGGAAAGACCACCTCAAACCGTCCGATATCGAACCCAATCGGGACGTAGGAGCGGGCCTTTGGAGCAAGCCCAACCGATCCATGTGCGATCAGAAAATTGTTGAAAAATGAATTGTTACGCTGCCGCCCCTGGGTAGAGCTGACCAGATAGCCATGTCTGTTGTGCCGGTCGAAACCCATCAACGGGACGTTCCGCATCAACCCCAAGGCCATCTTGTTGAGGGGATCCGCAAATTCGAGGGCCGGTACCAAGGTGTCCCAAAAGGTGGTGTTGCGGTCCTGAAACCGATCGCCGCGATAGACGGGTTCGGCGGGCGGAAGAAAACCCGATATGATCCCCGAGCCCGGGCCGGTGAAGGGACGGCGGGGCATATGTGAGATGCGGCTTTTGTAAAAGCGGTTGAACTCGTAAAGCGCGTTGCCGATTTCGGTGATGTTGTTGATGTGGTCCTTCAGGTGCGGCCGCCTTTGCGACCCACCATGCGACAGCGGCCCTTTAAGGCGCGGAAATCCCCGTTGCAGAAAGGTGGTGTCCGAGGCATTGGCCCCGATCTCCATCAACAGCGCAAGGCGACCATATGCCAGCGGCGAGGCGTCCTCGATTGGAAGCGCCATGCCATCGCCGGAATTCGTTGTTTGGCAATTCGTCACGCCCGGACCATCGCAGGGATCGGCGAAATGGTGATCGTTGATCTCAAGCAGGCGATGGTTTTCCTCGGCAATCTCAGCCATGGCGCGTGGGTGTCGGGCAGCCAGCGCCTTGTTCATCCCGTCAATGGCGTCCAGCGCCTTTCTTGCCGTTCTGATGCCATGGGCGGGGTCGAAATCGCTGACAATATCGGCAGTTCGAGCCAAAGCGAGGTAAGCCGGAAAGTTCACCATTTCATGCCAACCGATGCAGGGGCCTGACCACAAGATCGCCTCGGCCTGGTTGCGCGGTGTGCAATGCTGGGCTTCATGCGCTTTGATGACCGCTGTCGCGGCAAGGGATCCCGCGGTAAGTTCGGTGGTCGTCATGAACAAGGCTTCGGAACCCACAGCGACGCTTAGCAATTGCGCTGCCGTGACGTTGTTCATGGATATGATGTTCAGCGCCCTCGCGCTCCAAGTGCCATGCATCGTGGCCAGCGCGTCGGCGGCGTCTTGTGCCTGCCTGCGGTCATCGACCATCTGGCTTGTATTGAGATTGGCCGACATCATCGCGGTCACAGGCACCAATCCTGCCACAGCGACCATGGCCAGCGCACCCCGGCGGCGGTGTGAGAGGAATTTGCGGATCATAGCAATGTCACCGTGGCTGTGCCTGTTTTGTAATGGGTCCCGTCGCCCCGTTCTCCGTCCCGGATAAACCGGCGAAAGGGTGTCGATAGCGGGTAAAGGAAAGTGACGGTTGCCCGGATCGGGACGTCTGTCTGACCGGTCCATTGCGACAACAAGGTGGTGTCCCATTCCAGCTCAACGGTGACGTTGCCCGGTTCGAACACATAACAAATGGCGTTTCGGGCGGCCTGATCGCGCCCCATGATCCGGTCACTTCCGGTCAGAATTTCCTCCGCCGCCAGAACACTGGGGCATCCGCGCCCGGCGGCCGCACCTGTGGTCGGGGCGGCGGCAACCAAAGCCCAGCGGGCGGCGTCTTCGGCCCGGCGTTGAGCTTCGGCGTTCAGCTGGCTGCGGCGCAACGTGCATTCACTGGGCCGAAGCGTGGCAACGGCCGATTTCAGTTCTGCAATGACGTTGAAGTCAGGACACTTGAACACCAAAGCACTCCGCGCTGCCGCATAGGCCGCCTGTTCCAGATGCACCCGCGATTGCGCGGTGATCATCACTTGGCTTACCGCACCGAACAGGACCAGCATCGCCGGAAAAGCCATGAGGGCCTCGATACCCACGCTGCCGCGGCGGCGGTGACTAAGGCGGGAAAAGAACCTCATGGTGCTTTCGCCTTCAGTGCTTCGACCTTGCTGCGATAGCCGGTGGTTTGGTCCTGACGGTCGCTGGTCACGTCGGTGGCCAAAAAGGTCACCGCCGTGAAAACCGCCAAGGCAAAACCAAAGATCAGAAGC
The DNA here is from genome assembly GCA_963841595.1 of uncultured Alphaproteobacteria bacterium. GTDB lineage: Bacteria > Pseudomonadota > Alphaproteobacteria > Rhodobacterales > Rhodobacteraceae > CAWJDD01. Next base: position 146,071 of record CAWJDD010000006.1, on the reverse strand, counting down.
TTTTCAAGTGTCATCACGCGGGTCCCGGTTCAGGAGTTCAGCCAGGGTTTGCATGCCGCTTTGCAGATCGCCCTCGGACCCCTTGCGGGTTTCCCACATGCTGGTGCCCAGCGTGGTGATCGCCATCAAAACAGCGAGGGCGAAACCGAAGATCAGAAGTTTTTCGAGTGTCATGTTCGAGTTCCTTTTTTTCATAAACTCAGGAGGTTTCATCGGTCACTCCTGGCGCTATCGGATCAGGTCCCGGATCGTCTCAAGAACGAAATCCGTAATGTCGGTGCCCATCGTCACAAGCACAGTCGCAACTGCGATGCCGAGGCCGAAAATAAGGAGGTATTCCAGGGACATAGGTCTTGCTCCGGTTGGGCTTTTGTCGTGTCGATACAGTCACCCTAAGGCGTTTCTGGCGGCCAAGTGGGCACGTCGTATCGAATGCGAGGAGGCAGGCCATCGTGTCGGAAAGCGTCAGAACAAGCAGGGAAATGGGGCGCTGCGGTTCTCGCGTGTTAACTTTTTGTTAACTATATTTAGACATAGGATAAAAAGGCTCTGTGATATCCGTCTGACAGCTGCCAAGCGATCGAAAGGGCGGCCTTAATCCGTTGGACAGGCAATCAAATATGAGCACTCAGGAATCCCTGTCAGGGTTCTTTGATCGGACTGACCCCGCCACACTGGATAGCTGCGATCTTGAGCAGATACATCTGTCGGGTCACATTCAAAATCTGGGCGCTCTACTTGTTGTTGATCCTGTCACCCAAGCGATTTTAGGCGCCTCCGAAAATGCAGGTGCTTTTCTGGGCATCGATCAGGAAAAGCTGATGCAGGAAACTCTTCTGGATGTCAGCGAAGAACTTTCGGCTTCCGTCTCTGAACTCAAAGATGACAATTTTGTTCTGCACGAAGTTCTGGAATTCGCGATCACGCATGATGGGGTCGCACATGACACGGTCGTGCACACCCATGACGGGCGTCGCATTATCGAATTTGTGCCAAACAGCGAACCCTCGGCGACATCATTCCGCATCAAAATGCGTCAATGCAGCAAAGCCTGCGGGCGTATTCTGTATTCGGAAAGCTGGCAGGAAGCCATGGATATCGCGGCCGCTTCGGTGTCCGAAATCATCGGCTTTTCGCGCGTCATGATCTATCAATTCCAGGAAGATGGCTCGGGCGCAGTCCTGGCCGAAAACCTAACCGAAGACGTGCCGCCTTTTCTGGGCCTGCACTTTCCGGCCTATGACATTCCCAAGCAGGCGCGCGAGGTTATGAAGCTCTTGCCTTACCGCGCTGTGGCCACCAATCAGGACAACGTCATCCCGATACGCACAGCGCCCGGCGTCAGCGGATCGTTGGATCTGACACGGTCCGTGCTTCGATCTGTTTCGACGATGCATACCGCCTATCTGCGCAACATGAAGTCGGAAGCAACGTTCAGTTGCAGTCTGATGCATAAGGGCGAATTGTGGGGCTTGATTTCCGCGCACCATTCGCAGCCGGGATTGCTTCCTTTTGATAGCTGGAACCTTATTCACGAAATCAGTGGTGCCTTGATGATGCGTTTTGCTGAAAAGCAACGCACCGAAACGTCCAAGATGATTACCGAGTTACGAAAAATTGAAAGCGGGTTCTCTGCCGCCCTGCGACACGGTGGAGATATTGAGGATATCCTTTCGGACATGGTCCCAGTCTTGCAGGAATTTCTTGGCGCTGACGGGTTTGCCTTTCAGTATGGCACCAATCTTCATGTCTCGGGCAAAACACCTCCAAATGATTTCATTCGCGAGCTCGTGAAATGGACAATGAGCAAAAGCGGCGCTGAAGATCAATTCAAGTCGATTTCATTGCATCAGGAATGGCCAGAGGCCGTCAAGCATATCGACACGGCTTGCGGCGTTCTGGTGCAGCCGATCATGATGCACCGCATTTGCCAATTGGTCTGGTTTCGTGCGCCGATTGTGCAAAAAGTGCGGTGGGCCGGGCGCCCGGAGTCTTCAAAAGAGCACACACTTGGTCCCCGAAACTCTTTCGACACTTGGGTGGCTGAGCACAGGGATAAATCTGCAACTTGGCAGGAAGCGGAACTGGAAAGCGCGCGCGAAATATTCCAGGAATTTCTGGATATTCTTACCTCGCAAATCCTGCTCAGGGAAGAAAACGCATCGTTGCGCATTTTTGCGTCGACAGCAGCGCATGATCTAAGGGCGCCATTGCGAAACATCGACATGGCCCTGAACTGGATGAGCGAGGACGGCTTTGCAGAAGATGCGATCAGGAAAACCCACGCAATTGCCTTGGCATCTACCCGACGCATGTCTGATTTGGCTGAAGGGTTGTTGGAACTTGCTGTCATTCAAGATCAGAAGCACGAATTCGAGAAGGTCGATCTTACCCGAACAATCGCCGACGTTAAGGACCTGCTTAGTCCGCAATTGATCGAAGCGAATGCAACGCTGGAGGTTGGAAAAATTATCTCAATCGACGGTAACAGAAATCTTCTTTTACGGCTTTTGATGAACATTATTTCCAACTGTATTAAATACCGCCACTCACAGCGCCCATTGAATATCCATATTTCCAGCAAGGCCAAAGCACCGAATGCACTTGAAATTACGATTTCAGATAATGGCGTCGGTGTACCGGAAAAATTTGCGGATCGGATCTTTCTGCCAATGGAACGCTTGTTTTCGAAAGACGAGATCGAAGGCACAGGCCTTGGTCTAACGATTTGCCAAAGAATTGTGGAATTGCACAATGGGTCCATTCATTTGGACGCGTCGAAAGTGGAAGGCGCAAGCGTCGTGATCAGCCTGCCCCTAAGACAGGATGCAGCGGCATGACGGCTTGCGGGTTTTCCGTCCGACAGGTTCTGGCCGAAGCCACAGGCCCAGATCATATTGAACTGCACGGCAACCCTTGGATCGCATCTCTTGCGGGGTCGGATCTGACGCGCGACCGCTATCGCGTGATCCTTGGCGCATACCGGGCCTTCTTTGCGCTGGCCGAGGCTGAACGCAGGGCAAAGGATGTCTTTTCCGATTTGTCATTGGCAAATCCGATTGCGGCTTTGGACAGGGATCTGGCCGACGCTCCCCGCCGCTTGCATGCCGAGCCAAAGCTTCCGATGGACTGTACTGCCACGCCGGCGGCCATTCTTGGGTTGCTCTATGTCCTTCACGGCTCTGGGTTTGGCGCACGCGTTCTGGGGGCGAACGTCAAAAAGTCCTGCCCGAGGTTCCGCGTCACTTTCTGTCGACGGGCACGCCGTCAGCACTGTGGCGGGCCCTGCTTGCCGAACTTGAAAACCTAAGCGGGGATGAGACCGACCAGCGAGCGACGATCAAGGGCGCCACACAGGCATTCATCGCATTTGGCCGCTTTGCGACAGAGTTTTGCGAAACATCAACAATTTGCGCGCCACGTGCGTCGCAAGGGGTCAAACTGGGCGAAGCGGGTCTTCTGCACTATCACGGGTGAAAATCGGGATCATCGGATAGGGGCCGGAACTCGTTGGCTCTTTTGATACTTCCGCGATTTCCATCACCAATCGTTTGCCGCCGATCCGCTGGACTTGCAGGACCACGTCAATCGCCTCGATGATCTGACGGCGGACGGCCACAATCGGCACCTCGACATCTGACATCAGGCACAGCGTTTCCAGCCGTGACAAGGCACGCGCCGGATCGTCGGCATGCACTGTCGACAGGGAGCCGGCGTGGCCCGAGTTCATTGCCTGGATCATATCCAATGCTTCGCCACCCCGACACTCGCCGACCAGAATGCGGTCGGGGCGCATGCGCAAGGCAGCACGGAACAGCTCGCGGATCGAAATCCCACCGCGGCCTTTCGCATCGGGCAACTGGCTTTCCAATTGCACCACATGCGGCATGCGCAGATCGAGTTCGGCCACGTCTTCGATGGTCAGAATACGCTCGGCAGGGTCCATCATCCGGCTGAGGATACCCAGAAGGGTCGTCTTGCCGGTGCCGGTTCCGCCCGAGATGATGATGTTCCGGTGCCCCACAACCTGCTCGCGCATAAAGGCGATGGCTTCTGGTGACAGCGACCCTGACCGTTCAAGGTCTTCGATGGTTGGCGGGTCGGTCGCGAATTGACGAATGGCAATCGTGATGCCTGCCCGCGCCGCCGGATCCTGCACGATATGCACACGCGCGCGGCTGGGTGTACGGGCTTCCAGCGACAGATCAAATGGGTCAAGCCTTTTGCCCGAGAACTGTAAAATCACCCGCGCCAAGGCCCGCAAGGCGGCACTGTCGCGCATTGTCTCGGCCACTTTCAGCACGCCGCCCCGACCGTCGATAAAGACCTCGTCTGGACCGTTGATCATGATCTCGGTCACCGTCGGGTCGTCGTAATACTGCACCAGCGGCCCCATCAGGTGCCGAAGCAGCGCGTCATACACAGCGTCCTGAACCATCGCGGTCACCCAACCGGAAGCGAGAAGAGGAACGTCTTGATCGCCATTGATCCGACCAGCGCTTCCATCAGAAGCGTCATGATGGTCAGAAAGCCGATGACAAGCGCGCCGGTTGTCAGAAGATACTCAAGGCTCATGTGCGTTTCCTCGTTGGATCGTCCCACCTTAGAAGGGCAGGCGCGGGAACCTTGGCGCGTCGTAAAGCATACGACACCGCACATCTGGCCGCCCCTTTTCCTAATCTGACGCTGGGTCAGGACGCTGTTGTCCTGTTTTAGAAAGGGGTCCCGTAATGGTGCGATTTTTCCCAATTCTGGTTTTTGTCGCCTCTGCGGGCACAGCCGAAGCTTGTCCCAGTTTCGGCCTTACGACGCCCTACCTCTCGGACTTCTTTTGTAGCCAGCTGGACGATATTGCCGGCCCCAAAACACGTGCAGTCGACAGTTCTGGCAGTACCTCCCGAGAGGCGGGTGATAGCGGTCTGACCCAACCTGGCCCCGATTGGATGACGCTGCCCGCCATTCAGGAAGCCTGGCGTTCCGATCCGGCGAAGACATTGAAACTGATCGAGCGCATCCGCGACGCCGGGGGGCGCCCGATGAAGTGAACCGGCCTTTCGTGAGGGCCGCGTAAAGAAATTCTTAACCCTGTGACGCCCGTCACAGCCAGCCAACGCAGAACCGGGGAAAGTCGATGCAAGAAGAAGGAGGACACGAAATGGTTTCCACTCGTCTCGCATCGCCCGCCAGCCCTTGTGGGTTTGCCGATCCCGGTCGGCGTAACCGCGTGGACCCGGTCAAGCTTCTTGACCTGATCCACCGGATCAAAACCGCCAGCGGCGACGCACCGTCACCGCTGATGCGGCCTCAACCAAAGTCGGTCGCGAAGACCGGCTGAACCAAATCGAAGAAGGAGAACCTTGTTATGAAGACGACATTCAAATTTGCCTGCCTTGGTGCTGCGGCTTTGGCCGTCAGCGGGTGCAGCTTGCCAAATTACAGCACGACGCCCGAGCCGGTGCAATTGAAAGCGCCAGTGGCACAGCCGGTTGCGAAAAAGCCGGCGGTTGCCGCAGCGCCCGCCCCAGTTCAAGCGGCCGCCGAAGTGCCGGAAGTGGCAAAGCCGAAGAACCCATGGGCACATGTTCCGATTGGCAACACTCCGAATCTTTCCGATGGCGATGAAGACGGCGGCTGGGGTTAAGGAGAGCAACATGTTGGGAAGACTTTCACGTCTTGCCGTCTTCCTGGGCTCTGCAGCCTGTGTTGCCGGCAGCGCATCGGCCCAATCGGGGTCCTATCTGGAACAGCTTGTCTCAGGCTCGGCCACGATTGCGCCATTGCGCAGCATTGATACGACCACACGGGCCGAAAAACGCTATGCGCTTGTCATCGGCAATTCCGCCTATTCCGCGATCCCGGGCCTGCCAAACGCAGGCTCGGACGCGGATGTGGTGGCCCGCTTCCTGCGCAGTCAGGACTACGTGGTCCACCACCATACCGATATCACCAAACGTGGCTTCGAAGACGTGCTGCGGCGCATCCTTTTTGACGTCGATAAAGACACCGAGGTTGTCGTCTTCTTTGCGGGCCACGGCTTTCAGATCGGGTCCGAGAACTATCTGGTTCCAGTCGATGCCGATCTGGACACCGTCTATGACATCCCGTTCGAGGCCGTCTCATTGGGCTCTCTGGTCAGCATCATCGGGGCACGCGCACGGCTTCAGGTCGTGATCCTCGACAGTTGTCGCGACAATCCCTTTGCGGGCAAAACCGCGTTGACCCAATTGGGCGGCGATCTGCGCGAGGCCAAAACGGGGTTCTCGTCGCTGGCTGCCCCGCTGAACTCGATGCTGATCTATTCCACCTCGCCCGGCTCGCTGGCTTATGACGGCGAGGGCGATAACAGCCCGTTTACGGCGGCACTTGTGTCCGAAGCCAGTGCGTCGCCGGATGCCCAAATCAAGGATGTCTTCGAAGGCGTGCGGCGCGAGGTTTATCAGGCCACGCAAGGCCGTCAGGTCCCTTGGGACAGCTCGACGCTGATCGAACCCGCCAGCTTTGGCATTGGCGCGGCACTTTCGCGCCCACTTGCCGTCAACAGTACGGGTACGGGTGTGACGCGGGGGTTGGCTCGTATCTCGCCCGCCGGTCCCGAAACGCTGGTCACAGTCAGCGAGGTCAAAACCAACGCCGTCATCGACGCCGAGTTTGTGCCCGAAGTTGAAATTGGTGCCGCCTTGCGCAACGCGCTGGACTTGGCTCCGACCGATACGGTCACGATCTCCGAGGGACCAGCCAGCGGCAGACTTGCTTTGCCTATGCCTGACGGACGCATGGTCGATGTGATCGGCCGCGCGCTGACAGCGCAAGAAGTGGATCAACTCATCTTGCTGAACACATCCGCGCAAGTCGCTGCTTTGTCGCTGGAAAACGGCGTTCTGGAGGATGCTGTGTCGCTGAAAGTGGGCGCGGTTGCGCAACGTCTGGCGCTTCGGCTGCAACCCACGCAATGCGACTTTCACGCAGGCGATCACCTTGATCCTGACGGAATGGGCATCACGCGCTATCCCAACGAGCTGGAGCCTGAGAATGCGCTGGCCGCCTGCGAAGCCGCCGTACAGGCCGATCCGGACAATGGCAGGTTTCACTATCAAAAAGGCCGCGCCCTGATGGCGCTCCGAGATCTTGCGGGTGCCGAAGAGGCGTTCAAACAAGCCCGCGATCTGGACCATGCCCGGGCATGGTACGCTTTGGGTTTGGTGGCGCTTGAGAAAGCCAAGGCCGAGGGCCGGGTCATCGAGGGCAAATCGCCCGAGGACGTGCTGGAGTTTTACGCGCGCGGTGTTGATGCGGGCGACCCTTATGCCTTCTATGCGCTTGGTCGCCAGTTGATGCGGCACGGCGGCACAAGTTCGATCGAGGTCGAAGGCTATGATCTGGTCATGCGCTCGCTTGAGGTGGGCCATACCTTTGCGATGAATGATCTGGCGTCGTTCTATCTGAATCCCGACAATTCATACTTCGACGGTGAACGCGGGCTTCGGTATCTGCGCGAAAGCGCCAGCCGGGGCGATATCTATGGTTTCAACAGCCTTGGCATTGCGCATTTGCGCGGTCGCGCGGGGCTGACGCCGGATGCGGACAAGGCGTTCGAATTGTTCCAACTGGCCAGCAAGGATGGTCATCCGACAGCACCGTTTAACATTGCGCGCATGTACCGTGACGGCACTGCACCCGGTGGGGCGGATGCAAATCGAGCGGTTGACTGGTTTGCCGAAGGTCTGTCCCGAGGTCATGCCCGTTCAGGGGCCAATGCCGCCCATCTGATCAAAGCGGCCGCGCCCAGCAACTATACCGGTTTCGATGCGGCGGTTTTTGCGGCGAAGGGGGCAGCGTTGACTGGCAATGGTTATGCGGGCGAAGCGCGTGACATCCTTCTTAACCTGACGCAACCCGAGATCGACGGCGGCGCACAGCAACTGATTGCCGATCTTGGTGGTGAAGTTTCGGTTGACGGTGCCTTTGGCCCCGGCAGCGAGGCGGCCATGCAAGCCGTTCTGGACCGTCTGGGGGCAGGGGTGGCCAAGCAAGACCCCATCGACCGCATTATGCAACTGGCGGCACTGTCCTGGCAATCCAATCCGTTTCGCGTCGATCTTTACTAACCCCGTGGTTAACGAGTTTTGGGGACAGGTCTGGCACCTGTCCCTTTTTTGTTGTCGCCGCGCTGTCGCGCGTCGACCGGCGGAGGAGCGCTGCTCCCCCACACCCCCTCGGCGTATTTTTAGCAAAATGAAGGGGCGGGGCGTTATCGGTGGAAGATCTGGACTTGTTTGTCGGTGATCATGGGCGCTGTGGCAGTGTCGAAGGTTTTGAAATGGGCGCTGGCAAGGTGCAGGTCGAAGGCGGCTTTGTCGTTGTAGACCTCGTGGAGGAAGACCCGCGGGCCGTCCGGGCTGTGGCAGACATCAAAGGTGTGGCAGTCGGGTTCCTTGGTCAGAGAGTTTTCGGCCTGTTTCTGCATCAGCGGCATGAACTGGGCGAGGGCGTCGGGTTTGATCGTGAACAGGACAGTGACCACGAACATCGGCAGGTTCCTTTCAGGATTGTGCGTCCCGCAGCAAGGCTGCGAACCTGTAAAAGCCATGCGCCATTTTCGACCAAGGCAGCGTGAGGAAAAGCGTCAGCACTGTTCCCAGATGCAGGGCCAGCAGAGCGGGGACCAGTGTTGTGCCAGTTGCGGCGTAGAGCAGAAGCCCGGTCAGGCCCGTGAGGCCAAGCACCAGTGCGAAGGCCATTTCGCCGCCCCAGACGCGGGCGTCGCCTAAGGATCGGGATCAGCTTTGGTCTTTAGCCAGGCAAGCACGAAGGCGCCGATTGTCAAAAGCAGGCCACCGGGAATGCCGAGCAGTTTCGGCAGGCTCAGAAACCCGTAAGGTGCTGGCATGTCGAAGACATAGTGCAGGATCGTGCCGCTGGAAGTGGAGGCGAAGCACAAGAGAAACCCCCACATCGCTGCCTGATGCGCGTGGCGGCGCGCGTTGGTGAACCGGTCCTCGTCCTCGAAATTGCAGCCCTGTCCCTGCCCGCCTGCGAGGTTCTTCATGCGTGCGCGGCGACGCGCAGGCGTCTTTGACATGCGACCAGGTGATCGCGCTTGCCGCCGACCTCTGCGCCAGTAGCGTCCGCAGGCTGACGCCGATCGCGGCCAGCGGCAGCAGGAAGGCGGGCAGGAAGATCGCGACCATCGCGCCGTGCGCCAGATCGGCATAGAAGCCGTCGCCGCGATCCGGGCCCAGCGATGCCTGGCCCAGAACAGCAGCGCGATGCCGACGACGACGGTGCGCGGCAAGGGCGACGCCGTAGCGCTGGAACAGCCGGGCCGGGGCCGCGGGCCAGGCGAAGCGTTCCCAGCTTTCGCTGCGCACTTCGGCCAGGGCGGCGGGCAGGTTCAGCGCGAATTCGTGCGGTTCGGTGTACTGGCAGGCGTAGTAACAGCCCCGGCAGTTGTGGCAGAGGTTGGCAAGCTGGGTGATGTCGCCGTCGAGGCAAAGCTGCGCTCGCGGAACATCGCCGGGAAGACCGAGCAATAGCCTTCGCAATAGCGGCAGGCGTTGCAGATCTCGACCTGGCGGGCGGCCTCGGTTTCGGCGGGTGTCAGATCAAGCGACATGGGCGGCGGCCTCCTGTCCGGCGATGCGTCCGAAGACCGTGCCGATGGTCATGCCGAAGCCGGCGAGATAGCCCTGGCCGAGGATCGAGCCGGCCATGATCTCGCCGGCGGCCCAGAGGTTTGCCAGCGGTCCGGTCTGCGTCGTGAACCCGCGCAGTCTCGTCCACCTTCAGCCCGAGATAGGTGAAGGTGACGCCGGGGCGGAGCGAATAGCCATAGAACGGCGGCTCGGTGATCGGGCGCGCCCAGTTGGTCTTGGGCGGCGTCAAGCCCGGTGGTTGCCAGACCGTCGAGTTCGGTCGGGTGGAAGGTGCCGGTTCGCCGCAGGCGGCGTTGAAGGCGTCGATTGTTTCGCGCAGTTTGTCGCCCGGCAAGGCCCAGCTTCTGCGCCAGCTCTTCGATCGTGTCGGCCTGATCGGGCGGAAACACCGAGGGCATGAACAACTCGAGCGATTTCGCGTCGATGATCGAATAGGCCGACCTGGTCGGGCTGCGCCGCGACCAGCCGGCCCCAGATCGCATAGCGCTTGGGCCAGACGTCCTCGCCCTCGTCGTAGAAGCGGTCGCCGTCGCTGGTTCACCACGACCGAGAAGGGCACGCAATCGAGCCGCGTGACGATGCCGCCGTCGAACTTCGGCGCGCGCCCGTCGATGGCCACGGCGTGGCACTGCGTCGGGTCGCCGACGCTGTCAGCGCCCTGATCCAGCATGTCGCGCAGCACGACGCCGCGGTTGTAGGGCGTGCCGCGGATCAGGAAGTTCTTCGCCGCCGGACCCCAGCGCGTGCGAGCCAGTCGATATCGGCCTGAAAGCCGCCCGAGGCGAGCACAAGCGCGCGGCCTGCGATGGTTTCCCTGTCCTCGCCGTTTGAAACGTCGACGCCCGGAACTGATCCTCATCCAAATGGATGTGGGTCACTTCCGCCTCGTAGCGCACTGTTATGCCTAAATCCTCCGCGGTGTTGTAATAGGCATTCACCAGCGCCTTGCCGCCGCCCAGAAAGAAGGCATTGGTGCGGCGAAAGCGACAATGTGCCGGAGAGCGAGGGCTGGAAACGCACGCCGTGAGCTTCCATCCATGGCAGGCAGTCCTCGGATGACCGGATGGTCATACGGGCCAGCGCTTCGTCGGTTTTGCCCTTGGTGACACGCAAAAGATCGTCGAAGTATTCGTCCTCGCCGTAAGCGTCCGTCAGCACGGACAAGGGGCCTTGGTGCATGCAGCGGAAGTTGCGGGTGTGGCGCGAATTGCCGCCGCGATAGGTCTTGGGCGCGCTTTCAAGGATCAGCACCTTCGCGCCCCGGTTTCGGCCGCTTCGATGGCGGCGCAGAGAGCGGCATTGCCGCCGCCGACCACGATCAAATCCCAATCGACTCATGTCACAGCCCTCAACTGGCGAAGCCGCGCGCGATGGGCCGCTTCGATATGTGTGCGCATCGCTTTTTCCGCCCCGTCCTGATCGCGGAACCGCAGGGCCGACAGCACCGCGGCATGTTCCGCAATAGCGCCTGCCGCCCGGTCGTCGTATTCCATTGTGGATGGCCCAAGGATCAGAAGCGTTGTGTGGATCGCTGCCACCGATTTCACCAGAAACCGGTTGCGCGCAGCGTCGAGGAGGGCCGCGTGAAACGTGCCGGTTCAAGTCGAACAAGCGCCTCGGCCCGAGGCTTTGGCCATCTCGTTCGTTGAATCGCCTGCAACTCGTCCAGTTCGACCTCCGAGGCGGCGCGTGCGGCGAACCGCGCGGCGGTGCCCTCGAGCACGGCGCGCATCTCGTAAAGCTCGGATATCTCCGCATGATCCAGCCGTCGGATCGTCGGCGCCCAGGCGCGGGACGTGGGTCACAAGCCCGTCGGCCTCAAGCTGGCGGATCGCCTCGCGCACCGGGGTGCGGCTGATCCCGAGACGCGCGGCGAGATCGGTTTCGGTCAGCCGGTCGCCGGGCAACAGCTTGCCTTCGCGGATGTCGGTAAGGATCCTGTGATAGGCGTCCTGACCTTGGGGGAGATCGAGGTTGCGGCGGATCATCCGATGTCTGAGTTGGATACACGTGTATACACTTGGATGCAACTTTGTTAGACCAATCCCATGACAATCCAGAGTTCAACTCGCCGCCGCATCGAAACGCTGGCCATCGCAGCGATAGGCACGGCGCTTGTTCGCCGCGACCGGCCTGCCACTGCCGTTTCTGTTCGGCCCGATGTTTGCCTCGTTGATCGCCGCCTTGGCTGGTCGTCCGCTGATGGGCTTCGGCGACATCTCGGTCGGTGCGCGCACGATCCTTGGCGTCGCGGTGGGTGCGTCGATCACGCCCGACGTCATTGAGCCCTGCCGCAGATGGCGGCGTCGGTGGCGTTGATCCCGCTTTATATCATCTGTGATCGGCGCTTATCGGCCTGCCGTTCTTTCGAGCGTGTCTGCGGCTTTGACCGGGTCACCGCCTGGTACGCGGCGATGCCCGGCGGCCTGCAGGACATGGTGATTTTCGGCGAAGAGGCGGGCGGCGATCCGCGTGCGCTGTCGCTGATCCATGCCACGCGCGTGCTGATCGTCATGTCCGTTGGCACCGGTGATCCTGACGCTGGGTTTTGGGGCAACGCTGTCCAACCCGATCGGCGCACCCGCCCGCGAACTGCCGCTGTCACGAGATGGCCCTGATGGTGGCCGCGCGCTATTTTCGGTTGGAAGGGCGGTGAGCGGATCGGCCTGTTCGGTGCGTCGATCCTTGGGCCGATGATCGTGACGGCCGTGCTGTCGCTGTCGGGCCTGATCCACACGCGCCCACCGGCCGAAGGCATCCTGTTCGCGCAGTTCATGATCGGCATCGGCATCGGCGTGGGCTATGTCGGCATCACACTGCTCGAGCTCCGCAAGGACGTGCTGGCGGGCTGGTCTTCGTGCTGATCCTCGCCGCTGCTGGCGGCGTCTTTACCGAAGTCGTGGTGCTTCTGGGTCTGGCGCCCGGTCGAGGCGTTCCTGGCCTTTGCCCCCGGCGGGCAGGCGGAAATGACGGTGCTTGCCATTGTCGCGGGGGCCGATCTGGGCTTTGTCATCGTCCATCACCTGACGCGGATATTTCTGGTCATCACGGGCGCACCTTTGATGGCCCGATGGATTCTGAAGAAAGAAAGCGGATGAGTTTCACCACACGCCCCGAACTGGCTGGCACCTTCGGCATGGTCACCTCGACCCATTGGCTGGCAACGGCAGTGGGCATGAAGATGCTGGAAGCAGGCGGCAATGCCTTTGATGCTGCCGCTGCAACAGGATTTGTGCTAAACGTGGTGGAACCTCAGTTGAACGGCCCCTTGGGCGACATGCCCGCGCTGATCTGGCCTGCGGGGGATGATGCGCCGACGATGATCTGCGGGCAAGGAACGGCACCGGCTGGGGCCACTGTCGCGCATTACCGCAGCGAGGGGTTGGACCTGATCCCCGGCGCGGGGTTGCTGGCAACGGTGATCCCCGGCGCGTTTGATGCGTGGATGCTGATGCTGCGCGATCACGGCTCGCTGAGTTTGGCGCAAGTCATGGAACCGGCGATCTACTATGCCCGCCACGGCTATCCCATCCTGCAACGCACCGCCGATGTAATCGCGGCACAAGTCGAGGTCTTCCAGAACGAATGGCCCACGTCGCAATCCGTCTGGCTGCCGGGCGGCAATGTGCCAAAGGCTGGAACGTTGTTCCGCAACGAACAGCTCGCTGACTTCTGGGATCGTTTGCTGCGCGAGGCTGAGGCTGCCGAAGGGCGCGAGGCGCAGATCGAAGCCGCCCGCTACGCTTTTTACAAAGGCTTCGTGGCCGAGGCGATTGACGGTTATCTGCGCGATGCCTGCGTGATGGACGGTACGGGCGAGCGGCGCAAAGGCGTGTTGACTGGCGAGGACATGGCAGGATGGCAGGCCGAGTACGAGCCGCCCGCAACGGGCGACTATCACGGCTGGGATGTTTTCAAGGGTGGGTTCTGGACCCAAGGGCCGGTGCTGCTTCAGGCGATGAACATGCTGAAGCACACGAGTGTGGCTGACGCCGCACCTCTGTCCGCTGGTTTCGTGCACCCTGTGGTCGAAGCCCTGAAACTCGGCTTTGCCGACCGCGAAGCGTATTACGGCGATCCTCACAGGTTTGACATTTCTCAGGAAACACTTCTGTCCGACGCCTTTGCCCAGACCCGCGCGGCGCTCATCGGCACCACTGCGTCGCTTGACCAACGCCCCGGCCACGTTCCCGATCAGGAACACCTTGCCCAAGCCTTCCTCGCCCGCGCCGCCCGTCAGCAACCGGATAGCGCAGGCCTTGGCGGCGGCGAACCCACCATGGCGCATCTGGACAAACGCGAAGGCGACACGGTGCATATCGACGTGGTTGATCGCTGGGGCAATTTGGTTTCGACCACACCCTCGGGCGGCTGGCTACAATCGAACCCGGTGATCCCCGGCCTTGGCGTGCCGCTCAATTCGAGGGCGCAGATGTTCTGGCTGGACGAAGGCCTGCCCACAACGCTGACACCGGGGGCGCGGCCCCGCACAACCTTGTCGCCTTCGATGGCGCGTCGACCAGATGGCACACGCGTAGCCTTTGGCACGCCCGGTGGCGACAGTCAGGATCAGTGGCAATTGTTCCTGCTCTTGCGCCTCGTCCATCACGGCATGAACCTGCAAGAGGCCATCGACGCACCGTTGGTCCTGTCGCACCATCTGCAAGCCAGCTTCTATCCGCGCGGCTCTCACCCCGGGCACCTGATGGTCGAACCGGCCTATCCGGCGGACACCATCGCCGCTCTGCGCAGCATGGGCCATATCGTGGAAATCGCCGAGCCATGGTCACTGGGCCGCCTGACCGCCGCCGAGCGTTCGCCCGATGGCATCCTGCGCGCCGCTGCAACGCCGCGTCTGATGCAGGCCTATGCCGCTGGTCGCTGATGTTGCGGCAGCAGCAACGACACCGCGAAACCGTCCGTTCGGTCATGCACGCGCAGTGATCCTCCATGCCGCCGCGCCACGGCTTCGGCAATCGACAGGCCCAGCCCGCTGCCTTGTCCCGCCTCGGCCTGCCCAAAGCGCGAGATAATCTTGGGGATCGCGTCCGCCGGAACGGTCGCCCCGTCATTCACAACTGTCAGTTCACAGTTCTCCGGTGACCCCGACAGCGACACTTCGATCCGCGTCAGTTTCGGCCCGCCATGCACCAGCGCGTTGTCCACAAGGTTGGTCAGCGCCTCGCGCAGCATCACGGCGTCGCCCATGACCTGAGCATCGCTGACCCTTCCGGCCTTCAACTCCACCCCACGCGCTTCTGCCTCGGCGCCCAGATCGGCGACCACATCTGTCGACAGAGCACGCATATCGACCCGCGTCAGGTCGCGGCTGCCGCTTTCGGCCCGTGCGCGTTCCAGCGTCAGCAGGCGGTTGGCAAGGTCTCCGGCACGGGCCGCGGCATTGACCAGATCATCGGCACGCGCATGAGCGGCGGGAAGGGTGGTCGCCGATTGGATGGATTCGCCCAAGGCGCGGAGGCCCGCAATGGGATTGCGCAACTGGTGGGCTGCGTCTGACACAAACGCGGCCTGAGCATCCAAGGTCGAACTTACCCGAGCGAACAATGTGTTGAGTCGCGCAACAAGTCCCTGCACCTCGTCCGGCACCGCCCGCCGGATCGGGGACAGGTCCTCGGGCGAGCGGCTTGAAATGGCGTCCTCTAGCTCCGTCAAAGGCTTCAACCCGATCCGCACTCCGAACCACACCAGAAACGCCACGGCGGCCAGCAACGTCAGGATCACGCCCGCCGAGCGCATGGCCAGCGCCCAGACAAAGGCGTTTCGCGCATCGAAATCCTGCCAGACCGTGATTGTGAAAATGCCGGACCAGCCATCGATGGTGGCTTCGTCCTTCAGGCGCAGCACGCGCACCGGATCGCCCTTATAAAGCCCGTCGGAATAGATGAAGGGTTCGTCCATCACCAGTTGCCCGGGTGCAATCGGCGGCACGGCATAGCCCGTGACCAACACGCCGTCAGGGGCGTAGACGTGATAGCGGACTGGCCCTCCAGCGGTTTCGCTTAGCAAGCGCTGGGTGTCGCTGGATATCGCGTCGCCATCGTCCAAAGCCACGTCGCGCGACACAGCCAAAGCGGTGAACATCAGGTTCCGGTCGAACAATTCCTGCGCTGTCGATTGCGCGACACTCACCCGCCAAGTGCCCACGGCCACGGCCAGCAGCATCAATGGCACAAGGATAATCAGGAACAGCCGAAGTCTGAGCGATCGGGAATTCACGGCGCACGCTCCTGCAAAGCATAGCCAAGGCCCCGCTGACTGCGAATATCGATGCCGGCCAGGATCAGCTTTTTGCGAAGCCGCGAAACGTGCGCTTCAACCGCCGTTTCCTCGATGTCGGCACCCGTCCCGTAAAGATGGCGGATCAGGTCTGGCTTTGAGACGACACCACCCCGCGCCCGCAACAGTGCTTCCAACAACGACAATTCGCGGCGCGGCAGATCAAACGCTGCCCCATCAATCTGAACCACGCGGCGATCCGGCTGATAGCGCAGTTTCCCCAGCACCATATCGTCCTGCAACGCTTGCACGGCACGTCGGGATAATGCTCGAAGGCGCGCCTCTAACTCGTCCATTTCAAACGGTTTTACCAGATAGTCGTCCGCACCCGCGTCCAGCCCCGCCACCCGTTCTTCAATCGAAGCCCGCGCGGTCAGCAACAGCACTGGCCGCTGATCTTTCCGTGCCCGCATGGCCCGCAGAACTGACAATCCGTCAAGTCCCGGCAGGTTGATATCAAGGATCACCAGATCATTGCCGTCGCTGCGCAAAAACTCGTCGGCACTGCGCCCGTCGTGCAGAATATCTGTCGCATGGCCCCGGTCTTCCAGCCGGTAAGCAATGCCCTTGGCGATGCTCTCGTTGTCCTCGATAATGGCGATGCGCATGTTTTCTGGCCAAATGTCAGGTTCACGCAAGGTTTACAGGTTAACCATTGGGTATCAAGCGCGGGACTACGCGCTGGGTTTTTAGGCGGGCTGCCAAAAGTCCGCCACTATGGGAGGAACATTATGTCCATCAAAACTGTGGCCCTTGCGGCCACTTTCGCTGTTGCATCCACGGGCGCCTTTGCGGGCGGTCACGGGATCGACCTGACCGGTAAAACGGTCGACTTCGTCATTCCATTCTCGGAAACCGGTGGTTCGGCCAAATGGGCCAACTTCTATGCACCGCTTCTGTCCGAAGCCCTGCCGGGCAATCCAACGGTTGTCGTCAAGTTCATGCCGGGTGCCGGTTCGACCAAAGGCGCCAACTGGTTTCAGGAACAGACTTACGAAGACACGCAAGGCACGCTGATCTTTGGCTCGTCTGGTTCAACTCAGTTCCCTTATCTTCTGGGTGATCCGCGGGTGAAGTACGAATACGGCGACTGGAACGTCGTCCTGGCCTCCGGCACCGGTGGCGTCGCTTTCCTGCCGCCCGAGATGGCTGAAAAGCTGGACGGTATGGATGCAACTGGCCTTGCTGGCGAAGACTTCATCTGGGGCAGCCAAGGGGCCACGCGCCTTGATCTGGTGCCACTTCTGGCATGGAAAATGCTGGGCATGAACGTCGAGCCTGTCTTTGGCATCAAAGGCCGCGGTGACGGCCGGTTGATGTTCGAGCGTGGCGAAGCCAACGTCGATTATCAGACCTCGTCGGCCTATCTTTCCAGCGTGGTGCCGCTGGTCGAAGCCGGCACAGCTGTGCCGTGGATGACTTGGGGCGCGCTTGATAACGAAGGAAACATCGTCCGCGACCCGACCTTCCCCGACATCCCGTCCTTCAAGGAAGTCTGCGAAGCAACACCTGCCTGCCCGACCAGCGGTGACGAATGGGAAGCATGGAAGGCCTTCATGATTGCCGGCTTCCCGGCGCAGAAGATGGTCTTCCTGCCAGCAGGTGCGGACGCTGACGCGATGAAGACCTATTCGGATGCCTTCAACACCATCCTTGCGCGTCCGGACTTTGCCGAGCTTGCCGAAGCAAACCTTGGCGTCTATCCGCAGATGACCGGTGATGCGGCAGTTACGACGCTGAAACTGGGCACCGAAGTGCCTGATTCCGCGAAGGCTTTCGTCGTGAACTGGCTTGAAGAAGCTTACGGCGTATCGCTGAAGTAAACCTATCGCCCTCCGCGCAATCGTGCGGAGGGCACCCTTCTTTTATAGGACAATCCCATGGACCTGATCGCGACGGCACTTCCGGCGTTAAGCGAGGCGTTCGCGCTGATCTTTCAGCCGCAACAGATCATGTTCCTTGTCATCGGCGTCCTTCTTGGCCTTTCGGTCGGCGTCTTCCCCGGCTTGGGCGGGATCGCGGGGCTTTCGCTGGTGCTGCCTTTCATGTTCGGGATGGAACCCGTTTCCGGCCTTGCCCTGATGGTGGGCCTTGTCGCCGTTGTCCCCACATCAGACACCTTTGCCAGCGTTCTAATGGGCATCCCCGGATCGTCCGCCAGTCAGGCGACCGTGCTGGACGGCTTCCCGCTGGCCCGCAAAGGCGAGGCGGCCCGCGCATTGGCCGCCGCTTTTGTGTCATCGCTGTTCGGCGGCCTGTTCGGCGCCGTCGTTCTGACCTTCTTCATCCTCATCGCGCGCCCCCTTGTGCTGGCCTTTGCCATGCCCGAGATGCTGGCCGTGACGCTTCTTGGCCTTGCCATGGTCGCGGTTCTTGCAGGCCGCTTGCCGCTAAAAGGCGTGGTCGCCGCCTGCCTTGGCCTGCTGCTCGGCACCATCGGCGAAGCAAGCCACGGCGGCTCTCTTCGCATGGCGACCTATGACATTCCGTATCTGACCGACGGCATCAAGCTGGTGATCGTCGGCCTTGGCATCTTTGCCATCCCCGAAATCATCAGCCTGCTGCGGCAGGATCAGTCGATCTCGCGCGAGGCGAAACTGGGCGCTGGCTGGGCGCAGGGCGTGCGCGACTGGTGGGACAATATCTGGCTGTCGATCCGCTGTTCCGTGATCGGCGTGATTGTCGGTGTGATCCCCGGCCTTGGCGGATCGGTCGTTGACTGGATCGCTTATGGCCACGCGGTGCAATCCACCAAGGACAAATCGAAATTCGGTTCGGGCGAGATCCGCGGCGTCATCGGGCCGGAAAGTTCGAACAACGCGAAAGAGGGTGGGGGCCTTGTGCCAACGCTGATCTTTGGCATCCCCGGATCGGGGTCCATGGCGGTCTTTATCGGGGGTCTTGCCCTGCTGGGCTATACCGCCGGGCCGCAGATGATCCAGAACGACCTGAACGTGACCTATACGATCGTCTGGTCGCTGGCCTTGGCCAATGTCGTAGGTGCCGGTCTTTGCATCGCGCTGTCTGGCCCCATCGCGCGGCTCACCACGATCCGTTTCACGTTGCTGGCGCCGTTCCTCTTCATGATGATCAGCTTTGCCGCATTCCAGTCGCGCCAGTCGCTGGGCGATCTGGTGGCGCTGTTTTCTATCGGTGTCGTCGGCATCTTCCTCCGCCGCTTCGACTGGTCGCGCCCTGCCTTCCTGATCGGCTTTGTGCTGTCGGATCAGGCCGAGAATTTCTCGGCCAATGCCCACCAGATTGCCTCTTTCCGCTTCCGGCGCAGCTTTGAACAGGGGATGGAATACGTGGCCTCGCCCATCGTGATCGTGATCCTTCTGATCACCATCGTCTCGGTCATCATGGGCATCCGGCAATCGAAACAGATCCTGTCCGAAGGGGCGGTTCAGTCCGGCTCAAAACGTGCACCCTTGGTGTTCCTGCTGATCCTGCTGGCCTATATGGTCACCGCCTGGATCAACGCGGCGCTAATCGACCTGACGTCCGACAAGATCTTCCCGCTGATGGTGGCAAGCGTCGGCATCCTTTCCCTTCTGATCCTGCTGATCCGCATGATGCGCGCACCTGAAGACGACCCGGTCTTTGCTGACCGCGAAGCAGGTGGCGAAGACGCCGATGCGCCCAACGGTTTGTGGACCACCCTGTCGTGGCTTGGCGCGCTTCTGGTGCTGTCCTCGCTACTGGGTTTCATCCTCGCGCTGGCCGTCTTCATGATTGCCTTCTTCCGCATCCGGGCCGAGGTCAGCTGGACCAGAACGCTGATCATGACGGCTGCCGGGATCGCCTTCATGCTGTTCCTCGCCTCGACCCTGAACCGTGACTTCCCGCCGGGGCTGTTGCAGGAATTCTTCAAACTGCCGTGGCCGCTGACATGAACCTGCTTTGCCTTGCCGGGGACGGGATCGGCCCCGAGATCATGGCCGCAACAAAGGCCGTGCTAAGTGCTGCCGCCAAGGTTGAAAGCGTGCCGATCGCCTTCACCGACGCCGAAATCGGCTTTGCCGCGCTGGAAGAACACGGGACGACAATCCCCGACGCGGTGATTGAAGCCGCCCGCGCCGCCGATGGCGTGATCCTTGGTCCGGTGTCGCATAATGCCTATCCGCCGGTTGCGGAAGGTGGGCTGAACCCCTCTGGCGTGTTGCGCAAAACTCTGTCGCTGGGGGCCAATATCCGGCCTGCGAAATCTCATCCCGGCGTGCCGGGGCCGCTTAACAAGCCTGTCGATCTGGTTGTGGTGCGTGAGAACCTTGAAGGCTTCTATGCCGACCGCAACATGGAACAGGGACCGGGCGAGTTCATGCCCGTCCCCGGTGTGGCCCTTGCCATGCGCCGGATCACGACCGAAAACTCGACCGCCATCGCCCACGCCGGGTTCCGTATCGCCGCCACCCGGCCTGCGAAAAAAGTGGCGCTGATCCACAAGGCCAACGTCATGCGCCTGTCCGACGGTGTCTTTCTGGATGCCTGCCCGCGCAGTCGCCCGCGACTTCCCCGAAGTGACAGTGGAAGAGGTTCTGGTCGATGCCGCTGCCGCCCTGCTGGTCCGCGATCCCGATCGGTTCGACGTGCTGATTGCGACCAATATGTTCGGGGACATCCTTTCAGACCTCGCGTCCGAACTGGCCGGCGGCCTTGGGCTTGCCGCCTCGCTCAACCACGGCACGACCCACGCCGTCGCACAGGCCCAGCACGGCTCGGCCCCCGAAATCGCGGGTCAGGATCGCGCCAATCCGGCGTCGCTGATCGGCTCGGTTGTCATGCTGTTGCGTCACCTTGGGCACAGCCCGCTTGCCGCGCGAATAGAAGATGCACTCGGCCGCGCCTTGGCCACGCCCGAGACACGCACCGCTGATCTTGCCGGCACACTTGGCACAGAAGCCTTCGCTGCACATATCGCTGATCTTATCCAAAGGAGTGCTGCGTCATGACCCAACACGCTGTTCCCTATCATTTTCTTCGTGGCGGAACCTCGCGCGGTCCATATTTCAACGCCGCCGATCTGCCCACAGATCGGGACCATCTGGCGCAGATCCTGATCTCTGTCGTTGGGGCCGGAAACCCGCGCAATATCGACGGGGTGGGCGGCGGCAACGCGGTCACCACGAAGGTGGCCATCCTGTCTCGATCCCAAGAACCCGGCGTCGACATCAACTATTTCTTCGCTCAGGTTGGGGTCGAAGAACGCCTTGTCGATTACGGCCCGACCTGCGGCAACATCCTTGTGGGCGTCGGCCCCGCTGCCATCGAAATGGGTCTGATAAAGGCGCAGGACGGCATAACCCCGATCCGCATCCGCGCCGACAACACCGGCGCTTTGGTCGAGGCCGAGGTGCAAACCCCCGGCGGCCACGTCACCTATGCAGGCGATACCGCGATTGACGGCGTTCCCGGCACAGCCGCGCCGATTGCGCTGAACTTTCTCGAAGTTGTGGGCTCGCGCACCGGGGCGATGTTCCCAACCGGCCAGCCAAAGGATGTGATCGACGGCGTCGAGGTTTCCTGCGTCGATGTCGCCATGCCGATGATGATCGCCCGTGCCGCTGATTTCGGCATCACCGGGTACGAAAGCCAGGATGAACTCGACGCCATGCCGGACCTGTTCACCCGGATGGAAGCTATCCGTCTTAAGGCGGGCGAGATGATGGGCATGGGCGATGTCACCAAGTCTGTCACCCCCAAGCTGGGCCTGATCGCCAAAGCCGCCGGGGCAGGGCACTTTACCGCCCGCTACTTTATGCCGTGGACGACGCATCCGACGCTTGCTGTCACCGGCTCGCAATGTCTTGCCGCTTGTGCGATGGCCCCCGGTACTGTCGCCGAAGGGCTGGTCCGCCCGGTTGATCCGTCGCCCGCCACCATCCTGATCGAACATCCAATGGGCATCATGGAAGTCCGCGTCCGGTACGAACAAAGCCCCTTTGAATTCCTCTCAGCCGGGGTCACGCGCACCGCCCGCCTGATTGCCCGAGGCGAGGTCCTGATCCCGCAATCCGTCTGGCAAGGCGCATGACGCTTCACACCTATGATATCCTTGCCCACGCTTTCGCGCAGGAGGATGTCGCCGTCTGTTTCACCCTGATGGGTGACGCCAACATGGCCTTTGCAACCCGGTTGGGCGAGGCTGGTTGCCGGATGATCTATGTCCGCCACGAACATTGCGCCGTTGCCGCCGCCTCGGCCTTTGCGCGCAAGTCGGGCGAGATTGGCGTGGCCACCGTGACCTGCGGCCCGGGTGTCACTCAACTGATGACAGCCCTTCCCGCAGCAGTCCGCGCCCATCTCCCGCTGGTGATCTTTGCCGGGGAAGCGCCACTTAAATCCGGCTGGTACAATCAGGCCATCGACCAGGCCCCACTGGTGACAGCAACCGGAGCCGCGTACCACGCGCTCCATTGGCCCGCCCGTATGCCCACCGCGATCCGCGATGCCTTTGTCCAAGCCCGGCGCGAACGCAGACCCGTGGTCCTTGGCGTGCCTTTCGATCTGCAAGAGCTGCCTTGGGAAGGCTCAGAACAACTGCCCGAACCATCCCGCAAGGTCTACGTCACCCCCGGCCCCATGCCGCCCAATCCGGACGATCTGCAAGCCGCAGTCCGTGCCGTAGAAAACGCAAAACGCATCGTCGTCATGGCCGGTCTTGGTGCCGCCGAAGCCGATGCCGCCCCAGCCTGCCGCGCGCTTGCAATGCGGTGCGACGGGCTTCTGGCCACCACGCTTCCCGCAAGGGGGTTGTTCCACGATGACCCATACGCCCTTGGAATTGCAGGGGGTTTCTCAACCGAACTCGCCCGCGACACTCTGGCTGAAGCCGATCTGGTCATTGCCGTCGGCGGCTCTCTCGCCCAACACAACACCGATGGCGGCAAGCTTTGGCCCAACGCCCGCACCCTGCAAATCGACACCGATCCACGCGCGCTTTCCCAAGGTCGTGTCGCCGCCGACCTGCATCTGCGGGCCGATGCCCGCCTTGGCGTCGAAGCCCTGACACAAGCCATCGCCGAACGCCCCGCCACTTGGCGCACCGCCGATCTTGCAACCCGCATCGCAACCACGCCAGCCGATCCGGCAACCTTCCCTCCCGAAGACGGCGTCCACGATCCGCGCGACGTGGTCACAGCACTCGACGCTGCAATTCCGCACGGTTGGGAACTGGTGAATTCCTCCGGCCATTGTTCCTACTTTTTCGCGCAAATGCCGCGCCGCCCCTTCGCCAATTTCCTGACGATCCGCGAGTTCGGTGCCATCGGCAACGGCATTTCTTACGCAATAGGTGTCGCCACAGCGCGCCCCGATACCCCCACCGTTCTGTTCGACGGCGACGGCAGCTTGCTGATGCATGTGCAAGAGCTGGAAACGATCCTCCGCCATAAGCTGAATATCCTGATCATTGTGCTGAACGACGGCGCTTATGGATCGGAAATTCACAAGCTCCGCGCCGAGGGTCTCTCAGACGAAGGTGCTGTCTTCGGCCGCACAGATCTTGCCGCCATCGCCCGCGGCTTTTGTGCTGATGCCGCCCGCGTGGACGACCTGACCGAAATGCCAAATCTCATCCAGAGCTTCGCCCAATCCGACCGCGCCATGCTGCTCGATATCCCTATCAGCGATAAGATCATGTCACCAGTAATCCGCCGCTCTCACGGGCATTGAAATCGCTGCTCGAATAATGTATACTACGGTATACCGTAAATCAGGAGGCCCCATGGAATACGAAACCTGCCTCGCCGTGGCACTCGCCGAACTTCAGGCCGCTCAGGCGTCCTTGAACGACGAGATCGCCGATTACCCCACACCAATCTCCGGCTGCGACGCGCAATTTACTCGTCTCCTCAGCGATCGCACCCGCATAAGCGATGCGATCCGAACCCTGCAAGCAACGCCCTTTATCCCAACGCCGCGCGTGATGGATCAAGGTGCCAAAGATGGAAAGCCGATGAAAGTTCATATCCTCGACGACTGGTTCGACACCCTGAAAACGCTGCCCAGTTACGCGCGACTGCAAGGCCACGACGTCACCATCTGGAACGATCACACCGAAGACATCGACCTGCTGGCCACACGCCTTGCAGATGCCGAAGCGCTGGTGCTTTTCCGCGAACGCACGCCGGTTACCGCAGCCCTTCTGGAACGCCTGCCCAACCTCAAACTGATCAGCCAGCGCAGCGTCTATCCGCATGTCGACGTGCCCGCCTGCACCGCCAATGACGTCCTGCTTTGTTCGAACATGAAAGGCGGCGCGACCTCGATCGCCGCGTCAGAACTGACCTTCGCGCTGATCCTCGCCTCGGCCCGGCAGATCCCGCAACAAATGGCCAGCCTGCGCGCGGGCACATGGCAAATGGGCGTCGGCCAGTCGCTGGCAGGTCGCACACTCGGCCTCTACGGCTATGGCCGGATCGGCGGTCAGGTCGCCCGCTACGCCGAAGCGTTCGGCATGAACGTCTGGTGGTGGGGCTCCGACGATGGCCGCGCACGCGCCGCCGCCGATGGCGCCACCGTGGCCGCCAGCCGCGCAGGCGTTCTTCGCCGAAAGCGACTTCGTCAGCATCCACCTCCGGCTGATACCCGAAACCCGCGGCATCATCACCGCCGAACGATCTGGCGGCGATGAAACCCTCGGCCACCTTCGTCAACACATCGCGCTCAGGGCTGGTCGCACCCGGTGCACTGGAAACAGCGCTCAAAACAGGCCGCCCGGGTCGCCTTGCGCTCGACGTCTTCGACCATGAGCCGCTCACCGACACCAATGACCGTGATCGTCAATCATCCAAACGTCATCGCCACCCCGCATATCGGCTTTGTCACCGAAGACGAACTCGATATGCAATTCGCTGATATCTACGATCAGATCAACGCCTACGCCGACGGCAAGCCGATCCACATGATCAACCCGGAAGCCTATAAAATTTAAATAAAATTTCGCCTTCGTCTGTTCAGAAATATCCCGGGGGGCGTTGCTGATAAAGCAACGGGGGGCAGAGCCCCCAAAACACCCGCTCGACATTCATTGCGCCAAGACGGACAAGTCCCCCATGGAGACTTCAGATCTGATCCTCGCCGCGCTCGGCATCGCCCTTGGCGGGTTTCTCAAAGGGGCCACCGGGGCAGGGGCGCCGGTTATCGGCATTCCGATCCTTGCGCTGATCTTTGACGTGCAAAAGGCTGTCGCGATCTATGCCGTCCTGAACCTGCTCTCGAATATCTGGCAGTTTTGGGATTACCGGGCCCATATCGCACCAAAGCGTTTCATGGTGCCCTTCGCCATCGCGGGTGCCATCGGTGCCGCTTCCGGCACGGTGCTTCTTGCGATGCTGTCAACCGACGTCCTCATGGGCGGAATTGCGGGACTGGTTTTCCTCTACATAGCCCTTCGGCTCTCGCGCCCCGACTGGCAACTCAGCCGGGCGGCAGGCAACCGGCTTGCGGCTCCTGCGGGATTTGTCGCAGGCGTGATGCAGGGGGCAGGCGGCATCTCGGCGCCTGTGTCGATCACCTTCCTCAATGCGCTCCGGTTCGAACGCAACGAATTCATCGCTACGATCTCGGTCTATTTTCTGGCCATGACGGCGCTGCAAATTCCGACGCTTGTGTCCTTGGGTATCCTGACGCCCGAGCGTTTCGGGCTGGCGCTGCTGGCGATTATCCCGATGTTCGGCGCGATGCCGATTGGTGAATGGGCCGCAAAGCGCGTCTCAAAGGCGGCCTTCGACAAGCTGATCCTGGCCCTTCTGGCTGTCATCGCGTTGCGGCTGGCTTACGGCGCGCTTTTTTGAGGAGAGAACCCGATGAGCAACGACACCACCCCCGCCGTTGACCTGACAGAAGCTGAAGCCGAGGTCGACCTGCCTGAAATCGGCGACCGCACCCGCTATGATGCCTTGATGGAGGTTATCCGCAACCGCGTCACCGTCCGCAAGTTCGACCCCGATTATGTTGTCCCCGATGAACACTACAACCTGATCCTCGAAGCTGCGCGCCACGGGCCATCCGGTGCCAACTCGCAGCCATGGCAGTTCATCGTCATCCGCGAGGCTGAAACCAAACAGAAGATCACCGACTACTTCGTGGCCGAACAGCGCTTTCGCGCCAAAGCCAAGATGAAGTTCCCGACGCCCGATTACCGTGGCCTTGCCACGGCTCCCGGCTTTGTCGTGGTTTGTTCCGACATGCGCTGGACCAATGCATTTCCCGTGCTGAACGACGGCTCGGACCTTGACCGGATGTATCACGAGAATGCCGAGCGTATCTTGCTGCAATCCGTGGCAGCGGCCACCATGTCAGCCCATCTTGCGGCAGCAGCCTTGGGCTATAACGTCTGGTGGGTCACCGCCATCGGACAGGAAGAAGCGCAACAGGCCATGCGCCCGCTTCTGGGCATCCCGGACGAGATCTCGGTGCTCGACATCTTCCTTTTCGGCCCGCCCGCCGCGACCCCCTATAAACGCTGGCGCCGCCCGTCGGAAGAAATCGTGCACTGGGACAAATACAACCCGGACCACTTCCTGTCCGACGATGACCTCGCCGACTGGATCAAAACCCGCCGTCACCGCGTGATGTACAAGGACGCGTCCAAGATCGACTGAGGCTTGTTGTTTCGAATGTGGAGAGGAGCCCCATTGGAACGGCGGCTTCGCTTTGATTCCGTGCCCCCCGGCGCAAGGCAACCAATGTCGGCTATGCTGGACAAAGCGGTCGTTCGACTTTCGATGCCAAGTGGTACATTCGGCCTCAAGCCGATCATCCAGCCCGACAAATTTTGAGCCCAACTACGACGGTCGATGGCCCCTCGTGAACAGCATGTTCGAGATGCATATCGAACATGCTAGAATTGAAAAGCTAAATTGACCGATGTCAATGCAAGCACGAAACAAATCCAGTTAGAACCGGCGTTGAGCAGGCTAGGCAGATTGCCATTGAGGAAATCTTCGCTTGGCAGGGGGGAAGGCCGACATGTCGCATCTAGACGCAATGGACGGACTGACGTTTGAAACCGACCGAAACGGCATCATCCAAAGTATCGGAACGAACAACTGGAATGCATTTGCGATGCAGAACGGTGCGCCAGAGCTCAACGCGGACGCGGTTATCGGTCGCAACCTCTTCGACTTCATTGAGGGGGTTGAGGTTCAAAACGAGTTGAGGCGGATCATGGAGCGGATCGCTCAGGACCCCAACTGGGCCTGGGTGCTGCCGTTTCGCTGCGACGCCCCTGACCGCGAGCGCAACATCTGCCAGTCTCTCAAGCCGATTTTTTCAGGTCATGTGTGTACGGGATTCTTCTTTCAATCCGTAGAACAGCATTCACAGCTTCGACCCCCGATAAACCTTTACGACTTCAAGAGACTTCGGAAACTGGCCAAGGAAGACAGCCACTTGCCCGTCGTTCAGATGTGCAGTTGGTGCCAAAGGGTCCATGCTGTGGCTGACGGCGATAACTGGATTTCGGCCGAGGACTACTATGCAGCGGGCGGACGGAGCGAGGTGCGCATCAGCCATGCCATCTGCGATGAGTGTCTTGAAACCACGGCAGATCCGTTTTTGACCGAAGAGTAGCGGCATGGCGCTGCGCTCTAGGTCGCTGATAGGCACCAATATCTGCAGAACATAGGGTTCGACAGATACTGGTGCCGGGCGGAGCGAACAGTCGACAATTCGCCCAACCCAGCTGTCTTCTGAAGTGCGGTGAATGTCGTGCAAGGGCGCCAAGCCGCCACCCGCCGCATTGACCAACTTACCCGCCCGCAACACCGCACCCCCCTTAAACCCGGCTCAACCCCATGGTCTCAAGCAAGTCCACCAGCATATCCCGGGCCTGCTCGCGGTGTCGCCGATGTCGGGCACCTGCGCCCAAAGGATCGCCCGCGCGGATGGCCTCATAGACCGCCCGGTGATCCTCGTTTGACTGGCTGGGCATGGGGCGTGCGAAAAGCGTCACTGCCCGGGCGCGGCGCACCTGATCGCTCATTCGTTCGGCGATCTCGACCACACGGGCATTGCCGCCCAACCGGACCAACTCGGTGTGAAACGCGTCGTCCGCCAAGGCCCAAGCACGGCGATCTTCGCGGTCAATCGCGGCATCCATCCGGGCAATCGTCTCGGCCAAGCCTTCTAGTTCCGCCTCGCTATAACCTACCGTGGCGGCGCGTTCCGCAGCGAGGCTTTCCAGCGCCGTCAGCACGTCATAAACCTCGCGCATATCGTCCGGTGATACCGGCAAAACGCGCACACCTTTACGCGGCCGAACCTCAAGCAGCCCCTGACTTTCCAACACCAGAACGGCCTCGCGAATGGGCGTTCGCGACATGTCCAGACGCTCGGCCAATTCGCTTTCCAGATGGTCCGATCCCGCCGACATCTCGCCCGACAAGATCAATTCACGCAAGGCCGCCACGGCGCGCTGTGTGTTTGAAGATTTGGCCGTCGCGGTCACAGAGCGACCTTCCGACCGGTCTCGGCCGACCGGTAAACAGCGTCCTCGATCTCGATCACAGCCAGATAATCACCAACCGTATTTTCCAGCGGTGCGCCGTCTAATACTCCAGCGATAACATGGGCTTGAAGGTGATGAACGCAGTCACCGCCAAACCCTTCCCAAGGGTCCGGAGCCAGCAGAACCGTTTGATCCCGACCCTGGAACACCCGGTGATGCACCGACCCGTCGCCCAACAGCACCAGCGTGCCCGCCGTTCCTTCGACCAAAGCCTCGCCCATGGTGCGCCGGTGATTGTCGGCGGCATGATCCAGATGGCGGTTGGCGTCGAACAAGGCCCGCGCTCCGCCCGGATGATCGAACAGAATGACGCCAGCATCCTCGCCCGCGATCACCGGATTGATGCGCCTCAGATCGGCATAAACCGCCAGCGGGTCACCCAGCAAAAAACGGAACGTATCGATCCAGTGGACGGCGGTTTCATGCACCAAAAACCGCTCCATTTTCTGGAAATAGGGCTGCCGGTCCAGATAGGCGTCAGGCCCCTGACCGTCGCCCGGGCGCAGCCGGAATGTCACCTGATGAACCTCGCCGATCAGCCCGTCATCCAAAGCCGATTTGATCCGCCGGTACCACGGCTGAAATCGAAAGTTCTCGTGGATGATAATCGTCGCTCCTGCGGCTTCGGCCTCGGAAGAAATGGCGCGGGCCTCATTCAGCGACAGGCAAAACGGCTTCTGGCAGATGATCCACTTTACCCCAAGGGCAAGAGCCGTCCGGATCGTCTTTGCATGTTCGATGGGTGGCAAGATGATGTCCAGCAGATTGGGCCGCACCGCGTCCAGCATCGCATCCAAACGATCGAACGCCGGCGCGCCGGTTGCCTCGGCTTTGGCCAGATCCAGATCGCAGGCACCCACCAGTTGCGCGCGATCCATCCGCGTCCAGCTGCCGTAATGGAACTGGGCGAAATACCCGGCCCCAACACAGGCGACGCTAACTGTCATGCGGCATCCAAGGCGTCGGTCACCGCATCTGCGGCGGCCACCGTTGTTGCATCGCCCCCTAAATCGCGGGTCAAAATTTTCCCGCTGGCCATAACCCCGTCGACGCATTCGCGCAGGCGCCGCCCGTCCGCGATCATTTCGGGCACCTCGTGTTTGATCCCCAGCCATTCCAGCATCATCGCGCCCGACAGGATCATCGCCAAGGGATTGGCGACACCTTGCCCCGCAATATCCGGCGCCGAGCCATGGCAGGGCTGAAACACCGCATGGTCCAGCCCGATATCGGCAGAAGGTGCCAGCCCCAAGCCGCCCATCAAACCGGCACCCAGATCAGACAGAATGTCGCCGAACATGTTCTCGGTCACCATCACGTCGAACTCCCAAGGCTTCTGCACCATCCAAAGCGCCATGGCATCGACATAGGCGTGATCGGCGGTGACATCCGGGTACTTGGCAGCCTCGCCGTCGAAAATCTCGCGGAAGAAGGCAAAGGCGCGAAACACGTTGGCCTTGTCGATGCAGGTGACCCGCCCCGGTCTGCCAAGGGCTTCGGCGCGGGTCCGCGCCAGATCGAAAGCAAAGCGGAACAGCTTTTCTGACACCGCGCGCGTAATCCGCAACGTCTCACGGGCCTCGTCCTTTGTCACCTCGCCACGCCCCATCGAATAAAACAGGCCTTCGGTGCTTTCGCGGATCAGCACGAAATCGATCGACTTGCCTTCGGGCAATTTCAACGGGCTGAACTGGCCGGGTTTCAGTGTCACGGGGCGCACACCTGCGAACAGCGAAAGTTCCATCCGAAGATCAATCTGAGGCCGGATCTCGGTGCCGTCCGGATAGCGCACATCCGGCAGCCCCATGGCCGACAACAAAATTGCATCCGCCCCCCGCGCGACATCCAACGACGCCTCAGGAAGCGCTTCGCCGGTCTTGGCATAATGCCCCGCACCTGCGGGAGCCTCGACAAAGTTCAGCGCATAGCTGTTCGTCTCGCGTGCTATCCGCGTCAGGATATCCAACGTGGGGTCCATGATCTCGGGGCCGATCCCGTCTCCCTGAAAAACCGCAATCTCGAAAGGTCGTGTCATGCTTCCCCGCTTTCTGTTTTCGCAATAACGTATACCTTAACCGATACGTAAATGCATGCAATGCGCTTCGGGGTTTTGGGCTGGCTTATCGCAAGCCGTCATAAGTCTTGTTGCCAGACCCAGATGCAGTGATTAACCCTTTGGAAACCACAGCGCCCGCCATATACGTACAAAACGGTTTTTGGGGTGTTTGAAACGCGTACAAAAGGTCACGAAGGGCGCTTTTTGCGGACGTACAGAACACGTCTCATTAGCGATCTTTGTGCAAAGTCTTAAAGAGGACAGCAATGCGACTTGCATTCATCGGATTGGGCGAAGCCGCCAGCGCCTTTATCAAAGGTTGGGGGCCAGACCGCGCGGCGGAAATATCTGCTTTCGACATCAAAACAAGCGACCCAAACACCGCTTCCGAGATTGAGGAACGCGCGAAATATCTGGGTATTTCGAACTGCCAAACGTTGCAGGGCGCATTGTCTGACGCGGAAATCATTTTCTGCACCGTCACCGCTGATCAGGCAGTTGCCGCCGCCGAAGCAGGTGCCCCGCTGATCAGGAAGGGTGCGTTCTGGTGCGATCTGAATTCCTGTGCGCCGGCCTCGAAGCAACGGTCAGAAAAGCTTATAAATCAAGCAGGTGGCCGTTACGTCGACGTCGCCGTCATGGCTCCTGTACACCCCGCACTGAACCTTGTGCCTTGCCTGATCTCGGGCGGGAATGCGACCGCCGTGGCCCCTCTCCTAGAAGCCCTACCGATGAAATTCCGGATCGTGGAAGGCGCTGTGGGCCGCGCTTCGTCGATCAAAATGGTCCGCTCTATCATGGTCAAAGGGCTTGAGGCCCTGACGGCGGAATGCACGCTTGCCGCCGTTGCTGCGGGCGTCGAAGACGAGGCCTTGCCGTCGCTATTGGACGGACACCCGAAACTCGATATCGCGGCGCGAGCCGCCTATAATTTTGAACGCACCATCCGCCACGGCGTGCGCCGCGGTGCCGAGATGGACGAGGTTGCCAAAATGCTGTCAGACTTGGGCCTTCCGAACGGCTTGTCATCTGCCGCAGCGAATTGGCAAAGAACACTTGCAGAAAGCGGCAAAGGGTTGAGCGATTTTGGCGAAACAGACGACTATCGCTGGTTCGCGTCGCAGCTTTTGCCACAGATTCAGAAAGAGTGAAAACTTTTAAAAATCAGGTTTTTAGGTGCTCGATACCATCGTCCAACGGTGCGCCAAAGGTTTCGACAATGCAGCCAAGCGTTTTATAGAACCCGACCGTTGCCATCATATCAAGAACGCCGGTTTTGCCGACCAGCGCGACCAGCGCCTCAAGCCGCTCGGGCCCGATCTTTGTGTAATCCAAAAGGTCATCAACGGCCTTCACGATAAGCCCATCCTCAGCGTCCATCGCTTGCGGATCGCCCGCGACCGAGAATATCCGCTCGTCCGACATTCCCAAAGCCCGCGCCCGCACCACATGATGCGACCACTCGTAATCCGACCCAAGACGCGTTGCCACGCGCAGGATGACTACTTCCAAACGTTCAAGGCTCAGCGCGTTTTTGGTCACGACGTGAGCGCGCAGATCGCTCCAGCTTGCCAGAAGGTCGGGATGGTGCGCCATAACGCGATAGACGTTCAGCTGACCGGCGAAACTGTCCTTCAAATGGCTGATGCGATCCGGCCAAGTGGCAGGATCAAGTGGAGGGAAAGCGATTTTATCTGTCATGCGATGTTTCTAAGGCATTAAAATTAATAGTCAAAATTTTTTCCCCAGTACGTCTTATAATGAAAACAATAAAGAGATATAATTTGGATTAATGCTATTGAGGCCTATTTTGACGCACAACGCTTTAGGAGCCACACATGACAGCCATGCCAAAAATACCTGCGATCGATGCTGCCGATTTCCGCCGGACACTTGGCTGTTTTCCAACCGGCGTGGCGATAGTCACGACCAGCGACGCCGATGGCGCACCGGTTGGCTTGACGATCAGTTCGTTCAATTCGGTATCGATGGACCCGCCTCTGGTCCTGTGGAGCCTTGCTTTGAACGCTGCAAGCTTGCCCACTTTCCGGGCAAGCGAAGGCTTTGCAATCAACATCTTATCCGCCGATCAGGCGCATTTGCCTAAAGTCTTTTCTTCGCCCGTTGACGAACGGTTCGCCGATCTTGACTGGCAGAAAGGCATGGGTGGATCGCCCGTGCTGAACGATGCCGCTGCGGTCATCGAATGCCGGACTTACGCGCGGTACGACGGCGGCGATCACGAGATCATGCTGGGCGAAGTCCTGCGCCACCGGTCAAGCGATCTGATCCCGCTGGTCTATGGCAAAGGCCGCCTTGGGCCTCTTGCGCTGGACTTTTGACGCGCCCAGTCTTTCGAGGTATGTCCAATTTATAGAACGATAAATTGGCAATCAGGCACAGCATGAATGAACCCGGAACGGCGATTGTAGCAGGGGGCTCGATCGGGGGTCTCTTTGCGGCTGCCGCGCTTTTGAAGGCCGGATGGCAAGTTACCGTTTGCGAGCGCACCGAAGTCGAGCTTGCCGGTCGCGGAGCCGGTATCGTCACGCATGAACCCCTGATCAATGCACTTCGTGCTGTCGGCGCTTCGATCAGCGATTTGGGCGTTGCCGTGGAAGATCGTGTGGCCTTCGATATCGCGGGCGAGGTGATCGCGCGGCAGGCCTATCCACAGATCGTCACATCGTGGGACCGCATTCATCAGATCCTGCGCGAATTGATGCCCGAAGGGGCCTATCGCCTGGGGGGCGAAGTTACTGGATATACTCAGAAAAATGGCTCTGTCGCGGCGATTTTCGATGATGGCCACACTGAAGAGGCCGATCTTCTGGTTGGTGCCGACGGGTTCCGCTCGGCCATCCGGGCGCAGATGCAGCCTGCTGTCGTGCCAGAATTCGCGGGCTATGTTGTCTGGCGTGCGGTGACTGATGAGGCCAGCCTGTCGCCCCATGTTCACGCGGATGTTTTTCCCGATTTCGGGTTCTTTGTGCCCAATGGCACCCAGATCATCGGCTATCCGATTGCAGGGTTGGGCAATGATTTGCGCCCCGGTCACCGCAGGTACAACTTTGTCTGGTACAGCGCTGTTTCCCAAGCCGAATTGCGCGACATGCTGACCGACACATCGGGCAAATATCACCCGGTCTCGATCCCGCCGCCTTTGGTGCGGGCCGAGGTACTGGCGCGGATGGAAGAAGACGCCCGGCGCAGGCTGCCCCCTGCCTTTGTCGAGATCTTGAAGCAAAGCGAACGGCCGTTTTTCACGCCGATTTATGATCATTGCAGCCCATCTTTCGCCGAGGGCCGTGTCGCATTGGCAGGCGACGCTGCTTGCGTGGCACGGCCGCATGTGGGGATGGGGGTGACGAAAGCTGCGGAGGACGCTTTGGCGCTGGCGCATCATCTCTCGGCGCGTCCCGTCGAGCAAGCTTTGCAGGCTTATTCCGAGGAACGCGAACCTTTGTCCCGAAAGGCCTTTGAGCGTGGACAGCGCTTGGGCGGATATATCTTCGACAATCCGGATCAGAACGCCGATGGCCGAAGCAACCCGCGGATTGAGACGATCATGCAGGACACAGCGGTGCCTGTTTAGGGCGCGCGAAGTTCCTCGTAGGACGTCATGACGGTGGTGCGATAGGCCGGGCGCTGGGTCAGTCTTTCATACCAGTTTTCAAGGGCAGGTCGGTCAGGGCGTGGGATATCCATGCTGTAGTAGCGGTACGTGGGCGCGCCAGCCGTGGTGTCGGCCAGCGAGAACTGTTCGCCCGCAAGCCAGTCGCTTTTCTGAAGCTGGCCCGCCAGAACATCCAGTGCTTCATCGAGTGTTTTCAGGTGTTTAGACAAGGCCGCCTCGGAACGCTTGGCCATTGGCAGGCGGACCGTCTGGAAGAAAACGCCGATCAAAGGCGGCAGCAAGGTGTTGGTGGTGAACTCCATCCATTGATCTGCTGTCGCTTGTGCGGACCGGTCTTTGGGCCAAAGTGCCGCCGCCGGACCGCGGCCAAGATGGCGCAGAATGGCGTGCGATTCCCACAGCGTAAAATCACCTTCCTGCCAGACTGGCACCCGCCGAAGCGGGGCCATCGCGGCAAATTCGGCGGTATCGGTCCGACCATAGCGCCCGCCGGCGTCAACGCGTTCGTGTGCAATGTCGCACTCGGCCAGTGCCCACATTACCTTTTGGACGTTGACCGAACTGGCAAGCCCCCAAAGGACGGGTGTCACTTTATCGCCTGAGGATTGATCGGCGAGCCGGCACCTCCGGGCAAGTGCAGGGGGGGCGCGGTAAAGAGGAATTCATAAACCCCATCTTCGGCGCAATCGGCGGAGAGATCCTTCAGATAGAAGATCTCGCCCATCGAAATGCCGATCGCGGGGATCACGACCCAATGCCACGGTTGGTTGGCTTCGTCTGTCTCGTTAGGCCGCACTTCGCAGCCCCATGTATCGGCGCAAATCGCTGCGATATCGTGGTTCTTGATCCAATGGGCGGTCTCGAAGGCAAGGCCGGGTGCGTCGCCGCCCGCATAGCCGTCCCAATCTCCGCTGGCGAGGCAGCGTTCTTGATGCCCGGTGCGCACGATGACGAAATCGCCTTTGCGGATCTCGACCCCTTGGGCCTTGGCGCAGCCATCAAGATCGGCATTGGTGATCGGATAGCCATCGTCCAGACTGTCGACGCCCTTCCAGCGGGCCACGTCCAGCAGAACGCCGCGCCCGACCATCTTGTCGCGCACATTTTCGATTCCCAGCCGCTTGGCGCCGTTCACGGTCACATCTGTGGCGGGGTATCCGTTGTACATTTTGTCGTCGAGGAAGATGTGACAAAGCGCATCCCACTGCGTCGACCCCTGACAAGGCAGGTTGATCGCATCATCCGCATAGCGCAGGTAAGCTTTGCCGTCTCCGTCCTGTTCGCCGTTCACGGCGTCGGTGCCGGTGGCCAGCATCTGATGGATCAGGTTCCAACGCCCACCAAACAAGCCTGACTGGATTTTCTCTTTGAGATCAAGGCCAAGCGCGAAGACCTTGCCCTTCTTCACCAGCCCCGCAGCGGCCACGATATCCTCGGGCGAGATGTTGTTCAGCGTGCCGATCTGATCGTCATCGCCCCATCGGCCCCAGTTCGAAAGTTCGTTTGCGGTGTCGTAGATGTCCTGACGGGTCAGCTTGGCCATTCGAATTCCTCCCAGAATGCCTTGCCGCATGGGGACGGCAGGTTTAGTTATCGACTGATAATTAGCCCGTGGCGAAAAGGCTTTGCAATGACGAAAAAACGGTTTGACGTGATCTTCGAAGGTGTGGGCCGATCCAGCGGTAAGATGCGGAACGATATCTCGGTCGAATGGCCGATGATGAAAGAGACGTTCGAACTTGCGACCGACGAAGGGGCTTTTCATGGCGGAGACGGGACGGCACCGCCGCCCTTGGCGCTTTTCACGGCGGCCCTGACCGGGTGTCTGATGACGCAAATCCGCGCCTTTTCAAAACGGCTCAAAATTCCAATTGCGCGATGTCGAAGTGCGCGCACGGCTGCACTGGGAAGGCGAGCAAGAGGATGACGAACCTTACGTTACCGGTCCGGTTGGGTTTGATCTTGATGTTGATTTCGGCAGTGACGCGTCGCCCGCTGATCAGCACAAGCTGCTGGACGCTGCCAAAAAGGGATGTTTTATCGAACAAACTCTGGCGCGCGGCCTTCAGGTTGGGCATCGGCTTAAAATCGATGGCGAATGGCAGGACGCGTGACAGCGGTAGACGACACTCCTAAACGCAAGCGCTTGCCGTACGAAGAGCGGCGCGAAGAGTTCGTGCATAAGGCTATCGAATTTTTTGCCGAAGAAGGTTTCGACAGTTCAACCCGAGAACTCGCCCGCCGCCTTGGGGTCACACAGCCGCTGCTCTATCGCTATTTCCCTTCGAAAGATGACCTGATCGCCGAGGTTTATGAAGTGGTCTATGTCCGTCGCTGGCGATCGGAATGGGATGACATGCTGGCGGATCGCACAGTGCCGCTTCGCGAACGGCTGGCCGGGTTCTATGATATGTATACCCGCGTGGTTTTTCAGCGGGACTGGATGCGGATATTCCTCTTTGCCGGTCTTAAGGGTGGAGATCTGAACCGGCGCTATATCCAGCGGGTGCGCGCGCGGATACTCGAGCCGATGGTCCGCGAGTGGCTCGCTGAGACAGGGCGTGCCGACCGCGGCAGCGACGGACAAAGAGATCGAAATGGCCTGGGCCGTGCACGGCGGCATCTATTACTGCGGCGTGCGGACCGAGATTTACGGGCAAGAGCCTTTGGCGGGGCTGGAATTCGTGATCGGGTCATCCGTTGACAGTTTGATTGCCGGACTGGAACGGCTGGACGCCTAGGCGCGGCGCATTCAGCACCGCGCCTATCTGTTACGCCCGCGTGCCGCGTGCGGGATAGCCGTTACCGATCGCAACAACTCTCGACAGCAGGATATCAAGATCGGGTCGTGCGAACGGCATTGATGCGATGTCGATCAGGTACAGGGTGCCGTCAGGCAGTACCCAGAACGTGCCAGGTTCGTTGAAGACAGGCGTTTCGGTGTCTTTGATCGAGGTCGTAATGTACAAGCCCCAGTCACGCGCCTGATCTTCGGTCAGACCGTAAGCGACCGGCAGGTCACCCAGGCCCCAGTCGGCCTTTGCTTGCGTGGCGCGGTCTTCACCGTCCATCGAGGCCAAAACGATTGGCATGCCCGCATCGGCAAAGGCCTGCGCCTTCTCGACCACCTTGGCCATGTAGCCTTCGCACACAGGGCAATGCAGGCCGCGATAGAAGATCACCATCGTGGCGGCCCCGGGTGACTGTGCCGACAAATCATAAGTGCCACCGCCCGCCAGCGGCAGGGAAAGGGCAGGCGCTGCGGTGCCCGGCATAAGTTTCATCGACATCTGTTATCCTTTGGTCTGAGGTTTTAGGATCGCAACGGCTCTTGCGATTATTTATAGGTCGATAAATAGTGCGATCGTCGGGGCGGGTGCAAGCGTCGACACAAAGGGGAGGCATCACGATGAAGGCACCGGATTTCGACTATGAAAAACCGGATACGCTGGCGGCGGCATTGGCTCGTCTGGCTGAAGGTCGCGAGGTCGAGCCGCTGGCAGGCGGGCAAAGCCTGATGCCAATGATGAACTTCCGAATTGCAGCGCCCGACTGTCTTTTGGATCTGAACGCGATTGCCGAGCTTTCGGGAATTTGTATCGACGACGGCTGGCTGAACATCGGTGCTATGACACGCTATCGCATGCTTGAAGCCTCGGGCGAGGTTGCTGAGGCAGCCCCCTTGATGGCGAAGGCTTTGCCACATATTGCCCATGCCGCGATCCGCAACCGGGGCACTTTGGGTGGCAGCGTGGCACTTGCTGATCCGGCGGCGGAAATGCCAGCCGTTCTTCAAGCCTTGGGTGGCGAGATTGTTCTGCAAAGCAACGATGGCGAACGCCGGGTTCCGGCCGACGCGTTTTTTTTGGGGCTGTACGAGACCGAGCGCGAAGACACCGAACTGGTGGTCAACATCCGGGTGCCGGTGGCCGCTGCTGATCAGCGACATGGATTTCACGAGATCGTCCGGCGGCATGGAGATTATGCCATGGCAGGCTGTGCGATCATGGCCTCGGGTGATTTGGCGGATGTTCGGATTGCCTTCTTTGGCGTATCAACCCGGGCCCTTCGGGTGCCAGAGGCGGAAGCGGCTTTGGCGGGATCAGATGGCGGCGAGGCTGCATTGGACGCGGCGGTCGCATCCTTGGCAGCCGTGGATTTCGAGGCTGACCAGAACGCGGATAAGGCGACGAAGCGGCATTTGGCCGGGGTTGCGTTAAGACGGGCTTGGGGCGAGGTGATGGCATGAAGACCTTACAGATAGACATGACCGTCAACGGCGAAGCAGTATCGGCCAACGTGCCGGTCCGGCAGAACCTTGTTGATTTCATTCGCGAAAACCTTGGGCTGACCGGCAGTCACGTTGGCTGCGAGCATGGCGTTTGCGGTGCCTGCACCTTGGAGGTCGATGGGCGACCTGTGCGTGCTTGCCTGATGCTGGCCGTGCAAGCCGATGGGGCCACGGTGACCACCGTCGAAGGGCTGGCCGACAGCGGTCGCAGCGATGCGCTTCGCCATGCTTTTGCGGAACGCAACGCGCTTCAATGTGGCTATTGCACGCCCGGAATGCTGGCCTCGGCGTTGGAGTATATCGACGCTGGTGGCGGTGCGGACCGGACGGCCATTCGTGAACACCTGTCCGGTAATTACTGCCGTTGCACCGGGTATCAGGCCATCGTTGATGCCGTCTGCGATGTCATCGAAGGGAGGGTGAGCGCATGAGTGGCCCGCTGACATTATTCGACCGGCCCAATTCCTACATTGGTCGCGGTGTTCCGCGCCCCGATGCACGCCGTCTGTCCGAAGGGCGCGGGCCGTTTCGTCGACGACAAGCAACTGCCGCGCATGGTGCATGCCGCCTTCTTGCGCTCGCCTTTCGCGCACGCCCGGATCACGTCGCTTGATCTGACCGAGGCACTGACGTCGCCCGGTGTCGTTGCAGCCTACACCGGTGCCGATCTTGTGCCGCATGTCGAACCCTACGTCGGTGTCCTAAGCCATCTGGCCGGTCTGCGGTCGGCGCCGCAAATGCCTTTGGCGGTTGATGTGGCTCGCTGGCAGGGCGAACCGATTGCGATGGTGGTGGCAAGCAGCCGGGCCGCTGCCGAAGATGCGGTCGAGAAGATCCTAGTGGAATATGAAGAGCTTCCGGCGGTTTGCGACACGGAAGCCGCGCTTGATCCGGCCTCGCCTGTGATCCATTCGGACTTCGATTCCAACCTTGCCTGGGAGCGCACGGTTGATGTGGGCGACGTTGATGCGGCGTTTGCGGACGAAAGCCTTACCGTGGTGGAACGTGAGTTTCGCTTTGGCCGCCACACCGGCGTGACGCTGGAAGCGCGCGCGGCCATAGCCGAATACGACCCGTCCGAAGATCAGCTGACCTTCCACTATTCGGGGCAGGCCCCGCACATGATGCAGTTCATTTTTGCCAAGCACCTTGGTTTGCCGGAAGAAAACGTGCGTGTTATTTCCGAGGACGTGGGCGGATCGTTCGGGATCAAGATCCACACCTACGGCGACGAAGTTGCGACGGCTGCGGTTGCCAAGCTGCTGAAGCGGCCGGTGAAGTTCGTGGCCGACCGGTTCGAGAGCTTCGTGTCCGACATCCACGCGCGCGACCATGTGGTGAAGGCGCGGATGGCTGTCACCAGCGAGGGTAAGATCGCCGCGCTGGATTTCGACGACCTGACCGGGCATCGGGCCCTTATTCGATGTATCCCGCGCACCTCGGCCATCGAGGCCAATCAGGTGCTGAACCTGACCGGCGCGCCCTATGAGATGGAAAATTACCGGGCGCGGGCGCGGGTGGTGTTCCAGAACAAGAACATGATGTGCCAGTACCGCGCCGTGGGGCATCCGATCGCCATGGCGATCTGCGACGGGCTGCTGGAAGATGCCGCCGCCGAGATCGGGATGGACCCGGTCGAGATCCGCCGCCGCAACCTGATGCGCGACGACAGCTATCCGCGCAAC
This sequence comes from uncultured Alphaproteobacteria bacterium, assembly GCA_963841595.1. Classification (GTDB taxonomy): domain Bacteria; phylum Pseudomonadota; class Alphaproteobacteria; order Rhodobacterales; family Rhodobacteraceae; genus CAWJDD01. The sequence continues at coordinate 105,938 of CAWJDD010000006.1, read as the reverse complement.
GTGCCTCGGGCATGAAGCTGGACGATCTGTCGCACCGGCAAGGCTCTGGCGAAGCTGGTCGATCTGATGGACTACGACGCTTTGCGCGATGCGCAGGAAGAGCTGCGCAAGCAAGGGGATCCATCGCGGCATCGGCTTTTGTCTCGATGGTCGAGGTCACCAACCCGTCGCCCATGTTCTATGGCATTGGCGGCGCGCCGATCGCCAGCCAGGACGGCGCGACGGTGCGGCTGGATGCGGGCGGTGCGCTGCAGATTTCGTCCTCGGTGACCGAGCAGGGGCAGGGCACGAACACCATCCTGGCGCAGATTGCCGCCGGCGTGTTCGGCGTCGATATGGACCGGGTCGGGTCACCACCGGCGACACCGAGACCACGCCTTACGGCGGCGGCACCTGGGCGTCGCGCGGGGCTGGCATTGGCGGCGAGGCGATGTTGCAGGCGGCGCATGCGCTGAAAGAGCAGGTGCTCGAGGTGGCCGCTGTGATCCTTCAGAGCAGAGGTCGCCGATCTGGATATTCGCGGCGGCAAAGTCGTCGATGCTGGCACGGGACCGAGCGGATGGACCTCAGCGATCTGGCGCGCACGGTCTACTATCGCGGCAACGAGCTGCCGTCTGACCTGAAGCCCGAGCTGATCGCCACGCGGCACTACCGGGTCACCGATTTTCCCTTTGTTTTCACCAACGGGGCGATGGCGGCTCATGTCGAGGTCGATACCGACACGGGTCTTGTGCGCGTGCTTGATTTCTGGGCGGTCGAGGATTGTGGTCGTGTTATCAACCCCTTGCTGGTTGACGAGCAGATCCGGGGCGGGGTCGTTCAGGGCATCGGCGGGGCGTTGTACGAAGAGTGCCTCTATTCGGATGACGGCCAGATGCTGAACACGACCATGGCCGACTATCTGGTGCCGATGGCCGCCGAAATGCCGGACATCCACGTGGCGCACATCGAGACGCCGACCAAGACCAGCGTGCTGGGTGCCAAGGGTGCGGGCGAGGCTGGGACGGGTGGCGCACCTGCTGCGGTGCTGAACGCGGTCAATGATGCGCTGCGCCCGATGGGCGCGTCGATGTGGCAGATGCCGATGACACCCGAGCGGATATTGAAGGCGCTGGGGAAGGTTTGAGCGGTTGCTAGGGTGCCCGCTGAGCGGACGAAGCGGCTATTCTCACGAGCCGCTCCGATGTCCGCTTTCGTGCGTTTCCGCACAATCCGCGGAAATGAACTACTGGTGGTGACTTTGGCATTGCCGTTGAAGATGAATCAGATCTAAGGGCCAACACCTCACACCATATTGTTGAGACCAGCTCTAAGGGCTTCGCCCATGCCCTGGGCTTCCATGTGCAAGCGTAGCCGCTGATTATACCCGCCAGGTGTGTTCAGTGCGTCGATCAGAGTTGCACATTCTGTGTCCGATACACTCGAAGCGACAAGAGTCCTCAAGAAGGCCTCGCCTTTTGCCTTGTCGGACACCTGCTCTCCTAGCCAGTTCGCGGCATCGCTGATCATGCACGCGACAGGAGATAGCACGGCTTGAGCGCATAGGTATGCGGCCATTTCGTCAGCATCCTTTAAGGGGAAAACACTGTTTCGGCTTCCGAATATCTCATCAACCAGCATAGCGTTGCCCTGCATCATGATAGGTGATCCTCCCTGCGCAATTCCAGGAAATGGCATCATTATGGCGACCGCACGTGCAGGTCGCACCATGACGCCCGCGTCTTCCAAAGTAGCACCGGCCATGAAGGTAATGACCCGCTGGTCCTTCCGAAATCTCAGAGCTCCCAGAACATCGCGCGCCGCCTCGGCCATCAGTCCCAAGAACATGACGTCACTCGCGTCAACTACGCCTTGATTGTCAGTCACCGTGACATTGTCAAAGGTTTCCGCCAGAGTTCTGGCGTGCGTTCTACTGCGTTCCGAGATGGTGATTTGGTGCCCGTCATCTGCTATGCCACGAACCACTGCACTGGCTATGGCTCCACACCCGATCACACCAATCCGCATCTCTCTTCTCCTATCTCGCTACATCCCAGGGGAAATTCGTTCGAAGTAGTAAAGAACCCTTTCTCAGATTTAGGATGAATGCCCGAGACCGCAGCAAGAAGCTGACATTCATACGCAATGCAGTATCGGCCACTTCGGACTCCAACCGGACAGCGGCATTCATATCGCGTCCCTCTAATCTCAGCCCTGTTCTTCGAGATCGCCCGCGTCGTTCACGCGCAGACCTGTTTCGTGGCTGGCCTCAAGGATTTGCGGTGCCCAAGCGACGCGGCCGCCGTCTTCGGTGGTTTCTTTTGATCCGATGATGGCCATCAGCATTGCGTGGCGGTCGCCCACGTTGCGAAAGCCGCGATAGACGCCGGGCGGGAAGGATATGACGTCGAAGGGCTCGATGATGATCTCTTTGTCGCCCTCGGCGCCCCAATAGGCTGACCAGCGACCGGTCAACGGCACAAAGACCTCGTTCGTCTCGTGGGCGTGAAGGGCCGCACCCTTGCCGGGCTCGGCGCCGACATAGGTGATCGAGAAATAGCGGGCGTCCGAGATTTCGGCGGTCAGCGAGGCGTCTTCGGTCACTCCACGGCCGATCACGTTGAAAATGTCGCGCTGATATTCCGGGATGCGGGTGTCGATGAAAGCCTGTTTCGAGGCTTTGAAGTCGTGGTAGCGGGCGGTGCGGGCCTCCATCTCTTCGACGGTCAGATCAATGATATCCATCAGCTTGCCTCATTGTTGGCCCGGCTCATTTCGCCGGTGTACCAGTCGCCGATTTCGCTGGCGGTCATCCATGCGACGCCTTCGTGCGCGCCGACGTAATCCAGCAGGTCTTCCAGATAGCGGATGCGGTGCGGGACGCCGGTGATATAGGGGTGGATCGAAATTGCCATGACGCGGGCGTTATCTGCGCCTTCTTTGTAAAGCCGGTCGAACTGGTCTTTGCCGCGCTTGAAGAAGACGTCAGAACTCGTGGCCCTGCAGGGCGTAGACCGTGATGTCGTTGGTTTCGACCGTATAGGGGATGGACGTGATCTGACCGTGGGGCGTGTCAATTTCCTGCGGCAGATCGTCAATAACCCAGTCGGCCACATACTCGACGCCGTGTTTGCGCAACAGGTCGAGCGTTTCTTCGGTTTCCGTCAGGCCGGGGCTTTCCCAACTGCGCGGGCGCTTGCCCCAGAACCCTTCGATCGTGTCCATTGCTTTGGCGATGGCACCTTCCTGATCTTCCAGCTTGTGCATGGGGCCTTGCAGGAACCCGTGGCCCATCGGTTCCCATCCCGCATCTTTGCCGGCATCCGCGACACGCGGATAGCTGTTGCAGACATTGCCGTTCATCGCGAGGGTTGTCGGAATGCCGCGGTCTGTCAGGGCCTTCCACTGCCGCCAGAAGCCTGCGCGCATGCCGTATTCGTGCCACGACCAGTTCGGCACGTCCGGTAGCAGCGGCTGGCCCATGGGGGGCGACAGAACAGTGCGCGGCATGGCATTTTCAATGCGCCATTCTTCGACGTTCAGAATGACCCAGACAGCAAGTTGTTTGTCGTCGGGCAGGTGCAATCGGGGTCGGTCGACGATTGCCTGATAGGGAATGCGGTCGCTTAGTGCCATTTGTCGCCCCTCGAATCGAAAGGGGCGGCATATTGGCCGCCCCGATGTTTTGGTTTTACTCGATGACGTAATCGACTGGCATCGAATAGCCGGTGTCGGCCACCGCTTTGATATAGGCGTTCATCACATCAGTGCCCGGCATGCCGCGGCCGTCGGCGTCTTTGGCCTGCTGGTTCGGGAAACGCGCTAGCGACTTTGCGCCCAACCTGCGCGGGCTTCTTCGCACAGTACTCTTGATTCGGCGCCGACTTCTTTCAGCCCGTTCAGGCCGCGTTCCTGACGTCGCGTTCAGCGAGGCACCGGCCTGATCTTCATAGGCGCGGCCAACTTCCATCGATGATCTGCTGCACGTCAGGCGGCAGGCTGTCGAACTTGCGCTTGTTCATGGTCAGCGCGTTTACACCCATCGCACCGAAGCCGATCAGGGTATAGTTCGGCGATGGCTCGTAGAACTTGAAGCCGAGATAGGCCGACGGGAACATCAGCCAGCCGTTGTAAACGCCGGTCTGCAGCGACAGATATCCGTCTGGCAGTGTCGATCTGCACCGGCACTGCGCCGGCAAATTCCAGCCATGGCAGGTTCGGACCGGCGCCGCCGATCTTCACGCCCTTCAGGTCTTCGACCGTGTCCCAGGGATCGGTGGTGCCAAGGTGATAGTTGTCCCAGCCGTGCAGGCCCAGCAGCACCTGATCGTACTCGCTTTCGAACTGTTCGGTCAGCCAGGGCACCTGCGTCGTAGACGGCGCGGACGGCGTTCATGGCCTGATCGGAATCCTGCGGGCCGAAGGGCGCGTAATAGGGGAAGTTGTGCAGGAACAGTTTGGCAGGCTCGAAGCAGATGCAATAAGCGCCGATGTCCAGAATGCCGTTCTGAACCGACTCCAGCGTCTCGGCGACACCGGCGATTGCGCCGCCGTAACCTTCGACGAAGTCCATCTGTATGGCCGGCGGCCTCGGCGCGTTTCTTCACCTCGGGCACAAAGAAATTGGCGGTGTCGGCGACATAGACCGCCGGTCCGTTCGGATGCCCAGAGCCGATGCGGAATGTGAAATTTTCGGCCAGTGCGGCCCCGGCTGTCAGTGTCGCCAAAGCGAACGTTGATGCGGCAAGCGCAGTTGTCTTCATGTTGGTCCTCCCAGAGCCAATGGACAGTGCTCGGGTCTTTTGCCCGTCGCACCCCTTAACCTTGCGGTTATTTATCGACCGCTAAACAACGGCATTTCACACATAATCCGCGCCAGTGGTCAAGCGTTGGACGCTCTTATTTATCAATTGCTAACTTTCGCCTTGACCAAGAAGGCCGATCCGATACCGTGGCGCGGAACGGCGTAAACGGGCGGGGAGGGCTATAGTTGCGGTGATCAAAGTGACGCGCGCTATCCACCTGTTCTCGGCTTTTTGGACGCTTGGCACTGGCCTTTCTGATCTTTGGCGATGTGATGGGACGGACCTTGTTCACAAGACCTATTCCCGGCACCAAGGAAATCCTTCAGAACTCGGTCGTGGCCATCACCTTTCTGCAATTGCCCCTGGCGATCTATTCCGGCTCGATGCTGCGGACGTCGATCTTTGCCGATGCGATGCCGACAATTGTGCGAAAGTTGCTGCGGACCGTCACGGCGTTGTTGGGCCTGATCCTGTTCATTGGCCTGATCTGGAGCACTTGGCCGTCGTTCTGGGACGCCTACCGGATTGGCGAGTATGAAGGCGAAGGTTCGTTGCGGGTGCCGACCTGGCCGGTGCGCGGCACTGTTCTGGTCATGTCGGTCTTTGGCGCATGGGCTTACATCTCGATGATGATCCTTGATTGGCGCGACCAGTTGATCGATGAACTGGCAGCGCCCGGCGCAATGCCGGAAGCGGAGTAGAGCACACCATGGGTGGAGATATCGTCCTTTGGATGCTGGGGCTGCTGATTGTTCTGATCCTCTTGGGAACGCATATCGGTGTCGCATTGGCGGTCTGTTCGGGGCTTGGCGTCTGGCTGATGCTGGGAAGCTTCGAGGCGGCGGTTTCGATCCTTGGCAACACGGCCTACGAGGCCGTTCGTAAGGACGTTTTCGCGGTGATTCCGCTGTTCGTGCTGATGGGCGATTTCATATCGCGGTCGGGGGCAGCATCAGATCTGTACCGTATCTGCGACCGGTCTTTGAAGCATTTGCCGGGGCGGCTGGCCATCGCGACGATCGCGGGCAACACGGTGTTTGCCGCCGTCACGGGCGTCTCTATCGCCGCAGCCGCGGCGTTTTCGCGGATTGCCTATCCCGAGATGAAGAAGGTCGGCTACAAGCAGACCTTTGCGCTGGGTGCGGTTGCCGGTTCTGCCTGTCTGGGCATGCTGATCCCGCCTTCGGTCCTGCTGATCGTCTGGGCCATTCTGACCGAGATGAGCGTGGGCGCGCTGTTCATCGCCGGCATTTTGCCGGGGATCCTTCTGGCGGTGCTGTTCTCGGCCTATGTCATCATTGCGGCGACTTCGAAGCCCGAGATTGCGCCGGCCTTTACAGAGCCATTGGTGCCGCTGACGCAGGAAGAGGTTCGGTCGGAACTGATCGGCGGGATTGGTATTCTGTTCCTGATCATGCTGGTGATCGGCGGTATCTGGACCGGTCTTTTCACCCCGACCGAGGCGGCGGGTTTCGGTGCCATCGGAGCACTTCTGATCGGCATTGCAAAGGGCATGCGCTGGAACGATATCGTGGCGGCGATCTTTCAGGCCGGGCGCACGACGGCGCCGATCATGTTCCTGTTGATCACGGCGCAGATGTACTCGCGGCTTTTGGCGATTGGCGGCGCGGTGAATTTCATTCAAGGCCTGTTCGCTGATGCGGGGTTAGAGCCGTGGATGCTGATTGCGTTAATGATGGTGGTCTGGATTATCTTGGGGATGCTGATCGATTCCGTGTCGATCATCCTGCTGACTGTTCCGATCTTTGCCCCCATTGCGATGACGACAGGGGTCGATCCACTGGCCTTTGCGATCTTTGGTATTCTGGTGATCGAGGCCGGGTTGTTGACTCCGCCCTTTGGGCTGCTTGTCTATACGGTGCGGGGGTCTGTCACCGACCCCACGGCGACGTTGAGCAAGATTTTTATTGGCTCGACGCCGTATTTCATCCTGATCCTCGTCGCAGCTCTTGTGGTGTTGTGGGTACCGGTTCTGGCGACGTGGTTGCCCAAGGTGATGTTGTAAAGTTTGCACGGCTTCGGCATGCGTATTTCGGGCAAAATGAAGCGCTGATTTTTAATCAAATTGTAGACGTATCAGTTGGTTGCGAGGCGTCTTATTTCGTCGCGCATTGATTCGTATAATAGCAGTGCTTGCGGGCTGAGCGGTTGGCGCGAGGGCTCGATCATCACGAAGTCGCTGTAAAGCGGCGGGTCGGCGAGGGGGGAGATGTGGCGCACAGCTCCGTCGCGATCGTTGGCGCAGATCAGGCCGGGCAGGACCGAGACCCAGTCGCCCATGGCCACAAGTTCCAGCGTGCCCATCATGGCGTCCATTTCGAGAAACCGGGCGATGTGGACGCCGTGGGTTTCAAAGTATTCCTCCAGCTTTTCGCGGCGGACGTTGTTGCGTGACGGGACGATCATCTTGAGCGGGCCCGCATCGACCAGTTTGACGGGCGCATTATGGGCGAACCCGGCCTTGGGGCCAGAGACCAGCATTTCGCGGTCTTGGACAAGGTGCGTTGCTTTCAGACCAGTCTCGGTTGCCCCTGATGGCACTAATGCGAAGTCGAGCGACTGGGATCGCACCATGTCGGTCAGGGTTCCGGAATAGCCTTCGACCACTTGCACGTCGATATCGGGGTGTGTTTCGAGGAAACGGTCCAGCACCGGGGCCAAAGTTGCGCGGGTAAAGGTGGGCATAAGCCCTGCATGAACCGGGCCGCTGATGCCTTTGTCGGTCGAGCGTGCTTCGCCCGCGGCCATGTCGAGATGGCGCAGGACCTGCACGGCGTGATCATAGTAGCGCTTTCCGGCCGGAGTAGGGCGCACGCCTTCGGAGTCGCGTTGGAACAGCGTGACACCCAAAGCGGCCTCGACCGCCGCGACATGCTGTGAGACGCCGGATTGTGTGGCGTTCTCGCGTTCTGCAGCGCGGGTGAAGGAGCGTTCTTCGAAGACGGCCACGATGGAGCGGAGTTGACGAAGGGTTACCATTTGCACTCGGCGCTATCAGATTTCATAATGCAAAGAGTTATTCATTATTATTTCGCCCGGGACAAGTTCGGGGCTAGTTTATGCAGCGAACAGATGGAGACGCACGCCTATGGAACTTGGCTTTTTTACCATGCCTATTCACCCGCTGGACAAAGACTGGCGGCAATGTCTGGCCGAGGATCGCGAAGCGTTTCTGCTGGCCGACGAGTTGGGCTTTGTTGAGGCCTATGTCGGCGAGCATGTGACCGACAAGGCCGAGAACATCACCAACTGCATGATGTTCATTGCGTCGCTGGCGTCTTCGGTGAAGCAAATGCGGCTTGGGACCGGCACGGTGAACATGCCCAACGCGCACCCCGCAAAGGTGGCGGCAGACATTGCGATGCTGGATCATATGCTGGACGGCAGGTTCAACTTTGGGATTTCTCCGGGTGGATTGGCCTCTGATGCCGAGGTGTTTGGCAATCTGGATGCGGATCGGAATGCGATGTTCCTTGATTGCATCAACACGGTGCTGAAGATTTGGGAAACCGAGGCGCCCTATAACATCGAAAGTGAGAACTGGACGGTTACGACCGACCGGACGCAGATGTTGGATATCGGGCAGGGCATCATGCCGCGGCCATTGCAGCGACCGCATCCGCCGATTGTGGTGACAGCGGTTGCACCGTTTTCGAAGGGCGTGACCGAAGCGGCGGCGCGGGGGTGGGACCCGATCAGCGCCAACTTTCTGATGCCGCAGTGGGTGCGGTCACATTGGCCCAAGTACGAAGAAGGCTGTTTGCGCGCCGGGCGTCCGGCAGATGTGGCGAATTGGCGGGTCGCAAAATCGGTCTTTGTGGCTGATGATCTGGATACGGCACGGGCCTATGCGACCGATCCGGACAGCCCGTATGTGTTTTACTACAAACAGCTTTTCACCAAGCTGAAGAAGCACGGGCGGATCAACCTGTTCAAAGAACACAAGGATCAGCCGGATGATGAGGTCACGCTGGAGCATGTTTGCGAGCGGCTGATCATTTGGGGCACGCCGGACAAGGTGACTGACGATCTTTTGGCTTTCCGCGAGGAGGCGGGGGATTTCGGTACGCTGCTTTATGCGGGCAAGGACTGGGCCGACGTTGAATTGGCGCGCCGGTCGATGGTGCTTTTGGCCGAGAAAGTGAAGCCCGCTGTCAACACGGCGATTGCGGCCGAGACGCGGGCCGCAGAGTGAACGGTCGCGTCACGTTGAGGTCTGAGGTTAAACTGAACACGCGGGTTGATGGGGACGCGGAGCATCCGTGGCTGATCCTGTCGAACTCGCTGGGGGCCAACCTGGCGATGTGGGAGCCTCAGATGCCTTTGCTGACGGCGAAGTACCGTGTTTTGCGCTATGATACGCGCGGCCATGGGGGCAGCGATACACCTATGGGGCCATACAGTTTTGACGATCTTACCGGAGATGTGCTTGAGCTTATGGAGGCTTTCGGCATTGATCGTGCGTCCTTCATGGGGCTGTCGCTGGGCGGCATGACAGGGCTTGGATTGGCCATTCACCACGGCGACCGGATCGAGCGGGTTGTCTGTGCCGACGCGCGGGCTGATGCGCCCGAGCCTTTCCGTGAGATGTGGGACCAGCGCATGGCGGCTGTGGAAGCGGGCGGGTTGGAGGCCATCGCTGATGGCACCCTGGCCTCGTGGTTCACCGAAGATTGGCGAGACGCGAATCCGGATGCGGCGGCAGCCATACGCGCGATGGTTACGAGCAATGATCCGGCGGGTTATATCGGTTGCTGTATGGCCTTGAAACAGCTGGATTTTCTGAAATCTCTGGGCGAGGCCAAGGCCCCAATCCTTTACGTTGGCGGTACGGAAGACAAAGGAGCAGCGCCAGAGGTGATGCAAGCGATGGCGGATGCAACACCGGGCGGGGCGTTTCGCGAAATTCCGGGTGCCGCGCATGTCGCCAACATCAATGCGCCTCAGGCATACAACTCGGCGATTTCGGATTTTCTGAACGTTTGAGTTTTTGGGCAGGTCAGGCTGAAGACCGCAAGACAAGGGTGCCTTCGAATAGAATTTCCTGACGTTCGTCCGGGGCGCCTTCATTGATCAGCTCGAAGATCATTTCCACGCTTCGCTCGGCAATCGCCGAATAATCTTGCGCGACCGTTGTCAAAGGCGGGCAGGTGAACTGCGACCACGGGTGGTCGTCGTGCCCGGCAATACGCAATGCGCAGCCCGGTCCGTGCCCCACGCGAAGCCCTTTTTGATAGGCCGCCGCGATCAATCCGACCGCCAGACGGTCGTTGCTGCAAAGGATTGTGTCTGATGCGAGGGACTTGCTGGAAATCAGCCGCGAGCCTTCTTCCAGACCAATCCGTTCGAAGTCCCAACCGCTGCCATCGACCGACATGATCTGCGGTGTGTGTCCAAGCTTTTCCATCGACTGGACATAAGCATCGTGCCGTTTGTTTGCGTTTGGGTTGACCGGGGGCATCTCAAAAAAACAGGGCGGCTCGCCGGTGCGGCAAAGATAGTCGACGATCAAACCGATGCTCTGGAAATTGTCTGATCCGACGAAAGCTTCGCCGACGTTCACGTTGCTGTCGAAAACGATCGTGGGCACGTCTTCGGTAAAGCTTCTGACCGCTTCCAGGTCCGAATTTCGCCCAAGCGGAGCGATCAGCGCACCGGCGGGCCGTAGCGACTGCAATGTGGCCAGCGCGTTGTTTTCAAGCTCGCGTTGGCCATGGGCGCTGAACACGATGGGCCAAAAACCCGCTTCGATGCAGCGGCGTTCGATCATGCGCACGATCTCGGCAAAGAAAGGGTCGGCCAGGTAAGGCACCAGAATGCCGATTGTCTTGGTAAGCTTGCGGTTCTGATTGATTGCAAAGATATTTGGCCGATAGTCGTATTCTTCCAGAGCGGCTTCGATCTTGGTTCGGGTCGATTCCCGCACGCTGTCGTGGTTGTGGAAATACTTCGACACCGTAGGTCTGGAAATGCCGATGGCTTCGGCAAACTCTTCCATCGTTCTGATTTTACGTCCCTGCATGCGACCCTTTGATTTCTCTGCGAAAGATTTTTTGCACGACCAGACTAGGCATTCGTCCGAGAGGTGGTCAAGGTGTAATGGCTGCGCTATCTATTTGATTGTAATGGAAAACGGACGTGCCTCGTAACTGGCCTGGGTTCATTCGGAATGGCAGCTTGAAGCTCTGAAGTTTCAGATGGCCGCCGAATGCGCTTCGGACGTGCTGGCAAATCTGTCCACGTAACTTGCGATGACCCGGACCAAGGCGTGTGCTTGTTGGTTCAGTTTCAATCCGCCCTCACTGATGAAAAAGGTGTCCGGGAAGTGGATCATCAACGACACGATGGTTTTTCGGACAAGCGCTGTCTGATCGGGAAATTTCTTGCGCAAGATTTGCTCGCGGATCGAAAAACGGCACATCAGGTCTTCGATCATACTGGCAATTAGATGGTCCTGTTCGGTCATCTGATAGCCCTTGTGTCCTGCGAAACCACCGTTTGAGACGCGATCCTGATAGGCAGATGTGGCTGTCGTGTTCTGGACATATCCTTGGTCGAACCGCGATATGGCTGACGCGCCGAACCCGATCAGTGTGGGGCTTTGGTCATCAGTATAGCCTTGGAAATTCCGGTGGAGATGCCCTTGGTCGCTGGCCAGAAACAGCGGGTCTGTCGGCAAGCTAAAGTGATCGATCCCAATGGCATGATAGCCATCCGCTGTCAGGATCCGTTCTGCCGTTTCGGCCAGTTCAAAACGTTCTTCGCCGTCTGGCAGATCTTTCGTATGTATCATAACTTGTCTTTTGGACATCCATGGCACATGCGCATATCCGTAAATGGCAAGACGGTCGGGCCGCATGTCGCAAACGTGGCCAAGCGTTTCCTGAAAGCTTTGCTGGGTCTGATGTGGCAGGCCGTAAAGCAGGTCAAGGTTCAGACCACCTATGCCAGCTTTGCGCAGGAATCCGACAACAGCTTTTGTCTGAGCCAATGATTGGGGTCGCCCGATCGCGTTTTGCACGATGGGTGAAAAATCCTGAACGCCGATGCTGGCGCGATTCATTCCGAAATCGATGAGCGTTTGCAGGATGTCTTCGGTGGCGTCGGTCGGGTCGATTTCCGCCGAGAATTCGAAGTTTTCGCTTTTGTCGAACGCTGCAAACACTGTTTGCAGAAGGTCTGTCATCGTTGCCTTCGAAAGAATGGTGGGCGTTCCGCCGCCAAGATGCAGCCGGGCCATCCTGATTCCGTCAGGCAATGCGCTTCGGACAGCATCTATTTCCCTACGCAAAACCGTGGCATAAGCATCGACGGGCCGCATTGTCTTTGTGCCCTGCGTCCGGCAAGCACAGAACCAGCACAAGCGTTTGCAAAAGGGGATATGGATATAGACCGACACGTCCGAGCTATCGGGAACCGCACGCAACCACTCGGCTTGCCGTCGTTGACCAATACCGTTCAGAAAGTGGTTTGCTGGCGGATAACTGGTGTAACGCGGGACTTTTGCGTCAAAAAGACCGTAATGGCGAAGGAGGTCGATCTTTTTCATACACTTGCGTAATATGGTTTTCCAACCAACCGCTTTGATTTAGATCAAAAATATGAACGCCACACGCTCCGATATGATTAGATGCGAAGAATGTCCTATTCGCCATCGAGCCGTTTGCGCACGATGCGATGGCGATGAATTGCAGCTTCTTGAAAACATGAAATCCTACCGCAACTTCTCGGCGGGGGATGCCATTTTGTGGCGGGGTGAACCTTTGGAGTACGTGGCTTCGATGGTGAAAGGCGTGGCTTCGCTTTCCAAAACCCTAGAGGATGGCCGCACGCAGATGGTGGGCTTGCTTCTTCCGTCAGATTTTATCGGCCGACCGGGCCGGACTGAGATTGAATTTGATGTTACTGCGACGTCGGATGTGACCTTGTGCTGTTTCGATCGAAAGCCGTTCGAAAAACTGGTCGAAGACACGCCGCATGTCGCGCAAAGCGCTTATGGAACTTGCACTTGACGAACTTGATGCGGCGCGCGACTGGATGCTGCTTTTGGGGCGCAAGACGGCCCGTGAAAAGATTGCCACTTTTATCGTGATGTTCGCCCAACGGTCTCGGTTGGACGAGCCCGGCGGAGCGGGCAATGTGCATCTTCCGATGACGCGTGATCAGATTGCGAACTATCTTGGTCTGACACTTGAAACCGTCAGCCGTCAGTTCAACGCATTGAAGAATGACGGCATTCTCGAATTTACCGACCGGCGCAATTTTGTTGTCAAAGACTTGCCGGCGCTGCACGAAGAATCCGGCGACGATTCCGATGGTGGTGTGGTGTCCTGATCTCGGTCTGATTTCTGACGGACGTTGATCCAGATCAAGGAAAGCCTTCGAGTGCCCTCATAAAAGCCCAATAAGAACAGTGCGTGCTGCGCGGAACTTGAGGGCATTTTCATGGACTACGTTAAACTCACCCTACTTGGGCTGGTTGCCCTTATCGCTGCGATTGCCAGCAATTGGGGGCATGATCTGGCTTATCAGGTTCATGCGGTCCTGATCATGGTGATCGCATTTGCGCATGTTTATCTGGGTTCTGCGCCGCACGGACGAGCCCGTCAGCCGCCAAGCGCACGATCGGAGATATACTTCGACGGCGTGATCCGCGCGGGCGTGATCGCCACGGCCTTTTGGGGCATTGCTGGGTTTTCTGGTGGGCACGTTCATCGCGTTTCAGCTGGCCTTTCCCGAGCTGAATTTTGAGTGGGGCCAGCCCTTTACCAACTTTGGCCGTCTGCGCCCGCTTGCACACCAGCGCGGTGATCTTTGCCTTTGGGGGCAACGCTTTGATCTGCGACGTCGTTCTATGTCGTCCAGCGCACCAGCGGCGTGCGACTCTGGGGTGGCAACCGGTCATGGTTCGTCTTCTGGGGCTATCAGTTGTTCATCGTTCTGGCCGCAACCGGATATCTGCTGGGGGCCACACAGTCCAAAGAATATGCCGAGCCTGAATGGTACGTCGATATCTGGCTGACCATCGTTTGGCTCGCCTATCTGGCGGTGTTCCTTGGCACGATCATCAACCGGCGCGAAAAGCACATCTATGTCGCCAACTGGTTCTATCTCAGCTTCATCATCACCGTGGCAATGCTGCATGTGGTCAACAACCTGTCCGATTCCGGTCAGCTTCTGGGGCTCCAAATCGGTTCAGGTCTTTTCGGGTGTGCAGGACGCGATGACACAGTGGTGGTACGGCCATAACGCGGTTGGGCTTCTTTCTGACGGCCGGTTTCTTGGGGATGATGTACTACTTCGTGCCAAAGCAGGCCGAGCCGCCCGGTCTACAGCTATAAGCTGTCGATCATCCACTTCTGGGCGCTGATCTTCCTTGTATATCTGGGCCGGTCCGCACCACTTGCACTACACCGCCCTGCCCGATTGGGCCGCGACCCTTGGGCATGGTGTTCTCGATCGTGCTGTGGATGCCCAGCTGGGGCGGCATGATCAACGGTCTGATGACCCTGCAAGGGGCATGGGACAAGCTGCGCACCGACCCGATCCTGCGGATGTTCGTCCTGTCGCTTGGGTTCTACGGCATGTCCACCTTCGAGGGGCCGATGATGTCGATCCGCGCGGTCAACTCGCTGTCGCATTACACTGACTGGACCATCGGGCACGTGCATTCCGGCGCGCTTGGGCTGGAACGGCATGATCACCTTCGCCTGCATTTACTTCCTGACGCCACGCCTGTGGGGCCGCGAGAAGATGCACTCGATGGCTGCGATCAACTGGCACTTCTGGCTCGCGACCATCGGTATCGTTCTTTACGCGTCGTCGATGTGGGTCACCGGCATCATGGAAGGCCTGATGTGGCGCGAAGTCGATGATCAGGGCTTCCTGGTGAACTCCTTCGCCGACACGGTCAGCGCCAAGTTCCCGATGTACGTGGTGCGCGGTCTGGGAGGCGTGATGTTCCTCTCCGGTGCGCTGATCATGGTGCTGGAACATGTGGATGACGATCCGCGGTGCGACGCCTGCGACTGTCGCACTCCCCCACGCAACCCCTGCAGAATAAGGACTGAACCATGGCAATTCTTGACAAACACGCAATACTTGAAAAAAGCCCGACGCTGCTGCTGACCTTTTCGCTGCTGGTGGTCACCATCGGCGGGATCGTGGAAATCGCGCCGCTGTTCTGGCTGGAAAACACCATCGAGGAGGTCGAAGGCGTGCGCCCCTACTCGCCCGCTCGAACTGACCGGTCGCGACATCTATATGCGCGAAGGCTGCTATGTCTGCCACAGCCAGATGATCCGCCCGATGCGCGACGAGGTCGAGCGCTATGGCCACTATTCACTGGCGGCGGAATAGCATGTACGACCACCCGTTCCAGTGGGGATCAAAGCGGACGGGGCCTGATCTGGCGCGGGTCGGCGGGCGGTATTCGGATGCCTGGCACGTGGATCATCTGCGCGACCCGCAATCGGTCGTGCCGGAAAGCATCATGCCGAAATACGCTTTTCTGGCTGATGCCCGGATTGACGGCAAATACATCGACTGATCTGCTGGAGACCCATCGCTTCGTTGGCGTGCCCTATACGGACGAGCAGATCGAAGCGGCCTCTGCGGATTTCCATGCGCAGGCCGACCCGGATGCAGATTGGGACGGCTGTCGTTGAACGCTATCCCGGTGCGGTGGTTTCCAACTTTGACGGCCAGCCAGCTTTAACCGAGATGGACGCGTTGATTGCCTATCTTCAGATCATGGGCACGATGGTCGATTTCTCGACCTTCACACCAGATGCAAGCCGATAGGAGACACGAAGATGGAGACCTATTCCCTTCTGCGGGAAATTGCGGACAGCTGGGTTTTGCTTGCGATGTTTGGGTTTTTTGCCGGCGGCCGCGATTTGGGCGTTTCTGCCCAGCCAAAGCAAAGCCCGTGAGGATGCCAGCATGATCCCGTTTCGGAACGACGAAACCGGCTAAGCCCTGCTCAGGCAAGTGCGACAAATGTGCCTGTGAAGAATTGCCATATGCTCTGGAAGGGTCTGAAAGATGGCTGATCGCAAGATTGATGAGCCCACCGGCGTCGAGACGACCGGCCACAGCTGGGACGGTATCGAAGAGCTGAACAACCCTTTGCCCCGTTGGTGGCTTTGGACACTTTACGCGACGATCATCTGGGCGATTGGCTATACGATCGCCTATCCGGCATGGCCGATGATCTCGGGTGCGACCAAGGGCATGCTGGGCTATTCCACGCGCGCAGAATGTGGCCAATGATATTTCCGCACACGACGCCAAGAACGCGGAGCTTGTGACGGAACTGGTTGCGGCTGACCTTTCGGCCCTTTCGCCCGGCGATCGACCTGCACCGCTATGCAGTCGCACGCGGCGGTGCAGTCTTTCGCGCTCAGTGCAGCCAGTGCCACGGGTCAGGTGCTGCGGGGGCGGTTGGCTATCCGAACCTGCTGGATGATGACTGGCTTTGGGGCGGTGATATGGAAAACATCGTGCTACACAGTGGCGCACGGTATGCGTAACGAGACCGATGAAGATGCCCGCTGGTCGGAAATGCCTGCGTTTGGCGATGTTCTGACGTCTGATGAAGTCGGTGCCGTCGTTGAATACGTGGTCAGCCTGTCTTCGTCCGAGGTCGACAGTTCGCTGGCTGAAGCGGGCAGCACACTTTTCGCCGACAATTGTGCGTCCTGTCATGGTGACGCGGCGCTGGGTGACCGCGAATTGGGTGCGCCGAACCTGGCGGATGCGATCTGGCTTTACGGCGGCGACCGCGACAGCCTGACCACCACGGTTCGCAATGCGCGATTTGGCGTGATGCCCGCTTGGGGGCAACGCCTGTCGGACGCTGATGTGCGCGCCGTGTCCGTCTATGTCCACAGCCTTGGTGGTGGTGAGTAACGCCGCACCGCCAACTGGCTTGTTCCCGAAGCGGCCCTGTTCGCAAAACGCTGCCGCTTCGGGGCTGTTCTTGATGCAGATCAAGGTCGGCAGGGGCCCCCGCGTCCGTATAGCAGTGAGCTGCGAACAGGAAAATAAGCTATGTCAACACCATCCCTTTATGCGGCGCGCGAGCCGATTTTTCCGCGCCGGGTCACGGGCCGGTTTCGCCGCTTCAAATGGTGGATCTTGGTCGTCACACTGGGGATCTATTACCTAACCCCTTGGATTCGCTGGGATCGTGGGCCGAACCTGCCTGATCAGGCCGTTCTGGTCGATCTGGCAAACCGTCGTTTCTACTTTTTCTGGATCGAGATCTGGCCGCATGAATTCTATTTCGTTGCGGGCCTTTTGATCATGGCCGGGCTTGGGCTTGTTCCTGTTTACCTCGGCTCTGGGTCGCGTCTGGTGTGGCTATACCTGTCCTCAAACCGTCTGGACCGACCTTTTCATATCTGGTCGAACGCTGGATCGAAGGCGACCGCAACGCGCGTGTGCGCCTGCACCATGCCAAGTGGGATCTTCACAAGTGGCGGTTGCGGCTGACCAAATGGACGGTCTGGCTGCTGATCGCAGTTGCCACCGGTGGCGCCTGGGTGTTCTATTTCACCGACGCGCCCACGTTGCTGGGTGATCTGGTGCGGCTTCAGGCGCATCCAGTGGCCTATATCACCATCGCGATCCTGACCGCGACAACCTTTGTTTTCGGCGGCTTCATGCGCGAACAGATATGCATCTACATGTGCCCATGGCCGCGCATTCAGGCCGCGATGATGGACCCCGACACCATCACTGTCGCTTACCGCGACTGGCGCGGAGAGCAGCACCGCGCGGTAAGCACAAGCCTCGTCGACGGCACAGGGCGATTGCATCGACTGCATGGCCTGCGTGAACGTCTGCCCTGTGGGCATCGACATTCGCGATGGGCAGCAGATGGAATGCATCACCTGCGCGCTTTGCATTGATGCCTGCGACGACGTGATGGACCGGATCGGTAAGCCGCGCGGGTTGATCGACTATCTTGCGCTGTCAGATGAGCCAGCCGAACGGGCAGGCGATGCTCCCAAGCCGATCTGGCGGCATGTTCTGCGACCTCGGACCCTTCTTTATACTGCGCTGTGGTCCTTGATTGGAATCGGGCTGGTCTATGCGCTGTTTATCCGGTCGGATATCGAACTGACGGTCAGCCCGGTGCGGAACCCGACGTTTGTGGTTCAGTCGGATGGAGCGGTGCGGAACATCTATGACGTACGCCTGCGCAACAAGTCGGGGGACGACCGGCAGTTCCGTCTGAGCCTGACCAGCGAAGCCACACTGCGAATCGATCTGGAAGGCAACGGCCGCGAGCTTCTCGTCACTGTGCCAGCCGATACCACGATCTTGCAACGGGTCTATGTCACAGCGCGTGCCGAGGACCCCGCGGCCAGTGTCCACACCACTGATCTGCGGCTTTGGGTCGAAGATATCACCAGCGGTGATCGCGCCAGCCGCAACACCAGCTTCAACGGGAGAGTGCAATGAAAACCGAAATCAAAGGGTGGCACGTATTTCTAGGCTTCAGTCTTGCTTTTGGCGTCATCATCGCTGTCAATCTGACCTTGGCGTTCAATGCCATTCGGACATTCCCCGGCCTTGAGGTGAAAAATTCGTACGTTGCCAGTCAGTCGTTTGAGGCCGACAGGGCCAGTCAGGTCGCGCTTGGATGGGATGTCTCGGCCACGCTCGACGGCGATCTGTTGTCGTTGGTGATCCTTGAAAATGGCGTGCCAATTTCGCCTGTGATCGAGGCCGCGACTTTTGGGCGGGCCACCCATGTGCAGCAGGATGAAACGCTGGAGTTCACCTTTGACGGGCAAGCGCTTCGTGCATCGGTGGCAGGTGGTGCGGGCAACTGGAACCTTCGTTTGAAGGCGCGCGCAGCGGATGGCACGATCTTTCAGCAGCGCATTATTGTCAGGGCGGCGTCATGACGTCTGCCTGCCCTGCTTGCGCTGCGGCGCCTTTGGCGTCGGAAACGGCGACTAATGGGCCATCCCTGCAGTTTTCGCTTCCCACGATCCATTGCGCGGCATGTATCGGCAAGATCGAGCGTGGGCTGGAGACAGTTCGGGGCGTGCAAGGGGTTCGTGTGAACCTGTCTCAGAAGCGATTGACTGTCACGGGGCCGGTTGATCCCGACCGAATTGCCGCTGCTCTAGCCGAATTGGGCTTTGAGGCTTATCCACTGGATCTGGACGCGCTGAATGCGGCCCGCGATGATCAGGGCAAAGCCTTGTTGACCCGGATGGCCGTTGCCGGGTTTGCGATGATGAATGTCATGCTGCTTTCCGTGGCTGTCTGGTCCGGAGCAACGGATGCCACCCGGGATCTTTTCCATCTGATCTCGGCGGCGATTGCTTTGCCGGTGGTCGCCTATGCGGGGCAGCCGTTCTTTCAGAATGCTTTGGCCGCACTGCGGGTGCGTCGTCTGAACATGGATGTGCCGATTTCGCTGGCCATTGTGCTGGCAGCGGGCATGTCGCTGTATGAGACTTTACAAGGCGGTCAGCACGCCTATTTCGATGCGGCCCTTTCGCTGACGTTCTTTCTGCTGATCGGTCGCTATATGGATCACATGACTCGCAGTGCTGCGCGGTCTGCCGCGCGCGAACTGACCGCGCTTGAGGTTCATACGGCGACCGTGTTGGCAGGGGGGAATTCACACGACGTCAATGTTACCGAACTGCAGGTTGGCGATGAGGTTCTGGTGCCGACCGGCGCGCGGGTGCCGGTCGACGGCACATTGTTGTCTGAGAGCACTTTGATGGACCGGTCCTTTCTGACCGGCGAAAGTGCCGCCGTGTCTTTGGAACAGGGCGCGATTCTGCAAGCCGGAGAGATCAATCTGGCCGCCCCCCTTCGCATGCGCGCGGTAGCGGTTGGCGAAGACACTTCGCTGCGCCGGATGGCGGCACTGGTCGAGACCGCCGAGAACGCGCGTAACAGCTATACCGCGCTTGCCGACAAGGCCGCGCAGATTTACGCGCCCGCTGTTCACGGTTTGGCTCTGGCCGCATTTCTGGGCTGGTGGATGGCGACGGGTGATATGCGGCATGCGCTGAATGTTGCGATTGCCGTGTTGATCATCACTTGTCCTTGCGCCCTTGGTCTGGCTGTACCCGCTGTTTCGACCGCTGCAATCAGCCGTTTATTTTCCGCGGGTTTTCTGGTGCGGCACGCCACTGCGTTAGAGCGTTTGGCCGAAGTGACCCATGTGGTGTTTGACAAGACGGGCACTTTGACCCGCCCCGCCGCTTTGGTGCCCGAGGCGCTGACGGAGTATGAGAAGCGCATTGCAAAAGCTCTGGCGCAGGCCTCGCATCATCCCTTGTCGCGTGCTCTTGATCAGGCTTTGAAAGATACGACCCCGGCTGATCTGGTGACTATCAGGGAATGTGCGGGGCAGGGTGTTGAAGGGATGGCCGACGGGCGCAAGGCCCGGTTGGGGCATGGGGCCTGGCTTGGTGCCGCGTTCGATGGTCTGGGTTTTAAAGTGGGTGCCGCACCTGCCCATCGTATTGAAGCGCCGGAAACGCTGCGGGACGGCGTTGAAGAGGCTCTTAGGGATATTGGCTTGCCGTGCGAAGTAGTGACTGGTGACGCCACTGCTCCCGCACAGGAACTGGCAAGCCTGTTGGCCGTGCCGGTGACGGCAAATGCGCGCCCGGCAGACAAACTGAAGCGTCTGCACATACTTGCCGAGGACGGTGAAAAGGTTTTGATGGTCGGAGACGGATTGAACGACACGGCCGCCCTTGCAGCGGCCCATGCGTCGCTTGCACCTGCGACAGCGCTTGATGCGTCACGAAGTGCGGCTGATGTTGTCGTTCTGAAGGAAAGCTTTGCCGATTTGCCGATGATCTTGCGCGTAGCGCGTGCGACCCGCAGGCTGTCCAATCAGAACTTTGCGATTGCGGCTCTTTATAACTCAATCGCCATTCCGATTGCTTTGGCCGGTTTTGCAACTCCGTTAATGGCAGCCCTTGCAATGTCGGCGTCTTCGATCACTGTGCTGCTCAATTCTCAACGCATGAGGTTTGTCGAATGAATGTTCTTGTCATTCTTATTCCGGTTTCTCTTGTTCTGGGTGCGCTGGGTCTGGTCGCCTTTCTTTGGACAGTGCGTTCGGATCAGTACGATGACGACAAAGGAAATGCGGCGCGGATATTGCTCGACGACGATTGAACCTTCTGTTCGGTCAAAGATCTTCTTCCATCAGCCGCGAAAAAACCGCTGTTAAAGGCTGGCTGTACAGGGCATTCTGAAAAAAAGACTGATAAACACTAGGGAGGAAGACCATGAAAATCAAAGGACTGGCGATGACATCGCTCATCGCGCTTGCTGCAAGCGTCTCGGCTGCACAGGCCGACAAGCTGACGCTTTACTGTTCGGCACAGGAAGACTGGTGCCAGTTGATGGCGCGCAGCTTTGAAGATGCGACGGGCATCGACGTTAACATGACCCGCAAATCTTCGGGCGAGACTTTTGCACAGATCAAAGCCGAAGCATCGAACCCAAAGGGCGACGTTTGGTGGGGCGGTACGGGTGACCCGCATTTGCAGGCCGCTGAAGAAGACCTGACCGAGCCATATGTTTCGCCGATGCGCAGCGAGTTGAACGACTGGGCGATCTCACAGGCAACAAGTGCCGGTGACAAGACAATCGGTATTTATTCGGGCGCTTTGGGCTATGGCTATAACACCGATCTGCTTGCAGCCAACAACCTGCCGGAACCAGCTTGCTGGAAAGACCTTCTGAAGCCCGAGTACAAAGGGCACGTTCAGATGGCGAACCCGAATTCGTCGGGCACGGCCTATACGACGCTTGCCACGATGGTGCAGTTGTTTGGCGAAGACGAAGGCTTTGAGTTCATGAAGGGCCTGCATGCCAACGTCAACCAATACACCAAGTCAGGCTCGGCCCCGATCAAGGCGGCGGGACGTGGCGAAAACACCATCGGTATCGTGTTCATGCATGACGCCGTGGCCCAGGCCGTATCGGGTTTCCCGGTCAAGGTCGTCGCGCCTTGCGAAGGCACCGGATACGAGATCGGCTCGATGTCGATCATCAAGGGCGCACGGAACATGGAAGAAGCGCAAAAGTTCTATGACTGGGCTTTGTCGACAGACGCACAGAATCTGGCGCTTCAGGTGAATGCGTTCCAGGTGCCGTCGAACAAAGGTGCAGAGACGTCTCCTTCAGCGCCTGACCTGTCGTCGATCAAGCTGATTGATTACGATTTCAAGAAGTACGGATCGTCGGACGAGCGTAAGCGTCTTCTGCAAAAGTGGGACGCAGACGTCTCGACCCTGCCGCAGTAAGACTTGCGCGATACGACAACTCAAAAGACCGGTCATCCGGCTTTGATCTTCTGGATCATCGCCGGGTGGGTCGGATTTCTGCTTCTTCCTTGGTATGTGGTCGAAGACGGTATCCTGTCGTTCGATTGGCTGTTTGACGGCTATCCGTTCGACGAAGACTATGCCCCGGCAGCCTTTCTGGTTGCACAGGGCGAAAAGCTTTGGCTGGCACCGATTGTTCTTCCGCTGATCGTGTCTCTGGTAGCCCTTGGGCGACCCAAAAGTGACCCGATTTACGCAAAGGCCCTGATCCTTTCGGGGTCGCTTGGATTTGGCTGGATGCTGGCGCAGGGCTTTGGCATTGGCATTCGAGGCTTCAATTTTGAATGGCTGACGGCACTTTTCGGAGACTTGGGCGACCGCCAGTTCGGCATGGGGTTTGGCGCGATGGTTGTCGCCTCGGCCTTTTTGTTTATCTTCACACAAGGCATCGCCGCACGAGGGGCGATCAACGGCGACGTCTTCGTTGTCAGCGCCATTGGCGGCGTTATCGTCATTGTGACGACCTTTGTCTTCTTCCCGATTGCCAAAATGCTGCTTGCGGCTTTCATCACGGAAGAGGGCGGCTATTCGGCCAGTGTTTTCGGGTCCAAATTCTTCGACAACCGGTTGTGGGGTTTGGGGTGTCTTAGTGGCGGGCGCTGTGGGGCAGCGTGGAATTCACTGTTCCTTGCCGTCATGGTTGGCTTTCTGACGACCATACTCGGCCTCGTCTTTGCGCTGGTCGTCACCCGTTCGGGCTTTCGCCATAAGCGAGCCCTTCGCGCTCTGACTGTGCTTCCCATCATTACACCGCCCTTTGTGATTGGGTTGGCGTTGATCCTGCTGTTTGGCCTGTCGGGCGCGGTTACGCAATATGTGGCCGACCTTTTTGGCGTGCAGCCAACGCGGTGGCTTTACGGATTGCCCGGCGTATTGATCGCACAGGTGCTGGCCTTTACGCCGATTGCTTTTCTGGTTCTGATTGGCGTGGTCGAAGGTGTTTCGCCGTCGATGGAGGAAGCGGCGCAAACACTGCGGGCGAACAAATGGCAGACCTTCCGCACGGTTTCTTTGCCCCTGATGCGACCGGGCCTTGCGAACGCGTTTCTGCTGGGCTTCATCGAAAGCATGGCCGATTTCGGTAACCCGCTGGTTTTAGGCGGTAACTTCGATGTTCTGTCGACCGAGATTTTCTTTGCCATCGTGGGAGCTCAATACGATCAAGGCCGCGCGGCGGTTTTGGCAATGGTTCTGTTGTTCTTCACGCTTTCGGCCTTTTATGCGCAACGCGCCTGGCTGGGAAAGAAGAGCTATACAACCGTGTCCGGCAAGGGGGACGCCGGCGTTCATCCGCTGATGCCGAACGGTCTGGCGATCCCCGTCTTCGTTATCGCAGGCGTCTGGGGCCTGTTCACTGTGATCGTCTACGCGATGATCTTGTACGGCAGTGTTGTCGAGCTTTGGGGTGTCAACAACACGCTGACGTTCAAGCATTATGTCACGGCCTTTTCGCTGCGGATCGAAGACGGCGGGATCCGTTGGTCGGGGGCGGCTTGGGACAGTTTCTGGACGACGATCTATATTGCGGCTGCGGCGGCCCCGCTGACGGCAGCGGTTGGTTTGATCACCGCCTATTTGCTGACGCGGCAAAGCTTTGCGGGCAAGAACGCCTTCGAGTTTGGTACCATGCTTAGCTTTGCCATTCCCGGCACGGTGATCGGCGTCAGCTATATTCTGGCCTTCAACGTCCCGCCCATCGAGATTACGGGAACGGGGCTGATCCTGATCATCAGCTTTATCTTCCGGAACATGCCGGTGGGTGTTCGCGCGGGCATCGCGTCGATGTCTCAGCTTGATAAATCGCTGGATGAATCGTCGCTTACCTTGGGCGCCAACAGTTGGCAGACTTTCCGCAAGATTATTCTGCCGCTGTTAAAACCGGCCATTCTGGCGGCCCTTGTTTACAGTTTCGTGCGCGCCATGACGGCGATTTCAGCAGTGATCTTTCTTGTGTCCGCCGAATACGACATGGCGACGAGTTATATCATCGGGCGCGTTGAAAATAACGACTATGGGCTTGCAATCGCCTATTCGACCACGTTGATCTTCGTGATGCTGGCGGCTGTTGGATTGCTTCAGTTGCTTGTCGGGCGCACCAGGATCGGGCGACGCACGCAATTCGGAGCGGGAGGGTAACTATGGCCCAGATACAGATAGCCAGTAAGGCGGCGCCTGTGCGTTTCGAGAATGTCTCGAAACGGTTCGGCAAAGATGTGATCGCGGTCGACAACATTGATCTGTTTGTCGAGGCCGGAAAGCTGGTGACGCTGCTTGGGCCTTCGGGCTGCGGCAAGACGACGACGCTGCGGATGATTGCAGGTTTGGAAATGGCAACATCGGGCCGCATCCTGATCGGTGATACCGATGTAACCACCTTGCCCGCCACCGACCGCGATGTGTCGATGGTGTTTCAATCCTATGCCTTGTTCCCGCATATGACGGTGCTTGAAAACGTGTCCTATGGCTTGGGGTTCTCGGGGTTTTCCAAGGGGGAAACGCGGGATCGGGCTTTGGCCGGTCTGGACCTTGTGGGTCTTAAGGGGTTTGACGCGCGACTGCCCAGCGAGTTATCGGGCGGCCAGCAGCAGCGTGTTGCAGTGGCGCGCGCTTTGGTGCTGGAACCTCAAGTTTTGCTGTTTGACGAACCCCTGTCCAACCTTGATGCCAAGCTGCGGCGGCAGGTGCGCGAAGACATCCGCGCAATTCAGAAAGACCTTGGGCTAACGGTCGTCTATGTGACGCATGATCAGGAAGAAGCGCTGGCCGTGTCGGATGAAATCGTAGTGATGCGCAATGCCTCTATCGCTCAGATCGGCACACCGCGTCAGTTGTACGATGCGCCGGTCGATCGTTTCGTGGCTGACTTTATCGGCGAGGCGAACTTGCTGCCCTGCACGATCGAGGCGGTTTCGGGTGACGCGGCCACCATCGCCATCGAGGACTATCGCTATCAGCTTGCGTCGCGTGGGTTGCCGGTTGGGCCGGCCACTCTCGCGGTGCGGCCATCGCGTTTGATCATCGGCGCGCCCGAGGGGTTTCGTGCGAAGGTCGCGAAGGCCACCTATGTCGGCGTCCGGATGGAATACACGTTAGAGGCCAGTTTTGGGTCGATGTTCGGCGTGCAGGATGATGTGGATGCGCCCATGGACGTCGGTACTGAAGTCACGGTTGGTTTCGCTGAAAAAGGCCCGGTGCTGCTGCCCGAAGGCTAGGCCGTCTTCGCGAAGGCTTCTTTTGAGATCGCCAGAAGCCGGTCGAAAACAGCAGGTGTGCCAACGACAACCCGACCACCACCCGCAATCATTGCATCGGCATCTTGGGTTTCCACCACACCACCCGCTTCGGCCACGATCAATTGCCCGGCAAGACAATCCCATGCGTTCATGTGTTCTTCCGAATAACCAAGCATGCGCCCCGAGGCGACATAGGCCAGTGACAAAGCACCCGACGCATTGCGATAGAACATGGCGCCTTCTTCGACGAGCGCCGTGACAAGCCGCAGGATGCCCCGATCATCGACGCGGTTAGAATATCCGATGGCCACGGTTCCTTCGGTCAGGCCTCGGGGGTCGTCTATGGTAAGCGGCTTGCCGTTCAGGGTGGCACCTGATCCCGCAAGCGCGGCATAGGTTTCGCCAAAACAAGGGTCATGAATAACGCCCATCTGGGTTTTGCCGTGGCTGACGCCTGCGACCACCACTGTCCATGCGGGGATGTTGTTAACGAAGTTTGTTGTGCCATCAATCGGGTCAATGACCCAAGTGAACCCCGAGGTTCCCGGTTTGGGCGCATCTTCTTCGCCGACAATCCCGTCGTCGGGAAAGGCGTCTTGCAGAAGGCGACGCGTCAAGGCTTCGACCTCGCGGTCGGCCTGACTGACGAAATCCTGATGGCCTTTGCGGTCTATGACCAATTCGTTCTGGTTCTCGAAATAATGCATCGCCAGCCGTCCGGCTTCGGCACAGATTTCGGTGAGTTTGGTAAGGCGTGATGCTGGGGTCATGGTTGTGGACCCTAGCGGTTTTGCACGCGTCGTAAAGGCGGTATTCGCTGCGATGGCTGGCCGTTAGGCCGCCACTGTGCCCGGCGTGCTGGTTCCGATATCCCAGAACAGGCCCGCCATGACCCGCATCGCTTCGCGGCAGACCGGCTTCAGGACGTGTTCGTCAGGAGCGTGTTGGTTGCAGCCCAGATAGCTGTGCGGAATCCAGATCGTGGGCAGGCCAAGCACATCAGCAAAGCATTCGTTCGGCAAAGAGCCTGCCAGATTGGGCAAGACGTGCGGATCTTTTCCGGTCGTGGTTTTTAGCGAGTTCCTGACATAGGCGACCCAAGGGTGGTCGGGGTCCAGACGGGTCGCGCTGAAAAGGCCCTTGTCCAGGGGAATGATCTGAACATTTTCCAACCCTTGCGCGTCAAGGTGACGGCGCAGCGCGGGCAATATGTCGTCCGGATCGGTGCCGACCACATAGCGCAGCTGACAGCTTGCGCGTGCCATGGGCGCGATGGCGTTGACGGGCGCGTCGGGGATGCCCGCTTTCATCGCCAGAATGGTAAAGCTGTTCCAGCCATAGACGCGTTCGGCGGGCGACAGGCTTTCTTCGCCCCAGTCATGGTCCACCGTCAGCGTTTCATCCGTACCGACAGGCAGATGGCGCAAGGCGGCACGGACCGCTGGCGTCAGACTTGTCGGGCGCCATTCCGGGATCTGCAACTGGCCGCGTGCATCGGTGATGCTGGCCAAGGCCTGCGTCAGGATAATCGCCGGGTCGGCCAGAAGCCCGCCCCAGTTGCCCGAGTGGTGCGCGCCTTTGCGCAAGTCGACCAACAGATCGAATCCAATGCCGCCACGCGAGCCCATGAACATGGTTGGACGTTCGGCGCTTAGCCGCGGCCCGTCAGAGGCGATCAGCACATCAGCCTTCATGGTCTCGCGGTGGGTTTCCATCATCTTGGCCAAGCCGGGCGAGCCGATTTCCTCGCTCATTTCCATGACGATTTTGACGTTGAAGCCTAGCTTGCCGCGCGACTTCAGAACGGCTTCCAAAGCGGCAATATTGATCAGATGCTGTACCTTGTTGTCGGCGGAACCGCGGCCATAGAGGCGGTCGCCTTCTTCAGTCAGATCGAACGGCGTCAGACCATCGCGCCACTCGCTGTCCTGACCCCAGATCACATCGCCGTGCCCATAGGTCAAAACCGTAGGCAGGGCAGGATCCTCGATCCGGGTGCCAAGAAGAAACGGGCCACCCGAGATCGATTGGCTGGGGTTGTCATGAATATTGCAGTCGAACCCCATTGCTTCGAGACGCGGTTGAATGGCCTCCTGCAGATACTGCCTTAGCACCGCCGCCTGATCGGGGTTCTGGCTTTCGCTGCGATACCCGACCAGCGCGGCTAATTCGTATTGAAGGCGCCCGCTGTCAAAGTAGTCGGTCGCTTGGTTTAAAGCGTCATTGCGTGTCATTGGCCACCGGGTTCCCTTGGAAGGAGAGTGCTATTCAGAAGCCGGGGCCAGACGCGCCAAAAGCGAGCTTTGTGTAATTTGGCCAATAGGTTGCCCGTTTTCGGTGACCTGAAGTGCGGTGGTCTCAATCTGCTGGATAATATCTTTGACCGGCGTGTTTGCGTCGACCGTGGGTCCACTGCTTGCGCCGGTGGTCATAACATCGCGCGCGGTCAGCACGCCAAGGGGATTCATGTGGGCCACGAATTCGGCCACATAGTCGTTCGCCGGGTTGCTGAAAATCTCGCGCGGGATGCCGCATTGTACGATCCGTCCGCCTTCCATGATTGCGATCCGATTGCCGATCTTGAAGGCCTCGTCCAGATCGTGGCTTACGAAGACAATGGTCCGATTGCGCTGCTTTTGTAGGTCGAGCAATTCGTCCTGCAGCCTGGTCCGGATCAAAGGATCAAGGGCCGAAAACGGCTCGTCCATCAGCAGGATCGGCGCATCGGTGGCAAAGGCCCGTGCAAGACCAACCCGTTGTTGCATGCCGCCTGACAAGCTCGCCGACCAGAGCGTCGGCGCGGTCGGCAAGGCCGACCAATTCCAGTTCCTCGGTCAACGCGTGCCAGGCCGTGCGGCTTTTTCCATACCGCCCAGTTCGAGCCCGAGCCCGACATTGTCGCGCACTGTCCGCCATGGCAGCAGGCCGAACTGCTGGAACACCATCGCGACGTCGGACGGCGCAGGTTGCGCAGGGTCTTCGCTGTCGGCCTTGGTGACCGAGGTCATACCCTTAGACCGGTCTGATCCGCACCTCGCCCCGCACCACTGGGTTCAACCCGTTGACGGCGCGCAGCAGCGTCGATTTGCCAGACCCGGACAAGCCCCATCAGCACAAGGATTTCGCCTTCTTCCACAGTCAAAGTGCAATTATGGACGCCAAGCACCTGATCGGTCGCGTCGGAATTTCGGCGCGTTCCTGACCCTCGTCCATCAAGGGCAGGGCGCGTTGCGGATCAGATGCCAAAGACGATCGAGACGTTGTCGAATTCTACGGCGCTCATTTGCGTCACCCGCAGCATTCGGTCCAGCATGATCGCGACGACGACGATGACGAAGCCTGATTCAAAGCCCAAGCGAGGTATTCACCGGTGTTCAGCGCCCGGATCACCGGCACGCCCAATCCGCTGGCGCCCGACCAGCGCTGCGATCACGACCATCGACAGCGACAGCATGATGGTCTGGTTCAGCCCGGCCATGATCTGCGGCAGCGCCGAGGGCAGTTCCACCTTGAACAGGACCTGGCTTTTGGTCGCACCGAACGCTTGGGCGGCTTCTAGCAAAGGCGTGGGTGTCGAAGACACGCCCAAGATAGGTCAGGCGGATCGGTGCGGGCAGCACAAAGATCACCGTTGCGATCAGGCCGGGGACCATGCCGATGCCAAAGAATACGATTGCCGGGATCAGATAGACGAAGGTCGGCAGCGTCTGCATCAGGTCCAGTACCGGGACCATGGCGCGGTACAGCCGCGGCCTGTGCGCCGCTGCGATCCCGATTGGTACGCCGACGCCCATGCAGACGACACAGGCCGACAGGACAAGTGTCAGCGATTGCATCGTCTCTTCCCAATAGTCCTGATTGAGGATGAACAGAAAGCCGATCACAATGAAAAGCGGCGTCTTCCATGTGCGTTGCAGCAGCCATGTAAGACCCGCGAACACAGCAATGATGATGAACGGATGAGGCGTTTCCAGCACCCAGAGGATGGCGTCGATCAAGCCTTCCATCGCGTCGGACAGCCAGTCGAAAAAGAACCCGAGGTTGTTGTTCATCCAGTCGAAGATGGATTTGGCCCATTTGCCGATGGGAATTTTGTTCTCGGTCAGCCAATCCATGCGACACCCTCGTGGTTTGGCCAGCCCCCGTAGGGGCCAGCCAGTTGTCGATTACATGCCCAGTTTGGCGTTAACCGCAGCGACTGCATCGCCGCCGTCCAGTGTGGTCACGCCGTCCAACCATGCCTTGTAGGCGTCAGGGTTGGCTTGCAGCCATGCTGTGGCCGCTTCTTCCGGGTCGGTGCCGTCGTTCAGGATGGCGCCCATGATTTCATTTTCCATGGCAAGCGAGAATTCGAGGTTCCCCAGAAGCTTGCCGACGTTGGGGCAGCTTTCGCCGAAACCGGCTGTGGTGTTGGTAAAGACCGTCGCACCACCAAGGTTCGGGCCGAACCAGTCGTCGCCGCCGGTCAGGTAGGACATCTCGAAGTTGGCGTTCATCGGGTGCGGTTCCCAGCCAAGGAAGACGATAGGCTCGTCGCGACCAGAGGCACGGTCGACCTGCGCCAACATACCTTGTTCGGAGCTTTCGATAACCTCAAAGCCGGTCAGGCCAAAGGCGTCAGCTGCGATCATATCCATGATCAGGCGGTTGCCGTCGTTGCCGGGCTCGATGCCGTAGATCTTGCCTTCCAAAGCGTCCGCATTGGCGGCCAGATCGCCGAAGTCTTTGATACCCAGATCGGCAGCGGCTTTGTTGACGGCCAGTGTGTACTTGGCACCCTCAAGATTGGCACGGACGGTATCGACTGTGCCAGCTTCGCGGTAGGGGGCAATGTCGCCTTCCATCGTGGGCATCCAGTTGCCAAGGAAGACGTCAACGTCGCCTTCAGCCAGCGAGATATAGGTCAC
This sequence comes from uncultured Alphaproteobacteria bacterium, assembly GCA_963841595.1. Classification (GTDB taxonomy): domain Bacteria; phylum Pseudomonadota; class Alphaproteobacteria; order Rhodobacterales; family Rhodobacteraceae; genus CAWJDD01. Next base: position 75,600 of record CAWJDD010000006.1, on the reverse strand, counting down.
TGGGACAGACAGCACCTTGATGTCGGTCTCATAGCCCAGGGCTTCGAGTACAACAGATGTAGCAGCGGTCGTGGCGGTGATGTCGGTCCAGCCCACGTCGGAGAATGTGATGGTCTCACAATCGGCAAGGGCAGGGGCGGCGGCGCAGATGGCCAGCGCGGAAAGGGTGTTTCTCAGTTTCATTTTTTGATCTCCCGGTTAGCATTCATTTTTTCTTGATTGACGAGTCAATAAAGAAACATCTAATTTGCGAACGCAAGTTTCCTGCGAGGAAAAAATGCCTAAGCTTGGAATGGAACCTATCCGCCGCGCTGCCTTAATAAAAGCCACGATTGATGAGGTCGGGGAAGCGGGATCGCTTGACGTTACCGTCAGCAAGATTGCCAAGCGGGCAGGCATGTCTTCAGCCCTTGCGCATCACTATTTTGGTGGAAAAGATCAGATTTTTCTGGCGGCGATGCGCCATACCTTAACGTTGTACGGGGCCGAGGTGCGCTGCGCACTTGCAAAAGCCGACGGCCACAAAGCGCGTCTGGAAGCAATTGTTCGCGCTGGTTTTTCCAGCGGCAACTTCCAGCGCGAGGTGATTTCGGCGTGGTTGAACTTTTATGTGTTGGCTCAGTCGTCGTCCGAAGCGCAGCGGCTTTTGTCGATCTATCAAAGGCGGCTGCACAGCAATCTGGTTTTCAACCTCAGGCCCCTGATCGGTGCGCGCGCAGTGCCCGCCGCCACGCGGATTGGGGGGCTGATCGACGGTTTGTATCTAAGGATGGGCCTCTCGAATGACCCTTTTGCAAGCAAAGGTGCGACCGATCATGTGTTGGCGCTTCTTGCCTCGGAATTGAAGGAACAAGTGCAATGAAGACCCAACCTACTGCCAGCCATTTCATAGATGGCCGATACGTTGAAGATAGCGCGGGCGAGGTGATCGAGGTCATCTATCCGGCCACAGGTCAGGTGATCGCCAAGCTTCACGCTGCAACGCCTGCAATTGTCGATCAGGCACTGGCCTCGGCCAAACGGGCGCAAAAGGAGTGGGCTGGCTGGACAGGCACTGAACGGGGCAGGGTTCTGCGCCGCGCCGCTGACATCATGCGTGCGCGCAATCATGATTTGTCTGTTCTGGAAACGTACGACACCGGCAAACCTTATCAGGAAACCAGTGTCGCCGATGCGACCTCGGGTGCCGACGCGTTGGAATACTTTGGCGGCCTCGCGGCAGCGATCACGGGCGAGCATATCCAGCTGGGCGATGATTTCGTCTATACCCGGCGTGAACCGCTTGGGGTCTGCGTCGGTATCGGGGCTTGGAACTATCCGACACAGATCGCTTGCTGGAAAGGTGCACCTGCACTGGCCTGCGGCAACTCGATTGTGTTCAAACCGTCCGAGACGACGCCGCTTTGCGCACTCAAGGTGGCCGAAATACTGTTTGAGGCTGGCGCACCGGCAGGCGTTTACAATGTCATCCAAGGATATGGGGCGGTTGGGGCTTCGCTGGTAAGCGATCCTCGCGTCGACAAAGTGTCCCTGACCGGATCGGTGCCAACAGGGCGCAAGGTTTATGCGGCAGCGGCCGAGGGAATCCGGCACGTCACAATGGAATTGGGCGGCAAGTCTCCGTTGGTCATTTTCGATGATGCGGATTTGGAGAACGCGGTCTCGGGTGCGATTTTGGGGAATTTCTATTCCTCGGGGCAGGTTTGCTCCAACGGCACCCGGGTTTTCGTGCAAAGCGGAATCAAAGCGGCGTTCCTTAAGCGGCTGACCGAGCGTTTGGCTTCCGTAAAGATGGGCGACCCGCAGGACCCCGAGGTGAACTTCGGCCCCATGGTTTCGGCCAAGCAGCGCGAGATCGTCGAAGGGTTCATCGCCAAAGGGATCGCCGAGGGCGCGACACTGATCACCGGCGGCAGTCGCGTCGATGGGGACGGGTTCTTTCTGGAACCGACCGTTTTTGCGGATGTGACGGACGGCATGACCATTGCCCGCGATGAAATCTTTGGACCGGTCATGTCCGTTCTGGACTTTGAGACCGAAGAAGATGCGCTTGCCCGCGCCAATGCCACCGATTTTGGTCTGGCCGCAGGGGTGTTCACATCGCGATTTGACCCGGGCGCACCGGATGGTTGCGGGGTTCGAGGCGGGGACCTGTTACATCAACACCTATAATCTGGCACCGGTTGAAGCGCCCTTCGGTGGATCGAAACTCTCTGGCGTTGGCCGCGAAAATTCAAAAGCGGCCATCGAACATTATAGCCAGATCAAAGGGGTTTACGTCGCGATGGGGGACGTCGATGCACCGTTCTAAGGTCCGCTCGCCACGCACCGCGCTTCGTCAGGCATTCTGATGCAGGCTGATTACGTCATTGTCGGTGCAGGTTCGGCAGGCTGCGCCATGGCGTACCGTCTTGCCGAGGCCGGCGAACAGGTTCTGGTGATCGAGTACGGCGGCAGCGATGCGGGCCCTTTCATCCAGATGCCTGCCGCACTGTCTTATCCGATGAACATGAAGACCTATGACTGGGGTTACAAAACCGAGCCCGAGCCACATCTTGGGGGTCGTCAGTTGGTGACGCCGCGCGGCAAGGTTATCGGTGGATCATCCTCGATCAACGGCATGATCTATGTGCGCGGTCATGCCCGCGACTTCGACCATTGGGCCGAAAACGGCGCGCAGGGTTGGTCTTATGCGGATGTCCTGCCCTATTTCAAACGGATGGAGCATTGGCACGCCGGTGGCCATGGCGGCGACCCGGCGTGGCGGGGGCGTGATGGGCCGCTACACGTCACCCGCGGCCCGCGCAAAAACCCCTTGACCCGCGCGTTTGTCGAGGCTGGTGCGCAGGCCGGATATCCAGGTTACCGGTGACTACAACGGCGCACAGCAAGAGGGTTTCGGCCCCTTTGATGCCACCATTTACAAAGGGCGGCGATGGTCTGCGGCCAATGCCTATATGCGCCCGGCTTTGAAGCGGCCCAATTGTTCAATCATCCGTGCGCTGGCCCGTCGCATCATCATCGAGAACGGGCGCGCCATTGGGGTCGAGGTCAGCCGAGGCAGCAATGTCGAGGTCATCAAAGCGAACAAGGAGGTGATTATTGCTGCTTCCTCTCTCAATTCCCCAAAGCTGCTGATGCTGTCGGGGATCGGGCCTGCTGCCCATCTGGCAGAACACGGGATCGACGTGATCGCGGACCGGCCGGGCGTGGGGCAAAATCTGCAGGACCACCTGGAGCTTTATATCCAGCAAGCGGCCACCAAACCCGTGACGCTTTTTGCCTATTGGAACCTGCGCGGCAAGGCCAGGATCGGGGCCGAATGGGTGCTTTGGAAAACTGGGCTGGGAAGTTCCAACCAGTTTGAAAGTGCGGGCTTTATCCGGTCGCGAGCAGGGGTCGACTATCCAGACATCCAGTTTCACTTTCTGCCAATCGCTGTCAGCTATGACGGCAAGGTTTCCGCCGAAGGGCACGGGTTTCAGGCGCACGTGGGGCCGATGCGTTCTGTGTCGCGGGGGCAGGTCACTTTGCGATCTGCCGATCCGAACGACGACCCGCGCATTGAATTCAACTATATGTCAGACCCGCAGGACTGGGCCGATTTCCGAACCTGCATTCGCCTGACGCGCGAGATTTTTGCGCAGCCTGCCTTTGAGGAATATCGGGGTCACGAAATTCAGCCCGGCGAGGCGGCGCAAACCGATACCGAACTGGATGATTTCATCCGAGCCCATGTGGAAAGCGCCTATCACCCATGCGGGACCTGCAAAATGGGGGCGCTGGACGATCCGATGGCGGTTGTAGACCCTGAGGCACGGGTCATTGGGGTTGACGGGTTGCGCCTTGCGGATAGTTCGATCTTTCCACGGATCACCAACGGGAACCTGAACGCGCCGTCCATTATGGTGGGCGAGAAAGTTTCGGACCATATCTTGCAACGCCGTCCTTTGCCGCCCGCGAATGATCAGCCTTGGATTCACCCGGACTGGAAGACCGCCCAGCGTTAGGGTTCAGAACACCCTGCGCTTGTGTGGTAGGGCATTGCGCGCCCGTATGCATCAATGCTTGACGGAAGCAAATGCAGGATAGCCGAAAATCCTATCCACACGGCCAATGCGGCTTCCCTTTGCTCGCAAGATGGATTGGATGGGTTTGCTTTTTTTCTGCTTTAGTGACGTCTTTTGCAGGATTCATGTAATCCATAATCGCCTTTCGTTGGGCGTTCGGCGGTTGCACTACAGCTCTTTGTACATCGCCAAAACTGGTAGCACCGCCACGTGCGAAGCAATAGGCAACCGCATCTGTTTTGGAACGCCGCGCTGCGTCATATCTGCCAGTCAACGGTTAGTTTGGGCCGGATTAATCCCGGTTCTTCGTCGCTGGAGCGAGATACCGAAACCGCATGGATTTGCGGTAAAGGCTCGGAAGAGACATCCGATGACTTCCGTCAGGATTGTTAGCCTTTAAAGCCTACCCAACGTCGGCCGTGTGGGACCTTGCCGCTGTTCGACTTGCGGCAACAAATGGACGCTTTGGAACTGTGTGAAGACCTTGGGTCTTTTTTGCGCAAGGTAGGTTCGCCCTGAGGTGACCGTAGAATTACGGATTGGCGTTTGTAAGTTCCACCTGCGATGAGTGCGCATGGTTTCCTCAAACTCAAACAACATCTGGCGATATCTGTGGCTATGGGCCTTTGCGGTCGCTTTAGCGCTCTGTGGGTTAGCGTTTTTCGAACGGCAAAGTCTGGTGCGCGAACTGACCGTCAAAAGCGCGACGCTGCATCGCTTGGCGTCTCAGCGAGCCGATCAGCACGACGCGCATTTGACGTCATTGTCCGCGATTTTTGTGGCAGGCGGCGTTGAACGACAGGATTTGTTGCTGGATGTGGCCGCAACGATCACGCGGTTTTATCCGCGCATCACATCCGTGAATGTGATTCCGTTTGATCCGTCAGAGCCGGATATTCAAACGCTGCCGGGTCTTGCGGCCGAGGATGCAGCGCTGATTGTCCAGATGGCGCGCAGCTCGACCGGTGCTTTGCAGATACAGCAAATGCCGACAAGGCCCGGCCACTATCTGGTCGTGAAACGCACGCCCAATACGGATGCGGCGCGCCATGGATTGGCGCTGGTCATCGATGCAAGCGCGCTGATCGCGACTGACGATCCGTTTTGGCAAAAGCCGTCTGTTTCACTGCGCCTTCTGACGCCGGACGGTCAGAACGCATTGGTGGGTCACCTTGCACCGGATGAAGTGGGGTTCTCAAAACCGCTTGGCAGCGTGTCGCAGCCTTTGGTTTTTGAAACCTCGCTTGCCATTCGTCTGGCGGATGTCTTGCCATTGGGAAAAGCTCTGGTCGCAACTTTGTTGGTCACGGCATTGTTTTTTCTGTCGGCTCTTGGCTTGAGGCAACGCGCGCGCCACGAAAGACGCCGAAAGCCGTGCCAAGCTTAGCGCGCAGGAAACACGGCTGGCCCATGCGTCGCGCGTCAATGCAATGGGCGAGATGGCCAGCGGGATGGCGCATGAACTGGCGCAACCGCTGACCGCAATTCTCAGCCAAGCGCAGGCCGGACGACATTTGGCGCGGCGCGGCGATGTCGCGCGTTTGGGCACCGTTCTGGACGATACCGTGTCACAGGCGCAGCGGGCGGCGGACATTCTTGACCGGCTTAGGCGGTGGAGCAAACCAAACCGCGCACCGTCAAAACCCTGCGCGCTTCATGATGCAGCACAAAGTGTGCAGCGTCTTTTGGCACTGGAAGCCAAAACCAAAGGGGCCACAGTCACGTTGTCTCTTTACGATGAACCGCTTTTTATCGACGCGGACCCGGTTGAGCTGGAACAGGTTGTCTTCAACCTTGTGCGCAATGCGCTTGATGCCTCGGACGCTGCACGGGTCACGATCCGGACAGATGTCGATGGTCGGATGGCCATTCTGGATGTCACCGACAATGGGCCGGGCGTTCCCGACGACATCAGAACACGCATTTTCGAGCCCTTCGTGACGGGCAAGCCGGATGGTACGGGTCTTGGGCTGGCGCTCTGCCAGCGCTTGGTCGAGGAAATGGGTGGCGATATTGCGCTTTTAAGCGAGGCTGCCGAGACGACTTTCCGATTGTCCCTGCCACTTTCGCGCCGAAGATGGTGACGCCATGAGCAACCACGTCTATCTGGTCGATGATGACGAGGCAGTGCGCAATGCGCTTACCCTTCTGCTCGAAACGGTCGGGCTGGATGTGCGCAGCTTTGCCTCGCCCGAAATTTTCCTGAGCCAAGCGGCAGGTCTGACACCGGGATGCCTTATCCTTGATATTCGGATGCCCGCGATCTCGGGCCTGAAACTGCAAGAGAAACTGACCGATCAAGGTATCACATGGCCCACTGTCGTCATCAGCGGACATGGCGATATCGAGGCGTGCAGGCGGGCGTTTCGCAATGGTGCGATTGATTTCCTCAGCAAACCGGTCGACGAACAAGACCTGATCGACGCGATCCAAAAGGGCCACGCCGAACTTGAGACGCAACAACAGGTTTCGGCGGAACGTGCCGAAGCCATCGCTTTGGTCAATCATCTCTCGGTCCGTGAACAAGAAGTGCTTGGGCATGATCGCAAAAGGTCTGACCACGAAGCAAATCGCCGATGCGCTTGGCCTGTCACCGCGCACGGTTGAAAGCCACCGCGCGGCGATTGCGGCCAAGGCAGGCACGTCATCTCGGCGGCGGAACTGACGCGGTATTGGCTGGAGGCGCAGGCGGATCAGTAGAACTACGGAGATCCTTGCGGGGGCTACGAATATCGCGACCCAGCGGCTGGGATTAGACAAGGATGCATCAGTCAAACAAAGGGAAAAATCCGATGATCCGCACAATTACACTTGCCGCCGCACTTCTGGCCCCCGTCGCCGCGTTTGCGCAGGACTTGCCAACCGCCCCCTACCTTCCGCTCGACATGGCGACGCAAGCCGCACAAGCGGCCGTCGATGCCTGCTCGGCCGAGGGCCACAACGTCAGCGTCGCGATTGTCGCCCGCAGCGGCGTGACCAAAGCGATCCTGCGCGCCGACAACGCAGGCCCGCACACCGTTGGGTCCAGCACCGGCAAGGCCTTTACCTCTGCAAGCATGGGCCGTGACACGGCTGGCTGGCCGGTTTCATCGGCTGCGAACCCTGAAAACGACGGTCTGCGCGATATGGACAGCCGTCTGGTCATTCAGGCGGGTGGTCTGCCGATCAGGATTGGTGGCGCATTGGTCGGTGGCATCGGTGTCGGTGGCGCGCCGTCGGGTGCCATTGACGAGACATGCGCACGCGCGGGCCTTGACGCCATCGGTGCTGAATAAATCAAACATGGCCCGCCTCGGTAATGGGGCGGGTCGCTGCATTTGAAAGGGTGAATCCCATGCTTCGTTCTTTGATCATCGCCGCCACAGTCGCATTCTGCGGCATGGCCCATGCACAGACCGCACCATCCGCATCTGAAATCGCGTCCTACACCGGGCTTCATCTTGCCGCCCACGAAGGACGGGTGGACGAGATCAACCGCCTGATCGCATCAGGTGCCGATCTGAATGCACGTGACGGCGCTGGCCGAACGCCGGCTCATGTGGCCGCTTTTGCCTCGCATGACGATGCGCTGACAGCGCTTGCCAAGGGGGGTGCGGACATGAACGCGCTGGAAAATCGCGTCTATGATGTGCTGACCATTGCCGCCGTCGCCGATGATCCCGAAATGGTCTCGCTGGCGATGGAGCTTGGCAACAAGCCCGACCTGATCACCAGTGTCTACGATGGCACGGCCCTGATCGCGGCAGCCCACCTTGGTCACCACGACGTCGTTGCCCGGCTAGTCGCTGGCGGCGCGCCTCTGGACCATGTCAATAATCTTGCATGGACAGCCTTGATCGAGGCGGTGGTTCTTGGTGATGGCGGGCCTGATCACACCAAAACAGTCCAAATTCTTGTCGACGCAGGTGCCGATAAATCCATCGGTGATCGCGACGGTGTAACCCCGCTTCAGCATGCAACGGCGCGCGGTTATTCTGATATGATGATCATCCTTAAGTGACCATCGACCATGTGTGGCAGTGCAACAGGACTGCCGCACATTCACGTTTGGGACGCATCCTTCGCTACGCTGAAGCAGCCGTTCGCCGTTCGCCGATCTTTACTTCCGGTTGTGTATCCATATCAATTTCGATTGCACCATACGTGCGACCCGTAACCGTGTGATTTCGTACTTTGGTGGACGTTCGCCGGTTTGGCAGATGGCGGCTTATCGCAAACTGTTCATGCTGTCACACGATGCGTCCGCATCGAAAGGCACAGACTATTATCCCGCAAGAGCAACGCGGCGGTCTTCGTGATCAAACGCAAAGGCCGCCTGATCATCAAAATCAAGCTCTATCTGTGTGCCAACGCGCGTCTCGTCTTGACCAAATATCCGCACGGTGATCGCTTCGTCCTGATCGGTTGATACCAACAAATTGGTATCGCCACCCAAGCGTTCCACATGGGTGACAGTGCCTTTGATCCGCCCGCTGGCCACTGGTCGAAGGTGTTCTGGACGGATGCCAAGCGATCCGTTTTCGGGGATGGCAAGAGGGGCCTTCTTCAGGAAGTTCATCGCAGGCGATCCGAGGAAGCCTGCAACAAATCGATTGGCAGGGTTGTTATAAAGTTCCATCGGAGAATCCGACTTGTTCGACCCGCCCATCCCGCAGAACAACGATCTTGTCGGCGAGTGTCATGGCCTCTGTCTGGTCGTGGGTCACATAGATCATTGAGGCGTTTAGCTTGCGGTGCAGTTCTGCGATCTCGATCCGGGTGTTCATGCGAAGTGCCGCATCGAGGTTTGACAAGGGTTCGTCGAACAGAAACAATTTGGGTTCACGCACAATCGCGCGCCCGATGGCCACCCGCTGGCGCTGACCCCCTGACAGAATCTGACGGTCGGCGATCCACGTAAGCGCCAAGATCAAGCATCTGCACCGCCTTGTTGACCCGTTCATCGATCACGGATTTGGGCTGCTTTTCCTGCTTAAGGCCAAGCGCCATGTTGTCTCGCACGCTCAGGTGCGGATAAAGCGCGTAGGACTGGAACACCATCGCAATTCCACGCTTTGCAGGGGGGATAGAGTTGACGATCGTGCCGCCAATTTCCACCGTGCCATCGCTTGCGTCCTCAAGCCCCGCGATCACGCGCAGCAAGGTGGATTTACCACAGCCCGATGGACCCACGAAGACCACAAATTCACCCTCTTCGACAGTCAGGTTGATGTCTTTGAGCACTTCTACCGCCCCAAAGGATTTGCACACGTTGGTCAAGGTCAGCGCGGTCATATGAAAACTCCTAGCTCTACGGGTCGGCATGTTCGGATGCTCTCATCTGCGGCCAGACAAATCGCCAGCGATTGCACGGCGTTAGACATGTGCCGTGTCAGGTCGCTGTCCTGCAAAATTGCGTTGATCATGAAGGCCTGCTCTGCATCGCAGAGCTCTTGGTGACCCGGTTCATCCGGTAGGTCGATCAGGGTGTCGCTGGACAAACGGTGCACCAGTAAACCGCCCACTTTCGTGTGCCCATCTACGTCATCCGAGGCAGCCTTGTTTCCATCGGTGATCGACACAGACCCATTGGGCGACACCACGTCTTTGACGAAAAATGCGGTCTCCGACATCATCGGACCCCAGCCTGCTTCGTACCACCCGACAGAGCCATCGGCGAACCACACCTGCAACTGGCCGTAATTATACATATCGGGCGCAATCTCGTTCGACAGACGCAGGCCCATACCACTGACCCGCACCGGAGTTGCATCTGTGATCTGGCACATGACATCCACGTAATGCACACCGCAATCGACGATGGGGCTGGTCGTTTGCATCAACGACTTATGCGTTTCCCAGGTTGGGCCATCAGACTGTTGATTGAGGTTCATGCGGAACACATATGGCCCACCCAGACTGCGCGCTTCCGCAATAAGGCGTTGCCAGCTGGGGTGATGTCGCAGAATGTACCCCACGACCAATTTGCGCCCCAACCGCTGTGCTGTGGCAACGACACGCTTCGCGTCTTCAACCGTTGTCGCCAATGGCTTTTCGATGAATACATCCGCGCCCGCTTCCATCGCGGCAATCGCGTACTGCGCATGGCTGTCGGAATAGGTTGCGATGCACACTAAATCCGGTTCTAGCGCCAAACCTTCTTCATAGCTCTCGAACCGTGCGTAGCTCTGCAAAGCTTCTGGCAGGTCGACATCAGACCGGTTCACCAGCCCGACAATCTCTGCATCCGGATGCGCGTGATAGGCAAGCGCATGACTGCGCCCCATATTGCCAAGACCTGCAACAACAACCCTCATTTCACGGCCCCCGATGTGATGCCTCGGATCAACTGACGTGAGAAGATCACGTAGAGCGCCATCACCGGCAAGATCGCCGAGCGATAGTGCCGATAGCACCGCATTCCAATCGGTCACGAACTGACCAATGAACACCTGACTTCCAAGCGTAAGGGTCTTTACCTCTTCCGCAGGGGCAAGGATCAGCGGGAACCAAAGGTCGTTCCAGATCGGGATCATGTTGAACACCGCAACCGTCGCCATCGCCGGACGCACAAGCGGCAGGACAAGGCGGAAGAAAATGCGATATTCGGACAACCCGTCAATGCGGCCTGCATTCTTGAGGTCATCACTGACCTGACGCATGAATTCCGACAGGATAAACACCGCCAGCGGCAAGCCCTGCGCCGTATATACAAGGATCAGCGCCCATAGCGTGTTCACCAGCCCGGTCTGAACCATCATCTCAAGAATGGCGACCGTGCCAATGCGGATTGGGATCATGATGCCAAGCGCCATATAGAGCCCCATCAATGTGTTGCCCTTGAACCGGTACTCGGCCAGCGCAAAGGCGGCCATGGCCCCAAATAGCAGGATAAAGAACAGCGACCCAACGGTGACGATCATCGAGTTCTGGAAGTAGAGAAAGAAGTCCCCCTGTTTCAAAACGGTCTGATAGCCGATCAGCGAAAAACTCTCGCTATTTGGCATCGCCAGCGGTTCGCGAAAGATCGCTTTGCGAGTCTTGAAGCTATTGATGACAATGACAAAAACCGGGAACATCGCGATAAGCGTATAAAGGATCAGCGCACCATGAGCGGCGGCTGTGTTCAGGCGGTTCTGACGTGCGGCGGCCATATTCCCTCTCCTCAGAACTGGTAGCGGCGCATGCGTGACTGGATACCGAATAGGTACAGACACACGCCGATCAGGATGATGACAAACATGGCGGACGCGATGGCCGACCCCATATGTGGGTCACCAAGCTGAAGCTGGAAGCCGAAGAAGGTGCGGTACAAGAACGTGCCCAGAATATCGGCCGAAAAATCAGGCCCCGCCAGCGCACCCTGCGCGGCATAGATAAGGTCAAATGCGTTGAAATTCGCCACAAAGGTCAGGATCGAAATGATCCCGATAGAGGGCAGGATCAGCGGCAGTTTGATCTTCCAGAATGCCGAGAACCCGGTGATACCCTCAACTTCGGCGGCCTCAAGAATTTCATCTGGGATCGACAAGAGCGCGGCATAGATCAGCATCATCGGGATGCCGACAAACTGCCAAACAGACACAAGCGCCAGCGTTGTCAGCGCGTATTCCTGTTTGCCCAACCAAGGCGCGTAAAGCGATTTCAAACCAACCGCGTCCAGCATTCCTGGCGCGATGCCCCAAATGGGCGACAGGATCAATTTCCAGGCAAACCCAACAATCACAAAAGACAGGATTGTCGGAACAAAGATGGCCGATCTGTAAAAACCCGCAAAGCGCAACTTGGGTTGGCTAAGGATCGCGGCCAGAGCGATGCCGATGGGGTTCTGAACCAACATGTGGATGATAAAGAACCAGAAGTTATTACCCAGCGCGTTCCAGAATTGTTCAGACCAGACGCTTTCGCCAAACAGGGTATAGAAGTTCTGCAACCCCACAAATACGCGCTCTTGCTCCACTTCGGTGAACAGTGACAGACGCAGCGTATTAAACAGCGGATAAATCATGACAGCGGTGTAAACCAGCACGGCAGGTGCCAGAAAAACGACGATATGCCATCTGAACTTTGGTTTGGTCTGGTGCTTTGCCATGGGATGGTCCTGCCATTTGAGAAAGCCCCGAAGTCAAGTTCACTGGCGCGCGGGGGACTGCGGAGGAACGGAGGTGTGTGTTGCGCGCCGGAAGCAGTGTTCAACCGGCGTGCGAAGTAAGTCTTGTCAAGACTTACTGTTGAGGCGCGTACCAGCTGGCCAGACCCGCTTGCAGACGAGCGCCGGCTTCTTCGGGGCTTTCCTCGCCTTTGATCACGGCCACAGATGCGTTCCATGTGTCGTTCTCAAGGTTTGGAGTCCCGCGCGACAGAACTTGATAGGTCGACCGGATGGTGCTTTCGCACTCACCGCGCCAAGAGATGAACTCTTGCGCCAGCGGATCTTCAAGCGTGACTGGCGCCGTCGACAGTGGGAAGAATCCTGGAAGCGAATTGGCAAAGATCGTCGCAAATTCCGAAGAACCAACCCAGTTGAGGAAGGTTTTTGCTGCCTCTGGATTCGGCGTTGCCGCGTTCATGCCAATGCCGATATCCGTGTGATCCGAGATGTAGCACGTGTCGCCAGCATTTTGTACGGGCGGATAGAACGCACCCATTTCGAAATCAGCCAAGCCATTGAAGCCCGAGATTTCCCATGATCCGGTTGGATAAATCGCTGCACGCCCCAGCGTAAAGATATTCTGGCTGTCGGGATAGGTCTGTGCCTCAAATCCGTCGCCCAGATACTCACCCCATTTCGCCAATTGACGATAAGGCGCGACCCAAGCTTCGTCCGTCAGTTTTTGCTCACCAGCCAACAGCGCAAGGCGGCCTTCTTCACCTTTCCAGTAGTTTGGACCGATGTTGTTGTAGCCCATCGTCGCGGCTTCCCATTGGTCATTGGTGCCCATGGCCATCGGGGTGTAATTGCCGTCTTCCTTGATTGCATCGAGAACTGCAAAAAACTCGGCTTCGGTTGTCGGAACCTCAACACCTACTTCTTTAAAGGCGTCCTTGTTGTAGATGAACCCGTGGATCACGGATGCCATTGGTACACAGAACTGGACTGACGCGTCATCCGTGCTCCAACCAGATTTCGCGACGGGCGAAAAGTTGGCCATGCCCTCAAGGTCGCTGATATCTGCGAGGTGGCCGGCTTCATAAAGCGCGAGCGACGCATCAAACGGGCGGCACGTGATGATGTCGCCTGCAGAACCCGCATCTAGCTTGGAGTTCAGTACAGCGTTGTATTCAGCCGGGGCAGAGGGCGTGAAGTTCAGTTTGATGCCTGGATGTTCGGCTTCAAACGCAGGAATTATCTTCTCTTGCCAGATGGCCAAGTCGTCGTTGCGCCAGCTTTCGATGGTCAACGTCACATCCTGTGCGGTCGCAGCGCCTGTGATCATGGTTGACGCCAACATGGCGCCAATAAGTTTGGATTTATTCATGGTCTTCTCCCTGATTAGACATTTGTGTGTTGGGTTGATTTCAGTGATTGAATGCAAGGGTCAAGATGCCCGTTATTTTCTGTCAGCAAATCCTCGGCCAAAGAAACCGTGCAGCCAAGTGCCACAAGCGACGCTGCCTTGACGCGACCGCCAGTGCGCTTAAGCGCGGCCTGCGCTTCGTCCGCAGAGACGTTCGAAATAGACGATACGATCCCAACCGACCGCTTTACAAGCTTCGCATTGTCCGCGACCACGTTGACCATCAGTCCCTGGTAGACATGGCCTAGTTTGACGCCCATCAACGAAGACATCAGGTTCAGCGCCACCTTCTGTGCCGTTCCTGCGCCAAGGCGCGTTGACCCAGCGATGACCTCTGGCGGCGTCGCAAGGCAGATCGCAATATCTGCCAGTCCCAGCAATTCCGCGCCCGCATTGTTGGCAATTGCAACAACGGTCGCGTCCTGTGCCTTGCATGCTTTCGCAACTGCAACAGCAAACGGCGTTGTGCCGCTCGCACTCAGTACAATGACCACGTCTCCGGCGTTTATATCGCGCGCGATGGCTTCAACCGTCGCCGTGTCGTCTTCAGTGTCTCCGGGCATCCGTGCATCTACCGGAACGCCACCCGCCATATGAATCTGGATCGCGTCTGGCGAAATGCCAAATGTTCCGGCCAGTTCGCTTGCATCCGCCAGCGCCATCAGCCCCGAGCTACCCGCCGCGGCATAGACCAAAGATCGCCCATCGCGAATTGCATCGGCCATGGCCTGTGCTCCTGCGTCAATCTCACGCGCAGCACCTTCAACTGCATCCACCGCGGCATGCTGGCCACGCAACATCAGCGCTGCCGCGCCAGGCGCGTCAAGCGTATCAATCGCCTTGGTCTCAAGCACTTGTTCTGTGGTTGGCGGCGGCATTCGAATCTCCCTAGCTGATCTAATACCTTTCAAATACCTTTTGTCTACCACTTTCTATTTTTCCATCCTTTCGCCACAATGATAAGACCAATATCAAAGGAAATCACTAAAATGACTCTATCTTTTCGCAGAGAGGTATTATAAAGGTATTTTATGTGTGATTCAGCAAATATGATGGTTATTGGCGTATATAGCGGTGGCACCGGGTGCCGCGCAGCCATTGGCACGATCGCGGATGGCGTGCTGGCCCGGACAGAAGGGGGTCGTGCAAACGTGTCCACCGGCCCTGATCTTGCGATCAGGAATGTCCGCGCAGCCGTTGATCTGGCCGCAACAAAATCGGGTACCGCGCCCGAAGCCTTGAAAGCTGCTCGGGCCGATCTTGGCCTTGCAGGCGGCATGGCCGCCAAGGAAAGAAACCGCATCGCCTTAGCACTCCTTTACTGTCAGACCAAAGTCACCGACGAACGTCCAACGGTAGTGACCGGGGCGCTGGGTGACGAGGATGGGTATCTGTTGTCCGTGGGAACCGGCACCATTGTTGCCGCAAATGCCGGGGGCATATGTCGCTACATTGGCGGATGGGGCTTTCATGTTTCCGATCAGGCATCTGGAGCCTGGCTGGGCCGCGCGGCTCTTGAACGCATCCTTCTGTGCCATGACGGGCTCGCAAAGCACACGGACCTTACGCGTGCGCTCTTTGCCCACTTTGGCGATGACCCAAACAAGATTGTTTCTTTCAGCATGTCTGCCAAGCCCGGTGACTATGGTGCATTGACGCCCGACATCGTTGCGGCGGGACAAAACGGTGACAGCTTTGGCCGCTACGTCATGACCCAAGGTGCGGACTACTTAAGCCGCAGCCTTTCACAACTGGGTTTTCAGACCGGTGACGTTCTGTGCCTGACAGGCGGCGTTGGTCCGCATTATGCACAATATCTTCCGCGCGAAACGCTTACCCGCCAAATCACCTCGCGAGGAAGTGCGCTTGATGGCGCGTTTCAACTTGCCAGATCAGCCGCAACTCAGCTTGAAAGCAATGCGCTATGAATATCGTGGAATTCCTTGAGCCACGGAACTGGCTGCGACCAGATCGAGGGCCTCGATATATCCAGCTGCGCCAACGGCTGAGCGACGGTGTCGATCAGGGTCTTTTCAAAGCAGGCAACTCGCTGCCTCCCGAACGCGAGATCGCATCCATCACCGAACTGTCTCGTGTCACCGTGCGCAAGGCCATTCAGGCGCTCGCCGAAGATGGCATTGTCGTCCAGAAACAGGGGTCGGGGTCTTTCGTTGCCTCTGAAACGCCCGAAGATCGAGCAATCTCTGTCGCGCCTGACCTCTTTCAGCGAAGACATGTCCCGGCGCGGTATGGTGTCGACCAGCGTCTGGCTGGAGCGCGGCATCTTCATGCCCTCGCCGGACGAAGTGCTTGCGCTTGGCGCTTTCGCCGGACGACTCAGTGTCGCGCATCGCGCGGCTGCGAACCGCTGACGGCAAGCCCATGGCGATCGAACGCGCGTCGCTGTCGACCGAGATGCTGCCAAATCCGCTGCTGGTCGAGACGTCGCTTTACGAAGTGCTTGGTGCAAGCCGGCCTTAGACCAGTTCGGGCGCTGCAAAAGATCTCTGCGATCAACCTCAAGGAAGGCAACGCAGCCTTGCTCGAAGTCGGAACCGGGAATGGCAGGCCTGCGGATCGAGCGCACCTCTTATCTGGCCGACGGGCGTACCGTTGAATTTACCCAATCCATCTATCGCGGAGACGCCTACAACTTTGTGGCCGAACTTCGCCTTGCCAAAGAATAGGACGACCGTACATGACTCCGGATCAAACACAAATGCGCCGCGAGGTTTTGGAAATCCCCGCAGCGGTGGATCGTCTTCTTGCCAACGGCGGCGACGACATCCGCAGCTGCGGCCGACGCTGTGCGCGACCTGCGAACCCGGCGTTCATGGTGAGCGTTGCGCGCGGTTCATCCGACCATGTGGCGACCTATCTGAAATACGCCTCCGAGCTTGCTCATGGGCACGCCTATCGCATCCGTCGGCCCGTCCATCGCGTCGATCTATCAAGCGCCAGCTGAACCTGAATGGCAGCGTCTGCCTTTCGGTGTCGCAATCGGGCAAAAGCCCCGACATCGTGGAAATGGCGCGCATGGCGCGCGTGGGTGGTGCACTTGTCAATCGCCATGACCAACCATCCCGACAGCCCGCTTGGCTCGAGGTGGCCGATCACACGCTGAACCTGCACGCCGGTCCTGAACTCAGCGTTGCGGCGACAAAGACCTTCGTCAATTCCGCCGTTGCGGGCATCTGGCTTCTGGCTGAGTGGGCCGAAGATGACGCCCTGCGCGCGGCCATTCACGACCTGCCGGCCAAACTGGAAGAAGCGCGGTGCACGATCGACTGGCCCGCCGCGCGCGCAGCCCTTGGAAGGGCGCAATTCAATCTTCTGTCTTGGGCGTGGCCCCGCTTATGCGATCTCGAACGAAGCGGCGCTGAAGTTCAAGGAAACCTGCCAAATACACGCAGAATCCTACTCCTCGGCCGAGGTGCTGCACGGCCCTGTGTCGATCGTCGACGGCGGCTTTCCGGTGATCGCGCTTGCGGCACGCGGATGCGGCCGAAGGCGCGCTTGCCTCGGTCGCCGACGAGATCGCCGCCAAAGGTGCGTCGGTCTTTGCGACCACTGAAAAGGTGAATACAGCCAGCGTCTCTGCAGGTGATCCGCACCGGTCATGCGTTGACCGATCCGATCTCGCTTGATCGCCAGCTTTTACGCCATGGTCGAACAGATCGCGGCGTCGCGCGGCATCAATCCGGACGCGCCGCGCCACCTGAAGAAAGTGACCGAAACGGTATGAGCCGCATCGCCAAAGCCTATGTCGGCGCGCAAATCCACGATGGGCACGACGCTGCTACGAGATCATGCGCTGGTCTGTCGGCGCAGGACCGGTTCGCAGTGTCATACCCCGTCAACGCGCTGCCCGCCGATTGTCCGATGGAACCCTTGACGGCGGGCTGATCACACCCGGCTTTGTCGACCTGCAAGTCAACGGCGGCGGCGGCGTGATGTTCAACGATGACCAATCGGTCGAGACGTTGCGCACCATCGCCGAAGCCCACGCAACGACGGGCACGCACGCGCTTCTTGCCACGCTGATCACCGACACACCTGAGCGCACTCGCGCCGCCATCAGCGCAGTGGAAGCGGCCATTGCAGCAAAAGGTCGACGGCATCGTCGGGCATCCATCTTGAAGGTCCGCATCTGTCGGTCGCGCGCAAAGGGCGCGCATGATCCGACACTTGATCCGCCCGATGACAGATGACGACGACTTGCGTTGCTTGCTTGATGCCGCCGCAGCGCCTGCCCAACGTCATGGTCACGGTTGCGCCGGAAAACGTCACGACTGCCCAGATCAGCACGATGGCAGCATGCGGGCATTGTCGTGTCGCTTGGTCATACGGATGCAGATCTTGCGACCTGCCACGCCGCCTTTGACGCGGGTGCGCGCTGTGTCACGCATCTGTTCAACGCGATGAGCCAGCTTGGGCAACCGCGAACCCGGACTGGTCGGCGCGACGCTTGACGCGCGGGGACATCTATGCCGGGCTTATCGCCGACGGGATTCATGTCCATCCGACCACCATCCGCCTTGCCCTTGCCGCCAAGCCGCAGTCTGAACGGGTGTTTCTTGTCACCGATGCAATGGCGACAGCATCTTCTTCCATTGAAAGCTTTACGCTCAACGGGCGGGAGGTCTTTCGCAAGAAGAACCGCCTGACTTTGGCGGACGGCACCCTTGCGGGCGCGGATCTGAGCATGCCCCGCGCTGTGTCGGTGATGATGTGCGATGTCGGCGAAAGCTCCTTACAAGCGGTCGCCCGCGCCACATCCACGCCCACGTCCCTGTTGCGCGAGAGCAATGGGCTGGGCCGCATTGGCAGTGCAACCCGCGCCGCGAATTACATCACAGGCATAGGGTCAGGCCTGACCGACGTGCAGGTGCTTTCTTTCGCAGGCACTGCGTGAGGCGACGCGAATGGGGCGGCGTTTCCTTGGCTTTCTGCATGCTATGAACACTTCCCTTCCGAAAGCAGCTGGTTTGGCCTGCAGAAAGCTGACCGTTCTGGAAAAGTTCACCCGGCAGGCTCTGGTAGGAACGGTCACCACCAGGTGGCCAATTGTTCGCGCCTATTTCGGCTCGACGACAGTAATTTCGATTGAGGCAAACCAGGCGGCCATGTCCTTGATGTCTTCATCGCTCAGCGATTTGCTCATAAGGGTCATGCGGCGATCTTCGCGGATGCCCTCGCGATAATCTTTCAGGCTCTTTTCCAGATAAAACGCAGACTGACCGGCCAGATTGGGCACTTCGGGGTCTTTTGCGATCCCCAACTTGCCGTGACAAACCGAGCATTTCCGCGCGAGTTTCTGGCCGTTCTCGGGATCAACCGCATAAAGCGCGCCCGTTGAAAACGAGAAGGCTATGGCAGAGGCCAAGATCATTTGTGTCAGGCGGTTCATTTCAGTTCCTTGAAAAGTTGCCCGGCCACAGGGTGCGGCCGGACAGGGGAAATCACTCGGAATAGGAGATCCGGTAGATCGCGTTGGCAAAGTCATCCGACACCAGAATCGAGCCATCTTTCATCATGGCGACATCCACAGGGCGGCCATCGTATTCGCCGTTCTCGTCGATCCAGCCTTCTGCAAATGGCTCGGTCGTAGCGTTGCCTTCATCGTCGATGAAAGTCACCATGACGCGCGCACCAACTGGTGTTGTCCGGTTCCATGACCCGTGCTGCGCCGAGAAAATGGCGTTGCGGTATTTCGCCGGGAACATGTTGCCTGTGTAGAACGTCATCCCCAGATCGGCTGCATGCGCCACGGTCTCGGACGCCGGATGCACGACATCAACCGGCACGTCCTGCCCCGCATATTCATTGGTGCGCGTTGTGCCGCCGCCAAACCATGGGTGACCAAAATGCTGGCCCATTTCTGTTTGGCGATTGATTTCGCCGGGGGGAATATCATCGCCCATGCCGTCAACTTGGTTGTCAGTCCACCAAAGCTCACCGGTCACAGGATGGAAGTCATGACCGACCGAATTGCGCACGCCGTAAGTGTAAACCTCACGATCTGAGCCATCGCGGTTCATTCGGATGATACCGCCAATCCCGGTCTCATTGTAAAGATCAAGCTTCTCGGGTGGGGCGACGTTGAACGGCTGACCAAGCGAGATATAGAGCTTGTCATCCGGGCCTACCTTCACGACCCGGGCCGTGTGGTTGTAGCTTTCCTCTTCTACCGGGATCAGTGTGCCTTGCGGGACGATTGGTTCGGCCACGACATCGGGGCTTTCTTGAAAAAATTCAGCTGCCGGGTACTGCATCACCCGGTTGCGTTCCGCGATGTATAGAAAACCGTCTTTCGAGAAGGCCACGCCATTTGGCACGTCGAATTCAAGGCTGGGTGCGAAATCCTTGACCTCATCGGCGACGCGGTTTCGGTCGCGGTCCATCACGGTCCAGACCTTTGTCTTTTTGGTGCCAACAAACAGCACAGTGCCCTGAGGCGCCATCGCCATGTGGCGGGCATCTGGGACAATCGCGTAAAGGTCTATGCTGAAGCCCTCAGGAAGAGTGATGCCTTTAAGAACTTCGCGGATGGAGTTCCGCTTCAGGGCCGTTTTGATCAATGAAGATATGCTCTTTTGTACCGGTGGTTTTAAATGCGCCGAGTTTCTCCAGATTGCTTTGCGCGGCCAGCGGCCCCGCAAAAAGCGCACAGGCGGCTGCTGCACTGAGTAAATGTTTCATGTTGACGTCCTCCCAATGAATTAATTCTTTGGCCAAGGGGCGGAAATTCGCCCCCCGACATTGCAAAACTGCCCGTTAAGGGGGGCCTCAAAGGTTCCCTTTGCTCATTTCGCCTGCGATGTGATCGGCTTGTCTTATGGCAAGTGCCACGATCGTCAGGGTTGGGTTTTCGGCAGCGCCGGTTGTGAACTGACTGCCGTCCGAGATGAACAGATTGCCGATATCATGGGTCTGCCCATGTTTGTTGACCACACCGTCGCGCGCGTTTTCCGACATCCGATTGGTGCCCAGGTTGTGCGTCGACGGATAAGGCGGCGTCGGGAAAACCCGCGTCGCACCGACCGCTTCATAGACCGCCATACCCTGCTGATAGGCATGGTTGCGCATCGCGACGTCGTTGGGGTGATCGTCGAAATGCACGTTGGGCGCAGGCAGCCCATGCTGGTCCTTGACATCATGGTTCAACGTGATGCGGTTGGTTTCCTGCGGCATATCCTCGCCCACGATCCACATACCGGCCATGTTCTCATAGCTGTCCAGCGCTGTGGTAAACTCGCGCCCCCAGCCGCCGGGATCGAGGAAGGCGGCCATGAAGGGCAGGCCAAGGGCCAAGGTTTCCAGCTCGTAACCGCCGACAAAGCCGCGCGACGGATCATGACGCGCTTCGTCCTGAATGATGCCCGCCATGGTCGTGCCGCGCCACATCTTCACCGGCTTGTCGAACATCGCGTAGACCGAGCCTGTCATGTGCCGCATGTAGTTGCGACCGACCTGACCCGAGGTGTTTGCCAGGCCGTCGGGGAACATGCGATGACGCCGAGTTCAGCAGCAGCCGCGGGCTTTCGAATCGAGTTGCCCGCCACGCAGACGATCCGCGCCTTCTGCATCTGCAGATTGCCATCCGCATCGCATAGACAACGCCCGGTCACCTTGCCGCTGTCATCATGTTCGATCTTCGAGCGACATGCGCACGCTCACGCACTTCAAGGTTGCCGGTGGCCTCGCCGTCGCGGAATGTCCGTATAAGCCGAGGACCATTTGGCGCCCCATTTGCAGCCCTGAAAACAGAAACCCGTCTGCTGACAGGCCAGTCCGATCGTCATTGTCGCCGGAGTTGATCGCCATGCGTCCGGTGTGGACTTCTTCATAGCCGAGCGCCTTGGCACCTGCTTCGAAGACCTTGTAGTTGTTGCTGCCGGGCAGGGCGGCGCGGCCGCCGGTGCGGGTCACGCCCAGCTTGTCTTCGGCCTTTGTGTAATAGGCGTCCATTTCGCGCGGATCGATGGGCCAGTCCAGCAGGTTTGCACCCTGCACGTCGCCGTAGTTGGTCTTGGCCTTCCACTCGTGGTCCTGAAAGCGCAGGCTTGCGCCCGCCCAGTGGGTTGTGGTGCCGCCGACGGCCTTGACGATCCAGGCAGGCAGACCGGAAAAGTCCTTGGCCACGCGCCAGTCGCCCGACGTGGTGCGCGGGTCAAGCCAGGCCAATTGGCCAAAGCTGTCCCATTCGTCGTTGACGTAATCCTCGGGCAGGTACCGCCCGCCTGCTTCAAGCGCGACAACGCTGACGCCCTTTTGGGCCAGTTCGTTGGCCAGAACGCCGCCGCCGGCGCCGGTGCCGATGATGACGACAACGCTGTCGTCGTTCAGATCAAATGGTGCAGCCATTGTTACGTCCTCCCTCAGATCCAGTTGATGTCGTCAAAGCCGCGGTCGATGTAACCGCCTTGCGAAAAGCTCTCGCCCTCGTAGCCAAAGAGCGGCCAGACCGCCTTTTGGTTATAAAGACCGGTCACAAGACCGCCGCGCACCTGCTGAAAGAACGCGCTGTTTTCCATGCTGCGCAGGATGTCGACGCGGTCGCGTTCCCATCCCGTGTCCAACATAGCTGGCGTGGCCCTTGCCGATGGCCGCAGCGTTCAAAGCGGCGATCCCGCTTTCCACGCCCGGCGCGGCATCGGCGGTGTCATAGCCCTTGACGGCAGCGGCGTAGAATTCGTCCGCCACATGGTCGTGTGGATAGATATCGCGGGCCATCTGGATCAGCGTCGCCATGGTTTCGGGCTTGAGGTGTTCGACCTCCATCGCCCAAGCCGCGTTTGGTCCGGCGACAAACCCTGTGCCCACGACGAAGGCGGCACCCACGGCAGCGCCGCGAGACAAAAGCTCGCGCCGGGTTAGGTTCGACTTGTCCTGTTTCATGGTTTGATCTCCTCCCAAAGTCAAAAAATCTAGTGAAAGCGACCCGCCTTCTGCAGGACTTCGATCTCATAGCCATCCGGGTCCTGAATGAAGAAAAACCGGGCGACCAATTGGCCATCCGGCTTGAAGTCGACGATTTTGCGGGGCTGGTAACCGGCTTCGGTCAGGCGACGATGCTCGGCTTCAAGATCATCAACGCAAAAAGCCAGATGGCCGTAGCCATCGCCCAGATCATAGGGATCGGTGCGCCCCTTGTTGATGGTCAGTTCAAGTTCAAAACTTGCGGACTGATTGCTCAGGTACACAAGGGTGAAATTCTCAAAGTCCAGACGCTCGGCCGATGTCAGCCCGAAAGCGTCTTCGTAGAACGATACAGCGCGTTCCTCATCCAGAACGCGGATCATTGAATGAATTGCCTTTGCCATCCGACCTCTCCCAAATCGCCAAGCAGCGGGTTTGGTAAAGTTGCCGGACCAATCCAGGCATTGGGTAGTAGCGCGCTACTACATCGTAAAAATTTTACTGCGCAGCGATGGTGCCGCCCATGGACAGGATTTGTTCCTGACGGATCAGACAGGCACAGCGCAGCAATGAGGTGAAATTCGGAGCCTCGCCCCTGATTTCCAGAACCTCGGAATGCAGCTTGGACACAAACGCTGGCGTGGTCATGCCTTCGTGCTGTGCAATGCCATCAACGATGCCCCAAAAGTTGCGCTCCAGGCGAATGCTGGTGCTTTGACCGTTAAGCCGCAAACGACGCGTAACTGGCTGATAGTCCCCGGGGTCTTGGCCTGCGAAAACCTGGCACATAGGAGAATCTCCCAATTAGGAATCTATGTTATTATACTTGAGGTGATCGTGTTGTTTGGCAATACAGTTTTAAGGCGAGAGGCTGAGCAATCTGAATTGTCGCATTTAAACAGACGGTTAGGTAGAGTCAGGGACAAGGTTGAAAACCTATGGCAACCGCGCTTTCTGCGGAGTAGACCAAGCCATCATGGAAAGTTCGATCATAATTTTCGACCTTGATGGAACGCTTATTCACAGCGCGCCCGATCTTCAGGCCGCGGCCAATGCAGCCCTTGCGGAACTGGACCGTCAGCCGTTGGATTTGCCGACCATCGTGTCCTTCATCGGCGATGGCGTCGAAAAGTTGGTCGAGCGGAGCCTTGATGCAACGGGCGGGTCAAGCGCTGCAACCAAAAGCAAGGCGTTGGCTGCCTTCATGGACAGCTATACGCAAAACATGACGACTTTGACGCGCCCTTATCCGGGTGTGGTCGACTGTCTTGAATATCTCAAGTCGACTGGTGCCAAGTTGGGCGTATGCACCAACAAACCGACAGGGCCAGCGCGCGACATTTGCGAGCAGCTTGATCTTGCGCGTTACTTTGATGTGATCGCGGGCGCCGAAACGGGACAGCCCAAAAAGCCCAATGCCCGCCCGCTTTTGTCATGTATTGAGGCCTTGGGAGGACACGCAGACCAAGCGCTTTATGTCGGCGACAGCGCTGTTGACTATGAAACAGCCAAGAACGCGGGCGTAAGATTTCACTTTTTCACCGGAGGATATCTGAACACCACGCCTCCTGCGACGCCTGTTGACCAGAAGTTTGATGACTGGGCGGCCCATGGGATTCACCAAGCAGTTCCAAAGCTGTAAAAAACCTTTTGTAAATCGGTTCCAGACCTCCTAGCGTGATCTTCAGGGAGGATATCTACATGAAAATAATGAACTACACTTTTGTCAGGTGCCGCATTCGCGCTTGACACTGACACTTGGCCGGACCAGCCGCCGCGCAGGATTGCCCGCGCGGCGATCTGGACGAGCGCTTCTGCGATGTCGACGGAGACCTGTTTGCCGACACGCCAACCGATCCGGCTGATCAGGTCGACCCTGACACGTTGATCTTTGCCTATACGCCGGTCGAAGACCCCGCCGTTTACAAGACGGCATGGTCCGACTTTCTGGCGCATCTGGAAGCCGAAACCGGCAAGACAGTCGTCTTCTTCCCGGTACAGAACAACGCCGCTCAGATCGAAGCAATGCGCTCGGGTCGTCTGCATATTGCGGGCTTCAACACCGGATCCAACCCGCTGGCCGTGAACTGCGCGGGCTTCAACCCGTTCACCATCATGGCGTCCAAGGACGGCAATTTCGGCTACGAGATGGAAATCATCACCTATCCGGGGTCGGGCATCGAAAGCGTCGAGGACATCAAGGGCAAGCAGCTGGCCTTCACGTCGCCCACGTCGAACTCGGGCTTCAAAGCGCCATCTGCGATCCTGAAGGGTGACTTTGACATGCTGCCCGAGCGCGACTTCGAGCCGGTGTTTTCCGGCAAGCACGACAATTCGATCCTTGGTGTGGCCAACAAAGACTATATGGCTGCCTCGATTGCCAACTCGGTCAAAGTCGCGGATGATCAGCCGTGATGTGATCAAGGAAGACGACGTTAAGGTGATCTACAAATCGCAAACCTTCCCGACCACCGGCTTTGGCACGGCGCACAACCTGACGCCCGAATTGAAGGAGAAGATCCGCAACGCGTTCTTCAACTTTGAATGGGAAGGCACCAGTCGCTTCAGGCCGAGTTTGAGAAGTCGAACGAAGGCCAGTTCCTTGAGATGACCTACAAGGAATTCTGGGACGTGATCCGCAAGATCGACACTGCAAATGGCGTCAGCTACGCCTGCGAATAAGTGCTGATCGGGCGGGCCTTCGGGTCCGCCCTTTCCAATAATAACACTTGGGGCGGGGAGGCTTTCATGCTGCGGCTTGAGAAGCTTGTGAAGACATACAAGACCGGCGATCAGGCCCTGAAGGCCGTTGATCTGGACATCCCCGAAGGTCAGGTGCTGGCGCTGATCGGTCCTTCGGGTGCCGGTAAATCCACCCTGATCCGCTGCATCAACCGTTTGGTCGAACCGACATCGGGCAAGGTCTATCTGGGCGACGTCGAACTGACCGGCTTGTCCTCGGGCGCGCTGCGCCGCGAACGCCGCCGCATGGGCATGATCTTTCAGGAATACGCGCTGGTCGAACGCCTGACCGTGATGGAAAACGTCCTGTCCGGGCGTTTGGGCTATGTCGGGTTTTGGCGCAGCTTTCTGCGGCGATTTCCGCAATCTGACGTGGACGAAGCATTTCGTCTGCTGGACCGCGTCGGGCTTGCCCATATGGCCGACAAACGCGCCGACGAACTGTCAGGCGGACAACGCCAGCGCGTCGGCATCTGCCGCGCTCTTGATCCAGAACCCCGCGCTTTTGCTGGTGGATGAACCGACCGCGTCGCTTGATCCCAAAGACCTCGCGCCAGATCATGCGATTGATCTGCGAGCTGTGCACAGAGCGCGGCCTTGCGGCGATCATCAACATTCACGACGTCGCCTTGGCGCAGATGTTCGTGCAGCGCGTCATCGGACTGCGGTTTGGCGCGATCGAATTTGACGGCCCGCCCGACGCACTGACCCCCGACGTGCTGACCACGATCTACGGCGAGGAAGACTGGGAAGCGACCATCGACGCGGTCGAAGACGACGAAGATCCCGATATCGAGGCTGCAGAATGAGCGACGCAGTCTTTGATCTGGATGCACGGCTTGGCCAGCCGTGGAAGAAGCCCGCCTTCGTGCAGCGTCCCTGGTTGCGCTGGGCTTTGATCCTAGGCTTTATCGCTTACTTTGATCGCGGCTTACATGACGATCGAAGTCAACTGGGTCTCGGGTCTACGAAGGCTTGGAACGCGGCAAAAAGTTTGTTCTGGCCTTTACCAGCCCGGATTTCACCACTCGTTCGTCGGATATTTTTGACGGGATGCTGGAAAGCATCGTCATGACCGTTGCCGTCTTCAGTCGTTGGCATCAGCATTTCCATTCCGATTGCTCTGGGGGCCGCGCGCAATGTGGCGCCGCTGCCGGTCTATCTGATCTGCCGCGGCATCATTGCGATCTGCCGCGCCTTGCAGGAAATCATCGTGGCGATCCTGCTGGTCGCGATTTTCGGGTTTGGCCCGCTTGGCCGGGTTTCCTGACGCTTAGCTTTGCGACCATCGGATTTTTGTCAAAACTTCTGGCGGAAGACATCGAAAGCATGGACAAGGTTCAGGCCGAGGCGATCAAGGCGTCGGGTGCCAAGTGGTTGCAATGGATCAACTATGGCGTCCAACCGCAGGTCATGCCGCGCCTGATCGGGCTGTCGATGTATCGGCTTGATATCAATTTTCGCGAAAGCGCGATCCTTGGGCTTGTCGGCGCAGGCGGCATCGGTGCCACGCTGAACACGGCCTTTGACCGCTATGAATATGATACGGCGGCGGCGATCCTGATTATCATCATCGTGATCGTCATGGCGCTGGAATACCTGTCCGGCATCATCCGGGCGAGGGTGCAGTAATGCCTGTGCGCGACGCTGATGGGCCTCAGATCTGGCAGCGGCGGACACAGCGCGAAAGCCTGTTTCATTGGTTGCTATGGCTCGTGGGTATCGCGATCTTTGCCTATTGCTGGCAGCGGATTTCGGCGACGACCACGTGGTTCTTTGTCTGGGATGCGCCGCGGATTGCAAATGACATCTGGACGCGAGCGACACCGCCCCGCTGGGAATACATCACGCAACTTGGCGAACCCATTTGGGATACGCTTAACATCGCGACACTGGGCACGATCATCTCGCTGTTCCTTGCAGTTCCCGTGGCCTTTCTGGCCGCGCGCAACACAACGCCCTCGGCCTATCTCATCCGCCCGATTGCGCTGTTGATCATCGTCTCGACCCGTTCGATCAACTCGCTGATCTGGGCGCTGTTGTTGATCGCCATCATCGGACCGGGTGTCTTTGCCGGTGTCATCGCAATTGCGATCCGATCAATCGGATTCTGCGCCAAGTTGCTTTATGAAGCCATTGAAGAGATTGACGAAACGCAGGTCGAAGCGATCACAGCGACCGGTGCTTCGCGCTGGCAAGTCATGGCTTACGGGATCGTGCCGCAGATCATGCCGGCTTTTGCCGGGATCGCGGTCTTTCGGTGGGACATCAACATTCGCGAGTCCACGGTTCTGGGCCTTGTCGGAGCAGGCGGGATCGGCCTGCAATTGTCATCGTCTTTGAATGTTCTGGCATGGCCGCAGGTCGCGTTGATCCTGCTGGTCATTCTTGCCGCTGTGGTGATTTCCGAATGGGTGTCAGCCAAAGTGCGCGGCGCGATCATTTGAGCGGAGCAATCGCGGCCTAGATCCGTGGCAGCCGCCAATCGGGATGCAGGCCTGAACGTGCGCAGAATTCCTGCGTGTCAAAGCCCGCGAACAGGCCGTCTTGCGTGATCAGGGCCGTTTGCCAACCTCGTGCCGCTGCCCCCAGAATATCGGTGTGAAGCGTGTCGCCGCACATGACGATCCGCTCTTGCGGGATGCCTTCCAGCGAGCGCTCGGCCAACTCATAGACTTCCGCAAAAGGTTTGCCAAAGAAGCGGACCTGCTGCGCCCCGTGGTCCGCCAGCAGATGACCGAAGTATCCCGGTTCCAGCGAGAACCCATCGTCACGTGGTGCGACCAGATCCGCATTGGCCACGACAACCGGCCGGTCGTTCGCCGATAGTGATTGCCACAGCAAGTCTTGCCTCGTGTCATTCCAGCCCGACGCGGACAGAAACAGAAAGCCTTCGGCGCGGTCATAATCCGAGGCCGCGTCACCCAGTCGCACAACATCGAAATCGATGTCTTTCAGGTCGTCATTTGGCGCAGCGATACACCCCCAAAGGCGCGGCGTAAGATGCTCTAAAGCGGCGTCACGGCTGGTGATGATCTCGTCATCTTCGACGGCTACACCAAGTTTGCGAAACTTCTCGATCGCCCCGGCACGGCCATAGCTTGCGGCATTGGTCAGAATGCAAATCTTACACCCCAGTGACCGCAATTCATCCAGGCGTCGATCTGCCCCCGCTATCAAGGTCTCGCCGACATTCAGTACGCCGAAAGCGTCAAAAACGAAGGCCGAGGCCCCACCCGCGACGTCAGTCAAAGCGCTGATATCCTTGGTCACAGCCTGTGATTGGAAATCAGGAAGCCGGGGCCGGATTTCTTGGTAGCGATCAAAGATCGTGGGGACGTCCTGCATGCGAAGGGAAGCTTTCGTGTTGGTATCGTCAGGCCTTACGCCTGCGACAAAAGTCTAGCAACGCAATACCGAAAGGGAAGTTAAAACAACATTGCAACATATTGGGGCAGAACTTCAATCCAGAAGGATCAATTTTTGTGCGTATGGAGATGTTTTTGTTGTTTTGGAGTAATTCAATCCATAGGGTGACGGGCAAGTAGAACGGGGGCGGAATGTCGAAGAAGAAGCAGCGGCGCCGGGAAAACATCTTTGGCATCGTGCAGGAACGTGGTGTTGTCACTGTGGGCGCCTTGGCCGAGATGTTGGATGTTTCCACCCAAACCATCCGCCGTGACATCGACAGGCTATGCGAAGGTGACGAACTAAGGCGGAAACACGGGCGCGTTGAACTTGCCGAGCAGCATCTGAACACGCCATTTGACACTCGGACCGCGACCAACCCCATTGGCAAGCACGACATTGCCGAAGCGACAGCCGCGTTGATCCCGGACGGCGCAAGCATGTTCATCTCTATCGGATCAACGCCGCTGAGCGTCGCAAGGGCCCTTCGCCACAAAAAGGGCCTGACTGTCATTACCAACAACCTTAGTGCAGCGATGGCGTTAAGCGATGAGACCACGAACCGGATCATCCTTCCCGGTGGTGAATTGCGCTTGCCAGACCGCGACATTCTTGGTGACGACGTTGTTGAATTCTTTGGACGCTATAGGGCCGAATACGGGATTTTCGGTGTTGCCGGTGTGGCCGATGACGGAAGCCTGCTGGAGTTTCATTCCGCCGAAGTGAAAGTGCGTAAGCGCATACGCGAGAACTCAAAAATCTCGATGCTCGTTCTTGATCAAACCAAGTTTGGGCGTCTTGCACCTGCTGTTGGCGAAAACATTCGGGACGTTGATCATGTCATTCTGGATCGACGGCCAGCACCCGAGTTTGGCCATCTGTTGGATGACATCGGTGACCGGTTGCTGCTGGCGGAAAGAGAAATCGCATGAGTGATGCACCCTTTGTTGTCATGAAAGACATTGCCAAGCGGTGGAACGGCCAGCTTGGGGTTGAAGGCATCTCGCTGGATATCGACGAGGGGTCTTTTGTCGCTCTGCTTGGTCCTTCGGGGTGCGGCAAGTCCACATCGCTGCGGCTTCTTGCCGGGTTAGAGCTGCCCGATGAAGGGACGATCACCATTGATGGCCGCGATGTGACGACAAGTGCGGCGTCCGATCGGAACTTGTCTATGGTGTTC
Organism: uncultured Alphaproteobacteria bacterium; assembly: GCA_963841595.1. Lineage (GTDB taxonomy): Bacteria > Pseudomonadota > Alphaproteobacteria > Rhodobacterales > Rhodobacteraceae > CAWJDD01. The sequence continues at coordinate 45,781 of CAWJDD010000006.1, read as the reverse complement.
CAATCTTATGCGCTGTTCCCGCATCTTTCGGTGGCCGAGAACGTTGTCTTTGGATTGAAAGTCCGCCGCGTCCCGCGTGCTGAGCGGGCCACGAAAATGGCGCGCGCGCTTCAGATCACCGGGCTTGAGGGCTTTGAAAGCCGCAAGCCTGCCGAGTTGTCGGGCGGACAGCGCCAACGTGTTGCTTTAGCGCGTGCCATTGTCGCGGGGCAGCGGCTTTGCCTGATGGACGAACCGCTTTCGAACCTTGATGCCAAGCTGCGCAATTCGGTGCGCAAGGACATCAAGAAACTGCAGCGCGATCTGGGGATCACCGTTGTTTACGTCACCCACGACCAAACCGAAGCGATGAGCATGGCCGACAGGGTTGTGTTGATGAAGGACGGGCGCATTCAGCAGGTTGGTTCTCCGGACGATCTCTATAACCGACCGGCCAACACGTTCGTGGCTGAATTCGTTGGTGCACCGCCCATGGCTTTGATGGATGCAAAGATCGTCGGTGGCTTCGCGCCTGACCTGACCATTGGCGTGCGTGCCGAGCATGTTTCGATTGTGCCGGAAGGCACGGGTCGCCTCGCATGCATCGTCAGCGAGGCCGAATTTCTGGGATCGGAAACTCTGATCGGGTTGGATCATGATAGCACCACCGGCCTAAGCGTGCTGCAGCCCGGGCTGGCGCTTATGCCCGAAGGGGCGCGTGTCGACATCACATTCGACGATCAACATCTGCACAGATTCAATCAAGAAGGCGAACGCGTGACCGGCGCTTAAAACGGGCATGCAAAAATTATCCATGGGAGGAACTATCATGAAACACTTTAAGGAACTCAGCCTTTCGGCGGCTCTGGCAGCGGGCATTGCCCTTCCGGCGGCTGCGGAAACCGAACTGACGATGTACTATCCAATCGCCGTGGGCGGTGCCTTGACCGAAGTTGTGGATGGTATCGTCGCGCAATTCACAGCGGAAAATCCGGACATCAAGGTAAACGCGATTTATTCCGGCAACTATGACGACACCCGTGTTCGTGCATTGTCAGCGCTGAACTCGGGCGAACCGGCGCAGCTGGCGGTCATGTTTTCCATCGACGCTTATGACCTGATCGAACAGGATCTGATCCTGCCGTTCGATGATCTGGTCGAGGGTGACGAAGGGACCGCTTGGCTGAACAGCTTCTATCCGGCTTTGATGGCCAACGGTAAAATCGAGGGTCAGACCTGGGGTATCCCGTTCCAGCGCTCGACCATCGTTGCTTATTATAACAAGGACTTGTTCCGTGCCGCCGGACTTGACCCTGAAAGTCCGCCCACGACTTGGGACGAGCTGATCGAGATGGGCAAGAAGCTGACCAGTGGCGACACATACGGTCTGATGATCCCGTCGACGGGCTATCCCTATTGGATGTTCCAGGCGCTGGCGATCCAGAACGGCAAAGAGGTGATGTCCGACGATGGCTTGACCACGTTCTTTGACGACGAAGCGGTCGTTGACACCTTGAAGTTCTGGCAGTCGCTGTCAGGCGAGCATGGCATCATGCCAACCGGCACCGTCGAATGGGGCACGTTGCGTCAGGCGTTTCTTGAAGGCCAGACCGCGATGATGTGGCATTCGACCGGCAACCTGACGGCGGTGAAGAACAACGCCAGCTTTGACTTTGGGGTGGCCGAACTGCCCGCGAACGTGCGGAAAGGCTCACCCACAGGCGGCGGCAACTTCTATGTGTTCAAGGACACCACCGAGGAAGAGCGTGCCGCTGCGGTCAAGTTGATCCAGTTCATGACTTCGCCCGAGCAAGCCGCCGCATGGTCAATTGCAACCGGCTATATGGGGGTTTCGCCTGCGGCTTACGAGACAGATGCGCTTAAGGCCTATACGCAGGAATTCCCGCCAGCGCTTGTGGCGCGAAACCAGCTTGAAAACGCTGTAGCAGAATTCTCGACCTTCGAGACAGCCCGTGTTCGTGACGGCCTGAACAATGCCATTCAGTCTGCCTTGACCGGGGCCAAAAGCCCGGAAGATGCGCTAATGGAAGCGCAATCCGCTGCAGACCGCTTGCTGCAAGATTACCGCTAAATAATCGTTGTGTCGGCCTTCGTTCAGAGGGCCGGCACGCAATGAACAAGGCGCGCAAACATGAGCAAACACGTCAATCTGGAACGGCGCAGGCAGGCCATCTACGGATGGTTGCTGCTGTCTCCTGCCGCATTGCTCTTATCGCTTTTCGCCTTCTACCCCTCCATAGCAACGTTCTGGTCCAGCCTGTTCTCTCGCGGGAGCCGTCGCAAGCCGTCCGAATTCATCGCAACAGAGAACTACGCTGACCTGTTCGCCGATCCGACATTCTGGCTGGTGGTGAAGAACAACCTATTTTACGCCGGGATTACCATTCCGGTGTCCATCGCCATCGCTCTTGCCATGGCGCTTTGGGCAAACTCGAAAATCCCCGCACGGGGCTTTGTGCGCACCGCCTATTTCACGCCAACCGTCCTGCCGATGATTGCGGCCGCCAATCTTTGGCTGTTCTTCTACACGCCGGGACTGGGTGTACTCGATCAGATCGGAAGCCTGTTCGGCCTGCCATCGGTCAACTGGCTAGGACAGCCCGAGACAGCGCTTTGGGCGATCATTATCGTGACGATCTGGAAGGAAGCCGGGTTCTTCATGATCTTCTATCTTGCCGCCCTTCAAACCATTCCCGAAGACTTGAAAGAAGCAGCCGACATCGAAGGGGCCAGCCGCTGGACCTATACGCGCCGCATCGTCTTGCCGCTTCTGATGCCGACAACGCTGTTCATCATGGTCAACGCGATGATCAATTCGGTCAAACTGATCGACCACCTTTTCATCCTGACCAAGGGTGGGCCGTCTGATGCCTCGAAGCTGATCCTTTATTACATCTGGGAAATGGCCTTTGCCTTCTTCGATGCACCACACGCCGCAGCGATGACGATCCTTGTCCTGGCGGTGCTGTGCATCGTGGCGGCAATTCAGTTTTTCTATCTTGACCGCAGGACACATTACCAATGAACCGCCTGCTTCCCCATATCGAGGCCGGTGCTGCGATCCTGCTTGCGGTGATCTGGATATCGCCACTGTTGTTCGCATTCTGGGCGGCATTCCACAGCACCTCGGACGCGGTGAATTTCAACATCACGTCGGCCTGGACATTGGATAATTTCCGCACGGCATGGAATGGCGCGCCGTGGCTTAAGTATTTTCTGAACACCTTCACGCTGGTCACCGTTGTTCTGATCGGACAGTTCGTTCTGACGACGCTGGCTGGCTTTGCCTTTGCCAAGCTTGAATTCCCGGGCAAGAACTTCGTGTTCATTCTGGTGCTAATGCAGCTTTTCATCCTGCCCGAAGTCCTGATCGTCGAAAACTATGCCATGATTTCGCGGCTGGGGCTGTTCGATACGATCCTTGGTGTTGGCATGCCCTATATGGCCAGCGCCTTTGGTATCTTCCTGATGCGGCAATCGTTCAAATCTGTGCCAATCGAGTTGCACGAGGCCGCCCGGATCGAAGGTTGCGGCCTTCTGGGAATTCTCTGGAGGGTCTATGTGCCCTTGGCCAAGCCCACGTACCTTGCCTATGCATTGGTGTCGGTTTCGACCCATTGGAACAACTTCCTCTGGCCGTTGATTGTCACCAACTCGCCCGAAACGCGTCCTTTGACGGTTGGTCTTTCCATCTTCGGTGCGCCAGAGAACGGCGTTGATATCAGCGTGATCTCAGCCGCCACGATGATGTCGGTCGCACCGCTGCTGATCGCCTTCCTGCTGTTCCAGCGGCAATTCGTTCAGGCCTTCCTGCGGGCAGGGATCAAATGACAACCATTCTTCAATTGTCCGACACGCATATTGCGCCCAAAGGCACGTTGGTGTCCGACAGAGTGGACACGCAGGCTGCGCTTAAACGGCTTGTAGCGCGGATCGAGGAGCTTTTGCCGCAGGTTGAGCCCGTGGATGCAGTGCTCGTCTCGGGTGACATCAGCGATAAGGGAAGTTCTGAAAGCTACGTGCACTTTCGGGAACTAATCGCGCCGCTTGATCTGCCCGTCTTTGTCATTCCCGGCAACCACGATTTGCGCGAACCCATGCGACAGGCCTTTGCGGCGGATGGTTACCTGCCACAGACCGGCAAGCTGAACTGGCACCGCCGCGTGGGATCCGTTCACCTGATTGGCCTTGATACGCTTGTTGAAGGGCAGGGTGGCGGTGCTTTGGATGTTGGGTCTTTTGAGTTCCTGAAATCTGCGCTAGGTGCAGCGGGTGATGCTCCTGTCCTTCTGGCACTCCATCACCAACCCTACGCCAGCGGTATCGCTTTCATGGATAAGATCGGTCTGGACGGCGCCGAGGAAATGGCAAGGCTGTTGCGTGATTGCCAAAATGAGATCCGTGTCGTCTGTGGTCACATCCACAGCACGATGATCAGTTCTATTGGGTCCAAAGTGGTCATCTCGGCGCCATCGCCCTGCACCGGTTTTGCCTTCGATCTTCGGCCCGATGCGCCCGTGGGCTTTATGGCGCAGGAAGATGGTTTCCTTCTGCACCGCTGGCAGGACGGTTTCCTGTCGGTCCGCATTCCGGCCGATCCCGGGGCAGGACCATACTCATTTCGGCCCGAATGATGTGCTATGAGCAGCGATGGAACCAAAATCTGAAAGGGCATAAGTGCAAGAACCACAGCTTATAGTCTTCCTGCTGAACATAGCCGGCGCGGCCGCATTGTTGATCTGGGCGGTCAGGCTTGTCCGCACAGGCGTCGAGCGCGCGTTTTCCACGCAACTTAGAAAATGGCTTCGGCATTCGTCACAGAACCGCTTGCATGCGGCAGTTTCCGGCATGGCCGCGGCCATCTTTCTGCAAAGCTCAACCGCGGTTGCTGTGCTGGTTTCCAATTTCGTTGCTAAAGGGAACCTGACGGCTGCCGTTGGCCTTGCCATTCTGCTGGGTGCCGACTTTGGATCGGCTGTCGTGTCTCAACTGCTGCTTCTGAAGCAAGCTTTTATGATACCGCTACTCCTTCTCATTGGTGTCGCCTTGTTCCTGCGCGGTCCGTCCGGCAGCGCACGTCAGGTCGGGCGCATCTTGATCGGGCTCTCTCTTATCTTTCTGTCCCTTGATATGATCCGCGACGCGACTGGCCCCATGATTGATAGCCCCGGCACCGAAGGGGTGATGCAATATCTTGGCCGCGATCTTTTGACAGCCTTCGTGATTGGCGCTGTTTTTGCCTGGATCGTTCATTCCAGCGTGGCCGCTGTGCTGTTTTTCGTCACTCTCGCAAGTCAGTCGCTTTTGCCAATCGAGGGCGCCGCTGCAATGATTTTGGGGGCTAATCTTGGCGGCGCATTTATCGCTTACGTCTTGACCGCCGCGGCACCCGCTGAGGCGCGTCAGATGGTTGTGGCCAACCTGATCCTTCGCGGCGGTGGCGCTGTGCTGGCTCTGCTGTTGCTGCCAGTGTTCCCTGAACTTGTCACAAAGCTTGGTTCTGACCCCGCCCGGCAAGCGATCAACCTGCATCTTGCGTTCAACTTTGCACTTGCCGTTCTTGCCCTGCCGTTTGTCGGGCCTGCCGCAGCACTGGTCTCAAGATTTCTGCGTGATGCCGGAGCGTCGACATCGCCAGAAGACGTCAGTGCGCTCGATCCGGCCGCACTCGACCGACCGTCGCGTGGGCTGGATTGTTCTGCCCGCGAGCTGCTGCGCATGGGCCATAAGATTGAGCATATGTTGCGAAGCATCGCCCCCCTCTACGACACATGGGATGAAGCCAGCGCCAAAGCGATCAAGCAGCAAGATAAGGCCGTCAAGCAGATGCATTTCGATCTCAAGCTTTATCTTGCTCAGCTAAGCCGGTCTGGTCTGGAAGAAGACCTCAGCCACCGTCCGATGGAACTTGCCACGATCTCGACCAGCCTCGAGACGGCGTCGGACGCGATCACGCGGAACATGTTATCCTTGGCAAGACGGCTTCACACTGAGTCCCTGCAATTCTCCGAAGAAGGCCGCAACGAAATCGGTGACTTTTCCGATCGGGTTCTGAGCAATGTTCAGTTGGCTTTGAATGTTATGATGAACCAAAACCCGGGTGAGGCACGTGAACTGGTCGCCGCCAAGGAAAACGTCCGGGCGATCGAGCAAAAGCTTCAGCGTAGCCATTTGGGCAGGCTTCGCGCCGGTCTGGTCGACAGTATCGAGACCAGTAACGTCCATCAGGAAACTTTGCGTGCCCTCAAGCAGGTTAATACGTCCTTCTCGATGGTCGGCTATCCAATCCTTGCAAAGTCCGGAGACCTTCTGGACAGTCGGCTGGCAGACGGCTGAAGCAGGAAGCGCAGCCAGCGTTGCTCTGCGAGTTCACGGTTGAGGATCACGTTCCCCAAGGTCTGCCGCCGCGCGGTCGTGGCCGTTGCACGAAAGCTGGCCGTTCTGTTGCCCCGCATGTGGACGGAAGGCACCAAGTTTCGTCAGGTATGTGCAACCTTTCATCGCGCAATTTTGCTCTCTGCCGGATGCTCGGCGAGTGGACGCCTTTGGATAGCGGCATTTGGCTGGCATGTGTTATTCGTTTGAAAAGGGGCCTGTACCTTGCACAAACAAAAGTTGTGCGAGAGACAGTCCAATACAACTTTGCCGGATCGAAACTGGGCAGGAAGAAATCCAGCCGAGTATTACGCGAAACTGATATGCACCTTAAGCGCCTGAGTGCGGTCCGACGCAAGATCAAAGGCCTCTTGCGCTTCTTTCAGCGGAAGGGTGTGTGTGATCAGCGGCTTCACATTTAATCGCTCGTTGCGCATCAAATCGACCGCGGAAAAGAATTCAGCGTGGAATCGGAAGGAGCCTTTGAATATCAGCTCTTTTGCTGTCATGGCCTGAACTGGAAGTGTCATGTCTCCGCCAAGACCAAGTTGAACCATGGTCGCGCCGGGCCGAAGTGCCGGGATGGTTGAGGCCACAACCGATGCGACGCCGGTGCATTCAAATAGCACATCAAAATGGCCTTTGCCTGCGTTATAAGTGTCGAGGGCCGATGGATCATCAGCCACATTATGGGCGGTATCCGCGCCGATCTGACGGGCAACCCCGGTCGTATAATCGGTAATGTCGGTTGCCACGATTTGCGCAGCACCTGCCGCTCGGGCCACCAGAACAGCAAGAAGGCCAATCGGCCCGCAGCCAGTGACAAGCACGCGTTTGCCGAGGAGATCTCCGGCTTGGCTGGCCGCGTGAAGAACCACTGCAAGCGGTTCTGCCATCGCCGCTTCACCTTCTGTCAGCCCGTCCGCGACAGCGCATTGTGCCGCATCGGCGACCAGCCATTCTTGAAATGCGCCTTGGATGTGGGGAAATGGCATAGCCGAGCCGTAGAACCGCATGTTGACACAATGGTTTTGCTTGGATGCCTGACAGTATTCGCAGGTTTGACAGGGGCGCGAGGGCGAGATTGCGACCAATTGGCCGGTTTGCAGACCCGTGACATCTTCACCCAAAGCTTCGACAACGCCTGAAACTTCGTGGCCCAAAATCATCGGCTCTTTCAGACGCACCGCCCCAAAGCCTCCGTTCTGGTAGTAATGCAGGTCCGAGCCGCAGATACCGCCTGCGCGCATACGGATCAGCACTTGTCCAAGCCCGGGTGTCGGGCGCTCGCGGTCTTCTATGCGAAGGTCTTTGGCGGCGTGTGCGACGATGGCTTTCATAACGTGTCCTTAGGTTACAGGTGCAAGCAGGGAGTCACCTGCGAAATGGGCGGTAAGATTGTCACGCACCAGTGTGTCCATGGCCATGCGGGTTTCAATCGTACCCAAGGCGTGGTGCGGTTGAAGCAGCACGATGTCAAGCTTCAGAGAACACGGATTAAGCGCAGGGTCTCCTTCAAGGACGTCAAGAGCCGCAGACCCAACCGCACCCGACGCCAATGCCGCGGGCAAACCTCTGTTTGAGTTGCGCTGTCAGCGCTTTGTCTGGTGGTGCGCCCAAGATGCCGGTTCGGAAGTTTTTGCACAAATGGCCGGTGGTATGGCGAAAGGCTTTGGGGTTCTCGCAGGTCGCGCCAATTGACGCGGGACAGAGACCTGTTTCAATGCGCCACGACGTGGAAGTGGTGTTGGCTTTGGGCTGGTTTTAGGCGAGATCAGCCAAATTCCGAACCGTGCTGCCGTGGATCGGCTTGAACCCAATATCACGCACATCGTCGACCGGTTCGTCTGACAGACCAGCGATCATCATTTCAGCCGCAGCTTGTCCCAGTTTCAGATGCGGGACATGCATTGATGTCAGACGCTTGGGTAAAACGGCAGCAATCGGAAGATCTCCCCAGCCTGCGATTCCGATATCGCCGGGAACGTCGATGCCTTTGGTCGCACAATATTGCAAACTTCCGAAGGCCATCGCGTCATTCTGATAGAAGATACCGTCGATATCCGGGCTAGAAGCAAGCAACTGTTCAGTCCCATAAAATCCGGGATAATAGGCAACTGTATCGTGCAAACAAAGTTGTTTGGTGCCTTGGCCGCTGCCGTTTTCGACCGCTTTGCAAAAGCCCGCAAGCCGGGGTGTGGACGCATTTGCGACGTCGTGTGACGTGCCCACGCAGCCTACGTTGAGATAGCCGCAGCCGACAAGGAACCGACCCATGTCAAAACCTGCGTCAGGGTGGTTAATGCCGACGCTCATATCGATCGGGCTGGAATCCATATCCCAGATCTCGACAATCGGAATGCCAGTATTGCGCAGCATTTCGGTTGCGCGTGGAGAATGGAAACGCCCGGTCAGAATCAACCCGGCAGGCTGCTAAAACAGCACTGTGCGGATCCAATTTCCTCTTCCTCCGGGGTGTGTTGTGTCAGGCCAAGAACGGTTTAGTGCGGCGGTTTCAACTGATCGACGCAACATCACCCGTAGACTTTCGGCTGCTGACGCACGGCAGGCGCGGACGGTGGCGCTCCTCGACCGGCTCACCCACCGCTGCCACATCCTGGAGACTGGCAACGACAGCTATCGCTTCAAAGCCAGCTCCGAGATTGCAAAACAGAAGCGAAAGGAGACACCAGCATTGACCACATCATGACGAACAAAGCATAACGACCGAGCGGGTCAAATATCGGTGACAACACCGGGTCAGTTCTCGGTGACATTCAACAACAGTATCTATAAATATCAGATACTTATATGGTTCCTGTGCTTCGTATCATCCGAATTGAGCGCAATTAATTTCGGAGTGGCAAAGTGCAGAGTTTGCCTCGGCCCTTCATTGAATTTCATGATATCTCACCGCGCAACCATGGGTGGAGAGACCTCATTTGCCGTAGGCTCTTCCTTTCGAGAAGATGCCAATGAAATTCTTGCGAAGGCGGTCATCAACCACATCAACCGGGATTGCCATCTCACAGCAAGACCAATTTCAAGCTAAAACGTTCCGCCGCAGTTGCCGAGTGGCGCTCGTCGGGCGCGGCCTGATTCTTGCCGCAGCCAAGAAAGCAGAGACTGGTTCGCGTTTGTCTGACAGCGCCTCGCCACAGGTCACTTGCCTGATAGTATTCAGGACACCCTGAGGATGACCTTTCCTGACAGTTGGCGCAATTCAAGAGCAGCGAACATGTCGCCGACACTCTCAAATGCATAGATCCCTTCAATCGGAACTTTGAGCGTTTCGTCAATGATCGCGGACAGAACGGCCTGATACCCGTTTTTCCAGTCATCTGACCCATAGTCCAGGTGACCCAGATGCATGCGCGTAAAGGTCAGCGATTTTTTGACCAGCTGTTCCCATAGGTTCGGATAAGGCGGCCCCTCAGCCTCGCCATAGCTCACCACATGTCCAAGGGGGCGAATGACGTCAAAGCTGAGGTCGAGGATCGATGCGCCGGTTGAATCGACAACTTTGTCGACGCCGCGACCTTTGGTGAAATCCAGAGTGGCCTCAACAAAATCGGTCAGGCTTCGGTTCACAACTAGATCAGCACCGTATTCCAAGGCGCGGTACTCTTTGCCTGCGGTGCCCACGGTGCCGATCACTTTGGCTCCTGCGGCCTTTGCAAGTTGAGTCAAGTATAGCCCGACCCCTCCGCCGATTGCGTGGATCAGGATTGTATCGCCCGCTTTTGTTTTGCTGACGGTGTGAAGCAGGTTCCAGGCCGTAAGGGCCTGAAGGTAGAAGGCCGCACCGACGTCAAACCCGATGCCGTCCGGGAGTTGGATAATTCGCTCGGTCGGAACGGCGCAATACTCGGCAAACGCACCCGCATCTTCGCTGAAGGCTGCAACCCGGTCGCCGACGGAGACGTCGGTGACGCCATTTCCGATTGCCGTTACCGTTCCCGCAAGCTCCAGCCCGGCCACAAGGGGATACCCTTTGGGGTGTGGATAGATGCCGCTGCGCATCATCAGGTCGGCATAGTTGAGCCCGGCAAAGGCGACCTGCACAAGCACCTGTCCCGGTCCCGCGATAGGCGCGGGTATGTCCCGGATCACGGTTGATTCAGGCTTTCCATCGGGTGTGTCAAAGATAACTGCGCGCATCGGCTGCTTCCTCTTGTTCAATAGGCCAGTTCGTACAGGGCACCGGCCAGCACCTTGATGCCCGCGACGATGTCGTCGAGGGTCGAGAATTCCTCGGGCGTGTGGCTGCGACCGTCTTCGCTGCGCACAAAGACCATTGCAACCGGACAGATTGCGGCCATCTGCTGAGCGTCATGACCAGCACCGCTGGCCATATGCATTGTCGCCACGCCGGCGGTCTGAGCGGCTGCGTCAAGTGCTGCGAGTAGGGCGGGGTCGCTTAGGCAGGCGGGGTGATTGATCATGATTTGGGTCTCGAACGTCAGGCCGCGACGGGCGCACACATCGTTCAGAATTCTGTCGTGCGTTTTATAGAGCTCTGCAGCGGCCTTCGGGTCAGGGTGGCGTGCGTCAATTGTGAAGGTCACCGCGCGTGGGATGATCGCGGGTCCGTTTGGGTCGACCATGCATTTGCCAACCGTGGTGACAGCCGGGCGCCCCAAGGCGTGCGCGTGGTCAATGACCGATGTGACAATTTCCGCAAACCCCGCCATGGGGTCGCACCGGATGTCCATGGGAAAAGCTCCGGCGTGGTTGGATATTCCCGTCAACGTGACCTCGGTCTGGCGGATGTGGGTGATGGCATCGACCACGGCGACGGGCAAATCCGCGTCTTCCAATATGGGGCCTTGTTCGATGTGTAATTCAATAAAGGCACCGATATCGTTGCGCACTGCCTCGGATATTCGGTCGGGGTCAAAGCCGATATCGGCCATGGCGGCGCCAATGCTGCCACCGGATGCTTCGAAGATAGTCTCGCAATCTTCGGCCGTGGTCCGGCCTACAATCGCTCGTGATCCCCAAAACCCTGCGTTGGGAAACCGGCTGCCTTCCTCTTCGCAAAACGACACCATTTCCAGTGATTTGCGGGGTGGGCCGAATTCTGCCCTAAGCGCGCTGATGGCAAGAAGCGCCGACAGCATACCAAGTGCTCCGTCATAGCGCCCGCCGGGGCACTGGCTGTCAATGTGAGAGCCTGAAACGATCGATTTGCCGCCTTCGGTCCCCTCGGAGCGTGCCCAGAGGTTGCCAGCGGCATCGTACCGGACATCAAGGCCCGCGTCGCGGCTCCAACCTGCCACGAGGTCTTGTGCCGCAACCCACTCGGGCGAGAATGCGATGCGCCAAACGCCCGTGCCGGAATGCGCGCCAATTGCGCCCAGTTCGAGGATCATGTCCTCGATCTTTTGTGCATCGAAATCCGGGATGTTTATGGCAGTCATTCGCGTCCTCGCACGGTTGTCCGCATATTTATCAGTTCAGGACACCTTGGATCGGGCTGCCGGGTTCTGCAACTGTTGTTGGTGCCAACTGCCTCATCATTCGGCAATTTGAAAATTGCCTCCAACCTCCGTGCAGTCTGCGCTTTCTTTCATGGCGATTGTCGCGGATGTTAGGACAAGATTGGGGTATTGATGTCGAAGCCGTGCGCGGATTGCCGACTGAGGGAGGGGTTATGAAGACGATTGGTGTTGATGTGGGGGGGACTTTTACGGACCTGATTTATCTTGATCCCGAAAACGGGGATTTGGGGATCCACAAAGTCGCAACGACGCCCGATGATCCATCCCTTGGGGTCATCGAAGGCATAAAGACCTTGTGCGAGCTCAATGGTGTGACGCCGTCCCAGATCATGCACGTGTTCCACGGCACAACCACGGCGACCAACGCTGTGCTAGAGGCAAAAGGCGCGCGGGCGGGCATGATCACGAACGAAGGCTTTCGCGACGTGCTGCACATCGGACGCCACCAGCGGGTCGAGCATTATTCGATCATGCAGGAACTGCCCTGGCAGAACCGTCCGTTGATCAAGCGCCGGTATCGCAAAACCGTGGCAGGGCGGCTTATCCCGCCGACTGGCGAAGAACTGGTGCCACTGGACGAGGGCCAAGTGCGCGCCGCCGCTGAAGAGCTTTTGCAGGCTGACGTCGATGCTGTCGCGATCTGTTTTCTTTTCTCTTATCTTAATCCCGCGCATGAACTGCGGGCCAAGGAAATCGTGCAAGAGGTGATGCCGGACGCCTTTGTCACCACCTCGGCTTCCATCTCGCCGCAGTTCCGCGAATTCGAGCGGTTCACCACGGCGGCACTGGCCACCTATATTGGCCCAAAGGTCGGAACCTATATTGCCGGTCTGGGCGATGCGCTGCGGGGCTTGGGCGTGAAAGGCGATCTGCGGATCATGGCCTCGAACGGTGGCGTGGCAACACCGCGCATGGTGACGGAAAACCCGGCGTTGACGCTGATGTCGGGTTTGGCCGCTGGTGTTCTTGGCGGCAGTTGGGTTGGCGCGCAATGTGGGCGCGATAAGCTGATTACATTTGATATTGGCGGGACCTCCGCTGATATTGGCATTTCCGTCGATGGGACATTTGCCGAGACGGACGCCCGGTCGACATCCATTGCGGGGTTCCCTCTGCTGATGCCCATGTTGGATATCCACACCATCGGGGCCGGTGGTGGATCGATCGCCTATGTGGACAAAGGCGGCGCTTTCCGTGTCGGGCCGCAAAGTGCGGGCGCTGTTCCGGGGCCAGCGGCTTATGGCAAAGGTGGGACGCAGCCCACGGTCACCGATGCAAATCTGGTGCTGGGCCGGTTAGAGCCGAGCGATTTTCTGGGCGGTGACATGTGGCTGGATGCTGCGGCGTCGGATGCCGTCATCTCGGAACTGGCGGGCCAGTTGGGGATCGGCAAACTTGAAGCCGCCGAAGGTGTGCTGACCATCCTTAACGCAAATATGGCCAATGCCATTCGGTCACGCACTGTGCAAAAAGGGATTGATCCGCGTGGCTTCGCGCTGGTGGCGATGGGCGGAGCGGGGCCGCTGCACGGGGCAGAAGTGGCCGCGATGCTACAAATTCCGGAAGTGATTGTACCATCTTATCCCGGCATCACCTCGGCCATGGGGCTTCTGACGGCTGACCTCAAATATGATGCGATCCGCACGCAGTTTCAGGTTTCGACAAGTTGTGATGCTGACCGCATCAAAAGCGATTTTGCCGCGATGGAAACAGAACTGGCTGCACGCTTTGCCGATGATGGGATTGCGGACAGTAATGTGATCTTCTCGCGGTCCGGTGATCTGCGCTATGTCGGTCAAGGCTATGAGCTGAGGGTGCCCTTCGCGGATGGTGTGGTGGATGCCGAAGCCCTTGCCGAGGTATGGGCCGCCTTCCATGCCATTCACGCCGCCGAATACGGGCATGCCTTCGAGGTCAGTCCGATCGAAGTTGTGAACCTGCGCGTGACTGCGGTGGGACAGCTGCCCAAGCTGGAGCGGATGCCGGTAACCGAGGGCAAAAATCTGGAAGATGCGTTGCTTTACACCCGCGACAGCGTGTTCAGGGATGCAGGCGAATTGAAGACATTTGAAACCGGTGTCTACAGACGTGACGCCTTGCCCGTGGATGCAGAGTTGCAGGGGCCAGCGATCCTTTTGCAAAAGGACAGCACAACGGTCGTTCCACCCAAAGCTATGGCGCGCATCCATGCATCCGGCAGTATTATCATCACATTGGAGGGCCAGTCATGACCCGGATTGATCCCGTCTCGGCAGCCGTGATCCAAGGCGGTCTCGAAAGCATCGCGATTGAAATGGGCCACAAGCTGATGCGCATGTCCTATTCGTCGATCATCCGCGAATCCGAGGATTTCGGCGCCGCGCTGACCGATGCAGATGGCCTGCAGATGTGCGAATGCAAGATGTCCACGCCGCTGCAATCGGGGCCGATCCCCGGCTATGTGCGCAATGTGGTGGAGGTGTTGAAACAGCGGAACGACCCAGTTCGCCCCGGCGATGTGATCATGCACAACGATCCTTATGGCGGTGCCAGCCATGGGCCCGACGTTGCCTTTTGCGTGCCGGTCTTTCTGGACGACGCTCTGATCGGTTGGTCTGTCACCACGGCGCACCATCTGGATATCGGCGCTTTGTCACCGGGCAGCTGCGGGATTGTGGACGCGGTCGATACCTATGCCGAAGGTCTGCAATTCAAGGCGATCAAGGTCTATGATCGTGGCGTCAAGAATGAAGCCGTCTGGCATATCCTGCGCGCCAACATCCGGGCGCAAGAACTGGTTGTCGGCGATATGGAGGCGCAGATTGAATCGGCGCGTATCGGTGCCGCGCGCTTTCTTGAGCTTGTAAAGCAATATGGGCACGAGGCGGTCACGGCAGCCTTTCATGACCTGATGGATTATTCCGAGCGTCTGATGCGCGACGCGATCCGGGATTTGCCCGACGGTGACTATACCGCGACGACCTATATCGACGGGTTCCTCGATGATCCGGATCCGTCGCGCAGCAAGCTGCCATTGGTGGTGACATTGAAGGTGCGGGGCGATGATCTGATTGTGGATCTGACGGGAACGGCGCCGCAAATTCCGGACAAACCCATCAATATGCCGCTGATCGGGACGGTTGATTGTGCGATTTGGCTGACAATCCGGTCCATCCTGCTGGACTCGATCACCTATGGGTCAATCCCGCAGAACTCAGGCCTGACCCGGCCCATAGAGATTGTGGCCCCTGTTGGGTGTCTTGCCAATCCGATCTTTCCGGCCCCAGTGATCGCGCGGTTCTGCCCCGGCAATCAGTTGGCCGATACGGTGATGAAAGCCTTTGCACAAGTCGTCCCACACCAAGTATCTGCCGGGATCGGGAACCTGCGCGTCGTCGCCATTTCCGGTCTGAAAGATGGAAACCATTGGGTCCATATGGAAATCATGGAAGGCAGCTATGGTGGCCGCTTTGGCATGGACGGAATGGATGCGGTGGACACGCTATATGCAAACACCCGCAACAACCCGGTCGAGGATATCGAGTCTCACATTCCACTGCGGGTCGAACGCTATGAATTGCGCGAGGATTCCATGGCGGCCGGTCAATGGCGCGGCGGCATTGGCGCTATCCGTGAATTTATCTTCCTTGATGACGCAGGATTTTCGCTTGAAGGGGACGGCCATGCCTTTGAACCCTGGGGGTTTGATGGCGGCACGGACGGGAATGTTGCCTCATTAACGCTGGTGCGCCCCGATGGGACGACACAGGAATTGCCGTCCAAAGTGCCGTATTTCAAGGTAAAGGCCGGGGACAGGCTGGTATCTTACGGGCCCTGCGGTGGCGGGTACGGGGATGCAGCGCTGAGGTCACCCGAAGCGATTGCTGCGGATGTCGCGGATGGGCTGATTGGTGAGAATGCTGCGCGGGACCTGTTTGCTTAGCCCGAAATTCTTAGGCCGAAAACTGACGAAGCGAGCGTGCCAATTGATCCGGCGTAAAGCCGCGCCCGATCACAGCGATGGTGTTGTCCGTTTCGCAGGGAGTACCCGGAGTCGGCAGGATTTCCGGCGATTGCACCGAGCGTCGGACGGTTTGCAGCAAAAGCCTGCCTGCAGGCGTTTGCACCACGCCCTTGACGCGGACGATTTGATCGCCCCGCGCATACAACAGCGCGGATAGCCAGACCGTGAAGGCGGTCCAGTCGGGTTGATCTCCAAGGTCAAGCTGGCTGGCGTGAATTGGGGTGTCATCTTGGCCTTCAAGGTCGGGCAGCTCGACGGGTTGCACGTCCGGGTCAGCCTTCGGCAAGTTCTGGCTGCTGCCAAAGATTGTTGCAGACTGTGCGGCCCCCGGCGCGCGAACGGCCAGAGTGGCGCGGAGTTGCGCGGTTTTGTCAGGAGGTGCGACGTCGGTTTTGGTCAGGATCAACCTGTCCGCGGCCTCGATCTGTTTGCGGCTCAGTGGCTCTTGCTGCATTTGATCCAAGGCGTTGAGGGCATCCACAATCACGACAATTTCGGCAATCACGATCTGGCGGACAAGAATGGGGTGGTCTTGTATCAGCGCAAGGATCGCCGCTGGATCAGCCAGGCCGCTTGTCTCTAGAACGATGTTTTCCAGCCGCTGCGCTGGGTCTGCGGTGCCACTGCGATGGTCGCAAAGGTCTAGCAGCGTTTGAATTAGTTCCTTTTGTCCCTCGCAACACACACAGGCCCCAGCTAGCAAAGTCATTTGGTCCGCCGCAGCCAAAAGGGCATCGTCCACTGGCGCTGCCGCCGCCTCGTTGACGATCACATGAACACGGCCAAAGGATTTTTCATGTAGGTGATGACGCAGCCAGGTGGTCTTGCCCGAGCCGAGGAAGCCGCCGAGGATCGTCAAACGCAGGCGACCTTCGAATTCTTCCATTATAAGTCTAGCGGGTCAAAGGCCCGGCCTCGAAGTTTTTCAACCTCTCCCCAGAGCGCTTCGAGGTCCGGTACAATGGTTTGCGCACCGCTCAGCGACATCACCTGAATCCCGGGCACGACGCCGCCATCATGAGCGGCGACGCCTGATCCTTTCAGGACTTTTTGCAAAACCTGCACACGGCGAAACCGCTCGCGCAGGCGATCATGCGGCGTTGCGGCCCCCGCTTCGGTCCAATGACCGGGGGCCGCCGGAAAACCGCAGGCGTTGCACACTAGATGACCTCGGGGCGCGCATCACCATCGAACGGGAAGCGGGTGCGGAAGTCGTTCGCAATGGCGTCAAACGTCATCCATTCGCAGCCCTCATGGCCGTTGATGTATTCGATCAACCGCTCGAGCATCAGCAAGCACCTGCGGGCGGCCTGACACATCCGGGTGAATGGTGATGGCAAAGACGGCATAGTCCATCTCGCGGTAGACCCAGTCGAACTGGTCCTCCACATCTGCTCAACATCGCGCGGGTTCACGAAACCATGGCTGTTGGGCGACTTCTTGATGAACATCATCGGCGGCAGGTCATCGAGATACCAGTTGGCGGAGATGTCGACGAGGTCGATTTCGTTCCCATGCTTCAGCGGATGCATCCAGTCAGCGGCAGTCTTGGTATAGTCGATCACGTTCCATTCGTCGCCGATGCGCGCATAGTACGGCTGGAAGTCGCGGTAACCTTGGCTGTGGTCATAGGAAAAACCGTACTTCTGCAAAAGCGCGGCGGTGGAATTCGACATCTCCCACCATGGGGCGACGTAGCCGGTGGGCGCTTTGCCGGTCAGCTTCTCGATCAGCTCGATAGACTTGACCAGCACGTCTTCTTCCTGCGTCGGCGTCATCGCGACAGGGTTTTCGTGCATATAGCCATGTGCGCCGACCTCGTGGCCTGCGTCGACGATCATCTGCATTTCCTTGGGAAACGTCTCGAGCGTGTGACCGGGGATGAAAAAGGTGGTGTCCATGTCGTATTTCTTGAACAGGCGCAGCAAGCGCGGGACGCCGACCTCGGTCGCGAAGATGCCGCGCTGGATGTCCGACGGGCTGTCGCCGCCGCCGTAGGATCCGATCCAACCTGCGACCGAATTGATGTCGGTGCCGATGGCGCACATGATTTCTCTTGGTCATTTCGTATTCCTCCTGTGGGTAGCGTTAAACGCCGATTGGCATATGTTTGGGATCGCGTGCCACGGGGCGCGGAGCGACCAGTTCTTTCCATGTGGACAAAGCCGCGCTGGTGGCAGGGAACGCGGGGCGGTCGATCTTGCGCCCGCGTCCGGGTTGCGCCTGACTGTTGGCGCCTGCCTCCCAGACGATATCGCCGCGCGACAGGGTGAAGCGTGACATTCCGTTTACGTCGAACCCTTCGAAAACGTTGTAATCAATGGCGGATTTCTGGGTCTTGGCGCTGATCGTTTTGCTGGCCTTCGGATCCCAGACCACAATATCGGCATCCGCGCCGACCAAAACGGCCCCTTTGCGCGGATAGATGTTGAGGATCTTGGCGATGTTGGTCGAGGTCAGCGCGACAAATTCTTCCTTGGTCAGCCGCCCCGTTTCGACGCCGTGCGTCCAAAGCAGGGACAGCCGGTCTTCCAGCCCGCCAGTGCCATTGGGGATCTGGGTGAAATCGCCGATCCCCATGCGCTTTTGTTCGGTCGTAAAGGCGCAGTGGTCAGTGGCGACAACCTGCAAAGACCCGGCGGCTAGACCCGCCCAAAGACCGTCCTGATGTTTCTTGTCGCGGAAAGGCGGCGACATGACACGTTGGGCTGCGTGGTCCCAATCGGGGTTGGCGTATTCACTTTCGTCCAGCAGCAAGTGCTGGATCAGCGGCTCGCCCCAGACCCGTTGCCCGTTCTGACGCGCACGGCGGATCGCTTCGTGGGCATCCTCGCTGCTGGTGTGCACGATATAGACCGGCACGCCAACGTTATCGGCGATGGTGATGGCGCGGTTTGTGGCCTCGCCTTCAACCGATGCAGGGCGGGAATAGGCATGGGCTTCGGGGCCATTGCTGCCTTCAGCCAAGAACTTCTGTTGTAGGGAGGCAATCAGGTCCCCGTTTTCCGCGTGCACGAAGGGCAGGGCCCCCAAGGCGGCACAGCGCGAGAAGGAGGCGAACATCTCATCATCATTCACCATCAACGCGCCTTTATAGGCCATGAAGTGTTTGAAGCTGTTCACGCCGCGGTCAACCACCACAGCCATATCGTTGAAGATCTGCTCGGACCAGCCGGTGATGGCCATGTGAAACCCATAGTCGCAAGACGCTTGGCGCGCGGCGCGTTCTTCCCATTCATCAAGGGCGGGAAGGATGCCGTCCTCGCCAGGAATAATGTAATCCACCACCATGGTCGTCCCGCCCGAGGCAGCGGCGAAGGTGCCACTTTCCCAAGTCTCGGCGGTGCGGGTGCCCATGAAGGGCATTTCCAGATGGGTATGCGGATCAATGCCGCCGGGCATGACGTAACAGCCGGAGGCGTCGATGACCGTATCACCGATCAGGTTTGGTCCGATGGCGGCGATAACCTCGCCCTCGATCAAGACATCGGCGGTATAACTGCGATCAGCGGTGACAATCGTGCCGCCTTTGATAACTTTAGACATGCGTGTTCTCCCTTAGCTTGGCGGAATGGCTCCGGTACGCTCGACAATCAGTCCATAGTGTTCAGGGCGCCGGTGGGCGGCGAAGTCAAAGATCGTTTCCTTGTACCGTTTGCCCAGATCCAGATCGCAGGCAGCGGTGATAACCTCGTCTTCGACGGTCACCGCTTGCGCCACGATTTCGCCCGAAGGCGCGATGATCACGCTTTGACCGCCCATTTTGGAGCCTTCTTCGTTGCCGCATTTGGCCGTGCCAACGACCCATGTGGCGTTCTGATAAGCGCCTGCCTGCATCGACAGGTGGTTGTGAAACAGCGTCAGGCTGTCCATCGCCTGTTCGCCCACATGGCCAAACGGGGTGTTATAGCCCAGCATGACCATCTCGACATCCTGCAGGCCCATGACGCGGTACGTTTCGGGCCAGCGCCGGTCATTGCAGATCGCCATGCCCATATTGCCACCGAACCCACGGACAACGGGAAAGCCCAGATTGCCGGGTTCAAAGTACCGCTTTTCAAGGTGCTGAAAGTCGCGCCCCGCTTGCGGTTCGCTGTGACCGGGCAGGTGGATTTTGCGGTACGTGCTGATGATCTCGGCCTTTTGGTTCACCAGCACTGCGGTGTTATAGCGTCGCTTTACACCATTCTCGATCACCAGTTCGGCAAAGCCAAGATAGAAGCCGATCCCCAGCTTCTTGGCCTCGTCGAACAAGGGCTGTGTCGCGGCACTGGGCATTTCAGTCTCGTAGTAACTGTCGAGTTCTTCCTCGCTCTCGATCATCCAGCGGGGAAAAAAGGTGGTCAGGGCCATTTCGGTGAAGACAACCAATTCGCATCCGCGCCCCTTGGCCTCGCGCATCATCTCAAGCAGGCGGGCGACCGTATCAGCGCGGGTTTCAGACTTGGCAATGGGCCCCATCTGGGCCGCAGCGGTGACAAGTTTACGCATCATTCACTCCTATTGCTGGGGGTGGGATTTGGACGGAAAAGCTCTCTGCAATTGCGCCGGCTTGCGTCAGCCAGATGTCGTCGCGGCGTCCACTGATGTGGCGAAGCGCGCGGCGCAGATGGCGGAGGCGTGCGGGCTGGCCGACGATGTAGGGATGTAAGGCAATGCCCATGACCAAGGGTTGGCGGGTGGACTGTTCCAGCATTTCGTCAAAGGTGTCGATGATCAGGTCGGCGAAATCGGCCGGGCTGTCTTTGCGCGCGACGATGGCCGGGATGTCGTTGACTTCCTGCGGATAGGGCAGGGACAAAAGCGCGCCGTTTCGGGTGCGCATCCAGACCGGTTGGTCGTCCATGCACCAGTTCATCGTATAGCTGTATCCGGCCTCTCGCAGCAGGTCCGGGGTCAGTCGACTTTCCGCGATCCAAGGGCTGAGCCAGCCAGCAGGGGGCTTGCCTTCGGCTGATGTGATAGCGGCGGTTGCCTCCGCAATCAGTGCTGCTTCGCCTGCCTCATCAAGGGTGCTCTGGCGCTCGGAGTTGCTGCGCCCGTGGCCCGCGATCTCGTCTCCACGCTTGCTGTGGGCTGCAATAAGTTCGGGCGCGTAATCATACATGGCCGAATTGACCAGAACGGTGGCAGGCAGGTCCAGTGTGTCCAGCATATCAAGCAAACGCCACGCCCCAACCCGGTTGCCATAGTCGCGCCAGGCATAGTTCAGAACATCAGGTTGCGGGCCGCCCGGTGCCAGTTCTGCGCCTAAGCCCTCGCCGAAAGCGAAGTGTTCCAGATTGATGCCCAGATAGACGGCAAGTCCGTTTCCTTGGGGCCATGTAAAGGGCGCGCGAGCAGTGATCGGCGCATAATCGTAGCGGTTATGCTGGGCCAAGCTCACAGCGGGTCCGTTGCCAGACCCGCGCGGTCCAACAGCCACTCGGCGCTGTCGTTCCAGACCTGCGTTTCAACGATCAGCCCGTCGCGCACAACAAACGTATCCATATATCGGTTGCCATCAAACGCGGTGCCATCGGGCCAAGCGCCGTACAGGTGGCCGGTGTTATAGACATGCACATCCCCGGTGGTCGGGATCGAGTGCCGCATCCTGCGACCGGGCCGTTTCTTGACCCAGGCATAGCGTTTGGCATTGAACGCCGATGTCTCGGATGGTGCTGTGAACCGCCGCCCGCCGGTAAAGACGATCTTTACGTCATTCGCCATATAGGCTGCCGCACCTTCGGGATCGGGGACCATTGAGCGTTCGAGATAGGCCTCGACCACCTGACGGGCCTGAGCGATGCGGGCGTCGCTCACAGCGCGGCACCGATTTGCGTGGCGGCGATGGACGCCATCGATCAGGCGCACGGTGATGTCCGGTCCGGCGAGCTGTGGAATATGAGACATGCCAGCACAGCCAAGAACGACGCATTGAATATCATCTTCGAGTTGGGCGATGGATGATCTCGTTCAGAACCCGTCGCCGCCGAGGCATCCGGATCGTTTTCCAGAGCAAGAACCGGGACGCCAGACTGCGCGCACTTTCGCAAGATGGCCGCCAAGGCCATAGGCGTGGATATTATCCACCAAGACTGGGCGTGGAAACAGCCAATGTCGTGACGACGGAAAACCGCGGCCCGGCCAAGGCCGCCATGATGATAGGCCGCTTGCCCGATCCCGATGACCGGGCAGGAGGCCATGGCGCGCGCTTCGTCCAGACCCGTGTCATCAAAGCAGCCGATGATGATCGCCGTTCGCCCCTGCGTCCGAGGCTTTGCTGACCAGCTTCAGCAAGGGCGGCACGCAGGCTTCGCCGTCCTCTGGGCCTTGGATGGCGGGCGGGCCCGTCGTGGATGTCCAGCCTTCGAATGTCGACGCCGGGCAGGCCTTCGTGAGCAGTCTTCGACCATCGCTTCGGTCATCGACACCGTGCTGTTGGGGTTGATGATGACGATCATACCATACCCTTTGCCCGCATCGATGCCCTGCTTGGCGCGTTGCGCCGGTTGCATCCAGACGGCGATGCCCAAGGAACACTGCCGATGATCGATCAGCGAGAACACCGTCGTCAGCGTCCCAAGCGCATAAAGCACCGGCGAGGTGACGTTGGTCGTCATGCCGTAGATTTCCAGCGGCAGGGTGTTGTAGCTGCCCGAGGTCAGCAATGTGCGCGCGAATTCGTCATAGCTGAGCGTGAAGCCGAACAGCGCCACGCCGATCAGCGAGGGCGCGATGATCGGCAGCACGACATGGCGGATCGTCTGCCACGGCGGTCGCGCCCAGATCGCGCGCGGCTTCCTCATAGCTTTTGTCGAAGCGGTTGAAGACGGCGAACATGATCAGCAGGCCGAAGGGCAGCGTCCAGGTCAGCTGCGCGCCGAAGCCGGAGGTGGACCAATGCACGTTCATGCCCGACTTGCGAAAACAGCAGGCCGACGCCGAGCGAGATCAGGATCGACGGGATCACCAGCGCGGTGATGATCAGGTAGAACAGGATACCGTCGAGCCCGGGAATCGTCTTGCGAAACGCCAGCCCGCCCATGACCGAGACGACGACCGTGGTGACCATGACCATCAGGCCCAAGCACGAAGCTGCGCCGGAAGCTGCCCCAGATGTCGCCCACGGCCTGTTGTTCGAACAGGTCGTAGAACCAGTGCAGCGACACGCCGCGCATCGGGAAGGTCAGCCCGCCGCCCTGGCCCCTGGAACGACAGGATGCCGATGGTGATCGTGGGGCCGTAGAGGAACAGCACGAACAGCGCGAAGAAGGCGGTGAGGACGTAGAAAGAGCGTGGGCGCGGTTCCATCTCACAGCTCCTTCCGGATGTCGACAAAGCGCAGCAGGATGCCGATCATGATCAGCACGGTCAGCAGCAGCACAATCGCCGTGGCCGAGGCGCTAGGGATATTGCAGCAAGCGCGATGTCGTTCGAGATCAGGCGGCCGACGTTGGCGGACTGGCTGCCCGACATGAAGCGCACGGTGATGAAATCGCCCATCACCAGTGTGACCACGAAGATCGTGCCGATCATGATGCCCGGCTTGGTCAGCGGGATGATCACGTTCCACAGGATCTGCGCGCCATTGGCGCCGGCGTCGCGCGCCGCCTCGATCAGGGATTTGTCGATCCGCATCATGGTGTTGAAGATCGGGACCACCATGAACAGCGTGTAGAGATGCACAAAGGCCAGGATGACCGCGAAATCGCTAGAACAGCAGCCACTCGAGCGGCTCGTCGATCACGCCCCATGACATCAGCGTGGAATTGGCGATGCCGTTGCGGCCCAGAAACGGGATCCAGGAGATCATGCGGATGATGTTGGAGGTCCAGAACGGGATCGTGCACAGCAGAAACAGCGCGATCTGCCACGTCAGGGTGCGGATGTGGAAGGCCAGATAATAGGCGACGGTGAAGCCGATCAGCAAGGTGAAGACCCAGGTGATCAGGACGCGTATTTGAAGGTGTTGAGAAAGACCGTGTAGGTCACCGGCGAGCCAAACAGGAATTCGTAGTTGTCGAACTCAAATGCCGGGATGATCGAAAATTCGGTCGCCCGCCAAAAGCTGACGATCGACGATCAGGACGATCGGCAGCACCAGAAAGAACAGCAGCACAGCCGCGAGGGGCGACACCATCAGCCAGCCGGTTACAGTGCGTATTGTTCTGAGCAGTTTTTCATGGGTATTCTGTCGTATTGAAGGGGATGGGTGCGCCGCACGATGGCGCACCCGCATGATCGTCATTAGGCGGCGATGAACTCGTTCCACTTGCGGACCATGTACTGGTTCTCGTCCATGACAGAGTTCCAGCAGGCCACAGCGCCCATGCGGTCGTGGAACGAACCGCCATCGCGGACTGCGCCGGCACCTGCCAGCTTGTCGCCGATGGGCTGACGATGTCGCCTTCGGCGGTCTTTGCCTTCGAACCAGAAGCCCCATTCGTCTTCGGACATGAACTCTTTGGAGGTCTCGGGCACAGCGGAGTAGTAGCCCTGACGCATCAGGAAGCCGCCGACCCAGCCGGACAGGTACCAGTTGATGTATTCGTAGGCTGCGTCGAGCTCGAGCCCGACAGGATGCCGCCGAGATGCCCATGCCGCCGCCCCAGGAGCGATAGCCTTCTTCCAGCGGCTGGTAGACGCACGGGATGCCTTGCGATTGCACCGCTGTGATCGCCGGCGACCACATGGACTGGATCACGACTTCGCCCGACGCCATCAGGTTGACGCTTTCGTCGAACGACTTCCAGAAGGCGCGGAACTGGCCGTTCTTCTTGGCTTCGGTGAAGATGCCGATGGTCTGGTCGATCTCTTCTTTGGTCATGTTGCCCTTGTCGGGGTACGTGTATTCGCCCATGGATTCCACGACCATCGCCATGTCCATGATCCCGATAGACGAGATGTCGAGGATCGAGGCTTTGCCCTTGAACTCGGGGTTCAGCAGCTCGGACCAGTTGCTGATCGGGCGGCCGATCAGATCGGGGCGAATGCCCAGCGTGTCGGCGTTGTAGATCGTCGGGATCAGGGTCATCCAGCCGGATTCTTCTTGAACGAAATCCGTGCCGTTCGGCACCGGACGTAAAGCCGACCGTGTGCGGCGCGGTGCCCTGTGCGATCGTCGCTTGTCGGTGTCAGCTTGCCCGCTGCGGAAGATACCGACGATCTTGTCGTAGTTGGCGATCTTGGAGGTGTCCATCGCCTGCAGGTTGCCGGTCGGCCAGACCTTCTTACAGATCCAGTATTCGATGTCGGCAATGTCAAAGCTGTTGGGCTGTGTGGCGGCGCGCTGGGTCACGCTGTCGGTGTCCAGCGCCGTCATTTCCAGCGTGAAGCCCAGATCTTCTTTCACCTTTGTCGGCGACCTCATTGAGGTTCGACACACCGGTGCCGAACTGGCGCAGGGTGACGTCCTTGATGTTCTGCGCCCAAATCATCGGCGCGCCGAGGGTCGATGCCGGCGGCAATCGCTGTCGACGCCGCGCCTTTCAGCAGCGTGCGGCGGCTGAGGCCGTTGCGTTTTGTAAATCTGGTCATTCGTCGTCTCCTTGTCAGGTGGATGAAGCGCCGCGTTTATGCGGTCAGTTGGTGTTGGTTGTTGGCGTCCCAGTGCAGACCGATCTGGTCGCCGGGGTGATGCGGGTTGGCGAAGAACTCGGCTGTCGGGGATCAGCGCTGTGACCTCTTGATCGCCGGTGATGCGCGACAGCAAGGACACATGGGTGCCCTGATATTCGACGGCGGTCACATTGCGCCTCGACACGCGCCTTTCTGTGGCGTCGGTGACCGACGGCATCGGTGCGGATCGCGAAATGCCCTTCGGGCAGCGCGATGACGTTGTGCCCGCCCATGAACTGCGCCACGAATTCGGTTCTGCGGCGCGTTGAACACATCGCGCGCGGGGCCGGCCTGTTCGATCACGGCGTTGTTCATCACGACGATCTCGTCGGCCAGCGCCAGCGCTTCGTCCTGGCCGTGGGTGACGTGGATAAAGCTGATGCCCAGCTCCTTTTGCAGCTTGCGTCAGCTCGCCGCGCATGCGGATGCGCAGGAACGGGTCAAGCGCCGACAGCGGCTCGTCCAGCAGCAGGACCTGCGGGCCGGGTGATCAGCGCGCGGGCCAGGCCACGCGCTGCTGCTGCCCGCCAGACAGCTGATCAGGCAGCCGGTCGGCCAGTGCCGTCAGGTCGACCAGTTCCAGCATTTCGCCGGCCTTGGTGTGGCGTTCGGCCTGTGTCGACGCCCTTCATCTTCAGGCTGAAGGCGACGTTGTCCAGGACGCTAAGATGCGGGAAAAGCGCGTAGTTCTGAAACATCATCGCCGTGCCGCGCTGCGCAGGCGGCAGAGTCGGAAATGTCGCGCCCGCACAGCAGGATCGAGCCTTCCGTGACGCTTTCATGCCCGCGATCATCCGCAGGGTCGAAGACTTTCCGCAGCCCGAGGGGCCCAGCAGGCAGGTATAGCTGCCGGATTTGAAGTGATGCTGATATCGCATCCACCGCGACGGTCTCGCCGTAGCGTTTGGTGACGGACACCAGTTCCAGATCATCTTTGATTTCGCTCATGTCACCCCCGTGTTCCCTCGAACAAGACGGACAATCGTCTGAGTCGGAAAGCATAACGAAAGCACATTTGGTCGTCAGAACTCTCGGACGGCGCGCAATTAACCGCTCTGTAACAACAATGCTTAATTGATGAGCAGAAAGTTGTATACAATTTTGATGTACGGTACTTCAGTTTCCCGCAACGGTTGTCGAGAGCTCGATATCATGGAATCACTCTTGTCAAAGGACGTTGATATGAACGCTCGAGATATGTTGGTGTCCAAAACGGGCGGAAAGGCACCTCCGACGGATCATGTTGCCGTGTCGTTGGCCCGCGCCATTCACGAACACCGTATTGCACCGGGCACCAAACTTGGCGAAGATGATCTGGCCGAAATTTTCGGCGTCTCGCGCACCATAATCCGGACAGCGCTGCAATCTTTGGCGCATAGCCAGCTTGTTGATATTCATCGAAATCGCGGTGCTTTCGTGGCCCAACCCAGCCCCAAAGAGGCGCAGGAAGTTTTTGAAGCGCGCGAGCTTCTTGAACCTCGGACAGCACGACTGGCGGCCATGAATGCAACCGCCGAGGACATCGAAAATCTGATGTCACATATCGAACAGGAACATGCCGCGCTGGCCCAGGATGACAGGGGGAGGGTGCTCTATCTGTCCGGTCAGTTGCACGTGCATATTGCCAAAATCGCCGCGCATGCCACGATTGCCAGTTTCATCGAGACTCTGATCGCGCGGTCATCCCTGATTGTGGCACTCTATTGGAAACGCGAAAGCGCGTTGTGCGATTGTCATGCCCATGATGCCCTGGTGCATGCCATCGAGAAAAAAGACGGAGACGCAGCAGAGTCTTTGATGCGCAGTCACCTTGTGGACCTGCATTCTGCTTTGCAACTGCAGCGGGCCCCCATGACCAAGATGTCTCTTAAAGAGATTTTGGGATAGCGGGGCGCAAAGCGAATTAAGAAGCCCACTGATCTTGCAAACAGGTTTTCGACCTTATGCCGAGTCTTGGCGTTCTGCGATTGCCGGTCTATCACACATGAACAGCAAATGGAGGCTTTGCGTGATGAACATCGGCAATATCAGTTTTGACATCATGGAAAGGCTTGACCAGCTTGCCGAGATCAGCGAGACGCCCGGGTATCTGACACGACGTTGCTATTCACCAGAACACCGGGCCGTAAATGATCTGGCGGGCAAGTGGATGCAAGAAGCCGGAATGGTTGTCTGGCAGGATGCCGTTGGAAACATGATGGGCCGCTATGAGGGAAAGAACCCGGACGCGCCGGCAATCTTGTTGGGATCGCATCTGGATACCGTGATACGTGCGGGAAAGTATGACGGCGGTCTTGGGGTTCTTTCGGCGATTGATTGTGTGAAATCGCTGAACGAACGTGGCGTGCGCTATGAAAACCCCATTGAGGTTGCCTGTTTTGCCGATGAAGAAGGCGTGCGCTTTCAATCTACTTTTCTTGGCAGTCGTGGATTGGCGGGCACCTTTGATCTTGATTTGCTGGACCGCAAAGACAAAGACGGGATCACGCTTGCGCAGGCCATGACAGAATTCGGGCTGGACACGTCGCGCATAGCCGAAGCGGCGCGTCGCCCGAGCGATTTCATGTGCTATCTTGAAGTTCACATCGAACAAGGGCCGGTGCTGGAGGCCGAAAACCTGTCAACCTGCGCCGTGACAGCCATTGCCGGGGCGAACCGGATGACTGTGCGCGTGACAGGTGCCGCCGGACACGCCGGGACGGTGCCAATGGGCGCGCGTCAAGATGCGCTAAGTGCGGCTGCCGAAGCCATTCTTGCGGTCGAAACCAGCGCCACGCAGTTTCCAGATGCCGTTGGAACGGTCGGGCAGATATCCGCTCTGCCTGGCGCCTCTAACGTCATATCCGGACAGGTCGAGTTTTCGGTCGATTTTCGCGCGGCAGATGATGCGGTGCGCAGACAAGCTGTCGGTGAACTGATTTCGGATTTCGAGGCCATAGCGGAACGGCGCGGCGTAGCCTTCGCGATTGACCACAGCCACGAGGCAAACGGCGTGGTCTGTGCCTCTGTCCTTGTCGATACGATCGAGCAGGCGATGGCAGATCTTGACCAACCCGCGTTCAGATTGCCAAGCGGTGCTGGGCACGACGCAGCAGCCCTTGCGCATATAACAGATGTCGGCATGATATTCGTTCGCTGTGATCGTGGGATAAGTCACAGTCCCGACGAAAGTATCACTGCCGAAGACGCCATTGCTGGTGCGAACCTCTTGCTAAGAACTGTAGAAAGACTGGGGACGAAAAACTTATGACCGTGCTTTTTGACGACTTAGACCCAAGCCCACGCCTGTTGATGGGGCCCGGTCCAGTTGATGTTTACCCCCGCGTGTTGCGGGCCATGTCGGTTCCGATGCTTGGGCAGTTCGATCCAGAGTTCACCGTGTTCATGAACGAAGTAATGGCGTTGTATCGTCAGGTTTTCCGGACAGAAAACGAATGGACTTTGCTCGTAAACGGCACTGCGCGCTCGGGCATCGAAGCTTGCCTTGGCGCACTTGTCTCGCCCGGTGACAGCGTTCTGGTTCCACAGTTTGGGCGATTTGGCTTTTTGCTTTCTGAAATTTGCAGTCGCGTCGGTGGCAAGGTTGAAACGATCGAGACAGACTGGGGTACAGTCTTTCCGGTGGAACAGATCGCAGATGCGGTTCGCCAGCACCGCCCGAAAGTTCTGGCCATGGTGCACGGTGATACATCGACAACTATGGCGCAGCCGATTGACGGGCTGGCCGAGGTCTGTCGCGAAACTGGAACACTGCTTTATGTCGATGCGACGGCGACGATTGGTGGCATGCCGATCAATGTCGACGCTTGGGGCGTCGATGCAATGTCGACGGGGCTGCAAAAATGCATGTCTGGTCCGCCGGGAACTTCGCCTGTCACACTGAGCGATGCAGCAGCCAAAGCGATCAATGCCCGCAAGCATATCGAAGGGGGTATCCGACCCGAGGGATATGTTGGCGCAAGCGGCCAGCGTATTTCATCCAACTATCTCGATCTGGCCATGTTGATGGATTACTGGAGCCCCAAGCGTCTGAACCACCACACGGAAAGCACCTCGATGCTTTACGCAGCACGGGAATGCGCGCGCGTTGTGCTGGGCGAGGGGCTGGATGCAGGTCATGCCCGCCACGTGCTGGCAAGCCGGGCCCTACGCGAAGGATTGCAGGCCATGGGGCTAGACTTGTTCGGCGATGAAGCCAACCGAATGACCAATGTGACAGGCGTCTATATTCCGGCAGTTTGCGGAAATGGCGAGACCGTACGCAGCGAAATGCTTTTAGATTTCGGGATCGAAATCGGAACATCCTTCGGTCATCTGGCAGGCAAAATCTGGAGGATCGGGACCATGGGGTATGTGTGTTCCAAGCCCAATATACTGCGTTGTCTGTCGTCGCTGGACGCTGTTCTGCGCCGCAACGGATTTGATGCCCCCACGAATGCCGCGGTTGATGCAGTTTACAAAGTTTTTGCGGAGGCGGGACAATGAGCGACGGGATCAAGGACCTTCTGCAAGGCCCTCTAAAGGTTGTGAATATCGGGCTAAAAAGCTTCGAGGCGGAATTATCTGAACAGGGCGTCGAGGTCGTACAGGTAGACTGGTCTCCACCCGCTGGCGGTGATCCGAAACTGGCGGACCTTCTGTCCAAACTGGGGGCTTAGCCTGTGGAATTGATCGAGAAAGCCAACGCCACCGCGTTGGAGCGCATGTTGACCAGTGAACCCGTTCTGATCGATGTCCGGCCAGCCCACGAGGTTGTCCCCGGCCTGAAGGAAGGCATGATCCTGCACGCGGGTCCGCCGATTGAATGGGACCGGATGTGTGGTCCCATGAAGGGCGCGATCACCGGGATCGCGGTGTTCGAAGGCTGGGCGGCGGATCTGGAAGATGCCGACGCCAAGGCCGCAGCCGGCGAATTCGACTTTCACCCGAACCACCATTTGACTGCGTTGGGCCGATGACCGGGATGACAACCATTTCCCAGCCAATGCTGGTGGTCGAAAATCGCACCTTCGGGAACCGCGCCTTCTGCGCGATCAACGAAGGTCTTGGCAAGGTCATGCGGTTTGGCGGCAACGACGCCGAGGTGTTGGATCGCCTGCGCTGGCTGCGCGACGATTTCGGCCCTGCCTTAGGGGCCGCTATCCGACACATGGGCGGGTTAGAGCTGAAGAACATCATCGCGCGCGGGCTGACGATGGGCGACGAGATGCACCAGCGCAACGTCGCCTGCTCGAGGCTGACCTTGCGGGCACTCGCGCCCGCAATGGCGGAAACCTCGCAGGACACTGCCAAGCTGGCGCGGGCTCTGGCCTTCATGGGCGGCAACGATCAGTTCTTTCTGAACATCGCGATGGCCATGGGCAAGGCGATTACCGATGCGGCCAGCGGGATCGAGGGGTCCAGCGTCGTCACCGCGATGTCGCGCAACGGCACCGACTTCGGGATCCGGTCTCGGGCACCGGCGACCACTGGTTCGTCGCCCCGGTGGAGATGCCCGAGGGTCTCTATTTCCCGGGTTACTCCGAAGCTGACGCCAACCCCGACATGGGCGACTCTGCCATCGTGGAAACCATTGGGCTGGGCGGTTTCGCGATGGGAGCCTCGCCCGCCGTTGCGGGGTTTGTCGGCGCCGGTGCGGCTTCGGAGGCCGGGAATTTCACGCGTGCAATGGGCGAGATCACGACGGCTGAAAGCCCCGAGTGGACGATCCCCAGCATGGATTATCTGGGCGTGCCAACCGGCATCGACATCCGCCTGGTGGTCGACACCGGGATGGCGCCGACAATCAACACCGGCATCGCGCATCGCAAACCCGGCATCGGACAGGTTGGCGCGGGCGTCGTCAAAGCTCCGATGGCGTGTTTCACGCAAGCGTTGGAGGCCTTTGCGGCCCGGCTGGGGGTCGCGTGATGGATTATGTTCTGAACGAAGTGCGCAAGGGGTTCTATCTGGACTCGGTCGCGCTGATGCGCATGTCGCGGGCCATCGCAGGCATGGACGGCGTGCATGAAGCTGCCATGATGATGGGCACACCTGCAAACCATGAAATCATGGCTGACGCGGGACTGCTGGCCGCAGATGCGCAACCCACCGGCGGCGGTGATCTGATCATTGGGATCCGCGCTGCCGATCAGGATGCGGCCAGGGCGGCTTTGGCCGAGGCGATCCTGCAACTGGATGCTCCATCAGTTCGAAGCTCGGGCGAAGCTTACCGCCCAAAGTCTCTGCGCGCGGCTGTGGGAATGCTGCCGGGGGCAAATTTGGCCCTTATCTCGGTTCCCGGCGATTTTGCGGCAGCCGAAGCGCGCAAGGCGATCCGACGCGGGTTGAACGCGATGATTTTCAGCGACAACGTCAGTATCGAGGCCGAAGCTGCGCTGAAGGTCGAAGCGCGATCACTCGGACGTCTTGTTATGGGACCAGATTGCGGAACGGCCATCATTGCCGGAACGCCGCTGGCCTTTGCAAATGATGTCCCGCGCGGTTCGGTCGGGATGATCGGCGCTTCGGGCACTGGTTTGCAGGAAGTGAGTTGTCTGATTGCCCAGCTGGGCGGCGGCATAAGCCATGCCATTGGCGTGGGCGGACGGGATCTGAAAGCCGAGGTCGGTGGTATCTCGACGCTTATGGCGATCGAAGCGCTGGCAGCCGACGCCGGAACGGAGAACATCGTTCTGATCGCCAAACCGCCGGCAGACGATGTGGCCGAGGCAGTTCTTAAACAGCTTGCAGCCAGCGGCAAACCCGCCGTTGTGTGCTTTATGGGCGCGCCCGCGATAACGCTTCCGGCAAATATCCAGCAGTGCTGCAGCTTGAAAGACGCCGCCTATGCTGCCTTGGGAATGACGCCTCAGGCACCGACGCCCCCCGAAATGCGTCGAGTTGCGGGACAACAAATTCTGGGCCTGTTCGCGGGGGGGACGCTTTGCGCCGAAGCGCAGGTCGCCCTTCGTGACGCCGGGCAAACCGTGCGGTCCAATGCACCTGTGACCGGCATCGGCGGGGCCGAAGGAACCGGCCATCTGATCCTTGATCTGGGCGATGATGACTACACTCGCGGACGCCCACACCCGATGATTGATCCGGGCGTGCGCGATGCACCGTTCATCGAAGCGCTAACGCGGACCGATCTGGGCGTGATCCTGTTCGACGTGGTCATCGGTTATGGCGCGCACAGCGATCCTGCCGGTCATATTGCCGATCTGGTAAAAGCCAATCGGACGGAAAGCGGCCCGATATTGATCGCTTCGGTTTGCGGAACTGACGCCGATCCCCAAGGCCGGGCCGCGCAGATTGCCCGGCTGGAGGCGGCGGGGGTATTGGTCGCGCCAAGCAATGCTGATGCAGCCCAGTGGGCGCTTGGCGCAATTGCGGTGGCCTGAGATATGATCCCGCCATTCAACATTCCCAACCGGATCGTGATCGCAATTGGCGGCAACGCGACGCATCCGGAAGACATCGAAGGAACATCCAAGGAGCAGAAAGAGATCGCCGCAACAACGGCGCGCGGGCTGCTGCCGCTGGCGATGCGCGGCGAAGAGCTGATCATCACCCATGGCAACGGCCCGGTTGTTGGCAAAATCCTGATGCGGCAGGCCTTGACCCGCGACACCATCGCGCCGATGCCGCTGGATATCTGCGTGGCCCATTCGCAAGGTGGCATTGCCTATCTGCTTGTTCAGGCTTTGGAGAATGCTCTCCGTGAGGCTGACAACGAACGCCATGTTGCTTGCCTGTTGACCCAAGTCGAGGTCGATCCTGAAGACCCGGCTTTTCTTGAAGCCACAAAACCGATCGGCACATTTTATTCCGAAGACGAGGCCAAAGTCGTCAGCAAGGAAATGGGGTGGCGGATGAAAGAGGACTTGGGCCGGGGCTGGCGGCATGTTGTGCCGTCGCCCAGACCACAGCACATCTGTGACATTTCGCTGATCGAACTTCTCGCGCAGCGCGGGACGGTGGTCATCGCCTGCGGCGGCGGCGGAATACCGGTTATTCGTGGACCAAAAGGCCAGCGAACGGGCGTTGAAGCGGTCATCGACAAAGACCTGACCACAGCCCACATGGGCAATATTCTTGGGGTCGATCTGATGATGATCCTGACAGCTGTGCCCAAGGTCGCGGTGAATTTCGGCAAACCCGATCAGCGAGAGCTGGATCTTGTGACCATGAGCGAGCTGCGGCAATACCAAGACGAAGGTCAGTTTCCGCCCGGTAGCATGGGCCCGAAAATCGACGCCACGCTGCAATTTCTGGATGGCGGCGGCAAACGGGTGATCATTGCTCAACTCGATCAAGCCGAAGCGGCGCTGCGCGGAGAAACCGGAACCCACGTGGTCGCCGAGGCCGATGGTTAAGCGTTTCTCTGTCCGGTCGATTGGTGCGCATGCTGCTCGAATTGCGCCGGGCGCTTTGACCGGGCAAGCCTGTATTGTCGCTGTGTTCGAGACGACCTTTTACGTGCGAACGCAGGGCGGACTAATCTGCGTGACCACGGCTGCGGTCGACGACGGCCCGATTTCGTGTCGGACCAACGCGAAGGGCGACTGGCGCAAGATCGGCTTGAAGGTCGGGCAAACGGTTCAGCTGAAGCCCTTTCTTCTTTGCGTTGATGGAGTGCTTGATCTTAAGTTTGAGGCTGCCCGCATCTGGGAACCTCGGCCCATTGCGCTTTTTGCACCATCCAAGGTGATTGCCGAGACCTTGCGCAATCTGCGAGACCGGGTTTCCCTGCACGGCGGCGCGCCCGGTTTGGGGCCGTTTCTGTTGCCCAATTTCAAACCAGACACCGATAATGTCCTGTGCCAGCGTGCCGCCCCATTGATAGCCCATGCGCGACAGTGGATTGCGGATGTCGTGCAAGGTGGCCTGCAGACGCCGGGCGATTGGGCAGTGGCTCTTTTGGGGGCCGGACCGGGCTTGACGCCTTCCGGCGATGACCTTCTGGGCGGCATCTTGATCGGATTGCATACCATCGGCCATCATAACGCGGCTGCAGTGCTTTGGTGCCAGATTGAGCCTCATATGCATGCCCGCACGAACGAAATATCGGCGGCCCTTTTGACAACCGCAGCCAAGGGGCAGGGAGGTGCTGCAGTGCATCAAATGATCGCGGCCTTGGCCAACGGCCAAGACAGGTCTAGCCTTGATCCGGCGCTTGCGGGCATAGCCGGTATCGGCCATTCATCTGGCTGGGATACCTTGCTGGGTATCGTCATGGTATTTGACGCGCTGGCAGCCAGGCGGGAAAGCTGCGCAGCCTAAGAAGCGAGGTCCGGATGCTCCACACGAAACGCGCCTATGGCGGCATGGTCACAGCGCCGCATCATCTGGCATCGCAGGCGGGCCTGCGCGTTCTGCAAGAAGGCGGAAACGCGATTGAGGCGATGGTTGCAGCGGCCGCAACGATCACCGTTGTCTATCCGCATATGAACGCCCTTGGCGGTGACAATTTCTGGCTGATCCACACACCTGATGGCAAAGTGACCGGGATAGATGCCTGTGGTGCGGCGGCGTCAGCGGCGGATATCGCGTTTTACAACGCCAACTGCGAAGGGGTCATTCCATCGCGCGGACCAATGGCGGCTTTGACGACTGCCGGGGCGGTGTCTGGCTGGCAGAATGCCTTGCGTCAAAGCGTGGCTATGGGCGGCAGAATGCCGTTAGAGCGGTTGCTGGAAGACGCGATCCACCACGCTGAAAATGGCGTTGCCGTAACCAACACGCTTGCAAATAACATCGAAGCAAAGCGCGGCGAGCTTGAGGATGTCTCCGGATTCGCTCCGGTCTATCTGCCGGGTGGCCGCGCGTTGCAGGTTGGGGAGCGTTTACAACAGCCCCGTATTGCAGCGACCCTTCGGCAACTTGCAGAAGCGGGGTTGGACGATTTCTATCGTGGCGATCTGGCACAATCCATCGCTGCTGATCTTGAGCGTGCGGGGTGTCTGGTAACGGGCGAAGATCTGGCGCGCCATACCGCCCTAGACGTAAATCCACTAAAACTGAACGTCGCGGGGCATGACGTCTACAATATGCCGCCTCCGACCCAAGGTCTCGCCTCGTTGATGCTGCTTGGGATCTATGCGCGGTTGGGCGTCCAAGATGCCGAAAGTTTTAACTTTATCCACGGGCTGCTCGAGGCGACCAAGCAAGCCTTCGTGGTGCGCGACAAGCACGTCACCGATCCCTCTTACATGCCAGTCGAAGCGCAGTCCTTTCTGGATGGCAAAACACTTGACGATATGGCCGATGCGATTGATCCCGCCGTAGCAGCCCCTTGGCCCCATAAGGCTGCAAAAGGGGATACGGTCTGGCTTGGGGCCGTTGACAGCGAAGGGCGAGCAGTCAGTTTCATTCAAAGCATCTATTGGGAGTTCGGCAGCGGTGTTGTTCTGGAAGACACCGGCATCACTTGGCAGAACCGCGGCACCAGTTTCTCGCTGGACCCAAACCACCACAACGCCCTGAAACCCGGACGCAGACCCTTCCACACGATCCAACCTGCACTGGCGCAGCTCAGCGATGGACGCGTGATGCCATACGGAACCATGGGCGGCGAGGGACAACCCCAGACACAGGCGATGCTCTTTGCGCGCCATGTCCTGCACGGGCAGGATCTGCAGACCGCAATATCGGCACCGCGTTGGTTGTTGGGTCGCACATGGGGAACCGAGACGACGTCCCTCAGGGTCGAAAACCGGATAGGCGCGAAACTTATCGATGCGCTGAGCGCAGCCGGTCACGCCCCCCAAGTCATCGGCGCCTATGACGAAGTGATGGGTCACGCCGGCGCACTAGTTCGCCATCCGGATGGGCTGATCGAAGGTGCAAGCGATCCTCGAAGCGACGGCGCCGCGCTAGGATTTTAGTGCGATCAGCGTAGGGCAAATATCACTTTCAGACCAGTGTTTCCGCGCTGAACTTGGATGCATGTTAAGCAACGGAAATGATACAGAATGCACATTATGCGGCGGATTCCAGTCATTCGCTGCAGGTGCAAAATGAACTTACGCAATTTCCGAAAGCGGTCATTCAGGCATAAGAAAATTGACCGAAAGCGTCGGATGATTGGTTTGAGCCCGTTGCAGAATCTGCCTCAATATCTGCTCACCATATCACGGTTCCAAGGGATCGGAGATCTTCTATGCCTGTTGAAGCAAGCGAAGAAATGCTGCTGAAGAGCAGCTTCGAACGTTTACAGTCCGACTTTGATCGGTTTTCGACATACTTTTACGAAGCCCTCTTTCTTCGCGCGCCGGAACTGCGCAAGCTGTTTCGGGGTGACCTTGCCGGACAAGGAATGAAATTCATGACGACCCTAAAGGAGGTCGTTTTGCATGCGCGGGACGCCGATAGCGAAGCCGAAAGACTGACTGAACTCGGCAGCTATCATGCCAATATCGGTGTGGCTGCTGAGAATTTTGCGCCCATGGAAGAAGCATTAATCGAAACGCTGAGGCATACGCTTGGTGACAGCTTTACCGCGGAACTCGAAACCACCTGGCGCAAAGCCTATGTCGAAATCTCGTCCAAGATGATCCGTGAAGGTGGGATTTCCTGAAACTTGATCTCATTCTACAAGCCAGTCTGTCACGCATACCTGAGACCAAAGACACCGAGGACCGCTTTTTCTGCAAGAGACACGATCGTCAGCAAAGAGAAGGCGTCAGTAGTTCAGGGAACAAGACCGCCGCTAAAGCGGCGGTCTGTAGAAGCATCTCACTCACCCAATGTTAAGAGGATATGCCTGGAATTGAGGCGAAGTGGACCAGCTTCTAGAGACAATCTAGCACACTTCGGCAAGAATTGGCGATGAATTTGGTGAACTCCGCGCAGAACGCTCTACGTGATAGTCAGGAAGTTCCGCACAGCAGACTTTCTAAACCGCTGCATCTGACTTTGGCTGACGGAACTCGTCAGATGACCACTACGAGCCCCATTTGGACCTTTGATTTGAGCGCAGTACCTGTCGCAATTTGCGGGAAGCTTCGCGCTACCAGTTGACTACGGCTGGACTGCTGCTTGAGAATAGGAGCATGAAACGCAAAGCAATTTCCGCCGCCGATGCCGCAGCGCTTGTCAATGACGGAGACACGTTGACCACCTCCGGCTTCGTTGGCATCGGTGTGCCGGATGAGCTGTTGGCCGCCATCGAAACCCGGTTCCTCGATATCGGTGCGCCGCGCGATCTGTCCTTGGTTTTTGCCGCCGGACAGGGCGATGGCGCGACGCGTGGATTGAATAGACTGGGCCACGAAGGACTGCTGAAACGTGTGATCGGCGGCCATTGGGGACTGATCCCAAAAGTTGCCGCACTAGCCACCGCGGGCAAGATCGAAGCTTGGAACTTGCCACAGGGATGCATTAGCCAGCTTTACCGCGACATAGCGGCGGGCAAGCCGGGTATGTTGTCGAAAGTCGGGCTCGAGACCTTTGTCGACCCGCGCAATGGCGGTGGTGCAGTCAACGATATCAGCACCGAGCCTCAGGTCGAGTTGACAGAAATCGGCGGCGAGGAGGTTTTGTTCTACCCCGCGCAGAAACTTACCGTAGCGTTGTTGCGCGGGACCACTGCGGATGAGGCAGGCAACATCACTATGGAGCGCGAGGCGCTGACCATCGACAATCTCGCTCAAGCGATGGCGGTCAAGAACGCGGGCGGGGTCGTGATCGTACAGGTTGAACGCATTGCTCGCACACACACACTGCCTGCGCGCGAGGTGCAGATCCCGGGCATCCTTGTCGATGCAGTGGTGATCGCGCAGCCGGAAAACCACCTGCAGACATACAAAACGGTGTTCAGCCACGCGTTCACCAACCGGATACGTCCTCCCGAGGGTGAGATACCCCCAATGCCTTTGGACGCACGAAAAGTCATCGCCCGGCGCTGCGCCTTTGAACTGCCGGTAAATGGCATCGTCAACTTGGGCATCGGCGTGCCGGAGGGCGTCGCCTCGATCGCCGCCGAAGAAGGCTTGCTGGACCACCTTACCCTGACCGCCGAACCGGGCGTCATCGGCGGCCAACCTGCCTCTGGCCTAGATTTTGGTGCTGCGGTGAATACCGATGCTGTCATCCCGCAAAACAACCAGTTTGACTTCTACGATGGCGGCGGGCTCGACATGGCGTGCCTTGGCTTGGCGCAGGCGGACGCGCTGGGCAACGTCAATGTCTCGCGCTTTGGAACCCGACTGGCTGGGGCAGGTGGCTTCATCAACATATCGCAGAACGCGCGCAGCGTCGTCTTTGCCGGCACATTCACGGCGGCCGGCCTAGATGTTATCGTGAGCGAGGCTGGTATCGAAATCCGCAAAGAGGGCGTAGCGCGAAAGTTTCTGCCTGAAGTCGAACAAATCACCTTTGCCGGCGCTCGTGCCGCGCGCCTCGGCCAGCCGGTGCTTTATGTAACCGAACGCTGTGTGTTCGAACTGAACAGCAAAGGTCTGAAGCTTATCGAGATCGCGCCGGGCATCAACCTTCAGCGTGATATCCTTGACCTGATGGAGGCCCCCCCGATCATCGAAGAACTGTCGCCGATGGACGCGCGTCTGTTTCGTGCTGGCGAAATGGACCTGCGAACCGATCTATTGCATCTCGACCTTCCTGATCGGATCGCCGTCAGTCCGGAAACCGCACGGCTATTCCTGAACTTCGAAAAAATGCGGGTCCGTAGTCGCGATGAGGTTGAACTTGTCGGCCAGCGCGTCGCCGACGTATGTGCGCCACTGTCTGACCGCGTCGATGTGATTGTGAACTACGACGCATTTCGGATCGACGAAGACCTGACCGCCGACTGGGCCCAGATGGTCGCCGACCTGGACGCACGCTACTACAAAACCGTCACGCGCTATTCCGGGTCGGCCTTCATGCGCCTGAAACTTGGTCAGGTCTTCCCCGAGGAACGCAAGCATATTTTCGAAAGCAAAGACCAAGCCCGCGCGTTTCTGGATCGTAGATAGCGATCAGATTGACAGCTTTTTCGCTGAACCGTAACAAGCGTAATGTGGTGCGGTCGGTGATAAAGGTGAAGTCGTTCCCATCCAACGACGGAATACGAAGGTCGGGTTTGTCCGCTGCACGTGCTGCGGAATTCGATGAGAGCGCAGCTCACCTAGTGCTGGAACGAGACCTGCGCCATTTCGAACGGAAGCTGAAAGCATGACACCGGAAGGGAGGGAAGCGCTCGTCGAGTCAAAGCAAGGATTTCCAATAAGTTTCGAGATGTTCCCACCAGGAACCGAGAAAGCTCGCTCGATCTTGGCGGAGACTGTCGACCGGCTTGGCGTTCTCGCAACAGGCGGTTTCTCGGTCACCATGGGTGCTGGGGGCAGCTCGAAGAAAGGCACCTTGGAGACGGCCTTAGAAATCGCCGACAGGACCGGCCGACCAGTCAAGGCGCACCTCATCGCGTTAGGTCATAGCCGTGAAGGTGCCCTTGAGGAATCCGATCGCTTCTGGGACGCCGGATTAACACGATTGCTCGCGCTTCGTGGTGATCCACCTAAATCGGGAGAGAGCCGTAGAAACAATGGCTACCGCTACGCGTCCGAACTCGTGGCTGCGCTCAGGGCACGGCACGAGTTCGACATCTCAGTCGCCGCTTACCCTGAAAAACACCCAGAGGCAGGGTCCCTCGAGGAGGATATTGATCACCTGAAGCGGAAGCTAGACGCGGGTGCATCCAAAGCGATCTGCCAGTTCGTTCTTGATCCCGAGGCGTATGCTCGGTTCCTTGATGCTTGCGCAAGTCGCGGCGTCACGGCTCCCCTGATCCCGGGTCTCATACCTCTCGAAAACTGGACACGGGTCAGAACGTTTGCCGAGGCAAACGGGACGGTTATCCCAGAGGCGCTCGATCGGCTCTTCGCCGACCTGGAGCACACAGGCGATGCTCGACACGCGGCAGCGAAAGATTTGCTTTTCGAGCACGCGCGTCAGTTGGTGTCCTATGGTGCGCCCGCGCTGCATATCTATGCACTGAACAAATGGAAATTGCCCTTGGCGCTGGCGCAGAACCTTAATCATTCGAGCGACACACAGCCTCTCTGACCCGTCCGATGGGCTTTCTCTTAGAGCTATCGTCAGCAATGGACTTTGAAAGCTCCGCGAACGCGCAAGGGCTTGGGATGATCTGTATCGAAAGTAAACGATTGTCTGGACCTGTCGCGGTTTGATGCCGCTCCTTTGATAGCATTTACTGCAACAAAGGAGACGGACTATGGGACTGAAACGGACAGACGAATTCCGCCAAGATGCGGTGCGTATCGCACTGACCAGCGGGCTAACGCGTAAGCAGGTGGCCGATGACCTTGGCGTTGGGATGTCGACGCTGAACAAATGGATCACGGCGCACAGAGACACAGATGTGGTGTCGAAGGAGGATTTAAGCCTCGCCCAAGAGAATGATCGGCTTCGACGTGAGAACCGCATTCTCAAGGAGGAGAGGGAAATCTTAAAAAAAGCAACGCAGTTCTTCGCGGGCCAAAAGCCATGAGGTTCAGGTTCATCGAAGAACAGGCAGGCAGCTTTCCAACCGATCGGCTGTGCCATGTCATGGATGTCAGTTCGCGTGGTTTGCGGGCGTTCCGCAGTCGTCCTGCCAGTCGCCGACAACGATCTGATATGGTCACGCTGGCGCATATCAAGGAGCAGTCGCGTCTCAGTCTGGGCAGCTACGGCAGGCCGCGGATGACGGAAGAGCTGAAAGAGATCGGCCTGAACGTGGGTCACCGCAGCGTCGGACGACTGATGCGCCAGAACGGCATATCCGTGGTGAGAACCCGCAAACACAAGGTCACGACGGATAGTGACCACAAGTTCAACATCGCCCCAAACTTACTGGATCGGGACTTCAACGCTGATGCGCCAAATCAGAAGTGGGCTGGTGACATCAGCTATGTCTGGACGCGTGAAGGCTGGCTGTATCTCGCTGTGATCCTGGACCTGCATTCACGGCGCATCATCGGCTGGGCTGTTAGCAATCGCATGAAACGTGACCTTGCAATCAGGGCCCTGAACATGGCGATTGCCTTCAGGTCACCGTCGAAGGACTGCATCCACCATACGGACAGGGGCAGCCAATATTGTTCGCACGATTACCAGAAGATATTGCGCCAGCATGGGTTCAAGGTGTCGATGAGCGGCAAGGGAAATTGCTATGATAACGCCGCGGTCGAGACGTTCTTCAAAACCATCAAGGCAGAGCTGATCTGGCGACGGTCGTGGGAAACGAGGCGGCAAGCCGAGATGGCGATCTTCGAATACATCAACGGCTTCTACAATCCGCGCCGCCGACACTCAGCACTGGGCTGGAAAAGCCCGGTCGCCTTCGAACGGAAGGTGGCTTAAACGAGCACTGGGGGCGGCACGAAAACGCGACAGGTCCAAAGCACGATCCCACGCCGCTTGATCAGACGCCGCCGCACGATAGCCCGCCCGACCACCATTGCGACGTACCTCCCGGCTGATCGTCGAGGGCGCACGTCGCAACTGACGCGCAATCGCACGCAGGGACTGCTTGGTGCTCAGCCCGCGGGATATTTCTTCGCGCTCAGAAAGGCTCAATGCAGACCTGCCGCGTCTGCGATCTGGTGGGCGTATCCCACCCGTTGGTGAGATCACGGAAAAGACTGAGGATGATTGGCGATCAAACACCCGTCCTATCGACCTCATCGACTTCCCTCGCTGCCACCTGTCCCAGATCTCAGCCCGCTGCTCGGATGAATAGTAAATCCTGCGACGATATTTCATAACCAACACTCCATCTCTTCCTAAAGATTAAGGTGTTGCGTCGACCGGTTGAGGTCACCGCTCAAAGCGATCGCTCGTCGGAAAATCTGGAATGACCCCTGTCCGAGACGGAATGGCACACGATCCTGGGTGGTTCCCGCAAACGGCAATGATTTGAACAGCTTGTCGTATGGCGCAGCAGTTAAGGCCAACGGCGGGTCTCGGAATGCCAGACCATCATCTTTCGCTGCGACACCGCATGGCGGCAGTGAGCCCAGAGCGGTCGGACTGAAATCGCGTCCTTCGCTCATGCAGCAAACTGATCGCCCTGGCCGATCCGAGAGCCTTGCTGCAATGCAGCCACGAAAGCGGCCATTCGTTGTAGTCGCAGCGCGGTTCGGGGCGCCTTTGACCGAGTTGCGGAGAGGCTGTGTGAAAACTCTGCCCCAATACTGAAGATGGCCTGATTTGCCTGAAAACCGACATCTCAGGCTTCGCTGAGACATAAATTCACCCTGGCAAGATTACGAACAGGACGTTTAGGTCCGAATTCTCGACTTCTCACACAGCCTCCGGACAAACCGACCGCTACGGCAGTGAAACCTCACGTACGTAAACTGGAATGGCCAGAACGCCCGTCAGGCTTTCGCTACCATCAAACATACCTGATAATTCTGGAAATGCTGGATTTTACGGCAATATCGCCGTTGAGTTCACGCCCGAGGGTCACACTCATCGACAGATCGGCCAATTGATCGTAGCGGTATATCCGGTGGAATTCCGGGTTGACCGCTGAGTACGGCATTGCCTCAGAACTGGACCAACCGGGTCGCCCGCTTTGATACGTTAAGTTCAGGCTAAGCGTTCCGCCAGATTCAGGCTTGACACTCCAGACTTCTTGATGCGTGCGAGCACCTTCTACTGGCCCCGTCAGGGTCATGTCCCTGCCAATGCTTGCTGCAACCCCATTATCATAACTGCTGGCAACCGGGGGCGTTTCGTAGACCCGCAAAACAAACATGTTCGCACCCGAGACACCGGGTTTGACACCGTAGGCGAGTATGGCCACCGACCGGCTGTTATGTGGCGTAAGCGGCTTACCCTCGGGATCAAGCGCCAAGTGGCGGTCAATGAACGCGACAAGCAGGTTCGAACCGGCGAGTGGGCCCTTAGGAAGGGTGAGCAAACCCCACCCATCGGGCAGCTTTGCCTGAACCGCATCGTCTTTCACCTTGAATGCCAGCACCACGCGGCTGTCGACATTCGACCCTACCTTGGTTTCGGCCGCAGCCGGAACCACGGCAAACAACACAAGCGCCAGCGCAAGAAGACCAGCTAGCCGTTTGACCAATAACGTCCTCATAATGACCTCTCCTTATTCTAACGTGCGAGCCAACTGGCACAGACTGCACCCGTAGTTTTTATCGTTTTCAGGAATTCGGCTCGTTGACCTGCATCAAAAGAAAACGGTGCAGCATTGGTCACGAGCGGATTTGCCGGTCCGACGACGGCTTGAAGCGGAAAGTCGATCAAAGCTTCTTCAACAATGTCCTTTTCACGTTGATCGTTCATCAACAATGGCCGCCCCGTTCGGCGACGACTTGCGCTGTCCACTTCTTGTGTGTCGTGTTGGCGCTGGTCGCCTAAGACACGCCAGCGGCGAGACCAGCGACCAGCAACAGCGAGCGTGTCGGTCAATTCCCTTTCGACTTGAAGAGTTCGGCTAGTTTTGGAGCATTTCACGAGACGTCGCCGCTGTATTCGCGGGCAGGTCGCGCGGTCCATCTAACATCCATCACCACTTGTGCGGCGTTCAACAGGTTCATCACCGGACAGCGGAATTCCACATTCTTGCGAAGTTGCTGAAACCGGGCCTCGGATTCGTCCGTATAGACTGTGATATCCAGTTCTGCGGTTTCAAAATATGGCCTGATGCCGGGCACGCCCTTGGGACCGACGCACGTCGATTTGGCTTTCGCAGGCAAAATCGACGCCCGCATAGCTGAACCCCATGGCCGTGGCGACGCCATTTATGATCACGCCGTCGCACCCCACCAATGCCACCAACACCGTTTCCAGCGGGCTGGGTGCAGAATTTGTTCCGCCTAACGAAGCAGGCTCATCGGTATAGACCGGGTCGAAATCACGCACTTGAATCTTGGTGCGAGTTCCGGCCGCATTGGTTGCTATGACCTGACGGATGCCGATTTTCTTCGTCGCCGGGTCGATGGACGGTTCAATGATATCCGCGTCAATCATGGTTGGTCCTATTAGCTGAGGCCGGTGAAAACACCGACAGGGGCGTCACCGCGCAGAAGATCAAACAGCATCCATACGATGCCAAAGACGATTGTGCCGTATATTACACCAGAGAGCGGACGCATTCTTGCGCGCATGAACAGCATCCACAACAAAAGCGCAATTGTGGGGATTGAAAATCCAACGGCCCAGATTGCAATTGCATAAGCAATCAGCGC
The DNA here is from genome assembly GCA_963841595.1 of uncultured Alphaproteobacteria bacterium. Classification (GTDB taxonomy): domain Bacteria; phylum Pseudomonadota; class Alphaproteobacteria; order Rhodobacterales; family Rhodobacteraceae; genus CAWJDD01. Next base: position 1,094 of record CAWJDD010000006.1, on the reverse strand, counting down.
AAAAAGGATTGTCGGTTCGTTGAATTCGGGGTCACGGGCCGGGGCATAGTCGCGCACCGCACGGTATAGCAGCCAAAGTGCCAGCGGCAGTCCCGGCAACAGGGCAAGCGACGGCATCAGACGCGAGGAAGGGTTGAAACCCATCATCTCCCAGATGGCATAGGCGAAGGCGATGGACACGAGCCCGGCCAGGATCAGCGACACGGTCTTGTGGTCTTCGGTATGAGGCAGGTTCAGCGCTTCTGAAGCGAACTCTGTCTGCGGGTTTCTGCGGCGCGCAACCAACGATAAAAATTCACCAATAGGGGGATCACGATAAACGAACCGATTATCAACACGCCGGGGCGCAGCAACCACGACCAGCCGTGGATCTGGTTGGCGAGCCAGAAGTACTGCTCCATCGGGCTGGCCAGCACAAAACCTACCAGCGCTGGCGCGCGGGGCCATTCAGCGTGTTTCATCATCCAGCCCAACGTCCCAAGCGCAAATAGCATAAAGATATCGCCAATTGTACTGGTGGATTGATAGGCACCGACCACCATGATCAGGATCAGAGGCGCTGCGATGATGCCGAAGGGAATGCGTGTCAGTTTCGCCAAAGTCGGCGTGATGGCAAAACAGATCGCCGCGCCGACGACTGACGACAGCGCAACCGACCAGACGATCAGGAACATCAGGTCGGGGTTTTGTGTGATCATTCTTGGGCCAGGGTAGTAGCCAAATGAAAACAGCGCGCCCAAGACTATGGCCGCCGCCGGTCCTCCGGGAACGCTGAACAGCAATGTCGGCACAAGGTCGGCAATGACCGTGGCATTGTTGGCGCCTTCCGAGGCGGCGATACCGCGGATCTCTCCCTTGCCGAAACGCGATTTGTCCTTGGTCGAGCGGATCGCATGGCCGTAGCCACCCAGGTCGAGGCCGAGGCGCCAACTGCTGGCACAAAGCCACCGAAGACACCGATGATTGATGCACGCAGCACCAGCCATTTGTTCTTCCAGAAGTCCCGGACCCCTCGCCCCAATTGCTGACGCCATGGGGATATGCGAGATGCCACCGCCAGCCGCCAGCATCGAAATCGCCTCGGCCACACCAAA
>CAWJDD010000005.1:0-810837 GCA_963841595.1 uncultured Alphaproteobacteria bacterium | reverse complement strand
CGGATATTCCGGCGCGTCATTCGCGCGGACAATCCGGTTGCCCCGGATTTCAAGCCGCGTTGCGCCGGGCGTGTCGTTGGTCGCGGCATTGGTGAAGTCTTCGCCGTAAAGCCGGATCAGCATTTCGCCAATTTCGCGCGGTTCAATCTTGGGCAGGCCCAGGTCCCGTTGCGCCGGACAAAATGCTTCCTCGCGATATCCACGCTTCAGCAAATCAGCCCGAGACGTAGGCTCGATCCGGTCCTTGGGTTCGCTATAGTCCATCGCCATTGCATTCAGATGCTCTGCCGAAAGCGATTGGACGGCCGTGGCCTGTTTCATCTGGTACCAATGCGTGCCCTGCCCGGCATCGCGGGACTGACCGATTTTCTGATAGGACAGAACACCCTGATTGAGCTTTAGCAAAAGCTGATCGGTCGACCGGACCGGCAGATGATAGAGAGGGAAGTCAACTTCGAAGGCCGGCAGTTCCAGACCATTCACCGTTTCGATCAAACTGTGGTTGCCTTGTGCAACGACCGTCCGGTGAAGAGGAACCCGCGCGGGTTGAAAAGCAATTTTGCGAAACGGGCTGACGGCGGGAGACACAAGAAAAGTGGTCTGATCGTCGATATCGACGGCGCCGTTCCAATAGGTCTCGGGGATCAGGTTTTGCCAATGCATGGCGATAACAGGGCACCGCTCGAACCCGGCCAGAGCGGCATGAAACTGGGTGCGGTCAGTGAAGGGCAGAAACTCGTCGGCATCCAGAAAGAACACCCAGTCCATGTCCTGCAAGACCGGCAGATCGCGGACAACATGGGTCATCGTGACTGACTGGATATAGGACGGCTCGTCCAGATGCAGCAAAGTCACCTGAGCATGGGAAGTTGCAAGGTCCTTCAGGAATTCCCCCGTGCCGTCATCTGAGCGGTGGTCGACAATGACAATCTCGTCGAACAAGGCCAGCGCGTGGGACGCGAAGACCCGGATGATGTCCGCTTCGTTCTTAACCATCGCCACCACAGCCGTGCGCAGCCCGGCTTTGCCTTCGCCGTCCGGATGGCGCGATTTGACGGAGGGGACGATCCCCCGCCCTTCGCGGCACCCGCCGAGGACATAATGGGCAAAGGGGTTCTGCCCTTCGTTGGTCACGTCGGTGTGGTGGCGCAGATAGCTTTCGGTTGAAAACCACTCGGCTGGGTCACGCCGTTGCCGCCAACCCGGCCCCATGAAATGCGCGAAGGCATCCGTTTCAGGTGGCAGATCGGGATTGGTGTCGTGGTAGAATCGGCCATCAAATGCCGCGCGGACACGGGCCAAAGCAGTGTCGTTCAACCCGTGATCCGCGCCGTCGCCTGCCGGGCGGCCATGATGGTCGCGCGCAATCCGACCTTCGAACCGACCAAAGCGCAGATAGTGCAGCAATGCGTTCATCCCGGAGGCCGCGACATCCGGGTTGTCAGCCAGATAGGCCCGCGTGCTGAAATCAGGGCCGGGGTCATTGCCTTTGGCAGCACCATTTTTCAGGAAATGCGCCAAGGCCCGGTCCGAGCGACCCACTTCGGGATTACGCGTAGCGTACCATTCGGCGTCAAAAAGCCCCGAGCTGCGGATTAGTTTCTCGCGGTCCATGACCCGCATTCCACCGTCTATGATGCGCGATAACATTTCAGAGTCCGAAATCGAAATCGCTGGAATCCAGCGTGCCGGTGAAGCCTGTCAGGATGATCGTCTCAAGGCCCGCCTGAACCGTTGTGGATGTCGCGCCGGTTGTGATCAATAAACTGTTGAAATTGTTGACCAGAAACATGGCAGACAGATCCATCATATCGATCCCGTCTTCCCAGTCGTTGATCCGGTCAGTGCCTGACCCTTCGTCAAAGACAAACCGGTCGAAGCCAGCACCGCCCAGCATGACATCGTCACCGCCCAAGCCACCGTCCAGCGTGTCATTTCCGTCATTACCAAAGATCGTGTCGTTGCCAGAACCGCCGATGGCACTGTCATTTCCAGCCGCGGTCCAAAGGAACAGATCTTCGCCGTATGCACTGGCGTCGATAACCTCGCCACCTGCGGCACCGTCCACGCGTTCTATTCCAGCCCATGTGCCATCGATCGTCAGCGACAAGGCGGCCTGAGTGATCACGACTTGGTCGTAATCCGCACCGCCATCGACAACGCGGTCGCCAGAGTTCTCAATATAAAACCAGTCGTCGCCGTTGCCGCCATAGAAAAGATCAGCACCGGCATCGCCCCACATATTGTCGTCGCCGTCGCCACCCGACAGCGTGTCGGCGCCAGTGTTGCCGAACAGAAGGTCGTCAGCCGAACCACCGATCAGACTGTCATTTCCGGCGTTGCCGTTTATCGACATCGCCCCGGTCTGGGAGGAGGCATCAATCGTGTCGTTTCCGGTGGAAGCATTCAGCCTTTCAACGCCGCTCCAACCCGATAAGCTCAGGTTGATTGCAGTCACACCGACTTCCAGCCGCGCACGATCCAGACCACCGCCGCCGATGGCTACATCGCCATTCTCCGAGATGAAGAAAACGTCGTCGCCTTCGCCGCCATCCATAGTGTCGGACCCTGCGTCGCCTACAAGAATGTCGATCCCGTTGTTGCCGGTCAGACTGTCGTTGCCGGCGTTGCCGAAGATTGCGTCATTATCCGACCCACCGATCAGCGTATCCGCACCTGCGTCGCCCTGAAGCCGAATTGCCGTTGTCATGCCCGAGGCATCCACGCGGTCGTTACCGGTATCGCCGTCGATCCGTTCGACCCCCGACCAGCCCGCAAGCGACAGATTTACGCCTGCGCTGTTGTCAATAATCACGCGGTCGGTGTCGCTGCCGCCGATCACAACATCACCGCTGTCATCGACATAGAAGAAGTTGTTGCCCTGCCCGCCTTCCATCCGATCGGCACCACCATTTCCGAACAGGAAGTCTTTCTTTGCGCCACCGATCAGTGTGTCGTCACCGGCACCACCTTCCAGCGTGTCTTCCTCATTGCCGCCGGTCAGGCTGTCGTTGCCGCCATTGCCGACAAGCCTCAGGGCAATGTTGTATCCAGCTGCCGTGATTGTGTCGGCCCCATTGCCGCCATCGACACGCTCAACCCCGCTCCAGCTTGCAAGATCGACCTCAAGCGGCGATCCGACATCATAGACCACACGGTCGATTCCATCGCCGCCGTCCACGACGTCGCCAAAATTGTCGACAAAAATGATGTCGTTGCCTTCGCCAGCTGACAGCGTATCTGCACCGCTGCCGCCGATAAGCGTATCGTTCCCGGCGCCACCGATGAGATAATCGTTGCCCGCAAGTCCCGAAAGGGAATCGTTGCCTTCGTCGCTAGCCAGAATATTGGCAAGCGCGTCGCCCACCGCAGTGACGTTGAAATCACCGATCAGGACATAGTTTTCGATGCCTGCAAGGGTGTCAACGCCGATACCGGGTGTCTCAACTATGTAATGCGTGCCCTGCCCCAGATTCACGAAGATCGAAATGGACTGAGCCACCTCGGCCGACAAATCCTCGTTCAGCGTATCATTGCCAGTTCCACCATTCAGGCTGTCGGCGCCATCGTTCGATCCGCTAGCCAGCCAGAAGATGTCATCATCTGCATCGCCAAAGATCGTGTCGTTGCCGGCCCCATCGAAGATGACATCATCGCCAACACCACCTGACACAAGATCGTTGCCGATCCCCGCAAAGATCGTGTCGTTCCCGCTTCCGCCGTAAATCGTGTCGTTGCTCATTGCTCATCCCGACGCGTTCTGTCGCCTGGCGAGTTCTGGACCGATAGGGTTAAGGCCGGGTTACTGCATCAACAATCAAGGCTTTTTGTTTAGCCAGGCAATCTGCCAGGGCGTATCGGGTCACAACTGTTTCCCGGGCTTCCGCGCGCAGAACCTGCATGTCGTTGCTCCATGCCAGCGCCTCGGCGACCCGTTTCACCATTGCCGTGGTGTCAAAGAAATCGACCAGCCAGCCGTTGCGTCCGTCTTCGATAACCTCTTCGACGGGCGGCGTTTTTGACCCGATGACAAATGCCCCGGCGGCCATTGCTTCCAGCATCGACCAGCTGAGAACGAAGGGATAGGTCAGATAAAGGTGCACCGAAGAGACCTGTAAAAGCGTCAGATAATCCTGATACGGAATACGCCCGGTAAAATGTACTCTGTCCGGCAAAGGCCCCACTTCGGCCAGCATCTTTTCGCGCCACGAGGTGGCGTCCTTGGGTCTGCCGCCATAGCTGACCTCGTCGCCGCCAACGATGACAACCTGCGCCTTGGGGCGCTGTTCAAGAATACCCGGCAAGGCCCGCATTAAAGAATGAAACCCGCGGTAGGGTTCAAGATTGCGGGACACATAGGTCAGCACCTCGTCCGCCGTGCCAAGCACGGTTCCGTTCGGTAAGCTAAACTGAGCCCTTGGATCCGGGCGAATGGCGTCGACGTCGATGCCGTCATGAATCACGCGGATCCTGTCGCGGTAGGCCAAGGGGAATTGTGCCCGCTGCCATGTGGTCGGGCTGTACGCCAGATCAGCCGCCTCGATCGCCAAAAGATGCTGCGCCGAGCGGGCGCGCGAGCGCAACAAAGCATCTGGGCCGGTGCTGAACTCGGGATCGAAACCAACGTCCGAGCCGCGACCGTTATAATAGAACTCGCAAAGCGAAATAAGTGGCACATCGGGCCACACGTCTTTCAGAAACAAGGTTTCGCCCCAGCCGGGGTTCCCGATCATGACATCCGGCTGAAACCCTTTGGCCTTCAACGAAAACCCAAGCCGCGCCACCGCCTGACCGTTCAAAACTGCCGCCTCGGTGCCTGCCAGATAGGGGTGGATCTTGGGCGTTACCTTGCGGTGCGGCTCGTACTCTAATCGCTTCACACCGGGTGGGGTCGGTTTGTTTTTCTGCCCGATGAACACCACTTCATGCCCGTCGCCTGCCAGCGCAGGCGCAAGGTGCCGGAACTGGCCCGGACAATTTTGATGTACAAACAAAGACTTCACGTGTGCGACCCTGCCTAAAGGTTTCACTATGTGCTGTCCGAAGTCCAGCCGCCAGATTAATTCGACCGTGCGCACACAACCTTGAGTAGATTTTGCAGCATAAATCGTGTAGTGTGTTTTCAACCCATGAGGGATTCTTCCGTGTCAGACACTACGATCCTTCTGCTGGAGGACAGCCTTGAATTGGGTGCACTTACCTTGGACGTGTTGCGACATGCTGGCTATGCCTCTGTCCGCCATGTCGTCAATAACGAAGACGCAATTGCCGCGCTGAACGATGACGGCTTTGATCTGTGCATCTTTGACCTCAGGCTGAATGGTGACACCTGCGAGGCTGCATTGAATGTCGCTTTCAGCCAGGATGTCCCGGTTATTCTGACCTCGGGAAGCGCGCTTGATATGCCAAATCTGGCGAAATCCTATATTTTCGTCGAAAAACCTGCGGGCGGAAAAATGCTGACACAGGCGATCACGCAAGCTCTGGACGCAGGCTGACACCAAGACTTTCACAGACATGGATCAGTGACTAAGGTGTGTGAACATTCGTTCTTGCACCGGACCTTACATGCCCGAACCTGCGGTCGCCCGCACAAATACCAAAGCCGAACTGCTGGACCACGCGCGCAGGCTTTTTGCGCAGCGGGGGTATGAAGGCGTTTCGATGCGCGACATCGCGGGATCAGTCGGCGTGCGCCAAAGTGCGATCTATAACCACTTCGCCAGCAAACAGGTCCTGTTGGTTGAACTGATGGTCAGCCACATGGAACGTCTGCTGGATGCCCTGCAATCGACCGTAAGGCCGACGGAAGGTCCGGCCAAACGGCTGGAGGCCTTCACCCGGTTTCATGTGACCTATCACATTGACCACCCGGACGATGTGTTCCTGGCGTATATGGAAGTTCGCAGCCTTGAAGAAGACGGCCGCAGCGCCGTGCTTCCGCTTCGCCATGCCTATGAACAGGTGTTGCGGGATATCCTTGATGCAGGCGTGGCCGAGGGGGCATTCCGGATCGGTGACGCGGCGGTGACGACCCGAGGCATCCTGGCAATGCTTACTGGTGTGACGGTCTGGTTCCGCGAAGGCGGGCGTTTGGATGGCGATGCAGTGGCGGAAACATATGTTCAAGCCGTGCTGCAAAGCGTCGGCCTGAACCCATAATCAAAATGAGCGCCTTCGGCTCACACCAGTTTTCAAAAGCACGCCGCACCAACCTGCGTCAGCCGCGCAACCGTCCCAACCATCCCTTTTTCTCGCCGCCGTCCTCGGGTTCGTCGCCATCGGTGCCTTCGATGACAGCCTGAAAACGCTCAAAGAACTGGTCGGCCATCTTCTTGGAAAAGCTGTCGATGATCCGGCTGCCAAGTTGTGCCAGCTTGCCGCCGACACTGGCATCGACTTCATAGACAATCTGCGTCCCGCCTTCGACGGGCGTCAACCGCACGCTGGAACTGCCTTTGGCAAACCCCGCGGCGCCGCCTTTGCCTTCGCCGGTCAGCGTCAGGTAATTCGGCTCGTCCATCTCGGACAAGGTCACGGCACCCTTGAACGTCGCCTTCACCGGCCCGACCTTCTGGACCACGGTGGCCTCAAACCCCTCAGCGGCTGATCCCGTCATTTCCTGGCATCCCGGCACGCAGGCCTTCAACACCTCGGGCGAAAGCAATGCAGCCCAAACCGTTGCCTGATCCGCTGCAATAACCCGCTCATCACTCATCTTCATGGGTGCGTTCCCCCCTATATATGTGGCGATCCCGCGAGGACTTCGAACCCCGAACCTGCAGATTAGAAGTCAGCTGCTCTATCCAGTTGAGCTACGGGACCGCTTGGCATCGTTATTGTCCGCGACAATACGGGTTGGCAAGCAGGTTGCCACATACTAGTGTGATGAACACCGTTCAGAAAGCAGAGAACTCCCCTTGGCCCGTGATACTGAAAAACGCCGCGCAGAACTTCGCGAGAAACTTATCGACATCGCCGAAGCCGAAATCCGAGAGAATGGCCTTGCCTCGCTGCGCGCGCGATCTTTGGCCGAACAGGCCGGTTGCGCGGTAGGGGCGATCTATAATGTGTTCGATGACATGACCGGGCTGGCACTGGCGGTCAACGGGCGCACTTTTCATCGGCTTGGTGCCGATGTGTCGGCTGCCGTGGCAACACGTGCCGATGGGCCACCGGTGGAGCGGCTAGTGCTGATGGCCCGCGGATACCTAAGCTTTGCTGCCAAAGACCCGAACCTTTGGCGCGCCCTCTTCGAAGTCGAGATGACCGCCGAAAGCGCGGTGCCTCAATGGTACATGGAAGAACTGGGGCGGCTCTTTTCCATTATCTCGGGCCCGCTCTCGGAACTCGACCCCAAAGCGGACGCAGCCGAAATCGATCTTCGGACACGCACCTTGTTTTCTTCGGTGCACGGCATTGTCCTTCTGGGACTTGAACGCCGCATCTCGGGCGTGCCGCTGGAACGCATCGAACAGATGATCGAGTTCCTTCTGCGCAGTATTGCCTCGGACTGAGACCCAAGAAATCTGCGCAAAAAAAGGAGGCCTGAAAAGGCCCCCTTTTGCGTCGCCCGCAGGCGTCGCTTACTCTCAGGCGGTCTGGTCGTCGACCTTGGCGCCCGGCGCATTCTTGGCAACAGATGCAATTCCGTTGTCGCGCGCTTTTACGGATTCGTAGCTTTCCGACGTTCCGATCACCTGACCGTTGCGGGCACGCAGGTTGAACCGCGCCTTGCCAGCTCTGGTTTCCTTGCGCTCGAAGCGTTCGTCGATCTGGCTGTTTTTGCGAACAGACTCGACGCCATTCATGGCGCTTGCCTTCCGCTTATAGCCTTCGCTTGCCAGAATGATCTGGCCATTGCCGGACTTCAGACGAAAACGGGTTTCGCCCTTCTTGTCTTTGAAAATTTCAAACTTACCAGCCATGTGTCCTTCTTTCTCTGCTTAGATAGGCAATTTGCTCATACGCGAGACCGGCTGCCAAAACTCCAAAAAATTGCAACGCACGAAGCAAGCGATTCGCAACGGTACGGTTTTGCCACAGTCCGTTTCCATCCAAGCGGCAGTGTCAGGAAATGAGCGGTCCGAATGCCGCTTGGATCCGGCGCAGCGTTTCCGCCGATTTCGCGGTAACCAAGTAGCCGCCCGATGTCATTGCCGCCGTATAGTCGCGCCCATCCAGAAGACCTACAGCGCCACCCGCTTCCTCGACGGCAAGCGCCCCGGCGGCATGGTCCCAGGGGTTCAGCGATCCGGCCAGGCAGAAGTCGGCATGACCCTGCGCCATAAGGCGATATTCGTGGCACGAACAGCGCACCGACCAGATGCGGCGAAACCCCGGAATGGCGCCCGCCAATGCCATGCGGGTTTCAAGCGGAAAGAGAAACAGCGGAACAAAGCCCACGGCGTCTTCCAATTCCGGTGTGCCGCTTATTGTCAGGCGCACCGGATCTGCATCCGCTTGCTGAAACCACGTCCCCCCACCGGCACGCGTCCAGATCCAGTCGTCCAACACCGGATCATACAGCAGACCAAAGATCGTCCGCCCACGTTCAGTAACCGCAAGGATCACACCGAAGGTGGCCAACCCCTTGGCAAAATTCCACGTCCCATCCACCGGGTCGATGATCACCGCCAGTTCGGCCGCACCCAGACCATCAAGCATCGTCGCGTCTTCCGAGACGGCTTCCTCGCCGATCACCAGTGCTTGCGGCAATAGCTCACGAACGCCAGCAGTAATGGCGGCCTCGGCCCTCAAGTCCGCCTCGGTCACCAAATCCTCGGGTCCCGATTTTGCCCGCACATCCTGCGACGGCAGTCGGCGAAAGCGCGGCATGATCTCGGCCTTTGCGACGCGGCGCACAAGGTTGATAAGTTGCGTTTCAATCTCCGGGGTCAGTGGCATGGTGGCTCCTGTTCTTCGGAATGGGCTGCTACGCCGAAGCGTCGCCGCTGGCTAAAGTGACCGGCTCATGAACACCGAGTTTGGATCTTCGACGTAGCCTTCAAACGGTGCGCAGTCTTCAAATCCATGCCGCGCATAAAACGCACGCGCCGGGGCGAAAGCATCCTGACTTCCGGTCTCAAGACTAAGCCGGTTGATCCCGGCGGCACTTGCTGCATCGACCAGCCGCCTCAGAATTTCATCCGCCAGCCCCCGGCCCCGCTGATCGTCGCGCACATGCATCGACTTCAATTCGCCATGCCCGTCAGACAGCAGCTTCAGCGCGCCCATCGCCACAGCCTCGCCCGCCTCAAATGCAGCAAAGAACCGAACGCCAGATTCAGCGAGCCGCGCGGCATCCATCGCATGCACGCTGCAGGCGGGCGACGAGGCATGCATCAAAGTCAGGTGCCGCTTGATCAGCGGCGCAATCGCGGGATCCGTCGGATCGACCGCGCGGATATCAGCGGCTAGTGTGTCCAAGCGCCCTTGCGATCGGTCGCAAAATTCTCGCCGTATCCACCCTTGCGAATGTTGGGCTTGCGCGGCTTCGGTTCAGTCACCACGGCGTCAATACCGCGCTCTTTTGCATAGTCCAAAGCCGCTTTCTTGGTCGGGAACCGCATGCGCACCTGCGCTTGCGTGTCCGAAGACGACGTCCAGCCCATCAGCGGATCAACATCGCGTCCCGTCTCGTTGGGAAATTCAAGCACCCAGTCATGGGTCTTGGCCATGCCCGAGGACATAGCAGATTTGGCGGGGCGAAAAATACGTGCGGTCATGATGAAACCTTTCCTGTGAAAGCTATCGGAGAAAACGGGGAAAGGATCAAGAGCGGGTTAACAGAGCGTCGGCCGGCCATCGAGGAGCGAGGGGTGGGTGGGTCGCGACGTCCGGCCGACAACCCGTTCTGCTGCTTAGGGGTACTTTGTTGCACGGTAAGAGATATACGACAAGCTACTTTTCTATCTATGGTTGTATATTGGGCTAACCCATTCGAAACGCTTCCTAACATTGGGCTGTCAGGATCCTTGGCTTTGGGTGCGTTTACCTCTTGAACCAGAACAAATAGAGATCAAATCTTAAGGACCCAAAGGAATCGCCCCAAAAATGTCTTCGCCCCAACCGATTCTCAACTCGCCCGCCCCCGATGTCCGGACCCGAGAAAAACTCGAAGGCGGTCAGGCCTTTGTCATGCATACCGAATTTCAGCCCGCCGGCGACCAGCCAACGGCCATCGTTGAACTGTCGAACGGCGTAAAGGACGGCGAGCAAAATCAAGTTCTGCTGGGTGCCACCGGCACCGGCAAGACTTACACAATGGCCAAGGTGATCGAAGAAACCCAACGCCCCGCCATCATTCTGGCCCCTAACAAGACGCTGGCTGCCCAGCTTTACGGCGAGTTCAAAGGCTTCTTCCCTGACAACGCCGTCGAATACTTCGTGTCCTACTATGACTACTATCAGCCCGAAGCCTATGTCGCGCGGTCGGACACCTACATCGAAAAAGAGGCGCAGATTAACGAACAGATCGACCGGATGCGCCACTCGGCCACCCGCGCGCTTCTGGAACGCGACGACGTGATCATCGTGGCTTCGGTGTCCTGCATCTATGGTATCGGCTCGGTCGAAACCTACGGCGCCATGACCCAGGACCTGCATGTCGGCCAACCACATGACCCGCGCAAAGTCATCGCCGATCTGGTCGCTCAGCAATACCGCCGTAACGACGCTGGCTTTCAACGCGGCTGCTTCCGGGTGCGCGGCGACATTCTGGAAGTCTGGCCCGCCCACCTTGATGACCGCGCGTGGCGGCTCGATTTCTTTGGGGACGACATCGAGAAGATCACCGAGTTCGACCCGCTGACAGGCGAGAAAACCGATACCTTCGAGCGTGTCCGCATCTATGCCAACTCGCACTACGTCACGCCGCGGCCCACGCTGAAGCAAGCCGTCAAGAAAATCGCCGCCGAATTGAAAATGAGGCTCAAGCAATTGGTCGACGAAGGCAAACTGCTGGAAGCCCAGCGTCTGGAACAGCGCACCAATTTCGACATCGAGATGATCGAGGCGACGGGGTCCTGCAACGGCATCGAGAACTATTCGCGGTATCTGACGGGCCGCGCACCGGGCGAGCCGCCCCCCACCCTGTTCGAGTTCATCCCCGACAACGCCATCGTCTTCGCCGACGAATCCCACGTCTCGATCCCGCAGATCGGCGGGATGTATAAGGGCGACTACCGCCGCAAGGTCACGCTGTCGGAACACGGCTTCCGCCTGCCCTCCTGCACCGACAACCGACCGCTGAAGTTCGAAGAATGGGACGCCATGCGCCCGCAATCGGTCTTCGTTTCGGCCACCCCATCGGCGTGGGAGCTGGAACAGACCGGCGGCGTCTTCACCGAACAGGTCATCCGCCCTACCGGCCTTCTGGACCCCATGGTCGAAATCCGCCCCGTCGCCACTCAGGTGGATGACGTGATGGACGAAATCCGCAAAGTCACCGCCGCCGGAATGCGCACGCTGGTCACCACGCTGACCAAACGCATGGCCGAGGATCTAACCGAATACCTGCACGAACAGGGCATCAAGGTCCGCTATATGCATTCCGACATCGACACGCTGGAACGCATCGAGATTCTGCGCGACCTGCGTCTTGGTGCCTTCGACGTGCTGATCGGCATCAACCTTCTGCGCGAAGGCTTGGACATCCCCGAATGCGGGCTGGTCGCCATTCTGGACGCCGACAAGGAAGGCTTCCTGCGCTCTGAGACCTCGCTGATCCAGACCATTGGCCGTGCTGCGCGTAACGTCGATGGCCGCGTCATCATGTACGCCGACCGCATCACCGGCTCGATGGAGCGTGCCTTGGGCGAAACCGACCGCCGCCGCGCCAAGCAGATCGCCTATAACATCGAGCACGACATCACGCCCGCGACGATCAAGAAGAACGTCGATGACGTCATGTCCGGCTTCTACAAAGGCGACGTCGACATGAACCGTGTCACCGCCAAGATCGACAAACCCTTGGTCGGCGCGAATCTGGCGGCGCATCTGGAGGGCTTGCGGATCGAGATGCGCAAGGCCGCCGAGAATCTCGAGTTCGAGGAAGCCGCGCGTTTGCGGGACGAGGTGAAGCGGCTTGGAAACGGTCGAGCTGACGATTGCGGACGATCCACTGGCGCGGCAATCGGTGGTGGAAGAGGCGGTGGAAGTGGCGACGAAGATGCCGGGCCGGTCAACGGGTGGGCGGGCTGGTCAGAGGGGCGGGAAGTCTCGGCCGGGGAGGCGGTAAACTGTTATTCGGGTTTTAACTGGTTTAGCATCGCAAAGACCTCAGCATTCACTTTAATATCCTTGAGACTATGAACGCAATAGATGCCTTTTCCAACAATCAGACCGGTATTTTTATCGGACCAAAAGTTGCTCTTGATCTCGGTTAAGTACCTCGTTTCCTGAACTCCATGCCTAGATAAAGCATCATCAACACATCGAAATAATGAATGAGCAATAAGATCAGCATACTGAAGCAAGGGTTCTTCACTCTTCGGCTTGGCGCCAATGGCCCATGGGCTAATGTAAGATAAGTACTTCGACGCTGGACGTATCGGGTTCTTCCTGCAGGCAGAAATCAAGCCGCGTAATTTCGAATATTCAAAATTCCCACTCTCAAACACAACCGACAGGTTATTCGGTTGAATTTCGCTTTCCGCCATGAACATTCCCACGCGTTCAAGCAAGTACTGAGCACACTTATTGTAGTATTTTTTGTCATCGTTCTCAATTTCTTCGCCATAATCTTGCAGAGTTTCCTTTAGAGAGATCATACCAAAAAATCTTGATTTCAAATTTGATGCATCCTTTGCGAATCGGCAAATTTGATCGTGATTTAGTCGGCTGCAATGCAGGCTTGGCTTCCCAAATTTTTCTGTCAGATCTTTCAATTGGTTATTGTGATCATCAAGACATACATTTGGAATAAGCACACCTCCTAAGGTCATATATCGCGAGGAACCGCGAACTTCGGCAGTTTGAATTTTCTTGATTCCTGATTGACCGCTTTCGTCAATGAAGAGAGTATAGTTCATACAATTTTTCCAAAAAGCCTTTAAAATGGAAAAGTTAAATATCATACCAAATGGAAGGATCAATATGTCTAGCGCCATGACCCTCCCCTTTCAGCATATCGCCTCCTCACTCCCCCAACTCCAACTAAAACGCATCCCTCTGCATTCACCCCCTCCTCACCAACTAAACCGCCTAAAACACCCCCGCCACCTCGTACATCACCGGCTCGAACCGGGTGCACAGCGTGGCGATCTCGCGGTTGCGTTTCCGCATCTCGTCCGTTCGCAGCATCGCCTGAAAATCCTCACGCCGCGCCCATTGCGAGTAATTCGCAATCCGGGTTTGCGCGTCGTTCACATGCAGACCGGCAGCGATGAAGCCCGGCTGGGCCGAAATGAACTTGGCGTATGCAGATTGCAGGGCCTCAAGCAAATCGGCGCAGGTTCCGGGCGAGCATTCGAAGGTCGTGATCACCGTCTGGCAGTGCATGGCTGGGTCGATTTTGAGCATGGCTCGCGTCCTCCTACCGCACAAGACTAGCACAGAGACGGCCATTCGGTCACCTGCCCGCCTCGCGACGATTTGCGTTGGATCAATGCGTGGGTTTCTCTTCCCTGATTGAATGTACGGATAAACGGAGGGGAAAATGTTCAAAAACATCCTTGTCGCGGTCGAACCCACGCATGATGAAAAGCATCAACAGGCGCTGGCTCTGGCGCGCCAACTTGCAGATCCGACCGGCGACATCACCGCGCTGACGGTTATCGAACCCATACAGGGCACTTTTCCAGAGGACGAACTACCCCCAGCTTTGAAAGAGCAGGCTGGCGCACGGGCGCTTGGGCAACTCCGGCGCTATGTCGGACCGAAGTCCGAGATCCATACTGTGCTGCTTCACGGACACGCTGCCAATCAGATCCTCGCTTATGCAAAGGACCATAACATCGATTGTATCCTGATCGCCTCGCACAAACCCGGGCTGGCCGATTACTTTCTGGGATCGACCGCTGCGCGGATTGTCCGGCACGCGGCCTGTTCCGTGCTGGTCATGCGATAGTGGGCAAGCAAGCGTAGGATGGGTGTTCACAAACGTCTAAACCTCACTGCGACAACTCCAGCTCAAACGCATCCTTCTGCATCCGACCCCGCACAAGAAACCCCTCCTCGCGGATCTGCGGAAAATCATCCACCCAGTCCCGGAAGCGATCATTCGTCACCACCCTCGCCTTCAGCTTCACAGCATCCTGCAACAGCAGCGGATCGGCGGGCGTGCCCTTTGGGGCGACAAAGACCTGATGCGCAGCAAGACCGATCAGCCGCGCCAAAGGAGCAGGGCCCAAATATCGGTCGCCGATCAGATAGCCCGCGTTGGCATCGAACCAGACAAGCGGCACAAACCCTTCGGACTTCAGCGCGCCGATGACGTGGACCAGGCTTTGGATGTCCGGCGTCTCGCGCTCCCAATGCAAAACATTCGATCCGTCGACGACGATCCAATTGCGCGTCGGTGCCTGCGCCTTTGCCCGAAGCAGAATGCCAAGTGCTGCGACCCCGCAAAGCACGAACATCAAAAGTGGAGTACTTGGAACTGGACCCCAGATCAGGACCGTAGCGAGCGCGCATACCAGCGAGGTGATAAGAAGAAAGACGGGTACCATCATAGGTGAAGTGTAGTAACCGAAAACTCGCGCTCAAGCTCTTTAAATCGCCGCCATCGCTGCGCCAAGATATTTTCACGCACCCACTTGTACGCGCTTTAATTTGCACCTAATTCACAGCATCCGAACGACGAGGCTCCGTTCGGCGGCTGCAAGGGCCATGACGACCCCCAGAGCGCTTTTCCTCTTTAGAAAAGTCTAAGCTTATGCGCATCCTGATCGCCGCTGCTGTTCTGGCAGCCACACCTGTATTTGCCGACGAAACCACCGGCACCGTTCTGGCCTTTGACCGGCAGGCCGACGTCATCATCATGGACGACAAAACCGTCTGGCAGCTGAACCCGGAAACGCGGATCCCTGCCGATCTGGCTGCTGGTGACACGATCACAATCAACTTCACCTCGGTTGGCGATGATGGCGTTGCCTCGGTCGATGAATTGGTGAAAAACCGCTAAAACCTCTGTTAGGCTCGCCTTTTCTTGGTCGTCCACGCGATGACCAGGAGGCACACGCGCTCAAGAAGATTGGCCCGTGTTCCAGTTCAGACCTGCACGCATCCGCGAAATCTGCTATTTCCCCCCCATGAAAGTCACAGAAACCTCACCCGACCGGCTGGTGATCGAAGACCGGCCATGGTTTCTTTGGCTTGCCTTCGGCATTCTGGGCGGCGCTGCGTTAATCTCGGCGTTGCTGGGACTGGTCGAAGGCGGCTGGGCCGAAAGGCTCCTCGTGGGGTTGCTTGGAGCGGGGGCGCTTGGGGTCGGCTGGCATTTCGCCCCGTTTCAACGTTTCACCTTTGACCGCGCCAATAGCACCTTCACCCACGACATTCGCCGCATCACCGGCGCCAGAACATGGACACGACCGCTCAGAGAAATCCGCCGCGCGGCTGACGAAGGCAACTGGAGCGATGGCAGCCGTCTGGAACGCATCACACTTCTGACCGAGGATGGCCGCTATCCGATGGAATCCGGCTTCACCAGCCAGTCGCGAAACCAAGTGATCAAGGCGATAAATGCGTGGCTTGGGCTTGAAATCGACCGGCTAAGGCCGAAGCTAAAGCCCCAACTCTTCACGCTTCTTCTTGGTCATCCCCGCGACGACCAGGCGATAGCTTTCTTTGATATGCTCGCGCAGCGACGCCTCGCTCAATGCCCCCTCCTCGTACACCTGAAGCCACTTCATTCCGCGTGATGCCAGATAGGGCGCAGGCCGGATGCCCGGCTCGTCGCCCAGCACCTCGAACGCGATCTCACCAACTTTGAACGTGAAGGCATCGCGCCCGTCGTTCCAGCCGCAGACAGCGAAAAGTTTGTCGCCCACCTTCCACACATCCGAATTGCCCCATTGCACGACATGCGACGTCGCTTTCATCGTGCCGCAAAAGGCGTTGAAGTCTTCGCGGTTCATCAGAACATGCCCAATCCAAGCAACAGGATCGGCCATGACAAAATGATCAAGCCCAGCGCGATGCCCAACGCGCGCCGGTTTATCGCCAGAATAAGCGCAGGGGCCAGAAGCACTGCCATGATGATGCCGCCCAGAGTGACAAAGCCCCCTGCTCCAATTTCGGCGAAGCTTAAGGCCACAAATATGAACAAGGCGATCTGCAGTGCCGCGAGTACAAAAACCGCTATTCTCATCGGCTCTCTCGCGACAAATCTGCAGCACTTAACCGATAGGCTTTTCCAAACCCGCCGTTCAAGGCAGCGTGGTCGACCACCAAGCGCACCAAGTGAAAATCATCGAAACCGATGTATAGCTGCGCCTTTGGTTGCGCTGCCAGATAGGTGCGCGCTACCTCCTCTGTTTTCTCCAAAAACTCGGCCCGCACCTGAAGCGTGATCCGAGGATGTGCCAGTGGATCGCCCCGCCCCGGCTCACCGATCAGCAATGATGCTACCGGGTTTTCCCGCAGCGCCCCGGTATGCGGCGCCAGATCAGACACCAGCGTCAGCAAGGCCCCCGCAACAGGCGCCAAAGCCACCCGCGTCACCACTGGTACGCCGTCGTTTAGCACGCCCAGCGCCCCATGCCGCGCCTCGGCCATCAGACGGTGCGCCAAAGCACGCGCGTCGTCATCCACCGGGCGAAACGGGTCTGTGGTCATGGGCGGCGCGCGACGCAGTCAACCTCGACCAAAGCGCCAACCGCCAAAGCTGTGACCCCGATCGTTGTCCGCGCGGGCCGCCGGTCTTCCGCAAAGTACCCCTGATACACCTCGTTGAAGGCCGCAAAGTCTCGGTCAAACTCGGTCAGATAACACCGACACTGCACCACATGGCTCAGTTCCAACCCCAATTCGGCAAGGATCAGCGCCAGATTGTCCATCACCCGCGCCGTCTGCGCCGCAACGCCTTCGGGCAAAGCCGCATCCGGCGCCTCGGGGTCCGTCGGCATTTGCCCGGTCAGGATCACCCAGCCATCGGCCTCGACCGCATGTGAAAAGGGTGCCACCGGGCGGGGGCCCTTCGCAAAAAGATGAAAATCAGGCATGAACGGCTCCTTGGTTACCGACCAAACCTGCGGGGCCGACAAGGCAGGGTCAAGCCAAAGCTCAGACGCCGCTGGCCGACAGACAGTCCTGAAACTTCGCAACCTCGGGCGCGGCCCCGCTTAGCGGGATGAACAGCGCCTGATCGCCCAGCACCGCAACGGCTATATAGTTCAAGGCGATCCCCGCCAACACATTGCCGAACCCCTGATCGGTCACCGTCAGCGCTGATCCATTTCTGGACAACTGGTGGTCATCGGTCGTGATGGTCAGCCGGGCGGGGCCTTCGAACTGTATGACGAAAGTGGGGGCGGGCTTCCAAACGCTCGCCGACCGCGCAATCTCGATCGCATAGGGCACGAATTGTCTTGGGTCATGGCGCACCGTCACCCGGGCCTCGTCCGTCGTGTGCGTCAGCAGGCAGACAGACCCCGTTGAAAACGCCTCCCAGGCTGCGGCGGGGGTTCCCAAAAGCATGAGGGCAAAAATCAGGCGCATGGCGAAAGATTAGCGCAGATGACGCATTTGAAAAGCCACTCACGCAGCATTCACGAAACCCACGACCCCTTTGACAAAGCACTCCGCCATGACCGAAACTCGCATCACATTCAAAGCACCACGAGGTTCCCATGGCCTTGTTCTACGGCCTTCTATTCTCGCTATTCACTGCACTTGTGGTGATCCTCGGCGATCTATTCATCAAACTCGCCGCCGATCGCGCCACGCTGGCCTCACCACAGATGTATCTGGGCGCAACCCTCTACGCGGCCTCTGCTGTTCTTTGGTTCTTTGCCATGCGCCACGTCACTCTGGGCCAAGCAGCGGTCGCCTATTCAATGCTGACGCTGATTGCGCTTTTTCTGATCGGCGCGCTGGTCTTTGATGAACCGATGGGATTGCGCGAAGTGGCTGGCATCTTCTGCGCCATTGCCGCCATGGCACTGATGACCAGCACTCAGACCTGATCATCGCCCGTGTTTACCGTCGCCGGCTCAGCAACAGATACATCGCCCAACTGCCAACAGCGGCCACCGCTGCGGCCACGTATGTCCAGGCAGCCGCCCGCAGCACTCGACGTGCACCTTCCATCTCGCCCCCGTCGCTGAGGATGCCCATACCCTCCAGATGCTTCAGCGCCCGTCGGCTGGCATCAAACTCGACCGGCAAGGTGATCACTGCAAACAGCGACGATGCCCCGAACATCAGCGCACCTGCCCACATGATGGGCTGCGAGCCAATCATCAGCCCGCCGAAAAACACCAAGGGTGCCGCCGTCGAACCAGCCTTCACGAAAGGCACAATCGCACTCCGCGCCTCAAGTGGCAGGTAATCTTCTGCGTCCTGAATGGCATGCCCCGCCACATGCGCTGCAATGCCCGCCGCCGCAATTGACGGCACGCCATAGACCGCCTCGCTCAGCCGCAAAACCTTGCCGCGTGGATCATAATGATCGCTCAGAACACCGCGCGCGGGTTCAATCGCCACCTCCCGCAACCCCTTGGCATCCAGAATATACCGCGCCACTTCAGCCCCGGTCAGGCCCTGCCGAAGCGGTACTTTCGAGAATTTCATAAGATTGGATTTCACCCAGGACTGTGCCAATCCACCCAGCACCATGCCGGGCAAAATCAGAATCCAAATCAACGGATCGCCAAACACCAACCCCTCCAGACCAACCCTTCCGAAGGCTTACCGCAATCGGGAGGCTCTGCGCAAACCCCCTTCATCGATCTTCAAATACTCCGGGGAGCGCGCGTCAGCGCGCGGGGCAGAGCCCTACTGCGACGGGCCAAGCCCGGCGCCAAGGAAGAGGCCAAAGGCCAATGACGGGCAAAGTCGCGCGCGCCTGCGCGCTCAATACGGTCAGCGGATCACAAGCACCGAACAGGGCGCATGCCGCACAACGCGGGCGGCCGTGGACCCAAGGAAATAATCGGCGAACTCGGGCTTGTGCGAGGCAATGACGATGCAATCGATCCCCTCGCGTTCGGCATAGCCGTTGATCTCGGTCGCCGCGTGACCATGCAGAACCTTCGCCTGAATCCGAGCATCGTCACCTGCGAACTTCTTCAGTTCGGTCAGCGTAGATTTGCTGGCCTTTATCTGAATGTCAGGCATGCTTTCGGCCATCGCAAAATAGCCAGGCACAGGCTCGATCACGGTGATCGCTGTGATCACTGCATCATCATCCGCCAGCGCGCGCGCTGTCTCTATCGCCTGCTGATGCCGTTCTGTGTGACTTGGCTCGACCGGTACAAGAATGTTCTTGAACATGCGCGTTTCCTCCGCTTTTCCCAAGCCGACAAAAGCACCAACTCAACCCAAACACCTTGATCTGGCGCAAACATGCAAAAACGGCCGCTCCGAAGAGCGACCGTAAAGACCCACAATTCCTGCAAAACTCAAACCGGCTTGTCGACCCGCGCCGTCACATGAACCCGACCCTTGACCGGCTCGGGCCATGTCAGCGTGACCTGATCCTGCCCGGTCCCGGCTTCCGTCGTGACATACGGCATGGCGAACACATCATCGCCCGCCCCGTTTGTCACAGCCCCCTCGGTGACCAGCGCCGTCACTTCGCGCGACTTGCCGCCAAAAGGAAGCCAAGGCCCCACATCTACCGTCCAGTCCACGGCCTCGCTTGCCTGATCGTAATCCACAGTCACCGGGTTTTGTGTCACCTGCCCAACACCGTTGAATGTATTGCCGTCAAAGACCACGTTGCGAACCGACCCGAACACCAGATCAGCAATCGAGTTGTCCACCTTCTCGATCCGGTCCGTCGTTCCGTTCAAGGACTTGAACGCATTGCCCGTCACGCTCAGCCCCTGCAAGAAATGCCCACTGCCATAGGGCTTGACCACGATCCGCGAAAACCAGCTTGCCGCGTCATTGACGGTGAAAATATTGCCGGTCACCGTCAGCCCCCCGAAAGAAAACTCAGCGGCAAAATCAGGCGCGGCATCATGCTCGTTCGTCCATTCGATAAAGCAGTTGTCGACATAGTTGCCCGTCACCACCGACTTCACATTGGGATAGGTAAAGACCAGTCCGGCCACACGCGGCCCATCCGTGACGTTGTCGCCCTGAAACCAGTGATTGCCGACGATCAGATGCCCGTTACCGTGCAACAGCAACGTCGTGCCAAACCGCTGGAACCGATTGTCCCTGATCTTGGCATCGTTCGAATTCACATTCACCGCCAGCGAAACCCGCGCCGTTGCCGCCACAGCCTGTTCGTTGCTCACAAAATGGCAGCGGTCGATCTGCAAGTCCTGACAGCCTACACCGTGACTGGTGACACCGCGATCCTTCGGCTTGGTGACGAAACTGTCCTTCAGATGGAATGTCTCCCCCGCCGGAGCCAACAGAATACCCGACGCAACACCCTGACAATGAATTTCAACGTCTGTCAGCGTGAACTTTGAAAGCTTTGTGAACCCGCTGAAATCCAGCACATAGGCAAACCGCTTGAACGTATAGGT
This sequence comes from uncultured Alphaproteobacteria bacterium, assembly GCA_963841595.1. Lineage (GTDB taxonomy): Bacteria > Pseudomonadota > Alphaproteobacteria > Rhodobacterales > Rhodobacteraceae > CAWJDD01. The sequence goes on along the minus strand of CAWJDD010000005.1, from coordinate 790,186 downwards.
CTGGCTGGCGGGGGCGCCGAACAAGGGCTGGCTCAGCGTCACGGTGCCCGCACCCACGTTCTTCTCGGTCACATAGACCTCGCGGCCCACACCCGTTCCTTCGACCAGTGCGCCCACGGCTATATTCGCCACATTGGCCACCGCAGTCAGCTGATCCGGCGTGCCAGCGTCATAGCTTGCCGTGCTCGTCTGCGTATCGGTGTCCCATGCCGCTCCCGGAACCACGTTAAACTGACCGTTTCGAATGACTCGACGAATCTCAAAGGTGTTCTGCCCGGCGGCGGCGGCCATATCAATCGGCGCAGTCACCTCGACACGCCGACCGCCCAGATCAAAACTCTCGTGGTCGGCAAAGACCAAAAGCGCTTGGAATCCCTTGCGAAAGCCTAGCTCTTCGTCGCCAAAGGCTGCGGCATAGGTCGGAAGATCAAAGTTCCGGCGCAGGATCAAATGCTTGTCGTCCGGCATCGCGACCGTTCCGGCAAAGCGCGTGTCGGTTTCAAACGTCACGTTGTCTTCCAGACGGTAAACGCCTTCAGGCACAAGAATGCCCCGACCTGCCGCCGCCGTGTTGGCCGCAATGAACGCCGCGGTGTTGTCCGTCGCATTGTCGCCAATGGCACCAAAGTCCCGCACATCGACCCAGTCCATCATGGTTCGGTGAAAGACCGAGGTCACATCCTCGATCCAAACATCATCAACCCGCACGATCCCGCCCGTCGGGCCGGTCAGATCCAGTCCAAAGTGGCCGTAAATCACCGGCGCACCCCAGACCAGATCAACGCCAGTCCGCGGCCCCGACCCGACGATCGCCGAGATCTCGACCACTTCGCCATAGTTGGTAAGCTGAACGCTGGCTCCCGTTTCGGTCAGCGCACCCACATGGCCGCCACCTGCTTGTCCTGCCCAGCCTGCAATCCGCACCGAAGGCAAAGCGCCCGAAATCGCCTTTACGCGCGCGGTCACCCGCAGATAGCAGCCCGGCAAAATCGGGGTTTCTCCGGTGTGGCGAATTTTCTGAACGCTGTCGGTTTTCAGCAGTTCCAGGCACCCGCCGAAATCGGCATCGCCCGGCACCACCGCCGATGTCGGGACAGTATCATAGGTGACCGATCCCGGCGTGCCGTCTTCGCTCGACCAAACGCTCAAACCGGCCGCAAAAGTCGGCGGCTGAAGTATCAATCCGTCGGTGATCGCCTTGTTCATCGCTGACCCTTTTCAAATGAAGAACTAGGGTCAGAAAGCTAATTGCAGGCGCTTAACCCGCTATCAACCATGCGTGCGGTGCCTCAGGCGCTGACATCCGGGGCCTGCAAAAGCTGCACTCCATTGATGCGCCAACCCTCGGCAGTTTCGATCATCTGATAGTCCAACATGTGCATTCCACCGGCCTGATCGCGGATCAAAACGCGCTGCCACAGGTTTCCCACCACGTCTCGCAGTTCCAGATATTGCACATCGCCCGGCCGCCAAACCATCGGATAGCCTTGCCGGACCATTTGTCCAAACCGTTCGGACGATCCGAACATGCCCTGTATATTAGGAGAGGCAAAAGTGAACGCGCGGGCGAAGTCGTCTTCAAGAAACGCCTCGATCTGTCCGCCAATCGTTGCTTCTATTCCGGGCTCAGGCGCAAGCGTTTCTTCGGCAGACGCCAATCCTGCCCAAAGAGCCGTCAGAAGTATCGCAATGTAATGAATTTTGTGCCGCATGATGATCTCCCTTATAGGGAGTATACGGCGGTCCGCGCGAAGCGGTTCAAGAAAAAGCTGGTCTTAGTAGTAAGTCGTGCTCTCATAGCCGGCGACATCGTAGGTGGCCGTGCTGTTCGAAAGCAGGGAAATACCGGCATAAGCACCGCCGATCGAAATGGCGATCATCCAGCACACCGTAAGTTGTAGTCCAAGTTTCATTAACCATTCCTCCTGTGCCTCTGAAACCAACTGATCAAGGCCAAAAGAGGGCAGAATTCGTCATTCCATAGGGAAATGTAAGGGATTGGTCGTGACGTGGCGTCACTCAGCCGAGGCCAGAACGATCACACCTTCAGGAACAGCATGCCCGCCAGCCATGCTGCTTACACCGGCCCAGGCGAACCCAGTGGCAACTGCAAAGAACCAGACGAACGTAAGTTGAAAAGCGCGGCGCATGGTGGTGACCTCATGTGAAATTCGTTGAAGCCAACATAGCCAAACACAGGCCCCGCGTCTCGCGGTCGCTAAAATTGCAATATCGAAAAATCGAAAGGTTAAAGTTCGCCCGACAGACCCTTTTCGATCAGCGCAACCGTCTCGGTCACACCGTAAAGCGCGATGAACCCACCAAAGCGTGGCCCCTGACTTGCCCCCAAAAGTACCTCGTACAGCGCCTTGAACCAATCGCGCAGCGGCTCGAACCCGTGATCCTTGCCAACCGAAAAGACCATCGATTGCAATTCTTCCGGGTCAAGACCGCCGTCCCATGCCTCAAGACGCGCTTTCAGATCTTCCAAAGCCGCCCGTTCCCGGTCATCCGGTGCCCGGCAAGTCCGCTCGGGTCTTACGAAGTCGTTAAAGTACCGCACGGCAAATCCCGCCGCCGCGTCCAGTTGATCGTGCGTCTCGGGCGAAGCATCTGGCGCATAGCGGCGGATAAAGCCCCACAGCGTTTCCTTGTCTTCAGCACCGCTGACACTCGCCAGGTTCAGAAGCATCGCAAAGGGCACCACCATGTTCGACGCAGGCACATCGCCTTCGTGAATATGATACACCGGGTTCGCCAGCTTTCCCGCGTCATCCTGATCGGGATAGGCGCGCAACTGTTGGTGATACTCGTCCACCGCGCGCGGGATCACATCGAAAAACAGCCGCTTGGCCGTCTTTGGTTTCTGATACATGAAATAGCTGAGTGATTCCGTCGAGGCATAGCTCAGCCACTCGTCAATCGAGATGCCATTGCCGCTCGATTTTGAGATCTTCTGGCCTTTGTCGTCCAGAAACAGCTCGTAAACAAAATGCTCGGGCGCTTTCGCCCCAAGGATCTGGCAAATCCGGTCATAGATCGGCGTGTTTGTCGCGTGATCCTTGCCGTACATCTCAAAGTCGACGCCCAAAGCCGCCCAGCGCGCGCCGAAATCCGGCTTCCACTGTAATTTCACATTGCCGCCGGTGACGGGCAGCGTCCATTCGCGCCCCTCCTCGTCGTCAAATGTCACAGTGCCCTCTTTGGCATCGACATGCTTTATCGGCACGTACAGCACGCGGCCCGTCTCGGGATGCAGCGGCAAAAAGATCGAATAGGTCTCGCGCCGTTCATCGCGCAGGCTTTTCAACATCACCGCCATTATATCGTCGTACCGCTCGGCGGCGCGGCGCAGAACCTCGTCGAACTGACCTGATGCGTAAAATTCCGTCGCCGAATAGAACTCATAGTCGAAACCAAAGGTGTCCAGAAACCGGCGCAGCATTTCGTTGTTGTGGTCGCCAAAACTTGGGTTCGTACCAAACGGATCAGGCACACTTGTCAGCGGCATCTGCAAATACTCGGCCAGCTTTTCCTGATTGGGCACATTGCCCGGAACCTTCCGCATCCCGTCCAGATCGTCGGAAAAGCAGATCAGCTTGGTTGGAATATCGCTGATCACCTCGAAAGCGCGGCGGATCATGGTTGTGCGCAAGACTTCGCCAAAGGTTCCGATATGCGGCAACCCGCTGGGCCCATACCCGGTCTCGAACAGCACATATCCCTTCTCGGGCGGCTTGTTCTCATAGCGTTTCAGCAAGCGCCGCGCCTCTTCGAACGGCCAGGCCTTCGCAGTCATCGCAGCGTCACGCATCGCAGTCATTGATCTTTTCCTCGGGTACAGAGGCCAGTGTCCTATTGCGGGCGGGGTGCCGCGTCAATAAATTCCCCTTATCCACTGAAAGGACGCCTCGTGCCCCTCACCTCCGCCGATTTCACGCCTGAAGACACCCTTGTTGCCGTCATGATCGCCGTTTCGGCATCAGACGAGACAATTCGCACATCGGAACTCATGTCGATCGAACGGATGGTCAACCACTTGCCCGCGTTCAAGGACTATCAGATCGAGCGGCTGAAAGAGGTATCCAACGCCGTTTTCGACATCCTCGCCGATGAGGACGGCCTTGATATGCTTTGGGACCTTGTTCGCCGAAACCTTCCAGAACGCATGATCGACACCGCCTATGCCATGGCCTGCGACGTCGCCGCCGCTGATGGAAAGGCCCGCGATACGGAACTTAGGCTTCTGGCCGATATGCGGTACGAGTTGAACATCGACCGTCTTTTGGCCGCTGCCATCGAAGCGGGTGCGCGTGCGCGCCATCGTCTGTTCTAAGCAATCATCTCCAAGCAACCATCGTCCCCAAACTCTGAATAATCACGCCGATGTTTCGTATCGTTGCGCAAACACGCCGGGATACCACCCAAGTTTCACCATTTTCTGGCCCAATTGCCGGATTATGTGGTTCCAAGTTGAGGAGTATTTTAAGTATGTCAGATCAATATATGGAACCCGCTGATCTTCTTGATCAGGCATCCGACTGGGGAACCACAATTTCCGAAGCCAAAGCAAAGAAGGGCATCCTCGCCCGTCTGCTGCTGATTGTCGCCTTTGGTTTTCTGGCCCTTGGCTCTGTTTTGATCCTGCCGGTTATCGCCGGATCGCTGCTTTATGCAGACAGTTCTGGCACGCTCAAGGAGATTGCTGCGGTCGGTTTTATCCTCGCCGTTGCCCTTGCTTTTAAATGGAAGTCCAGCAATCTGCCACGCAATGCGCTTCAGATCGACTATCGCGCCTGCGAATTGCGCCTTGGCGCCGAACGCACGGCTGGCACATTTATCCGCGAGCAGGTCATCAGTTTCCGCGAGATCGAAGAAGTCTATGTCGACTATGCAAAGCCAACGGATCCGGCCCTTTGCATCAAGATCCCGGGCGAAACTGTTACGCTGAATTTCCATCAGGCCGAACAAGACAGCCTTGACGCGCTTGTTGGCAAAATCTTGGCTGCTCGCGAAAGTGCGCGTCGCGCACCCGTTCGTTCGCGCATCCAAAGCCGCATTCTTGGGTTCGAGGCCAGCTTCCACGAAGCCAAGCAGCGTATCCGCACCCGTATCGTGACGCGCACCGCTAACTAAGCGACGCCGCCCAATTCCGGATCAGCTCTTTCTGCAACTGCCGCGAACGCCGCGACCAGCCCTTTGCACCCGAAGGGCGTTCGCGCTGTTCTGGTGGAATAGCATCGCGCCGCGCGGTGTCTGCGCCGAATATCGAAAAGCTCAGCTTCCGCCCACTTTGCGTGGTCACGTATCCTGCCAGTGAACTTACGAAATTTAGCGTTCCGGTTTTGGCCCGCACCTCGACCCCGTCGGGAGAGGGCCTTTTCTTATCCAGCGACAGGTTGACCGTCTTCAAAAGCGGCGCCAGTTGCGTGTTTGCAGACAGGATACGCACCATATCCACCGGCGTGATCGCCGAGCCATATCCAAGCCCCGAGTGATCCCTGAAATTCACCCGGCTCGCCCGGTACTTTGCCGTGGCATAGCTGCCCATGCGGATACCAGACTGCGCCAGTGTCGATACCGGCGGCCCATTGGCCAGACTTGCCGTCAGCCCTGTGACCTCGGCCGTCAGGTTTGTCGAATACTTGAGCATGCTTTGCAGCATCGGCACCAATGTCTTGCTTTCGACCTCTGCGATGACCGTGCCCTCCGGCAATGTCGAAATTACCGCTGCCGGGCTTAAGATAATCCCGTTCGAGCGCGCCAAAGTACGGAACACGTCGCCCGCATATTCTGCCGGATAGCGCACCGGCAACCACCGTGCGCCTTCCTTGCCCAAGGCCGCTTTGCTGACCGACCAGTGATCCTGCAACCCATTGGTCCAATGATCATAAACAGGCGATTTCCGCTCGACGATCGACATCGACGCCACGCTTGTGCTGGGGCTGAAACGTCGCGCACGGGCGTGCATGGTCATTGTATAGCGATCGTCCTGCACCCGCTTCCATTCGAAATGCACACGGTTGTAGTTCAGGTTCAGCCCGCCCACTGCGGGGTTATAGCTGACGTGCTCGGGCTGATCGGCGTCGATCCGGTCGGTGCTCGGCAAAGCACCGGCCCAGACCAGAAACTTGCCGTCCACCTCGCGCACCCCGGCCTCGCGCAACAGCACGGCCAGATCGGCCAGCCGGTCTGTGTCCAGCGAAGGATCACCGCTGCCAACCAGCACAAGATTCCCCTCGATCTTCCCGTTCTTCAGCGGCCCGGTGGCCAATAACTGCGTTGGAAACTTGTGGGTCGGCCCCAACCGGTCCAGCGCGTAAATCGCCGTGATGGTTTTCATCGTCGACGCGGGCGGCAAAGGCGTGGCCCCCAGCCGCGCCTCAAGCACTTCGCCCGACCTGGCGTCTGCCACTGCAAACCCCAAATCTCCGCCCAGCTTGGCCTTCTGGACCAGAAACTCGCTTTGCCCGACCAGCTTGACCGGACGCGCTGGAACCGTCGAAGCGGGCGCAGATGCGCCACGCGCCAAAGGCCGAACGCTGACCTCAGGCGCACCGGCCAATACCGCACCGCCCGCGGTCGAGGCCAGCCCGGCAAGTATCCAGCGTCGTGTAAGTCTGCGCTTCATGGGATGCGTTATCCGGCGTTCGGGTAAATCAAACAAGAACCGATGTTGGCACGCAAACGCGATTGTGACCCGTTCGGCTCAATCCCGCTGCCAGCCGCCACCGGCGCGTATCTGTGTCGACGAAAGATCGCTCATCGGCACGTTGACGAAAACCCAGGCCGGCGCGGCCATATCGGCAATCCGCATGGCCTCACGCGCGCGCAACTTGTGACGCCGGAAAATCCGCGCAGCCGTCGACATCCGGGCCGATATCCGCTGTCCGGGTCGCGCCATCACGCCCACCGGCACCAATTCCATAATCTCGCGCCAGTTTTCCCAGTGATGAAAGCTCGCCAGATTATCGGCCCCCATCAGCCAGACAAACTGCACGCCGGGATAAAGCGCCATCAACTCGGCTAGCGTGGCATAGGTGTAGCGCGTGCCCAGCTCTGCCTCCAAACCCGTGACCCGCACCTTCGGGTGATCCATCACAGCACGTGCATGCGCGATGCGCTCTTCCAAGGGTGCCGGGCCGCGCGCTTTCAACGGATTTCCGGGGGTTACCAGCCACCAGACCTCGTCCAGACCGAACCGCTTCAACGCCTCGCGCGTGATTAACGCATGGCCTTCGTGTGCGGGGTCAAACGATCCGCCCAAAAGCCCAATCCGCATACCCGCCCGCGCCAGAGGAAATCCTTGTCTCATGAAGGGGTTGGTGTCGCGGACAGGAACATTTGTCCAGCAATTTTGCAATTCAAACCGGGCGCGAAAGGTTCACTCCCATCACGGGATTGAATTTGACACGACCTGCACTGTCTTCCACTCTCTCGCAGGAAGGGAGCCACCATGGCCAGCTACGACGCTCAGAAAATCGGCGAAATCCACCGCCACCTGCACAGCCACCTGCCCTCGGATCCGGCCCTTCGCGTGAAAGCACTCGAAAGCCTCGCCGTCGAAAAAGGTCTTGTGGCGCAAGAAACCATCGACACCTGGGTCGAGATGTATTCCGAGAAAATCGGCCCCATGCGCGGCGCTCAGGTGGTGGCCAAAAGCTGGACCGACCCGGCCTTCCGCACCCGTCTGCTTGCCGATGCCGGCCAAGCGATCAAGGAGTTCGGTTTTGAAGGCCATGCAACCGAACACCTGCAAGCTATTGAGAACACGCCCACACAACACAACCTCGTCGTCTGCACGCTGTGCTCCTGCTACCCCTTCGCAGTCCTTGGCATGTCGCCGCTTTGGTACCGAAGTGCGGCCTACCGGTCGCGCGCCGTGCGCGACCCCCGTGCCGTTTTGTCCGAGTTCGGCGTGACGCTTGGCGCAGACATCAAAGTCCGCGTCTGGGACAGCACGGCCGAGCTTCGCTATCTCGTGATCCCCCAGCGTCCCGCTGGAACCGACAATTGGGACGCCGACCGCCTCGCGGCTATCGTCACACGCAATTCAATGATTGGCACCGACCGCCACCTGAGGATCTCCTGATGGACGGCCCGCATGATCTTGGCGGCAAAGACGGCTACGGCCCCATCGACACAAGCGCCCCCGATTTCCGCGAAGACTGGGAACGCCGCCAATGGGCGCTGTCGAAAAATGTGCCCCTGTATGGCGGCACCATCGACTGGTGGCGGCACGGGATCGAGAATATGGACCCCGCGACCTATGCGACGGTGCCCTACTTCGTGAAGTGGTGCATGAACGAAATCGCCCACCGCGTGGATCAAGATCTGTTCACTATGGACGAAATCCTCACCGGCGTGCCTGCCTCCCGCACCGATCCGCCGCCGCCGCTGGATATGGAGGGCGCTTTGGCGCGGCTTCGTGCCAACGCCAAAGACTTCCGCGTCGAAATGGACACAAACCCCGCGTTCGCCATCGGCGACGACGTCGCAACGCTGAATACCCCCGTCCCCGGCCATACCCGCCTGCCCGCCTATGCCCGAGGTCACAAAGGCCGAGTAATCGCCCACCACGGCGGTCACCTTTATGCGGACGCAGGTGCCCGCGGCGAACACCTCGGCGAACACCTCTATACCGTCGAGTTCACTGCTGCCGAGCTTTGGGGCACCAATGATCCCGACACCATCTGCCTTGATCTGTGGGAGCCTTATCTTGCACGCGCCTGAAACCTCACTTGCCCCACCAACCGGAGCCTTCGCCGAACCATGGCAAGCCACCGTCCTTGCCATGGCCGACGCCATGATCCGCGAAGGTCACTTTAGTGCCAACCAATGGGCCGAAGCACTGGGCACCGCACTCCGAGAAGCCGAAACAGCGGGAGAGCCGGATACCGAGACAACTTACTACACAGCAGCTTTGAACGCGCTGGAAGATCTATCCGAAGCATCAGGCATCACAAGCCGCGACCGCGCCGCCCGGAAATCCGACTGGGAAGACGCCTATCGCCGGACACCCCACGGCCAACCTGTATCGCTATAGAACAGAGTTTGCGCCGCGCCTTCCCGCGTCGCCCAAAGCGAGGTGGCGCTGCCCCCTCACACTCCCCCGGGATATTTTCAACAGGAAGAAAGAGCGAAAGCGCCCCAACCGAGACGCTTTCGCGAGAAGGTTGCCCTACTCCCTGTGCGGTCATCGGCGTCCCCGCCTGTACCGCATGTAAAATTTAACTCAAATTGTGTTTCTCTCTGGTTAAAATATCCCGGGGGAGGCACCTGAAAGGTGGCGGGGGTAGAGCCCCATTACAGCAATCAAACGTTTTCGGACGACGCCGCCCAAAGGTTCATCCCGTCCTCGACCGACAGAGCGTCGATCTCTGACAACTCCGCTTCGGTGAAGTCCAGTGTTGCAAGGGCGCCAACGCAATCCTCGATCTGGCTCGACTTTCGATGCCCCGATCAGCGCTGTCGTCACCCGGCCTCCGCGCAGAACCCAGGCCAGCGCCATCTGCGCCAGCGTCTGCCCCCGCGCCTTGGCGATGTCGTTCAGACCCGTTCAGCCGCCGGATTATCTCGTCGCTCAGCAATTCGGGCTTCAGCGACTTGCCCTGCGCTGCGCGGCTACCCTCAGGCACGCCGTTCAGATACTTGCCCGTCAGCATCCCCTGCGCCAGTGGCGTGAAGGCGATCGAACCGACGCCCAGATCGTCCAGCGTGTCCAGCAAACCGTCGCGTTCAACCCAGCGGTTCAGCATGTTGTAGCTGGGCTGATGGATCAGGCAGGGTGTACCCAATTCCTTCAGGATCGCCACCGCCTCGCCGCGTCCGCTCCGAATTATACGAACTGATGCCCGCATAAAGCGCGCGTCCCGATCGCACGATATGATCCAGCGCGCCCATGGTTTCTTCCAGTGGCGTCTCGGGGTCGAAACGGTGCGAATAGAAGATATCGACGTAATCCAGCCCCATCCGCTTCAGCGACTGGTCGCAGGACGCGATCAGATACTTCCGGCTGCCCCACTCGCCGTATGGTCCCGGCCACATGTCGTAGCCCGCTTTGGAACTGATGATCAGCTCGTCACGATAGCCCGCGAAATCCGTCGCCAGAATATCACCGAAACGCTTCCTCGGCACTGCCGGGTGGCGGCCCATAGTTGTTCGCCAGATCGAAATGCGTGATCCCGTGTCAAACGCCGCCCGGCACAGATCGCGCTTCAGTTCATGCGGCGTGTCGCCGCCAAAATTGTGCCAAAGCCCAAGGCTTATGGCGGGCATTTTGAGGCCCGATCGACCACAGCGACGGTATTCCATCGCGTCGTAACGGGTCTCGGCAGGGCGATAGCGGGGCGGGTGCGTGCGAACAGGTCTGGCCATGAGGGTAAAGTCCTCGCCTCCATGGCGATTGTCAATCAGCCAAGGCCGCGCGCCAGACGGATATGCAGCATCGGATGGGACTGGCCGCCCACTTTTGTCGCGGTCGAGGTTTCATAGCTCAGCGTCAGACCATGGGCTTCGTGATCAAAAAGCTCGGACTGGTCTTGCGACCAGATATGGATGCGCCCGTCCTTGATCTCGATGTTCCACTTGTGAAACCCAAGATAGTTCTGCGCCTCGGCCTCATTCTCATAGTGCTCAAGCGCGATCACGCCCCGGTCTTCCAGCACGCCGATCATCTGGCGCAGCCCGTTCGGCACGTCATAGGCGTGATCCAGACAGTTCTTCGCGGCGATGAAGTGAAACTTGCCGATCTCCAGCTGATCCAGAATTTCAACCGCACCAAAGACAACATCGCCGCCACCCGGCGCATCCAGAAACCCCATCAGCCGGTTATAGGCGCTGCGCCAGCGGGTCCATATGGACAACGTCGACATCATAGGCCGTTGCCTCGCCCAGATTGGGCCGGGGACCGCAGCCGATGTTCAGACACCTCAGCTTTGTCGCGCCAAATGCTGCGCAGTCAGCCTCAAACGGAAACGGCAGGTCGCGCAGATGGGCCCAGCGGTCCAGCTTGTTCTGGCGTCGAAGCGTGTTGATCCACGTCCACCACCATTGAATTTCCTCGACCACGCCCTGCTTCCAACCCTCGCCGATGGTGTCATCATATTGCGAGATCTCGGTCAGGCAGGCATCTGCCATGAGATGGCAGGTTTCGAGATAGCTTTTGGCGTGGCCCAGCAAAGCGCGGGTGTTCACCACAAACTCGTCCCGGCGCGCAGGCGCCAAGGGCGTGCCGGTGCGGATCGAGGACATCAGCAGGTTTTCGTCGTCTTGAGTAAGGCGTTCTTCCATGCCGCCGCTTTAGCGCCGCAGCGGTTAGCACGGGGTTAAGGCCGGCAAGAATGTTGTGCATCTCAATCCAAAAAACGGGCCGCACCGGTCTGTGGGCGGGCGCTAAAATATTTGAGCGTTGGCTGACATGCTCATTGCTTGTCCAATGTTTTCGCAATGGTAACAAAGTGCTACGCGCGCCAACGTCCGCTCATCGGGATTTTTCTGCCGTTCGATTAGAGAAGCAAACCGAGCCTGCTGAGCGTGAGGCGTGACTGTTTGCACAATTCCTCGTGTGATTTCCCACGATAAAAACTAAGCGCAATGGTGGCGCAGTAGAGTGCCCATCCTTTCGACCGATCCCAATCACTTTCGTCGATACAAAGACAGTCTCGAAATGCCTTTCTGCCGTTCGGGTCGATCCAAGACCACGCCGCGGCGAAGTCGACAGCCGGATCGCCGACTGCGGATAACCCCCAGTCGATTACACCCGACAATGCTCCGCCAGCAGCAATCAAATTGTCCGCTTTGAGGTCGCCGTGAACCCAAACCAATTTTTGTGGATTGGATGCGTCGCAGGCCCGGTCCCATATGGTCCTTGCTGCGGTCGCATCAATCTCGTCCACCAGCTCAGTGATGCATATGGCCACTTTCTCTGAAAGCTGCGCCAAGTCTGCACCTCGATTGTTGTTTTGCATTCCTGCATTTGGAGCATCGAAGGTATCGATACGATGCAACTCGGTCAGAAATTTGGACAGTGCCAGCGCAGCCTCACGAGGATCGCCGATCGCTTCGGGTGATGCGATACTGCCGTCGATCCATTTGAAAATACCAAATTCATAGTTTGTCGCACCGTACGCTCTGCCTCGAAACTGCAGTTCTGGCACTTTGAGAGACAAGCCTGTTATTTTCGGCAACCAATCCAACTCTTTGCTCAGAAGCTTTTCTGCTTCTTTTTGCCTAGGTAGCCTAAGCACGTGATCGTCGCCTAGAAGGAAAAGCACGTTGTCGGTGCCGGACGAATCTATAGGCCTAATCGGAAGATAAGCCCATTCGGTGCCATGATTGTCTAAGATGTATTGCGCTGTTTCTGTCGTGATTTGATTAGTAGTCATAGAAACAGTTTACCGTAGAACTGAGGCCCAGTCACCGCGTTGACGGGGCCGCTACGGGCTCAAACCCGACACTCAGCCCAAAAGGGCGGCATTCGCGTCACCTCTGCCGCAAAACGCTCCACACACCGTGCACCCCATCGCCTGATTGCCCTTGCTGGCGCGAATGGCTATCTGCGAGGCAACCACCTGAACGCGGGAGCATGACCAATGGCAGCTTATCAATACGTCTATCACATGGATGGAGTGTCCAAGACCTATCCCGGCGGCAAGAAGTGCTTCGAGAACATCCGCCTGTCTTTCCTGCCCGGCGTCAAAATCGGCGTTGTCGGCGTCAACGGTGCGGGTAAGTCCACGCTGATGAGGATCATGGCCGGGCTCGACAAGGATTTCACCGGCGAGGCATGGGCTGCCGAAGGCGCGCGCGTCGGTTACCTGCCGCAGGAACCGCACCTTGATGAGACCCTCAACGTTCGTGAAAACGTCATGCTGGGTGTGGCCGAAAAGAAGGCCAAGCTTGATAAGTACAACGAACTGGCGATGAACTATTCCGACGAAACCGCCGACGAAATGGCGCAGCTTCAGGACGAAATCGACAGCAACAACCTTTGGGACCTCGACAGCCAGATCGACGTCGCGATGGAGGCTCTGCGCTGTCCGCCGGATGACGCCGAGGTCAGCAGCCTTTCGGGCGGTGAAGCCCGCCGTGTGGCGCTGTGCAAGCTGCTGCTTGAAGCGCCTGAAATGCTGCTGCTCGACGAGCCGACCAACCACCTTGACGCCGAAACCATCGCCTGGCTGCAGCAGCACCTGATCGACTACAAAGGCACCATCCTGATCGTCACCCACGACCGCTACTTCCTCGACGACATCACCAGCTGGATCCTTGAACTCGACCGCGGCCGCGGCATTCCTTACGAGGGCAACTATTCCGCGTGGCTAGAACAGAAAGCCAAACGGCTTAGCCAGGAAGCCAAGGAAGACAAATCCCGCCAGAAGACCCTTGAGCGCGAACTCGAATGGATCCGGCAGGGTGCCAAGGCGCGCCAAGCCAAGCAGAAGGCCCGGATCAACGCCTATGAAGACCTCGCCAATCAGTCCGAGCGCGAAAAACTCGCGCGGGCCCAGATCATCATCCCCAACGGCACGCGGCTGGGCTCGAAAGTGATCGAAGTGAACGGCCTCGCCAAACACATGGGCGACAAGCAACTGGTCGAAGACCTGACCTTCAGCCTGCCCCCCGGCGGCATCGTCGGCGTCATCGGTCCCAACGGTGCTGGTAAAACCACGCTGTTCCGCATGCTGACGGGGCAGGAACAACCCGACGCCGGCACCATCGAATACGGCGACACGGTCGATCTGTCCTATGTCGACCAGTCCCGCGATGCGCTGGCGCCCGATGCGACGGTGTGGGAGGAAATCTCATCGGGTGGCGAGATCATCCAGTTGGGCGACGCCCAGATGAACAGCCGCGCCTATTGCAGTGCCTTCAACTTCAAAGGCAGCGATCAGCAGAAGAAAGTCGGCAGCCTGTCAGGCGGCGAGCGCAACCGCGTCCATCTGGCCAAACTGCTGAAAACCGGCGGCAACGTCCTGCTGCTGGACGAACCCACCAACGACCTCGACGTTGAGACGCTTCGCGCGCTGGAAGACGCCCTTGTCGACTTCGCCGGCTGCGCCGTGGTCATCTCCCACGACCGCTTCTTCCTTGACCGGATTTGCACGCATATCCTCGCCTTCGAAGGCGAGGCCCACGTCGAATGGTTCGAGGGCAACTTCGAAGACTACGAGGAAGATAAGAAGAAGAGGTTGGGGGACGTCGAACCAAAACGTTTGAAACACAAAAAATTCACTCGTTAAAGCGGGTGGAGTTTTTGGGTTTCCCGTTTAGGTTCGACGCGTGCGCGAAAGCGGTTTTGCAAAGCAAAACTGCGTGCGGCACCCGGTTGGGATGATGTGTTATCATGGACCCGAATCGGACTAAGCATAAGAAGTTTGCGAGGTAGAAATAGTGAGTAAGCGATTTCAAGTATTTATTAGCTCGACATACATCGATCTGCATCTGGAGCGACAGGAGTTAATTCGGGCCCTTCTAGAATTAGATTGCATTCCTGCTGGGATGGAATTGTTTCCGGCTTCTGATGATGACGCTTGGACTTTGATAAAGAGAGTAATAGATGAAAGTGACTACTATCTAGTAGTGAGTGCTGGAAGGTACGGAAGCGTCCATCCAGACACGGGAATAAGTTACACCGAAATGGAGTACGACTACGCTGTCAAAGCCGGGAAGCCGGTTATTGGGTTCCTCAAAGCAAATCCGGAATCCATTCCAGTCGATAAAGTTTATACAGATCAAGTTCTTGCGGAAAAACTCGATGTTTTCCGACAAAAAATTAGAACCCGTGTCGTAAAGGAATTCACGACACCCGAAGTCTTGGCTGGGGTGGCGTCCCGCTCAATCATCCAACTAATAAAACAGAAACCCGGCGTTGGTTGGATTAGGTCGAACGTTAGCCCAGATCCCGACGTTATCGCCCAAAGTAGCCTAATGAAAGTTAAGGTTCTTGAGCAAGAGAAGCAGATTTCTGAACTCACGAAAGCTTTGTCAGATCAAAACACACAAGAGGCTAGTTCTGAAAACGAACTTTATGCTGGCATTAAAAGTTTGACGATGGCTTTAAGTTATATTTATTCCACTCTCCCGGAGCAGCCAGATACTTTTTTGGCTGACTTAATTAAATCTCTCGCAAATATCAACAGTAGTTGGCAGAAATTTACAACTGTCGCCCTGACAACGTCGTCAGAGTTTGGAATAGATTTTGAGAAAATGGTCGATATCCTACACTGCTTAAATCAAGGCAACGCGCTAACGATAAATTCAAGTGACGATGTCATGCTTGATCAAAACATCAAGACTTCTCGCTCGTGAGTTACAAATGAGAAAGCGTATGCTCGAGAGTTCGGAAAAGTAGGGTAATTGGGGAATATTGTTCAGCACTTAGAAAGTTTTCATCTCGCATCATGAAACCCGCCGCCTACATCCTCGCCGCCGTCACCGTCCTCGCACTGGCCCACCTCGGCCTGCCGAAGACCCTCGGCGCGCATCCGTTCTGGGCCACCCAGATCGGATGGATCGGCGTGCCCATCGGCCTGATCGCCGCCCTCGCCCTTCGCCGGATCGCCAAACCCAAACGCGTCGTCCTCTTCACGCTACTCCTCGCCACAACCGCCTCAGCGGCGCATTTCGGCAAGATGCAATTCGCGGCCTCCTTCGCCGAAGACAAGCTCGCCGGGCAATTCTGGTATTTCGGCTGGATCGGCGTTGCCGCCATGGCGACTGCTTTGATCGCTGCGCTGCTTTCCCGCAAAACGTAGGGCGGGGTTTCACCCCGCCACCCTCAAAGCAAAACGCCCGCGAACATCCCCATCGCGAACACCGTATGCGCGGCCAGCCCCATCTTCCTGACCCGCCACGGGTCGGGCGTTTTGGAGGCGGCCCAGCCCAGCCCCATGCCCGGTTGCAGCAGGAACCAACCCGCCGCAATCGTCAGGATCGAGAATATCCACAATGGCAGGAACGTCGGGTTGGACAGCCAGCCCGCGCCCATGATCAACAAAAAGACCACGCCATAGATCACGCCGACGCCGTAATGCAGCGCCCAGCCCAATGCGCGTTCGTTCGCCACCGGCTCGGCCTCGCCAATGCTGTCGTGAAAGACGCGGCCTTTGAACAGATGCCCCAGCCAGCGCCCCGGCATGGCCCAGTTCGGCCGTGGTTGCCCGAAACGCTCCAGCACCAGCGCCCAGATATCCATGGCCAGCGTTCCCGCCAGCCCCATTATGATGCCCGTCCAGATCATGCGGCGATCCTCCCCTTGGGGACCCTAGCCAAAGGGGCAGCGATGGGAAAGCGGTTCGCGTTCAGCCCACGATCCGCAGTGCCAGATAGGGCGCCCGATTGAACATCATGATCGCGATTTTATAGCGGCTGAGATAGTCGATGAAGTACCCCGGCCATTCCTCGGCGGGGATGCCGGTGATCCGCGCCTCGACGTTCGACACCCAGTCGCGGGCAAAGATGATAAGCACGGCGGCCAGCGAATAGACCACGAGGTTGATCACCAGCATCCATCCAAAGATCGCCGTCAGTACTGTCATGTCCATAGGGCACCTCCCCCCCGTTTCAGGACGCAGCCGTGGGTTTTCTTATCACTTTTCGGTCTTGTCGTCGCGGTGCAGATGCTCCCGGCGCAAAAGCCTGGGAATATCTTTCTTGTCGCGGTGATAGATGTTCGAGGCTTGTGGTTTTTTCTCGTCGGCGTCCTTTTTGCGGGCCGCCTGTTTCTTGGCAAGGTCGTTGAACGACATGGCGCATTCCTTTGCGGGCCGACGGGAAACCCGCTGGCCCATCAGCCATGCGCCCAAGGTTGCGTGAATGCAAACGTTTCTCAACAAAAGTTGGTTTTGATCGCACGCAAAAGACGTACAAAACGGTAATTGCCCTTTTGAAATCGTGTACGTTTCTGCAAAAGGCGGACCGTTCGGTGGTGGTTCGCAAAATCCTGCGTGTACGTTCTTTTCTTGCAAAACACGCGCCGAACATCTAAATACCCATTGCTATTCTTCTACTCGACCCACTGTCTCCTTTACGGCCTCAGTCTCGATCTAGACGACTACGCCGGGCCGTCGCATGCTGTGGACGGTAATGATATCAAGGAGATACACGGATATGGCCAATGGCACCGTGAAATGGTTTAACACCACAAAAGGCTTCGGCTTCATCGCACCCGACGAGGGCGGCAAGGACGTTTTCGTCCATATTTCCGCGCTTGAACGTTCGGGCCTCACAGGCCTCGCCGACAACCAGAAGGTCACCTACGACCTCGCCACCGGCCGCGACGGCCGCGAAAGCGCCGAGAACCTCTCGCTGGTCTAAGTGACTGATAAACAAAGGGATGTGCGGCTTTCGCGCATCCCGACCCGGCCTCGGGGCGCGCTAATCCCCCGTCGGAAAATTGGCCTTGAGCCTTGCCCCAATCGGCGCAAGAAAGGCGCATGCCTGACCCGATTGGCCCACCACTTTTACCGTCACGCGAAAACCGCCCACTGACAGGGATCCTCTGGATGCTCGTCACCGGGTTTTTGTTCGTCGCCGTGACTGCCGTGGTAAAGCACGGCGCGCAAGATCTCCCAGCCCCGGAATCGGCATTTCTCAGGTACCTCTTGGGGTTGGTTTTCCTGATCCCCATGCTGCCAGCGCTCAGGGCTGCCAAGCTTACTGGGCGACAGAAAAAACTGTTCTGGATGAGAGGCTTGGCACATTCTGCCGGGGTCACTCTTTGGTTCTATGCAATGACACGGATCACCATCGCCGAAGTCACGGCGATGAATTACATGACGCCGATCTATATCACTCTCGGTGCGGCCTTGTTCCTTGGTGAGAGGCTCGCCATTCGCCGGATCGTGGCAATCATTGCCGCTTTTGTTGGCGCCCTGATCATCTTGCGCCCCGGCATCCGCGAATTGTCTGATGGTCATATCGCGATGGTTTTCGCAGCGATGGTGTTTTCCGTCAGCTACCTGACCGCGAAACGCATGACGGACGAAGTTTCGCCAACCGTGGTCGTGGCGATGCTGTCCATCACTGTAACTATTGGACTTTTCCCGTTTGCGATGCTTGTCTGGCAGACCCCGACGCTGGAGGAACTGCTTTGGATCTTCCTTGTGGCCACACTTGCAACCGCCGGCCACTATACCATGACACTTGCCTTCGCAGCGGCACCTGTCTCGGTGACGCAGCCGGTAGTCTTTCTGCAGCTTGTCTGGTCGGTGCTGGTCGGCTCGCTTTTGTTCAGCGAAGCCGCAGACATCTGGGTCATCTTTGGTGGGACTGTCATTGTTGGTGCAGCAACTTTTATCGCTATCCGCGAAGCCATGTTGAAACGCGCATCAAACCGCACCTCGCTGGCAAGAACCACAAATAGCTGATTACAGCAGTTTTCTAACCCAAAAGACGGTCCGGGAAATGCCCCCTCGCATGTTAAGGGACCGAAAGCCTGCACGGAAAGTCGAGCGAATTGACTGATTTCGCCGTCATTTCGCCTCTTTTTAGGGGAAAAGTCGCGGGCAACAGCATCAGGAGTCGCACCCATGAGCAGCACCCACACCGGTGGACCGGACAGTACCTTTCACGACCGTTTGAACCGCGTCGCCGAGCACCGTGCCCCGATCGAAGCCGCGAAAGGCCCGGTTGACGTTCTTCCCGACTGGAAATCCAGCATATCCGGAAAAGTCGGGCTTCTACTTGCCCTCTTGGTGGGCATACTGGCAGTGCTTGTGGTCAGGATCGCAAGCTTTCACCTGACGGGAACAGCGATGATCAGCGAGAATGCCGACATGACGCTCGCAGTCGAAACGGGTGCGGCTCTGGTGCTCAGCTTCCTTATTTTCATGCTGCTGCCTTTCAAAGGCCCGCAGTTCAAGATGGTGCAGTTCGCCGGTGTGCTTGTCATGATTTCGATGATGCACAACGCGGTGCACTCGGCGCCCAGCCTGTTCGGCGCTCTTTTCTCGCCGGAATGGGCGACCGATGTGACAACGATGACCGAGCCGAACTCGTTGTACCTGCGGGGCCAAGTGATCCACTTCGTAAAGCCCGAGGAAGAAGAAAAAGCCTTGCCAACCGTCCGGCGCGTGGGCTGATCTTTCGCTCCGGCAGTGCCAATCAAAGGCCGACGCAGCCGCGTTGGCCTTGTCATTTCAAGCGCTTAACAACTTCCTCTGTCAGAGCCTCGATCTCGTCGGTCCAAATGCCCTTGCCGCGCTCCTGAACACCCTTTCCAACGCCCATCGTTTCAGGGAATGCCACTCGGTGGCCCAGCGCAGTTTTGGCGCGTTTCACCCCAAGCGACCTCAGACTTTTGTCGACATCCTCGGCCACGCGTGTGCCCGCCTTAGCCCTGTTAAGCACCACCATGACCTCGGCTTTTTCCCGGGCTGCCATATCCAGAACACCCTCGGTCGCCCAAACATCGACCTGACTGGCCGACACTGGCACAATAACCAGATCGCTTTCGCGAATTGCGGGTTTCAGATCGCTGTCGATCTTGGGCGGCGTATCAACAAAAATGTAATCCGCCTCACTACGCAGCTTGTCGCATTCATAACTGACGCCCCAGGCGCTGGCCGTCGAAAACCCCATACCGGGGTCACCGTTTTCGCGCCGTGTCATGAACCAGCGGCCCAAAGACCCTTGCGGATCGGTATCCAGCAGGGACACAATCTTACCTCTGCGGGACAGTGCCACAGCAAGATTGGCAGCAATGGTCGTTTTTCCGGCACCACCCTTTTGTTGGGCGACGGTAATGATCTTCCCGGCCACGGGCTTTCCTCCAGTTGAAAACAGCATATGCTGCGATGCAGAATATGCGATGCTGCAACGCAATGCAATTCGTTCAACCTAAGCGGCGGTCCAATCGAATTCAGACACGCCTGTCCCCTTGCGATTGCCCCACCATTTCATTGGTCCGAAAATATGCAGGGGGACGAGCGAAGCGAGTGGGGGCAAAGCCCCCTCTGCCGCGACGGGCAAAGCCCGGCGCAAAACCTCATCGTCGCACCGCGGCCACCACCTCGACCTCCACCTTGAATTCCGGACGTGTAAAGCCCGCAACGATCACAAGCGTGGACGCGGGCAACCGTTCGACATGTGCCAACCACTTGTCTCGCGAAGTCATGTAGCCCGACATATGCGCACGATCCGTCACAAAAGCGTTGATGCGAACAACTTCCCCAGGGCCAGCCCCAGCGTCGGCAAGAATGGCCGAGAGGTTGCCAAAGGCGATATCAGCCTGCGCTTCGGCCCCCTCCGGGATGCTTCCGTCCGCAGCCATGCCAAGCTGGCCTGATGTAAAGATCAGCTCGCACCCCTGAGGCACAGCGACCCCATGGGCATATCTTGCAAAGGGCGGTGCTATGGTGCAGGGGTTCAGTTCACGGGGTTCTTGATCTGCCATGGCCTTGTCCTTTGTTCCGTTCAAACCTGGCCCGGCCCGGCTGTTCGGCGCAAGGCAAAACAAACAGATTAATTTTCGTGCGAATCGCTCCCAACTGTCTCATTGTTGTGCAAACGCCGAACAGAAGGCCAAACAGGAGCTGCCGCGAAATGGCCTCTTCCTGCGATGCGCCCAATAACGGCAAGAGTTCAACAGGAGGTTCGGGGATGTCCCATAAAACCAGACTTACACTTGCCGCTGCCACGGCACTCACCGCAACAGGCGCCATGGCCGCCGGTCATCTGACGGAAGTCAGCTTTGGCACCAACTGGGTTGCGCAAGCCGAACATGGCGGCTTCTATCAGTCTGTCGCCGATGGCACCTACGAAGCATGCGGCCTGAACGTCACCATTGTTCCTGGTGGCCCGCAGGTGAACAACCGAGCACTGATGCTGGCGGGCCGGATCGACTTTCACATGGGCGGCGACCTGCTTCAGGCGTTCTCGGCGGCTCAGGAAGATATCCCTGTCGTCAACGTGGCCGCGGTGTTTCAGAAGCACCCGCAGGTCATCGTGGCGCACCCCGAAACCGCGACCAGCTGGGAAGACCTAAAAAATCTGACCCTTCTGATCGGCGACAACGGCTATCAGTCCTATTATCAGTGGATGATCGCCGCCCACGGCTTTACCGCCGAACAGCGCAAGCCCTACACGTTCAACCCTGCCCCTTTCCTAGCCGACAAGCAGGTTGGCATGCAGGGCTACCTGTCGTCCGAGCCTTATCTGGTGAAGAAAGAAGGTGGCTTTGATCCAAATGTTTTCCTCATCGCGGACGCGGGATATTCGTCCTACGCCACCACAATCGAAACGATGCAACAAACCATCGACGAGCGCCCGGAACAGGTGGATTGCTTCGTCGAAGGCTCGATCAAGGGCTGGTACAACTTCCTCTACGGTGACAACGCCGCTGCAATCGCGTTGATCAAGGAAGCCAACCCCGAGATGTCCGATGACAAGATCGCCTTTGCGATTGGCAAGCTCAAGGAATGGGGCATCGTCGATTCAGGCGACGCTGAAACCATGGGGATCGGTGTGATCACCGACGCCAAGGTCGAGGACTTCTACAACAAAATGGTCGAAGCGGGCGTTGTCGAAGCTGGCATCGATTACTCGGCGACTTACACGACCGAGTTTGTCGGCAAAGGCGTCGGCATGGACCTCAAAAAGTAAGCCAAACTGGCTAATCGCCCGGCTGCTTATCGGCAGCCGGGCGGCACCTTCCCGGAGACTGCCATGACCCCGATCAGCGCGCGTCCGCCGCTTCTGACGATGAGCCACATCGAAAAGACGTTCAATGGCGATGTTGTTGCGCTGAAGGACATGAACCTTACGGTGAACGAGGGTGATTTCATGTCGCTTCTTGGCCCATCGGGCTGCGGCAAGTCGACAGCGCTTCGTCTGATCGCTGACCTGATCCAGCCGACTCGCGGGAAGATCAGATGGGAAGGCGGCCAAAGTTCTGATGATCTTGGCGTCGTCTTTCAGGAACCAACGCTGATGCCCTGGGCTACGGTCGCACAAAACGTCTGGCTGCCGTTCCGCCTGAAAGGTGTTGGTTACACGTCGGTACGCGACGAAATCCTTGAGGCGCTCAAACTGGTCGGGCTTGAGAAATTTCAGAACGCCTATCCGCGCGAATTGTCCGGCGGCATGAAGATGCGCGTCTCGATCGCGCGCGCCATGGTCACCCAGCCGCGTCTGATCCTGATGGACGAACCCTTTGCCGCGCTGGACGAAATCACCCGCTTCAAGCTGAACAACGATCTTCTGGAACTGAAGGCCGCCATCGGCTGCACCGTGATCTTCGTCACCCATTCGGTGTTCGAAAGCGTCTTCCTGTCGGACCGCATCGTCGTTATGGCCGCACGCCCGGGACGCGTGATCCACGAACTGGAAGTCGATACGCCCTATCCGCGCCATGAAGACTTCCGCACCTCGGCCGAATACGCCGTCCACACTCGTGCGACGTCGGAAGCCTTGGGTGAAGCAATGGGAGAAGTGGCATGAGCATCGCAGAAAACGCCCCGCTGGCCCCTGTGATCGACGAAGAAGAGGCGGCCCGCGCGCGCAGTGAACGCATCTATCGGATCGCCAAATGGACACTGCCGTCGCTGGTGATGGTCCTGTCGCTTCTGGCTTGGCACCTCTACGTGACCATCAACGAGATCCCGCACTACATCCTGCCCGGCCCGCTCGTTGGTCGGAAAGTCGATCATTTCGGACTGGGAACTTCTGTGGCCTGCCCTGCTGACAACTTCGCGTTTGACGCTTCTTGCGCTGCTGTTGCGGTCATCGGTGGCGTGGGTCTTGCAGTTGCCTTCACCCAGTCGAAATGGGTCGAGATGTCGCTTTTTCCCCTACGCAGTGATCCTGCAGGTGACACCCGTCGTCGCCATCGCGCCGCTGATCTTCAATCTATGTCGACAGCGCCTTTGTCGCCGCGTTGTTATGTGCCTGGATCGTCGCGTTCTTCCCGATCCTGTCCAACACCACGCTCGGCCTGAAATCGGCCGACCACAACCTGCACGACCTGTTCACGATCTATGGCGCGACCCGCTGGCAACGCCTGCGCTATCTGTCCGCCCCTCGGCGCTGCCCTACTTCCTGGGTGGCCTCCGGATCGCGGGCGGCCTGGCCCTGATCGGCGCCGTTGTGGCCGAATTCGTCATCGGCCGTGCCGGTACCGGCCTTGGGCTTGCCTCGACCCTTCTTGAGGCGTCTTACCGGTTCAATTTCGGCAGGCTTTACGCCGCGCTGATCCTGATCTCCTGCATGGGCGTTGTGATCTTCGCCATCACCTCGCTGATCAGTCACCTCCTGCTGCGCAAGTGGCATGAAAGCGCGCTGAAGCGCGAAAGATGAAGCGTTTTGTCAAAATCCCGAAGGGCCCGTCACGCTGAAGAATGTGACGGTGCCCGGCTGCCTGATCGGGCGCGACGAAGACCTTGTCGTCACGGACCTTTCCCTTGCGGACGGCAAGATCGCCGACGGGGCGGCAACCGATGTCGACATGGACGGCGCGATGGTGTTTCCCTGCTTCGTCGACATGCACACCCATCTGGACAAGGGCCATATCTGGCCGCGCGCCGCAAATCCCGACGGCACGTTCACTGGGCGCGCTTGACCACCGTCGGCGGCGACCGCGAGGCGAACTGGACGGCCGAGGACGTGCGCGCGCGGATGGAGTTCTCGCTGCGCTGTGCCTATGCCCACGGCACCAGTGCGATCCGCACCCATCTCGACAGTCGTTCCGCCGCAGGACGAGATCTCCTGGCCGCGTCTTCGCCGAAATGCGCGACGAATGGGCTGGCCGGATCGAGCTTGCAGGCCGCCAGCCTGATCGGCTGCGACAGCTACGAAAGCATCGCGACCGGCTATTCCGCCACCGCCGATATCGTGGCCGAGCGCGGGTGGCGTTCTGGGCATGGTCACCTACCCGGTCGCCGATCTTCGGACACGGCTCTGTGAGTTCTTCGAAACTGGCAGGCGACCGCGACCTCGAAGTCGATTTTCACTGCGACGAGACGATGGACCCCAGCTCGGAAACCCTGCGCACTGATCGCCGAGACCGTGCTGGAAACCGGCATGGGACCGGCCGGTCACCGTCGGCCATTGCTGTTCGCTGTCGACGCAGGACGAGGCGCGAGCGATGGACACGCTCGACCTGGTCGCCAAGGCCGGGCTCAACGTCGTCAGCCTGCCGATGTGCAACCTCTACCTGCAGGACCGGCAGGCGGACCGCACCCCGCGCAGGCGCGGCATCACCCTGGTGCACGAAATGAAGGCGCGCGGCATCAACGTCAGCTTCGCCTGCGACAACACCCGCGATCCGTTCTACGCCTACGGCGACCTCGACATGATCGAAGTGATGCGCCAAGCGACGCGCATCGGCCATCTCGACCATTCCGGCACCGACTGGCCCCAAGCCTTCCTCGCAACCCGGCCGCGGCTTGCGGTTTCGCACGCGCCCTTCGCTTGCGCCCGGCGCGCCCGCCGATCTGGTCATCTGCAAGGCGCGCGACTGGACCGAGCTTTTCGCCCGCCCGCAATCCGACCGCATCGTGCTGCGCGGAACGGCCGAGAGATCGACACCGCGCTGCCCGACTATGCCGAACTCGACCACCTGATGGAGGCACGCCATGAATGAGAACGTCGCCGCCGCCAAGGCCGCCCTGGCCCATCTCGACATCGAAGACAAGCGACGCCGCGATCAAAGCGAAAAGCCGCGACTTCTTCTGGTATTCGCCGGTCCTGAAGGACCGGCTCGACCACGTCACGGCCGATTTCGTCGTCAGCGCCCGCGAAACGAGGCCGAGGTGATCGAGGTCCTGCGCAGCCTGCTATGCCCATGACGTGTCCGGTCACGACGCGCGGCGCGGGCACCGGCAACTACGGTCAGGCGATGCCGCTGGCGGGCGGCTGCGTCATGCATCTGCGCCACATGGACAGCGGTGAAGGAAATCCACCCCGGCCGCGTGATCGTCGAACCGGGCGTGCCTGCTGAAAGACCTCGATGCCGCGCCTGCAAGGAACACTCGGGCCAGGAAATCCGCATGTTCTCGTCGACCTGGGCCACCGCCACCATCGGCGGCTTCATCGCCGGCGGCTCGGGCGGCGTCGGGTCCTGCACCTGGGGGTCGCTTGCGCGATCTTGGCAACATCATCCGCCTGCGCGTCGTGACGATGGAGGCAGACCCCCGCGTGCTCGAATTCCGCGGCGAGGAACTGGCCCGCGTCAGCCACGCCTACGGCACCAACGGCATCATCACCGAAATCGAGATGCCGCTGGCCCCGGCCTACGACTGGGTCGAAATGTTCGTGGCCTTCGACGACTTCATGGACGCCGTGCGACTTCGCCGAGGATCTGGCCAATCAGGACGGCATCCTGATCAAGCTGGTCACCGTGTTCGAGGCGCCCGATCGCCCATGACTATTTCCAGCGCGTCGAACCCCATGTCGAGCAACGGCACCAACCTGTCGGCCTGATGATCGCGCCGCATTCGATGGACGGGTTTCCTGACCTTTCTCGGCCGCCGGCCCGAGGCGCGGCTGATCTATCGCATCGGACGACAATGACTGGGAACGCAGCCCGGCCCGGTTTTCGAATATGGCTGGAACCACACCACCCTGCGGGCGCTGAAGGTCGATCCCGTCGATCACCTATCTTCAGGTCCGCTATGGCTATCCGCGGCACCGCGAACTGATCGAGCAGATGCGCGATGCTCTCTCGCCCGAGGTTCTGCAGCACCTCGAAGTGCTGCGCGAGAACGGCAAGGTGATCTTCGCGGGCCTCAGCCTTGTGAAATTCACCACCGAAGAGCGCCTGGACGAGATCGTCCAGATGCACGAGGACGCAGGCGCGATGATCTTCAACCCGCACCGCTACACGCTGGAAGAAGGCGGACGCCAGACGGTCGACGACCGGCAGTTGCGCTTCAAGCAAGAGGCCGACCCGAAGGGCCTGCTCAACCCCGGCAAGATGATCGCCTGGGACGACCCCGATTGGGAATTCGAGCGAAATGTACGCCTATCCCAAACTCCAAGCCGCAGAATGAAAGAGACAGTTTAATTAAAATGCCGCTTCTTCTTGGTGAAAATACTCCAGGGGGGCCGCGCCTGGCGCGGCGGGGGACAGCGTCCCCCTGCCAACGCAAGGAACCCGCGGCATGACCCGCGCTCTCGTCCTCTTCGCCCATCCCTGCGACGAAAGTTTCGGCGCGCGCTGCACGCAAAAGTCGTGGAAACGCTCAGGGAACGCGGCTGGGACGTCGACGACTGCGACCTGAACGCCGAAGGCTTTCAGCCGGTGCTGACCGCAGAAGAACGGCGCGCCTATCACGATCGAGCCCGCCAACATTGCACCCGTCCGCGACTATGTCGACCGCCTGCGGGCCGCCGAAGCGCTGATCCTGTCCTTCCCGGTCTGGAACTTCGGCTATCCGGCGATCCTCAAGGGCTTCCTCGACCGTGTCTTCCTGCCCGGCGTGTCGTTCCGGCTGGATGACGGCAAGGTCCGGCCCGAACCTGACCCACATCCGCAAACTCGCCGCCGTCACCACCTATGGCGGCACCCGGTTGCGCGCGTTCTGGCGCCGGCGATCCGCCGCGCCGCATGTGTCACCCGCGCGGTCTGGCACGTCACCCGGCCCGAAAAGATGCGCTATCTGGCGCTTTATGACATGAACCGCGCGACCGACGCAGAGCGCGCCGCCTTTCTTGGCAAGGTCGGTCAAGAAATGTCAGAACCTCTGATGCGCGCGCTTGTCGTCTATTGCCATCCGCGCGAAGGCAGCTTTACCGCGGCCGTTCGCGATCTTGTCATGCAGAAGCTAAATGCGCTTGGGGCCGAGGTCCGGCTGATCGACCTTTATGCTCAGAACTTTGATCCGATCCTGACGGCCAAGGAACACGAGGGCTATGAAGCCTGTCCGACAACAGCGCCCTGGTCGCACAACATGTCGAAGACCTTCGTTGGTGCGATACGCTGATCTTTGTCTATCCGACATGGTGGTACGGGCTTGCCCGCCATCCTCAAAGGCTGGCTTGACCGGGTGCTTCCTGCCGGATGTCGCGTTTCTGATGCCCGACGCCCGAGGGAAGGCGATCCGACCCGGCCTGCCCCACATCAAACGTCTGGCCGTTTTCACGACCTGCGGCGCCAGTCTGGTGGCTGACCTTTTTCGTCGGCGCGCCGGGCAAGCGCACGATCCTGCGTGGCGTTGGCATTCTCTGCGCCCGACCACTGCGCAAGGCCTTTGCCGCGCATTACCTGATGGACAGTTCAACCGACGAAAGCCGCAAACGCGCACCTTGACCGGGTCGCCGCGCAAGATGGATCGTTTCGTCGGCATGCCAGGCAAGGAAGGCCCGCATGATCCCCGTTCTTGACTGGTCCCGTTTCTCCAGCGGCCACGACCGCGAACGGCTTTGTCGCCGACCTTGGCCACGCCTGCCGTGAAACCGGGTTCTTTCTTGTATCGGGCCACGGCATCCCGCAATCGCTGATCGACGATACCTTCGCCGCGGCTGACCAGTTCTTCGGTCTGCCCGACAGCAGTGAAGACAAGCATCGACATCCGGCTGTCAAGCTCCGACAACCGTGGCTGGTCCGCCGAGGGAACCGAAAACCTTGACGACAGCTCAGCCCGATCAGATCGACCGGAAAGAGGCCTTCAATATCGGTCTTGAACTGGCCGATGACGACCCACGCATGGGGCAACCGTTCCGCGGCCCGAACCACTGGCCCGATCTGTCCGGCTTTCGCGACACGATGCTTGCCTATTTCGACGCGGTGCACAGGCTGGGCGTCGATCTGCACCATGCCATCGCCCTGGATCTGGGCCTGCCCGAAGACCTACTTCGACCCGATGCTGGACGAGCCTCTCGCGACGCTGCGCATGCTGCACTATCCCGGCGGGCGATCCCGAACCCGGTGAGATCGGCGCGGGCGCGCATACCGACTATGGCTCGATCACCCTTCTGATGGGCGACGGCGAACCGGGGCTGCAACTGAAACCCCGCGGCAACGACTGGATCGACGTGCCGCGCATGCCCGGCGCTTTCATCGTCAATATCGCCGATTGCCTGATGCGCTGGACCAACGACATCTATGTCTCGACCCCGCACCGCGTTCTTGTGCCCGAAAAGCCAACGCCGTTCGCTCGCGTTCTTTCTTGACCCGAACCCCGACGCGGTGATCGAGGCCTTGCCGGGCACCGGGGCCGCCAAATATCCGCCCGTCACGGGCGCCGACTATCTGAAGATGCGGCTTGATGCGACCTACACCGACAAGGTGACCGCATGACCCGACGCTTTGACTGGGCCGACTATCGCACGACCGAATTCGCAGGGCATCGACCCGAGAAGGTCATCGCCATCCTGCCGACCGCCGCGATCGAACAGCACGGGCCGCATCTGCCAGTCGGTACCGATACGATGATCGCCGAAGGGATGCTGGCCGAGCTGCGCCGCCAATGCCCCGATGATCTCGATATCCGCATCCTGCCCGTTCAGGCCGTCGGCAAATCAAACGAACACCTGCACGCCCGCGGCACCCTGACCCTTACGGCGGAAACCGCGCTTGCGGGCCTGGCGCGAGATCGGCCTTTCGGTGGCGCGCGCCGGTGTGCGCAAGATCGTCATCGTCAACAGCCACGGCGGCAACCTTGACCTGATCTCGATCCTGTCGCGCGAACTTCGGGTCGAAGCAGGCATGCTGGCCGTCAAATGCCAGTGGGGCGGGTTCGGCGCGCCCGACGGGCTTTATTCCGAGCGCGAAGTGTCTTTCGGCATCCACGGCGGCGACCGCGAGACCTCGCTGATGCTGCACTTCCGCCCGAAACGGTCGACATGTCAAAAGCCGTCGATTTCGCCTCGACCGCCGAAGACGGCCGCCATCCCGCCCATCGGGCCGATTTCCTATGGCTGGGTTGCGTCTGATCTGAACCACGCATGGAACTGTCGGCGAAGCGCAGCTTGCCACCGCCGAAAAGGGTGAAGCCACCTGCCGTCATCAGGTGGCGGGCTTCATCGGACTTCTGCGCGACCTGCGAGACCACCCACTTGACAAATTTGCGGCAACGAACCGCCCAATTTGACACCCGATAAAACCTTGAGTTGACAACGATCACGGTTTTGGCACCTATGTGACGAAACGGTAACAAGCCGTGAGGAGCGAGGGTCAACCCTCGGGGGAGAAAAATGGCACTAGGAGCAGTACTCCTTAGTTTACCATTGGCGATATTCGGTGCGTTCTATATCTGGGCGTCCTATGGTTTCAATGCAGGACTAGGCATCGCCGCCTACGTTGCACTTGGGACAATCGCTTTGGGAAGCTATATGTTGGTAAGAGGCCTTCGGACCCGCAAACGCCGGTAGTCCGAACCGCCAAATCAACGATCCGCGATTGACAAGCCACCCGGCTGGCCCGATCTTCGGGCGCCTATCGGGTGTCAATTATAAAGCTCACCCGAGCAATCGGGAGATGACTTTTGGACAATCGAATTCGCGAGATTTGGGAAAACGGCGGCACAGTCCTGAACGGCTGGCTTAATATCGGTCATCCATTTTCGGCCGAAATCATGGCTGCGCAAGATTTCGATGCGCTGACCATTGATGGTCAGCACGGGCCGCTCGACTATTCCAACATACTCCCGATGTTGCAGGCTATGACCGGGTCGGGAAAAACGCTTTTGGCCCGCGTGCCATGGCGCGACCCGACATGGATCATGAAGTTCTTGGATGCCGGTGCTATGGGGATCATCTGTCCGATGGTCAACAACCGCGCAGAAGCTGAAGAATTCGTCAGCTACTTGCGGTACCCTCCACATGGCCAGCGCAGTTGGGGGCCAACCCGCGCCACTTATGCCTATTCGGGGTATGACAAGGAAGAGGCAAACGCCTCGGTTCTGGCGTTTGCCATGATCGAAACGGCCGAGGCGCTGGAAAATCTGGACGAGATCGCCGCGACCCCGCATCTGGATGCGCTTTATATCGGCCCGTCAGATCTTTCCATCGGGATGAGCAACGGCGCGCTGAAACCCGGCCTTGACCGCGAAGAACCCGAAGTGATCGAGGTGCTTCAGCACATCGCAGCGACGGCGAAAAAGAACGGTATCCGCTCTGTCCTGCACTGTGGTTCGCCGGAATACGCGGCCCGTGGGATCGATTGGGGCTTTGACATGTTCACCATCGCGGCGGATGGTGCTCTTCTGGCACAAAGTGCTTCCGCGGCGGTTGCGAAGATGCGCAAAGCCCTCGGTTAGGCGCAGAATACGTCAGTCCGACAGCATCCGGTCAACACCTGCTTCGAAACCGTCAAAAGTATCGCCAAGGCGAGCCTCGATCTCGCGTTGATAGGCCTGCGCCAAGGGCAACAGGTCTTGAAGCAAGGCGCGACCACCTGCTGTCAGTGCAAGGCGCACCAGCCGCCCGTCGGTTTCATTCGCATCCTTGCGAATGTATCCGGCCTTTTCCAACCGGCTGGCCGCGCGACTGACCTTTGTCTTTTCCATCGTCGCCCGCACCTCGATGTCGCGCACGGAAACCGGCGCGTCACCGGCATGGGCCAGATGTGCCAGTACCCGCCATTCCGGTATCGAGATGCCGAAACGCGTGCGGTATTGGCGCGCCAGTTCTTCACTTGTCTTCTGTGCGACCACCGCCAGACGGTAAGGGGTGAACCTTGCCAGATCGAACTCGGGAAGATCGGTCATTGCGCGCCTCGCTTGTTGCGTTTGCAACAATATTCTTGACTTCGTTGCAAATGCAACGATTATATTAGAGTGCTATGAAGGGAACCCACTGCCATGACGAAACACGACTTTCCGCAAGGCATGGTCCGCGCGTCCGGAATCACCGGCACGCACGAAGGTTACATGCCCGGCTTCGGCAATGACTTTGAAACCGAGGCGTTGCCGGGCGCGCTTCCGCAAGGCATGAACTCGCCGCAGAAGTGCAACTATGGTCTTTACGGCGAGCAATTGTCGGGCACAGCCTTCACCGCGCCCAGCCATCAGAACGAGCGCACGTGGTGCTATCGCATTCGCCCTTCGGTCAAGCACACGCACCGGTTTCGCAAGATTGACCTGCCCTATTGGCAGTCAGCTCCCAATGTTGATCCCGACATCGTGTCGCTGGGTCAGTACCGCTGGGATCCCGTGCCACACGCAAAAGGCCTGACATGGCTGACCGGCATGCGCACCATGACAACGGCCGGAGACGTGAACACTCAGGTTGGAATGGCAAGTCACATTTATCTTGTGACCGACAGCATGGTCGACGCCTATTTCTATTCCGCCGACAGCGAATTGCTGGTGGTCCCTCAGGAAGGCCGGTTGCGGTTTTGCACTGAATTGGGCGTGATCGACGTCGGACCGCAGGAAATCGCCGTCCTTGCCGCGCGGCCTGGTTTACCGCGTCGAGGTTTTGGACGGTCCGTGTCGCGGCTTTGTTTGCGAAAACTACGACCAGAAGTTTCAATTGCCGGGTCGTGGCCCGATTGGCGCAAACTGCATGGCGAACCGGCGGGATTTCAAAACACCCGTTGCCGCCTATGAGGACCGCGATGCCCCTTCAACCGTCACCGTCAAATGGTGCGGGCATTTTCACGAAACGCAGATCGATCATTCGCCACTTGATGTGGTGGCGTGGCATGGCAACTATGCGCCCTGCAAATATGACCTGACCACCTATTGCCCGGTTGGTGCGGTTCTGTTCGATCACCCGGACCCTTCGATCTTTACGGTGCTGACCGCGCCATCTGGTGTTGAAGGTACTGCGAACATTGACTTTGTACTGTTCCGCGAACGCTGGATGGTGGCCGAAAACACCTTCCGCCCGCCTTGGTACCATAAGAACGTCATGTCAGAACTGATGGGCAATATTTACGGCCAGTACGACGCCAAACCTAGGGGCTTTGTTCCGGGCGGTATGAGCCTGCACAACATGATGCTGCCCCACGGCCCTGACCGCGATGCCTTCGAGGGCGCCTCGAACGCAGACCTTGCTCCGCACAAGCTGGACAACACCATGTCCTTCATGTTCGAGACGCGGTTCCCCCAGCATTTGACCGCCTTCGCCGCAAATGAGGCCCCGCTGCAGGACGATTACATCGACTGCTGGGCCTCGCTTGAGAAGAAGTTCGACGGGACGCCGGGAGTGAAGTGAATGCGCTCGCTGGCGCAGTTTTGCCAACGAGGGGCGCCGCCCCTCGCGCTCCCCGGAGTATTTTAGCCAAGAAGAAGGACTATGTCAGGTGAAGGTCGCAACGCTTTGGGATGTCGAATCTGCTGGATCGATCGGAGGTCCCTTGGTTATCGTTTCGGACGATCTTGAGACCTGTCGAACTGCGGAACAGCCCAGCCTTCAACATGCTCTCGACATCGACGAGGTCACGCCTGGCAGTTCCGAGTTTCACTTCAACGAGGAGGATTGTTCAAGCCCCCTGCCGCGCGCGTTTCAGTTCCTCGACGGGTCAGCCTATGTGAACCATGTGGATCTGGTCCGCAAGGCACGCGGCGCCGAGATGCCCGGGCGGTTCTGGACGGATCCCTTGATGTACCAAGGCTGTTCTCAGTTCCTCTCCCCCCGGGAGGAGGTCCGGGGTAATCCTGATTGGGGCATGGATTTCGAAGCCGAAATCGCGGTGATAACCCATCGCGTTCGGATGGGCGCCAATCAATCCGAAGCGGCTGAAGCGATCCGCTACGTCATGCTTTTGAATGATATCTCGCTCCGAAATCTCATCCCGGACGAACTGGCCAAAGGGTTCGGCTTTGTGCAATCGAAACCGGCTTCGGCCTGTTCTCCGGTGGCCGTGTCGGTCGAAGACTGTCAGGGCTGGCACGATGGCAAGCTTCAGGGAACTCTAAATGTCGATCTGAATGGGGAGCCGTTCGGGCGTGCCGATGCAGGGATCGACATGACTTTCGATTTCCCTAGGCTGATTGCACACGCGGCGAAAACACGGGACCTGCCTGCAGGCACAATCATGGGCTCGGGCACTGTGTCGAACCGTGATGCAGATGGTGGGCCGGGTCGTCCGGTTTCAGAAGGCGGCAAGGGCTATTCCTGCATCGCGGAACAGCGCATGGTTGAGACGATCCAGACGGGCAAGCCGGTCACGCCATTCATGCAACCCGGCGACAACATGCGGATTTGGATGGAAGACGACAAAGGTCAAAGCATTTTCGGCGAGATCAATCAGACAGTCGCGGCGTGGGAAACACGATGAGCAAAGCATTCGCATCCGCCGGCGACATGGAAGACAAACCCATCAGCTTTAACGAAATCGGCGAGGGCCTGTACGCCTTCACCGCCGACGGCGACCCCAACTCGGGCGTGATCATCGGCGATGACAGTGTGATGGTGATCGAAGCTCAGGCCACGCCGCGCCTTGCCCGGAAAGTGATCGACTGTATCCGCAAGGTTACCGACAAACCGATCAGCCATCTGGCGCTGACGCATTATCACGCGGTCGGCGTGCTGGGAGCCTCGGCCTTTAGCGCCGCTCAGATCATCATGTCGGAAAAGGCGCGGGCAATGGTGGTTGAACGCGGGCAGGAAGACTGGGACAGCGAGTTTGAGCGCTTCCCGCGGCTGTTTCAGGGGCATGACGAGATCCCCGGCCTGACATGGCCCACGACCACCTTCGCCGGGCGGATGTCAGTCTATCTGGGCAACAGACGGGTTGATCTGATGCAGCTTGGCCGGGCGCATACTGCGGGTGACATTGTGATCTATGTCCCGGATCAGAACGTCATGTTTGCGGGTGACATCGTCGAATACCACTCGGCCTGTTATTGCGGCGACGGACATTTCCACGACTGGCCGGGCACGTTGGAAGCAATCCGTGCATGGGGTGTCGATGCCATTGCTCCCGGTCGCGGCGACGCATTGTTGGGCAAGGATATGGTCAATGCAGCGCTCGATTCCACCGGTGATTTCGTGACCTCGACCTATCGCTCGGTCGCGAAGGTGGCCCTGAGAGGCGGCTCGCAAAAAGAGGCGATGGCCGCCTGCCGCGAGGTTTGCGACCCCAAGTTTGGCGACTATGCGACCTATGAGCATTGCCTGCCGTTCAACGTCGCCCGCGCCTATGACGAAGCGCGCGATATCGACACGCCGCGCATCTGGACGGCCCAGCGTGACAAGGAAATCTGGGAAGCGCTGCAGGGATAGCCGCGCGATCTGTTTTTGCCAAAAGCACGATTGGGATTGCAGAGCGCTATGGTTGCGGCGATCGGATGTTTGAAAATGGCGACATCTGGAAGCTTGGGAACGTTTTTCACGACGACCGAAGGGGCCTTTGACAAGCCCTTACCGCTGCCCGAAAAGCCTAGCTTCCTGGACCAAACCGGCGCGGGATCGCAGGTTTCATTTCTTCTTCCTTTTCGAACGAGGCCAACAAGACCTCGCGCACAACAATCCCGTCTTGGTGAAGCTGTTGGGACCAGACGGCTGCCGCCATTCCAAGCTGCAAAAACGCGATTAGATTTAGCGACACGGTGAATTCGAGTTTCAAAGTTTTGTGACCCGAGATGATCTGCGCAATTTTCGCACCGACAGCGCCCCCGCTGAACGACAAGGCAAGCAGCAGGTTTTCAGGTACCCGGCGCTTTTTGTAGACCGCAAACCCTTTGTCGATAATCGAGACTATCAACGTAAAAACGTTGATCGCGACGAAGTAGGTGATGATCATTTCAGTCATGGTTCAGGCCCTTGGGGCGGTGGAAACATGCAAGTATGTTAACCCTTGGCGGTGCATCGCCCAAACAATATGAGCTTAGGGTTTTCGGCAAGTTTGGCTCAAAATTCGATGAAATCTGTAACTGGACTCAGCCGAACTGCCCGACTGGTCCTAAACCGCCCCTTGCGTTGTCCCATAGTTATCGGCGAACTGCTCGCATCTGCGCCGAAAAGCCGCCATAAGTCCCCTTGGGAGGAACGACACCACCATGTCCGTCGCACTTGACACATCACCCAAGGTTTCCGACGAGGTTCGGAAGACCACCTGTTACATGTGCGCCTGCCGCTGCGGCATCAACGTGCACATGAAAGACGGCAAGGTCGCCTATATCGAAGGCAACAAGGATCATCCCGGTGAACAAGGGTGTCCTTTGCGCCAAAGGCTCGTCCGGCATCATGCAGCACCTGTCGCCTGCCCGCCTGCGCGCGCCGTTGAAACGGGTTGGCCCGCGCGGATCAGGCGAGTTCGAGGAAATCAGCTGGGAAGAAGCGCTGGAAACCGCTGTCTCGTGGCTGAAACCGCTACGTGAGACCGACCAGTCGAAACTGGCGTTTTTCACCGGCCGCGATCAGTCGCAGTCCTTTACCAGCTTTTGGGCACAGTCATACGGCACGCCCAACTATGCAGCCCACGGCGGCTTTTGCTCGGTCAATATGGCAGCTGCCGGCATCTACACAATGGGCGGCGCTTTCTGGGAATTTGGCCAACCCGACTGGGACCGCACCAAGCTGTTCATGATCTTTGGTGTCGCCGAAGATCACGACAGCAACCCGATCAAAATGGGCCTTGGCAAGCTGAAGGCGCGCGGCGCCAAAGTGATCGGCGTCAACCCGATCCGCACAGGTTATAACGCTATTGCCGACGAATGGGTCGGCATCACACCCGGCACCGATGGCCTTTTCATCCTTTCCCTTGTGCATTGCCTGATGAAAGCGGGGCGGATCGACCTCGACTATCTCGCCCGCTTTACCGATGCGCCCTGTCTGGTCAACGAAGACCCAGCCAGCGACGAGCACGGCCTTATCCTGACGAACGAAGCCGGCAAGAAACTGGTCATCGACCGCCGCACCGGCAAGCCCGAGGCTTACGACACCCCCGGCGTCCAGCCTGACCTGTCAGGTACCTATCGCCACGCCGGTATCTCGCACCGGCCGGTCCTGCATCACATGGCCGAGAAATACCTGACCGACACCTACGCGCCCGAAACCGTAGCAGCCGAGGTTGGCATCAGCGCCGAGCGTATTCGCGCCATCGCCGCAGACCTTGCGCGTGTCGCATTCGACGAAGCCTTCGAACTGGACGTGACATGGACCGATTTCCGCGGCGACGTGCACAAGACGATGACAGGCCGTCCTGTCAGCTTCCACGCGATGCGCGGGATCTAGTGCGCATTCGAACGGCTTTCAGACCTGCCGCGCCCTGCACGTTCTGCAGATCATCCTTGGCAGCGTCGAAGTCCCCGGCGGCTTCCGCTTCAAGCCGCCCTACCCCAAGCCTGCCACGGTCCATCCCAAGCCGCACGCCGGTGTGCACGCCCGGCAAGCCGCTCGACGGTCCGCACCTTGGGTTCGTTCACGGCCCCGACGATCTTTTGATCGACGAGAACGGCACGCCCAAGCGCATCGACAAGGCGTTCAGCTGGGAAAACCCGATGTCAGCGCATGGGCTGATGCACATGGTGATCTCGAACGCGCATGCGGGTGATCCGTATAAGATCGACACGCATGATGCTTTATATGGCGAACATGGCGTGGAATTCGTCGATGAACACGTCAAAGGTCATGGAGATGCTGACCGACACGGATGAGACCGGCGAATACGTCATCCCGCGCATCATCTATTCCGATGCCTATTCGTCCGAAATGGTGGCCTATGCCGACCTGATCCTGCCAGACACGACCTATCTGGAACGCCACGACTGCATTTCGCTGCTCGACCGCCCGATCTGCGAGGCCGAGGCTGTGGCCGACGCGATCCGCTGGCCCGTTGTCGAACCCGACCGCGACGTGCGCGGCTTCCAGTCGGTTCTGTGCGATCTTGGCGCAAGGCTGGGCCTGCCGGGCTTTACCAACGAAGACGGCAGCCAGAAATACGCCGATTACGCCGACTACATCCAGAACCACGAACGCAAACCCGGCATCGGCCCGCTCGCTGGTTTCCGAGGCAAAGGCAAAGACCACGGTCGCGGCGCCCCCAATCCGAACCAGATCGAAGAATACAAGAAGAACGGCAGCTTCTGGATCAGCCACATCCCCGAAGAGGCCGAATTCTACAAACCCTGGAACAAGGCCTATCAGGACTGGGCCGTCGAGATTGGCCTCTTTGATGCGCCCTCGCCCTATCTCTTTACGCTCTGGTGCGAACCGCTGCGCCGGTTCCAGCTTGCCGCCGAGGGCAAGCACCGGCTGTCACCGCCCGACCACCTGAAGGCGCGCTATGCGGAAACTATGGATCCGCTGCCCGTCTGGTATCGCGCCCTTCTCGGACGCGGATGAGGATTTCACCGTCCACGCCCTGACCCAGCGCCCGATGGCGATGTACCATTCCTGGGGCTCGCAGAACGCCTGGCTGCGGCAAATCCACGGCCGCAACC
Source organism: uncultured Alphaproteobacteria bacterium (assembly GCA_963841595.1). GTDB lineage: Bacteria > Pseudomonadota > Alphaproteobacteria > Rhodobacterales > Rhodobacteraceae > CAWJDD01. The sequence continues at coordinate 752,909 of CAWJDD010000005.1, read as the reverse complement.
CGCTTTATGTGCCAACGAAAATCTGGGAGGCCAATGGCTTCGCGGAAGGCGACTGGGCACGCGTCACCTCGCCCCATGGCGAAATCACAGTGCCAGTGGCCCTGATGGCAGCGCTCAACGAGAACACCGTCTGGACATGGAACGCGATCGGCAAACGCAAAGGCGCCTGGGCGCTGGACGAAGACGCGCCCGAAGCCACCAAGGGCTTCCTTCTGAACCACATCATCCACGAATTGCTGCCGCCCAAAGGCGACGGTCTGCGCTGGGCCAATTCCGACCCGATCACCGGCCAAGCCGCATGGTTCGACCTGCGCGTGAAGATCGAAAAAACCACTGCCCCCGCTGAAATCGCAACCGTCCCACCCGGCGCAGAAAAGCCCGGTCGGCAAAGGCCCCGCCACCGTCAAACAAAAGCTCGGCACATGAGTCTTCGTCTGTTCCGAAATATCCCCGCCGGAGGCACCGCGACCGCAAAGCGGGCGCAAAACAATCGCGTCACGCCAAAGGCGTGCCCGCCGAGGTACCGCTCATGACCACTTTGCCGACCCATACCGAGAAAACCCTTGGTCTTGTCATCGACCTGGACACCTGCGTCGGGTGCCATGCCTGCGTGACCGCCTGCAAAGGCTGGAACACCGAAAACTACGGTGCTCCTCTGGCCGACGTCGATGCATATGGTGCTGAACCAGTGGGCAGTTTCCTGAACCGGGTCCATTCCTATGAGGTGCAGCCCGAAGCAGGTCCGGCGCAGCTTTTCCACTTGCCGAAAAGCTGTCTGCATTGCGCCGATGCGCCCTGTGTGACGGTCTGCCCGACAGGGGCCAGCTACAAGCGGGTCGAAGACGGCATCGTTTTGGTCAACGAAAGCGACTGCATCGGTTGCGGCCTTTGCGCTTGGGCCTGCCCCTACGGCGCCCGCGAGATGGACCCGTCCGAGAAGGTGATGAAGAAATGCACCCTGTGTGTTGACCGGATCTACAACGAAAACCTGCCCGAGGAAGACCGCGAGCCTGCCTGCGTGCGCACCTGCCCCGCCGGTGCCCGCCACTTCGGAGATCTCTCTGACCCCGAAAGCGATGTCTCGAAACTGGTCGCCGAACGCGGTGGCTTTGATCTGATGCCCGAACAAGGCACGGCACCGGTCAACAAATACCTGCCGCCGCGCCCGCGTGATGCCGCACCTGAAATGGACGTGCTGGCGCCTTTCCTGGCCCCCGTCGACGAAGAGCCATCTGGTTTTCTCGGTTGGCTTGACCGTACACTTTCGAAGGTCTCCTGATGCATCCTGCTCCCTCCGTCATCCTGTTCACAACGCTTTCGGGTCTGGGTTTTGGGCTTCTGATCCTGCTGGGTCTTGGCTATCCGTCGGTCACTGGCTGGACCGCTTTTGTCTTCTTCGCCATCGCCTACGTGCTTGCCGTGGGCGGGCTTCTTTTCTCGACCTTTCACCTTGGCCACCCTGAGCGGGCGCTGAAGGCCTTCAGCCAATGGCGTTCAAGCTGGCTCAGCCGCGAGGGATGGCTGGCTGTTGCCACTCTTGATCGTCATGGCCATTTATGGTGCCGGGTCTGGTTTCTTCGGCGAAACGCGGATCACAGTTTTGGGCATCATCGGCGCGCTTCTGGCCTTGGGCACGGTCTTTGCCACTGTCGATGATCTATACCCAGCTTCGCACAGTGCCTCGCTGGAACCACTGGTCGCCGCCGGTGCTGTTTCTGGGCTATGCGCTCGCTGGTGGCACGCTTCTGGCCGGACAAGTCACCTCGGCGGTATGGCTCCTCATTCTTGCTGGGCATTCTTCAGATCGTAGCCTGGTTCGATCAGGACCGACGCGAGACCACGTCCGAGACAACACTTGCAACAGCCACGGGGCTTGGTGGCATTGGCGAGGTCCGCGCGTTCGAGCCGCCGCATACCGGGTCAAACTATCTGACCAATGAAATGGTGTTTCGCGTGGGCCGCAAGCATGCGGCACGTTCTAAAGATCGTGGCACTGGTCCTTGGGATCATTCTGCCCGTCGTCTTTTCTGCTGATCCCGTTCGCCCATGTCTTTGCGGCACTTGCAGTATTGTCGCATCTGGCGGGTGTTCTGGTGCAGCGCTGGCTGTTCTTTGCAGAAGCCAAACACGTGGTCAGCCTGTACTACGGGCGCTAAGCGCATATCGGGTATTCCGCAGGGGCTGACGTTGTGTCAGTTGCTTTTTCGCTGCAACTGCATAATACGCCCAAGCGCAACGCTTTTAGCATCATGAGGAGGAAGTACTCATGACCAACGTCGTCATCGCATCAGCCGCACGGACTGCGGTCGGAAGTTTCAGTGGCAGCTTTGCCAACACACCCGCGCACGATCTGGGCGCCGCCGTGCTGGAAGCACTGGTCGAACGCGCTGGCATCGACAAGTCAGACGTATCCGAGACGATCCTCGGTCAGGTGCTGACCGCAGCTCAGGGCCAGAACCCTGCCCGCCAGGCGCACATCAATGCCGGTCTTGCCGAAGGAAAGCGCGGCATGGAGCATCAATCAGGTCTGTGGTTCGGGCCTTCGCGCCGTTGCTCTTGGCGCACAGCACATCAGCTGGGCGACGCCGCCATCGTCGCGGCCGGTGGTCAGGAAAACATGTCGATGAGCCCGCATGCTCAGGCGCTCCGTGCCGGTCAGAAAATGGGTGACCTGCATGTTCATCGACACGATGATCAAGGACGGTCTTTGGGATGCCTTCAACGGCTATCACATGGGCCAGACCGCCGAGAACGTTGCTGAGAAATGGCAGATCAGCCGCGAACAGCAGGACGAATTCGCCGTTGCATCGCAGAACAAGGCCGAAGCTGCGCAGAAGGCTGGCAAGTTCGACGACGAGATCGTCGCCTTCACCGTCAAGACCCGCAAAGGCGACATCGTGGTCGACAAGGACGAGTACATCCGCCACGGCGCCACTATTGAGAGCATGCAAAAGCTGCGCCCGGCCTTCACCAAGGACGGCTCGGTCACTGCGGCAAACGCCTCGGGACTCAACGATGGTGCGGCTGGTGCGCTTTTGATGAGCGCGGACGAGGCCGAAAAGCGCGGCATCGAGCCACTGGCCCGGATCGCATCCTACGCGACCGCCGGACTTGACCCGTCGATCATGGGTGTTGGCCCGATCCACGCGTCGCGCAAGGCGCTGGAGAAGGCGGGCTGGAAGGTCGATGATCTTGATCTGGTCGAAGCCAACGAGGCTTTTGCCGCACAAGCCTGTGCCGTGAACAAGGACATGGGCTGGGACCCGGCGATCGTGAACGTCAACGGCGGTGCGATTGCCATCGGCCACCCGATTGGTGCGTCGGGCGCGCGCGTTCTGAACACGCTGTTGTTCGAGATGAAGCGTCGCGACGCCAAGAAGGGCCTTGCGACGCTTTGCATCGGCGGCGGCATGGGCGTTGCCCTTTGCGTCGAGCGTCCTAAGGTTTTGCGCCGCCTGACGGCGGCGCGGTAAGCGAGGGGGTTTCACCCCCTCGCGCTCCCCCAGAGTATTTCTGCCAAGAAGAAATGCGCCGGGATTCAATTATAACTTTGAGGAGGACTTAGATGGGACGTGTCGCACTTGTAACGGGTGGCTCGCGCGGGATTGGTGAAGCGATCTCGAAGGCTTTGAAGGCAGACGGCTATGACGTCGCTGCGACCTATGCTGGCAACGATGAGAAGGCCGCGGCCTTTACTGCCGAGACGGGCATCAAGACCTATAAATGGAACGTCGCGGATTATGATGCTTCAGCGGCTGGCATCGCCGCAGGTCGAAGCTGACCTTGGCCCGATCGACATCGTGGTAGCCAATGCAGGCATCACCCGCGATGCGCCGTTTCACCGGATGACGCCAGAGCAATGGAACGAAGTGATCGACACCAATCTGACAGGCGTGTTCAACACCGTTCATCCGATCTGGCCGGGTATGCGCGAGCGCAAGTTTGGCCGTATCATCGTGATCTCGTCGATCAACGGTCAGAAAGGCCAGTTTGCGTCAGGTGAACTATGCCGCGACCAAGGCGGGTGATCTGGGGATCGTCAAGTCGCTGGCGCAGGAAGGCGCGCGCGCCGGGATCACCGCCAATGCGATCTGCCCCGGCTATATTGCAACCGAGATGGTCATGGCCATCGATGAAAGCATTCGCGACAAGATCATTGCAGGCATTCCTGCTGGACGTCTGGGAGAGCCGGAAGAGATCGCGCGTTGCGTAAGTTTCCTTGCCTCGGAAGACGCAGGATTCATCAATGGCTCGACGATTTCGGCCAATGGTGCGCAGTTCTTCGTCTAAGAACTGTTCAGCAAATTTAGCGGGGCCGGTCCTTTGTGGGCCGGCCTTTCTTGTAGATCAAAGGCTGGCTAGTGAGGACTGAGCCGCTCGATTTCCTCTTTTATCTTCAATTTTTGCTTTTTGAGCGCGGACAGCTGGAGGTCATCAAAAGCCGGGCTGCGCTGTGCCTGGTCGACTTCCTGTGAAAGATGTTGGTGTTTCCTGCGGAGTTCTTGAAGGTGTGAACTCATGCTCATTGTCGTCCTCCTGTTTTGAATTTCGAACAAGGTCAGTGCATCATGAATTTTGATTCGTGTCACGTGTGACGATCAGATTGAGCAAGAAAGATTACCGGTTCGTAAATTCACAGAGGCAATGGTGCGCCGTTTCTGAGAATAGCCTTTGCTGCTTCAGTATAACTATCGCCATCAGAAACGTGATGGTCACCGATGTGCAATTCGAATGGTGGTGCGAGCTGAAACGACCCTTTGGCTCCTTTCTTTGCTTGCAAAATAAAGAGCTTCGCCGGTTTCCCGCGCCGGGGTGCCAAGGGTAAAACTACCACATCGCCTACCCGATCATCTAGCGAGGCCAGGCATTCCGGCAGCCGTTCCGCCCGCTGAATAAGTGTTAACGTGCCTGACGGCAACAATCGGCGCAGGGCACTGTCAACCCAAGTGGACAAGGGCGTGTCTTCGCCGCGACCTGCTTCGCGGCTTGGGTCCGTTGCGACACTGCCAAAAGCACGATCAAAGAACGGTGGGTTGGCCATGACATGATCGAAGCTTTTGGCGCGAAGCGTCTGGGGCAGAGCGGCGATATCGGCAATTTCGATTTCTGCCGTCATGCCGTTTGCCGCGAGGTTTTCTTTCGCAAGTTCAGCCATTCCTGCATCACGCTCGACACCGCAGACCTGCGCGCCGGAGACGCGCGCCAGCAGGCACAGCATGGCGACGCCTGAGCCACAGCCAAGCTCAAGAACTGTTTCACCTGGCAGCACAGGCACAGCCGCCGCCAGAAACACAGGGTCGGCCCCGGCGCGATAGCCTTGCCTGGGCTGATACACTCGAAGCCGCCCGCCCAGAAACGCATCCGTTGTGGTGGTCATTCCTCGACCGGCAGATCGTTGTCCTTAAGTGCGCGACTGGCGAGGAAATAATCCTCATCTCGTACCATCAGTCGGCGTGGCAAAACCCCGATCGATCCTTCAAGGACGCTCATGTGGACGTCCATCTCAAAGCAGTCTATATCCTCGCCTTCAAGCAGAGCTTTTGCGAATGCGATGGCGGTTGGGTCGTTGGTGCGCATGAGTTCTTTCATGGGATAGACTTAAGGGCATGCCTTCGGGTTTGTCGAGCGATCTGGCGAGCATGTGATGAGCCTTGACACGGATGCCTCTGTAAAACCGCACGAGCGACTGGCGTCCGCCTTGCAGGCGGACCTTGTCGCAGTGGATGCGCTGATCCGCGAGCGGATGGCCTCGGAAAATGCGCCGCGCATTCCGGAAGTGACCGCGCATTTGGTAAACGCAGGCGGCAAGCGTGTGCGCCCGATGCTGACGCTGGCCGCGGCGCGGCTTTGTGGATACGAGGGCGAAAACCATCATCGGCTGGCGGCCACGGTTGAATTTATCCATACCGCTACGCTCTTGCATGACGATGTGGTTGACGAAAGCGCGCAGCGGCGGGGGCGGCCCACGGCGAACCTGCTTTGGGACAATAAATCGTCGGTGCTGGTGGGCGATTACCTGTTTGCGCGGTCGTTTCAGTTGATGACCGAAACCGGGTCGCTCCGGGTTTTGAATATCTTGTCCAATGCGGCGGCGACCATCGCCGAAGGCGAGGTTTTGCAGCTGACGGCGGCGGCTAATCTGGCGACAACCGAGGATGTGTATCTGCAAGTGGTGCGCGGCAAGACTGCGGCGTTGTTCTCGGCTGCTGCGGAAGTTGGCGGCGTGATTGCCGATGTGTCGGATGCGCAGGTGAACGCGCTTCATACCTATGGCGACGCGCTTGGGATTGCCTTTCAGATTGCCGACGATCTTTTGGATTACGGCGGCGATGCTAGGGCCACCGGCAAGAATATTGGCGATGATTTTCGCGAGCGAAAACTGACGCTTCCGGTGATCAAGGCGGTTGAGCGTGCTGATGAAACCGAGCGGGCTTTCTGGCAGCGCACCATCGAGAAGGGCGATCAGCAGGACGGCGATCTTGAAGAGGCGCTGGATCTCATTGCCAAACACGGCACCATGGAGGAAACCCGCGCCGAAGCGCTTGACTGGTCAGCGCGGGCCAAAGACGCGATGCTTCTGCTGCCGGAACATGAGCTGCGCGATATGTTGGTCGATCTGGCGGATTACGTGGTCGCGCGGATCAACTGACAACCGGAAGCGCACGCGACATCTGGTTGCCTAATAACCCGCCTGCGATCCACCAGTCCGGATAGGCCTTCTGCAGTTCTACAGCCGCGGCTCGTGCGGCCTCGACTTCTGCAAAAAGGCCAAAGCAGGTTGCACCCGAACCCGACATGCGCGCAAGCCTGCAGCCGTTCAGCGCCCAGAGCTCGTCAAGGGCCTGCCCGATGATAGGTTCAATGTGGACCGCCGGTTGTTCAAGGTCGTTGCGACAGGTGCCCAGCCAATCGATCAGGGCACCTGCATCGGCAAACTCGGGGATTGCTTCGGGCATCGGAGCATTCTCCCTTGAGACCAATTGTTGAAACACCTCGGGTGTCGATACCGGCACGCGCGGGTTGACCAGCACAGCGGGCAAGGACGGAAGCGTGATCGGGGTGATCTTCTCACCTATGCCACGGGCGCGGCAGGTCATTGAAAAAAGGCACATCGGCAGGTCTGCGCCAAGTTCCAGCAAGGCGCGGGCATGGGTTTCAAGCAGAGCATCGGGCGCCGACCACATGTAATCGACTTGTGCCTGCCCTTCAGTGCCCATGCACATCATACCGCGCCAAGCGGCTGCCGCATCGGCCGAGCCGCCGCCAATGCCAGAGGCAACCGGTAGGTTTTTCTCCAGAGTAAGCGCCCCACCGCGACCGCCCGCGACCACTGACGCGGCCCTCAATGCAAGGTTGTTCATATCAGCAGGCACGGCTTTGGCTTCGGGCCCCTCGACCGTCAGGGAAAGGATATTGCCATCTTGAATAGTCAGGCGGTCACCAACTGGTGCAAAGGCTACAAGGCTGTCCAAAAGATGAAAGCCGTCATCCCGACGCCCGGTGATATGAAGCGTCAAATTGACCTTTGCCGGCGCGAAAACACTTACCGTTTTTAGTGTCATTTCAATCGGTTGTCAGCCGCCATCGTTGGCGACTTTCAACGGTGGCGCGCCTTCTTCTTCCAACACTTTGTCCAGACCGACTTCAAGTTTACGACGGATGCGATCAGGGTCGACGTCCTGCGGGTCGGTGTCTTCGGTGATAAAAGACAAGGCGCGGTGCCATTGGAATTCGGCCTCGCGAAAGCGGCCAACGGCCCAATAAACATCGCCCAGATGGTCATTGACGATGGGGTCGATCGCCATACGCTCGACCGCCTTTTCCATATGGCCCACGGCTTCGCTATAGCGGCCAATCCGGTAGAGCCCCCAGCCAAGCGAGTCGAGGATATAGCCTGAGTCTGGGCGCAGCTCGACGGCGCGTTCGATCATCGCCAAGGCTTCGTCATAGTTTGTTTGCATCTCGAGGAAGGAATACCCGAGATAATTCAAAACCTGAGGCTGTTCAGGCCGCAATTCCAGCGCTTTGCGGAAATCGGCTTCGGCCCCAGGCCAGTCATCCGTCCGTTCGTTGGCGATGGCGCGCGCAAAGTAGACGATCCAGTGCTGTTCCTCGGGTGTCTCGATTAAGGAAATCGCCTTGCTATAAGGGGCTTTCGCCTCTTCGAACCGCTCCATCCCGCGCAGCGTATCGCCCAGCGTGACGTGAACCAAAGGTAGATGACCATGGCTTTCAGCCAGCTGTTGCAACACCTCGATTGCCGCCTCTTCGCGGCCTGAACGGCGAAGCGCTTCGGCACGACCGATTTCAGCCGCATGGAAAGACGGATCGTCGCGCGGAACCGTATCGTAGACTTCGGTTGCAAGGTCGTAACGCTCGAGCGCTTCAAGCAGTTCGGCTGTCAACAAAAGCGCATCGATATGGTCCGGACGCAGCGCCATGGCCATGCGTGCGTAGAGCACTGTATAGGCCGGTTGAGCCTCGTTTCGAAGGGCATTGGCGATCGAGAAATAAACCTCGGCAATGCCGTCAAGGGGGGTGCTGACCGTATCGAAATTAAGGGTATCGCCCGCTTCAAGCCGTGCTTTGATATCTTCCAGATAGGGATCAAGCGACGCGCCGAAACTTTCTGTGATCAGGTCGATGGCGTCGGAATTCCGTTCAAGCTGGCTGAGCACTTCGGCATAGGCCACGACGCCCCGGCGCGACAGCTGCATTGTGGTGCCCGTGTCGCCCGAAAGAATGGCGGCTGCACTTTCGAAATCGCCAACAGAACCGAAAGCTAAGGCTTTGTGATATAATCCAAAAGCTTCGATGCCGCCGTTGCTGGCAACCGCGTCAAACGCTGCAAGCGCTTCCGTCATATTGCCCGAACCAACAAGCGACCATGCTTTGGCCAGCCCGTCAAAAAGGGGACCGACGCTTTGGCCATTGTCAAAAGCGCTGCGCACCTCGTCCCAGTTCTGATCGCGCGCGTTGGCACCGGTGAGGATCAACCCGCCAAGCTGGTCACTTACGCCGGCCATGACCATACGACGCGCGACATCGGCGGCGCGGTCAAGATCACCCAGACCAAGGAACGCGGTGGCCGCGCTTTCAAGCAACCTCGGGTTGCCGGGATCCCGCACCAAGGCACGTGCAAAGTATTGAGAAGCCTCAGCATAATCGCTTTCAATCATGGCGGATCGCGCGGCGAGATAGCTGCCTGCATCAGCAAAAGCGGTGCCGGTCGAAACACTGGCAGACAGGGCAATGGCAAAGGTCAGTCGGGCAAATCGCATCAATGGAAACCTTATGATTTAGCCGGACTCTAGTGCCCGGTGACGCCTCAGGCAATGCGAGGGGACAGTTTGGCGCATATATCTGACGGAAGTGTTACATGCGTGCGGTGGGGATGATTGTGAACCGTGCGTTGCGCATGCGTTCGCCAAAAATGGCTTTCGTGTGCTTTGGTACGTGTTTTGAAACCCTAAATTTCCGTTTTGTACGTCTTTGGCGTGCGGTTGATTTACTGAAAACCTAACCGCTCAAGGGTGGTTCGGGAGAGAACGGGCCGCGAAAAGGCCCCGATTTCCTCACAATTATTTCGGTACGAGATGGTTAATTCGTGACTGGCGGGCAAAGCATTTTGAGAGACGACAGATGCCTATTGTTATTTTGATCCTGACCGCGATTGGCGGTGCGATTTGGTTCTGGGTCCGGAACAATCCACGCGACGCGCTTTATGTGGCGAAGGATGCTGCTGACACGCTTCGCAATGCGCCGCGACGGATTGCCTTTCGACGTCAGACCAACGCGCATCCGGTGGAAGGCATCGACGATCCCCGCATCGCAATTTGTGCCATCGCGCAGTCCTTTATCGAGCTTGATGATCTTCCGACGCAAGAGCAGCGGCAGCAGTTGCACGTTCTGGTGCGCACCAAGCTTCGCTGTGACGAAGAAGAAGCCGAAGAAATCGAGGTTCTGGGTCGCTGGCTGATGACCCAGTGCAATGGAGCTGCTTCGGCGATCCCGCGTTTGGGCAAGCGGTTGTTCAAGATCGACGGGACGGCGTCCTGGGACCTGTTGCAGGATGTGTTGGGCAGCCTTGTTGAGGGCGAGCTATCGTCTGGGCAAGTTAGTGCGATTGATGATCTTCGGGTGGCCTTTAAGAAGTAGTCTCGGAACCTAACTCGATGAACCAAGCCGGGCAGCGCCTGCCCGTGGGTGTGGCGCTGCAACGACTGAGCGCAAGCGCTTTATGGTGACATCCACCTCGTTCGCTCCGAGGTCTTCACGCACGATCAAAGCGCCAGCCCGCCGGACGGGCAGGCGCTGCCCGGCGCCTTCGGCTTGATTCCGGGCGAGGTGGCGCACCACTGCAAATGTCTGCTTTGCGGGACTTAGCATGGGTAATCGGGCTGACCGATTTGATGGGTCAGGTTCTTGATAGAGTTGCGGAGTATTTCTGCAATTTTGGGAGAACGATATGGATTACTATGTGGGATTGGATGTGTCGCTGCGGTCGGTTGCTGTTTGTGTGATTGATGCTGATGGCGGAGCAATTCTTGAACGCTCTGTCCCCTGTGAGATTGAGGATATCGCGCTGTGCCTGGCTGGTTTTGATGATTCCACCCTGCGGATTGGCTTTGAAGCAGGCGCAATGAGCCAGCATCTCTTCTTTGGGTTACGTGCAGCAGGCTTTGACGTCGTTTGCATGGAGGCGCGTAAGGTGAATGCGGCCCTGTCTGCGATGCGAAACAAGACCGACAAGACAGACGCGCGCGGGATCGCTCAGGTGCTGCGATCCGGCTGGTTCAATCCCGTTCACATGAAGAGCCGCGAGGCCCATGCGGTTCGCGCTCTGCTCAGCAGTCGCAAAGCGGTGCAGAGGAAATGCATCGATCTGGGTAATGAGATTCGTGGTCTGTTCAGGATATTTGGTTTGCGCTTGCCATCTCGTGTGGACCAAAGCTCTTTCGATGACCGCGTCCGCGCAACTATCGAAGCAGACCCCGACCTGTCGCATGCCCTGCTCCCGCTGCTGGATGCGCGCGCCGTGCTTTACCAGACCTATCGTGAGTTGGACCGACGTGTGAAGCAGGCCGCCAGTCGTGACGACACTTGTCTGCGTTTCATGGCGATCCCCGGAGTGGGGCCGATCGCAGCGTTGACGTTCAAAGCCGCCGTGGACGACCCCAAACGCTTCAGCAGCTCAAGGACTGTTGCTGCACATTTTGGGCTGACACCCCGAAGATACCAGTCTGGTGAAATGGACAACCCCGGCCGCATCTCGAAAGCGGGTGATCCGGATGTTCGATCCGCGCTTTATGCCGCAGCCAACGCGATGATGATGCGATCCGTTGCAAGCTCAGAGATCAAAAGTTGGGGCCTACAACTGATGCGTCGAAAAGGTCGTCGCCGCGCCGTCGTCGCCGTCGCCAGAAAACTCGCGGTCGTCATGCATCGCATGTGGGCCGATGGCACAGAGTTCCGTCAAAGACCGCTGGAGGGTGCCGCATGAACTGAACCTCCAAAGATCATTGATGGGATCGTCCCTCACCGGACGAGGTCAGCGGATGACGCCGAAAACGGCTGCTGCGCAACGTGAAGCGCGAGACTAAGCTGGGCGCTCCGCGACCGATCCGACACATGCATGCAGCGGTCCAACCGAACCGGACCAACAATGACTGCGAAGAGAAGCTTGACCCGGATGAGAGACATCGATCCCAAAAAGACGGAAACGAAACGATGAAATGAACTTGACCAATACGCCCGATTAGAGAAGCTGCCGTTCAAGTAGACTACTCCGTGTTTAATGAAATAGGCCTTGTCTGCGATGTACGGTTCGAACCATGCTCAAAGCTCTTCATTCGAGCTACCTAAATAGTGAGACAAAAAAGGAGCTGAGATGTCACTTAGACTGCTGCTTGTTCTTGCGACACTCTTTGTGTCAGCAAACCTGTCCGTAGCACAAACTTCCAACAACAAACTACAAGACGCGATAACTGCCACAACTGACAGTCTGACGATTGGCCCGTCTGGGCATCCGCTCTGCCTTCCCTTGGTTGACCGGGCTGTCGAGGTACACGTTGTTAGTAGTTACAAGGGCGGGGAAAAACTGGACCAATCCAGAGAAAGACATCCGCCAGCTTATGTAGATGTAATAGTTGAGAAAACAGCCAAACCAATATTACTCGTTCTTGCAGGATATGAACCGCTCGTTTGGCGACTGAGAGTAGCAAAAGACGCCAAAATAGATGGTATTTTTCTGACAGGTCAGTACCCTCAAATGGCGCTAGCTATTCCAAAGAGCGTCAGTGTAGGAAGTTTCTCCGCTGAACCCGGTGTTTGGAGGAAACAGACGGACTGCGAACTGCCGCAGAGTATGTTTGAGGCGGGAGCTAGCGTTAAGCGCAAGCTTGTTATGCGGTCGTTTGATGCAATACGCACCAAGGATGAGGTCGTAGAAGCGCTCATCAACGTGCTTGATGAAATTGGGCAGTTTGAGTTCGGTTCACATCAATTCAGTCATGGACATCTTGGGATGAACTTTGCTGTTCGGTAGATGGTCACTATGGGCTCCAAGCGGACACTCACATATTCGGATAGTTCGGCCCGTCGCCGCCCTGCGGCGTGGTCCATGTGATGTTCTTGGACGGGTCTTTGATGTCGCAGGTTTTGCAGTGGACGCAGTTCTGGAAGTTGATCTGGAACTTGCGTTCCGCGCCTTCGCCCACGAATTCGTAAACCCCTGCCGGGCAATAGCGGGCTGAGGGGCCTGCGTATTTCTCCCAGTTCACCTTCACCGGCACGTCCGGGTCGGTCAGGTGCAAGTGCGCGGGCTGGCTTTCTTCGTGGTTGGTGAAGGAAAAGCTGACGTTGGTCAGGCGGTCAAAGGAAAGGACTCCATCGGGTTTGGGGTAGTCGATCGGCTGGTGATTGGCGGCAGGTTCGGTTGCTTCGGCGTCGGTTTTGCCGTGGGCTTTGGTGCCGAACAGGCTGAAGCCCTGGAAGATCGTCTGGAACCACATGTCGAAGCCGCCCAGCATCAGGCCGCCGATGGGGCCGTACTTTGCGTTGAGGGGGGCGACGTTGCGGACGCGTTTCAGGTCTTTGCCGATGGGGCCTTCGCGCAACTCGCGGTCATAGGCATCGAGCGTGTCGCCTGCGCGGCCGTCCTGGATGGCTCGGTGCGCGGCTTCGGCAGCGGCGATGCCAGAGTGCATGGCGTTATGGTTGCCCTTGATCCGCGGCAGGTTCACCAGCCCGACGGAACAGCCCAGCAAAGCGCCGCCCGGGAAGGCCGATTGCGGCATCGACTGGAAGCCGCCTTTGGTCACGGCGCGAGCGCCATAGGCCACGCGTTTGCCGCCCTTCAGCACCTTGGCGATTTCGGGGTGATGCTTGAAGCGCTGGAATTCCATATAGGGGAACAGATGCGGGTTCTTATAGTTCAGATCGACGATATAGCCCACGTAAACCTGATTGTTATCAAGGTGGTACATGAACGATCCGCCCGACTGCTTGAACCCAAGCGGCCAGCCCATCGTGTGCAGGACCAAGCCTTCGTCGTGGTTGTCGGGGTCGACTTCCCAGATTTCCTTCATGCCAAGGCCAAACTTTGGCACGTCGCAATTGGCGTCGAGGTCGTACTTGGCGATGACCTGTTTCGAGAGCGATCCGCGCACCCCTTCGGAAAGGAAGACGTATTTGCCGAAAAGCTCCATCCCCGGTTCGGTATTGGGGCCATAGTTGCCGTCGGCTTCGAGGCCGAAGACGCCTGCGATGACGCCCTTCAGTTCACCATTGTCGCCGTAGACCAGTTCAGAGCAGGACATGCCGGGGAAGATTTCGACGCCCAGTTCTTCGGCTTGCTCGGCCATCCAGCGGCAGACATTGCCCATCGAGACGATGTAGTTGCCGTGGTTGTTCATCAGGGGTGGCATGATGAAGTTGGGAAGACGCAGCTTGCCCGCTTCGCCGAGGACATAGAATTTATCTTTCTTGACCTCGACCGTGACAGGCGCGCCTTTGGCTTTCCAGTCAGGGATGAGGCGGTTCAGGCCAGATGGGTCAAGCACCGCGCCGGACAGGATGTGTGCGCCGACTTCCGAGCCTTTTTCCAGCACGACGACGTTCAGATCGGCGTCGAGTTGTTTCAGACGGATGGCTGCTGACAATCCCGCAGGGCCAGCGCCCACGATGACAACGTCGTATTCCATGCTTTCACGCTCGATCTTGGCCATGAAATGTCCTCTGTTCTCCGGTTCCGGCACTGCCTATCCGTGAACTTAGGGCATCGTCAATTGTAACCCAGTGTCGCGGAGACAGACCGAAGGTGCAGACACAACACAGCGCAGATTCATTTTTCAACGCCACGGGCGGAAATTCACTAACGCATAGGAGTTTTCGCTACCGTCGAATTCAATTTTGACGCGATAATTACTGGAGATACATCATGGCGCCCAAAAACGACGTTGGTGCAAAGAAGGGCAAGCCGGGCGACGACGGCGGCAGTTCTGGTGTCATTCAAGGGTCCGTCGGAAATGATGTTTTGCGCGGCACGCGCGGGAACGACGTGTTTCAAAGCTATACCGGGGACGATGAAATTTACGGTCGCGGGGGCTATGATACGTTGGTCGTCGATGGCTCGGTCTGGGACTATTCGTGGCAGATCTGGGGTGGAAACTGGGAGCTTTGGGACAAAACGAATTTCACCGGAGACGTCGTTTTGTACGATGTCGAAGAAATTCAGTTCAACGATTACACGATTGTGCTGGGTGAAGAGCTGCCACTGGAAATACTGACGGCCCCGCCCGAGCGACTGGTCGTCCAGGCCGGTGGCGAGGCGAGCTTTGATTTTGTTCTGCGCGATATGGACGATCATATCGATGTGAAGATCGCGAACGAGAATGAGATTGCCTATGGATCGGCATGGCTGGATCCAAACTATGACGACAGTATCTATGGCAAGAACAGCCAAGAGGTATCGTATACGTTCAACTATGATTATGACCGGTATTATCAGGATTACACCGGCGGGCCGGTGGAAGAGCTGGCCGAGGGCGAAGAATATACGATCACCATTACTTTGGACGTCAAAACCAGCGATTTCTGGCTTGATGCGGACGATCCGGGGCGAGGCGAGTTTCATGAACTGACGTTTGATCTGGTGATCGTTGGCGAGAACGAGGCGCCGACGATCCTTGGGAGTGGCGAGGTCGAAGCGGTTGAAGACGCGGGCGAGACCCGTTTCGATCTTTCCGGTTTTGGCGCTGATATCGACACTGACGATGATGGAAGTTCTCTTACCTACGAGATCGTCAGCGCGGATGGCGGACTGGATGTGTGGATCGACGGAGCCGAGCTAGTGCTGACCGCGAATTCACTTTTGGACACGGCCACATCGGATGAGGTTGCCACAGGCGAAGTCGTCATTCGCGCAATCGACCGCCACGGTGCTGCGACCGAAGGGACGGTCACAATCGATTTGACGGTGCGCGGCATCGACGACACGCCAGCGCCGCCGGATTATCTGTTGCCTGATGGGACGATTGATTTCGCGGCGCTGGGCGTTCCAAGTGCTGACCAGTTCGATTTCGGTGCGCAGATTGTCGATACATGGTTTCTCGACGAGGCAACGATGTCAGACCTTCGGGCCTTTACCGACGATGGAGACGTGAAGGACATCAAAGCAGGCACTTTGGGCGGGTTTGACGACAGCTTGGCCTTTGTCATGGGCAATGGCGATGACCGCTTTGTCTTTCAGGGCCAAAGCGAGACCCAATCTTATCTGACCTTCGTCGATATTGAGGGCGGTTACGGCGAAGACGTCGTTGTTGTGACGCTGGACGGCGGAACTGAAGCCGTCTTCCAAGCAGGGCTGATAGACACAGGCGCTCAAAGCGACCGCGTTCTGCTGCAGATGGAATTCGGTTACAAAGGCTGGTGGAACAATAATATCAGCACAGGCTCTGGTCATGATGTCGTTGACATGCGCTTTACGTCGGACGGCCCGGCCGGTGCGGTTGGCGAAGTCTTGATGGTTGGCTCGGTAGACTTGGGCAGCGGTGACGACATTTTGACCCTTGTCGCGGATGCGGGCGGCCTTACCGCCTTGCAGAAAAATGATTTCTCTATCTATGCCGGCGACGGAGATGATGCGGTCAGCGTTGACATCTCGGGCTTGGGGGCTGGTACAGTGGTATCAGCAGAACAAGATCCGTTTGATCTGTTCTCGGATTTGTACCGGGGTGGGTTTGAGGGTGGAATCGGGCTGGGTGCCGGCGACGATTTGCTTGAGTTTTCGATTGCCGATGCCGCCAATGATGTGACCGGCAGGCTTTTTGGTGACGACGGATACGATACGCTTGTTCTGGGTCATCTGACGGCCGCCGAGACAACGATCGAAGCTTTCTCGGGCGCTTACGGCGACGGTTACAGAATCGTCGATGGGTATCAGACGCTTGAGCTGTACGGATTCGAAGAAATACTGTTGGGCGACGGCACGAACCCGCTGCTGGTCTAAGGCTTTTCGGATTGCCTGTTTTCCGCATTTGCTCTGTCGCTTGCGGCGAAAACACGTTCGGCGCTTGAGCGACCCTTGCCCTTCCCCTGTTGCGGGCGTTAGAACTTCCTGATTGCCACGAACCAAGTAAGTTGCCCGATGGATAAGATACCTCTGACACGCGCGGGCCATACTGCGCTGAATGATGAATTGAAGAAGCTCAAGTCTGTTGAGCGTCCCGCTGTGATTCGCGCCATTGCCGAAGCACGCGAGCATGGTGATCTGTCAGAGAACGCCGAATATCACGCTGCCCGTGAGAAGCAGAGCTTTATCGAAGGCCGTGTGAAAGAGCTGGAAGGTGTCTTGTCGCTGGCCGATGTGATCGACACGTCGAAGCTTTCGGGCACGGTTAAATTCGGTGCGCATGTGACGCTGGTTGACGAGGATACCGACGAAGAAAAGACCTATGAGATCGTTGGCGAGCCTGAAGCGGACATCGAGCGCGGCAGATTGAATATCAAGTCACCTTTGGCGCGCGCGCTGATCGGCAAAGATGAAGGCGACAGCGTCGAAGTGCGCACACCCGGCGGTGAGAAAAGCTATGAGATCCTGAAAATCGCCTATAGCTGAGGACAGCAAGACCTCATGTCAGATAGCCACCCCAAACCGCCTGTTGATCTTGGGATCTATGGGCGGATGAATACGTCTTCCGGTCTGGATGTGACCGACCGTTTGGCTTTGATGGCCACGGGTGCGTGGCTTTTGGTGACGGCTATCTTTCTGGCTGTGGTCGGCTGGGGCAGTGGCGAGACGCTGGGGCCCTTGCGCTTCCTGATTGTGATGCTGGCCATTTTCCTGCCGATCGCCTTGATCTGGATTGCGGCTATCGCTTTGAAAAGCGCGCGGATCATACGTGAGGAAAGCGAACGGTTGCAGGCGTCGATGGACGCGATGCGCCAGATTTACGTAAGCCAGGCTCAGATCGCGGCCACGACGATGGGGCCCAATGTCGAACGCAAGATCGACGAGATCGCCAAGGGGCAGAAACGCGCCGAAGACGCTTTGGCCAGTTTTTCGACGGTTCGTCCGGTGGATCAGGCGCTGTCGACACGACCGCTGGCAAGCAAACCGCTGGACGAGGTCACAGAGGCGTCGCAGCCGGCGATGGTTTTTGCCAACGAGATGCACAGTTCACAAGTGAGCGTTGCAGACTTTATCACCGCACTGAATTTCCCCGAAACGGCAGATGACCGCGCGGGTTTTGACGCATTGCGCCGTGCTTTGGCAGATCACCGTGCAGCACCTTTGGTGCGTGCCAGCCAAGACGTTCTGACGCTGCTTAGCCAGGACGGAATATATATGGATGATCTGGCGCCAGACCGGGCGCGGCCCGAAATTTGGCGGCGCTTTGCGGCTGGCGAACGTGGGCGGCCAATTTCAGGTCTGGGCGGTGTGCGTGACAGGTCGTCGCTTGCGCTTAGTTCGTCGCGGATGCGTCAGGACGCGATTTTTCGCGATTCGGCGCATCATTTCCTGCGGGCGTTTGATCGAACAATATCACAGATGACCGAAACTTTGACCGATCAGGAAATCGCAGTCTTGGCCGAAACGCGCACGGCACGCGCGTTCATGCTGCTTGGACGTGTTGCCGGCATATTCGACTAGGCAAGTACGCCTCAGATAAAGAAGGCGTCTTCGAATTCTTCGTCTTCGTCCATGCCGGGAGCAGGTCCGAAGTCGATCATCGGCATATCAGCCAGAAACGTTGTGTGTGTTACGGTCATTGTTCCGTCGGCTGCGATGTCGACATGTTCAAGATGATCGAAATCATCTGTGTCAGCGACATCCGAAGCGTCGTCTCTTTCTTCATCCGTGGCCATCCGCCCTGCGGCAATCGCGACCGCGGCGCCAGCGCCACCTGTGAATATCCCGATCACCAGCGCAAGTATTCCGACAACCAGTCCGATGGCTCCGCCACCACCGCCGCCGCCGTCACCACCGCCGCCGCTTATTCCGCCGCCACCACTTGGCGGTACAGGCGCGTCATCGCCATCGGTTCCGTAGAGCGTCTGTGCACCTTGGATATCGCCATCGCCAAGACCGTTCGCAAAGATTATTTCGTTCATGATCTCTGACTGGTCGGCAACATGGCCAAGACCAATGATATGGCCGATTTCATGCAGAGCGACTGCATAAAAGTTTGTACCGGCCCCGCTGGACGATGCCCAAGTCAGGTCGGAATTGAATGTAATCGTCGCGTTTGCAGGCTGAAGCGAACCGCCGCTGATTGTCCAACTGGCGGTTCCGGCGGCTTGGTCATTGGTTGCGATGCTGTCTGTGCTGAAAGAGGAAAAACCGATCTGCAAATCGATTGCGCCGCCTTCCTGAAAATCAAGCGCGGCTACGTTTTCCCATGCATTGAACGCACTGTTGAGAGCAGTGACAAGGCTTCCGGTGTTTGACCCCCCGGCGGTCGGCAACCCGCCAAGATCATCTTGCCAGTTGATCGTTCCGCTTGGTGTCCCAAATGTCGGAGCGCCCCACTTGGTGCCTTCTAATTCGTACATCCGGTGCCTCGTGCGTCTTCAGGTTTCCGCGTCTGTTTACCAAATTTTAACGTGTATTGAACCATCGATTTAGACAAGAACCGCGGCAGGAATACGGCTGATTAGCGGTTAACTTTCAACAATCTTTGCTTCTGACGGCTCCAATCCCGCTTCGCTTCGGTTTCACGTTTGTCGTGGTTTTTCTTGCCCTTGGCGAGGCCGATTTTAATCTTCGCGATGCCCTTGTGATTGAAATACAGCACCAAGGGCACAAGCGTCATGCCTTTTCGTTGCGTTGCATTCCAAAGGTTGGACATCTCTTTTCGCGACACAAGCAATTTTCGCCGACGGCGGTCTTCATGGCCGAACATTGCCTGCGTGTAGGGCGCGATATAGCTGTTCACGAGCCAAAGCTCGCCGTCTTCGACAGCGGCATAGCTTTCGGCGATGTTGGATTGGCAGGTGCGTAAGGATTTGACCTCCGACCCCATAAGCTGGATGCCGCATTCGATGTCGTCTTCGATTGCATAATCGTAGCGCGCGCGCCGGTTCTCGGCGACGACTTTGTAATTCTCGGGGTCCTGCTTCTTTGCCATGGTCGGGCCGAAATAGGCGTTGGCACCGCCCCTGTCCAGAGCGCTTGACGGGGACGGGCCAGACAGGATGATGGGCTTTATGTTTATTCAACTTATAATCGGATGCGCGCTGACGCTGACCACCATCATCGTTGCAGCCCTGTCGTGGTGGGCTTTGGAATCGCTGATGGTGCGACTTCATCCTTGGTCAGTGCGACCACCGCATGGCCCTAAACTGATCTCGATCCTTGTTCTGGCACTGGTCTGGACGCTGGGAATGATGACATTGGCGGTCTGGATCTGGGCCACGGCGCTTTATGTCCTGGGGATATTTTTGACCTTCGAGGCGTCGGTCTATTTCGCGCTGGTTGCCTTTACCACACTGGGGTTTGGCGACATCCTGTTGCCGCAGGAATGGCGGTTGCTTGGGGGCATTTCTGCGGCCAATGGGCTTTTGATGATCGGGCTTTTGACCGCGATTCTGGTCGAAACTTTGCGCGAGACACGACTGAGACAGCGCGAGCGGCGGAAGTAGCTGGACCCGGACCATAGGCTAGGCCCGGGTTTGCAGCGTCAGTTCAACAGCCCTGCGTGGACCATGGCGTCTTTGATCGCCGCCTGGGTGCCTGCGGTGACCGGCACCAAAGGCAAGCGGGTCTCATCCTCGCATCGTCCCAGCAAGGACAGGCCGTGTTTGGCACCGGCTAGCCCCGGCTCGGTGAAGATCGCCAAGTGCAGCGGCATCAGGCGGTCGGTGATTTCAAGGGCTGTGTCATAGTCACCGCGCAGCGTTGCTTCCTGCATTTCGGCACAAAGTTGCGGTGCGACATTGGCCGTAACGCTGATGCAACCCTTGCCGCCATGGGCGTTATAGCCAAGTGCTGTGGGGTCTTCGCCCGAAAGCTGGATGAAATCGTGACCGCAGGCCATACGTTGCTTGGGCACCCGCGACAGATCGCCCGTGGCATCTTTGACGCCGACAATGCGGGGCAGTTTGGCCAGTCGCGCCATGGTTTCAACCGACATATCCACCACCGAACGGGGCGGGATATTATAGATGATAATCGGCAGATTGGTGGCGTCGTGCACGGCTTTGAAGTGCTGGTACAGGCCTTCCTGAGTCGGCTTGTTATAATACGGCGTCACAACCAAAGCGGCGTCTGCGCCGACTTTTTCGGCATGTTGGGCAAGTCGGATGGATTCGGCGGTGTTGTTCGACCCGGCACCAGCAATCACAGGCACCCGGCCTGCGGCGGCTTTGACCACAACGTCCACGACCAGATCGTGTTCGTCATGGGTCAATGTCGGGCTTTCGCCTGTGGTTCCCACAGGAACCAGTGCTTTTGTGCCGCTTTCGATCTGCCATTCGACCAGCGATTTAAGCGCGTCGAGATCCAGTTGCCCGTTCTTGAACGGGGTAACCAGTGCGGTCATAGAACCCTGAAGCATGATGCGCCCTCCTTAAGAGACTGTAGACGCGCGGACCCTATATCCGAGCAAAGGAATTGCCAAGATGGGGTCTGATGTGCTCTATTGTTTGGGCTGAGGGGCAAGGATGAACGGAATGCTGCCATGTTCAAATCCCTGACTGCGGCTCTTCTGATCTGTGCGTCTGGTTGTTTTGCCCAGACGAGTGCCGAGGTCACGGACTATAAGCGCGCGACGGCCAAGATGCGGACCGGCGACTGGTCAGCCGCGCTTGGCCTTGGAGAACGCGCGGGTCCCGTGGCACGTGACATCATCGAATGGCATCGGTTGCGGGCGGGCGGTGGCTCGTGGGCAGCTGCGACCCAGTTCATTGAAAAGAACGGCGACTGGCCGGGATTGAAGCAACTGCGCCGCAGGACCGAAGCGCGGTTGCCGATCGGACGCAACCCGGACGCTGTCATTGCCTTTTTTGCCGACGAGCCGCCTCAGACCGGATATGGCGCGCGCGCTCTGATTGCGGCGCACCGCGCAAAGGGCGACATTGACGCGGCCAATGATCTGGCGGTGCTGACATGGCGCACAAAGACGCTGACCGCCAAAGACGAAAGCGCCTTGGTGTCTGCTTATGGACCTGTTCTGAAAGACCACCACGAAGCCCGGCTGGACATGCTGCTGTGGCGTGGTGCAAGTGGGAACGCAGAACGCATGTATGCGCGCGTCAGCAAGGGTTGGCAGGCGCTGGCTAAGGCGCGGCTGGCCCTTAGAGCGACCGCGAATGGCGTCGACACGTTGATCGAGGCGGTTCCGAAATCGCTTCAGGCTGATCCCGGCCTTGCTTTTGAACGCATGCAGTGGCGCGCGCGCAAGGGCCGCACGGAAGAAGCCGTGGGCCTGATGCTGGCCGCCAAAGCTGATACGTTGGGTCAACCGGCAAGCTGGGCTGGCTGGCGTCGCGCCTTTGCGCGGGCAGACATGCGGGCGGGTCGCACCGACCGCGCTTACCAACTGGCTTCACAACACGGGCTGACATCGGGGTCGCATTTCGCTGATCTTGAGTGGCTGTCGGGGTATCTTGCGCTGACCTACCAAAAAGACGGGAAGAAAGCGCTGCAGCATTTCCTTCGGTTCCGCGGGTCGGTCGAAACGCCAATCTCACTAGGTCGCGCCGGGTACTGGGAAGGCCGCGCGCATGAATTGATGGGTGACGATGAAAATGCACGCCTCGCCTATGCGTTCGGCGCTGAATACCAGACCAGTTTCTACGGTCTTCTGGCTGCTGAACGGGCGGGCCTGCCGATGGACCCTAAGCTGACAGGGCGCGAGGTTTATCCCGCATTGGAAGACACGTCGTTTGCTCAACAGTCAGTCTTCAAGGCTGTACAGCTTTTCATCGCTACAGGCGAAAGAAACCTTGCCGAGCAATTCGTTCGTCACATGACGGAAACCTTGCCAGCCGCCGAAATCGGCAGCCTTGGCGACTATGTCTTGTCTCAGAACGAGCCTCATCTGGCAGTGATGATTGGCAAACAGGCCGCGCGACGCGGGATGGTTGTGCCTCGGGCCTATTATCCTTTGGCCTCGCTTGGATTGGTGACCATGCCGGTGCCGCGCGAGCTGGCTTTGGCGATTGCGCGGCGTGAAAGCGAGTTTGACCCACTCGTCACCAGCGGGGCGGGTGCGCGTGGATTGATGCAACTGATGCCCGCCACAGCCAAGGCTGTCGCGCGCGGGTTGGATTTGCGCCACAGCGTTGACCGGCTTCTGACTGACCCGGCCTATAACGCACGGTTGGGCACGGCCTATCTTGATGAATTGATGGAAATTTTCGACGGCAATGTGGTGATGGTCTCGGCCGGATACAATGCCGGGCCGGGGCGGCCGATGCGCTGGATGAAAAGCCGCGGTGATCCCCGGCGCGCGCAGATCGATATTGTCGAATGGATCGAGCATATCCCGTTTGATGAAACACGGAATTATGTGATGCGGGTCACGGAAAGCCTGCCTGTCTATCGCGCTCGACTGACGGGTCAGGTCGGCGCGCTGACATTTACGGATGAACTGATCGGCCGCCCCGGGCACGAACGAATGGCTGAAAGGGGCGAGTTTGTGCGACCAAGGGCGCGGCCTGAGGTTTTGACAGACTGAGCAGGAAGCAGGAAATGGCTTGGCAATACGCGAAGCCCTGCTGAGCATATTCGTGCTTTGCGCAACACGCCAATCCAGCATGTTACAGCCTGAAAAAAAGCGAAAACCCGCCACGCGTAGACGTGGCATGAACAGCCATGTCCTTTCTGCAGCCGTTCACAACTGCAAAGGAATGGAACAATGTCCAACGCAAATCCACTTGAGCTTACCATGCTCGATTCAATCAATGACGAGCGCGAAACAGCAGGCCTTGAGCAGCTGCGCTTGATCACGACTTTGAACGACGCAGCTGAAACGCACAGCGGCTGGATGCTTGATGCCGATGTTTTCTCGCATTCCGGAGCCGGTGGCTCGTCGCCTTCTGACCGCATGGCCGAGGCTGGCTACCTGTTCGAGGGAAACAGCCTTGCGCTAGAAAATATCGGATGGCAAAGCGCCCGCGGTGCGGAAGGTTATGAAGACGACGTGGCACAGATCCATGAAGGGTTGATGGAAAGCCCCGGTCACCGGGCCAACATCCTTAATCCAGACGCCCAGGACATCGGCATTGGCGTCGAGATCGGGACATATTCAGACGCAGGCAGCGACTATGAGGCGGTCATGGTGACCCAGACCTTTGGCGCCACCGATGCCGATATCAGCTTCTGGGTCGATCCCGGAACAGGTGTCGCCGACGACGACGAGGTGATCGCAGATGATACACCGGAAGAGGATGATATCGTTGCTGAGAATGACTCTGCGGACGATGGTGATGACATAGTTACCGACGAGGACACCCAGGACGATGGCGAGGACGTTGTTGCAGAAGATGACGGCGAGCCGTCGACCTGCGACACCGATGATCCGACCGAGCCCGTCGTTGATGTCGTCACGGGAGAAAATGACGAAATGGACGGACCGATCGCTGGGCCGGTCGAGGTTACGGATGAGGATATAGCAGACGAGGAAACCCCCGACATGGAGGAGCCGGCTGAGAGTGACGGCGAGGACGTTGCCGAGGAAATCCCCGAGGACAACGAAGATTTTGTGGCCGGGGACGACAGCGACCCTGTCGAAGGCGGCCCAGACGATACGATCGAGGATGACCAGGACACCGACGGTGCCGACGATGATTTACCAGACGAAGACGCCTCTGAAGACACGGAGACCGACGAGCCAACTCTGGCCGACTTTTCTCTGCCCTGCGATCTTGCCGATTTCCGGGTTGATCTGACGAGCGCTTTTGATTTCCGCCAAGAGGGTGATCAGCTGATCTGGGAGACTTCCGAAGATCGGCTGATGGAGGTGTTCATGAAGGCATTTGAAGGCTGGGCAGGAGGCCAGATGGAAGAGTCCGGCGCGGCAGAGGCCGACATCAGCGATCTGATGGTGGACAATTCGTCGGCAGCCGATATCGAATGGGTCCCGGATGATGAAGACCCCATGGACGACTGGATGGCGAGCTGCGGCATATGACCCATGCGCCGGGCGAGCCCATCGCCCGGCGCGCGCGCCTAGCGCAACGACCGGCCCTTGATGATCGCCTCGGGCCCAAATCTCTCGCGAATGCTGTCTGATGCGCGTTCAGCCTCGGCCCGTTGCCGTGCTTGTGGATCGAGCAAATCACCGTCACTGTCCGCCGTATCCGCGCCGGTCAGATGCGAAACTCCGACGCCAATCAAACGATACGGCCCCTCGTCGCCAACCTGATCGAACAGCGCGCGGGCGGTGCGATAGATGCGATCTGCGATCTGGGTCGGGTCGGAAAGACTGGCCTGCCGGGTGAGCGACTTGTGATTGGCCCGCTTCAGCTTCAGCGTTACCGTGCGGCCCGCCTTGTCCTTTGCCTTGGCGCGGTCGGCCACGTTTTCGGCCAGCCGCCAGATGTGGCCATCAAGAATATCCGGGTCGGCGGTATCTTCGCCAAAGGTGGTTTCGTTCGAGATCGACTTGACCGGCGAATGGGCAGAGACGCGCCGGTGATCCTCGCCGCGGGCCAGATGCCACAGCCGTTCACCCATGCCACCAAAGCGCGCCACAAGGTCAGGTTTTTCCCAGCGCAGTAAGTCAGAGAAGGTCGTCACTCCAGCCTTGGCCAGCGCGGCCTTCGCCTGCGGGCCAACGCCCCAGATGAGACTAACGGGCTTCTCGCGCAGGAAATCCGTGGTCTCTCTGGCCCCTATGATCGAAAAGCCGCGCGGCTTGTCCAGATCGGAAGCCACCTTGGCCAGAAACTTGTTGTGGCTAAGCCCGATGGACCCCGAAAGCCCCAAGTCATCTTCCATCCGTTTGACCAGCCCGGCCAGCATCACGGCAGGCGGTTGCCCATGCAGGCGCTGGGTGCCGGTCATGTCCAGAAACGCCTCGTCCAGCGACAGCGGTTCAACCACAGGCGTCAGGTCATCCATCAAACGTCGGATCTGGCGGCTGACCTCGACATAGGCGCTCATCCGGCCCTTGACGACCACCGCGTCGGGGCAAAGTTTAAGCGCCTGAAACATCGGCATCGCAGATCGCACGCCCTTGATCCGCGCAATGTAACAGGCGGTCGACACCACGCCCCGTTTGCCGCCACCGATGATCACCGGCTTATCGCGCAAGTCAGGATTGTCGCGCTTCTCGACGGATGCGTAAAATGAATCACAGTCCATATGTGCAATGGAAAGATCAAACAGCTCGGGATGTTCGATGATACGCGGCCGGGTGCACTCGGGACAGCGCGGCCCAGCGTCAAAAGTGGTCAGACAATCGCGACATAAGGCGGGCATCGGACAAAACGGACTCTTAGAACGTAATGCGAACGTTTTACGCCTTCGCCCTCAAAGACAACAGGGGCTTTCTTCTTGGCGAAAATACTCTGGGGGAGCGCGAGGGGGTGAAACCCCCTCGTTCACGGCGACGACAAAGTCGGCGCAAACCCTAAAATACGAGCCGCCGATCCGTCCGAGGCACGATGCGGACCGTATCACTGGACGGATGTGCGGGTCGCGGTGGCGTATCGATCTTTTGCGGCACGCCTGTCCGCGCCGCCTTTTCGATCGCCAACATGGCACGAACATCGGCCAATCCTTCTTCGCCATCGTTCACGGGCCTAATGCCGGACTGAATGCAATCCGAGAAATAGGTCGTCATCGCGCCAAAATGATCGGTGTCCTCGACCTCAACCTCGCGAGACACCTGCCCTTTCATCAGCGAGATCTGAGGCTTGAAGTGAAAGTCAAACCCGTGTTCCACCGTGATCACGCCCTCGGTTCCAACGACACGGTAAGTGTCGCAATCGTCGCCTTCGAAACTGGCTATGAACTGCGCCAATCGATCACCCGGAAAGCGTAATGTCACAGAAATCGTCGCATCGACCTCGGCAAATCGTGCGTCGCCATTGCCCCTAGAAGTGATGGCATGCGCTTCAATCGGCTCGGCACCAAAACAATGGCGCGCGGCGTTCAGGCAATAGACCCCGATATCCTGCAACGGGCCTCCCCAATGTTCGGCCAAAAGCCGGTGATTGTCCGGGTCCGATTGCAGCGAAAAGGTCGACGCATAAAGACGCGGCTCGCCAATCTCGCCCGCCTGTATCATCTCGATGACCTTGGCGGTCGCTGGTTCCGAGTGAAGCCGGTACGCCGTCATCATCAAGACACCCGCTTCATCAGCGGCTGCTATCATCGCGGCGCATTCTTCCTCGGAAATGGCCAATGGTTTTTCGACCAAAGCGTGTTTGCCCGCCTTGAAGGCTCGAATAGCATAGTCGGCGTGCATCGAATTCGGCAGCCCGATATAAACCGCATCCACCACGTCGGCGGCCAACATATCGTCATATTCGTCGTACCCGTAAACCGCGTCGATCCCATAGAAATCGGCCAGCTTTCTGGCGTTTTCGGCATTACCCGAGACGATTGCTGTGATCTTGGAATTGCCCACCTGAGGGATCGCCGGCATGAAAGCTTCCTGGCTGATCCAGCCTGCGCCAACGACGGCATATCTGATCTTGTTCATGAGGTTTCCTTTCTCAGGCATCCCAGTCCGGCGCCCAGGGAACGCTGGCAACGAGACGCCTGTGTACCCGCGCAGCAAGTGCGTCGATCTGGGCCAGATGGACGTTCGACAAGGCGAAATCCATCACGTCGAAATTCGCCACCATGTTGGCCGGTTTGGTTGACATTGCAATTGGCGTCACGCCCTTCTGCAACAGCCAGCGCAGTGACACCTGTGCTGCCGACTTGCCGTAAACCTCGCCTATTTCGACCAGTTCCGGTTGGTCGAAAATCTGCCCTTTCGCGACCGAACAATAGGACGAAACTGGGATGCCAAGCCGCGAGGCCGCTTCAATGAGGACGCTTTGATTGATCAGCGGGTGCATTTCGACCTGATTTGTCGCAATCGAAACTTCAAGCACAGAAAGCGCTGTTTCCATCTGGGCGATCGTATAGTTCGAAATCCCGATGTTCCGCGCCAGCCCCTTGTCATAGGCGGACTGCAAAAGTCTGAGACTGGGTGTGATGTCCCCGCCAATGGCAGGCCAGTGCAGCAGCAGCACGTCCGGCACGCCGCCAAGCGCCTGAATACTGGCTTCGACCGACGGCAGAAAAGCAGCTTCGCTGAAATTGTCGGGATGTACTTTGGTGGTGATGCAAAGCTGATCACGGGGGATACCCGATCCGGCAATTGCCGCCCCGACGTCATGTTCGTTTTCATACATCTGCGCGGTGTCGATGGCACGATAGCCGACGCCCATCGCCTGCTCGACAGCCTGCTGTGCTTCAGCGCCCTTAAGTGGCCAGGTGCCAAAAATACGCTGGTTCACGCCGGTGTTCAGAATGCTCATATGTGGATCCCCCTGACTTCGCCCGAGGAAGCCCCGCTTAGCAGGCAGCGTCAAGGGCCAGCGAGCTATTCTGCGCGCCGCAATATCCGGGTGGGTTTCTGCGGATCGACGTACCCGGGTCCGGCAAAGCCTGTAATGATCGGGACACCCAATTCCATCAGATAGGCGAATTCGACCATGCTCTTTCCCTCAGGGTTGTCGTAATAGGTCTGGACAGCAATGGCTTCAAAGCTGCAATCACCAATTGTCAGAGTGGTCAGACCACGCGTGCGATACGAGAAATCTAAACGGTCAACCTCGGCTCCGTTCTTGTCACGAGTGATCTGCACGCCACTCTGACCGGTCCATGGCCTTGGCGGCGCAATGTCAGCGGTGTCAAATGTATAATCGAAGAAATCCTGAACGTCGTTGCCAGGCTCTTCGTATGCGGTTTCCAGCAAGCCGTTCGCGGAAATGTAGACATATAGGTCGTCACCTGAATGTTCGGTTTCACGGACCACGCCCAATCCATCCCGCGTGATGACCGAATAGCTGTCATCGCCGTAATCCACACGGATGCCGGCGGTCAGGTCCTCGGATGTCGGGCAGGCCTGCGCCCCCGCCGCGATAAGGGCGAAGGCGGCGAAGCTTATAGATAGAACACGTCGCGGAAGACGTGATGGACGATACGGTCCTGTGTCAGGCCCATTTTCGCCAGCTCTGCATCGCTCATACCGCGCAAACGCGCGACTTCCTGCATGCGCGAATCTGCTTCTGAATGTACGGTCAGTGCTTTGCCAATCAAGCTTAACCCTGCCCTCACAGCCTTGAATGCGCGGTGAAGAACGGAGATGCTTGGCGCCGTATTGGCGATATATGTCATTGGAAACCTCTTGGTTTTGGAGCTTGGGTTTCCTCCCTTGTTTGGAAAGGTAGACGAGTTTCTTTTATGAAACCAATGTTCTTCCAAGAAAGCCGTCATGCGTCTGGTGCATATTGCATCCCTAAAACTGCGGTTCACTAACCGTCACATCGTCATTTACAGCGATTTCAATTTGCCTGAAATACGCCGAGGGGAGTCGACCGCAAGGGAGACGGGGGGCAGCGCCCCCCTTTTGCCGCAACGCACCCTTTAGCCTGCCAGAAGTGCTGCGTTGCCGCCTGCGGCCGTGGTGTCGATACACAAGTGTCGCTCGTGGATCACATGGGCGCGGTCCGGCATGGCTGTGATCAACGGCAGGATAGGTCCGCTACGCGCCGCAAGCGCCTGTGCGTAGTCCCTTGCGCCGTCGCCCCACCACATCACGCCCGCGAAGCCAGCCAGATCGGCCAGCGCCTTTGTCGGAACCATGCCACCTGCCCCCACTGCGATACCGCCAAGCGCTTCGACGGCGGCGATTTGTGCCGCTTCGGCCTTTGGGCCCGGACCAAGACAAAGGATCGGCGCCCGCGCCGTCTGGATCAGTGTGTTGGCCTCGCCAGTCGGGCCGGGAAGATCCGTATGACCCAAAGATCGCTCGGTTTCGGCGGCGGCCAACCGGTCGTCCAGCATTGCCAAGTCAGCGTCCGCGCCCCAGGTTCCGGCTTCGCCCGGCGGGCTAGTCTGAAAAAAGCGCTCGAGATAAAGTGGCCCGCCTGCTTTTGGCCCTGTTCCGGAAAGCCCTTCGCCACCAAAGGGTTGCGAGCCCACGACCGCACCAATCTGGTTGCGGTTCACATAGATATTGCCCGCGTGTACGCCGTCGGCAATCTCTTGCACCCTTGTGTCGATCCGCGTGTGAAGACCGAAGGTCAGCCCGTAACCTGTGGCATTTACCGCGGCGACGACTGCGTCGAGGTCCTCGCCGTCGAAGGTTGCGACGTGCAGCACGGGTCCAAAGATTTCGCGCTCAAGCGCTTCGATCCCCGGCACCGATATCAGCGTCGGCGGAATGAAATGTCCGGCCTTGGGTGCATCCAGCGCGTGCAGGACTTGGCCATCCCGACGGGCGGTCTCGACGTAATCTGTGATTTGGGCCTGTGCCGTTTGATCGATCACCGGGCCCACATCAGTGGACAGGTTCCAAGGGTCGCCAACGTCAAGTTCATCCATGGCTCCCTTGATCATCCGGATCACGCCGGGGGCAACATCGTCTTGTACGTAAAGGCACCGCAGAGCCGAGCAGCGTTGCCCCGCAGACTGAAAGGCTGAGGCGACGATGTCTCGGACGGCCTGTTCGGGCAAAGCGGTGCTGTCGACGATCATGGCGTTCAGCCCGCCTGTTTCGGCGATCAGCGGCGCGCCGGGATCTAGATGGTCGGCCATGGCGCGGCGGATGGTCTGCGCCGTGGCAGTGGAGCCGGTGAAGACAATGCCCGAGACGCCCGGGTCGCTGGTCAGGGCTGCTCCCACGGTTGGGCCATCGCCGGGCAGCAGTTGCAGGGCCGCGCGTGGTACCCCGGCTTCGTGCAAAAGGCGCACGGCGATGCAGGCAATG
This sequence comes from uncultured Alphaproteobacteria bacterium, assembly GCA_963841595.1. Lineage (GTDB taxonomy): Bacteria > Pseudomonadota > Alphaproteobacteria > Rhodobacterales > Rhodobacteraceae > CAWJDD01. The sequence goes on along the minus strand of CAWJDD010000005.1, from coordinate 722,466 downwards.
ACCGGGGTCTGTTCGGCCGGTTTGGCGAGCACGGCGTTGCCAGTGGCAAGCGCTGCCGCGATCTGACCTGTGAAAATGGCGAGTGGGAAGTTCCATGGTGAGATGGCAGTGAATATGCCGCGAGGTGCTGCGTCCATCATTTCTGCGCGGGCGGCATAGTAGCGCAGGAAGTCGACGGCTTCGCGCAACTCGCCTACAGCGTCGGGAAGGGTTTTTCCGGCCTCGCGTGCGAGCGTTGCGAAGATCAGCCCGAAGTTTTCTTCGTATAGGTCGGCTGCCCGGTTCAGAGCTGCGGCCCTTTCCTGCACCGGTGCGTCCCATGTCGCGGCATCGTCCAAAGCGCGGGCGACGGTTTCGTCGTCGGCTTCGGTGACCTGTGCTACCTCTTCGCCCGTCGCGGGGTTCCGGACCGCGCGGTCTTTTCCCGTGGCGGGACGCACGGTGATCGGTGCTGCATCCGGCAAAGCCACGTCACGGGCGGCATCAATGCGGGCCAGCGTGTCGATATTGGTCAGATCAAAACCGCGGGAGTTCGGGCGTTGATCGCCAAAAATGGCGGTGGGTTTCAACAATCCGGTGGGCGCTTGCGCCGCGGCAAGCGCGGCGAAAGGATCGGCGGCAATGTCTTCGGGCCGGACGTCTTCGTCGACGATCTGGTGAACAAAGGACGAGTTCGCGCCGTTTTCCAGCAGCCGCCGAACGAGGTAAGCCAGCAAATCACGATGCGCGCCGACGGGAGCATAAATGCGGCAGCGGCCTTTGGTTTCCTTCAGCACAATGTCATGAAGCCGTTCGCCCATACCGTGAAGTCGCTGGAATTCGAAGGCGCGTCCTTTGGCCAGTTCAAGGATCGCGGCGACGCTGTGCGCGTTGTGGGTGGCAAATTGCGGATAGATTTGGTCGGAATAGCTCAGCAATTTCTGAGCGTTTGCGATATAGCTGACATCTGTGGCGGTCTTTGAGGTGAAAAGCGTAAAGTCTTCCAGCCCTTCGACCTGCGCCAGTTTCATCTCGGTGTCCCAATAGGCCCCTTTGACCAATCGGACCATGATCCGCCGGTCAAGCCGTTCCGCCAGCGCATGAAGCCAGTCGATCACGGGTGCCGCACGCTTGCCGTAGGCCTGAACGACCACGCCGAAGCCATCCCATCCTGCCAGATCGGGGGCCGACAGCACCGCTTCGATGACCTTCAGCGACAGCGTAAGGCGATCCTGTTCTTCAGCATCGATGTTAAGCCCCATGCCGCCTGCTTTGGCTTGGCGGACCAGTTCCAGAACCACCGGCACAAGTTCTTCCATCACGCGGGCTTCTTGTGCCACCTCGTAACGGGGATGCAGCGCCGAAAGTTTGATCGAGATGCCGGGGTTTTCGGCCACCGGGCGGTCGTCGCAGGCCTTGGCGATTTCGGCGATAGCATTGGCATAGGACTTGGCATAGCGCACGGCGTCTTCGGCCGTCATCGCCGCTTCGCCCAACATGTCGTAGCTGTAAGTGAAGCCGAGGTCTTCGTGTTCACGCGCATTCTTCAGGGCCTGACCAATGGTTTCGCCCAGCACGAACTGGCGACCCATTTCCTTCATCGCGCGGCCCACTGCTTTGCGGATGACGGGTTCGCCCATGCGTTTGATGACGCCGCGCAAAACTCCGGCGATGCCGGGCTGATCGGCGTCCAGAACCCGGCCTGTCAGCATAAGCGCCCAGGTCGAGGCGTTGACCAGCGGCGAGGTCGCTTCGCCCAGATGCGTCCCCCAATCGGACGGCGCAATCTTGTCTTCGATCAGCGCGTCGATGGTTTCGGCGTCGGGTACCCGCAGCATGGCTTCGGCAAGACACATCAGGGCGACGCCTTCGCGGGTCGACAAGCCGTATTCGCCCAGAAAATGCTCCATCAAGGTTGGCTTTGCTTCGGTACGGATTCGGCGCACCAGATCGGCAGCGCGGGTCGAGATGGCTTGCCTTGTTTCCGGGGAAATCTTCACACCGTCAATGAGTTGCCTTAGGACCTCTGCCTCGGGGGCGAATTTGGCGGCATGGGTGAATGGCGTCGTCATGGTGTTCTCCGAGTTGCTGAGCCCGGAGTATCATTGAGGGCTCAAAGCGCAAAGGGTTTCGCCGGATTTCAGGAGGCTTGTTGGCCTCAAACGCGGAGTTTTGGAACTCGTGCCGCGAAGAAACGCGGCTGAGTTGACGCGGACAAGCCGAGCGCTCAAGATATTCGAAGAAATTCAAGTGGAGTGCAGTGTGACGACAGAATTGAATACCGTATCCGGTGCCTCGGTCCAGCCCAGCCAAACCCATGGGCAAGGGCTGTTTGCGACGCGCGATTGGTCGGCTGGTGAAATTCTAACCGTACTGGACGGGCAGGTGGTGCCGCATGGTGATGATCTTGAATTTCTGAAGTCGCATGAATGGAACGCAATAAACGCGGACGAAATTCTCCTACGTCCCGTCTGGACCAGCTATAGATTCATTAATCACGGTCGGCCTGGAAATCTAACATTTTCAATTATACATCAGACACTTGCCACCAAAACACCCGTCACGAAAGGGCTGGAGTTTCTTTTGGACTATACCGAACATGGCATCCCCGAGGTATATCTCAATTCTGAACACGGCCGCTTTCTGGCATGATTTTTGGCCTTATTTCGCCACTACGCGTGCATTCAGAAAAATGGTCGGACTATTCCACTTACGTGTCGCGCACCTTTCGCCGTCGCAAAGACACGAACACAATCGCAGACGACTGGTCGTTTTTTGATGGCGATGCCTTATCCTTTCGTGCAGTTGGGCAGGCTGCCAATTTCGAGGATGCGCTTGATTTCTGCGGCGAGGTCAAGCAAGCGCTTCGCCGTATCCGAAGAAATTCATTTGCGCTGAAGGAGCTTGAAGACAACGGGCTTTTGGTGGTCTTCGAAACCGGAGATTGTGCTGTTGTGCAAAAATTTGAAGTCGACGGCTGTGCCGAAACAGTGATCGGCAGCGTTGACAGTGAGCGTTCCAGAACGTTGGATATGGTCAAGCGCGCCGCAGCGGAAATGGTGCCATTTCTTGGGCGGCATGACCCGGCCGAGGTATTCGATCGCGGCGCTACGATTACACATACCGTCTTATTGTGTGCAACTGAAAATGCGACACAAGTCGACGTTGTGGATCGGGCCTATAAATCGGAATATTTGAAGTTCGATCCAAATCAGAAAGCAGGCAGTTTTTGTCCGGGTTGGAGCTTTTCCACAGTTATTGGTTCAAACGCGGACGACTGGATCGACCATTTTTGCTTGATGGTTCGTTTGCAATGCGCTTGGTACACGACGCGCACCAACCGTGATTATTGCTTGCGGAAACTGGCAGATATCGACCTGAAACAGCCCGTGGAAAAACTGATCGAGACCGAACGCGAACTGGTCAAGCGACAGACAAAACTGCGAATTTGGCAACATCAACTTAGCGAATACCGCGCCAACCTTTTGCCTTCGTTGACGAAAGCCGCCGATGCGGTTGAAGTTTTATGGGAAGTCGGGCACGCGCAGGACTATGTTCACGAAACGCTTGAACAAGGGCGCGCCTTTATTCAGACATCTTATTCTTCGAGGCTTTTGGTTCAGGAACGGCGACAATCGACGCTGCTTTTCGCGCTGACCACGATTAGTGTGCTGGGACTGGCCGCAACCGCAGACAGCATTTGGGGATGGTTGACACGCGCAAATCTGGTGGACCCGGCCGCTGTGTCCCAAGGCCATGGCCAGGCCAGCGTGATCGTCGGCCTGGGTCTTCTTTTCTTCGGCTTCATGATCATCTGGATCGGATATCTGGCAATTCGAAACCGGCAGAAATGATTACTCTGCCGCCTCGGCGTACTCCTCCAAAGGTGGGCATGTGCACACCAGATTGCGGTCGCCGTAGGCGTTGTCGACGCGGTTGACCGGGGGCCAGTATTTGTCGACCCGGAAGGCGCCTGCCGGGTAACAAGCCTCTTCGCGCGTATAGGGGCGGTCCCAGTCGCCGACGAGGTCTTCGACGGTGTGAGGTGCGCGTTTCAGCGGGTTGTCTTCTGCGTCGACTTTGCCTTCCTCTATGGCGCGGATTTCTTCGCGGATCGAGATCATCGCGTCGCAGAACCGATCCAGCTCGGCTTTGGTTTCGGACTCGGTGGGTTCAACCATCAACGTACCGGCGACCGGCCAGCTCATGGTGGGCGCATGAAAACCGTTGTCGATCAGGCGCTTGGCGATATCATCGACCGTGACATGCGCGCTATCTTCAAAGGGGCGCGTGTCGAGGATGCATTCGTGCGCCACCCGACCTTTCGAGCCTTTGTAAAGCACGTCAAAAGAGCCTTCCAACCGTTTGGCGATGTAGTTGGCGTTCAGGATCGCGACCTTGGTCGCCTGCGTCAGCCCACTGCCACCCATCAACAGGATATAGGCGTAAGGGATCACAAGGATGCCGGGCGAGCCGAAAGGTGCTGCCGAAACAGGTCCTTCGGTGCCGCCGGTTTCGGGGTGACCGGGCAGGAAGGCGGCCAGATGCCCTTTGACACCGATGGGGCCCATGCCGGGGCCGCCGCCGCCGTGTGGGATGCAGAAAGTTTTGTGCAGGTTCAGGTGGCTGACGTCCGAGCCGATTTCGCCCGGCTTTGACAAACCTACCATGGCGTTCAGGTTGGCGCCGTCCAGATAGACCTGGCCGCCGTGTTCGTGGGTTATCTCGCAAACTTCGCGGACGGTTTCCTCGAAAACGCCATGGGTCGAAGGATAGGTGATCATGCAGGCGGCCAGTTTGTCACCGGCGGCTTCGGCCTTGGCGCGGAAGTCTTCCAGATCGATATCGCCGTTCTCGGTGCATTTGGTCACCACAACTTTCATCCCGCACATCTGAGCGCTGGCCGGGTTGGTGCCGTGGGCGTTGATCGGGATCAGGCAGATGTCGCGCTGATCGTCGCCCTGCGAACGGTGATAGGCCTGGATCGTCAGAAGGCCTGCGTATTCGCCCTGTGCGCCAGAATTGGGTTGCATCGACATGGCGTCATAGCCGGTGATCTCGCACAACCGCTTGCAAAGATCGTCGATCAACATTGTGTAGCCTTCGACCTGTTCGGCAGGCGCAAAGGGATGGATGTTGGAGAACTCGGGCCATGTGACCGGCATCATCTCGGCCGCTGCATTCAGCTTCATCGTGCAGGACCCAAGCGGGATCATCGCGCGGTCCAGCGCCAGATCACGGTCAGCGAGGCGGCGCATATAGCGCATCATCTCGGTTTCCGCCCGGTTCATGTGAAAGACAGAGTGCGTCAGGAAATCGCTGGTGCGGTGATATTCTTGCGGCAGGCGGGTATAGCCTGCTTCGAAGTCATCGCGGTTGAGGTTAAGCCCGAATGCCCGCCAGACACCTTCCAGCACAGCGGGGCGAATGGTTTCATCGACGGTCATGCCGATCTTGGTGTCGCCCACTTTGCGGAAGTTGATGTGCTCGCACCGACCGGCGTCCATGATGACGCCTTGCAGAGCGCCGACTTCGACCGTGACCGTATCGAAGAACAGTTTCGGTTCGACAGAGAAGCCGCCAGCTTCAAGCCCCATGACCAGGCGTTCGGTCTTGCGGTGGATGCGTTGTGCGATGGCGCGCAGGCCTTCGGGACCGTGGAACACCGCATAGAAGCTGGCCATGACGGCCAGCAAAGCTTGGGCGGTGCAGACGTTGGACGTCGCCTTTTCGCGGCGGATGTGTTGCTCGCGGGTTTGCAGCGAAAGGCGGTAGGCCTTGTTGCCGCGCGCATCGACCGAAACGCCGACAAGACGGCCGGGCATGGCGCGTTTGTGGCTGTCGCGGCAGGCCATATAGGCCGCATGCGGGCCGCCCATACCCATTGGCACGCCGAAGCGTTGGGTTGATCCCACGGCGATATCGGCCCCCATGGCACCCGGCTCTTTCAGAAGCGTCAGAGCCATCGGGTCGGCAATGACGATGCCCAGCGCTTTGGCTTCGTGCAGAGCGGAAATCTGGTCGGTGAAATCGCGGACGTGGCCGTAGGTGCCTGGGTATTGGAAGATGCCGCCGAACACAGCGCTGGCGTCCATGCTGTCGGGGTCTCCGACGATAATTTCGATGTCCAAAGGTGCCGCGCGGGTTTGCATCACAGCGATGTTTTGCGGGTGGCAGTTCTCATCGATGAAGAAGGCAGTGGCTTTCGATTTTGCCACGCGCTGCGCCATGGTCATGGCTTCCGCCGCCGCCGTTGCTTCATCGAGCAGCGATGCGTTGGCAATTTCTAGCCCGGTCAGATCAGAGACCATGGTCTGAAAGTTTAGCAATGCCTCCAGCCGCCCTTGGCTGATCTCGGGCTGATAGGGCGTATAGGCGGTGTACCACGCGGGGTTCTCAAGGATATTGCGCAGGATCGCGGGCGGGGTTGTTGTGCCGTGGTAGCCCTGCCCGATCATCGTGGTGAAGACGTCGTTCTTCTTGGCGATCTGGCGCATTTCCCAAAGAAGCTCTCGCTCGGACCGGGGTTTGTCGAAAGACAGCGGTTCGGCCTGACGGATCGAGGCGGGCACGGTCTGGTCGATCAACTCGTCCAGCGAAGACACGCCAAGCGTGGCAAGCATCTGATCCATTTCGGCAGGAGAAGGGCCGATATGGCGGCGGTTTGCAAAGTCATAGGGCAGATAGTCAGTTGGGGTGAACGTCATCCTCGCCTCCTTGGGCGCTAATTTCTTTGAAACCGTTTGGCAGTGTGACCGAGAGGAATTTCCCCTTACTCAATCATTTCTTTGTAGTCGTCTTCGTCCATATAGGCATCAAGCTGGCTCATGTCTTGACCTTGACCTTGAAGAACCAAGCGGCGCCAAGCGGGTCTTCGTTCACAAGACCCGGGTTGTCTGTAAGGTCATCATTGACCTCGACAATCTCGCCATCGACCGGGGAAGCGATGTCGGACGCAGCTTTCACGCTTTCGATCACGCAGATGTCGTCGCCTTTGGCCACGACCGTCTCGTTTTCGGGCAGTTCAACGAACACGACGTCGCCCAGTTGTTCGGAGGCATGTTCAGTGATGCCAACAACAACAAGGTCACCTTCGACGCGGAGCCATTCATGGTCTTCAGTGTATTTCATGAGGTTTTCCTCTTTTTAGCGTTTGTAATTGGATGGACGGAAAGGCATATCGGCCACGGTCAGGGCCAAGCGTTTGCCGCGGACGTCGCCGGTCAGTTGGGTGCCGGTCTGGCTGTGTTCAATGGCGACGTATCCCATCGACATAGGCGCTTCCAGCGAGGGGCCATATGCGCCGGATGTCACTGTGCCGATGTGGGTGTCGCCCGCGTAAAGTTCGGTGCCTGCGCGCATGGGTGCGCGCCCTTCAGGCAAAAGACCGACGCGGCGGCGGGGTGCACCTTCTTCGAGTTCTTTCAGGATACGATCGGCTCCGGGGAAGCCACCTGCCCGTTCGCCACCTGTGCGCCGGGCCTTCTGGATGGCCCATTCAAGGGCGGCCTCAACTGGCGTGGTCGTGGTATCGATGTCGGAGCCATAAAGGCAAAGTCCGGCCTCAAGTCTGAGCGAGTCGCGGGCGCCAAGGCCGATGGGTTCGACCTCGGCTATGGCCAGCAATGCTTCGGCGAGGGCTGTTGCATCTGCGTTCGGCACGGAAATCTCATAGCCATCTTCGCCGGTATAGCCTGAGCGCGACACCCAAAGCTCGGCACCGTTCCAGTCGAAAGACGCCACGTCCATGAAGCGCATATCAGCAACGCCCGGCACCAGCTGGGCAAAGGCAGCCTCGGCGTCAGGGCCTTGCAGGGCCAGAAGCGCGCGGTCGGTGATCGGCTCGACCGTGCAGGTGTTACCAAGATGGCGTTCCAGATGGGCGATGTCGTCTGCTTTGCAGGCTGCGTTGACCACCAAGAACAGGTGATCGCCGCGATTGGCGACCATCAGGTCATCAAGAATGCCGCCGTCTTCGTTGGTGAACAGGGCATAGCGTTGCCGCCCTTCTTTCAGGCCAAGCAAACTGACAGGTACAAGTGTTTCCAAAGCCTTAGCCGCATCGGACGCGTCGCCAGATGCGCAGGAAAGCCGCACCTGCCCCATGTGGCTGACGTCAAACAACCCGGCAGCGGCGCGGCAATGCAGATGCTCTTTCATCACGCCAGCAGCGTATTGCACGGGCATTTCGTACCCTGCGAAAGGCACCATTTTCGCGCCAAGCGAAACGTGCAGATCATACAGAGGTGTGCGGTTCAGGTCCGACATCGCATTCCCTTTTGCAGGCCCGCCGGAAACGCGTCGGGCACCATTCGGGCAAAAGCCTTGCCCGGTAAGCGCCCCCTCTGTCCTTTCGCCTGAGATCGCTATCCCTTCGGCGCCCCGGTCCCGGGGTCTCTCCAGAGTTCATCGCGGCGCGTCGGTCCTTTTGCCTGAGAGTTTACCGGGGTGGTTGCTCCTTCGGCACCGGGGCAAGCCCGGATTCTCCCGTCGCGTCAGAATCTGCATACGACTGAATACTGCCATCTTGCAAGGGCTTGTGTTTCGCCCCGGTTCACGCAATGCCCTGGTGATGAAACCCACTTTCGTCTTTGGCTATGGCAGTTTGGTCAACCGCGCGACCCACGATTATGGTCAGGCGCATCCCGCGCGGATCGCTGGCTGGCGGCGGGCATGGCGGCATGTCGAAGGGCGCAGCGTTGCGTTTCTGACAGTTGAGCGCGCGCCCGGTTTCGAGATCGACGGTCTGATTGCCGAGGTTGATGCGCTGGCGTGGCCTGCGCTGGATATCCGCGAGCGATCCTATCTGCGCGAAAATGCCTTGGACGTGTCACACCCGCTGACGCCCGATACCGACATCCGCATCTATCACGCGCCTGCCGATTTGCACCGGCCAGCGGATACCAACCATCCGATCCTGCTCAGCTATCTCGACGTGGTGGTTCAGGGTTTTGTGCGGGAGCATGGCGATGACGGCGTTCACCGATTTTTCGAGACAACCGTCGGCTGGGAAGCCCCTGTCCTGAATGATCGCACAGAGCCTCGCTATCCGCGCTATCAGACCCTGACATCTGATGAACGCGCCTTGACAGATGCAGCACTTGACCGGCTTGGGGTGGATATCCTGACCTAAGCGCCTAGCGGCGATGATGGAACAACTGGTGCAACCGCGCCTGCCGGGCAAAGGGTTCGCTTGGGGTCGGGGCTTGGCCTGCGGTTTCACTCAGCACCTTCCGCACAAGAACCAGAGATATCAGCGCAAAGATCACCCCGCCCAAAGCCTGTCCGATCAGCACGCCGGGTGCTCCGTACCAGGCCGCGCCCAACATGACAGGTGGGATCACCCCTAACGTGTGTCGTCCCCAGTTTGTCGCAGTCGAGTAAAACGGATGACCAAGATTATTGAACGCGGCGTTCGAGACGAACAGAACGCCGTTGAAGAACCACAGAAGAGAAAGCGGGCCCGCAAACAGGAACACCAATGTCCGCGCGACGCCGTCTTCAAGCTGAAATAGCCATTCCAAAGACCCGCGCAACCCGAACAGCACCAAGGATACAAGCACTGTCACGCCAGCGGTAAAAAGCATTGCGTCGCGGAATGTATCCCTGACGCGCGCTTCGTTTCGCGCCCCTGCGTTCTGGCCGATGATCGGGCCAACAGCACCGGACAGCGCAAACAGAACCGCAAAGGCGACCGGCGTCAGACGCCCGACAATGGCCATGCCGGCCACCGCCTCTTCCCCGAATTCCGCCATGGCACGCGTGACATAGGCCTGCCCCACCGGCGTGGCCAGTTGCGTCAGGATGGCTGGCAAGGCAATGGCGAAGACCGGTCGGAAATCGGTGGCCAAACCGCTCAGTCTTGGCTGTCCGAAGCCGCCATGGAACCGGTGGATCGCCGACAGCGCCAGCCCCGCAATGGTGAACCGCGCAGCAATCGAAGCAATCGCCGCCCCGGTCAGTTCCAAATCCAACCCGAAGATCAGGATCGGATCCAGCACCGCGTTCACAAGACCACCAAGGATCAGCACGTTCATCGAACGCCGTGCATCGCCGTGGGCGCGCAAGATCGCTCCGCCCACAATCCCCACCAACAGCACCGGCAGGCTGGGCAGAATGATCTGCATAAAATGCACGGCCAGATCGCGCGTCTCGCCCGCGGCCCCCAACAGGCTGACGAGGTACGACAGGTTGAACCAGACAAGGGCCGCAAAAACCGCCCCGAACCAGAATCCATAGATCAGGCTCGACGTGGCCCGCTGGCGGGCAAGCACCTCGTCCCCCTCACCCAATGCACGCGCCACAAGGGCCCCGCAGGCGATCGCCATGCCGATCCCGAAAGACCCCGTGAAAAACAAAATGGCCCCGGCATATCCCACAGCAGCCGCCAGTTCAGCCTTCCCCAGCATCGAAATGAAAATCATATCGACGAAATCAACGGCAAACACAGCCATCAAACCTACCGACGATGTGATCGACATTACGGCGATGTGACGGAAAAGACTGCCTTCAAGAAATTTCGCCTGGTCGGCCATTGAAAAACAATGCCAGCCGAATGCTTGCACATTCAACCCGCACAATCTTCATTTTGCCAGAAATATGCCGAGGGGGTCCGGGGGAGCAGAGCTCCCCCGGCGGGTCGCCGCACCAAAGTGCGGCGACAGCTTAAAGCATCATCTGATAGGTCACCGGAACGTAATGGAACGCGCCCGGGCCTTCGGCGGTCACAAACCCCATTCCGGGGAACGGCATGTGATAGCCGATCAGCGGCACCTGGTCAGCTGCCACCATGCCAAGGATCTTCTTGCGGGTCGCGGCGGCGGCCCCTTTGTCCATGTCAAAGCGCACTTCCCATTCAGGGTAGGCCAGCGACCAGACATAGTGGTTGGCGGTGTCGGCCATCAGCAGAACCTGGCTGCCAGAGGACTCGACCATATACGCCATATGCCCCGGCGTGTGCCCGAAAGCCTCAACCGCAGTCACGCCCGAGACAACACTGTCGCCGTCACCGATGAAGGTCATCTTCTCGGAAAGAGGCCGGACTTTGGCGTCAAAGCCTTCGTTCTCGGCACCGGCCCAATGGTCGTATTCAACCTGACCGGTCACATAGCGCGCGTTGGGATAGGTCGCATTGCCGGCTTCATCGGTCAGACCACCGATGTGATCGCCATGCATGTGGGTGATCACCACGATATCGACGTCTTCAGCCTGAACGCCCGCAGCATTCAATGCGGCAAGCGTTCCTTCAGCAGACAATCCGGTATCGAAAAGCACCGTCTCGCTGCCTGTATTGACGACAGTCGGCGTGAAGAAGAACTGTGCTTTGTCGGCAGGGATAAAGTTCTGCGCGCTGACCGCTGCAAACTCATCACCCGAGACATTCATCCCGAAAATCGTCTGGATATCTTCAACCGGGCGTGTTCCGGCCAGAAGCGTGGCCATCTGAAATTCGCCAAGCGAAAACGTGTTCTGGATCGCGTTCTGTGGCCCACTATGCCCACCTGCCAATGCAGGAGTGGTCGAGGCAAGCCCTGCGGCAAGCGGCAATGCCGCGCCACCGATCAAGGCAGAGCGACGTGTAAAACTGGGGGTAGTCATGGGAAGTTCCTCTCTGTTCAGCAGATGATCGGAAACTAGCGCAGACTGTCGCGCAATCCAGACAAAGCGCATGTGCAATGTTGCACAGCTACGTGACTAAAACCGCAGGACCCTTTGGAGGGCGCCGTCTTACACGACGCCGAGGCACCCGCGGATATGGACAAATCCGCCCACCTGTGAAAAAGCCAGCGCGACAGGAGACACCCCATGACCGTGACCCGTTTCGCGCCCTCGCCCACAGGTTTTATCCATATCGGAAACCTGCGGACGGCTTTGTTCAACTGGCTGATCGCACGACAAGCGGGTGGCACGTTCATCCTGCGCATTGACGACACCGACCCAGAACGCTCGAAAGAGGAATATGTCGACGCGATCAAGGAAGACCTCGAATGGCTGGGCCTGACGTGGGACCGGGTGGAACGCCAATCCGAACGGCTTGACCGCTATGCTGATGCCGCCCAAAGGATGCGCGAAATGGGTCGGTTTTACGAGGCGTGGGAAACGCCGACAGAGCTTGATCTGAAGCGCAAAAAGCAACTGAACATGGGCAAACCCCCGGTTTACGACCGCGCGGCGCTCGCCCTTTCCGATGATGAAAAGGCGCGGTTGCGAGGCGAGCGTGGCACCGGTGTCTGGCGCTTCAAGCTGGATCAGGCGCGGATCGAATGGGCAGATGGCATCCTTGGCGATATCTCGATTGATGCCGCCAGCGTTTCCGACCCCGTATTGATCCGACAAGACGGTCAGGTGCTTTATACGCTGGCGAGTGTGGTGGACGATACGGATATGGGCGTGACCTATGTTGTGCGCGGCTCGGACCATGTGACCAATACCGCGACGCAAATCCAGATGATCGAAGCGCTGGGCCACACGGTGCCGAACTTTGCGCATCATTCGCTGCTGACCGGCCCGCAAGGCGAAGCTCTGTCGAAACGGCTTGGAACATTGGCCTTGCGCGATATGCGGGAGGCCGGGGTCGAGCCGATGGCGCTTTTGTCGCTGATGGCGCGGTTGGGGTCCTCGGACCCGGTTGAATTGCGCAGCAACCATGACGAATTGATCGCCGGGTTCGACATGGCGCATTTTGGCTCGGCGCCGACCAAGTTTGATGTCGACGACCTGACCCCGATGACCGCTCGCGTGATCCAATCGCTCGAGGCGTCTGATGTTGCAGAAGAACTGACTGCAGGCGGAGTGCCGACTGCCTTTCAAGGCGCTTACTGGGCCGCCGTTCGTGAAAACATTGCCAATCGAAGCGAGGCCGCAAGCTGGTGGCCTGTCTTTGCAGGTGAGGCCGCAGCAATCATTGCCGACGAGGACCGCGCATTTGTCGCAGAAGCGCTCGCCCTGTTGGGCGAGCCGCCCTACGCGGCGGATTCCTGGTCGACATGGACCAATGCCGTCAAAGAGGCCACTGGTCGCAAGGGCAAAGGCCTGTTCATGCCGCTTCGCTTGGCCATCACCGGGAAGCAGCGCGGGCCCGAAATGGCGGATGTCCTGCCCCTGCTGCAGAAAAAGCCAAGCGTTTAAGCCGCTTTCACCTTCGTCTGTTCAGAAATATCCCGGGGAGGTCTGGAGGGGTAGCACCCCTCCAGTTGGTCGACCCGCGCAGCGGGGCGAAATACGCTTGCCGCGGTTGCGCTAACACGACATCTTTATCTTTGGCCTGGCCAAAGGAGCGCCCAGAGGTATGAAATCGCATATTCTCACCATCACGCTGAACCCCACGGTGGATTTCTGCACGACCTCGCCCGAGGTCATACCTGGACCGAAACTGCGTTGTACTGAACCTCAGATCGATCCGGGCGGCGGTGGGATCAACGTGGCGCGTGCGATCAAATTGCTAGGCGGTCAGGCCACGGCACTGGTGGCGATAGGTGGGGCAACCGGAGCGCATCTGTTGCAGCTTCTGGCACTGGAAGGGGTGCCAACAGTGGCCTTTCAGGGGCCCGGCGAGACCCGGCAATCAATGTCGGTCATCGATAGTTCCAACGGCGAACAGTTCCGCTTTGTGATGCCCGGTCCGCCGTGGGCCGCTCATGATGTGCCGCGTGCGCTTGCGTCAGTCGATCAGGCGGCGAACGAGGACACGTTGGTGGTGTTGTCGGGAAGCCAACCACCCGGCGTGGCAAAGGACTTTCCGTCGATCTTTGCCGAACACGTGGCCGGGCGCGGTGCGCGGTTGATCGTCGACACCTCGGGCCCAGCACTTTTTCATCTTGCCGAACGGCCGCACGATGCGCTGTTCGTCCTGCGGATGGATGGGGCGGAGGGCGAAGAACTGGCCGGTCGCCCCTTGCCGACACGCGAAGATACTGCCGAATTTGCACAGGAGTTAATCGCCAAAGGCGTGGCCAGGATTGTGATCGTCGCACGTGGTGCGGATGGGTCAGTTATGGCCAGTGCGGATGGCGCTTGGCACGCGGTCAGCCCGCCGGTTGATGTGGTTTCAACCGTTGGCGCGGGCGACAGCTTTGTCGGAGGCTTTACCTTGGCTTTAGCCAATGGAGATTCAGTGGATGAATGCCTGCGTTGGGGCGTGGCCGCCGCAAGTGCTGCCGTCATGACCCAAGCCACACGGCTTTGCGACCGCCAGATCACCGAGCAGCTGCGCACCGAGGGCATAATCACCAGGCTTTGAGGCGCTCAGCTTTTCAGGCGATAGCCACTTTTGAACATCCACCAGACGATCGCCAGACAGGCAGCCGAGAAGAATAGAATTGCGGCAAGACTTGCCTCGACCGGCACGTCGGCTGCGCCAAAGAACGACCAGCGGAATCCCGAGACAAGGTAAAGCACCGGGTTGAACATCGACACGTTCTGCCAAAACGGTGGCAGCATGGTGATCGAGTAAAACGACCCGCCCAAGAATACCATCGGTGTGACGACCAGAAGCGGCACGAGGTTCAGTTGCTCGAAGCTGCGCGCCCAGATACCCAGAATGAAGCCCAGAAGCGCGAAGCTGATCGTGGTCAGAGTAAGGAACGCCAGCATCCAGAAGGGATGCTGGATCGTCAGATCGACAAAGAAGAACGAGGTTCCAAGGATGATCAGACCCACCAGCAAAGACTTGAACGCCGCCGCACCGACATAGCCGATGACGATTTCCAACGAACTGAGCGGGGCGGACAAGATCTCGAAGATCGTGCCGATGAATTTCGGGAAATAGATGCCGAAACCCGCGTTCTGTATAGATTGTTGCAGCACCGTCAGCATGATCAGACCCGGCACGATGAAAGCGCCATAAGACACGCCCTCGATTTCAGGGATACGGCTTCCGATGGCGGCCCCGAAGACCACAAAGTAAAGCGAGGTCGACAGCACAGGCGAAACGACCGACTGGATGATGCTTCGGAAAAACCGAGCCATTTCAAAACGCCAGATTGCGGCGACGCCTGTCCAGTTCATGAGGCTTCCTTCACGATGTCGACGAAAATGTCTTCGAGCGAGCTTTGATCCGTCTGCAGATCGGCGAAGGTCATTCCCGCGGTCTGCAATCCTGTCATAAGCCGTGTGATGCCGGTGCGTTCGGCACCCGCTTCGTAGGTATAGACCAGCACCCTGCCTGCGTCAGTTAGCGTCAGATGGAAATCCGCCAATTCTTCGGGCACGGTCTGGACCGGGTTATGCAGCTCGATCTTCAGTTGTTTTTTGCCCAACCGGTGCATCAGGCGATCTTTTTCTTCCACCAGCAAGAGCTCGCCGCCCCGAATGACACCGATGCGGTCGGCGATGGCTTCGGCCTCTTCGATATAATGGGTGGTCAGGATGATGGTCACCCCGTCGGCCCGCAGCCGTTCGACCAGTTGCCACATGTCGCGGCGAAGTTCGACGTCGACACCAGCAGTCGGCTCGTCAAGGAACAGGATACGCGGCTCATGCGCCAAGGCCTTGGCGATAAGGACGCGGCGGCGCATACCGCCCGAAAGCTCGGAGGTGCGCGCGTTTCGTTTCTCGTACAGCGAAAGGTCGCGCAGCACGTCGTCCACGTATGCGTCGTTCCGGCGCTTGCCAAACAGCCCGCGCGAAAAGCGCACAGTATTGCCAACGTTTTCGAAAGGCTCGAGATTGATTTCCTGTGGCACCAGCCCAATTAATTCTCGTGCTGCGCGCCAACCCGTGACGACATCGTGCCCGCCAACAGTGACGCTGCCCGAGGTTGGGTTGGTGATGCCGCAGATCGTCGAGATCAGCGTTGTCTTGCCCGCCCCGTTTGGACCCAGGAGTGCGAGAATTTCGCCCTCTTCGATATCGAGCGAGGCGTTTTTCAGCGCTTCGAACCCGCCGTCATAGGTTTTTGTCAGGTTTTTCACCTGAACGATTGCGGACATGGGATGCTCCCTTTCGCTGGAAACTATGTCAGGCCTTGAGAAATTGACACTGCAGAAATCTGCATAGGCCACATGCTCAAAATGCTGGTTTCGTCAACATTAGCCATAAGATCGCAAGAACCGAGGCGAACGCAGGAAAACCGCAAGCGAACCAGAGGCGAAAGAGACGGTCGTACGCGTCTGGCAATGGCTGGCCGGTGTCGCGGGCAGCCCGCGCGAGGTTGCGCATGCGAATTTGCATTGCGACGACCGGAAGCCAGAATACACCAACGACAACGTAAAGCAGTAATGAAAGACCCACCCATCCTTCGAGCAAGGGCCAGCCCGAGGCTTTGGCCAGAAAATAGCCAGTTATCGGCTGAAATAGCGCGGCGGTTGCCGTGAACACGGTATCCGCCAGAACGACAATTCCTGAGACATGGGCGATCAATGCCGGGTCACGGCTGAAGTGCGATATTAACATGAAAAACGCGATGCCTGCCCCGGTGCCCAGAAGGACGGTTGCACCGATGACATGGGCAAAAAGGAGAAAATCGTGGCTCATCTGTCATCTGCCAGTGCAAGGACGAAAAGTGCCAGACCAACACCGGGAAGGACTTTGACAAACGGGCCAAGCGGATCGAGCCATAAATCCGGCGCGGCAAATGTGCCGCCGGCAAGATAGGCCAGTGATAGGGCAATCATGCCAAGCGCTGCGCGTTTTACCCAAGGCCGCCACAGGATGAGTGCGCCAAGCGTTATATCAGCCAAGGCGCCGCCCAGAACGGCGATGCCCGCGGGCAAGCCAGACCAGCCGCGTGCGGTCAGTACTTCGGAGGCCGCTTGAAAGCGAACCGCACCGATCAGGCCCGAAAGCAGCCAGAACAGCGCAAGCATCACGATGGCAACAGGCAGCATCAGGTAAGCGCGGGCAAACCAGCGTTCCTGTATGGTGGCGGGCAGTGTTGCGAAGATTTCTTCCAGCGTGCGGCAGGGTTTGCCACCTGCATTGGGCAAGGCCTGTGGATCGCCGCGCACGCCGTCTTGCAGCACCCTTACGGCGGTCGTTCGAAGGGGGGACCGCCATCCCAGATGCCCTGCCAGATCCGCGCTGCGACTGATGAGGCTCAGGACTGTGCTTGGAAGCGGCAGTTCGACAACGGGGGCCGAAAATCCAAGCCATTGCCGGGTGCGGCGCAACAACTCGGGTAGGCTGCGGGCATCGTCACCGGTGACATCAATGGTGGCACCCGACGGCAGGCGACCTTCAGTGGCATCCAACACCCCTTTGGCAAGATCGTCGATATGCACGCAATTGATAAGTGCATCGGGCAAGACCTTGGGCAGTACGAACGGCAGAGCTGCTCCGGCACGCAGCAAAGCTGTGCCGCCGTAGGCAGCGGGCGAAAGGACCAGCGTCGGGCGAAGGATGACCATGTCCAGATCGGCCGCTGTCAGCATTGCCTCGCCCCGCGCCTTAGAACGGAAGAATTCGGTCGTGGCATCCAGAGACACACCAGCGGCCGAGATCTGAACAAAGCGCGTGGGCGTGCCGGCAAGGACTTTGGCCAGATTGGCTAGGGCGGTTTCGTGGATCGCTTTCAGATCGTCGCGCGCGCCGTCCTGTAAAGCGCCCGATGCGTTCACCACAACATCTACGCCCGCCAGAATGTTGCGCCAGCCATCTGGGTCCATGGTGCCAATGTCGAAGATTTGCCAATTGCTGAACGGGGATCTCTCGGCAGCTTGCGCGGATCGTCCTACCCCTGTGACCCTATGCCCTGAGGCCGCCAGCCGTCTCATGACAGCCGAGCCGATCAGGCCATAGCCGCCCAGCACAACGACATGCAAAAGGCCCGGAGTTTTTCCGGGCCTTTCATTGTCACGCGGCAAAGACAATTAGTTCTGCGCGTAATATTCGATGACGAGGTTTGGTTCCATCAGGACCGGGTACGGCACGTCGCCCAGACCGGGTGTGCGCACGAAAGTCGAGGTCATCTTGGAATGGTCGACTTCCAGGTAGTCCGGAACGTCACGCTCGGGCAGGCCAACGGCCTCTAGCACCAAGCCCATTTGCTTTGACTTGTCACGCACCTCGATCACGTCGCCTTCTTTGACACGGTAGGACGGGATGTTAACCCGCTGGCCGTTCACCTTGACGTGGCCGTGGTTCACGAACTGGCGTGCGGCAAAGACGGTGGGCACGAACTTGGACCGATAGACGACGGCGTCCAGACGACGCTCGAGCAGACCGATCAGGTTCTCGCCGGTATCACCGCGCACACGCTCGGCTTCGGCAAAGATGCGGCGGAATTGCTTTTCCGTCAGATCGCCGTAGTAGCCCTTGAGCTTTTGCTTTGCACGCAGCTGCAGGCCGAAGTCGGACATCTTGCCCTTGCGGCGCTGACCGTGCTGGCCGGGGCCGTATTCGCGGCGATTGACGGGGGATTTCGGACGACCCCAGATGTTTTCGCCCATCCGGCGGTCTAGTTTGTACTTGGCAGACGTGCGTTTGGTCACGGCTGATCTCCTCTTCGTGTTTCGAGAGGGCGTTGTCCTTCTCCCCGGATTTTGCCGAGGCGACAGGCCTCCCCTTACGGGGGCCACCAACACCAATGAAGAGGCGCTTATATCGGTGTTCTTGGGTGAGTCAAGCGGGAGTGGGGTGGGGACTGCCTTGGGGGATCGGGCGGGCCTTGGTTACATAGCTTCAAGAGATTTTTGTGGCCTTCATCAACTGCGAACCAAGCAGAAAGCCCAATTGGCTCTGGGTCGGGATTCTCGGCGATTATAAAATGGAAAGATGGTCGCATTAATATGGGAAGGTCGCTCAAATTTAGGGTCATCGAGTGTGATGTGAGGTCCACGGCATCTTTCTCTTCAAACTCCAGATAACTCAGTTTCGGTATTCGCTGAGCGAGCCCTTCACCATCCTCCGTCCCAATAACAATCAACTTTCCGTCGCGGCGCCATTCCAGAGCGGAAAGATATTGTCCCATGTCCGGATAGCCGGGAACTTTGCATTCAAACGACAAACCAAAATGAAATTTTTCGAGTTCCACCAAGCCCTCAATGACCAACAGCACTGCCGTGCACTTCTGTACAACCATGCCCTCCGGCAGGCTTGGCTCAAAACGAGCAACGGTGAGAGAGACTTGGTCTTCAACCAGTTCATCAGCCGAAACCAGCGATTCAACTTTGACCAGACCCAAAGGCGTTTCGATTGTCGTGGTATTTCGGAATTCAGGCAACTACATCTCCAAAGCCAGTTGGAAAATACCATTCATTGGAAATCTAACCGCGTAAAGCTTTCTCAAGACGACCAAGATAGGCTCGAAGCCGTGCCAGCGGCTGCCCGTGGGGTGGCGCTGCAACGAATGAGCGCAAGCGCTTTATGGTGAAATCTACATCTTCGCTCGATGGTCAGCGCGAAGGCCCCAAAGCGCCAGCCCGCCGGGCGGGCAGGCGCTGGCACGGCGGCTTCGCCTTGATTCCGTGCCGGTAGTGCTGCCTAACTAACCGCGTCCAGTCGCTCTTTGGACAACTCGCCGGGCACGATGGTCAGGGGGATCGGCAGGGACCCGAAGTTGCGCGACAGAGCGGTGACGATGGGGCCTGAGCCGCCTTTTTCTGCCGAAGCACCCAGCACGAGGATGCCAATTTCCTGGTCCTCATCGATCTGGCTCAGGATTTCGGCCACCGGCTCGCCTTCGCGGATCACCAGTTCGGGGTCAACGCTCTGACGATCACGCATCCACTTGGCGAAAACTTCATATGCGCATGGATGCGTTCGCGAGCCTCTTCGCGCATCATGCTGCCAACGCCGATCCAGTGGTTGAACTCTTCGGGCGGGATAACGGCGAGGATTTGCACACCGCCGCCGGTTTTCTTTGCCCGCATTGCGGCAAAACGCATCGCGTTCAGGCATTCGCGGCTGTCATCCAGAACAACGAGAAACTTGCGCATGGGGACCTCCTTTTGGCCGGATCATGATAGGTTCGGACAGCACTGTCCATCGCTCAGGGTGCGATACGTTGGCCCGCACCCGACGCTTCGGCGCGGCGAAGGACAAGGGCGGAGGCGGCGTAATCGCCCAGGGCGATCCCGCGAAAGGCGAAGGCCGACGGGTTTCTGTCGGGTCGCGGGCGGAAAGTCCCGCCGGTGACCAGATCGGTCAAATCGCCCGCGATGCGGGTCGGCGGGCACCATCGGTTTTTCGCTGCTCAGTTCTTGCATCCGGTCGTCGACCACAACGGTTCCGAAGGCGTGCATGCTGCTCGTCGATGCCACGGAATGCAGAGGTCGGTGATCGCGGCAAAGGCTGTGGGTTTCAGCCAGCGGGCATCAAGAAACGGCGGGATCGAGTAATCCAGCGTGACCGAGGTGACGACCAGGTCGGACTGCGAAGCGCCTCTTCGGCCGATTGCTCGAGGCATCGGCCTCCAGCCCCATGTCGCGGGCGACGGCGCAAAGCGCATCCACATTCTCCTTGCCCCGGCCGTACACGCAGACACGCGCTTCAGCGGGAACATGTCGGCGAACGCCACCAGGTGGCTGTGGGCCTGTACCCCGCTGCCGACAAAACCCACCGATTCCGACGCGGGATCGGCCAGCCGTCGCGCGGCCACCGCCGACAGGGCCGCCGTGCGGTACGCGGTGATCCAGTTGGCACCCAGAACCGCGCGCAACAGGCCGGTTTCGGCATCCAGAACCATGATGGCGCCGTTGATCGGGGCAGATCGCGTTCGGGGTTGTCCGGGCGACAGTAACCTGCTTGACTACGGTCAGTCCGTCGTCGCCGACCGCAAGGGTGGACATCATGTAGCGCCCGTCGCCGGGCAGAATGGCCGATTTCGGGCTGGTCATGAAGCCGGTCCTCGGACTTGGCATTAAGCGCGGTTTCGATGGCGTCGGCGACCTCGGACGGTGCGATGTTCATCGCGCTCAATCCGCCGTCGGACAGATAAAGGAAATCGGAAGTCGTATGCATCACACCTCTCCGACCGCGCCCAGTCCCAATACATCTCGCGCACCCGCCGCGTGACCGGGCCGACCTGATAGTTGCGTCGTCGAATGCCGTCACCGGCGTCACCTTCGACATGTTGCCGGACATGAAAACCTCGTCGGCAGACTCGAAATCCTCGAAATTCAGCACCGTTTCCGTGCACCGCCATGCCGTCGCCGGCAAGGTTGGTCATGTGCCGCGCCCGGGTGATTCCGGCCAGGAACGTGCCGTTGGCGATCGGTGTGAAGACCTCGCCGTCTTTGACCATGAAGACATTGGCCGTCGCGCGTTTCGGCCACGTTGCCCATCGCATCGGCGACCAGCGCATTGTCGTAACCTTTGGCGCGCACCTCGATCAGCATTCGGGCGTTGTTGGGGTACAGGCATCCCGCCTTTGCGTTTACCACGGCGTCTTCCAGCACAGGTCGGCGAAACGCGTGGTCGTCAGGCGCACGGCGGCTTCGGCGGGTGCCATGGGCGCTTGTTCAAGGCAGATGGCAAACGCGGTCGAACCATTGCGGAACAATCGCCGTCGCATCGCCGTCGATGCCCCAATACATCGGGCGCAAATAGATCGCGTCGTCCCAGTCGAAGTTGCGAATGCCGTCCCAGATGATCTCGACCATCGCTTCGGGCGTCATCGTAGGCGTGATCATCAGCGCCTCGGCCGACCGGTTCACCCGCTGGCAATGCGCCAGCAGATCGGGGGCCACACCGTCGAAGTAGCGCGCGCCGTCGAAGACGCTGGAGCCAAGCCATGCGCCATGGTCGGCAGCATGCATGATGGGTGCATTCCCATCGTGCCAAGTGCCGTTGAAGTAGGTGCGAATTTTAGTGCCGAATGCCATCGAAGACCTCCCTTCCGGAAAGCCTAGGCGGCGTTGCAGGCGGCGTAAACGGGTAATCGCGCTTCAGGCTTCGGCTATCAGCGCTTCGATATCGAGAGGTTTGTTAAACATCTCAAGCTCGCCGTCACTGACCCACGGCCATTCGCCTTGGGGTCTGTCGCGATAGAGCTCGATCCCGTTACCGTCAGGGTCATCCAGATAGACAGCCTCGCTGACGCCGTGATCAGCGGCCCCGGTCAGTTCGACGCCTTTGGCTCGCAGGTTGACGATGGCGCGGCCAAGACTTGACCGGTCCGGGTAAACAAACGCCGCGTGGTACAGCCCCGTGTTCCATCCGCAGGTTGGGCGCCACCGCGGCTATCCCAAGTATTCAGACCAAGATGATGGTGATAGCCACCTGCGCTGAGAAACGCGGCCTGATCGCCGTATCGCTGCATCACATCAAGCCCCAGAACATCGCAATACCACGCGATCGAGCGTTCCAGGTCGGACACTTTCAGATGAACATGGCCGACCTGCATGTGTCGGGACGGGCGCGGTATGGCATGGCGTATCTCCTTGGCGAGAAGACCGTACAGGATCAGCGAAATCGCACAACAGCTCCCGATATTGCACCATTTCTGTGCAGGAATACTTATATCGAAACGCCTAGTAATGTGGCGGCGTTCGTCGCCAAGGATCACCCCGCCGCGGCCTTCCATCTCGCGCTCGCTTCCCGCTTCATCAGCATTTCCACGCGCCGGTCCAGCACCGTCGATCTCGCTCCCCTGCCGCGCGACGACCGCGCTTAGCTCGTCGGTCGGCCGTTCCAAATATGCCAGTCGTTCCTCGATTTCGGTGCTCATCCCCGTTCTCCTTGCCCCCGTTAGCGTCGCGGGCTAAACCCCGCGCGACGTCAGAACCTTAGGTACGCCTTATGGCAAAGACCAAAAAGACCCCGCGGCCCAAGGCCGAAACGCCCAAGGGCTTTAGCGACTATTTCGGCGGAGACGTGGCCGAACGCAAGGCGATGCTGGAAAAGATCGCCGAGGTCTATCATCTATATGGGTTCGAGGCGCTTGAAAGTTCCGCCGTCGAAACGCTCGAGGCTTTGGGCAAGTTCCTGCCCGACGTCGATCGTCCGAACGAGGGCGTGTTCGCCTGGCAGGAAGACGACGAAAGCGACAAACCCGGCGACTGGCTGGCGTTGCGCTATGACCTGACCGCCCCATTGGCGCGGGTTTATGCGCAGCATCGGAACGATTTGCCGACTCCCTATCGCCGCTATGCGATGGGGCCTGTGTGGCGGAACGAAAAGCCGGGCCCGGGACGGTTCCGACAGTTCTATCAATGTGATGCGGATACCGTTGGCACGGCTTCGGTCGCAGCGGATGCCGAGATTTGCATGATGCTGGCCGATGCTTTGGAGGCTGTCGGGATTGAGCGCGGCGACTATGTGATCCGGGTGAACAATCGGAAGGTTCTGAATGGGGTGTTGGAAAGGACCTTTGGTAGCTTTGAACCCAACTCGGAAGAAGACCGAGTGCCGTCACGCAGTTATGACACAGGAGTTGCGGATGCGGTTCTCAGGACAATCGATAAGTTCGACAAAGTCGGCGAACAGGGTGTACGTGAACTTCTTGGGCCTGGAAGGCTAGATGAATCTGGTGCCTTCATTGAAGGCTGGGAGCGATCCAAAGAGGAAATTGACGTAGTAGTTGGATTTCTGACCGCTCGAAAAGAAAATAACGAAGAGACTTTTGATGCGTTGTTGAAGGTCGTCGAGGGATCTTCAGCAGGGGCTGAAGGTGTTTCCGAACTCCGCCAGATCGCAAACCTCTGCGCGGCCCAAGGCTACGGCCCCGACCGCATCATCATCGACCCCTCCGTTGTCCGCGGCCTTGGTTATTACACCGGCCCGGTGTTCGAGGCCGAACTGACGTTCGAGATTGAAGACGAAAAGGGCCACCCGCGCCAGTTTGGCAGTGTCGCCGGTGGCGGGCGCTATGACGATCTGGTCAAGCGGTTTACCGGGCAGGAAGTGCCTGCAGTGGGCGTCTCGATTGGGGTGGATCGTTTGCTGGCTGCGCTGCGTGCAAAGAGACGGATTGGAACGGAAGCCCCCGGCCCTGTTGTTGTGACCGTGATGGACCGCGACCGGATGGCTGACTATCAGGCGATTGCGGCTGAGTTGCGCGCCGCTGGCATTCGCGCCGAGGTTTATCTGGGCAACCCAAAAAACTTCGGCAACCAGTTGAAATACGCCGACAAACGACGCTCGCCGGTGGCGATTATTCAAGGCTCGGAGGAAGCAGACCGCGGCCGTGGTGCAGATCAAGGACTTGGTTCTGGGCGCCAAAATCGCCGAAACCGCGACGTTGGAAGAGTGGAAAGACCAGCCCGCACAGTTCGAAGCGGCCCGTGGCGATCTGGTGGCTAAGGTCCGCGAGATTTTGAACCGGTGACGCAGAAATCCGACATTCGGGCCGAAGCCGACCGCTTGCGGGGCGCCATTGAGGCGCGCGGGGCAGAGGTGTTTGAGGCCGATGTTTTGCAGCCCGCCGGAGCATTGCTGGACCTGTACGGCGAAGACATCCGCGCGCGGGCCTTTGTGACGCAGGACCCGTTGCAGGGCGAGATGATGTTGCGGCCGGACTTTACCGTCCCGCTTGTGCAGCGGCATATGGCTGATGGTCGCGAGGCTGCGCGGTATACTTACGCGGGCGAGGTGTTTCGTCGGCAGGAAGAAGACCCGGACCGCGCCAGCGAGTTTATGCAGGTGGGCTATGAGGTTTTCGGGGAGGACCCTGCCCGCGCCGATGCCGAAGTTTTTGCGACCTTCATGGACCTGTTGTCGCCCTTGGGTCTGCGGGCCGCAATGGGCGATATCGGGTTGTTGCAGGCCGCTGTTGTCGGGCTGGGCACCAGCGCAGCACGCAAGGCCGCTTTGATGCGTCATCTTTGGCGGCCCCGTCGGTTTAAGTCGCTGATAACGCGGTTTAGTAGCGCTCCGCGCGCGGTGCCCGCCGGTGTAGGGGATGCTGCGGTGATCGGGTTGCGGTCACCCGACGAAGTGGAAGAGCGTCTGGCAAGGCTGAGGGCGGATCAAGAGACGCCGCCCCTGTCAGGCGGCGATATTGAATTGATCGATGCCTTGCTTGGCGTGCGAGAGAAAGCTCCGGCAGCACTGTCTCAACTTCATGATATCGCTGTGGATCTACCTGCTATTTCCGACGCCGTCGCGGCGCTGGACGCGCGTTTTGAGGCCCTTGCTGCCCGCGGTGTCGCTGTTGACGCGCTGGATTTTGAGGCAAGCTATGGCCGCACAACGCTGGAGTATTACGACGGGTTTGTTTTTGGGTTTTATGCCGGTGGCCGCGCGGATCTGCCGCCTGTGGCGACAGGTGGACGCTATGACGCGCTGACCCGGGCTTTGGGCGGCGGCGCGGGCGTACCTGCGGTTGGCGGCGTCATCCGACCCGGCATTGTTCATGCTTTGGGGGGTGCCGCATGTTGAAGCTGGGCATCCCTTCCAAGGGTCGTCTGATGGAGAAGACCTTTCAGTGGTTTGACGACCGCGGCGTCAGCGATTTCGCTGACCGGCGGTGCCCGCGAATATGCAGGCAGTGTCGCGGGCATTGACGGCGTGGAACTTGTGCTGCTTGCCGCTGGAGAGATCCCGCGCGAGCTGGCGGCGGGGCATATCCATGTCGGGCGTCACGGGCACGGATATGGTGCAGGAAAAGCTTGCCTGTGGGAGACGCGGGTCGAAGAGATCGCGACGCCTGGGTTTCGGGCAGGCCAATCTGGTGATCGCCGTGCCAGATTTCTGGAGCGACACGACCCGTTTGGATGATCTGGATGCGGTGGCGACTGCATTTCGTCAGGCGCATGGTCATCGGTTGAGGATTGCGACCAAGTATCACCGTCTGGTGCGCGACTTTCTGCGTCGCTATGGCGTGTCGGATTATCAACTGGTCGACAGTCAGGGCGCCACCGAAGGCACTGTGAAGAACCTAACCGCTGAGGCGATTGCAGACATCACCTCGACCGGCGAGACCTTGCAGGCGAACCACTTGCGGGTTCTTGAGGACGGATTGGTATTGCGGTCGCAGGCGACGCTTGTTCAGGATCGCGCGCTGACGTTTGGGAAAATGGTGCGCGTGACGTGTGGCAGGCGTTTCAGTCTAAGCTTGGCTTGGGCTGATCCGGCTGGGATTTGCGTATTTATCGCAAAATGAAGCGAAATTTTAATCAAATTGTCTGTTAGCGAATGCCGATATCGGACAGGGCGGCCATGAGTTTTGGCGGCAGATCGTCGTTTGCCGTGCCCTTGGCGAGGTCACGGGGGGCGTTTTGGGCCTCGAAGTAGCGCCAGCCCTGAAATGCGCGTTTTGGCATGGCTTCGGTGCGGTGGATTTCGGGGTTCAGCACGATGCCGCAGCGGCGGATGCCATCACCACGATCGACCGGGTCGAGCCGGATGATTTGCTGGCGGGCCAGTACGACGCCTTTGATGACCCAATATAGCGAGCCGCCGGCCGTCAGTTCAGCTTCGCGCTTGGGCCACATGCGCGTGACGTGGCGCGGAAGGCCGTCTGCGCCTTTGGACCGGTCGCTTTTTTGCCAGTCGATCAGGTCCTGCACTGTTTCAGCGCCGACACAGAGCTTGATAAGATTGAGCGTGTTATCCACAGAGTCGTCCCAAGTTCGCAGTATATGGTAGACCATTGCCCGAGACTGCAACTTGTTGTAATTGTTCCACTTTGAGGGTTTCACACCCTGTTAACCCTTACATGTGGTTGCTAGATCGATTCGTGGAGTAGCTCAAATGGATAGAGCGCCCCTTGTCTGGATTTCATGCGTGCAGCTTGATCGTACCGGGGGAGGATGCAGGTTCAACTGCCTCCGCGTCCAAATACTAGGAATCGCCATGACACGTTTCGCCGCGCCGATCGCTGAGCAGATCTGGGATATGAAATACCGGCTGAAAGAGGCCGACGGCACGCCCGTGGACGGCAGTGTCGAGGATACCTGGCGGCGGATTGCGCGGGCTTTGGCGGTCAGTCGAGGCCGATCCCGTGACTTGGGAAGAGCAGTTTTTTGCGGCTTTGGAGGATTTCAAGTTCCTGCCAGCCGGTCGGATCGTGGCCGGGGCGGGCACCGGACCGGTCGGTGACGCTGTTCAATTGTTTTGTCATGGGCACGATCCCTGACAGCATGGGCGGCATTTTCGAGATGCTGAAAGAGGCCGCGCTGACCATGCAGCAGGGTGGCGGGATCGGTTATGATTTTTCGACCATCCGGCCCAAGGGTGCGGATGTCAAAGGCGTTGCGGCGGATGCGTCTGGGCCTTTGTCGTTCATGGATGTCTGGGACGCGATGTGTCGGACGATCATGTCGGCAGGCTCGCGTCGTGGGGCCATGATGGCGACGATGCGGTGCGATCATCCGGATATCGAAGACTTCATCACGGCGAAGGCTGATCCGGCGCGGTTGCGGAATTTCAACGTGTCGGTTCTGGTCACCGATCCGTTTATGGAGGCGGTGAAAGCGGATAAGTCGTGGGAGCTGAGTTTCGAAGGTAAGGTCTTCAAAACAGTTCAGGCGCGCGATCTGTGGAACCAGATCATGCGGGCCACGTATGACTATGCCGAACCCGGTGTGATCTTCATCGACCGGATCAATGAGATGAACAATCTCGCCTATTGCGAGACCATTGCGGCCACCAACCCCTGCGGCGAGCAGCCTTTACCGCCTTATGGCGCGTGCCTTTTGGGGTCGATCAATCTGGCTCAGCTGGTTTGGTATCCGTTCGAGGAAAAGGCGCATGTTTGCGAAACAGCGTTGGCCGATCTGGTGACGACTGCCGTGCGGATGATGGACAATGTGGTCGATACAAGCCGCTTTCCGCTGGAGGCACAGGCCCGCGAGGCTGAGGCCAAGCGGCGGATCGGGCTGGGCGTCACGGGGCTCGCTGATGCATTGGCGATGGTCGGGGTGCGCTATGGCTCGGAGGAGGCGGCGGAACTGACCGGGCGCTGGCTGAAGGCGATTGCGCGGGCGGCCTATCTGGCGTCGGTCGCGCTTGCAAAGGAGAAGGGAGCGTTTCCCTTGTTCGACGCCGAGGCGTATCTTGCCAGTGGTGCGATGCAGACGATGGACGAGGATGTGCGGGACGCGATCCGGACGCATGGCATTCGGAACGCCTTGCTGACGTCGATTGCGCCGACCGGGACGATTTCGCTGTTCGCAGGCAATGTCAGTTCGGGTGTCGAGCCGATCTTTGCCCATGCCTATACGCGGAAGGTCTTGCAGAAGGATGGTTCACGGACCGAAGAAGAGGTCGTGGATTACGCCGTAAGCCTGTGGCGCGACAAGTTCGGCGACAAGGAGTTGCCGGACTATTTCGTCAATGCGCAGACGCTGGCCCCTGCCGATCACGTGCGGATGCAGGCAGCGGCGCAAAAATGGGTGGATTCGTCGATTTCGAAGACGATCAATGTGCCCGAGGATATCGATTTTGAGGCGTTCAAGGACGTCTATATGCAGGCCTATGAGACGGGCTGTAAGGGCTGCACGACCTATCGTCCGAATGCGGTGACGGGGTCTGTTTTGACGGTTGCAGAGACTGAAAGCCCGGATCGTGTTCAGGTTAGCCAAGCCACGGGTGGCGAGGTGATCTATATGTCCGAGCCGCTTAGTCGCCCGCAATCTTTGGAAGGCCAGACCTATAAGCTGAAATGGCCGATGTCCGAGCATGCGATCTATATCACCATCAATGATGTGGTGGTGGGCGGTCGGCGTCAGCCTTTTGAGGTGTTCATCAACTCGAAAAACATGGAGCATTTTGCCTGGACGGTGGCGCTGACGCGGATGATTTCGGCGGTGTTCCGGCGGGGCGGCGATGTGTCGTTCGTGGTCGAGGAATTGAAAGCGGTGTTTGATCCGCGCGGCGGTGCTTGGGTGGGCGGCAAGTATGTGCCTTCGATCCTTGCGGCCATTGGCGGCGTGATCGAGCGACACCTGATCGCCATCGGGTTTATCGAAGGCGAAGGCATGGGGCTGAAGGAAGACCCGCAGGCTCAGGTGGTGAACCTTGGCGACAACCCCGGCCCCGCCTGCCCCAATTGCGGACAGTACGGGATGCAGATGATCGAAGGCTGTATGACCTGTCCGAATTGCGGGCATTCGAAGTGCGGGTGAGCGTTTGGACTTGTCCAGTATTTAGATTTGAGCGATTTTCAATGGAGAATATCGGCTTGGCCTAAGGTCAGCTTTGAACCCGATGTAACCAATGCTGCAAACTGCACAGATGACTACAATGGGCGGGAATCTCTCCCTCTGTGCAGGTGCCGGAAACCCCTTTCTCCTTTGTGTACCAAACCAATAGCAAAGGGAAATGCGAATGCCACCGAGATATTTTTTGATTGCCGGCGGACTCATTTTCTTGCTGCTCGCCGTTGAATCCTACGACAATTTACTCTTGTCACAAAAAGTAGAAGTACTCGTCGAAAGAAATGATGCGGTTATTTCATGCAGATCTTCTGTCATGGGCATTGGAAAGCGTTATCGATCGAGTGTTCCCGAATTCCCCAACCACGATTACTGTGGGTCTATTGCGACTGACCGAGGGCTCTTCGAACTACCGGAAAATTCGCTAATGAATTTATGGGATGAGCCAAGGGAATATCTACGAAACGCCCTGAAAGAAGGCTGTAGATACGAAGTAAGCTTGGTGGGGTTTGGAAAACTTTCTGAAGATCGGCCATTGAATCGGGTGCCGATTCAATTGAGAATATCAAGCATAGTTCGCGAATTCGATTGCTCCTAGGTCGTATTGATCAACGTACAGATGTATCGCTGTGGTGCGGCAATTGTTTGCCATTGTCACCACTTACGACTGGCGTTCTTTCTGTTCGGCAAGGGCTTGCGCGAATTCTGTGTCGTCCATATCGGTCTCAATCGCTTCTTTCAGCAGGGCTGCCTGCGTTTTTGGAGCGAGCCCGCCGACCGGCGGATCGCGGTCGAGGTTCGTTGGGAAAGAATAACCTTCGGCGGTTGAGGCGATGACGGCGTCAAGTTCTGCCTCGGTCATGCTGCCAGCTTTCCACGCTGATTTAAGCAGCGGAAAGACGCGCTTGCTCATGCCCAGCCGGTCGATGGTTTCCATGGCGCGTCCGAAGGCGGACGAGACCTGCAACAGGTTCACCATGCGGTGCACATCTGTGCTTCGGTTTTCGCCTGCTGCATGGAACAACGCGGGGCTGAAGAAGATGGCGTCGCCTTTCTTCAGTGGCATCTGCACGAAATTGGCTCCTCGAAGTGCGCGCGGAAGTCCTCGCGTCGCCATGCGGCGTAGCCGGGACGGTAGGCTTGCGAGAAGGGCAGAAGTTTGGTCGGCCCGCTTTCGACTGACATATCGACATGAGCGATGCCGCCCTGAAGCGTCATCAACGGCGACAGGTCGTGGACATGGGCCGGATAGGTGCCGCTGATTTCGGCGGTTTGAAAGCCAAGGTGATAGTCGCGGTGCGCCCGCTGTGCTTGGCCGCCGGGGTGCACAAGGTTCACTTGTGCCGTCATCTGATAGTTCGGGCCAAGCCAAGCTTCGCAAGCTGCATCAATCGCCGGATTGGCGAAGTATTGGACGAAGGTTTCGGGGGCTGCTTCGCAAAGCTTTTGAAGCGAATTCCAGATGCGGTCGTTGTGACCCTTGCCCGCAAAGTGGTCGGCCTTGTCGCCGCTTTCGGCCTTCTCGCGGGCGATGATCGCCTCATAGATGGCTGTGGCTTCGTCGATTGCGCTGGTGTCGGGATAGGCATTTTGCAGAACGAAGACGCCTGCACCCTGCTTAAGGATGCGCGCCCATTCGGCCATCAGTGTACTTCGGTCCTGCGCATCTTCCAACGCAGAGCGAAGCGCGGCCATGTCATAGACCGGCACGTTCGAAGGCGCGCCGACCGCGTTGGGAATGTCGGACGAGACCACACTTGAGGCCGTGAGCGAGGCAAATTCGCTCAGATCACAGGCGTCGGCGGCATAGAATCCCGGTTCGGTCGTTTTCATCACGTTCATGGCGGTTCCTTTTTTCGGCAAGCTACATCGTCGGCGGGAAAAGACCACCAGCAACATCACGTCTCAAAGAAGCGGTCGCCCTTGAAACAGCGCACCGGATTTCCCCGTTCAAGCTGGTGATGCCGCAGATTGGCGTCGCGTTTCTGATTGGCATTATCCAAAGCGGCTTGCGATGCACGCAGGGCTGCAAGGCGCGTGATGGCACTTGCTTTATTGCGATGCTGCGAACGGCCATCGCGGGCGACCACCGACAGGCCGGTGACGTTGCATGTGGCACGCACGGCGCTGTCGGTGGTGTTTTGATGCTGACCACCGGGACCCCCGGCGCGGAAGGTCTCGAAACGGATACCCGCTTCGGACCCGCGCGCTTCGGGTGGATTGGACAAACGGAACACACCGATGAACCAGTTCTGGCGCTTGTGGCCGGGGCGCAATTGGCTTTTGGCGGTCCATTTGATCGTGCCGACCCAACGCTTGGCAAGCGCTTCGGCTTGCGAACCATGCAGCCGGAGGATCGCCGATTTCGGCCCGTGCCGTCCGGGGGTTTCGCCAAGATCAAGATCGATGCCCGCACTTTCAGCTTCGGCTGCCAGCACTTGTAGCGCGTGGCCGACGGCCTGCTGGCATTCGCCGGGACCATCGCCGCTGGTGATCAGAAGAGTAACGCTCATGACCGCTCCTCTGCGTGTTTGAAGGTGACAACGGGGCGGAATCGGGCGACTTCGCGCGCAAGGCCAAGGGTTTCAAGATCAGCCAGAACCTGTTCGGCGGACTTATAGGCCTTTGGGGCTTCTTCGATCAGCATGCCTTTATCATCACAGATTACGTGCCCCCCGGTCGCCGGACGGCGAAGCGCTTCGATGCTGGACTTTTTGGCACTTACGCGGCCGTGCATTGACCGGCGGTCATAGCGCCGCCCTGCCCCATGCGCCAACGATGCCAATGCGCCGGGCGTGTCTTTTGCCTCGATCAGATAGCTGGGCGTGGCGCGCGTGCCAGCAAGCGGGACAAGTCCCTTGGCCAAAGCGGCACCCTTGCGGTGTAGCCAGCCACCTTCATGTTCGGTGATCAGATTGTGCGGTGCGTCGGCGACCAACATGATGTCCGCACGAAGGGCAGCAGCGGCCCGCTCGGCCACGATCCGGCGGTTTAGCCGGGCCCAAGTTACGGCGTGATCGTGATCGGAGAGATAAGCCGCCGCGTCGCCGGATGAATAGTGCACCAAACCTTGTGACAATTGCCGGGTCAGTATTGCGTGCCCAAGTCCGCGCGAACCGGAGTGCACAAGCAGGTAGGCAACGCCGGTGTCGATCTCGCCCGCCTCGGCGATCTGCAATTCGCAGAAGTGGTTGCCGCCGCCGATTGTGCCCAGCGCATAGTGGAAAAGATCACCCGGCAGGCCTTCGGCCTCCAGTTCCGGGCCATGGTCGGCTTCATCCAACTGGCCAAGCGCGCGTAATCGTGCTGCTGCCTTCTCGGGTTTGATCCGGCGCGGAGCCAGATCAAGCGCGAAGAGCGACATGCCACAGCCGATATCGCTGCCCGCCAGTTGCGGGTGCACATTGTCTGACAGTACGGCGCAGCCAACGGGTCCGTACTTGCCGGGGTGCAAGTCGGGGAAAGCTGCAATTGTTGTGACGCCGCGCAAACGCGCGACATCATCCAGTTGATCTTCGGCGCGCCCTTCGATCCAGGCAGCCGACGTATAAAATTTGCGGATCGCAACACCGGAGGGTGCGGCGGATCCCGATTGGGAATTGCCCATGAGAACAGGTCCAGTCAGTTTTGGTATTGGTTTGGCCGTTATGGGCCGGACGGATCAAAGACGGACGCTGTTCGGGGTCAGGCTTTGATCAAACCCCGAAGGGCAAGAAATGTATCTGTCATGTCATGCTCCTTTCATGAAGTTGACAATAGACCGGATGTGCCGGGCGAGAAGTTGGGCTAGCCGATGGACATTTCCCGCGCAACTGTTGGTTGCTGTATCAGCGCTGAGCGTGTTCATCCGAACACACAATCTATAGGTGCACACTTCCCTTTAATTGCTCGCTAAGGGCGGCGCTCCCATCATATGTGCCGTCAACGCACGGCAAAATCAGACTGAATCGTTGCAGGAAGGACTCACCTTCGCCTGACGCTGAGTCAGACAATGCGTTTATTTCTTTACCTGCCAAGTCCCCTCATTAATCTTCGTTAACAATAAACTAAAAAACATAAAAAATACCGAGGCAGGTAGATGAACATGATGGCGCGCCCTGAGGGCACGTTCGTCATATCCTGGGCACAGATCGAGATCGACGGGCTTTCCGGCGCTCCGGTCGCGTCGCTCGACAGCGGTGCTGTGTGGATTTGGCGAGGCGAACCAGTACGTATTGACGGCGCTGCAGGGTTTCCCGGCGGCTGGCCGGGCGAAACATTCGAAACGCACCGACGCCGCGCTGCAGCCAGCGCCAAACGGATCGTTGCCCGCGCGCTGGTACAAGAAGGCGTACGCACACCTTTCGTCGACGAGGTGATCGAATTCGACCGCGCCTTCAGCGTGACCGACGGGCATCGCAGTTGGACAGCCACGCTGATCGAAATGCCAGAGATCGCCCGACCACTTTTGATGTTTACTGGACAGATGCCGCCCGCAGATGCGCCGCTTTATGTGTCAGAAGGAGTCGCCGACCCGGCATTGCCATCAAGGATCGCCGAAGGTGCAGAAGGTGTGGTTTGCTTTACGCCAGGCACGCTTCTTGAAACACCTACCGGCCTGAAACCCGTCGAAACACTGGTTGCCGGCGATAGTGTTGTGACCAAGGATAGCGGCGCTCAACCGATCTTATGGGTTGGTAACCGCTGTGTCTCGGGTGCGCGGCTTTACGCGATGCCGGACTTGCGGCCAGTTCGTATCCGTGAAGGCGCTTTGGGCAACGGGCGACCAAACGGCGACCTGATCGTCTCTCCTGACCATAGAATGCTTGTTTCCGGCCAAGCCGCACTGGCGCTTTGGGGCGAAGACGAAGTGCTTGTTGCGGCGCGTGATCTGATAAACGGCAACGGCGTTTGTCGGGATATGGCCGCGAAATCAGTGACATACTTCCACCTGATGCTTGAAAATCACCATGTCCTTATCGCCAATGGGGTCGAAACCGAAAGCTTTCATCCTGCCGCTGCGGCGCTTGAGACGATTGATGAAGATCAGCGCATGCGGCTTTACGACGTGATGCCTGATCTGGCCTATGACCCGATGACCTATGGCCCGATGATCCGGCGTGCTCTGACAAAGGCTGAAGCGGCACTTTTGCCTGCCGCCGCCTGACCGATTGCGCTCTCGCCACGGCTAGCGCAAGGGCGCAACAGTTCGCTCACGCCCCGCTGAGCCCTGTAGCATGTCAAAATTTCGCCCAAATTTCATGGACTTCTCGACGTCTCATACAGAAAGACGACGATTCGCCCCATGCTGGACATCCCTTTTGCTCTTGAAACCATTCCAGCCAATGATGCCGATAACGCCTTGGCAAGGTTAACGCGCGACCAAATAGACGCCGTTCCGGTGCTTCTTGGCGACGCCGATATCTTCTCGGCAGAGTGGGCCGAAACAGTCGACCGCTTCGAGCCCCCGGAAGAGGTTCTTGCACAGGCAATGGCTTTGGACACTGAGGCATGGTTTGCAAATCACGCCGTGTCACCGCAACTTGTAGAAGCAAGGAAAGGGTTGCTCGGTCGGCTATATCGGGCCGTCGCTTCGCCCTTTGGTACAAGAGCCTTCCCTGCTGGCAAGGACACAACTGTGGCGGCGGCCAAAGCGATCGCGGCACTGAAATCCCAACTCGCTGATCTTGAAGCCTCGGGGCAAGGCACCGTTGAGGAATTCGCCGACATCCGCCAGATTATTGACGCGGCCGAGCAGGAAGGCACCAGCATCTTCCCGGATCCGGTTGCCTATGTCACTCCGCGCCACGGCGATCAGCTTGCCGCAGGTCTTGTGAAGGTTCGTGAACCATGGGAGGCCGCCGCTTGGCTTCAACACGGAACATACGCCCTTTGCGCACCGAAGCCGGTGTTGGTTGCCCTTTGCAAATGGCTGTGGGAGCAACACGGCGGTCGGATCATCACGGCCTCGACAGATCACATCGGCTTTCAGATGGAGCGTCCGATTGCTAGTCTGGAAGAAGCGGAAGTGGTTTTGCGACGGTTTTCCGCCCTGGGTGCAGACGAGATCAATGCCGATCATCGCGGCTCAAGTGGCGTGTCACTGGTGGGTGCTGCGCGGCTTTGGGTCTGGTGGGACTAGGCCTGGCAAGCTGTTTTAGAATAGTTCCAAACTATTGACACGGGCCATGGGGGAACGCATATGATGGGTCTTCAACAGAGGTGCCCCGATGTTCATTCAAACCGAAGCAACGCCCAATCCTGCAACGCTGAAATTCCTGCCCGGCCAGACGGTTCTGGGTGCGGGAACTGCCGACTTTCCGTCTGTCGACACAGCTGAGAAATCTCCGTTGGCGATGCGGATATTCGGTGTCGACGGTGTAACGGGCGTTTTCCTTGGTACAGACTTCGTGACGGTGACCAAGACCGATGACACCGATTGGGACGTTGTCAAAGCCCCGATCCTTGGTGCGATCATGGAGCACTTCCAGTCTGGCCAACCGGTAATGGAAGGCGACGGCCCCGCTGCAAGCGGCCATGCCGAGCATACCGGTGAAGATGGCGAGATCGTCGATCAGATCAAGGAATTGCTGGACACACGGGTCCGCCCGGCGGTGGCTCAGGACGGCGGCGATATCGTGTTCCATGGCTTCGAACGTGGCATCGTTTACTTGCATATGCAGGGTGCCTGCGCGGGATGCCCGTCTTCCACACTGACGCTGAAGATGGGGATCGAGAACCTGTTGCGCCACTACATTCCAGAAGTGGTCGAGGTTCGCCCGGTTGCCGCCTGAC
Source organism: uncultured Alphaproteobacteria bacterium (assembly GCA_963841595.1). GTDB lineage: Bacteria > Pseudomonadota > Alphaproteobacteria > Rhodobacterales > Rhodobacteraceae > CAWJDD01. Next base: position 686,737 of record CAWJDD010000005.1, on the reverse strand, counting down.
GGTAAGAAATGCACCGGGCGGTGCTATTGCGGCGCCATAGAAATCGAAACTGACGAACAGCCTTTGACCGTTGCCTATTGTCATTGCGAAGATTGTCGGCGCTTGAGCGGCCAGATATTCTTGCCACTTGGAATTCTGGATCAGGCCTCCGATCTGCCGCCGTCAGTACATTGCCGCGCCGACAGTCGTTTGCCTTGGTTGAACATCGAAGATGCTGCGAAACAGGTAAAAGGGTCAGCTGGCAATGCAATTGGGGTGCATAGGTGACCAACCCTACCCTGCTTGCCTTTGACACGTCTGCTGCGTACTGCTCCGCTGCTTTGCTTTTGGGCGGCGATATCGTGGCCGCGCGTTACGAAGAGTTGGTACGCGGTCAGGCCGAACGCCTGTTCCCCATGCTTGATGAAGTTCTGCAAGAGGCCGGGGTCGGCTGGCATGCACTGGACGCCATCGGTGTCGGCACCGGCCCAGGCAACTTCACCGGGATCCGTATATCTGTCAGCGCGGCCCGCGGGCTGTCGCTATCGCTCGGAATCCGATCAATTGGAGTGACCTTGTTCGACGCCCTTGCCGAGGATGCACCCGATTCTCCGCTGTTGCTGACACTTTCTGCACCAAGGGATCAGATTTACACTTCACGCAGAAACACAGGCGAGGCGGAAGTGGAAATCGTGACACTCAACACGCTGCCCGCCTGCCAACCAGAGACAGTGGTGATCGGAAACCGGTCTGCCGAAATTGCCAAGCATTTGGGATGCGGATTTGCACCAGCTGCCTATGCACCGGCTGCCGCCATCGCACGCGTTGCCGCAAAACGCTGGGAAACCTGTGCCGACCGTCCAGTGCCATACTATCTTCGGCCCGCTGATGCAGCCCGCGCCAGCGACCCGCCGCCGGTTATCCTGCCGTGACAGCAGCCGATCTCGCCCGCTTCCATGCCCGCGCCATGGAATTCCCTGCCCCATGGTCGGCCAAAGACTTCTCTGAGCTTCTGACGTCACCGGGCGTCTTTCTGTCCCTTCCGGCTTCGTCTGTTCAGAAATATCCCGGGGGGAGCGCGAGGGGGGCAGCGCCCCTCTCGTCTGGGGCGACGACGAAGTCGGCGCAAGACCTGACGGGCTTTGCTTTGGGCCGTGTGGTTCTGGATGAGGCGGAATTGCTGACGCTGGTCGTAGACCCCGATCTTTGGCGTCAAGGCATAGGAGGCGCATGTCTTGCTGCTTTCGAAGCCGAAGCGCAGCGGCTCGGAGCAAATCGAGCCTTTCTGGAAGTTGCCGCAACGAATGACCCGGCTCGCAATCTCTACATAAGGCATGGTTGGGCAGAAACCGGAATAAGGCGCGGATATTATCGCCACAAACCTGGCCCGGTGGACGCAATTCTGATGACGAAGACGCCGATTTAACATTAACCCAGCGTAAAGGGGCGCTTTTTTCGCCCGACCGTGCAGTCTCCTATTGACGCTTTCCGGCCTCTGCGGCCTTAATCGGTCATCAAGGGCGCCGGGGGGTTTGGCCCGATATGGCGCCCAGTTTGTTTCAACTGGGAGACCTATCATGTCCTTTTTGCAGAAACTGCCTCGGCAGTGCTGCCGCTCTTGGCATTCAGGCGGGTTCGGCCATGGCCGAACCCGCCTGATGTACGATCTTGGCGGTAAGTTCGACAAGTCATTCAACGAAGCTGCCTACAATGGTGCAAAGCGCTGGGCCGAAGACACCGGCAACAGCTATCGCGAAATCGAAGTAACGGCCGAAGCGCAGCGCGTGCAGTTCGTCACGCGTCTTGCCGAGGCTGGGTTCAACCCCATTGTCGTTCTGGGCTTTCAGAATGCCGCGACCATCGAAGAAGTGGCGCCCAAAGTATCCTGACACCAAGTTTGCCATCATCGACGTGAACTGGCTGGACATGCCGAACCTGCGTCAGATCAGCTTTGCTGAGCACGAAGGCAGCTATCTGGTTGGCATGATGGCGGCGATGGCCACCGAAATCAGATACCGTCGGCTTCATCGGCGGCATGGACGTTCCGCTGATCCGTCACTTTGCCTGTGGCTATGCTCAGGGCGCCAAAGCGGTGAACCCCGACATCACCGTCGTTGCCAACATGACCGGCACCACGCCTGCGGCCTGGAATGACCCGGTCAAGGGTGGCGAACTGACCAAAGCGCAGATCAGCCAAGGCGCTGACGTCGTCTATGCCGCCGCTGGTGGCACCGGCGTTGGTGTTCTTCAGGCCGCTGCCGACGCTGACATTCTGTCGATCGGCGTGGACAGCAACCAGAACCACCTGCACCCCGGCAAGGTTCTGACGTCGATGCTCAAGCGTGTCGACAACGCCGTTTATGACGTCTTCGACAAAGGTGTTGACGGTTTTGAGGCTGGCGTGCACGGTCATGGGCCTTGGCAACGATGGCGTGGGCTATGCGGTGGACGACAACAACGCGGCCTTGATCAGTGACGAGATGAAGGCTGCCGTCGACGACGGCCAAGGCTAAGATCGTTGCGGGTGAACCTGAACAGTGGCCAGCTATTATGAAAGCGACAGCTGCCCGGCGCTTGACTTCTAATGCGTCCTTAATCTGGGTAATGCCGGGGCAGGGCGAACGATGGGTCTGCCCCGGCTGCCATCGAACTGAAAGGCATCTCGAAGGCCTTTGGTCCGGTTCAGGCGAACAAAGACATTTCCATCCGCGTCATGCCCGGCACGATCCACGGGATCATCGGCGAAAACGGCGCGGGAAAATCGACTTTGATGTCGATCCTTTACGGATTTTACAAAGCCGACGCTGGTGAGATTTTCATCGCGGGCAAGAAAACCGAAATTCCCGACAGTCAGGCGGCCATCGCCGCCGGCATCGGCATGGTCTTCCAGCATTTCAAGCTGGTCGAAAATTTCTCCGTTCTGGAAAACGTGGTGCTTGGAGCGGAAGAAGGTGCGCGGCTGATGCCCTCGCTGGCCAAGGCGCGCAAATTGCTGACCGAACTGGCCGAAGAATACGAGTCTGAACGTCGATCCCGACGCCAAGATCGAGGAGCTTTCGGCGTTGGCATGCAACAGCGTGTCGAGATCCTCAAGGCGCTCTATCGTAAGGCCGACATCCTGATCCTGGACGAACCCACAGGCGTGCTGACGCCGTCCGAGGCCGATCACCTGTTCCGCATCCTCAAAGGGCTGCGCGACGAAGGCAAGACGATCATCCTGATCACCCACAAGCTGCGCGAAATCATGGACGTGACCGACACTGTCAGCGTGATGCGCCGCGGCGAGATGACAGCGACAGTCAAGACCGCGGAAACCAGCCCCGAGCCAATTGGCCGAACTGATGGTGGGCCGCAAGGTTCTTGCTGCGGGTCGATAAAACGCCAGCCACACTCTATGCCAAAGTGCTTGGAGATCGAGAACCTGCAGGTCAAGGACGACGACGGTGTCGAGCGGCTTAAGGGCATCAATCTTGACGTTCACGGCGGCGAGATCCTGGGTATTGCGGGCGTGGCCGGCAATGGTCAATCCGAACTGCTGGAAGTCTTGGGCGGCTATCGCGACGGCGACGGCACCATGCGGCTGAACGGCGAAGAAATTGACCTGACCGGCGCGCACTCGGACGGGCAAACGCAGACGCGCGCGCGGGCATCGCCCATGTGCCGGAAGATCGGCATCGCGAAGGGTTGATTCTGGACTTTTTTGCCTGGGAAAACATGGTCTTCGGCTATCACCACGCGCCAGAATACCAGAAATCCAACTGGTTCATGGACAACGCCGCCATCAGCCGCGATTCAGCCGAAAAGATGGAGCGTTTTGACGTCCGCCCACCACTTCCCGGTCTGACGGCAAAGAATTTCTCGGGCGGCAACCAACAAAAGATCGTCCTGGCGCGCGAAATCGAACGCAACCCGGAATTGCTTCTGGTCGGCCAACCGACGCGCGGCGTGGACATCGGCGCGATCGAGTTCATTCACCAACAGATCGTGGCCCTGCGGGACCGTGGCAAAGCCATCCTTTTGGTGTCGGTCGAGCTGGAAGAAATCCTGTCGCTGGCCGACCGGATTGTCGTCATGTTCGACGGTCAGATCATGGGCGAGCGTCCGTCAAATCAGACCGACGAGAAGGAACTGGGCATGCTGATGGCTGGTGTTGCAAGCAGAACGGCCGGCGCAGCATGACAAGGTTCGGCCCGGGCAAATGAACCCAGTCAGACCGGGAGGCTTCGCACAATGGACGTGATGCCGAAATGGGCCGATGCCCTCCTGATCCCGCTGATTTCGATCCTACTGGCGTTTGCCATCTCGGCGCTGGTGATCCTTGCGATCGGCGAAGACCCGGTCGCCGCCCTCAAAATCATGGTCGAGGGCACGTTTGGGCGATCCGAGGGCTGTGGGCTACACGCTTTTCTATGCCACCAACTTCATCTTCACCGGATCTTGCCGTGGCCATCGCCTTTCACGCACGGCTGTTCAACATCGGTGGCGAAGGTCAGGCGACGCTGGGCGGACTGGGTGTGGCCCTGGTGTGCCTTGCGGTCCCGTGGCCGCATTGGGCTGTTGGCCTTGCCTTTTGCGATCATTGGCGGCGCGCTGTTCGGAGCGCTTTGGGCGCTGATCCCCGCCTATCTACAGGCCAAACGCGGCAGCCACATCGTGATCACGACGATCATGTTCAACTTCATCGCCTCGGCCTTGCTGGTCTATCTGCTGGTCGAGGTCCTGAAGCCCGCTGGTTCGATGGACCCGGCCTCGGCGCGTTTCCCAGTCGGCACCAACCTGCCGACGACTGTCCGATATTCTGGGCGTGATTGGCATCCCGTTTTCAGCGGCGGCCCCTGTCAACATCACCTTCTTCATCGCGCTGATCGCCTGTTTCCTTTTCTGGCTTCTGATCTGGCGCACGCGGCTTGGCTATGAAATCCGCGCCTATGGCCAAAGCGAACCTGCTGCGAAATACGCAGGCATCTCGCCCACCAAGATCATCATGATCACGATGCTGATCTCGGGCGGGCTGGCGGGATGATGGCGATCAACAACGTCATGGCGAGCCGAGCGGCTGGTGCTGAACTCGGTCGAAGGCGCCGGATTTCATCGGGATCGCGGTTGCCCTGATGGGGCGGTCGCATCCTTTCGGCGTGTTTCTGGCCGCGCTGCTGTTCGGCTTTCTCGTGCAAGGCGGCGCCGAGCTTGACTTTCTGGACCGACATTCCGCGCGAATTGATCGTGGTCATTCAGGCGCTGGTGATCCTGTTCACCGGTGCGCTCGACAACATGGTCCGGATGCCGCTGGAGCGGTTGTTCCTGATGTTCCGCCGCAAACGAGCCCGAGACCTAAGCGTCATGGATTTCCTCACCCTCCTTCAAATCCTCGACTCAACGGTGCGCCTTGCCACGCCGCTGCTGTTCGCCTGTCTGGCCGGGCTGTTCTCGGAACGCGCCGGGATCTTTCGACATCGGTCTTGAAGGCAAGATGCTGGCGGCTGCGTTCTTTTCGGCCGCGATCGCGGCGATGACAGGCTCTGTCTGGATTGGCCTGTTGGCAGGCATCGGCGCCTCGATGGCGTTGAGCATCGTACACGGTCTGGCCTCGATCACCTTCCGTGGCAACCAACTGATCTCGGGCGTGGCGATCAACTTTCTGGCCGCGGGTCTGACCGTTCTGATCGCGCAGGACTGGTTCCAGCAAGGCGGACGCACGCCGTCGCTGACGGGCAACGCCCGGTTCAACGAGATTACCTTGCCCTTTGCCGATGCTTTGGCTCGATGTGCCCTGGCTTGGTCCGATCTATTCCGACCTGATCTCGGGTCATTCGATCCTGGTCTATGTCGCTTTCCTGACCGTGCCGCTGACCTGGTACCTGCTGTTTCGCACCCGTTTTGGCCTGCGCCTTCGCGCCGTCGGCGAAAACCCGGCGGCCGTCGACACCGCCGGCATCTCGGTCGTTCGGCCTGCGCTATGCGGCCGTTGCGATCTGCGGCGTTGCTTTGCGGGATTGCGGGCGCCTATCTGGCCACCGGCCTGCAGGCCGGCTTCGTCAAGGACATGTCCTCGGGTCGCGGCTTTATCGCGCTGGCCGCGCTGATCTTTGCCAAATGGCGGCCATGGTATGCGCTTTGCGCCTGCCTGCTGTTTGGCTTTCTTCAAGCCTTGTCGCTGCGCCCCGACGCGGTCGAGTGCGTTGGTGCGGATCAAAGTCCCTGGACAACTTCTGGACGCGCTGCCCTATATCCTGACCGTCGTCATCCTGGCCGGTTTCGTCGGCAAGGCGATCCCGCCGCGCGCGGGCGGCGAGCCCTACGTCAAGGAACGCTAGACCTTGCTTTCATTGGCCCTAAATATGCCGGGGTCCGGGGCAGAGCCCCGGCAAAACCTCTGGCGCCGTAAGGCGCTCAATTTGGTTACGGTCTGTTCCGATTTGTCGCATCTGGCACTATCAGGCGCGACATTTGGTCGTTGAAGCGTAGCCCTGACGGGCGTAAGGGAGCCTATGCAAATCTACCTTCCCATTGCCGAGGTATCGGTCAATGCCTTCCTGCTTCTTGGGCCTTGGCGGGATGGTGGGCGTGCTTTCGGGCATGTTCGGTGTGGGCGGCGGGTTTCTGATGACCCCGCTGTCTGTTCTTCATCGGCATCCCGCCCGCCGTCGCCGTTGCCACCGAAGCCAACCAGATCGTCGCGTCGTCGTTTTCCGGCGTTCTGGCGCATCTGAAGCGAAAGTACCGTCGATCTGCGAATGGGCACGGTCCTGCTGATCGGCGGTCTTATCGGCGCGGCGCTTGGTGTTCAACTGTTCAACTACGCTCAAGGCGCATGGGTCAGGTCGATCTGCTGGTGCGGCTTTGCTACGTCGTCTTTCTTGGCGTCATCGGCGGATTGATGTTCATCGAAAGCCTGAACGCGATCCGCAAGACGCGGCAGGGCAACGCGCCAACACGCGCAAGAAGCACAACTGGATTCACAACCTGCCCTTCAAGATGAAGTTCCGGACCTCGGGGCTTTATATCTCGGTCATTCCGCCGGTGATCGTCGGCGTTCTTGTCGGCATTCTGGCGGCGATCATGGGTGTCGGCGGCGGCTTCATCATGGTGCCGGCGATGATCTATCTGCTTGGCATGCCGACCAAGGTCGTTGTCGGCACGTCGCTTTTCCAGATCATCTTCGTGACCGCCTTCACCACCCTTCTGCACGCCACGACGAACTTCACCGTCGACATGGTTCTGGCGGTGCTGCTTGCTGGTCGGCGGCGTGATCGGCGCGCAAATCGGCACCCGGATCGGCGCAAAGCTGAAGGCCGAACAATTGCGCATCCTGCTGGCGGTGATGGTGCTTGCTGGTCTGCGGCAAGCTGGCCTTCGATCTTCTGGTCATGCCATCCGAGCTGTACTCGCTTGGCGCGGCGGCGGGGCATTGATGTTGCGCGCGTTGATCTCTGCCTTCTCACTGCGCTGCCTGCCGGCGGCCGAAGAAGTGGTGGCGGGGCTCAGCCAGAACCGGATTTCGATCACCACGAATTTCGATGGCTCGGAAATTCTGATCTTCGGCGCGGTCAAGCGCGAGGACACGATTCCGACGATCCGCCGCTTCAGGTCATTATCACTGTCGCAGGTCCTTCGGTGCCGATGACCGTGCGACGCAAGGAAAAGCGGTTGGGCATATCTGGGTGAACAACGGATGCTGTCGAAGTCGACTGCGGCGCCAAGCTTTTACGCCGTTGCGACGTCGGCCCCCTGGCGAGACGTCATCCGCGACATCGAAGATCTGCGGCACCAGATTTCGATCCTGCGCGCGATCCGGTCAGTTGGGCGCGATCATTCCAGGAAGCGAAGATTTCACCGATGCGCTGATCCGCATTCGCCAGAAGAACGCCTTTACCAAACGAACATCGGCGCAGTTGAGCTACATGAACAGACGCTGTTCAACACCTCGGTCCGGCTGCCTGCCAACCTGACCGAAGGCGACTATCGCGCACGCTTCTTCCTGACGCGCGGTGGCCGCGTTCGTGGACGTCCATGAAACCAGCAATCGACGTACAGAAGGTCGGGTCTGGAGCGGTTTCTGTATCGCCTGTCCCGCGACACAGCCGCTGATACTACGGCCTGATGTCGCTGGCGATTGCGATTTTCGCCGGTTGGGCGGCCTCGGCCGTCTTCCGGTTCGATCGCGCAATCTGACGCCGTCAGCCGCGCCCGATATAGGGCATCTTGGTCGCCATGACCGTCATAAACTGCACATTGGCGTCAAGCGGCAGACTTGGCCATGTGCAGCACCGCGTCTGCGCGCATTGCTGCACGTCCATTGTCGGGTTTGGTTCATTGCCATCGGCACCGGATCCGATCGTTGGTCATGTCCGCGACCATGTCGGTCAGGCGTTGCCGATGTCGATCTGACCGCAGGCAATATCGAAGGGCCGGCCATCGAGGCTACAGCTGTTCGGGTCAGGCCCGTGACCGCGTGCTTGGTTGTGGTGTAGCAGACCGAACTCTGCGCGTGGCGCATGGGCCGAGATTGAACCGTTGTTGATGATGCGTCCGCCGTGTGGCGATCTGGTGGCGCATGTGGCGAAAGCGGCGCGGGCGCCAGGAACATGCCGGTCAGATTCACGGTCGACGACGGCCTGGCCAGTCTTCCAGCGAAATCTTCGTCGATCGTGGCCGGGGGCGCCGAACATGCCGGCGTTGTTGAACAGGGCATCCAGCCGACCGGTCTTGCCGACGAATGCGTCGAATGCGGCGTCGACGGCTGCTTCGTTCGGTCACATCGGCGGGCAGCGGGATGGCGTGTTCATGCCCGGCGCAGATTTCTTCCAGCACGTCGGCGCGGCGCGCCAGCAATCCGACTGTCCAGCCGTTTGCCAGAAAAGTCTGGGCCGTGGCGGACCGATGCCCTGTGACTGCCCCGGTGATGATGATGGTTCCGCTCATGGTTCTTCCTCTCCCGTCAGTTCAAGAGGCGCAGCTGGCACCTCAAGATCGCTTGTGGTCAGCGGCTCGGTCGGTTTGCCAAGCCGATAGCGCGTGACCCAGAGCAGTCGCTCTTCCGCCCGCGTGATCGCAACGTAGGCCAGACGTTTCCAAAGGGGAATGCCCGCTTCGATGCGCCCTGCTCGGCTGGCGGCGTAAAGGTCGGGCGCAAAGACCTGCACCTCGGGCCATTGCGAGCCCTGCGCCTTGTGGATGGTGACGGCGGCGCCGTGCAGGAACGCGGCGCCCATGTTGGCGGCAAAGGGGATGAAGGGTTCATCCTCGTCCGGTATTTCGATCTTGACGATCGAGGCCGCCGAGACCTGCGGATCGGGTGCGCCGATCACGTGCAGGCGCGAAAATCCGGCGCGGTTGCCGGGTCCGAGATAGATGACCTGCGCGCCCTTGATCAGGCCGCGCGCCTCAAGATCGAGGCGCTTTTTGCGGTGTTTCAGCGGGCAGTTCGATGCCATCGCAGATCAGCGGCTCGCCGGGCAGCAAGCGCATCGGCGGGCGCCTCGAAGGCGGCGCGAAAGGCGTGGATCAGCCGGATGCGCGTGGCATTGCGCCAGACCAGCACCGGAGAGCGCGCCATCATGCTCGGATTCGACCCGTTGTGCGACAACCACCCGGTCATCCGATGCGGCGGCATCCTCGATCATCTGCTCGAATGCTTCGAACGACAGGTCGTCGTCGGCCAAGGGCATGGGCCAGATCAAGGATCGGGTTGTCAAGGTCCTGGCGGTGGATGCGGTTCAGGATCAGTTTTCGTGGCTCGGGCAAGCTTTCAAAGACCATCGCGCCCGACTGGTTGACCGGGGCCAAGTTGCGCAGGGTCGCCAAACAGAACGAGCGTCGGGAAGATTTCCTGTCAGGTCGTCGAACTGGTGGTCATCCAGCATCGAGGCTTCGTCGACAAAGCCGATATCGAGCGGGTCTTCGCGCCGCTTCCAGCCCAGGATGAAATCTGACCCCTTCAGGCCAGCGGCGGCCAGTGCGCCGGGGATCGAGCGGTTCTGTTTGAAAAAGGCCTCGGCCCGGTCGAGTGCGGCGTCGGTCAGATCTTCAACCTCGGGACGCTCGCCGTTGCCCACCAGCCATTCGGCGATCTTCTCGTATTCCGGGTCATAGAGCGGCGTGTAGAGAATGCGGTGGATCGTGGTGGCCGCAACGCCGCGGTTGCGCAGAACGCTGGCGGCTTTGTTGGTCGGGGCCAGGATGGCGAGGGTGCGTTTGTCTTTGCGGCGGCGGCCTTCGTAGTCGCCGCTGATGGTGTCGACACCGGCTTCGTTCAGGGCCTCGGCAAGACGGGCCAAAAGCATGGTCTTGCCCGAGCCAGCCTTGCCGATAACGGCCAAAGTGCCTTGCGACCCGTCGCTGCGCGGCGTGATCAGGCTTTCCTCGATATCCACGCCAGCACTTCGCAACACCTCGGCCACGCGGTCGAAGGCTTCGGCCTGATCTTCTGAAAAAACGGTGACGGGGAGCGACATGGCGCAAGACTATCTGCTTGGCTCAGTCGCTACCAGAGGTAGGGCGCCCGGAAAATGCGCTGATCTTCCGGGCAGCGCTTTGTGTCAGGCCACAGCTGCGACGGCTGAAGCCAGTGAACCGAACGTGCGTTCGTACCAGTGCTGCGATACTTCCGAAGAAACGCCTGCCTTCGACAAAAGACGGGCGCGGTATTCCTCTTCGCATGGCCAAAGACCGACACTGATCGCGTCGCGTCCCGTACCAGACGTACCAAGGATCGTTGGCCCCCAGCCAATCCGGCGATAAATGCGGATCATCCGGGCATCGAATACGCCCGCCACATGGCTGAGGTAACTTCCCAGTCCGATTTCCAGAACACCAAGCATCAGTGCGGCCGAAACACGCGCCTCGCTGTCCGGGGCAATACAGAACCGTGTGCATTCCCAGATCAACGGGCTTTGGATGCGCACCCCGTCGGTCAGTTCAAGGAAATGATCGTTCAGCATGGTATCGCCGGTCGTGGGAAGCAAACGAAGCGAACCGCCGTGGGTGCCGTCGGGCTTTTCCCAGATGATGTACATGGGGTTCAGGTCATCGTAGGAATCGCGTTCGGTGCCGACGTCATTGACCTGCACCTCCCATCCGAGGCGCGTATGAAACTGTTCGGCGCGATCGCGAAACATGGTTTCGGCAAGGCGTGGGAAATCTTTGAGTTGGTCGGCATAAACATAGCGAAGCATGCTGCCCCTCCTGTTGCGTTGTGAACAGGAAGAGGCCTAAGGCCGCGCGCCTTAAAGCCGCCGGATCTGGCCGTACGTAGGCGCTATGCGTTGTTAAAGGCGGCGTGCGGCGGGGTTATCAGACCTTTAATAAGCCGTGGTTCAAGGCAAGCGCTACGGCGTGCGTAGTATTCATCGCTGCCAGTTTGAAACGCGCACTTTCGATATAGACCCGCAGCGTGTGTTCGGAAATTGAAAGACTGTCTGCTGCCTGCGCCCTGCTATAGCCAAGCCCAAGCAATGTCAGCGCGTCGGTCTCTCGCGGGCTGAGGTTCGCGAATTCCGCTTTGTCGGACCCACGTTCGATCTCAAGTGCCTTTTGATTCACATAGTGCGAAGCGAGGATAAGCGAACGCGTATAATCGGCAGTGTACTTGGTCCAATTATCTTCGCTTTCTTTGCTGCTCACCGAAAACAAGGCAAATTGCCCGGATGGCCCACGGATCGGCACCGAGAAGCCCTGATTTCCAACGCCGCCTGTCCGGCTTCACCCATGAAATTGCGCACGACCTTGCCTGTCCAGTCGAGGCGCTGCCAGTCTACCGGATGGAAGCGCCTCAGACAGGCCTGCACAACGGGATCAATACGCGCATAGTCATTTCCAAGGTAGTGATCTACCCAATCGGGCTCGTATGTCGTTACCGCATATTGGTCACCCGTGGAATTTACAGAATGATATACAACGTGTTCAACGTTCAGTTCGTCGCTCAGCGACAGGATTACCTTGTCCAGATCCTCAAGAGTTCTGGCGTTCTGCAATCGATCTAGAAAACTCTCCAACATAACCAACGTTTCGCGCAGTCCCGTGCGCTATCCCTTGCAACGATGCCAAGTCGTCAGCCACTGCCACCAAAGTCTGGTTCAGGTGCTGCTCAGTAACCCCCAGGCCATTCCTGCCTGCAAAGTCTCTGAGGTCGGCCAAAACATCGAGTATCCAATCATTCGCCATATGTGTTTCTTCCTGAATGGTTAACGAAAGCTTAACTCAACCCTAACATGTAGCCGCGCCCCCCGCAAATTCACCAATTTCAACTCCCCATAAATAGCGAGGATGTTTTCGTAACACTTTGTTAATGATTACTACTTTTCCAATAAAAATAGGAAAAAGGTCGCTAAGCGACAGCTTTTCATCGATACTCTTCTCGAAAGAAACAGTTTGTTTCCTAATTGGAAACACTCGCCTCTAACGTGTCTTCAAATGTTTTAAGGCCAGTATGTGGTGCCTGCACCAGCACCGCCATATTGCCGGGCTTGTGCTCGTTGCGTAGCATTTTCATGTGCGCCTGCGGAATTTCGTCCCAAGGGAACACCTCGGACATGCAAGGATCAAGCCGCCGTTCAATCATGAGTTTGTTGGCCGAAGCCGCCTGCTTGAGGTGAGCAAAGTGACTTCCCTGAATGCGTTTCTGGTGCATCCAGACATAGCGAGCATCCATCGTCAGATTGTAACCCGTCGTGCCCGCGCAAATAACAACCATTCCGCCCTTCTTGACGACGAACGTAGACACCGGGAAAGTTGCTTCGCCCGGATGTTCGAACACCAGATCGACGTTTACACCTTTGCCGGTAATATCCCAGATCGCCTTGCCAAACTTCCTGACCTCGGCAAACCATTCTTTGTACTCGTCTGTATTCACTGTCGGAAGTTGCCCCCAACAATTGAAGTCCTTCCGATTAATCACGCCCCGAGCCCCAAGGCTCATGACAAAATCTCGCTTGTCCTCATCACTGATGACCGCGATCGCATTGGCACCTGCCGTGTTGATCAGTTGGATGGCATAGGACCCCAAGCCACCGCTGGCACCCCAGACAAGAACATTCTGTCCGGGCTTCAATTCATGCGGATGGTGTCCGAAAAGCATCCGATAAGCTGTTGCAAGCGTCAGCGTGTAACAGGCGCTTTCCTCCCAAGTCAGATGCTTGGGACGTGGCATTAGTTGCTGCGCCTGCACAGTTGTGAACTGAGCGAACGAGCCATCCGGTGTCTCGTATCCCCAAATCCGCTGGCTGGGCGAAAACATCGGATCGCCGCCGTTGCATTCTTCGTCGTCGCCATCATCCTGATTGCAGTGGATCACAACCTCATCGCCGATCTTCCAGCTCTTCACTTTTTCGCCGACGGCCCAGACGATCCCAGAGGCATCAGAGCCTGCTATGTGATAATCTGCCTTGTGGACATCAAAAGGGCTGATCGGCACGCCCAAACCCGCCCAGACACCGTTGTAGTTCACACCCGCTGCCATCACGAGCACAACGACCTCATAGCTGTCAGGTTTTTTGACCGGAACGACCTCAAGCTGAAAGGACGTGTCGGGCTCGCCATGGCGTTCGCGACGGATCGCCCATGCATGCATGGACTCGGGAAGATGCCCCAGCGGCGGCATCTCACCAACATCGTAAAGGTCTTTCTTGATTCCCATCGCCGTCGCCCTGTCTAAAACCATGTTATGCATCATCCTTTCTCGACGCTGCAGCGCAGAATCACAATGCTTGGTTACCCTTACGAATCCGGAGGTAACAATGCAAATAATTTTTGATGTTTTTTGAAACTTTATGTCTCTACCAATAGCTGAATGATGTCATTTGGCACAACAGTTGGCAGAAAAGTGCAACTTTCCCGAAGCAGAGTCGTTTCACGTGACACAATTGCTTGAAATCGCTAAGATCGTTGACGCTGCGCTACTTTGGGCTGAGTTGCTAAATGCCAACGGATAGTGAACAATCGAACTTTCGCACTGATCGGTTTCTGTATAGCCGTTGGGCTGCACGTCGAACTGCAGCTTTCATGATGATTATCCTTTATGCGTTCCTGATCTGGCCCTTGGTTGGTCAGGGCGGACGCCTGAACAGCTGGATGGAAGTCCTTGTGATCGCCACTGCCGCTATTTTTGCGCTGGTCTATGTTATTATTTCTCGCCACCCCATAACCCGTCTACTTGTTGGTCCAGACGGGCTTCACGCACCTTATGGCATTCTGCGCCAAGTTGGCTGGCACGAGATTGAAAGCGTTGAATACATTCATAGGCGGCCTCTTTTTCTTCCACCGCGTGAATGGCTGGTTCTGTCGCTCAAGCCCCAGTCCGCTCCTTTGTCGCGACTTCCTGTGCCAGCCAATTTCGAAAGTTGGCTGATCCGGAATGCCGGCCTGCGCATTCCTTTGCATAAGCTACGTGCACCGTCAGGCGAAGTTCTTTCGTCGATCGAGCGATTTATGCCTGTCGTGGATATGGATCTGCAAACCGACATTGCCGCTTCTCAGCGAGTTAAGGATTCCTTTTAGGAAATTCGTTTACGCAACCACAGAGTTTCATTCTGTGGAGCATTAGATAGTGCGATTCGCCGATATCAAGATCGAGAAGAAGCTACCACTCGTCATGGTGATGATGGTGGCAACAACAGTCGCGACCCTTGGGATTGCGAACTATTTCAATGCGCGAACCGTCATCATTGAAAAAGCGCGTGAAAACCTTGACGCCATTGGTCGGACAAAAGCTGCACAGGTAAAATCACTTCTCGAAAAGATCGACACCGGGATTGCTACTCAGTCACGGGATGAAAATGTCGCAATCGCTCTTACGAAGTTCATCGAGGCATTTTCGGCTTTCGACGCTCCACTCGACGCGCTCCAAACTGCCTATATCTTCGACAACCCAAACCCGGCCGGTGAAAAAGACAAGATGAATGCCGCGCCAGGCAACACTCTATACGATCACGTGCATCGAACATTTCATCCTGTGTTCGCGACGTTGAAAGACACCACGGGATACTATGACATTTTCCTCTTCGATACTGACGGCAACCTTGTCTACAGTGTCTTTAAAGAAGCCGACTTTGCCACAAATATGATTGATGGCGAATGGCGTGAAACCGGGCTGGCCGATGTCTTCAGACAAGCGAACTCCAGCACGGCTGACGCCCAAGCTTCATTTGTCGACTTTGCACCCTATGCCCCAAGTTTCGATACACCTGCTGCCTTTATCGCCCGCCCAGTCTTCTCGCCAAATGGGGATCGGTTGGGCGTGATCGCCTATCAAATGCCTATTGGCGAATTGAACGCGCTTTTTGAATTTGAATTTGGCGAAACCGGAACCGGATATATCGTGGGTGGTGATGGCTATTTGCGCACAAATCTGCCCAAAACCGAAGCCGATGACATTCTGAAAACAGTTGTGAACTCTCCAGCGATTGAACGCGGCCTAGCCGGTGAAAGCGGCGAAATTAGTTATACGAACATCCTGTCAGAACTAGTTGAGGGCCACTTTGCGCCGGTCCCTTTCCACGGCGTGAACTGGGTGGTCATAGTAGAGCAGGCATCGGAAGAATTGTTCGCCCGGTTAAACTCCGTCTTACGCACGCAAATTGCGACGGGTGGTACTTTTCTTGCAGTTGCTACTCTCATTGCCGTTCTACTATCGCGCAGCATTGGCCGCCCCTTGGCGCATGTCAGCACAGCCGTCGCGCAAGTAGCATCACGTAAATACGATATTGACGTCCCACATAAGGACCGCAAAGACGAGGTTGGAGAGATAGCCTTGGCCTTGGATGATTTCCGCGCTTCGCTTGAGCAGGCGGACAAGGATGCAATAGACGCTGCGTTCAAGAGTTCGGCCTTTGAGGCCACCGGCGGACCGATGCTGTTGACAGATCTTGATTTCAAAATCGTGGGTTCGAACCGTGCCTTTGTCAGACTCATTAAAGAAAACGCGAGCGATTTTGACCTCGACGAAGATAAAATCTCGCTCGCCGAGCTGATTGGTCGCGATCTATCAGAAATAAATTTCTTGCCTGATGACGTTAGAAAAATGATGCAAGACTACAGTAAACTCGTCATCAAGCAGAAGCTATTGGTCGGTCGAAGCTATGTTGGTCTTTTGGTGGACGTGGTCAAAGATCGTGAGGGTAATCCACTTGGATACGTTCTTGATCTGAAAAACCAGACGTTCCAAATGGCTTCGCAGGTTTTGGTACAGGCCATAGACGGTCAGCAAGCTCGGCTGGAGCTGGATTTTGACCGAACCATCAAGTCGGTTAACGAACGGTTCTGCAATTTGATCGGCAAGACACCTGATGAATTGATTGGGTCAGACGGCGAGCAATATGTAAGTTTCGACGGCAACACGTCTTCGGATATTTGGCAGGACGCCATGGCCTGCTCCGGTACGCTTGGGCGTTTTGTTGTCCCGACACCCTCAGGTAATCGCGTTTTGGACGGAAGCTTCAACCCAGTTCCTAACCAGCACGGCGAGACAACCGGGTTCATGCTGCTTGGTGTCGATGTAACCGAAGCGCGTGCCGAAATCGTTGAAGCCGAACGTCAGGCTGCCAAAAAGGCAGCCGAGCAGGCTCTAGTCGTCAAGACCCTCAGCGTTAACCTTAAGCAGATCTCGGAAGGAGATCTTACGGTATCCATAGATACAAATTTCTCGGAAGATTACGAGCAGCTTCGCGCCGATTTCAACGTCGCAATTGCGAACCTGCAAGGGGCTCTTCATCACGTGGTTTTAAATGCGAACGCTATCGAAGATGAATCGGGAAGCATTAATTCTTCGGTGACCGAATTGGCCAAAAGAACGGAAAGCCAGGCCGCGACACTTGAAGAAACGGCTGCTGCAATGCACGAGCTTACTGCTTCTGTATCGTCGTCGGCAAAAGGAGCTGAGAGTGCGGCCAGGATCGCCAACGAAGCACGCCAAAATGCACAGTCCAGTGGGAGTATTGTAAGTGAGGCCGCTGATGCGATGAGCGAGATTGAAGCGTCCTCAGATGAAGTTTCGAAAATTATCGGGGTCATCGACGATATTGCCTTCCAAACCAACCTCCTTGCGCTGAACGCGGGCGTTGAAGCTGCGCGTGCCGGAAGCGCAGGACGTGGTTTCGCAGTTGTTGCATCGGAAGTGCGCGCTCTTGCACAACGCTGTTTGGATGCTTCAAACGAAATCACCGCTTTGATCAGTTCTTCGAGTCAGCAAGTGAAGCGTGGCGTTTCGTTGGTCGGCAAAGCTGGAAGAGCGTTGGAAAGCATCGCCGCTTCAGTTTTGGAGATTTCTGACAACGTCAGTCAGATCGCGGAGGCCGCAGGTGAACAATCAAACGGATTGGGCGAAATCAATCTGGCACTTGAGCAACTCGATCAGGCAACACAACACAATGCCGCGATGGCAGAAGAAACTTCGGCCGCCGCAAAATCTCTTTCCGATGAAGCCAAACAACTCACGGAAACCACCAACCGGTTTGACTTGGGCGAATCCGCAACGTCAGCGCTTCCAACTTCAAAGGTCGCATGATCGAGTTTTGATCACACACCCGCACTGCTGCAGCGCAGCGAATTGACAACGCCATTTCCTTTCGAATAAGCATCAAAAGGCGTAATTTTGTTGCTTTATGAAGGAATCCGGCATGCCGCAGTCGCAAAACGATCGACCTTGGCTGTTCCGTACCTACGCTGGCCATTCGACTGCCGAAGCGTCTAACGCGCTTTATCGAACCAATCTTGGTAAGGGCCAGACAGGTCTGTCTGTCGCGTTCGATTTGCCTACGCAAACCGGATATGACAGCGATCACAGGTTGGCCCGTGGTGAGGTTGGCAAAGTCGGCGTTCCGATTTCCCATCTCGGGGACATGCGCTGCTTGTTCAAAGATATTCCCCTTGAGAAAATGAATACCTCGATGACGATCAACGCGACCGCGCCTTGGTTGCTGGCGCTTTATATCGCGGTGGCGGAAGAGCAAGGGGCAGACATTGCGACGTTACAGGGTACTGTGCAGAACGATATCGTCAAAGAATACCTTAGCCGTGGTACCTATGTGTGCCCACCGCAGCCGTCTCTGAGGATGATTACTGATGTTGCGGCCTATACCCGAGCGCATCTTCCGAAGTGGAACCCAATGAATGTGTGTTCCTATCACCTGCAAGAAGCCGGAGCGACGCCCGAACAGGAACTGGCCTTTTCTCTCGCAACAGCTATCGCGGTGCTCGACGATCTGCGCGGTAAAGTCTCGGACGCTGATTTCCCGGCAATGGTCGGGCGGATCAGTTTCTTTGTGAACGCAGGCATCCGCTTCGTAACCGAGATGTGCAAAATGCGCGCCTTTACAGAACTTTGGGACGAAATCTGCCTTGAGCGATATGGCGTCGAAGACCCGAAGTACCGCCGGTTTCGCTATGGCGTCCAAGTGAACTCACTGGGACTGACCGAACAACAACCCGAGAACAACGTCTATCGCATCCTGCTCGAGATGCTGGCGGTAACGCTTTCAAAAAATGCGCGTGCCCGCGCCGTGCAGCTTCCGGCGTGGAACGAGGCACTTGGATTACCGCGCCCTTGGGATCAACAATGGTCTTTACGGATGCAGCAGATCGTGGCGTTCGAGACCGACCTTCTTGAATATGGCGATTTGTTTGATGGCAATCCGGTTGTCGCTGCAAAGGTTGAAGAGTTGAAAGATGGCGCACGGGCCGAACTGGCCCATCTTGATGCCATGGGCGGGGCCATAGGTGCCATCGACTATATGAAGGCGCGGTTGGTCGAGGCGAATTCCGAACGGATCAATCGGATTGAACGCGGTGAGACGACGGTTGTTGGTGTGAACCGATATGTCGAGGCCGAAGCATCGCCACTTACTGCTGGGGAAGAGGCAATCATGACTGCCGACCCGGGTGCCGAGGCTGATCAGATCAGCCGTCTTGAAGGCTGGCGCGCCGAGCGTGATGAAAACGCAGTTCAAACTGCACTCGATGCCTTGCGAACAGCCTGTAAATCATCTGGAAACGTTATGCCTGCCTCTGTCCAGGCGGCAAAGGCAGGTGCGACCACAGGCGAATGGGGCGATGTCGTGCGGGAAGTCTTCGGCCAGTATCGGGCACCGACGGGTGTCGCAACTGCGCCGTCAAACCGGACCGAGGGTTTGGACGAAATCCGCGCGGCAGTCGACGCGGTATCCAGCAAGCTGGGCGAGAAACTTAAGCTTCTGGTCGGCAAACCGGGGCTGGACGGCCATTCAAACGGTGCCGAGCAAATTGCCGCCCGTGCACGCGATGTCGGCATGAACATCACCTATGAAGGCATCCGCCTGACGCCGACAGAAATCGTCCGGGCGGCTCAGGAACAAGGTGCGCATGTTGTTGGCCTGTCGATCCTTTCCGGCAGCCACCTGCCATTGATAGAAGAAACGCTCGCGGAAATGAAGTCTGCCGGCCTTGGCCATGTGCCGCTGATTGTCGGTGGTATTATCCCAGCAGAAGACGCAGCGAAGTTGGAAGCCATGGGCGTCGCGCGTGTCTATACGCCAAAGGATTTCGAGCTGAACCGAATCATGTTTGACATCGTTGCTTTAGCCGACGGCAAAGCCGTCGCCGCCGAATAGCCCACCACTTTCGTCTGTCGTATCTTCCCGCTAGTCTGAAGGCTGCACAGGGGGATCCTATGACTATCCATATTGGCGCAAAGCCCGGCGAGATTGCCGAAACCGTCTTGATGCCCGGCGATCCTTATCGCGCGAAGTGGGCCGCTGAGACGTTTCTTGATGATCCGAAACTGGTGAACGAAGTCCGCGGCATGCTGGGTTTCACCGGCACCTGGCGCGGCAACAAAGTGACGATCCAAGGCTCGGGCATGGGGATGCCGTCGCTGTCAATCTACGTCAACGAACTTATCCGCGACTATAGCGCCAAGACACTTATCCGCATCGGGTCCTGTGGCGGCATGCAGGAAAGCGTCAAAGTGCGGGATGTCATTCTTGCCACGACGGCCAGTTCGGTATCGACCCCGTCGCGGGGCATTTTTCGCGAGTTAAACTTTGCCCCTACCGCTGACTGGTCCCTGCTTCGTGCTGCGGCTGCCGCCGCCGAAGCCAAGGGGACGCCAATCCATGTCGGCGGAATTTATTCTTCGGATGTGTTTTATGACGAACGCCCAGATCTGAACGAGCAAATGACGCGCCATGGGATTCTGGGTGTCGAGATGGAAGCCGCTGAGCTTTATATCCTTGCCGCACGCTACGGTTGCCGTGCCTTGGCAGTGCTGACGGTATCGGATCATTTGCTGACGGGTCAGGCGCTGCCATCTGAAGACCGCGAGAGCAGTTTTGGAGACATGGTCGAAATTGCGCTGGAAGCGGCCTTTGCGACAGATAGCTAATGATATCTTGGAACCAAATCCATTTTTCGAGATTTAGGTTCCAGACAACTAGAGAAATTGAAGGGGTCACCATGAGAACTTCGATGAAATCGACGGCTGCGATTGCTGCTCTCATAATTATGGGTGCCTGTGCGCAGCAGGAAGAACCGATCATGATTCAAGACACGCCGATCTACGGCAAAGATGGAACCATAATTGGATCAAGACCAGCTGTAGCGCCTGGCGGATCTTCGGATTACAGCTCGAATTCAACAAGTTCCGGCGGCATTGGGGGTGCGATCTCCGACGATGATGATGACGACGATGGGTGAATAATTGCAGGGTGGGGTTAAGCGTGCGCCACCCGATCAAATTCCATGGCTGCGATCATAGGCATTAACTGCCGGTGACTTCCAACCCTCGGGCTTTAGACCTTCGAGAACCTCTATTTTCAAGGGATAGCACGCCGCTTCGTCAGACGAGTGTTCAGCACTGCAATCCCCACCCGGGCACGCAGACAATGCGCCAAGCAAGTCGATCTCGGCGAAGAAGGTGATGTAATCCCCCGGACGCACCGGTGACGCTTTCATGAAATACTGTCCGGTGTCGCGAGTGAACCCCGTGCACATGAACACATTGAGCACATCGTGGACTGCACTCTCGGCCTCGGCTGCTGGAATGCCAAGCTCGGCAGCCAAGGCACGGGTCAAGTTTGAGTGGCAGCAATGGTGATAGTCATTCCCCGAAAGCAATCGTCCGGTGTATGGATCACAGCGCGTGCCGATCACGTCATGCACCCCGCCACCGAAAGCGTCTAATCCGTACCATTCCAGCGTATCTTCGATGATCGTCGCCATCGGCCTGAGTGATGGAAAGCTTGACCAGAGCCGGTCGCCGATTGTCACATGGGTGCCGTGCAAGGCGCGCGTCTTGCCGGAAAAGAACCGTTCGGACAGATCGTTGGCGTTCCACAGGTTCAAATCGCCCACTTGCGGACCTTCGACCGAGGTAATCCGGAAAGCGCCGCCTGCTGCGACGTGAAAACATCTTGCGTCACGTGGCGGCACAATCACTTCGCCTGTTTTTTGAAAGGTCTCGAAAGCCCGACACAGGTCCGGCAGATCAGGCTGGGGTAGTGTGTTCGTCGGATAGCATATCACCGGTTTGATGGCGCGGCGGTCTTCGGCATCGGCTGGCGGTTGCATGGGCGCTCCTGATTTTTCGATCATGCTAGAAGGTCCGACCCATCTGCAAAAGCAAAAACGCCCGGCAACCGTCTGGCTGCCGGGCGCGTCGAGGATCAGCCGACTGGCAGGGGAGGCTCCTTCCTTTCTGGGCGGCGGAAGGGCCAGCCACGAGCCCTTTCGGGCCCATGCCAATCCTCATTGCGGGTGAGCCACATCGTCAACGCGAGGGCCACGAAGGCCAATGTGGACCCAGCCAACAGAGCGTAGTCGGCGCTGCGTAGGATCAGGAACAAGACGAGGTAGACTGTGACCAGCATGGCCGCCAGCACCCAAGTTTGGCGCCCAAGCTTTAGGGCCGTCGCACCGAAAAGGGTCAGCAAACCAATCGTCGAACCTGCCGCAACCATATACGCAAGGCTGAAGCCGATCTGTTCGGCGTAGGCCACCATCAGCAGCACAAAGACTGACTGGGCAAGCCCGACCATCGTATATTGTACCGGGTGCGCCGGTCTCTCGCTTGTCCGATCCAAGAGCAGGATGGTGAGGAACGTCAGGGCGATAAACAAAATGCCATAGCGCGCTGATCGCCATGCCTTCTGGTAAAAGTCGTTTGGCGTCAGATAGCGGACCCGCATCGTGGTTGATTGCCGAGCCGTGTGGTCAGGGTTTTCCCGCGACACCTGCGGAAGCGATCGCGCAAGGTGCGGTACGGTCCAATTTGCTGTGAACCCCTCGGGTACAATTTCAGATTTATCTGGCAGAAAGTCACCGAAGAAGCTGGGGTCTGGCCAATCGCTGGTGATCACCAAGCGGCTGACCCGCCCAACGGCGGCAACCCCGAAATCCTGCGCTCCGTTCATTGACAGGCGAAGGTTGAAATCGGTCAGCGCGCGAGGATCACCGATTTTCGAGACGATGCCGGTGCCAGCATTTTCGACCAACGGAATAGGTTCCAGATCGAAAGAGGTCGCGTCCGCGCTTAAATCGGCCTCGCCCCGCAAGGCGCTGTTCGAATCCAGATAGACCCGCAACTCGGCATCTTTCCAAACCGGCGTCTCATCTCCATTGAGGACAGCGCCTACGGCATCGGTATCGAAATCGAATTCCAAACCAAGGTCCGCAGTGAACACCGGTACCGCAAAAATGCCGCGATGGCGCGTTTGGGTTTCGGTTGCAACTTCCATGTCAAACCGGTCGGGATATAAAAAGATCGGCGCTCGATTCTCGGCCTTGGTCTCTTCGAAATGCTCGAACACAATGAAGTTCTTGTTGTCTCGGATGGTCCGCCCCGTTGCCGGGTCGACCGCTTCGCGTTTGCGATTATAGGTTACCTCTTCTATGACCGGAATCACCAGCAGTGGGCCACTGATCAACTGGCGCCCGCCCCATTCACGGCTGATCGTCTCAACCGTGCTGTCGCTGTAACGGGCGCGTTCCTGAACGACACCACTGACCAGATTAAGCGGGATGAACATCAAAAGCGTCAAAACGCCCACAACCATGAACCTGACACCGGCAGACCTGAACATAACACTTCCTTTCAAACGCCATATCTTTGAAAGGCACAATTCACCGCAACTTCAGCAATTGCCGTCGCGGTTTTGTGAAGCGGCAGACAAGCACGCGTGCAGCGATGATCAGGAAATCAGCACATCGTGCAGAATCTGCGCACTGGCTTTCATTGGTCTGAAAATATGCTGGGGGTCTGGGGGCAAAGCCCCCAGCTGGTCGACGCACGAAAGTGTGGCGAAACCAAGATCAGACGACGCGTTCGACCATCATCTTCTTGATTTCCGCAATTGCCTTGGCTGGGTTCAGTCCTTTCGGACAGGTTTTGGCGCAATTCATGATCGTATGACAGCGGTACAGCTTGAAGGGATCTTCCAATTCATCCAATCGCTCGCCGGTCGCCTCGTCCCGCGAGTTGATTATCCAGCGATAGGCGTGAAGAAGGGCAGCAGGCCCAAGATACCGGTCACCATTCCACCAGTAAGATGGGCATGACGTCGAACAGCATGCACACATAACGCATTCATAAAGACCGTCCAATTTCTTGCGGTCGTCGATGGATTGCTTCCACTCTTTCGCCGGACGGTTCGTCTTGGTTTCCAGCCAGGGCATGGTTGATGCGTGCTGAGCATAGAAATGGGTCAGATCAGGGATCAGATCCTTGACCACAGACATGTGCGGCAACGGGTAGATCTTGATGTCGCCGGCAATTTCGTCATGTCCATAAATGCAGGCCAGCGTGTTTATACCGTCGATATTCATCGCACAGGATCCGCAAATTCCTTCGCGGCAGGACCGGCGGAAAGTCAGAGTGGGATCAATCTCGTTCTTGATTTTGATCAGAATGTCCAAAACCATTGGTCCGCATGTATCCATGTCGACAAAATAGGTGTCGACCCGTGGGTTCTCGCCGTCGTCAGGGTTCCAACGGTATACTTGTACTTTCCGCGCGTTCTTGACCCCTTCAGCTTTAGGCCAAGTCTTTCCCACGCGAATGGTCGAATTCTTGGGAAGTGTCAGTTGAACCATGATTAGTTACCTTACGACTAGAGGGCACCGAAAATTGCGGGCAGACCGGATTTAGCAAGACACCTGAGCGTCTCGGGGCGGGCCACAATATCGGAAACAATTTCTACAGTGTTGGCAGTGGGGCCGGTGATCGCGTCCGCGGCCAGTGACAAAAGCTCGCCGCTTGAAGCGTTATTAATCACACAGTCCGAAGCCGGCTCGACCGGGATGCCCGGGAACCGTTCCTGCAGGACGGGCCGAATTGCCGTACGAGCAGCATCACGGGTCAGCTCATCCTGCTGCGCAGGCGTGCAAGCTGTGACGAGCCAAAAAAGCGGTAAAAACTGCCATTTCATGCGGATTTCCTCAACTTCACCGGTTGGTTAAGCGCTCGCACCTTGCCTACGATCGCATTGGCGCGGGCATCGAACGAGTGTGTCCCGAGCATACTTTTAGCGAGCGCCATGCGTTCGGCCTTGCGGCTGGCACTTTCCGCAGCGATCTCGTCAGCTGCAGCGCGTACGCCACGAAAATCCATAACCTGATGCACGAAAGGCGCCAGTTCAGCTGGCATCCAAGCCACAGGATCAGTGATAACAGGTGTCGCACAGGCCAAAGCATCAAAAATGCGATTGGACGGGATGCCATTGTGGCTCATATCGCGCCGGTGGTCATTCAGAACGATTTCGGACCCGGCATAGACTGGCCCAAGCTCGTCCGGATGCAACCGCGCCCCCCGCACGAACTTGGACGCCGGGCTTTTGGCCCACCCATGCCCCCAAAGCTGCAATGGCAGTTTGGCACGTATGGCCTGTCGCACAACCGGGCGACGAAACTGTTTTGCGATTCCAACGAAACTCGCCCCCTTGCGCACGACGTCTTCTGCCGGAGGTGCCATTCGCGTGGCATCAAATGCCTGAGGCAATACTGAAACATTAACTTCGCCGAAAATTGCGCCCAGATCATCCGCGATCGGCTTGCCCGCAGCAAAAATATGGTCCGCTTGAATCAAGTCATGTCGAAGCGCTTCAATATCGTTGAAATAGAGCACCCAGAAGAGCGTCAGATGACCAAAACGGCGCTCGTAGGGCGTATCACCGCGCAGAACAATATCGATCTGTCCTTCAGGGCCATCTTTGTACCATTCTTTTACAGTGCAGATTTCAGCCTTGTGACCCGCACGTTCCAAGGCTTCGGCCAATGACATGGCAAACGAATGATCCCCCCATGCTGCCTGAGCCCGAGGACGCGGCACAGGCGTTTGAATGCGAAATGACAACGGCCCTTTCCCGGGGATAGGAGCGATCTGGCGCTGAAAAGGCTCGATGGCAGCACAATCACTGAACCTGTCTGTTCCAAATTCTCCAAAAGAGATGTCGTCAAAACGTGCCAAGATTTCATCCTTCTTTTCCAAAAGGACGCGGTTCTCGGGGTCAAGTCCTGTCACCGTGACAAGTCCAGATGGCGGCGTGTCGAAGGTGCGAACCGTCAAATCAGGCCGGTACTCTTTCAGGATAGGTAGGATTTTCCAAACATCGCCCGTCCAGGAAGGTGTAACGCGGCGATCCCAATCGCGGAGTGCACCATCGGTGCTGAATGGAACGCAATCGTGCATCAGGATCATGCCATCGGCAGACATGTGGCGTTCGGTATTCATGAAGTCGTTCAGCAAGTATTCGTAAAGATGCATCCCATCGAGGAAAGCAAGATCAAGCGTCACGCCCAGTCGATCCAATATTCCAGACGAGAAGAACGCATCGCTTGTACATTGCTGCAGGAACAGCCCGGGTTTCCCGCCCATCACGTCTGCTTCAATCTGAAATGCCGGGTCGATGGCGAAAGAGATGCACTTAGCCAAATTCAGCGAGGCACCGCTTTCTGTGCCGATCTCCAAGTAAGTTTTCGGCTGCAATCGCTGGTGAAGCTCTTGCAGCATCGCGAAGTAGTGTGTGTTGCCAAGCCGGGGAAACCCATGTTCTGGGACAATCCGCAACTCGTTGCGGATTTTGCCAATCAAGGTTGGGAAACTGGCCATGCCGGACCCCCCGTCATCGAGTGAGATCCAATGGGCGGATTGGACCCTGGCCTGTTTTTTGACGCACACAGCTTTCGTAAACCTCATAGGGATCGCGACCCTGAATGTAGTCGCTGGTTATCCCGATCTCAAAACTACCGCTGGTCTCGCCCTTGTTGTTGATCCCGACACCCACCTCGCCTGTTGGGCCTGTTGCTGCTCGCGCACGTTCTTCGCACATGTCTGCGGCGCGTTCCGGCGAAACCGGTCCGCAGGCAGCAAGCGTCGACAGGCACAGCAGAACTGTTGCCGTCCGTTTCATTGGTAAACCACCACTTGGTTTTCGTTGAAGCATCGGATTGTACCTTCGCGGTTCATAACGGTCTGCAATTCAGCTTCGGCAGCACCGTCTTGCCCTGCGATGATCGCCCATTCCGCATCACTTGCATTTGCGCGCAGGCACGCCAGCGCCTCGGGGTTCTCGATCCGGCCTTCTTGTGCGGTCTCACGGGCAGCTGCATTTCCGGCAGAGAGAGCGGCCGTTTCAGACGACACAACGTCGCCCGCGCAGGCAGCCAGCAAGAATAGCGCCAATATGACGGCAAGACCGTGCATCAGTAAACGCGAGCCTTGGGTGCGATCTTCTTCATCTCGATTCCACCTTCGTCTTCGGTCGACAACGGGTCAAGGTGAACGGGCCGATAGTCCAGCGCGACTTTTGCTCCATCGATGCGCGCCAGCGTATGTTTGCGCCAAACCTCGTCGTCACGGTCGGGGTAGTCTTCGTGCGCGTGTGCACCACGGCTTTCCTTGCGCGCTTCGGCACCGACGATCGTGGCCAGTGCATTGGGCATCAGGTTTTCCAACTCCAGCGTTTCCATCAAGTCACTGTTCCACACCAGCGACCGATCGCTGACTTTGATGTTGGCCATTTTGCTGGCAACGCCAGTCATCTTTTCAATGCCTTCGCCAAGGGTCTTGTCCGTCCGAAAGACGGCGGCATCAGCCTGCATGGTTTTCTGCATCTCAAGCCTTAGTTCAGCGGTTGGAACCGCGCCGTCAGCATGGCGTATACGGTCAAACCGGTCGAGCGCTGCGTCAATCGAGGCCTGATTGAGCGGAGGATTGCTGCTGGCCGGATCGACAACTTCGGCTGCCTTGATAGCGGCGGCGCGGCCGAAGACCACAAGGTCAATCAGCGAGTTCGACCCAAGACGATTAGCGCCATGGACACTGGCACACCCTGCTTCGCCGACCGCCATCAGACCGGGTGAGACACGGTCGGGATCGTCGGAAGTCGGGTTCAGCACCTCGCCCCAATAGTTCGTCGGGATACCACCCATGTTATAATGTACAGTTGGCAGAACCGGGATCGGTTCCTTGGTCAGGTCAACGCCAGCAAAGATGCGCGCACTTTCGCTGATGCCGGGAAGGCGCAAGGCCAAAGTTTCCGGCGGCAGGTGGTTCAGGTGCAGGTGGATATGATCGTTTTCTGCGCCTACGCCGCGGCCTTCGCGGATTTCGATCGTCATGCAGCGGCTGACCACGTCACGGCTGGCAAGGTCTTTATAGGTCGGCGCATAGCGTTCCATGAACCGCTCGCCTTCAGAATTGGTCAGGTAACCGCCCTCGCCACGCGCACCTTCGGTGATCAGGCAGCCCGACCCATAGATACCAGTCGGGTGGAACTGAACGAATTCCATGTCCTGAAGCGGCAGGCCAGCGCGGGCCACCATGCCGCCACCGTCGCCGGTGCAGGTATGAGCCGAGGTCGCACTGAAATAAGCGCGTCCGTAACCACCGGTGGCCAGCACCGTCATCTTGGAGTTGAAGACGTGGATCGAACCATCGTCAAGGCACCAGGCAACGACGCCTTGGCATGTGCCATCTTCTGCCATGATCAGATCAAGCGCGAAGTACTCGATATAGAATTCCGCATTGTTCTTAAGGGACTGACCATAAAGCGTGTGCAGGATCGCGTGCCCTGTTCTGTCGGCAGCGGCACAAGTGCGCTGTACAGGCGGGCCTTCCCCGTATTCGGTTGTGTGCCCGCCAAAGGGTCGCTGATAAATTTTGCCGTCTTCGGTCCGGCTGAACGGAACGCCGTAGTGTTCCAATTCATAGACAGCCTTAGGCGCTTCGCGGGCCAGATACTCCATCGCATCGGTGTCACCCAACCAGTCAGAGCCTTTGACGGTGTCGTACATATGCCATTGCCAGCTGTCGGGGCCCATGTTGCCCAGCGACGCGGCGATGCCACCTTGTGCGGCGACGGTGTGCGACCGCGTCGGGAAAACCTTGGTGATACAGGCCGTCTTCAGGCCTTGTTCCGCCATCCCAAGCGTGGCGCGAAGGCCCGAGCCACCGGCGCCCACAACGATGCAGTCATACTCGTGCGTTTCATATTCGTAAGCGGCCATTGGAACGGTCCTTAAAGAGCAATCTTGGCGAGGGCGAACAGGCCCACAGCAGCGGCGGCATAAGATAGGCAGGTTGTGATGATGATCGCGTACTCACGGGCAGTGCTATGCAGATAGTCTTCGTACACCGCTTGGATACCGTTCTTGAAGTGCATGAAACCCACAACAACAAATAGCGCGGCAACAATGGCTGGGAAGGGTCGTGCAAAATAGGCAACCACTTCGGCATGGGGCTGACCCAGCATGGGCCCAAATGTGAATACGAACAGCGGCGTCAGAAGCAAAAGGGCCACGCTGGATTTCGTCATTCCCCAATGGCGCGATGTGCCTTCACGGGCAGAGCCATTTCCAACAGCGCGTTTCAGGTCGGTCATATAGGACATGTGCGTTTTCCCTATACCGCGATCAAAGTGATGATGGTCAGAACGACCGAGCCTGCGATCATCCCGATCCCCAGCTTCTCGGCCGTCTCAATCTCAAGCCCGCGGCCTGTATCCCAGTAAAGGTGCCTTAGCCCGCCCAGTGCGTGATACCATAACGCCCAAAGAGACAGGGTCATAATCAGATCACCCAACCAGGATGTGATGACGCCGTCGGCAAATGCGAAATACTCAGGCGACGTAGCCGCAGCGAGAAGCCACCAGACAATCATAAGTCCAGCCAGAAGCATCGCAACGCCAGTAATCCGCACAAAGATCGAACTTATCGACGTCATCTGAGGGCGATAGATCGTAATGTGCGGCGAAAGGGGGCGCTTCCCCCGGTTCACATCAGCCATCTGAGGCTCCTTCTCTCGGCTCAGCGGTTATCTAGCAAAGCCTGCGCCAGTGTCACGCCTCTGCGGCGCAGAAACGCACCCTTTTCCGCTAACACACTTAAGATTTCGAAAATAGTGATCACAGCAAAGAATTGCGTGATCACAAATTGACGTTTCGTTTACTTTTGCCCCTATGACACCTGTCACAGGGGCATCAACGCCCAATAGTCGAGATCCAAAAAGACACCGGACGCATACTTCCCGTCTTCTGTCGTCAACTCAAAGGGCGCAGCCTCGGGTTTGTGGGCGACAAGGCGCAAGCGCAGGGCGCCAACACCGGGAGCTGTCGTATCGGCTTTGTCCAGAACTTCGGACCATGCACAGATGGTGTCGCCTGCAAAGCAAGGGCTGACATGACTGCCTGCATTCAGCGCCGCAATCATCTGAGCATTGGCAAGCCCGTTGAAAGACAACGCACGGGCCATCGAGATGACATGGCCACCATAGATCAGACGCTTGCCATCTTCACGGTTTGTCGCGTCGAAATGGACCTTGGCCGTGTTCTGCCAAAGCCGGGTGGCCAGCATGTGTTCGGCCTCTTCTATGGTGACCCGGTCGACGTGGTCGATCTTTTCACCGATCTCATAGTCGCTCAATCGGTGCGGCTCGCCGGCCAATCTGAAATCATAGTCGGTGAAGTCGAGACCCTTTGGCGGCGACAATGCATCGGGGGCCACTGCATCCGCCAGAACCGGTATTACTGTTTCTGGCGCAGGCGCATCCGGGTTGCCCTTGCGGACCATGACCCAGCGGACATATTCCAAAACGCTTTCGCCATGATCGTTGCGCCCCGTTGTCCGCACCCAAACAACACCGGATTTTCCGTTGGAATTCTGTTTCCGGCCGATCACCTCGGACGTCGCGGTCAGTGTATCGCCGGGATACACAGGGCAAAGCCACCGACCCTCGGCATAGCCGAGGTTGGCCACCGCGTTCAGCGAGATGTCGGGGACCGTCTTTCCAAACACCGTGTGGAAAACAATCAAGTCGTCGAAGGGTCCGCCGGTCAAACCACAGTCTTCTGCGAAACGGTCGGATGATGCAAAAGCGTGCCGCGCCGGATAAAGGGCTTGATACAGCGCCTTTTCGCCGCCCGAAAGAGTGCGTGGCACAGCGTGCGCAATCGTCTCGCCCACGCGGTAGTCTTCGAAGAACCGGCCAGGGTTTGTCTTCACGTCAGCCACCGAACGGGTTGTAGCCAAGCCAGATGTGGATGCCCGAGATCACCACATAAACCACCAGCGAAATCACAACGAGGCGGATGTCGCCTGCCACGCTTCCGCCTTCGTAAGGTTCATACTCGGGCACTGCGCGATTTATGATGGCCATTTGGACCAGTGCCCAGATGATTAGCCCACCGAACAGCACAAAAGAGGCCGTGTCGCCATTTACGACAAGGTGCGCAATCCCCCAGACGCCAACGCCCGCCAGCATCGGATGGCGCATTCTTGCGCGAAACCGACTTTTCGAACTTCCAAGTCCAAAAAGCGCGACGGCCAAAAGCATCAACAGGTTGTTGATACCGGTCAGCGCCGGAGTGCGGCCCCAGAAAACGGTGCCTTCTGCACCGCGATAACCGATTACCATGAGTACAATCGACAAAAGCAAAAGCACCGCAATCACGCCTTTCGAAGCATCGCCCATGCGGTCTTGCATTGCCTGGCGCTGCTCTGGTGCCAGGCGTTTCATGAAGTGAACGGCAGCCCACAAGATTAGTCCGAGTATCAAAAGTATCATGACGCTGTTCTTTCATTGATGGCTTCTGCCTTAGCCAGAACGGCGCGGGCGGTTTCGACATGTAGGTTTTCAACGATACTGCCGTCTACCACGGCTACGCCTTCACCACGAGCCTTCGCGGCTTCAAAGCCTTCGATCTGGCGGGTCGCAAGATCAATCTGGGCTTCGCTTGGCGCAAAGATGCGGTTGGCGATGTCGACCTGCGCGGGATGAATCAGTGTCTTGCCGTCCATACCCAGCGCGCGACCCTGTTCACACTCGGCGGTCAGCCCTTCGTCATCTTTGAAAGCGTTGTAAACTCCATCGACACAGACGACTCCGGCCGCACGGGCGGCCATCAGGCAAGTTTGCAGGGCAGTCATCAAAGCGATGCGGTCGCCGCCAGTAGCGCAACCGATATCCTTTGCCAGATCATTGGTACCCAGAACCAGCCCACCAACAGCGGGCGTTTTGGCAATCTCTAAAGCGCGGAAGATGCTCAATGGCGTTTCCATCATGCACCAGACGGGCTTGCCCGGGACCAGTGCGGTCAATGCTTCGATATCGGCGCGGGATTCCACTTTGGGCAAAAGGACGGCGTCACAAGGCATCGTGGCGACTGCCCGTGCGTCGTCCTGCCCCCAAGGTGTATCAAGTGCGTTGATGCGAACAATTCGCCTCCTGTGACCATAGTCACCCGTGGCCAACTGAGTCGCCAGCGTATTGCGCGCAGCTTCCTTTTCGACCGGAGCAACAGCATCTTCAAGGTCGAAGATAATCGCGTCCACACCAAGGCCTTTGGCCTTTTCTAGCGCCCGTTCTTTCGAGCCCGGGATGTACAGAACCGACCGGCAAAGCTGTATTGTTGTCATCCAAAAAGTCTCCACCAGAACTCGCGCGGAACGTGGCACGACGCCGATTACCAGTGCAAGTCCTTAAGCTGTAACGCAGAATCAGATTGTTTCTGTTTTGATCGACAATCGCACTTCGCGTTAACCCGATTTTCTTGTTCTGTTCTCATTGTGGTCCTGCGAGGTTCCGGAAAAATTCGGAACCGAAGATGCACAGGAGGCGGAAAGTCTCCGGAAAGGACTGACATGAAACTGAAGTTTACCATGCTCGTCATCGCCGCCTCTTTTGTTCTGCCGTTCGCCGCACAGGCTCAGGGTCAGAATTGTGGGAATTGCGAACTCGTCGTCGAGCGTCTGACCAGCAAATATGGTGAAAGCCGCCAATCCATCGGAATGGCTCCCCAGGGGCGCGTCGTCGAAGTATTCGCGTCGCTTGAAACCGGCACTTGGACGATCACCGTTACAACACCGAATGGTGTGACATGCCTTGTTGCAAGCGGACAGTCTTACGAAGACATCGACTCGCCGATTGCTCCGGCTGGCATTCGCAGCTGAACACATGCTTTTCCACATCCGGGTCGCCGTCGGGCACCGGCTTCCTGGATGATCGGCAATAGAAACGTTGACAGTCGCGACTGTCCGTTTCCTCGCTTTTGCTGATATAAACGGTTTCGCCGGGTTTTCATTATCGAGTTTCTGAAAACTGAGCGCCGCCACGTAGAATCGCCCATCATTCCCAAATTACGAACAGTTCCTCAGCTCCTGCAATGGACGCGGCACGTCGAACGCCTCCGAAGCAGCCATGAATGTTCTTTTCTTTTCAGTAGCTTCAATCCGTTAAGAGGGTTGAAGAAGATTCTTCTGTATGGTCTTGGCCTTGCACAAGCTAAGAACACTGGCTAGGCAAACGCCCAAAACCATTCCCAGACGGATCGGAGAATTTCTATGGCCAGACCCAAAATCGCGCTTATCGGCGCGGGCCAGATTGGCGGGACACTTGCGCATCTTGCCGCCCTAAACGAGATGGGTGACGTCGTTCTGTTCGATATCGCAGAAGGCACGCCTCAGGGAAAAGCCCTCGACATCGCAGAAGCCGGCCCTTCGGCGAAATTCGATGCCGTTCTGAAGGGCACGAATGACTATGCCGACATTGCGGGTGCAGATGTCTGCATCGTGACAGCTGGCGTGCCACGCAAGCCTGGCATGAGCCGCGATGATCTGCTTGGTATAAACCTTAAAGTCATGAAAGCTGTGGGCGAAGGCATCAAGGCCAATGCACCCAACGCTTTTGTAATCTGCATCACCAACCCACTGGACGCCATGGTTTGGGCGCTCCGCGAATACTCCGGCCTGCCCCACAACAAGGTCTGCGGCATGGCGGGTGTCCTGGACAGTGCCCGTTTCCGCCATTTCCTTAGCGTTGAGTTCGACGTTTCAATGAAAGACGTCACCGCTTTCGTGCTTGGCGGTCATGGTGATACAATGGTGCCGTTGGTCCGCTATTCGACCGTTGCTGGCATCCCACTGCCCGATCTGGTCGAAATGGGCTGGACCAGCCAAGAAAAGCTCGACGCCATCGTCCAGCGCACACGTGACGGCGGCGCCGAGATCGTGGGGCTTCTGGGGAATGGCTCGGCCTTCTATGCACCTGCCACCAGCGCAATCGAAATGGCTGAAGCCTTTCTGAAGGATCAGAAACGCTTGCTTCCTTGTGCTGCATTCGTTGATGGTCCTTACGGGCTTAAGGACATGTATGTCGGTGTCCCCACCATTATCGGCGCAGGCGGCATTGAACGTGTTGTCGACATCAAGTTGAAGAAAAACGAGCAGGCCATGTTCGACAAATCTGTTGATGCTGTAAAAGGCCTTGTCGAAGCCTGTAAGGCAATTGACGGCGGTCTAATCTAAACGGTGCTCAAAGATCGGCCCCAGCGAATTGTTCGGGGCCGGTCGCCGCATCAATTGCGGCATATTTCACCATTTTCCGACAATCGTTCTGGGGCACTTTTGCGTGCCGGTAAGACGTTGGATGGCGGAGGCCGGCCACCGCTCTACATTCTTTTCAGCATAAACGTGATCACACAAAAAATTTAAGTGATCACAAAATCAAGTTTTTTCTTAGTATTGAAGGAAACCCTTCGAAAACTTCATTCCTTTGTTCAATCTTTGTGTCATGGGATCGTGAAAGAGTATTTCTGAGGGAGCTTCCGAGGCATGAATATCCACGAATACCAGGCAAAAGGCCTTTTACGAGCAGCCGGAGCGCCGGTGTCAGATGGCCGCGTCGTTTTGCGCGCCGAAGAGGCCAAGACTTCGGCCGGGGCGATGGATGGTCCGGTTTGGGTTGTAAAAGCGCAAATTCACGCCGGCGGACGCGGCAAAGGCACTTTCAAAGAAGCCGATGCGGGCGACAAAGGTGGCGTGCGTATCACCAAGTCGGTTGAAGAGGCCGCCGAAGAAGCGCGCCGCATGCTGGGCCGCACACTGGTCACCAAACAGACGGGCCCGGCAGGCAAGCAGGTCAACCGCATCTACATCGAAGACGGCGCGGGTATCGACCGCGAGATGTATCTGGCATTGCTGGTCGATCGCGGAAGTTCGCGTGTTTCGTTCGTTGCCTCGACCGAAGGCGGCATGGACATCGAAGAAGTCGCCGAAGAAACGCCCGAGAAAATTCTATCGTTCAGCGTTGATCCCGCGACCGGCTATCAGGCCTTCCACGGTCGCCGTATCGCGTTCTGCTCTGGGCCTTGAAGGCCCGCAGATCAAGCAATGCGTGGCACTGATGGGCACACTTTATAACCTGTTCCTCGAGAAGGACATGGAGATGCTTGAGATCAACCCGCTGATCGTGACAAGCGGCGGTGATCTGAAATGCCTCGACGCCAAGATGAGCTTCGACGGCAACGCGCTTTATCGTCACTCGGACATCATGGAGCTTCGGGACACCACGGAAGAAGACCCGAAAGAACTCGAGGCCTCGAAGTACGACCTGAACTATATCGCGTTGGATGGCGAGATCGGCTGCATGGTGAACGGCGCAGGATCTGGCGATGGCGACGATGGACATCATCAAGCTGTACGGCGCGGCACCGGCCAACTTCCTCGACGTGGGCGGTGGCGGCCACCAAGGAAAAGGTGACCGAGGCGTTCAAGATCATCACCATCGACCCGCAGGTGAAAGGCATTCTGGTCAACATCTTCGGCGGCATCATGCGCTGCGACGTGATCGCTGAAGGCGTTGTCGCTGCGGTCAAAGAGGTGGGGCTTCAGGTTCCGCTAGTCGTACGACTGGAAGGTACGAACGTGGAAGAAGGCAAACGCATCATCAACGAATCCGATGTTGATGTGATCGCAGCGGACGACCTGAAAGACGGCGCAGAAAAGATCGTCAAAGCGGTGAAGGGGTAAGTCATGTCAGTCCTGATCAACAAAAACACCAAGGTTATTTGCCAGGGTTTCACTGGAAGCCAAGGAACATTTCACAGCGAACAGGCCATCGACTATGGCACTCAGATGGTCGGCGGCGTGACCCCCGGCAAGGGCGGCCAGATGCATCTGGACCTGCCGGTGTTCAACTCCGTGCCACGAGGCGGTTGCCAAGACCGGCGCCAATGCCAGCGTGATCTATGTGCCGCCTCCGTTTGCGGCCGATTCGATTCTGGAAGCGCTTGACGCCGAGATCCCCGTGATCGTCGCGATTACCGAAGGTATTCCGGTGCTGGACATGATGCGGGTCAAACGCGCGCTGGAAAACAGCAAATCGATCCTGATCGGGCCAAACTGTCCCGGTGTCATCACGCCCGACGAGTGCAAGATCGGCATCATGCCGGGCCATATCCACAAGAAAGGCTCTGTCGGCGTTGTAAGCCGCTCGGGCACACTTACTTACGAGGCTGTGAAACAGACGACGGATGTGGGCCTTGGCCAATCGACCTGTGTCGGCATCGGCGGCGACCCGATCAAGGGGACCGAGCATATTGACGTGCTGGAATGGTTCCTTGCTGATGACGAAACCCAGTCGATCATCATGATCGGCGAGATTGGCGGATCAGCCGAAGAAGAAGCCGCGCAGTTTCTGAAGGACGAAGCCAAGAAGGGCCGTTCCAAGCCATGTGCTGGCTTTATCGCGGGCCGCACGGCACCTCCGGGCCGCCGCATGGGCCACGCAGGCGCCATCGTCGCCGGTGGCAAAGGCGGGGCCGAGGATAAGATCGACGCCATGCGCAGCGCAGGTATCGTCGTGGCCGACAGCCCGGCAGGTCTGGGTGAGGCGATGCTGGAGGCGATTGGGTAG
The DNA here is from genome assembly GCA_963841595.1 of uncultured Alphaproteobacteria bacterium. Classification (GTDB taxonomy): domain Bacteria; phylum Pseudomonadota; class Alphaproteobacteria; order Rhodobacterales; family Rhodobacteraceae; genus CAWJDD01. The sequence continues at coordinate 650,610 of CAWJDD010000005.1, read as the reverse complement.
TTATGCCGCCGCTGGTCGCAATACGGACCTGCCTTCGCAAGTATGCCACCTTCTCCGGGCGCGCATCGCGTTCGGAGTTCTGGTGGTTCACTTTGCCGATAGTCTCAGCGTTTATTACAGTCGATGCGCTGGTTTCCTTGCTTTACGACAAAGGTCTGGAGTTCTGCAGGCTTCGGGTTAGAGTTACTATCCACAACTTTTGCTCTGGCGCTTTTCGTCCCAATCCTCGCTGTCGCTGTCCGGCGATTTCACGACGTCGCCCTTTCGGGCTGGGTGGTTGGCCTTCTCTGGGTGGGTGGATTTGCCTCAGAAATGTTTCTGGATGCACGTCGAATAATTTTCGTGACGACAGCCCCCGATGGCAGTCTGGATACTAAATTCGACCCTTGGTCGATTGCGGCGATGCTTTCAATGGCCGCCGCCATTTTCATCGAGATCGTCATCGCCCTTTGGCCAGGCAAAAAAGAAACGAATAAATACGGTCCCAACCCGCACGAGGTGACCCCATGACCGAACAATCCCCCAACGATATCTTCAAAGCCTCGTCCTTTCTGCAAGGACACAATGCCGAGTATATCGAGCAGCTTTATGCGCGATATGCCAACGACCCGAATGCGGTTGATGAGGCGTGGCAGGCGTTCTTTCGGGAACTTGGCGACACCGATATGGACGCCAAGCGCGAAGCGGCGGGCCCAAGCTGGGCGCGGGCTGACTGGCCTCCTGCGCCTTCGGATGAGTTGACGGCGGCACTTGACGGGCAATGGGGTGATCTGGGGCCGAAGGCGGCGGAAACGGCGGGCGCGAAGATCAGCGCCAAGGCGGCTGAATCGGGTGTCGAGGTCAGCGAGGAACAGATCAAGCGAGCCGTGCTGGACAGCATCCGTGCGCTGATGATCATCCGGGCATATCGCATCCGGGGTCACCTTGTGGCTGATCTCGATCCGCTGGGGATGCTTGATCAGTCGCAGCACCCTGAACTGGACCCGGCGTCTTACGGCTTTACCGAAGCTGACATGGACCGGCCAATCTTCATCGATAACGTGCTGGGGCTTCAGGTGGCCTCGATGCGCGAGATCATTGCGATCGTGAAGCGGACCTATTGCGGCACCTTTGCGCTGCAATACATGCATATCTCGAACCCGGAAGAAGCCGCTTGGCTGAAAGAACGGATCGAAGGGTTCGGCAAGGAAATCGCTTTCACCCGCGAAGGTCGGAAAGCGATCCTGAACAAGCTGGTCGAGGCGGAAGGTTTCGAGAAATTCCTGCACGTCAAATACACCGGCACCAAGCGGTTCGGTCTGGATGGCGGCGAAAGCCTGATCCCGGCGATGGAACAGATCATCAAGCGCGGCGGCGCTTTGGGGGTGAAGGACATCATCGTTGGCATGCCGCACCGTGGACGCCTTAGCGTTCTGGCGAACGTGATGGCCAAGCCATATCGGGCGATCTTCAACGAGTTTCAGGGCGGCAGCTTTAAACCGGAAGACGTCGATGGTTCTGGCGATGTGAAATATCACCTTGGCGCATCGTCAGACCGCGAGTTTGACGGCAACACCGTGCACCTTAGCCTGACGGCCAACCCTTCGCACCTTGAAGCAGTCAACCCGGTCGTTTTGGGGAAGGCTCGCGCCAAGCAAGATCAGTTTCATGATGAAAAACGCACCAGCGTCATGCCGATCCTGCTGCACGGCGACGCTGCGTTTGCGGGTCAAGGTGTTGTGGCCGAATGTTTCGGCCTGTCGGGTCTGAAGGGCCACAAGACAGGTGGTACGATCCATATCGTGGTCAACAATCAGATCGGCTTTACCACCGCCCCGCATTTCAGCCGTTCCAGCCCCTATCCCACCGATATTGCGCTTATGGTTGAGGCGCCCATTTTTCACGTGAACGGTGATGACCCCGAAGCCGTCGTCCATGCTGCCAAGGTCGCAACCGAGTTTCGCCAGATGTTCGGAAAAGACGTGGTGATCGACATCTTCTGCTATCGCCGCTTCGGTCATAACGAGGGCGACGAGCCCATGTTCACCAACCCGATCATGTACAAGAAGATCAAAGGCCACAAAACGACCTTGTCGCTGTACACCGACCGGCTGGTGAAAGACGGCCTGATCCCCGAAGGCGAGATCGAGGATATGAAGGCGCAGTTCCAAGCCTATCTGAACGACGAGTTCGAGGCTGGAAAGTCTTATAAGCCCAACAAAGCCGACTGGCTTGACGGACGCTGGAGCCATCTGGACAAGGAAGGCGACAAATACCAGCGCGGCAAGACTGCCATCTCCAAGAAGACCATGGAAGACATCGGCAAGTGCGCTGACCGGCGCTCCGGAAGGCTTTCCCATGCATCGCACGGTAGAGCGCCTGCTGGATGCCAAGCGCGAGATGTTCGAAAGTGGCACCGGATTTGACTGGGCCACAGCCGAAGCGATCGCCTTCGGATCGTTGCTGACCGAAGGCTATCCGGTCCGCCTGTCTGGACAGGATTCTACCCGCGGCACGTTCAGCCAGCGCCACTCGGCCTTCACAAATCAGGAAACGGAAGAACGGTATTATCCGCTGAACCACATCCGTTCAGGTCAGGCGCAATACGAAGTCATCGACTCGATGCTGTCGGAATACGCGGTATCCGGGTTCGAATACGGCTATTCATTGGCCGAACCGAATGCATTGGTGCTTTGGGAAGCGCAATTCGGCGATTTCGCCAATGGCGCGCAGATCATGTTCGACCAGTTCATCTCGTCGGGCGAACGCAAATGGCTGCGCATGTCGGGCCTTGTGATGCTGCTTCCCCACGGATTCGAAGGTCAGGGCCCCGAACACTCGTCAGCGCGACTTGAGCGGTTCCTGCAGATGTGTGCCGAAGACAACTGGATCGTCGCCAACTGCACGACGCCAGCAAACTATTTCCACATCCTGCGCCGCCAGTTGCACCGATCTTACCGGAAACCGCTGGTGCTGATGACACCCAAATCGCTGCTCCGCCACAAGATGGCAGTCTCAAGCACGTCCGATTTTCTGACTGGTTCCAGCTTTCACCGCGTGCTTTGGGACGATGCTGAAAAAGGGAATTCGGACACCGAACTGGTCGCTGATGACAAGATCAAGCGCGTCGTCATGTGCTCGGGCAAAGTCTACTATGATCTGCTCGAAGAACGCGATGCGCGCGGTCTGAACGACGTCTATCTTCTGCGGGTCGAACAATTCTATCCCTTCCCGGCACAAGCCATGGTGAAAGAGCTGAAACGCTTTGTAAATGCCGATTTGGTCTGGTGTCAGGAAGAGCCCAAGAACCAAGGCGGCTGGACCTTTATGGAACCGAACATCGAATGGGTGCTGACCCGGATTAAGGCAAAACACACCCGTCCTGCTTATGCCGGACGTGCTGCAAGTGCGTCGCCTGCGACCGGCCTTGCCTCGGCACATAAATTGCAACAAGCAGCGCTCGTTGACGACGCGCTGACGCTGAAAGGATAAACCATGGCCACCGAGATCCGCGTACCGACGCTGGGCGAAAGCGTTACGGAAGCAACGGTTGCGACCTGGTTCAAGAAGCCCGGCGATTCTGTCAGCGTTGATGAAATGCTGTGCGAGCTGGAAACCGACAAGGTGACCGTTGAAGTCCCCTCGCCCGTTGCGGGCAAGCTGACCGAGATTGTGGCAAGCGAAGGTGACACCGTGGGGTTAGACGCGCTTTTGGCCACGCTGGAAGAAGGCGCGGCGGGCGATAGCCCGGCCAAGGCTCCTGCAAGCGAAGCGGCACCGGCTGCGGTGGAGGCCCCCAAGTCCAATGGTGCCGCCGCGTCAGGCGATGCAATCGACGTCATGGTGCCGACGCTTGGTGAAAGCGTCTCGGAAGCAACTGTATCGTCCTGGTTCAAACAACCCGGCGACGCTGTCGCAGCTGACGAAGCCTTGTGCGAACTGGAAACAGACAAAGTTTCGATCGAAGTGCCTGCCCCAGCCGCTGGCATCCTTTCCGAAGTGCTTAAGGCCGAAGGCGATACCGTTGAAGCCGGTGGCAAACTGGCGGTTCTTTCTCCGTCAGGTGCAGCGGCCCCTGCCCCGAAGGCGGCAGCGCCTGCTGCGGCTCCGGCACCGGCCAGCACAGGAAAAGACGTCGAAGATGCGCCCTCGGCCAAGAAGATGATGGCGGAAAACAAGCTGAGCGCTGATCAGGTGACGGGCACCGGCAAAGACGGTCGAGTGATGAAAGAAGACGTGCAAAAAGCGCTCGCCTCGCCCGTTTCGCAACAGGCCGAGGCGCCTGCCGCTCCTCGTGCGCCTGTGGCCGCCGAGGATGAAGGGCGCGAGGAACGCGTGAAGATGACGCGCCTTCGCCAGACTATTGCGCGACGCCTAAAGGATGCGCAGAACACCGCCGCAATGCTGACCACCTATAACGAGGTCGACATGTCCGCGGTCATGGCGCTTCGGAAGGAATACAAGGACCTGTTCGAGAAGAAGCACGGCGTAAAGTTGGGCTTTATGTCGTTTTTCACCAAGGCGTGCAGTCATGCTTTGGCCGAGGTTCCGGAAGTGAACGCCGAAATCGACGGCACCGATATCGTCTATAAAAAGTTCGTCCATATGGGCATCGCCGTGGGCACGCCCACTGGTCTTGTGGTGCCTGTGGTCCGCGACGCCGATCAGATGGGCTTTGCCGAGATTGAAAAGAAGATCAACGAACTTGGCCTGCGCGCCCGCGACGGCAAACTGTCGATGGCGGAAATGCAGGGCGGCACGTTTACGATCTCGAACGGTGGCGTCTATGGTTCACTGATGTCCTCGCCCATTCTGAACCCGCCGCAGTCGGGCATTTTGGGGATGCACAAAATTCAGGACCGGCCTGTCGTCGTTAACGGTGAAATCGTGGTGCGCCCGATGATGTATCTGGCGCTGTCTTATGATCATCGCGTTGTCGACGGCAAAGGGGCTGTGACCTTCCTTGTGCGGGTAAAAGAAGCGTTGGAGGATCCGCGGCGGTTGTTGATGGATTTGTAATGGACGAGAATATATTGCCTGAATGGGCAAGAAGTGCGTTGCTTGGCAAAACAATTGAAAGCGTGACGGAAGACGCGCATCATAGCTTAACATTGTCCTTTTCCGATGGTGACAGCCTGACGGTTACCGCCATGCCTTTCAAAGATGGCGTATTAGATGCCAGTTTAGTCATTGTGTCGGATCTCAAGAAATAGGAACACCTCGTGGCCAACTATGACGTCATCATCATCGGCAGCGGCCCCGGCGGCTATGTCTGCGCCATCCGTTGTGCTCAGCTGGGGCTGAAGACAGCCTGTGTCGAAGGGCGCGAGACTTTGGGCGGCACCTGTCTGAACGTCGGCTGTATTCCGTCGAAGGCGATGCTCCATGCGACCGAGATGTTGCACGAGACCGAGCATAACTTTGCCAAGATGGGCCTTAAGGTGCTGCGCCCGGATGTCGATTGGAAGCAAATGCTGGCCTATAAGCAGGAAACGATCGACAGCAACACCAAGGGCATCGAGTTTCTGTTCAAGAAGAACAAGATCGACTGGCTGAAAGGCTGGGGATCAATCCCCGAGCCCGGCAAGGTCAAGGTGGGCGACGAGGTTCACGAGGCCAAGAACATCGTGATTGCCACGGGGTCCGAGGCTTCCAGCCTGCCCGGTGTGGAGGTGGACGAGAAGACCGTCGTGACCTCGACCGGTGCATTGGAATTGCCGAAGATCCCCAAGTCGATGGTTGTGATTGGCGCGGGCGTGATCGGGTTGGAACTTGGCTCGGTCTATAACCGGCTTGGCACCGAAGTCACGGTGATCGAATACCTTAATGCGGTCACACCCGGCATGGATGCCGAGGTGCAGAAGATTTTTCAGCGCATCCTGAAAAAGCAGGGCCTTAAGTTTGTCATGGGGGCTGCCGTGCAGAAGGTCGATGCAACCAAGACAAAAGCCAAGGTCACCTATCAGCTGCGCAAAGACGACAGCGAACATACGCTGGATGCCGAAGTGGTTCTGGTTGCTACGGGCCGCAAACCGTACACCGATGGCCTTGGTCTTGGTGATCTTGGGGTCCAAATGACCGACCGTGGCCAGGTGCAGACCGACGCCCATTGGCGGACCAACGTCGACGGCATCTATGCAATTGGCGACGCGATTACCGGCCCGATGCTGGCCCACAAGGCCGAGGATGAGGGCATGGCCGTGGCCGAAACCATTGCCGGTCAGGCGGGGCATGTGAACTATGGCGTCATCCCCGGGGTCATCTATACGCACCCCGAAGTTGCCAATGTCGGCCAGACCGAAGAGCAACTGAAAGAGGCTGGGCACGCCTATAAGGTCGGCAGTTTTTCCTTCATGGGCAACGGACGGGCCAAGGCGAACCATGCGGCCGACGGGTTCGTGAAAATACTTGCCGACAAGGAAACTGACCGAATCTTAGGCGCTCATATCATTGGCCCCATGGCGGGGGATCTGATCCACGAGGTCTGTGTGGCGATGGAATTTGGCGCTGCAGCCGAGGATCTGGCGCGCACCTGCCACGCACATCCGACCTACTCAGAAGCTGTCCGCGAAGCCGCACTTGCTTGCGGCGATGGAGCGATCCACAGCTAGTCATCATGGGCTGAATTGCGCAGTTGGCGCAAATCTTCCCCCTTTTCACGGCGCTGCGACCTCCCTAGGCTGGCTGTCAATTAGGGAGGAAAGATATGCGCATAGTGGTTTTGGCCGCGGTGATGTTGATGGCATTGCCAACAATGGTGGTCTCACAGTCTGCCGGACTTTTGATTGGCATTCAGGAGTATGAAACCCTTCCCGATCAAAACCGCGGCGCACGCATTACCTCGGCAGCTGACGAGTTGGAGGCGGCCGGAATGGAAGTCATCAACCTTCGCCGCCCGACATCAGACGAGATGCAGGATGCGCTAACGCAGTTTGGCCAGATGTCTGCCAATGCCGACGCCCTGTTGGTCGCCCTAAGTGGTCGGTTTATTCACTCGCCCACAGAAACGTTCTTCATGCCAGCAGACGGCACTGCCGGCCCACTTGCTTCTTTGCCAAGACGGGCTTTGCCGCTTTCAACGGTGATGGCATGGCTTTCGACCAAGCCGGGCAAGGCCGTCCTAATGCTGACCACCAGCAACCAGCCGACCAGCTATGGCCCGCTTTTGACCAATGGGATCGGCGAGCTGAATATTCCCCAAGGCGTCACTGTGCTTATCGGGCCGCCAAAACCCGCGACAGAAATGCTTGCACGCAACATTGCCAAACCGGGAAGCCCTTTCATCGGTGCGGCCATCCAGAGCGGCATGACCGTTGCGGGCTATGCGCCCCGCACGATGATCTTTCTTGAAGGAAGCACCGAGCCACCACAAACCGTCGATGGACGTCTGACCGATATCCGGGACTGGCGCACAGCAAACACTGCGAACACGGTCGAGGCTTATCAGGACTATCTGAAGAAGCACCCATTGGGCGAGTTTTCTCGTATGGCCGATTCCCGGATCAAATCGCTGACTGATACGCCTGAAGCGCGGGCCGAGCGCACCGAACAAGCGCTTGATCTAAGCCGCGATGCACGCAGGAACATCCAGCGAAATCTTTCCCTGATTGGTTTCAACACGCGCGGAATAGACGGCATTTTTGGTCGCGGTACCCGTACCGCTATTGCAAACTGGCAAAAGGCCGAGCGATTTGACGCGACTGGCTTCGTCACACGCGAGCAAATCGCGCTTTTGAACGAACAGGCCGAAAGCAAAGCCGCCGAACTGGAAGCCGAAGCAGAAGAGCGCCGCCAGCAGCAGCTTGCAGATGATCTGGCCTATTGGGATCAAACCGGCGCTTTGGGCGACGAAGCGGGCCTTCGGACTTATCTTACCCGCTATCCGGACGGCGAGTATGCAGAGCTTGCCACCGAACGGCTTGGGGTCATTGAAGACAGCAAACGCAACCGCACTGGGCGTCAGGATCGCCAGTTGTGGGATCAGGTTACACAGACCAATACCGCCGAGGCTTACCGGGCCTATCTTCAACGCGCACCGAATGGTGCATTCCGCGAAGAGGCGCAATCACGGCTTCGGGCATTGGAGCAGAACGCCGAAAATGCGCAAGAGAATGCGCAGTATGCCCGGGACGAGGCCGCGATGAACTTGTCGCCACGGACCCGTCAGGTGGTTGAGTCGCGACTTAACGCCATGGGATTGCGACCGGGTCCGGTGGACGGAGTTTTTGACGACGACACGCGACGTGCAATTCGGCGATACCAGTCGGCTCGGAACATGGACGAAACCGGTTATCTGTCCGAAGCTGTGGTTGTTCAGTTGATGGCAGATACAGTGCGCGGCATCTTCCGTTAAGCCGCGCTATTTCTTTTTGGCGCCCTTGCCCATCTTGGCAAGCTGATCCTGCATGGCCGCAAGTTGTTTGCGGATGTCTTCAAGCCCAGCATCGGGGTCGGCGCCTTCAGCTTGGTCTTCTGACGGAGCGGTCCATCCATTGCTCAGATTACCGGTCATGGCCTTCATGAATGTTTCCTGCTGGGCGCGCATCGCGTCATAGCCGGGCATCGAAGACAGCGGGTTGGCTATGCTTTCGATCATCTTCGACTGGCCTTCGTGCAGCATCTCGAAGCTCATGGCCAGAAACTGAGGCACAATCGACTGCGCTTGTGTTGTATAGGACCGCACAAGATCAGTCAGCACTTCAAGCGGTAGAACGCTTTCACCGCGACTTTCATGATCGGCGACGATCTGAAGCATGTATTGGCGCGTCAGGTCATCGCCCGATTTGAGGTCGATTATCTGAACGTCACGGCCATCGCGGATAAATCCGGCGATATCTTCAAGCGTCACATAGTCTGACGTTTCGGTGTTATAAAGCCGCCGGCTGGCATAGCGTTTGATTAACAAAGTCTCGGCCACGGAAATCTCCCGCATTAGGCATGCTGCAGTGCAGCCTACGCGAAGTCATAGTGAAATCAAAGACTTTCTGCGCAGCATGACTTTTCTGCGGCGCAGCAATTTCTGCAATCAATGCTGCAGGAACCCAGGCCCGGCTTTATCCAGAAGCGTTTGTGCCAAAGCATGGCCGATTTCGGCGGCGTCTTCTATGGGGCCTTCGAGGCTTTCCGCATGCGCTGTAGAACCGTCAGTTTTCAGGATTTCGCCGCGCAGCATAACCGAGCCCCCGCTCAGTTCGGCCAATCCAGCGATCGGCGTCTGGCACGAGCCGTCCAAGGCCTTGAGGAATGCGCGCTCGGCAGCGAGGCGGTTCACCGTCGCCTGATCCGAGATTGCGGTCAACATGTCTGCAGCGCGCGTATCAACTGCACGACGTTCTATCCCGATGGCACCCTGTGCAACGGCGGGCAGCATATCTTCCGGCTCGATTGCCTTGGCAGGCAGATCCGTAAGCGACAGACGGCGAAGCCCGGCCATGGCAAGGAACGTGCCAGTGGCAACGCCACCTTCCAGCTTCTTCAGGCGAGTCTGCACGTTACCGCGAAATTCGACGATGTTCAGATCCGGTCGCTTGTGCAAAAGCTGTGCCTTGCGGCGAAGGCTGGAGGTGCCGACCGTGGTGCCTTCCGGCAAATCGGCAAGCTGCGTCCCGTCAAGGGTCAGGAACGCGTCACGAACGTCTTCTCGCGGCAGACAACAGTCGATGACCAAACCATCTGGCTGAGCGACGGGCATGTCCTTCATCGAATGCACCGCGATATCGATGCTTTCGTCCAACAAGGCGTCTTCAATCTCTCTTGTAAACAGACCCTTGCCGCCAATTTCGCTTAGAGGACGGTCGAGGATTTTGTCTCCGGTGGTTTTGATGACCACGATTTCGAAGGCTTCTTCGGGAAGATCGAAAGCTGCGGAAAGACGGGCCCTAGTTTCATGGGCCTGAGCCAGCGCCAGCGGAGAGCCGCGGGTGCCGATACGGAACGGGTTTTTTGGGTCGGGTAGCATCATGCAGATAGCTGTACGCGGTTGACAAAGCGGTGTCTACTTGGGACGACAGATGAAAGACTGGCAGGGGATCAGAATGGCAGAAAAGCTTTTGTTACGGGCGCTTGCGGGCGAAACGCTGGACGTGCCACCGATCTGGATGATGCGGCAAGCGGGGCGTTATTTGCCCGAGTATCGGGCGACGCGGGCGCAGGCTGGGGATTTTTTGAGCCTTTGCTATAATCCGGAGTTGGCTGCGGAAGTGACGTTGCAACCAATCCGGCGTTATGGCTTCGATGCGGCGATCCTTTTTGCTGACATTCTGTTGATCCCTCAGGCACTTGGAGCGGACCTTTGGTTTGTCACGGGAGAAGGGCCACGGCTTTCGACGGTGACGACAGAGGATGATTTTTCCAAGCTGAAACAAGCTGATAACGTACACGACAAGCTTTCGCCAATCTATGAAACGGTGCGAATTCTGGCGCGTGAATTGCCCGAAGAGACGACGTTGATCGGGTTTGCTGGCGCGCCCTGGACCGTTGCGACCTATATGATTGCCGGGAAAGGCACGCCGGATCAGGGGCCTGCGCATGCTTTGAAGGCCGAGAATCGCGCTTTGTTTCAATCACTTATCGATCTGCTGACCGAGGCCACGATCACCTATTTGTCGGCTCAGATCGAGGCCGGCGCGGAAGTGGTCAAGCTGTTCGACAGCTGGGCGGGATCGCTGCAAGATGATGATTTTGCAGAGTTTTCTTTGAAGCCTGCGACGCGGATTATTGCGGCTTTGAAAGCCAAGCATCCGGGTATTCCGATCATTGCGTTCCCGCGCGAGGCGGGCGAGAAATATCGTGGTTTTGCAAAGGCTTCGGGGGCCGATTGCATTGCGCTGGACAATTCGGTTGATCCGGTTTGGGCGGCCGAGAACGTGCAGATTGATGGCTGTGTTCAGGGAAATCTGGCGTCAAAACATATGGTTACCGGAGGCGAAGATCTGGTGCGCGAGACGCGGGCCATTGTGAAGGCATTTTCTGGCGGGCCGCATATCTTCAATCTGGGCCACGGGATCACACCGGATGCGGATCCGGAGAATGTGCAACTTATGATCGATACGGTGCGGTCGCAGCCGTAAGCCCGCGTTATGTACGCAGAGCGATCAGAAAAATCTCTGTTTTGTACGCATTCTCAAACGGGTGTTTTCCGTTTTGTACGCGTTGGGCGAACGCAGTTTTCTAACATATGACAAAAGAAAAACGCGGCCCTGAAGCCGCGTTTTTTTGCCCTTGAAACGGGATTTCGGACTTTAGACGGCGAGGCCAAGTTCGGCACCCAAAGCCTGAAGATCGGCGATCCGCTTGGCGGTATCGTCAGTGGCTTCTTCACCCTGCGTGACGGTGACAAGCTCGCTGAGGAACTCGGCCGTCACTTCGGACTTTGGCAAAGCGGCGTCGGCCAGAACCGTGGCGCCTTCGGCAGTGACCTGAGCGAAACCGCCGGTCACGGCGTATTCGGTGGTGCCGCCGTCCATGTCGACCGACAGAACGCCCGGGCGCAAGGTCGTGACGACCGGCGCATGCATCGGGCATTGCCGTCAGGTCGCCATCGGCACCCGGAATGCGCACTGCTGTGGCCTGCCCGACGCCAAACGGCGCTCGGGCGAGACAAGATCGAATTGCATCGTGTCAGCCATTGGCTTTCACTCCTTAGGCAGCGTCAGCGGCCAGTTTTTCGGCTTTGGCTTTCACGTCTTCGATGCCGCCAACCATGTAGAAGGCTGCTTCGGGGAAGTGATCGTATTCGCCAGCAACAACCGCTTTGAACGACGCGATTGTGTCTTCCAGCTGAACCTGAATACCGTCCGAACCGGTGAAGACTTTCGCCACGTCGAAGGGCTGGCTGAGGAAACGCTCGATCTTACGGGCGCGCGCCACGGCCAGTTTGTCTTCTTCCGACAGTTCGTCCATGCCGAGGATGGCGATGATGTCTTGCAGCGACTTATAGCGCTGAAGAACCTGCTGAACGTCGGTTGCGACTTTATAGTGCTCTTCGCCGATGATCAGCGGGTCAAGCAGACGCGAGGTTGAACCAAGCGGGTCCACAGCCGGATAGATGCCCTTTTCCGAGATCGCACGGTCAAGAACCGTGGTCGCGTCAAGGTGGGCAAACGACGTGGCAGGTGCAGGGTCGGTCAGGTCATCCGCAGGGACGTAAACGGCCTGCACCGAGGTGATCGAACCGGATTTGGTCGATGTAATACGTTCCTGCATCGTGCCCATGTCGGTGGCCAGCGTCGGCTGGTAACCCACAGCGGAAGGGATACGTCCCAGAAGCGCCGAAACCTCGGAACCCGCTTGGGTAAAGCGGAAGATGTTGTCGACGAAGAACAGAACGTCAGAACCGGTGTCATCGCGGAACTGCTCGGCCAATGTCAGACCGGACAGGGCAACCCGCATACGCGCACCCGGAGGCTCGTTCATCTGGCCGTAGACCAGAGCAATTTTCGAGTTCGAGAGGTTGTCCGGGGTGATAACGCCGGATTCGATCATTTCGTGGTAAAGGTCGTTACCTTCACGGGTCCGCTCGCCAACACCGGCAAACACGGACACACCCGAGTGCACTTTCGCGATGTTGTTGATCAGTTCCATGATCAGAACGGTCTTACCAACACCCGCACCACCGAAGAGGCCAATTTTTCCGCCCTTCGTGTAAGGTGCCAGCAGGTCGATGACCTTGATGCCGGTGGTCAGGATTTCGGTGGCGGTCGACTGTTCGTCGAACTTCGGCGCATCGCCGTGGATCGCGCGACGCTCGGTTTCGCCAACCGGGCCTTTTTCGTCTACAGGCTCGCCCACGACGTTCAGGATACGACCCAAAGTTGCGTTGCCAACGGGCATCGGTGATTGGACCGCCGGTGTCGGTGACTTCCTGTCCGCGAACCAGACCTTCGGAGGCGTCCATCGCGATGGTCCGCACGGTGTTTTCACCCAAGTGCTGTGCCACTTCAAGGATCAGCTTGTTGCCGTGGTTATCGGTTTCAAGCGCGTTGAGGATTGCGGGCAGTTCGTCTTCAAACTGAACGTCAACAACAGCGCCGATGACCTGAGTAATTTTGCCTTTAGCGTTTGCCATGTTTTATCTCCGGTCTTTTTAAAGCGCCTCGGCGCCCGAAATAATTTCGATAAGTTCGTTGGTGATGACAGCCTGACGGGTCCGGTTGTACTGGATTGTCAGTTTGTCGATCATGTCGCCAGCGTTGCGGGTCGCGTTGTCCATCGCGGACATCCGGGCGCCCTGCTCGGACGCGCCGTTTTCCAGAAGTGCCGTGAAGAGCTGTGTCGCCACACCGCGCGGCAGAAGTTCGGCCAAGATTGCGGTTTCGTCAGGTTCATAGTCAAAGACGGTGCCATCGCCATCTTCAGCGCACAACCGCCGGGATGATCTGAAGCGCGGTCGGGATTTGGCTGATCACGCTTTCGAACTCGGAATAGAAGATCGTGGCCACGTCGAATTCGCCGGCGTCAAAGCGGGTAAGGATGTTGGTCGCGATGTCTTGTGCGTTGACGTAGCCCACGCGCTTGACCTCGGTCATGTCGACGTGATCGATCAGATAAGTGCCATAGTCGCGGCGCATCTGTTCGCGGCCCTTCTTGCCGACCGTCAGCATTTTGACGGTTTTTCCGTCGGCCATCAGTTTGGTCGCATGGGCCTTGGCCAGTTTCACGATGTTCGAATTGAAACCGCCGCAAAGGCCACGTTCGGACGTCAACACCACCAGAAGGTGGGTTTGATCCGCGCCGGTCCCGGTCAGCAGTTTCGGCCCGTCAGCGCCGACAGACCCCGCCAGCCCCGACATCACGGCGTTGAACCGTTCTGCATAGGGGCGTGCTGCTTCGGCGGCCTCTTCGGCACGACGAAGTTTGGCGGCGGCGACCATTTGCATGGCCTGTGTGATCTTCCGGGTCGAAGTGACCGAGTTGATCCTGTTTTTCAGGTCCTTGAGGTTGGGCATCTACCCTATCCTTTCGGGTGTCAGCTTCACGCAAAGTCCGCGGCGAATGAGTCGATGGCTGCCTTGAGCCTGTCGGCGGCTTCGCCTTTGATCTTGGGGTCTTCGTTGGTGATCCAGTCCATCACGTCCGAATTCTTGGCATGCATATGCGCCAGCAGTTCGTTTTCGAACCGCTTCACGTCGCCAAGGGGCAATTTGTCGAGATAACCGTTGGTGCCTGCAAAGATGGCCACCACGATTTCGGCGTTGCTAAGCGGCGAATACTGCGGCTGTTTCATCAGTTCAGTCAGACGCGCGCCCCGGTTCAGCAGGGCCTGCGTGGATGCATCAAGGTCGGAACCGAACTGCGCAAAGGCCGCCATTTCGCGATACTGAGCCAGTGACAGTTTCACCGGACCGGCAACCGAGGACATGGCCGAGGTCTGAGCAGACGATCCAACACGAGACACCGACAAACCGGTGTTCACGGCTGGGCGGATGCCCTGATAGAACAGTTCGGTTTCAAGGAAGATCTGGCCGTCGGTGATCGAGATCACGTTGGTCGGAATAAACGCCGAAACGTCGCCGCCTTGGGTTTCAATGATCGGAAGTGCGGTCAGCGAGCCCGAGCCGTTGTCTTCGTTCAGCTTCGCCGAACGCTCCAACAGGCGCGAGTGCAGATAGAAAACGTCGCCGGGGTAAGCTTCGCGGCCCGGTGGGCGACGCAGAAGAAGCGACATCTGACGATAGGACACAGCCTGCTTCGAGAGGTCATCATAGATGATCAAGGCGTGGCGGCCGTTGTCACGGAAATGCTCGGCCATCGCAGTTGCCGAATAGGGTGCAAGGAACTGCAACGGAGCGGGGTCCGAAGCGGTCGCAGCCACGATGATGGTATAGTCGATTGCGCCGGATTCCTCGAGCTTCTTAACCAGCTGAGCCACGGTCGACCGCTTTTGGCCAATGGCGACATAGATGCAGTAGAGCTTCTTCGATTCGTCGTCACCCGCCGCGTCGTTGTAAGACTTCTGGTTCAGAATGGCGTCGAGGGCCACCGCCGTTTTACCGGTCTGACGGTCGCCAATGATCAATTCGCGCTGACCACGTCCAATCGGGATCATGGCGTCAACGGCTTTCAGGCCGGTTGCCATTGGTTCGTGCACCGATTTACGCGGGATGATGCCCGGTGCTTTCACGTCAGCGACGCGACGCTCGGATGTTGCAATCGCGCCCTTGCCGTCGATTGGGTTACCAAGACCGTCAACAACGCGGCCCAGAAGTGCGTCACCGGCCGGCACGTCCACGATCGAATTCGTACGCTTGACGGTGTCGCCTTCTTTGATGTCCCGGTCTGAACCGAAGATCACGATACCGACGTTGTCGCTTTCAAGGTTCAGCGCCATTCCCATGATGCCGCCCGGAAATTCGACCATCTCACCGGCCTGCACGTTGTCGAGGCCATAGACACGGGCGATGCCGTCTCCGACGCTCAAAACACGACCAACTTCAGCGACTTCGGCTTCCTGGCCAAAGTTTTTGATCTGATCTTTGAGGATTGCCGAGATTTCGGCTGCCTGGATTGCCATTTATCCGACCTCTTTCATGGTATTCTGGAGAGCTGCAAGCTTGGAGCGGATCGACGTGTCGATCATCTTCGAGCCTACCTTGACGATAAGACCACCGATGAGGCTTTCATCGACGGTGATATTCATTTTGACGTCCTTGCCGACTGACTTCTTCAGTGTGGCGGCAAGGGAAGTTTGTTGTTCGGCGGAAAGCTGGCTGGCGGCGCGCACATCGGCGGTTACCTCGCCCTTTTCGTCCGCGATCAGGTTGCGGAGCGATCCGACAAGCTGCGGCAGAACGAAAAGACGGCGCTTGGTGGCCATCAGCTTTAGCGTATTTGCGACGACGCCTGATACACCCATCTTGTCCGCAATGGCAGCAATGGCAGAGCCTTGCGCGTCGCGGGAATAGACGGGCGAATGGATCAGGTCGCGGAAATCCGCACTTTCCGAGATTGCAGCGTCAAGCGTGTCGACATCCCTTTCAAGGGCGTCCAGCTCGTTGCCGTCCCGGGCCAGCTCGAACACCGCTGTTGCGTAGCGTGCTGCGATGCCGGTGGAAATAGACGCAGATTCTGACACGTGTCCCCTTTCCCACGTAAAGTTCTGTCATTCTTGGACCGGAATAACGGACACGTCCGGCCACCTGCCCGGGCCGGGCAGCCAAGCCCAGATCGAACAAATCAGCGGTCGTTTAGCAGAGGTCTTTCTGCCCCGCAACAGTCTTACCAACGGGCTGCTTAAGAGAGGTTTCAATGAATTCAATGTGTTAGATTTGGGTGCGACCGAATGCACACCGATTAATCGAACAAAAGACGCGATTCCTTAAGATCAGATCGGTTTCGGCTCGGGCGCGGTGATGCCGTCAAGCACGCGAAGGGGCCTTCGGATTGCTTCGGACAGCCCTGTGCGTGGCGGGGCTGGTACTTGCTTGGTGACTTCGACAATCAGCACACCACCCGCGAACCGGTTGGAAACGCGGCTGCCCAGTTTTTCCCAGAAGGCGCTGGTGCGCAGCCAGAAGCGCTTGTCGCTGGGTGGATGAAACAGCGCCGCGACGTGGCGCGCGGGTTTCAAGCCGATGGCGGCCAGCATCGCTTCCAGTTGACCCAGCGAGTACGGGCGACCGAATCCGAAGGGTGTGGCGTCGCGCCGGGCCCAAAGCCCCGCGCGGTTTGGGACGATGAACAACCCCCTGCCCTCGGGTGCCAGCACGCGGTAGCATTCGTCCAGCAGGGCAATCGGGTCTTCGCCGGTTTCCAGGCCGTGCATCACGATCAGCCGGTCGACGCTGTCGTTTTCGATTGGCCAGAGCGTTTCTTCGCAAAGCACCGAAACATTGGGCAGGCCCGAGGGCCATGGCATCACGCCTTGTGGTGCGGGCATCAGCGAAATCACCCGCCGGGCTTTTGCAAGATACGGACGCAGAAGGGGTACGGTAAAGCCAAAGCCCGCAACGTTCAGGCCTTTGCCATCGGGCCAAAGTGACAGCACTTGTTCACGGATTGCCTTTTGCGCCGTACGACCAAGGCGCGTGCGGTAGTAGAAGGTTCTGAGGTCGAGCACATCAAGGTGCATTGCGGTACGCGCTTGTTTGTCAGACAGTCAGGTGAAGCATAGCCACATGAGAAGGGTAAGCCCATGTCTTTTGAAATCGTCACTGTCCCCTGTCGGTCGGACAATTATGCCTTCCTTATCCATGGCAACGATAAGACAGCGGTGGTCGATGTGCCGGAGGCTGCTCCGATTGCTGCGGCCTTGGAGGCGCGGGGCTGGGGTTTGGACGAGATCTGGATCACGCATCACCATGATGATCATATCGCCGGTGTTGCCGAACTGCGCGGTGGCGCTTTGGTTCGGGGGGCTTCTGCGGATGCGCACCGCTTGCCGCCTCTGGATTCAGCGCTTGGCGATGGCGAGACGTTTGAGTTTGCTGGCAGCGACGTGCAGGTGATGGATGTTTCGGGCCATACGGTGGGACACATCGCATTTTATCTGGCCGACGCTGGTGCTGCGTTCACCGCTGACAGTCTGATGGCGCTTGGGTGCGGCCGGGTTTTTGAAGGCAAGATGCCTCAGATGTGGGCGAGCCTGTCAAAGCTTGCTGCCCTTCCGCCCGAGACGCTGATTTGTTCGGGACATGAATATACCGAGGCTAACGCCCGCTTTGCCTTGACGATTGAGCCGGACAACGCCGAGCTTCAGGCCCGTATCGGTCGTATAAATGCGGCCCGCGCCAAGGGTGAGGCAACGGTTCCGTCGCTTCTATCAGAGGAATTGATGACCAATCCTTTCCTCAGGGCGGGATTGCACAGCGTGAAAACCGCCCTATCTATGGCTGGAGCGAGCGACGAGGATGTTTTTGCCGAAATACGTCAGCGCAAGGATTCGTTCTGAAATCGCCATAATTTGTCTCAAATTCGGTCCCAGCATCCCTCACAAGGAAAAAAGTGAGCGGATGTGAAGAAAAAACCCTTGAAGGTTCGGGATTCTAACCGAACTCTAACACTATGAGGTCACGGTCCGGAGGGGCCCAACTCTAATCCCCCTCGGGCCCTTGTTAAAGGAGCATTAGAGCGTGCCATCGTTTTCCAAGACGCTCGAAGACGCGATCCATGCGGCCCTGGCCATTGCAAATTCGCGTCGTCACGAACTCGCCACGCTGGAGCATCTGCTTCTGGCGCTGATCGACGAACCTGACGCCGCGAAGGTGATGCAGGCCTGTTCGGTCGATCTGGACGATCTTCGAAAGACACTTAACGACTTTATCGAGGACGATCTTTCGACCCTCGTGACCGAGATTGACGGGTCCGAAGCCGTGCCGACCGCTGCGTTTCAGCGGGTGATCCAGCGCGCCGCGATCCATGTGCAATCTTCGGGTCGGACAGAAGTGACCGGGGCCAATGTGCTGGTCGCCATTTTCGCCGAACGCGAGTCCAACGCGGCCTATTTCCTGCAAGCGCAGGACATGACCCGTTATGACGCCGTCAACTTTATCGCGCACGGCGTTGCCAAGGACCCGTCCTATGGCGAGTCGCGGTCGATCAGTGGCGCACCTGAATTTGAAGAAGACAGTTCGACAAACTCGGGCGGACCGGAAGAAGACGCCAAGGAAAGTGCGCTTGCCAAGTATTGCGTTGACCTGAATGCCAAGGCGGTCAAGGGCGATGTCGACCCGCTGATCGGGCGCGACCATGAGGTTGAACGCTGTATTCAGGTTCTGTGTCGTCGCCGGAAGAACAATCCGCTGCTGGTGGGTGATCCGGGTGTTGGCAAAACCGCCATCGCCGAAGGTCTGGCCAAGAAGATCGTCGAAGGGCAGACGCCCGAAGTGCTTGCGGGTGCCACCATCTATTCGCTCGATATGGGCGCGTTGCTGGCCGGTACGCGGTATCGCGGCGATTTCGAGGAACGGCTGAAAGCCGTGGTGACGGAACTGGAAGAGCATGAAGACGGGATCTTGTTTATTGACGAGATTCATACGGTGATTGGCGCCGGTGCGACGTCAGGCGGTGCGATGGATGCGTCGAACCTGCTGAAGCCTGCTTTGCAGGGCGGCAAGTTGCGTTGCATGGGATCGACCACCTATAAGGAATTTCGCCAGCACTTTGAGAAAGACCGCGCCTTGTCGCGGCGTTTTCAAAAGATCGACGTGGTCGAGCCATCGGTAGAAGACAGCGTGAAGATTCTGCTGGGTCTGAAGCCCTACTTCGAAGATCACCACAGCGTCACCTATACGGATGACGCGGTGCGCACGGCTGTTGAGCTGTCGGCACGGTATATCAATGACCGGAAACTGCCCGACAAGGCGATTGACGTGATTGATGAAGCGGGTGCGGCGCAGCATCTTGTGGCGGCCGCGGACCGCGCCAAGACAATTGACGTGACGCAGATCGAGAATGTGGTGGCCAAGATTGCCCGCATTCCGCCAAAGAACGTGTCGAAGGACGATGCGGCTGTGCTGAAAGACCTGGATACCGCTCTGAAACGGGTTGTTTTTGGTCAGGACAGGGCCATCGACGCGCTTTCGTCGGCCATCAAACTGTCACGTGCGGGGCTTCGCGAGCCCGAGAAACCCATTGGCAACTATCTGTTCGCCGGACCTACGGGTGTGGGCAAAACCGAGGTGGCCAAGCAATTGGCGGATACGCTGGGTGTGGAATTGCTGCGGTTCGACATGTCGGAATACATGGAAAAGCATGCGGTTTCGCGCTTGATTGGCGCGCCTCCGGGCTATGTGGGCTTTGATCAGGGCGGTCTTCTGACTGACGGCGTCGATCAGCATCCGCATTGCGTGTTGCTTTTGGACGAGATCGAAAAAGCGCATCCGGACGTGTTCAACATCCTGTTGCAGGTGATGGATCACGGCAAACTGACCGACCATAACGGACGTTCGGTTG
Organism: uncultured Alphaproteobacteria bacterium; assembly: GCA_963841595.1. Classification (GTDB taxonomy): domain Bacteria; phylum Pseudomonadota; class Alphaproteobacteria; order Rhodobacterales; family Rhodobacteraceae; genus CAWJDD01. The sequence goes on along the minus strand of CAWJDD010000005.1, from coordinate 630,741 downwards.
ATTTCCGGAACGTAGTTTTGATCATGACATCGAACGCCGGGGCCGCTGATATGGCCAAGGAAGCGATCGGGTTTGGTCGGGACAAGCGGGAAGGCGAAGATACCGCCGCCATCGAGCGGATGTTTACGCCGGAATTCCGCAACCGGTTGGATGCGGTCATCAGTTTTGGCGCGCTGCCAAAAGAAGTGATCCTGCAAGTGGTCGAGAAGTTTGTGCTTCAGCTTGAAGCACAACTGATGGACCGGGGCGTGCACATCGAGTTGACGCGTCCAGCCGCTGAGTGGCTTGCCAACAAGGGCTATGACGACAAGATGGGGGCGCGTCCATTGGGGCGCGTCATTCAGGAAGAGATCAAGAAGCCGCTTGCGGAAGAGTTGCTGTTTGGCAAGCTGGCCAAAGGCGGGATCGTCAAAGTCGGCGTCAAGGAAGGCAAATTGGATATTCGCATTGAACACAAGACCAAGCGGATTTCATCGAAGAAAAAGCCACCTCTTTTGACCGCCGACTGAGCCTGTTCAGGTATTGCGCCGCGCTTTGCGCGTCGCGGGAAGGGCCGCGCCTTTGGCGCGGCCCTTTGCATTTGAAAATGGGGCTCTGCCCCATACCCCGGAGTATTTTTGCCAAGAAGATGGAGGGGCGTTGGGGATCGGTGCCATGCGAGGTGCCTGCCGCAGGCTGGCTTTGACGCGAAGGTTTATGCGTGAATGCGTGCTTGATAAGAAAACGGCGGGCACAGGGGCCCGCCGTTTTCCGTTTATTACCCGTCAGATCAGCCGGTTGGCGTGATCGTGATATCCACGCGGCGGTTTGCGGCGCGGCCTGCCGAGGTCTGGTTTGTTGCGATGGGCTGATTTTCGCCCGCGCCAACAGTACGGACCCGCGAGCCTGAAACACCACCGGTCCGGAGCACCGAGGCCACGGATTCAGCGCGACGCTGAGACAGGTCCCGGTTATATCCTGCCGACCCAGTATTGTCGGTGTGCCCTGTCACGGTCACGATCGATTTCGGATATTTGTTCAGGCTTTCGGACAGAACGAAGAGATCGGACCGAAGTTTCGGGTTCAAAGCCGCGCTGTCGGTGGCAAACAGGACTGCCTCGGGCATCCGCACGATCAGCTCGCTTCCGGTGTTGATCACTTCGATCTCGCCGTTGCCGAAGTCGTTGCGGAGTTCGGCCGCCTGGCGATCCATGATATTGCCCGCGACACCGCCAGCAACACCGCCGATGATCGCTCCGGTTACGATGTCGTCGCCGCGACTGCCTTCACCGGTTATGGCGCCAATCAGGCCACCTATGGCGGCACCTGCGATGGCGCCTTCCTGTGTCCGGTTGCCTTCGGTCCCGGGGTATTGCGCGGGATCGGTCGCACAGCCTGACAAAATCAAAAGCCCCGCAACGCCCAGCACGATAGGTTTGTTGTAACGCATGTTATTCCTCATGAGTTGCGTATCTCCAATTCGCCGCTATCACCTAAATTGACGGTGAGCCAGCGGTCATGGGCGAACATCGGCCTAACCTTCCTGATAGACAAGATCAGAAGTCTGTTATCGCATATCAGGCGGTCTCGGCGGCTTCCCAGGCCAGCATGGCGCGCTTTACGGGCAGTCCCCAGTGATAGCCGCCCAAGCCACCGGATTTGCGCAATGCGCGATGGCAGGGGATCAGCCATGAGATTGGGTTGCGCCCCACTGCCGTGCCCACGGCACGCACGGCCTTTGGGTGGCCAATGGCGCGTGCAATGTCGGAATAGGTCGTCACGTGGCCCGTGGGGATGTGCAAAAGAGCCTCCCAGACCTTGATCTGAAAGGGCGCGCCAATCAGAAACAGGCGGGGGCAGCGTCTTTGACGTCTTGGGGGAACGCCTCGTCTGCCAGTGGTTTCAGAGTGGTTGGGTCTTCGACAAAGGTCGCTTTTGGCCAGCGCGACAGCATATCCGCCATAGCCGCCTCGGCCCCTGTTTCGGCGGCAAAGCCGATACCGCAGATGCCGCGTTCGGTTCCCATAATCAGCGCGGGGCCAAACGGGCTTTCGAACCAACCCCACAGAATTTTGAGTTCAGCGCCGCCTTTTGCATAGTCGCCCGGGCTCATCGCTTCCCAACGGACGAACAGATCGTGCAAACGCCCCGATCCCGAAAGCCCAACTGCATCTGCCGTTTCCAATGTAGTGTGACGGTTGGCCAAGAGCGCCTTTGCGTGATCAAGCGCCAGCCATTGCTGATAACGTTTGGGCGAAACGCCTGCCCAGCGGCTGAAAATGCGCTGAAAATGGGCCGGGCTCATATGCATTTCACGGGCAATGTCTTCCAAGGGCAGATCACGCGCACCGCCGCTGTCGATCAGGTCGATGGCGCGGCGCATCAATTGATAATGGTATCCGGTTTCGGTGTCGGTCATCTGGTCAGTCCTTTGGTTGGTGCCAGAATTACGCATCGCATGGCAGACTTTGCGACCCGGATGTTGCGGCTTTTTCATCGTAAGGCTTGCTGGTCAGCACGGGTTCCTCCAAAACGCCGGACATGGCAAAACAACTTCCTTATCAAACGATCGTCGAGATCTTTACGCGTTTCCAGCGAGCAGAAGCCGAAGCCAAAGGGCGAATTGAACCACGTCAACGCCTTTACCTTGGTGGTGGCGGTCGCCCTTTCGGCGCAGGCCACGGATGCGGGCGTGAACAAGGCGACTGAGAAACTTTTCAAGATCGCCGATACGCCGGAAAAGATGCTGGCGCTTGGGCGAAGAGGGCGTGATCGAGCACATCAAGACGATCGGGCTTTATCGCAACAAGGCCAAGAACGTCATCAAGCTTTCGCCGCATTCTGGTCGAGGAGTATGGCAGCGAAGTGCCATCATCCCGGGCTGCGCTGCAATCGCTGCCGGGCGTTGGGCGCAAGACGGCCAATGTGGTGCTGAACATGTGGTGGGAACACCCGGCTCAGGCTGTCGATACCCATATCTTCCGCGTCGGCAACCGCACCGGCATCGCGCCGGGCAAAGACGTCGATGCCGTCGAGCGCGCGATCGAAGACAACATCCCGGCCGAGTTTCAGCATCACGCACACCACTGGCTGATCCTGCATGGCCGCTATATCTGCGTGGCGCGCAAACCGAAATGTCAGGCCTGCCTGATAAGCGATCTCTGCCAATTCGAGGACAAGACGAAATGACAAATATGACGTGGTCGGCATCGGCAATGCGATCGTCGATGTGATCTCGCCGGCTGATGACAGCTTTCTGCGATCTGATGGGGATCGAGAAAGGGCATCATGCAACTGGTCGAACGCAGAGCGCGGCGAAATGCTTTATGGCGCGATGAAGGACCGTGTTCAGGCGCCCGGTGGATCTGTCGCCAACACGCTTGGCGGGGCTTGGCAATCTTGGGCTTGCGACCGGCTTTCATCGGGCGCGTGCAGGACGATGCGCTTGGGGCGGTTCTATGCGAAGGCGATGGCCGAGGACGGCACCGATTTCGTCAATCCGCCGGTTGCGGGCGGCGAATTGCCGACATCGCGATCGATGATTTTCGTGTCCCCCGACGGCGAGCGGTCGATGAACACCTATCTGGGCATTTCGTCCGAGCTGGGCCCCGACGACGTCGCCGACAGCGTGGCCGGTGGCACGCAGATCGCTCTTTCTTGAAGGGTATCTTTACGACAAACCCAAAGGCAAAGAGGCGTTCGAGCGCGCCGCGCGCCTGTGCCGTGAAGAGCGGCGGGCGGGCGGGCATTGCGCTGTCGGACCCGTTCTGCGTCGACCGACATCGCGACGATTTCCGGCGTCTGGTGAGCGAGCTGGACTACGTGATCGGCAACGAGCACGAGTGGGAATCGCTTTATCAGACCGATCTCTCGACTGCGCTTGAACAGGCGTCCAGTGACTGCCGGCATTGGTGGTCTGCACCCGGTCGGGTGACGACGTGCTGTTGTTCAGCGGAGGCGAGACGGTGTCCGTGCCGGTCACGCGGATCGTCCCGGTCGATGCAACTGGTGCGGGTGATCAGTTCGCGGCCGGGTTCCTTTACGGCTATGCAACTGGCCAGTCGCTTGGAAACGGCTGGCCGGATGGGCTGCGTCGCGGCGGCTGAAGTGATCAGCCACTATGGCGCGCGGCCCGAGGCGGATCTGAAAGCCCTGTTCCGGAAGAACGCGCTCATCTGACGTCGCCGACTTAGGCGTCGATCTAACTGGGGCTCTGCCCCAGACCCCGGAGTATTTTTACCCAGAAGAAAGAAATTCGAGTCAAATTGTCGAAGCGGTACAGGCGGGAGCGCCGATGACCGCCCAAGGAGAAGGCAACTTCTCTAGAAGGCGTTCCAATGGGGCGCCTTCATTGCATTTCTTCTTGGCGTAAGTACTCCGGGGTCTGGGGCAGAGCCCCGTCTGTTCGCCGCCGTCGGGCGGCGAAATCAGGCGGCGTTCTTCGAAAGCCGTGCGGGCAGGCCATTGGCCCAGGCGCTGATCGTGCCCGCACCAAGGCAGACCACGATGTCTCCGGGGCGGGCCTGTTCGCGCACCAGGCGTTCCAGATCGTCTTCGCTGACCACGGCGCGGGCATGGCGGTGGCCGTGGCGGATCAAGACCGGCGACAAGATCCTCGCGTGTGGCGCCGGGGATCGGGTCTTCGCCCGCGGCATAGACTTCGGCGATGCCAACCACATCGGCCTCGTTGAAGCAGGTGCAGAAGTCCTCGAACAGCGACGACAGACGGCTGAATAGCGGTGCGGCTGGTGAACGGCGATGACGCGGCATCCGTTGTCGCCACGGCTTGACGCGCGGCCTTCAGAACGGCGGCGATTTCGACCGGGTGGTGGCCGTAGTCGTCGATGATCGTGACGCCATCGACCTCGCCCACGCGGGTGAAGCGGCGGTTGACGCCTTTGAAGTTGGCCAGTGCTTCGCGGATTTCCGCGGCCTTCATGCCGAGATGGCGGGCGACGGCGACAGCCGCCAGAGCGTTCGAGACGTTGTGATCGCCGGGCATCGGCAGGGTGCAGTCGTCGATCGTCATGCCGTCGGCGCAGCGCGATGTCGAAATGGGCGATGCCGCGTTCGTAATGCAAGTTGACGGCGCGCACGTCGGCCTGCGCGTTAAAGCCGAAGGTCACAACGCGGCGGTCGGTGACGCGGCCGACCAGCGCCTGCACTTCGGGGTGATCGGTGCACAGCACGGCAAGCCCGTAGAACGGGATGTTCGAGACGAAATCGTCGAAGCCCTTGCGCAGATTTTCGATCGTGCCCCAGTGTTCCATGTGTTCGGGGTCGATGTTGGTGACGATGGCGATGGTCGCGGGCAGGCGGTTGAAGGTGCCGTCGCTTTCGTCGGCTTCGACCACCATCCATTCGCCTTCGCCCGACGCGCGCGTTCGAGCCATAGGCGTGGATGATGCCGCCGTTGATCACCGTTGGGTCGATGCCACCACCGTCGAGCAGGGCGGCGACCATCGTGGTGGTGGTGGTTTTGCCGTGGGTGCCTGCGACCGCGATGTTGGAGCGCAGGCGCATCAGTTCGGCCAGCATCTCGGCGCGGCGCACGACGGGCAGGCCAAGGCGGCGGGCTTCGTCCAGTTCGGGGTTGCCACGTTTGATGGCGGACGAGATCACGATGACTTCGGCGCCTTCGAGGTTCTCGGCGCGCTGGCCTTCGAAGATGGTCGCGCCGAGGCTTTCCAGCCGGTCGGTGATCTTTCGTGCGCCTTGAGGTCGGAACCCTGCACGACGTAACCGGCTTCGATCAGCACTTCCGCGATGCCCGACATGCCGATACCGCCGATGCCCACGAAGTGGATCGGACCCATTTCGGTGGGAAGTTTGGTGGCGGCGCGCGTTCATGGTTTTCTCCTGCAAGCTGTTCGACCAGCGCGGCGAGGCGTTCGGTCGCGTCTGGTATGCCCTGTGCCAATGCGTTGTCGCGCATTCGAAGGGCTGCGCCCGGCGCGGTCAGATATCGTCAGGATCTGCTCCGAAAGCGATGCGGGGTCAAGGGCGGATTCGGGGATCAGAATGGCCGCGTCGGCATCAACCAGCCCGCGCGCGTTGGCGGTTTGGTGATCCCCCGTTGCGGCGGCGAAGGGGATCAGGATCGACGGGCGGCCAATCACGCTGATATCAGCGACCGAGGAGGCGCCGGATCGACTGATGACCAGATGTGCGGCGGCGATGCGCAGGGCGATGTCGGTGAAGAATGGTGCGACCTCGGCTTTGATTCCTGCCTTTGCGTAGGTTTCGGTGACGCGAGCGTGATCTTCGGGCCGGGCCTGATGGGTGATCTGCAGGCGCTCGGCCATGCCATTTAGCCGCGTGATGGCCGTGGGGACGACGTCGGACAGGATGCGCGCGCCTTGGCTGCCACCGATTACCAGAATTCGAACGGCTTCACCCGGCGGATCATAGGGAGCGGCCGCGTACTCCAAAATCTGAGCGCGAACTGGGTTGCCGGTGTGCGTCGCTTCGACGCTAGCGGGCAGCGCTGTGGGCCAAGTGCCGCAAGCGACCTGATCGACGTGGCGCGCGAAGAGCCGGTTGACGCGACCGAGCACGCCGTTTTGCTCGTGGATCATCCTTGGGACGCGCAAGACCCATGCCGCAGCAAGAGCCGGAATTGACGGGTAACCGCCAAAGCCCGCAACGACGGTCGGGCGGTCAGAAAGGAAACGGAACGTGGCCGCACCGATCCCCGCCAGAATGCGAAACGGGACCAGAATTCTAGCAAGCACCCCACCGCGCGCGAAGGTTGCGCTGGCGACCTGTTGGATTGTGACGTCAGGGGGAAAGCCGCCGGCGTAGTATGCGCCACGGTCATCGGTGGACAGTGTTACACACCATCCCCGGGCCAGCATCGTTTCTGCCAAGGCCTGGGCGGGGAACATGTGACCCCCCGTCCCGCCTGCGGCGATCACGAGATGCGGCGGTTTCACCGACCGCTCCTGACAAGGTAGTCACGGATTTCGCCTTGGGGGCGCACACGGGTGAAGGCCAGAAGCATGCCGATCATGATGCCGCCCGCCACAAGCGACGAGCCGCCGTAGCTGACGAATGGCAGCGTCATACCTTTGGCAGGCAAAAGCCGGACGGCCACGCTCATGTTGATCATGGCTTGCATGGCGAAGGTACAGGCAAGGCCCGTGCCAGCAAGCCGGATAAAGGGATCGCGTTCACGCATCAGGCGGAACAGCGACCGAAGCACGATGGTGGCGTAAAGGAAGATGATCGCAAGGACGAGAAGCAGGCCGTATTCTTCAGCCGCGACTGCGATGATGAAATCGGTATGCGCGTCTGGCAACGACCATTTCACTGTCCCCTCGCCCACGCCGACGCCAAAGAAGCCGCCTTCGCGGATGGCGTTGGCGGCATAGCCAAGTTGGGTGGTGGGGTCGACTTCAGCGGTCAGGAACCCATCGATGCGCCGGGCGAAGTGTTCGGAATGCTGATAGGCAAAGCCACCGCCCAGCACGGCGAGGCCTGCGATGGCGGCCAATATCAGAAACGGCGCGCCCCCCACAAAGTACATGACACCCCAGGCAAACAAGGTCAGGCTGGCTTGGCCAAAGTCGGGCTGCATCGCCAGCAAGATGACGATGAACATCGCCAAAGCGAAGGAATAGCTTTTGCCGGGAGGGCCTGCGATTTCATTCGACGCTGCGATCATCCAGCCGACAAGGACGATAAAGCCCGGTTTCAGGAACTCGGATGGTTGGATCGAGCCGAATCCCAGTGAATACCAGCGCACAGCGCCTTTGCCGAAATCAGTGCCGAAAATGGGCAAAAGGATCATCGCGACAAGACTGACGGCAAAGCCTGCGACGGCCAGTCGGCGCACAGTTCGCGGCGACATCAGCGTGATGAGGAACATCGACACCAGCGCAAGCGTTCCGAACAAGACTTGTCGCTCGACATAGTGGAAGGCGCCAAGGCCGTTGCGTTCGGCCAGCGGGGGCGAGGCCGCAAGGCCCAGAAGAAGGCCGATGCCGAATAGCAAAAGCACGCAGCTCATCGACCATTTGTCGACGGTACGCCACCAGCGGGGAAGAATCGGCTCGCCATCGTGGCTTCGGACCGATCCGTATACCATTTCTGTCATTCGAGGGCCTGCTCGTTGCCTCTTTGCCCGTTTGCCGGGTCTGCCAACTTTATAGCGAATCGAGTGCTTGGACGCCAGTGTGCATGTCCGTTTTGGAAACGCTGAGTTCAGCCCATGCCTCAAAGCTGCCCTGTGCCTGCCACATTCTGGCAAAACCAATTGGGGAAAAACAAGGAAAGCACTGGCAAGAGTGCGAAGCTGCCAAAGGAAGACAATGGACCTGACCATGTTAAACGACGCCGCCCGTGCGACCCATTTGCTGGGTCTGGCACTGGGTTTCGGCGTTGCGATCCTTGCCGATCTTTGTGCGGCGCGGTCGCTGTTTCGCCCTTTGGACGATCGCGACTTTGAGACTTTGCACCAGTATCATCGGACGGTCGCGTTGGGCCTTATGTTGTTCTGGGCCAGCGGGTTGGTGCTTTTGTGGTTGAGAACTGGTTTCCAGCTTGAAAATTTCTCGCCCAAATTGATGGCAAAATTGGGCGTTGTGTCCTTGCTGACGGTCAATGCCTACCTGATCGGGCGGATTGGCCTGCCGACCATGATCGCATGGCAAGGGTTTCGCTATGGCGCGCTGCCTTTGGCACACCGGCTTCGGCTTGCCGCATTGGCGGGCATGTCAGGCGCAGGATGGATCAGCGCTTTGGCACTTGGGGTCTTCTCGGCGATGAAGACCTTTGAGTGGGAAGTGCTGAGCGAGATCATCGGTGTGATCTATGTGGTCGGGCTTTCGGGCGCCTTGGTAACTGCGTTTGTGGCGCCCTTGCTGATTTTCGCAATGGACCGGGCACGCAGCTTTTAGGGCGCAATACCTTTTGCAAAATCTGACACACGCGTCTTGAAACGACGGTTGAGCGAGCCTTTGGCCAATCGCAACGATTGAATGAACAGCCGCGACGACAGCGTTGTGGGTTTCAGATCGATCGACACGAACAACCGAGTGCGCGTTTTCGACAATGGTACAAGATCGACGACGCCCATGCAGACAATGCCACCCGTGCGGCTTTCCACTGCATAGCCTTCGTTCGGTTCGATCGAGATCAGTTCAGCCTGCAGCTGTTGCTTGCGTCCGCGCCATTCGAAACCTGCATCCCAGCGCGCACCGGGCACGTCTGCCGGCATGGTTTCGTCACGGGTGACATCAATGCCGCGCCGAAGCATTTGACGTTCGAACCCGTCAAAATCGACCACCGCCTCGTAGACCGTATCAATCGGCGCATCTATGTCTTCTCGGCTGGAAAACTTCATGTCGGATCAATGGCACCTAGTCGAGCGCGTCGGCAAGCCACTTTTCGATCAGAAAACGTGCAATCGAGCCTTTTCGGGCAGGCTTCATGTTTGGATTCTGCCCGGTGATTGCTTCCATCATCTTTTCGCGGGTGACCCAAAAGGCATCTTCGATCTCGACGGGGTCGATTGTTATGTCGCTGCTGGTGGCAAAGCCCTGGCAGCCGAACATGAGTGAATTCGGGAAAGGCCAAGGCTGTGAAGAAAGATAGCGGACTTCGCCCACGTTTATGCCGGACTCTTCCAGAACTTCGCGGCGGACGGCGGCTTCGATGGTTTCACCCGGTTCGACAAAGCCAGCAAGCAGGGAATACATGCCTTCTGGCCAAAACGGAGAGCGGCCCATCAAAACAGAATTTCCGTTTGTAATCAGCATGATGACAACTGGGTCGGTGCGTGGGAAATGTTTTGCTTCGCAGGCTGCGCAGGTTCGCTGCCAGCCGCCTTCGGATATCGCAGAGGCCGCGCCGCATTTGGCGCAGAAGCGGTGACTTTTGTGCCATTCCAACAAGGCCTTGCCGGTTGCCACAAGCTCGGCCGCGCGGGGCTCAAGTTGGGTCATACTGGCGCGAAGTTCGGCGAAGGTCTGAGTTTCTGGCAGAGCGGGATGGTTTTGCTCGGACGGATCGGTGAATGCGCCGACGGTTTCGGGGACTTCTGGCGGTTGCCAGTCCGAAATGTCGCGGGCGAAACGCGGTTGATCCTCGTCCAGGCCCAGGAATACGGCAGGCTCGGCGGCGGCGTCAAAAACCGGATGATCAGGTTCCAGAAAAACAGGCGAACGCGCGTCGTCCTCGACATTCAACAAGGGCTTGCCTCGCCAGATCGGCAGCACGCGGCCCGCCGGGGGATCGCTTCGCAGATGCGCTGCCCGATCAAGGCCCGAGCCACCGAATGTTACCGTTTCCGCGTCTTTCATCTTTCTCTCTCCTTGGCCTTCATCTGGCATGGAGTTTCCCCTTTGGCAAACGAGAGAATTCTTCGCTGTCATGCAAGTTTCGCGATAAGGTGGATTTATAATTCAACGAAATTTGCAGGGAGAAGTCAGATGCCACGCTATAGTGCCGATATGAGCCGCCGTGTTTTCCTCGCCTCCTCTGGTGCTACGCTTGCCGCGCTGCATCCGTTTTCTGCGCAGGCACAGGCCGGACAGGCGCACCTTCGCATAATGGAAACGACCGACCTGCATGTGCATGTCTGGCCTTATGATTACTACAGCGACCGGCCTGTCGATACCGTCGGGCTTGCCCGAACGGCCGCGCATATCGCGGATGTTCGTGCCGAAGCGACCAATTCGCTGTTGCTGGACAATGGCGATTTTCTGCAGGGCAATCCGATGGGCGATTACATTGCCTATGAGCGCGGGATGAATGAAGGCGACATGCATCCGATCGTCACAGCGATGAATGCTGTGGGGTTTGATGCTTCGACGCTGGGGAACCACGAATTTAACTATGGGCTGGATTTCCTGATGAAGTCGCTGGCCGGAGCGGATTTCCCCATTGTCAGTGCCAATGTCGTCAAGGAACGCGGCGCAGATCCCACCAAGGACACGACGCTTTTGCAGCCCTATATCATTCTTGACCGAGAGGTCACCGATGGCGCGGGCGAGACCCATGCGATCCGGGTGGGACTGATCGGGTTCGTGCCACCGCAGATCATGAACTGGGATCGGCGGCATCTGGAAGGCAACGTCACGACGCGCGACATTCTGGAAAGTGCCCGCGCCTATATCCCCGAGATGCGGGAAGCGGGCGCGGATATCATCGTCGCGCTGTCGCATTCGGGCATTGGCTCTGCCGATGAAACCGATGGGATGGAAAACGCCAGCGTGCCTTTGGCGGCGGTGGACGGTGTTGACGCTTTGCTGACCGGGCACAGCCATCTGGTGTTCCCCTCGCCCACCTATGCCGATTACGCGGCGGTCGATGCTGAAAAGGGTCTGATCCACGGTAAACCCGCCACGATGGGCGGGTTCTGGGGGTCGCATCTGGGGGTCATTGACCTGATGTTAGAACGCGAAGCCGGCGAATGGCGCGTGGTGACCAGCGCAGTCGAGACGCGGCCGATCTCGAAGCGGAGCGAGGATCGCTCGATCTCGGCTCTGGTCGAAAGCAACGATACTGTGCTTGATGCGACTGCAGCGGATCACGAGGCTACGCTGGATTATGTGCGCCGCGCGGTTGGCAAGACGGCGGCACCGTTGCACAGCTATTTCGCTTTGGTGGCTGATGATCCTTCGGTACAGATCGTGTCGATTGCGCAGAAGTGGTATGTTGGCGAGATGCTGAAAGGCACCGCCTATGAAGGGCTGCCGATCCTTTCGGCGGCGGCACCGTTTAAGGCCGGTGGCCGGGGCGGGCCAGAGTATTACACGGATGTTCCCGCGGGCGATGTGGCGATCAAGAACGTGGCCGATCTTTACTTGTATCCCAACACAGTGCGCGCCGTGAAAGTCTCGGGTGCCGAGGTCCGCGATTGGCTGGAACGCTCGGCCGGCATGTTCAATCAGATTGAGCCCGGCAAGGCGATCAGGTGCTGCTGAACGCCGATTTCCCGTCGTACAACTTTGATGTGATCGATGGAGTAACCTATCAGATCGACCTGTCGGAACCGTCGAAGTTTGCGCCTAAAGGCGAGTTGGCGAACGCAGAGGCCAACCGGATCAAGAACCTGATGTACAACGGGCAGCCTGTTACGGACGACATGGAATTTGTCGATTGCCACAAACAATTATCGCGCGGGCGGCGGCGGTGCATTTCCGGGGGCTGATGGCTCGACCATTATTTTCGAGGCGCCGGATACGAACCGTGACGTCATTGTGCGGTATATCGTCGAACAGGGCACGATCGAGCCTTCGGCGGACGCGAACTGGAGCTTTGCGCCGCTGGCCGACACATCGGTCCTGTTCGAGACCGGGCCGAAAGCGGCGGATTACGTCGACGATCTGAAATCCGTGGATATCGCGCCTGCAGGAGACGGTGCTGACGGGTTCGCCTTGTTCCGGTTGAAGCTTTAGCCTTGTGCGGCTTTGGGGTTTGACAGCGACACGATAAGCTCTTCACGGGTCATCGGCATGTTCAGGGCATAGCCCTGAACATAGTCGCAGCCGAGTTCATTCAGCAGCGAGAGTTGCTTCATGTTTTCCACGCCTTTGCCCACGACCTCGACCCCAAGGTTGTGAGCGAGGTCGATGATCGATTTGACGATGGAAGCAATTTGACTGCTGTCCAAAATTCGCCCGACAAGACCGCTGTCCAGCTTGATGCGACGAGGCCCCAGATCGAAAAGCGATGAAACGGACGCATGGGTCGACCCGAAATCGTCAAGTTCGATTGCGACCCCTGCCTCTCGCAACCGGTCAACGGCCCAAAAAATCCGACTGTCGAGAACATCAAGATGGCTGGATTTCACCAGTTCGATCGACAGGTTGAATGGCAGCGGTAAACTTCCGATGAGAGTGTCCATGAAGGGGCGGTCGATCAGACGATCCATCGACAGGTTTAAAGAAAGGCTGATCGGGTCAAAGCCGCGCATGGCAAGTTCAGACAGAATGTCTGTCGACCTTTGCAACGTCATTTTGTCGATCTGACGTTCCAGGCCCAGAGCGGAGGCGACTGAAAGGAAATCCTTCGGTTCCAACAAGCCCTCTTTAGGATGATGCCAGCGGATCAGTCCTTCGACCCCCGCAAATGACATATCATCGGTGCGATAGATCGGCTGGAAGAACATGTCCATCTGGTCGGCGAATTCATTCGAGTGCAGATCATGGGCAAGGTGGTGGCGACTTTCTTGGCGCCCCGGAATGTCATTGAAGTAGTGCTGGACCTGATTTTTGCCGGACCGCTTGGCGTCATACATGGCGATATCGGCGGCCTTTAGCAGGCTTGAATATTCCGATGCATGTTCGGGAAAACGTGCGACCCCGATACTGGAACTTAGCGTGACATGGCCAGTAGAGATGTCAAAGGGCGCATTGAGAGCGGTCAGCATCTGGTTGGCAATTTTGGTTGCTTCATCGGCGCAGGTATCGGGCAGAAAGACGGCAAATTCATCACCACCAAGCCGCGCGATCACAGGATCACTGAGGCGTTTCACTATCTTGTTTTCATCGGGATTCTGGTGCGCAAACGGCGGCATCGACAGGATGTCGTTCAAACGCTCGGCGACTTTCTTCAGAACTATATCGCCAGCATCATGGCCCTTTGTATCGTTGACCGTCCTGAACCCGTCGAGGTCGAGGAACAAAAGCGTCGCATCGTCGTCAACGGCGGCCCCCTCGACGAAGGCCGTGACGCGCCGCCGAAAGTACTCACGGTTTGCCAACCCGGTCACCGTGTCCACAAAGGCAAGCGTATTTACCTTGGTGATGCTTTCGCGCAATTGCAGGACCATATCGTGGAAACTTTGATGAAGCTCGCGCAATTCGAAGGGGAGATAGGAAAGCCAGCGCGATTTGAGTGGCACGACCAAATCGCCGCCGGCAATCTGACGGGCTGCAACCGTCATTTGTTCCAGCGGCCGCGCCGTCAGAACCGATATGAAAAGCGCAAAGAACAGCGAACCTGCGACGCCCAGAAGCAAGACAAAGATCGCCGACTGACGCACGTTGTCGGCGCGATTAAGAATTTCAGTGACCGGTTGCGGGATCATGACGCCCCAGCCAACATTTTCAACGGCGGTGAAACCAGCAACCACCTGGCCTTGAAGATCCGGCGAATAAAAGCTGGCGACGCCGGTTTCACCTAACATCATGCGCTGAACAGCAGGCAAGCTGGCAATGTTGCGCCGTTCAGCGACCCAATCGGGCAATGGGTGGAACAGGACATTGCCCATATGATCAACGATTATTGGCTTCCCATCAACACTGTAGGCGATGGCCCCGCCCAATTCCTGAAAGTAGGTCGTTTGGATCGCACCCACTGCCAGCGTGTTTTCATCAATGAGAGTGACCAGATGCATTTCGTTTTCGTCATCCGGTCCGGCGACAACTTCGCCAAAGGCAATTTCGCCCACAATGACCATGTCATTTAGACGCTGCAGAGAGGCCGCAGGCATAACATCGGGGCATGAGATGTGCTTCAGCGTCACCGAAGCCGCGACACGCCCGGTCGTGCGATCGGTGATGCAAACGTATCGAAGATGAAGATTTTCCAGAATATCCGCAAAGTGCGGCAGCCGGTCCCAGGATTTCACGTCGTCCGTCAGCAGATTGAAGAAGGCGCTGACGTCACGGTGATAATGTTCAAGCGAAACGCCGATGTTTCGCGCCAGAAACAGGTGACGTTCCCGTGCCTCTTGATATTCGTTTTCGATCACAGCCGAATAGGGCCACGCCCGGAACAGAAGTACCGGGGTGAGCGCGAGTATGAAGAAGATCAGGACAAGAAAGTATCTTAACTTCACCAGTTTACCCATTCGAACAAAGCCGTGGCCAGTTGATAGCCGGAAGGACTTAATTTCAGAGTAAGGGATGAATCGGTTGCATTTCGTGGCCGAGGTATTTACATAAAATTCTCGAGAGGTTGGCGCGGGCGAGCGCCTCGCCAACCCGGTCAGATCCGGAAGGAAGCAGCCGTAACGAGCCCCGCTTGGGTCGTTGTCCAGCCTCTCACCTAACCCTCCTTTTTCAGGTCACGGCGCAGCGCTTCGGGCGTTGTACTTGTCCAGTCGTGAAAGGCTCGGATGAATGAGTTCGGGTCTTCGTACCCCAACAGAAACGCGATTTCGGCGCTGGTATGATGTTGAGCGTCTTGCAGGTAATGACGCGCAAGCCGGGCACGCAGCGTTTGCAATTCGTCTTTGAAACCCGTGCCTTCAGCGGCAAGGCGGCGTTGCAGGCTTCGCGTCGACAGGCCAAGGCGTTTGGCAACCGTCGCTGCTTCGGCCTGCCCACCTGGAAGGGCCTCCATCAAGACGGCGCGGACTCGATCGGACATCGATGCATCGGGGGTCAAAGCGTCCAGACGCGGGCGAAGGTCAGGCTCGAACTGGTCAAACAGCGCCGTTTCGGGGGACAAGCAGGGGCTTTTGGCATCTTCGCGCGTGAAAACGACGCGGTCGAAGGGCCCCTTGCGCAAAGGACGACCGAAATAGGCCTGATAATCGGGGTGGGTCGGTGGATTGAGCAGTTCGACGGCAATGGGACGGATGTCTTTCTCCAACGCCTGCCGGGCAGTGTGCACCAGCGACACAAGTTGGGCCACGGTGATTTCCGGGGGCAACATGGTGTCTTCTGCGTGCATTGTCACTTCGAGACCGCCCATCGTGTCGTGGACTTCAAGTCGTATGGGACCGATCAGGGGCTTATAGCCGGCTAGCCGGGTCAGAGCGGCTGTCAGGTCCGGGCTGCAAAGCGCCGCAAAGAGCGGTGGGCTGAAGCGTGTCTGTGCAAGCGTCTGGCCAAGAAGCAGCGCGGACGGTTCCGAATTCAAGGCTTCGCTCATCGTGGACCAGAAACGGTAATAGTCATCTGGCTCGAGGACTGGCCTGTGACGGGCAAAGAGATCTTCTGGCAAGCGCGCCATACGCAACAGGTCAGCAGGTCGTTCAGCCATGTCGGACAAAAGCGCAGACCAACCGGGATCAATGGTGAAAGGACGGGTCATCTTAACTTCCTTAACTCGCAAAACACGCCGAAACGCTCACCAAGTCTGCCAATTCGATTGCCTGTTTAGACCGCGCCTGTCCAGAAAGCCATCCCAAGAATACCGAGCACAATCAAAGCGGCGAGGATCAACGGAACGGCCCCCAGTGTACGGACCGTAGCCCCCTTCGGCCATTGCCGGGATATGCCGAAGACGGCCACAGCAATGATGCCCGCAACGCCCTGCCAGCCCAAAAATGCCACTGCGCGGACCGAACCTGGCGAACTCACGGCGGCGGCATAGAAGGCAAAGGCGAAAGCCATGATCCAGGCGGCGAACAACACCGTCAGCCAAAGCCGTGCGCCATCGCCGGGGCCGGTCATTGTATCCAGCCGTTTCGTTGAAACATCGGGATTGCGGCCCATGCGCGCTGATCTTCGGTTTCGACCGCACAGGGACGGGCTTTGCGGAGCCGTTCCAGCGCTGGATCAGCGTCCTCGCCCGCTTCGACCATCAGCCGCATCAGCGCCATGCCCGAGCGGCCGCAGCCACCGTAACAATGCGCAAGCACACGGCCTCCCCTGTCCAGCAAGGCGTGCGCCTCTGCTGACACTTCGGGCCAGAGAGCGGCGGTATCAGCCGGGGGGGCGCCGAAATCGGGGATTGGCAGGTGGTGCCACGCGACGCCTGCGGCGCTCAGATCGTTCTTGAAGGCGGTGATGCCCGCCCGCCTTATTTCCTCTGCTGTGGTCATGGTCAGGACCAGCGCAGCGCCCCAGCGCAGGATAGTGTTGAGATCGGCCTGATAGGCACCGGTTCGACCGGGCATGGGCGCGATGCCCAAATACCCGGTGCCCAAGGGCAGTTCAGCGATGCGATAGTCAGACAACCCCATGATCCACCACCTGTCTTGGGTACGCTTCGGCCCAGTCGGCGAGATAGGCGGCCACATCCAGGTCACCCGCCACTTGAACAGAGCGGCGCGGTAACGCAACCCCGGCCTTGAGAACGAGCATTGACAGAAAAACCGAAGCAATAACACAGTCAGCACAGGATTTTTGACTTGCAGTATGATGTCTATAAGGCTGTCCACTATCTCGAATAATACTTTTCCCACCCGCCATTCTTGCTGTGTGCTGATCCATCTGCGGCACAGCAGTTTGACCGACGGGTGTCTATAGTTGCTGATAAGGGGTGCCGATAACGCAAACCGGGATGCCGACCCGAACGGCTGGTGAAGTGTAGCGCGTCGGAGGACTTGGGATGAAGATGCACGCATTCGAGGCCCTTGGCCTTTCGCACAGGTGCGATAGAGTTACCCCGCATGAGTGACAAGAATGAACTTGCCGAAGATCGGACCGACTGGGCCGAAGATCGCACCTTGCTGGCCAACGAGCGTACCTTTGCCGGATGGATGCGCACAGGCATGGCTTCTGTCGCGGTCGCCCTTGGTCTTCGCGCGCTATTTCGACCCTTCGAGCCTGACTGGGTGCCCAAAGCTGTGGCCACCATCTTTATTTTGGTGGCAGTTCTGATTTTTTGGGCGGCGTGGTACAACGCCCGCAGGTCACAGGCCCGTATGACCGAACATGTGACAGAAAGCCAAAGTACGATCCGCATAAGTCTGATAGCCGGACTTCTTTCGGCTGGTGCTGTCGCAACGGGCTTTATTCTCTGGTTTCTCTGACAGTTGACCCAGATCAAGGTCATGTGCTGTGAGATCCTTCACGGTGGTGCGTACCAAACAGGAGCACCCGTATGTCACACACACCGCACGAATTGATCGAAGAGTTTCCGGATCAGGTTCAGAAAATGCACGACCTCAAACAAAGCGATGCGCATTTCGCCCGCCTGTTCGATGAGTATCACGATGTCAATCGCGCCGTGCACCGGGCTGAAACCAATGTGGAGCCGATGGAGGATTTGGCCCAGGTCGATCTTCGCAAGCAACGGGCCCATCTGAAAGATGAAATCTGGGGCTATCTGAAGGACTGACAGGTGGACCCTTGGTCGCGCGCGGTTTAACCTGACGCTTAGTCCGAATCCGGCGAGGCGCATGAGCGAGACCAGCGAACAAACGTATCAGGTTCTGGCCCGGAAATACCGGCCAGAAACCTTTGCCGATCTTGTCGGACAGGACGCCATGGTGCGGACGTTGAAGAATGCCTTCGACGCCGACCGCATTGCGCAAGCCTTCATTCTGACCGGCATTCGCGGCACGGGGAAAACCTCGACCGCACGGATCATCGCTAAGGGTATGAACTGCATTGGGCCGGATGGCTCTGGCGGCCCTACGACCGAGCCGTGCGGAGTTTGCGAGAATTGCGTGTCGATCGCCGAGGGTCGGCATGTCGATGTGATGGAGATGGATGCGGCGTCGCGCACCGGTGTGAACGACATCCGCGAGATCATCGACAGTGTGCATTACCGGGCGGCTTCGGCGCGCTACAAGATATACATCATCGACGAAGTTCACATGCTGTCGACCAGCGCATTCAACGCGCTTCTGAAGACGCTGGAAGAACCGCCTGCCCATGTGAAATTCATCTTTGCCACAACGGAAATCCGCAAGGTTCCCGTGACGGTGCTGTCGCGTTGCCAGCGGTTTGATCTGCGCCGGATCGAGCCGGAAGTGATGATCGCCATGCTCCGCCGGATTGCTGCGTCCGAAGGGGCCGAGATCACCGATGATGCTTTGGCATTGATCACGCGGGCGGCTGAAGGGTCGGCACGGGATGCGACGTCGCTTCTGGATCAGGCAATCAGCCATGGTGCCGGTGAAACCGGTGCCGATCAGGTGCGCGCTATGCTGGGGCTGGCCGACCGAGGTCGCGTCATGGACCTGTTCGAGCAGATCGTGACCGGCGATGCCGCGGGCGCTTTGTCGGAACTGTCGTCGCAATATGCTGATGGGGCCGATCCGCTGGCGATCTTGCGCGATATAGCCGAGATCACCCACTGGATCAGCGTCATCCGCATCACGCCCGAAGCGGCTGACGATCCAACCGTGTCGCCTGATGAACGCATGCGTGGCCGCGAGATGGCCGAAAAGCTGCCGATGCCTGTGTTGACGCGCATGTGGCAGATGGGGCTGAAGGCGCTGGAAGAAGTGACCCACGCGCCGAACACCATGATGGCTGCCGAAATGGCCGTGATCCGGATGACCCATGTGGCCGATATGCCAACGCCGGGTGATCTGGTGGCCAAGCTTAAGGATGCGACGCCTCCTCCTGCCCCAAATTCGCCGAGCGGTGGTGGCGGCGGCGGCGGTGGAACCGCCTCAAGGCAGGGGACCGATTCTGTGGCGACAGGAAATGTGGAAATGTCCTCTTCAGGCGGCGTGACGGCGTCCGGCGCGCAGGTGGCATTGGCTCAGGCGCCGGAAAGCGCCTTGGCGCGGTTCCCGACATTTGCCCGCGTGCTGGATCTGATCCGTGCCAACCGCGACATGAAACTGGTGGTCGAGGTTGAGGACGGTATTCGTCTGGTCAGTTATCAACCGGGCCGGATCGAGTTTGAGCCTACGCCCAAGGCCCCCGCCGATTTGGCGCAACGTCTTGGCCAACGGCTGCAATCGTGGACCGGTGTGCGCTGGACGGTGACGGTGACAAACGAGGGCGGCGCGCCTTCGATCCTTGAGGCGCGGGACACTGAGACGGTGAAACTGAAAGAGGCCGCGCAGGACGATCCAACCGTCGCGGCGATCCTGAAGGCCTTTCCAAAGGGCAAAATAGGCGAAATCCTGACACCGGAAAAGATCGCCGCAGCGGCCGCCGAAGCTTCGCTGGAAGAGGTCGAGGACGAGTGGGATCCGTTCGAGGAAGGCTAGAGCTTTGCCTGCCAAAGCCGGATTTTCGTGCCACCATGATCAACGATTGGCCCGGGCTTATCCCAGTTCAACCCGGTGCTGCGCGCCAGCCCGCCATCGGCTGTGATCAGCCCCACGCGCCAGCCCTTGAAACGTTCGGTCAGCACCTTGCCGTATGCCCCATATAGCCCGTGCAAGGCGCCCTTGTTGCCGATCCGCCCACCGTAAGGCGGGTTCGCAATGACCAATCCGGTTGGGCCATCGGGCGGCGAGATATCTCCAATGGCGCAGTGCTCAAAATGGGTGGTGGCGGTGACCCCTGCCCGTTCGGCGTTCTCAATGCTCATGGCAATTGCGCCCTGATCACGGTCTGATCCATAGAACTGCACCGGGCCATCGGGCTGCGGCACTTTTCGCCGCAAAGGGGCACAGGCGTCGGCATCAAAGCTTGCAAGCTGCTCGAAAGCAAAACTCCGCGCCCGACCGGGCTGCAAACCGGCGGCCATCTCGGCGGCTTCGATCGGAAATGTACCCGATCCGCACATCGGATCCAGCACCGGACCACTGCCATCAAAATCACATGCCCGCAGGAACAACGCCGCTAGCGTTTCGCGCATCGGTGCCTTGTTCACTTGGGTTTTCAGTCCGCGCTTGTGGAGCGATGCGCCGGATGTATCCAGACTGATCGTGCAAAGATCATCCTCGATCCGGACCTTCACGACCAAAGCTGCCTTTGGATCCAGCGGAATACCAGCAGCAGCAATCGCACCTTCAATTCGCTGCGTTGCGGCCTTGTCATGATAAATCCGGGACTTCCGGCAGGTGGTTTCGACCCGGACCGGCAAATCGGCCGTCAGCCAGTCGCCCCAAGGCAGCTTGGTCGCCCGCTTATCGAGTTGCGCCAGATGCATGGCACGAAAAGCGGCCACCCTGACAAGCACCCGCGTGGCGCCCCGCAGTTCCAGATTGGCACGCCAGACGTCGGGCCAATCCCCGGTCAGCTCGACACCACCCGGAAGGGTCCCGTTCACCGTAAACCCCAATGCGCGTGCCTCATCGGCCAGAAATCCTTCCAGCCCCGGCGCGATCACCAGAAAAATTTCGAAAGTGTCACCCATCGCACAGAAGCGCAAAAAGGCTGCTCTTCATATTGCCAAAAATACGCTTGGGGGTCTGGGGGGTAACACCCCCCAGTCGGTCGACGCGCCAAAGGCGCGGCGAAACAAAGATCAGCGGCGAAGCCCCAGACGTTCGATCAGGTCCTGATAGCGCTTCTCGTCTTTCTTCTTGACGTAATCAAGAAGCTTACGGCGCAGAGCCACCAGTTTCAGAAGGCCACGACGCGAGTGGTTGTCCTTCTTATGGGTCTTGAAGTGCTCGGTCAGAGTCGCGATACGCGACGACAGGATGGCAACCTGAACCTCGGGGGAACCGGTATCGCCTTCTTTGGTTCCAAAGTCTTTCATGACCTTGGCTTTTTCTTCAGCAGTAATCGACATCGGGGTCTCCTTCTGACGATGGCGCAAGCCGGGATGTCGTCCAGCAAGGCCCGTGGAGGGTGTAGAGCACATTAATGCTCCGAAAGCAGGCGTATAGGTGACGCCTGACCTGATTGGAAGTCTTTTTTCATCTGGGCTTTGCGCTTGAGAAATTGCCGAGAAAGAAAGATACTTGGTTTGATCCAAAGGTGAGACACAATGGAACTGCTTCTTCTTATTTTGGGCGCTGGTTTGGCTGTCAGTCTTGCTGGTCTTGGTGGCAGTGGCGGAGGCGGCGGCACGTCTGGCGAAGATCCGACAGTCGGAGGCAGCGGCGGCACCTCTGGGCCTGATCTGCTTACCGGCACCGAATTCGATGATGTCATCGAAGGACGCGGCGGAAACGACACGATTAACGGCGGTATCGGCAACGATCTTCTCGATGGCAACGCCGGTAATGACGAGGTCTACGGAGACATCGGCGATGATACTCTGCTTGGCGGCGATGGAAACGACACGCTGGGCGGTGGCACCGGTCTCGACTCGCTTCGGGGCGGCGCGGGGAATGACGAACTGCGCGGCGGCGCTGGCAATGACACCCTAGAAGGCGCTTTGAACGCCGATTTTCTGGAAGGTGACGGGGGAAATGATGTGCTGCGCGGTGGGCCGGGTGCGGACTTCCTGACGGGCAACGAGGGTGCTGATTCCATGGAGGGTGGCCCGGGCGATGACACCTTGATCGGGATTATCGGCGATTTTGCCTCGGTGCCGGACAGCAGCGATGACGGGTTTGACACGTTAGAGGGCTGGGAAGGTACGGATCGCATCGTTCTGGGCACCGGCGATCAGGCATGGGGCGAGTTTGCCACGACCAACGCAGATGGCGCGGGCGACACGTTCATTATCGGCACGTGGATCGGCGGGACGCCTGCAACTGCGCATGATTTTGACCCGGGCGTTGACCAGATTCACCTATATTACGACAGTCGTTTTGTATCGGACGATACGCCGGTCATTACCTCGTCGGTTCTGGCTGGCGACGTTACCTATCAAATCGCTTTCGACGGCGCGACGCGTCTGATCCTTCCGATGGGAATGTCGGGCGACGTGGTTCAGGTAAGCAATATCACGCTTTTTGATATTGCGCCGTTACCCGCTTAACCCGTTCTCAACCTGACCCGTTGTTTATGCGGGCGCCGCTGTGGGGCGGCCGCTCCAGAAGGAGTTCAGGGTGACCCTGGAAGGGGCGGTCGACCTGGCCCGGATATTTTTACCGCTTAGAACGGCACTTTTGCCGAGAAGTTCATACCCTTGCCGCCATCCGGGTGGCGAAAGCGCAGGCTTTCGGAGTGAAGCATAAGGCGTGGAAAATTTCGGGCCGGGCCGACAGCATAAAGCGGATCGCCAAGGATCGGATGACCGATCGCCAGACAATGCACACGCAGTTGATGCGACCGCCCGGTTTTGGGGAACAGCCTAAGCCGGGTTTCCTCGTCGCTGGATTTCATGACCCGCCAGTCCGTGACTGCGGACCTGCCGTTTTCATGATCGACCATCTGAAGCGGGCGGTTGGGCCAGTCGACCGTTAGCGGCAAGTCAATCGTCCCTGTTTTCTCGGCAACCCTGCCCAAGACACGCGCAACGTAAGCTTTCTTGATCTGCCGCTTTTCGAATTGCAGCCCCAAATGGCGTTGTGCATGCCGTGTCAGGGCGAACACCATGACACCCGAGGTGTCGCGATCAAGGCGATGTACCAAAAGCGCGTCGGGATAGACGGCCTGTACGCGTGCCAACAAGCAATCGGCCAGATGCGCGCCCTTTCCGGGCACCGACAAAAGACCATCGGGTTTGACAACGACCAAAACTTGGTGATCCGCGTGGATGAGTTCCAGCGGGGCATTGGGAGGGGCATAGAAGTCGCTCACGACTGTGGCAGACCGTCGGTAATTTCGTAATAGTCGCCTTTTTCCGCGGTAAAGATGTGCTTTGTCAGCGCCACCCCAGTTGGCCCGTCAATTGACCCCAGCGAGAAGGAGATGTGGTCGTCATCGGCGTGTTTCCAGAACAGGAATGATCCGCACGTCGGGCAAAACCCGCGCCGCGCTTTGTCGGAAGACTGGTACCAGCGCACCGGGCCCAAGATATTCAGCGCATCATCAGAGACATAGGCCGAAGCCCAAACATGGCCCGATTGCTTGCGGCACTGCCTGCAGTGGCAACAGGCATATCCTTGCGGTGCAGCGGTGACATCGAAGGTGATTGACCCGCACAGACAACTACCTTTCATCGTACTCCTCCAAAAATCATAGTGAGCATTTCTGTTAAATTGTTGGCATCTTCTGCCGTGAAAGCGTTGGGCTGATCGCTGTCGATATCAAAGACGGCGATCAGGGCACCGCTTCCGTTGCGCACCGGCAAGACCAGTTCGGATCTGGTGGAGGATGCACAGGCGATATGGCCGGGAAAGGCGTCGACATCCGGCACAAGCTGCGCCTTGCCCGTGCGTGCACAGGCACCGCAAACACCCTTGGAAAACGGGATGACCAGACAACCGTGGCCGCCCTGATACGGGCCGATTTTGAGCAGCTCGGGCTCAACAACCCGATAAAAACCCGTCCAGTCGAAGCGGCTGTCGGAATGATGCACTTCGCACGCCACCGTCGCCATCAAGGCGATCGGGTCATGTTCACCTTCGGTCAGGGACATGACACGGGCTTTTAGCCCGGCATATTCGACAGTCTCTTGCATCGCACTTGCTTACAGAATGGTAACCCCTTCCGTCTAGGGTGCCGGAAAGGTTTAGGTGAAGGGAACCCTGTTGATGCAGATGACATCCGCTGAAATTGGCAATGCTTTGGTTGTTACGGTCAAGGACCAACGGATCGATGCTGCGGTCGCAGTGCGGTTCAAGGACAAGATGTTGGAACTTACCACGCACCCCTCCGAGCGAGTGATCCTGGATATGCAGAATGTCGAGTTTCTCGATTCCAGCGGGCTGGGCGCTGTTGTGGGATCGATGAAGCAGCTGGGACGCGCGCGGAAGCTTGACTTGGCGGCACTGACACCAGCCGTAGAAAAGGTCTTCCGCATCACCAGGATGGATCGTGTGTTCCGGATCTTCCCAGATGTTGACGCCGCGCAACAGGACGCCACCAATGCCACATGACGGCGCCACTGACGCGCATTCCACGTCTTCGGGCATAGACGTCATTGTCAACGAGACGTTTCCTGCCGATTTTCGGTGGGTCCGGCGCTGGATACAAACCACAGTCGACCAACTCTTTGCTTCGGGTGTGTCTGCTGATGATGCCAGTTCGGTTGAGATCGTTCTAGCCGAAGTCCTGAACAACATTGTCGAGCATGCCTATCCTGCGGACGAACCTGGCAAGATAGGCCTCGCAGTCCGGCGCCGAAACAGCGCGCTCATGTTCGAGATCACCGATAAGGGTCGCCCTATGCCAAAAGGTAGGGCGCCAATCGGCAATCACCCGATGAGTGAGTTCTGTCCCGACGATGCCATGCCGGAAGGTGGTTACGGTTGGTACCTGATCCGCGAAATCGTGCGTGATCTGGTTTATGATCGGCGGGACGATCAGAACATTCTGTTGTTTCGAATTCGGATCGGAGCTGAGTAGCGGTCCCGGTAGCCGCGCGGCAGCGTCTCAAAGCTGTAACCGCTTTGCTCGCTTTGACATCGATTTTTCCGGAGACGCACTTCGTTGTCGACGACGAATAGCACGAGCTTCACTTGCCAAGCGCGGAAGCCCCTTCAGTATAACTCTTTGTAACTTATTACTTCTATTGGCGGTCGAAGCGCGACGGTTGCTCTTTCGATCAGATCGTAGACGGTGACAGATTCTTGACACAATTGCGCCCCAATGCAGCCCATTCTTGGAGTCATGCCGTTGGGGGAGCTGCAAAGCTTCCCTCGGCATCGTGAATGTTTTTAGCCCCCACCCAGCACGCGATGCCGAGGACTAACACCCCCATGGTTGCCTTCTTGTTGCCGTTCGTTAGGTTCAGCACGAGCAGAACGGAACCCTGAACATGCGCAATTTTCACTTCCCTGGCAGATCGCCGGTTCACGCCACCAACGGTATGGTTGCGACCTCGCATCCTTTGGCAGCGACCGAGGCGCTTGACGTTCTCAAATCCGGTGGCAACGCGGCCGATGCGGCCATTGCAGGTGCCGTATTGTTAGGCGTTTGCGAACCACACATGACCGGTCTTGGCGGCGACTGCTTTGTCTTGGTCAAACCCGCTGGGACAAATGAGGTCACAGCGCTAAACGGATCGGGTCGGGCCCCAATGGGCCTTGATGCAGATGCCTTGCGAAGCGATGGGGTAACCAAGATCGAGCCCGGTCATGCTGCTTCGATCACTCTGCCCGGCGCCGTTGATGCGTTCTGCCGTTTGTCCGAAAAGTTTGGGCGCATCGGCCTTGATCGATGTCTTGCTCCTGCCATTCGTTACTATGAGGAAGGTGTTCCCATCGCGGCACGCGTTGCTTTCGACATCGGACCACTTGGTGCCGCAATGAACGATGACGCCCGCCGACATTTTCTGAATGACGGCGACGCCTATAAGGCCCGCGAGCAGTTTTCGCTTCCAGCGCAGGCCGAAGTTCTGCGCCAGATTGCCGCCAAGGGCCGCGATGGATTCTATTCAGGCGAAGTTGCCGACGACATGCTATCCGCGCTTTCCGCCATCAGAGGCACGCATACTGCTGAAGACTTTGCGCGTATCGAGGCCACGTTCGACAACCCGATCCAAGGTCCATACCGCGGACATGATGTGATCGAGCATCCACCGAATGGACAGGGTGTAACCGCACTTTTGCTGTGCGGTATTCTGGAGCAGTTCGATCTGGCGTCGATGGATCCGAATGGCCCTGACCGGCTGCATATCGAAGCCGAAGCAACCAAGCTGGCCTATGATGCGCGAAACCGTTTTTTGGCCGACCCCGATCACATGACGCGGCTTGAGCATTTGATTTCGCCCGATACCGCCAAGGCACTGGCCGGCCTGATCGACCCGAAGCGTGCCATGGCAGCACCGGCGCCTTTGACAGAAGCCGTCCACCGCGACACGGTGTTGATTACGGTGGTGGACAAGGATGGCATGGCTGTCAGCCTGATCTATTCGATCTTTGCAAGTTTCGGGTCCGGCATCGCCAGCCCGAAGTTCGGCATTTTGTTCCACAATCGCGGCTGTGGTTTCAACCTGACCCCAGGCCATCCGAATGAGGCGGGTCCGGGCAAGCGTCCGATGCACACCATCCTTCCCGCAATGCGCGCCAAGGATGGCACGGTCGATATGACATTTGGCGTAATGGGCGGTCAGTATCAGGCGACGGGCCACGCGCATTTCCTGTCGAACATGCAAGATTTCGGCATGGACCCACAGGAAGCGATTGACTGCCCTCGGGCTTTTGCAGACCCGATCAGTGGGTTGTTACAGGTTGAAGACGGGCTGAGTGAGACCACTTGCTCCGATCTTATGATTCTTGGCCACAAAATGGTCCGTCCTGATGGGCCAATCGGCGGTGCTCAGGCGATCTTGATCGACGCCAAACAAGGTGTCCTGATCGGTGCTTCTGATCCACGCAAAGACGGCATCGCAGTCGGATACTAACGCCGCGCCGGTCACCGGGAAGTTAAGGGGTTAGTTCAGTTGGACCTGGATTGGGTAGTGCCCGTCATCGAAGTCGCCGAAAAACTCTGGAAGATCAGGATGCTCGACGGGTTGGCCGGAATAGTCTGCCACCAGGTTTTGCTCGGACACGTAGGCCACATAGTAGCTTTGATCGTTTTCGGCCAACAGGTGATAGAAAGGCTGCTCTTTTTTAGGTCGGCTGTCTTCGGGAATGGCTTGATACCATTCCTCGGAATTCGAAAAGATCGGATCAACATCGAAAATAACACCCCGAAAAGGATGTTTTTTGTGTCGAACAACTTGTCCTAAGGCGTATTTTGCCCGTGTTTTGAACATCAACTCAGTTCCCCCTGTATGTCTAACTAAGACAGCCTTCCGGTCCATGTCGATGGAATTCCTTGAAAATCGGGGAAACAAACTGTGAATAACCACCATACAGTGAGAAGAATGAGCGGTTTCCGACAGTTAACACGCTTAAGTTGTGTTGCGCCCTGATTGACGCTTTCCCATCATTGGTTTTTTTGTTATCCAAAGGAAAACAATAAAAGCGATAGAGGCAATGAGCAGACCCATTCGCATCCTGATTCTACTTCTATTCGTGTCCGCCTGCGGAAGCAGTAACTATGCGCCGCCGCGAGATTTGGATAACGCATGTTCGATCGTTCAGCAGCGGCCAAGTTATCTGTCGGCCATGCAACGCACTCAATCGCGTTGGGGCGTCCCCGTCGCGGTGCAGATGGCAACGATTTACCAAGAGAGCAAGTTTATCGGCAATGCCCGTACGCCGCATCAGTACAAGATGGGCGTTATCCCGATGGGGCGGCAAAGCTCGGCCTATGGTTATGGCCAGGCGCTGGACGGCACTTGGGAAGAATATCAGGACGAACATGGCGGATGGTCGGCACGGCGTGACGATATTCGCGACGCCACAGACTTTATGGGCTGGTACTTTGCGAAATCGCAGGACTCGCTTGGCATCCCGGTTTCGGACGCTAAACACCAGTATCTGGCGTATCACGAGGGGCGCACCGGCTATGCACGGGGCAGCTTCCACAAGAAAGCCTGGCTGCTGCGGGTGTCGGACGAAGTCGCCAACCGCGCTGTGATGTATGATAGTCAGCTTCGCTCTTGCGGGATGATCTAGCCGCCGCGCTGGCCTTCTTCGTAGCTGATGTTGAACAGCGTGGTCGGGAAGTCGTTCATCTTGGTCAATTTGCCAAGGATCACGGTCGTCTTGGACCCTTGACCGTCTTTCACGATCCATTGTCTTAGCTCAACCGGACCTTCCGTGAACTTTAGCTGAATGCTGCCGTACTCGGGATGTTCGGGGTCTTGTGCTGTTACGACGGTCGCTGTGCCGTCAAAGTCGTGGCCAACCACCATGTTGCGGCGGGCGAGGTTCACGTTCTTTTCCAGGATTAGGTTCAGCGGCGTGCGGCGCAGCGGATAACGCTCGGCCTTCTTCACATTGGACTTGCCGTCGAAGATGCCGACTTGTCCAGCACCGGCCATTACCAGAAGCTTTTCAGGTGGATTGTATTCGAACCGCATACGCCCGGGGCGTTTGATGAAGAATGTGCCCGTTGCCAATGTGCCGTCGTCATTCACCTGCGTGAAATCCGATTTGGCCAATGTGATCCCGTTAAGATAGCGCGAGAGGTCGTCCAGCGACAGTTTCGCGGCAAGCGCAGGGGTCGCAGCAAAGGCAGCGGCGGTGGCAAGAAAGGTTCGGCGATACATGTCTTTGGCCTCACTTAGGTCGTTGGGTTCGATATAAGCCCAAGCTGCCCGTCCTGCCAGTGACAAGCCATAACATGCGCGTGCCAGCGCCTATCCAGCAGTAAAAAAGGGCGCAACGTAAGGGTCCAGTGCCAAACCCGCCGCTATGAGCACCGCCAACAGAACGACCGCCACCATCAGGATGGCCGGACGCGTCAGTCTTGGAGGCGCTGCGTGTACGCCCATGACAGTCTTTTTGGTCATCAGCGAGGTTAACGCATCGTTAGGTAAATCGATGGTTAACGATGGGTGTGGAGTTGCATTGGAACAAGACGTCTCGCCGCGAGTGGGACAAGCTGGCCGACCGGGCCTGTGCGGGGCTTCAGCAACGCTGGGTTTATGGCGCTGCCGTCGAGGCATTGGGTGGCACGGTGGCGCGGGTTTCCATTGCGGTGGATGGTCGGACGGTGGCAATCGCTCAGGTTCTGATGCGGCGGTTTGGAGCGTTGATAACGCGCGGGCCGGTTTGGGTTGAGGATGTAGAGGCGGGTTTGCGCGCGGAAGCGATACGCCTGTTGCGACAGGCGCTTCGGTCGCGGGGGGCAAAAGTTTGTGCGGTCACGCCCGCGGATGAGACAGAAGCCAGCCATGGGTTGCGGTTGCTGACACCGGCAACGCTTGCCTACTTGCCAATTGATCCGCCCGACCGGGCGGCGCTTCACGGGAAGTGGCGAAACCGTCTTTGTGCTGCTCAGAACGGCGGGCTGAACGTTGCACGCCTTCCGAACCGGTTCGATCGGGTGCAATGGCTGGTCGAGGCGGACAAGGCTCAGCAGAAAGCCCGTGGGTATAGGGCGTTGCCCGAAAGCTTCACCGCTGCCTGGCTTTCGGTGGACAAATCACAGGTGCTGACGCTGGCCGCAGATCAGGGTGACGGGCCGGTGGCGGCAATGATGTTCCTGCAGCACGGATCAACCGCGACGTATCATATCGGGTGGAGCAATGCCCGAGGCCGCGCCGCCCATGCGCATAATCTGCTGCTGTGGCGCGCGGCTGAACGTCTTTCGGCGAAGGGTGTCAAAACGCTTGATCTGGGCACGCTGGATACGGTCAATGCGCCCGGTCTGGCGCGGTTCAAGCTGGGAACTGGCGCCATGCCCCACCGGCTTGGCGGGACATGGGTAACGCTTTAGCTCAGTTCTGTTCGGGGACCAGAATCTCGCGCTTGCCGACATGGTTGGCAGAACTGACCAGACCGTTGTCTTCCATTTGTTCAACCAGACGCGCGGCTTTGTTGTAGCCGATCGCCAATTTCCGCTGGATGTAAGACGTCGAACATTTGCGATCTTTGATGACGATCTGAACCGCTTGATCATAAAGCGCATCTTCACCATCAGTGTTACCGCCCAGCCCCAGCATAAGGTCGATCTCGGACGAGGTATCTTCGTCGGGGCCATCCTGTACGCCCGAGACATATTCGGGTGAGCCGAAGCTTTTCAGATGATTGACGACTTCTTCGACTTCTTCATCCGACACGAAGGGGCCGTGAACTCGGGTGATCTTGGCGCCGCCGGCCATGTAAAGCATATCGCCCTGCCCCAGCAGCTGTTCGGCCCCCATTTCGCCAAGGATGGTCCGGCTATCGATCTTCGAGGTGACCTGGAAGGATATCCGAGTGGGGAAGTTCGCCTTGATCGTGCCGGTAATCACATCAACGGATGGGCGCTGCGTGGCCATGATCAAGTGGATGCCTGAAGCACGAGCCATCTGCGCAAGACGCTGAATGCAGGCTTCGATTTCCTTACCAGCCACCATCATCAGATCGGCCATCTCATCAACGATCACGACGATATAGGGCAAGGTTTCGGGCGCGAATTCTTCTGTCTCGAACACTGGCTCGCCCGTATCATCATCGAAGCCGGTCTGAACGGTGCGGCTGAACAGCTCGCCCTTTTTCAGCGCGTCCCGGACGCGGCCGTTGAAGCCTTCGATGTTGCGGACACCCAGTTTTGACATGCGGCGATAACGTTCCTCCATTTCGCCCACGACCCATTTGAGTGCGACCACGGCTTTCTTCGGGTCGGTCACAACGGGCGACAAAAGGTGCGGGATGCCGTCATAGACACTGAGCTCCAGCATCTTGGGGTCGATCATGATCAGGCGGCATTCTTCGGGTGTCAGCTTGTAAAGCAGCGACAGGATCATCGTGTTGATCGCCACCGACTTACCGGAACCAGTTGTACCGGCGATCAGCAGGTGAGGCATCTTGGCAAGGTTCGCAATAACGGGGTCGCCGCCAATGTTCTTGCCAAGGGCCAGCGGCAGGCGCTGGTTGCCGTCGCCATAATCGCGCGCACTTAGCATTTCGCGCAGCACGACCATCTCGCGCTTCTCGTTCGGCAGTTCGATCCCGATGACTGAACGGCCCGGCACGGTGGATACCCGCGCAGACAGGGCGGACATCGACCGCGCGATGTCATCGGCCAGACCGATCACGCGCGATGCCTTGAGGCCCGGCGCAGGTTCCAGTTCGTACATGGTGACGACCGGGCCGGGGCGGACGCTGACGATTTCGCCTTTGACGCCATAGTCGTCCAGCACGCTTTCCAACATGCGGGCGTTTTCCTCCAGCGCTTCGTCAGACAGGTGATGGCGTTCGATAACCACCGGGTCCGACAGAAGCGTCAGCGGCGGGATCTCGAAATCAGGGGCGTTGCCGCCAAAGTTCAGCGACGGCTGAGCTTCGGCCTTGGCCCGGCGCGAAGGTGCGGGCTTTTTGGTGCCATGCTGCACTTTCACGCGTGATTTTGGTGTGCCCACACGCGCCGTCCCGGGTGCTACAAGTTCCGGCTCGGGCCAGATCATCTGATCATCCAGCGCATTCAGTTCGGCAATCTCGCCGTCTTCATCCAGCATTGCAATCGAGGGGCGCACCGAACCATCAGAAACAACGGGCGGTTCGGCCCGCAAATCGGCGCGGCGCACACGGTTTTGCACGGCGTCCCGGACGCGGGCGCTGACACCATCGTCCAAATGTGCCGCCGCCATAGGATCGGGCCCGGCCCGGCGTTTCAAAAGGCTGGGCATCATGTTCAGGATGCCACCCTTCTTTTCGGTGTCATCCCGATATGGGCGCGTCGCCTGCAATACGGCTTCGCTGATATCTTTTTCAGGCGCGGTTCGTGCGCGGGCCGCCTTTTCTGCGCGGGCCTTCGCGGCCATTTGCCAGGTACCCGAAGCGCCACGGCCAAGACCAGAGAGCAGCGTGTGGTACATCAGGATCAGACCGCCCAGCAGGTAACGCGCATAAAGCCAAAGCTCGTTACGCTCGAAACCAAGCGCATAGCCCATCATGGCGATGCTGCCGAAGAACAGGGCAAACGAGAGAAGTTTCAGACCGAGGCCGGCTGGAACGGGAAGAATACCCAGAACAGCCCCAAGCACGGTGTCGCCGAACAGACCGCCAAGACCGAAGGAATGTGGCCAGTCGGCGCCGGGCACGTGGGTCGAGAAATAGACCGAGACCAAAGCGACCGCGATGGGTGCAAAGATCATGCGTCCGATCGCGCTTTCGGCGCGGTAATGCAACACAAACCGCGCGCCCCAGACGGCCAGCACCACCGCAATGGCCCAGCTTCCATAACCTGCGATCACATACATCGGCGAGGCAAAGGCGGCCCCGATCGGTCCCAGAAGGTTTTGAGCAGGGCGGTCGGTTGAAGACAGCCAGTTCGGGTCTTCTGCTGAATAAGACCCCAGCGCCATCGCCACGATCAACGCCAGACCCAACAACAGCAGACCGACGAGTTCCTTGCCTCGTCGTTCGATAATCGCCTGTGTATCGCTGTCAAACAGGGGGTCGCGGTGTCGTGTCTGGTACGCCATGCCTCAAGTCCTCACTTATAAAGACAGTCGCGGATCTGCTCGCATCCACGCTGCATTTCTTGTTCTTCAGCCACCATCGCAACGCGAATATAGCCCTTGCCGGGGTTTTCCCCGTTTACCTCGCGCGCCAGATACGCACCGGGAAGAACCCGGACGCCGGTCTCGCGCCATAGTTTTATCGTTGCCGCTTCGCCTTCTTCCACAGGCAGCCATAGGAAGAAGCCCGCTGTGGGCGCCCCGCAGCCGTCGATGCCGTCAAAAACGCTGTCGGCGATGTCGTATTTAAAAATGTATCTCTGGCGGCTTGCCTCGACATGGGCTTCGTCGGCCCAAACCTTTTCAGCGGCGCGCTGCAGCGGCAAAGGCAGCGGTGCCCCGGCGTATGCGCGCAACTGGCGAAGTTCTGCGATGGATTTGGGGCCACCGGCCACAAAGCCAGAACGCAACCCCGGCAGATTGGAACGCTTGGACAGAGAATGAAAAATCAGGACGCGTTCGGGGTCGATGCCCATTTCGCTGGCGACTTCGATTGCGCCCACGGGTTTTTCATCGCGCCAGACTTCGGAATAGCATTCGTCCGAAAACACTTGAAAATCATGTTTTTCGGCAAGGTTTAGAAGATCGCGCCAATAGTCGCGTGATGCAACGGCCCCTTGCGGGTTCGATGGCGAACAGAGAAAGACGATGGCGGTTCGATCCAGCGTTTCGGTATCGACCGCGCCGAAATCTGGCAGAAAGCCAGTGCTTTTTGTGGTTGGAAGAAACACTGGTTCTGCCCCTGCGCCAAGGGCACCGATCGCATAGACCTGATAGAACGGGTTGGGCATAAGGACTGCGGGCTGCTTCCCGTTCTTGCTCTCGGGACAGAGCGCCATGCAGGCGTTGTAAAGACCTTCACGCGTGCCGTTTAGGGCCATGATGGCATCGGCTTCCAGTTTCACGCCAAATCGCCGGTCGATCCAGTTCGAGATCGCGCTGAGCAGTTCGTCACTGCCGTTGTTCGGGGGATATTTGCCAAACCCGTCCAAGTTGGCCGCAATGATTTCACCGACAAAGTCGGGATAAGCGTGACGCGGTTCGCCAATCGTCAGCTCGAGCCTATCGCCGCCCGGTGCATGGACGTCAAGAAGGGCCCGCAAACGCGGCCACGCATAGTCCGGAAGGTTCGAAAACCGCTCGGGAAAAACCATCTCTGCCTCAATACACAGGGTCGTATCGCCCTGTTTTGCGAGGACTTTAGCGGCAGGATTCTCTTGGGTCCATGGTGTTTCGCGTCAAATCTGACCCGGCGGCCTGTATTTGTGGCATTTGCACCGCGCAGGTGCATCCGGAAACTAGGACAAAGCAGCTTCCATGGCCGCGCCAAGGCGCAACAGTCGTTCTTCGTTCGGCCCTTGCAGCATGATCCCGCAGGATGGGATGCCGGTTGGAAGGGTCAGTGCTGACAATCCCATCAGGTTGCCGATGCGCGTGTTCTGAAGCGCCATCAGGTTTCGTTCGGTGAAATGCGCCTCGTCGGTCGTTACAGCTTCGATCTTGGGTGGAAGTATCGGACAGGACGGCAGGATAACCGCGTCGAACCCAGAAGTGGCGTCTTTGTAAGCCAATCGAAGTTGATCAAGCTTTTGCCACGCAACGATAAAATCGACAGCACTGATGGTGGCGCCTTGTTGGAAACGTTTGCGGACCGGCGGGTACATCAGATCGCCGTCCGGGTCGATCCGATGGCGCCATGTGGCATAGGCCTCGGCCGGGAACAGAATTGGGGCAAGCGACATCGCGTCTTCGACAAGCGGCAAGTCAAGGTCTTGGACCACTGCGCCCGCAATCTGAAGACGTTCGACGGCATTCTCGAAGGCCGCGCGCGGGGCGTCTTCGATGCCATTGAAAGCGCTGGTTTTAAGGACGGCAAAGCGGACGCCTTGAAGCGAGGCACCGGTTAGATCGGCGACCCTGCCATTTTCCATCGCGGCCAGCAAAAGGCTTGCGTCTTCAACGCTGCGGCAGAGCGGTCCCACGGTGTCAAAACGGGCACAAAGAGGGACGACACCTTCCAGAGACAGTCTACCAGATACGGTTTTTAGCCCGACCAGATCGTTCCAGACGCTGGGAATGCGTACCGATCCACCGGTATCCGATCCAATCCCTGCGGCTGCCAGGCCAAAGGCGACTGAGGTAGCCGCACCGGAGGAGGACCCGCCCGAGACGGCTTCGTGGTTGTTGATACAAGGGGGAGAAGCGGTGATCGGATTCAAGCCAAGGCCCGAGAAAGCCAGTTCGGTCATGTGGGTTTTGCCAAGGCAGATAAGGCCCGCATGGGTGGCATTGGCCAGAACGCGGGCGTCAGTGTCAGGTGTCCGCCCTTTGTGAAAGGCCGAGCCTGCTTCGGTTGCGGTACCGGCAGTGTCAAAAAGGTCTTTCCATGAGATCGGGACACCATCCAGCGGCGAACGGCGCAGTCCGCGCTTCGCCCTGTCAGCAGCGGCCTTTGCCTCGGCGCGGGCCCGGGCTTCGGTCAGACGGGCATAGATGCGGTCGGCAAATGGATGCGCGGCGATTGCAGAAAGATGCGCCTCGGTCAGCTCGACCGGGTCAATCTTGCCTACTTCGATGCCGCGCCCCAGATCGGCAGCACTTGCGGTCAGCCAGTCGTCCATGTCCCCTCCTTCGTTTTGCAGGACGGTAGCGGCAGGACAGCGCATGGACAATGGGCCGGGCGCGCCCATATGTCCAAGTATGGCATTTGACACGGATATCCTGATTGCTGGCGGTGGCTTGAACGGCCTGACCCTTGCCTTGGCGCTGCGGTCCGCGGGGTTCGCCGTGACCTTGGTCGACCCTCTGCCGCAAAAGAAGCGCGGCAAAGCTGGTTTCGACGGGCGAAGCTATGCATTGGCGATTGCTTCGCAGCGGGTTTTGCAGGCCTTGGACGTTTGGAACGCACTCAAGGATGTGCAGCCGATCCTTGGGATCAAAGTCACCGATGGGCGTGCCGGCGAAGGGCCTTCACCGTTGATGCTGGCCTTCGATCATGCCGAGATCGAAGAAGGGCCGATGGGGTTCATGGTGGAAGATCGCCATTTGCGCCCTGCCCTTCTGGCAGCTGCAAGTGCCGCGGGTGTGGTTCAGATTGATGCGGATCGGGTTGCGGAATTTGCGCCCGACCCGGCTGGCGTGACGGTGACGCATGGGTCTGGCAAGTCACTGCGCGCGCGGCTTTTGGTCGGTTGTGACGGTAAGGAAAGCGGCATCGCCGCCAGTGCCGGGATAACGCGGACTGGTTGGGCGTATGACCAAACAGCGCTTGTTTGTGCAGTGTCGCATGAAAAGCCGCACCAAGGGATCGCGCATCAGTTTTTCATGCCGCCCGGGCCTTTGGCGATTTTGCCGCTGACCGACAACCGTGCATCGATTGTCTGGACCGAGTCCGGCGCGCGGGCTGACGCGATCCAAGCGATGGATGATGCCGGGTATCTGGCCGAGCTTCGCCCGCGTTTCGGTGCGTTTCTCGGTGAAATTGATCTGGCCGGAGCGCGGTTCACCTATCCTTTGGCGCTGTCTTTGGCTGATCGGTTTGTGGCTGAACGCGTGGCTTTGGTGGGCGACGCTGCGCATTCGGTGCACCCGATTGCCGGGCAAGGGTTGAACGCGGGGCTGAAGGACGTGGCCGCCCTTGCCGAGGTTCTGACCGATGCACGGCGACGCGGCGAAGACATCGGGCGGGCGGATGTATTGGGCCGCTATGAGCAGTGGCGGCGGTTCGATACGGCCGCGCTGGCAATGGCGACAGATGGATTTAATCGCCTGTTTTCAAATGATAATTCTTTGCTTCGTGCGGTACGGGATATTGGGCTGGGCGTGACCAATGCTTTCCCAGGGTTGCGGCGTGGACTGATGCGCGAGGCCGCTGGTCTGACTGGAGATCTGCCGCGATTGGCGCGTGGCAAACCGCTGTAAAATCAAAGATCTCAGTCGAGCTTACGGGCCTCATCAACCAGCATGATCGGAATGCCGTTGCGGATCGGATAGGCAAGGTGCGCCGCCTTGGATATCAGCTCTTGCTTCTCGGCGTCGTAGGTCAATTGCGCGCGTGTGCTGGGGCAGACCAATGCTTCGAGCATGTGACGATCGAATTCCGGGGCATCGCTCATTGAATCAGATCTCCATTGCCTGATCCGCCGCTGCGTAGGTTGAATTCGATCAGGGTGACAAGTGTTTCGCGCCGGGTTTCAAGAGACGGCGCTTCGAGCAACGCCTGTTTGTCTTCTGGATCAAAAGGACAAAGCATCGAAAGAGAGTTGATCAGCAACTCGTCTTCGGCTTCTTTTAGGGATTCCCAGTCGGTTCTGAGCTCTTCGGTATCGAAAAAGTTGCGCAGAGTTGGGAAGAACTTCTCGCGATCCAAGCCGGGGTCTTTTTCCACCGGGCCGGTATCGCGGTCAAACCCTGCCCAGGACACATTGCAGCGACGGTAAGGGGTGAAACCTTCGATTTCACCCTGTACGCGGAAGCGCGAGATACCTGAAAGCGTGATCATGTAGCGGCCATCTTCGGTTTCCGAGAAAGCTGTCAGTCGTCCGGCGCAGCCGATCATATGCAGGCCAGACGCACCGCCCATCTGGCCTTCGCAGGGTTGGATCATGCCGATCAACCGGGCGGGCGTTTTCAGCGTGTCTTCGATCATCGCCAGATAGCGTGGCTCGAAAATATGCAATGGCAGACGTGCGCGCGGCAACAAAAGCGCCCCCGGCAGCGGAAACAGCGGGATTGCATCGGGGAGTTCTGAATGTGGCATCATATAGGGCAAGTAGCCCGAGCCCCTTGTCAGGCAAATATCATTGATGAAAGTTTCCGCCTGCCATGCAGTGCGATCGGATCATCCGGTTTCAAAGCCTCGAAAATCGTGAACAATTGCGCTTTCGCGGCTCCGTCGTTCCAGTCTGCGTCAAGGCGGAAAAGGTTCAGCAAAGTATCGACAGCCTCTTCGACTTCACCTGCTGCATGCAGCGCCTGCGCAAGATCGAACCGGGCCTGCCGATCTTCTGCGTCAGCTTCGACCTTGGCGCGAAGGTCCGCGACAGGGCCGGCGTCTGCGGCTTGTTTTGCAAGCGCCAGTTGGGCTTTCGCGGCTTCGATTTCGGGGGTGCTTGCAATGTCTTCCGGTACGCCGGAGAGGATCTGTTCAGCCTGATCGACCTGATCCAGCGCCATATAGCTGCGCGCCAGACCGCCGTAAGCAGCAGCACTTTTGTCATCTTCCTGAAGGATAGCGGCAAAGACCTGCGCGGCATCGGCTGCGGCCCCTTCGATCAGCATCTGTTCTGCACTTTCAAGAGCTTCTGAAAGGCCGCCGCCCACCTCGCCACCGGACGCTGCTACAACGCGGTCGATGAAAGCCTTGATTTCAGAACCGGGCAAAGCGCCCTGAAAGCCGTCAATCGGCTGGCCTTGCCAGAATGCATAGACTGTTGGAATCGACTGGACGCGAAGCTGACCTGCGATGCTCTGATTTTCGTCGACGTTGACCTTGACGAGTTTCACCGCACCCCGTGCGTCTTTCACTGCGCCTTCAATGGCAGGCGTCAATTGCTTGCACGGGCCGCACCACGGTGCCCAGAAATCAACGATAATCGGGACCGTCTGGCTGGCCTCGATGACATCGGCCATAAACGTCGCTTCGGTGCTGTCCATGATCAGGTCAGAGGCCGCGCTTTCAGGGCCGGTCGGATTGAGTTCGAGCATTGTGATCCCCAAGTAACTTCGTTGCTTGTTATATGCGATCTATCCGCCAAGAACCAAGGGGGCTTGCATGGATCTGTTCAAACTTGCCGAACGCGGCATGGCAATGGATGACGAAACTTGGGGGCGGCATTCCAATCCGTGGAGCGTTTGGGCCGGGTTTTCCTGGCTCACATTAACGGTTCGCCAGTGCTGCGCGTTGTGTCGGGCTTAACGGCAAGCATCCGGTCAGGCCTGCGGGAAGGACGACTTTTGCGCCTGCTGCATAGAGAGCTGCGGCAAGATCTGGTCGGTTGTCAAAGGTCACGGCCCAATTCGTGATGTCGAGGATGGCCACTTCATTCGGCAAAGCGGCCAGAAATGCTTCCGTGGGCAAAGGCACCACGGCGGCCGGTGCCGCATCAGAAAAGCGCATCACCAAGACCATCAAAGCGATCCAACCTGCCAAAACGACCGGCAGGGCCAGAAGTGTGCGTCTAATAGTCGTGGACATGTTCAAGCCTCAGACTGTCAAGATTGCGCAGCCTTTCGCCAAGGTCTGTGACCGGAAGAACGATCAGGTGGCGGAAATCGCCGTATCCCTGTCGGGGAAATGAGTACAGCGCACCATCCGTCGTTGGCTGGTCGGAAATGGCGGTGAACAGGATGTCATCGTTACCAGCGATCTCGACGATATTCGCACCATCTGCGGAAAGACGTTCGAGGATGCGCGTGAAGACCCGATAGCGGTCGGTTTCGATCAGAATGCCTTGGGGCAGTGTTTCAATAACGGTTATGTCGGGTGCTGCGGCAAGAGCCTCGGCGGAAAGGCCGGTGACCACTGAGCGAAGGCGAAGTTCGTCGGCACCCATGTCGGCCACCGCCCCGGCGATGACCTGCGCGTAAGACGTTTTGGCGCTGAACTCAAAGCCCAGGGCCAAGGCACGCTCGCGGTCGCGAAGGGCGTCTGTGGCGGCGGTCGCAAGCTCGGCCTTGTCGCGCTGGAAATCCCATCTGTACCATGGGGTCTGTTGCAGAAAGGCGGCGTAGTCGGCGGCTTGCCTTGCGCTGATGTCGTCCAGCGGTGCCCGCGTCGAACCGCGCGCCCAAGTGGCGATGCGGCCAATGGTCTCCTCGTAGGCCGCCTTGGCCAGAAGTTCGGCCGTGAAGCTGACGCCGATGGTATAGATCGTGGTCTTGCTGTCAGATGTAATGCCGCCCAACGATGCGGATTTTTCTGATAGTGGGCAAAGGGTTGTCCAGAACCCGCGCATCGCCTGAAGATAGCCGAAGTCGTGCGGATCGGCCGTTGCAATGACTTTTGCGTAGTCGTCATAGACATGCACGATATGCCATTCCGGATAAGTCATCAGCGTGCGGCTTTCGGCGCGCTGCCACGCGGGATCGGTGATGATTGGCAGCTTGGCGTTTGCTTCGACCGGCTTCTGACAGGCGAGTTCGACATAGCCCACTGGCGAAAGCAGCAACACAACCAACAGGATCAGCAGCAGAAATGCCCGACCTATCCAGCGCAGCAGGAACTTCATCTGCGATTTTCCCAAGGCAGGCTGGCGATCAAAGCACCGCCGCCCAACAGGATGTGCGGCGTGTTGGCCATGGTCTTGAAGAAGAACGGCAGGTCTTGGATGCCATAGTTGAAGATGCCGAAGTCGAGGTATCCCGATCCGGTGGCCAGCCCCAATAGGCCATCCCCCAGATAGAGGATGCCAAAGATCCGCAGGAACAACCACGACGCGCGAGCCCCCATGATTGCCGCGACCAGCGCCCAGAGGGCCGAGGCCGCGTGGAGAGAATCGTCAAATATGTCGAGGGCGAAAATGCCGAAGGCAACGCCGTCGGCATCGGTGACGCCGGGGATATAGTTGAGCGACGCAGCCCCAGCTAAAGCCAAGAAATAGAACAGAGCTACTTTTTGATAGAGGCTCATGCGAGGCCCTCCAGATAAGTGTCCCAGAACCCATTGCGGAAGACACGGGTTGGGTCGAGTTCCAGTTTCCGCGCCACGAATTCGCGCACGTTCGGATAGCCTTGCAGCAGGTGTTCCAATTGAGGATGTGGTCGGTACGGCAGGTAATAGGTGCCGCCCAGATCAAGCGTGCGCTGCACCAGATTGCGGGTCATGCGGCGGTGATCGACCTCGGCGCGTTCGCTCATTTCCTGACTGAACAACATCACGCTTGCGATGCGCGGACCGGGTGCATAGGACAAAACGCTTTCGGTGTCAGGGGCGACATATCGCAGCGTAATGTTCATCATCTCTTGGTACGAGGCTGGGATAACCTCTTGGCAGGTCGTCACAAAATCGGCAAAGCGGTCCGGCGGCACAAAGTATTCGTGCAGGATGTCGGTGCGGGTTGGGTCGCCATCGTCCAGCGTCACGACGGGTTCGTTGATCAGCGTATTGCGGGTCACGTCGCCTGCCCCGATCCTGGGCACCAACGAGGCTTCGAACCACCAGCGCAGGTTCTTGGCGCTTTCGTTCATCAGTTGGGCGCGGAAGACTTTCGCTGCGGCCTTGCTCATGAATCCCGATGTGGCCACGGGTTCCAGAACGTCCTGATTGGGTGCCTCGCGGTAGGTGATCATCAAGGCGTCTTCAAAGAAGGTGTCGCGGTCTACGTTCAGACGCCCGTAGGCCATGTTGACGTCGCCTGCCTCGATTGCCGCCACGAATGCAGGGGCGAAATCGCGAGACGGCATTTCCTCGAAGGTCGGGATCAAGTTGCGATTGGGGGCCATTTCGACCTCCATGTCGATGATGGCGCCGGTCAGGCCATAGCCGCCCATGGTCAGGTTGAAGAGGTCGGTGTTTTCGGTTCGTGAAGCGGTGACCACCTCGCCATCGGCCAGCATCATTGTGATTTCACGGACGGTGGCACCCGTTGGACCGTGGGGAACCGGCCAGCCATGGGCGTTGACACAGAAAGTTGCGGCGACGCCGAAGTCATTGTTGGATTGCATGACCTTGGGGCCAAACCCGATGGGATCAAGTGCTGCGATCACCTGTTCCCAGCGTGCACCGGCATGGACCTTATAGGTGCCGTTCTCGGTGTCG
The DNA here is from genome assembly GCA_963841595.1 of uncultured Alphaproteobacteria bacterium. Classification (GTDB taxonomy): domain Bacteria; phylum Pseudomonadota; class Alphaproteobacteria; order Rhodobacterales; family Rhodobacteraceae; genus CAWJDD01. The sequence goes on along the minus strand of CAWJDD010000005.1, from coordinate 589,451 downwards.
GGCACAAGAAAACTGGCGTCAAACGTCACCGCATGCCCGTTGGTTGGGATCGCGTGGCCGCCCATCGAATGACGCGCAGCGCCGATGTTGAAGGGCCGTCCCTCGGTGCGAGCCTCGGCCAGTTCGGTGCGCATACGGGCGATGAGTGCTTCGCCCGGGTCTTCGGACATGACGGTATGGCGGAAGACCGGCGTTTCGCTCAACAGGCTCGCGTCGTTCAGCGTGCCTTCAGCGCCAGTCGGTTGCAGCGAGCGGGTCGCGGAGACAGGCGGCACTTTGTCCGAGTACTTCGCCCCAAGATAACCGCCCCCGGCGGCACCAAGGCCAAGAATGGCCGCGCGGCGGGTCATGCTCATTTTGGTTTCCTTGAGGCTTTTGGGCGGGAGGCTTGGGCGCGTTCGACATGGCGCAGCATGCGCCATGCGTTGGTTTTGATGCGGTTGTCGTTTGAGACGTCGCTCATTTTGACAATTGGCAGCGAAAAGTCACTTTTGAACCCGAATGTGGGTCGACCGTAAAGACCGCTGCGGATCAGCTTCATAGCCGTGCCCTCGTCGAATTGTCCTATGGCATCTCCCCAATCCCTGCCACGAAACGCGTTCAATGTCAGGACAACCCCTTCGGCTTTCTCGTTCAACCAAGTTTGCAGTGAGTCATCGGCAGTGACTGCGGCTAATCGGCAGAATTCTCTATACTCTTCCAATCCCGCTCCCTGCTCAACGGCGCGTTTTAAAAGCGTTTGTGATCGGGCCGTTTGCTGGGCATCCAGATCAGCTTGTTGCAATCGTCGCAGCAAGTGTTTCTTCACATACCCCGAGCGAAACAACATCACGTCTGCCTCCAGAAACTTTAAAGCAAAGTCCGCAAGATGCGCGTGCTCCTCGGGCCACTTGGACTGAGAGACCTCTGCGGCGATGTTCAACAGATTATCGGCGTCGTTAGGCAGCATAGGATTACTTGGACGCCAATGAGCTTTTCCAAGCTCAGGCCATTCCGCGTCAATGTTCTCCAATCGAAGCAGTGCAGCGGCCCACGGACCATAGTGGCAGGGACGCGGCGGATCTATTTTTTGCACAATCGGCAAGCAACGCTCGATGACGCCAGTCCAATAGTCGGTCTGCGCTTCAGATATTAGGGTCGTGTTTTTGATGCCCTCGATCCTTACAAATCAAAGGTCGCCAGTACCGGGGCGTGGTCGCTGGGTTGTTCCCAGCCGCGGACGGCTCTGACGACGCGTGAGGAATGTGCGGCTTTGGAGATGTCTGGCGTGGCCCAGATGTGATCGAGGCGGCGGCCTTTGTCGGCTTCGTCCCAGTCGCGGGCGCGGTAGGACCACCAACTGTAAAGTTTGCCTTCGGGGATGTCCTGACGGGTGATGTCGACCCATTTGCCGGCTTCCTGCGTGGCGCCCAGAAGCTCGACCTCGACGGGGGTGTGGCTGACGACCTTCAGCAGTTTCTTGTGATCCCAGACGTCATCTTCGCGGGGGGCGATGTTCAGGTCGCCCACAAGGATAGATTTCTTCGGATTATCGTCGTGGAAGGCGTCGCGCATTTCACTCAGGAAATCGAGTTTCTGGCCGAACTTCTCGTTGATCTTGCGGTCGGGTTTGTCGCCGCCTGCGGGCACATAAAAGTTGTGGATCGTGACACCCGTTTTCCAGCCGCCCTGCCACGTGGCGCGCATGGCCCATACCGGCCCAGTCGCGGTCGCCCGCGTATTCGATGGGAAGTTTCGACAGGATTGCGACACCGTTGTAGCCCTTCTGGCCGCGCGCGACCATGTGGGTATAGCCAAGGCTTTCGAACTTTTCGCGCGGGATCTTGTCGACAGGTGATTTGCATTCCTGCAAGCACAGCACGTCGGGCGCTTCGGTTTCCAGCAATTTGCACACAAGGTCTTCCCGCAGGCGGACCGAGTTAATGTTCCAGGTGGCAAGTGTGAACGTCATTCACAAAACTCCATAAAGGGGATTTAGATCAACTTTGAACGCTGTTCAACCCCCTGCTGTGATAACAGCAAGTGCATTGATCAGTGTTTCGTGGAACGCCTGAGGCGCTTCGATTTGTGGGATATGGCCTGTGTTGCCCAGCCAAAAGATGGGTGCGCTATTTAGGGCCGCGCTGAGTGCGCCCGCCTCGGAAGGCGGTGTGATTTTGTCCTCACGGCCCCAAATCAAAACCATGGGCAGATCCAGTGCGGCGCAGTTTGCTGGATCAGAACTGGCGGCTTGGCGCGGCGGCAGGATTAGCGTCGGTAACCATTGCGCCAGTGCTTCTGTGGTTCCGCGTCGAGTGAACGGGTATTCCAGCGTGTCAACGATGGCGTCGGTTATGCTGTCCTTGCGGTGCACAAAAAGCCGGAAAAGCTGTTTGGTTGCGTAGGGGTTGGTGACCGTTGACGCAATCGTCGCTTCCCTCATGCCCGGTGAACGAAGTGGGGCGGGAAGCGTCATGCCAGTGCCATCCTGCCCAAGCGACATGGCACCGGCAATCAGAACGCCGCCTGCAAAGCTGTCGGGTTCGGCCATGATTGCTTCGACGGCAGCGCCCGCGCCAAAGGAATGGGCCACGATGATCGGCTTGATGTTTTCGGCCTCGATGAAAGCTAAGATACGTAAACCCTGCGCCTGACGGCTGTAATCCGCACGTGTGTCGCGGTCGGAAAGGCCCATCGGCGGCAGGTCAATCGCGATGACGTTGAAACCCTGGTCGGCAAGGTACGTCATTGTTCCGGTCCAAAGCCCCGCCCAACCAACCGAGCCGTGGATCAACAGCACAGGCGGGCCATCTTTGGGTCCGGCAGCCATCATGTGGATGCGGTCATGAACGGTGTCGACAAAGCGGCTGACGTCGGTTTGCAGCGCTTCGGCGGTCTGGTCTTCGCGCGCGCTTGCACTCATCCGGAACCAGCCGATGGCCAGCGCCACAACGATAATGGCCGCAAGGACCAAGCGAAACAAAAGACGCACCATCAGAACTGCCCGTGCCTTTTGGAAGGACTCTAAGCTTGGTTGCAGGTGCTATCAAGCAGGCGCAGGTTACTCGGCGGCGATCTTGATGACAGGCTCCATTGCAGCCAGATTTTCCTCGGACAGGTGGCATTTGATCTGGTGCCCGCCTTCGATCGTGCGCATTGGCGGAATTTCGGTATCGCAAAGCCCACCCGGCACCTTGTCTTTCCAGCCACAGCGGGTCTGGAACGGACACCCCGACGGCGGGTTCATGGCCGATGGGATGTCACCATCAAGGACGATGTGCTTCTTTTGAATGCTTGTATCCGCAATCGGGACCGCCGAAAGAAGCGCCTCGGTATAGGGGTGATAGGGCGGTGCGAAGACCTGATCGGTGTGCTCCGATTTCGACCACATGGCCAAGGTACATGACCATGACGCGGTCCGCGAGGTAGCGGACGATCGACAGATCGTGGCTGATGAAAAGCAGCGTGGTTTTCTCGTTCCCGCTGGATTTCCATCAGAAGGTCCGTCACCGCCGCCTGCACAGACACATCGAGAGCCGAGACGGGTTCGTCCGCCACAACGATACGGGCGCCACCGGAAAACGCGCGGGCAATGCCAACGCGCTGTTTCTGGCCGCCGGAAAGCTGACGCGGCATGCGGTCGGCGAATTCACGGGGGAGCTTTCACCAGATCGAGAAGTTCCAGCATCCGGTTCACGGCGTGCGGTTTCGCTGTCGCCGATACCGAAGATCTCTAATGCGCGGATGATCTGACGACCAACCGTCATCGACGGGTTCAGCGTGTCGAAGGGGTTTTGGAAGACCATCTGCACTGATGCGATCGTCTTGGTGTCACGCTCTTCGATGGGGATGTCTTCGATCGCCTTGTTATCGAGCAGGATCTGCCCATCGGTCGCGGTTTCCAGCCCCATCAGGACCTTGGCGAATGTGGATTTACCACAGCCTGACTCGCCAACGATGGCGAGGGTTTCGGATTCGCGGGCCTCGAAGGACAGCGTCTCATTAGCCTTGACCACTTTTTTTGAAACGCCACCGAAAAGCGCGTTGGCCGCGACTTCGTAGTATTTCTTGAGGTTCTCGATCTTCAAAACGACGTTGCCGGGTTCGGTCTTGACGGTGGTGATGGCGGCGGCAATCGGTGCGTTCCAGTCGATTTCCTGAAACTTCAGGCACCGCGTGGCGTGGCGGTCATTGCCTGCCACCTTGGCCATGCGGATGTCGCCCTGATCACAACGTCCGGCTTCGAAATAATCGCAACGGGGGCCGAAATTGCAGCCCGGTGGGCGTTCGTGCGGCAAGGGGAAGTTGCCGGGGATCGCCACAAGGGGGCGGGCATTCTTGTCGGCGCCGGGCAGTGGGATCGAACGGAACAGCGCCTGCGTATAGGGGTGCTGCATTTCGTCGAATACGTCTTCGATCGAGCCGGTCTCAACCGCCTCGCCCGAGTACATCACGCAAAGCCGGTCGCAGGTGTCCAGTACCAGCCCAAGGTTGTGGCTGATGAAAAGCATCGAGGTGCCGTATTTCTTGCCAAGGTCTTTGACCAGATCGACCACGGCGGCTTCGACGGTGACGTCGAGCGCAGTTGTGGGCTCGTCAAGGATCAGAAGCGACGGTTTCGACATCAGCGCCATGGCGATGACGATGCGCTGTTGCTGGCCGCCGGAAAGCTGGTGGGGATAGCTGTTCAGCATGCGTTCCGGATCGGGCAGACGCACGTCAGTGACGACTTCCAAGGCACGGGCGCGAGCTTCTTCTTCGTCCACGCCTTCGTGGATCATCGGGACTTCCATCAGCTGTCTGCCGATCTTCATCGCCGGGTTCAGCGAGGCCATCGGTTCCTGATAGATCATGGCGATCTCAGAGCCACGGATATCGCGAAGCTCTTCGGCGCTCATCGTGTTCAGGTCACGGCCCTTGAACTTGATCGATGCCGCCGACAACGCGTCCGTTGACGCCCAAATCCTGCATAACACCGAGCGCCACCGTGGATTTGCCGCAACCGGATTCGCCCACCAGCCCCATGGCTTCGCCGGGTTGCACGGTGCAGGAAAAGTCCATCACCGCCGGGATTTCGCGCAGCCGTGTGAAGAAGCTGATCGAGAGGTTGTCGATCTCGAGGATCGGGCCGTCATAGTCCTCTTGGTCATCGTGTTCTTCCTTGTTTCGCCGCCTTTGGCGTCGACACCGCCGGGGATCCGTCTCCGACCGTCGGTATTACGTCGGTATCCCGTCGGTGTGCATCAGTCCCTCAGGCTCTCTTCGCGCAGGCCGTCGGCCAGCAGGTTGAGGCCGAGAACGAGGCTCATCAGAGAGAGCGCTGGCGCGAGTGCCGGGTGCGGATAGATCGACAGCAGCTTGCGGCCGTCGTTGATCGTCGATCCCCAGTCGGGGCTTTCCGGGCTGAGGCCAAGGCCGAAGAAACCGAGCGTGCCGAGAAGGATCGTGGTGTAGCCGATGCGCAGGCAGAAATCGACGATCAGCGGTCCGCGCGCGTTGGGCAGGATTTCCCAGAGCATGATGTACCATGGCCCTTCGCCCCGGGTCTGGCCGGCGGCAACGTAGTCGCGCGTTTTGATGTCGAGGGCGAGGCCGCGCACGATCCGGAACACGGTGGGCGAGTTCACGAAGACCACCGAGACGAAGACCACCAGAAGGTTCGGCGGGAAGTCGAATGATGCCCCAGCGGAGTCAGGCGTTCCAGGCGATGCCGAAGTAGATCCAGAGGCCAATGACCAGCGTGACGCCGAGATAGACATTACGTTCTTCTGTGGCTGCGTGTAAGTAGCCGCGAGTTGAACAGGATCGCCGAGGAAGATGATCGGGAAGAGGAACAACACCGCCGCCATATAGACCGGGATGCCGGTCGCCACGATTTCGGGCGTGACCAGCAGGTAGAACAGCAAGATCACCGGGAAGGCGAGGATCAGGTTGGCCAGGAAGCGACAGGAACGTGTCGAGCTTGCCGCCGTAGTAGGCCGCCGGCAGGCCCAGCGTGATGCCGACCATGAAGGCGAAGAGCGTGGCGAAGGGTGCGATCTTGATGACCTCCCACGCGCCCTTGATCACCCGGCTGAAGACGTCGCGGGCCAGGTTGTCGCCGCCGAGAAGATAGTAGGGATAAACGCTCGGCGTCGGCGGGCGTGGCGGTGCCCGGCACCTTGTTCTTCATGCCCGACACCTGCGCCAGCGGATCATGGGTAACGATCAGGTCCATCGCGCCGAAGATGGCGGTGAAGACCCAGAACATGACGATGGCAAAGCCGATCATGCCGACGATGCTGTCAAAGAGTTTGCCGTAAAGGCCAAGCCGGCGCTTGAAGGTAATCGACAGCGCGAAGGTGACGGCAAGTGCGATCCAGACCGGCAGACAGACGCGAGGCGATGGTGCCGACGATGCCTTTCGCTTCGAGCGCCGGCATCAGGATGCCGCCGACCACATAGGCAAGCGTCAGCAGAACGATCAGGCCAGAAGCATACCACTTCGTTGCAAGCGCCAGCGTAGTCCGCCGGTCTGCGTCTGCGCCGTCAGGACGTCGCCCTGCATATGCGCGTCGATTGCCATGAAGCTGGTGACGATCTGTGCAATCACCGATGCGGCAAATGCAGCCCAGGCGAGCGAGGAAAAGCGGGTTCAGGACGGGGCCAAGGCTGCCGGTCCAGGTCAATTGGTTCCATGTTCCGGTCTCTCCTCAGGCGATGCGGATGCGTGGGTTCAGGAACACGTAGCCGATGTCGGATATGAGCTGTGTGACCAGAACGACGAAGACGGCCACGACCGAACAGGCCAGCAGCAGTTCGATGTCATTGTTGCCGGCCGCCTGCACCAGCGTCCAGCCGAAGCCTTTGTAGTTGAACAGCGTCTCGACGATCACGACGCCGTTCAGCAGCCACGGGAACTGCAGCATGATGACGGTGAAGGGGGCGATCAGCGCGTTTCGGAGCGCGTGTTTCATGACGATGTTGCGGAAGCTGACGCCCTTGAGGCGTGCGGTGCGGATGTATTGCGCCGTCATGACTTCGGTCATCGAGGCGCGGGTCATGCGGGCGATATAGCCCATGCCGTAAAGCGAGATGGTCAGGACCGGCAGGAAGAAGTTCCAGAAGTCAGCGTCGTCTGCGGCACTGGTTGCCGTGCCCTTGAAGATTTTCCAGCCAGCCGACGAGGCGAAAAGCGTGATGAAGATCACGCCCGAGACGTATTCCGGTGTCGCCGTCGAGGCGATGGAGAAGGTCGAGAGCGACCGGTCGAGTTTGCGATCCTTCGCGCATGCCGGCCAGAACGCCGATGATCAGCGCTGACGGCACCATCAGCAGCATCACCCAGAACATCAGCTTGCCGGTCAGGCCGAGCCGGGTGGCGATGATGCCGCCGACGTCGTCCTTGAAGACCGTCGATTGGCCCCAGTCGCCTTGCAGAATGCCGCAGAAGGTCGGCGGCATCGGCCGGGTCCATGCCGCGTTTCGATGCAGCGCCCGATGATTTTGCCGGTCTTCGGGGTCCTCGATAGGTGTGTCCCGGCAGAACGCCCAGCCATTGTCCGTATTTGATCGGCAAGGGCTGCAGATAGCCGTTCTTGGTCAGGTAGGAGGTGACCGCTTCGTCCGACATCCGTTGGTTGCCCTGGGTCTTGGCGAGCTTTTCAAGGTTCGGATAGAGGTTCGTCAGAAAGAAGACGATGAACGTCAGGCAGAGCGCCGTCAGTATCATCACGCCCAAGTCGGCGCAGGATGAATAGTCCCATCTAGTGCTCCCTGTTGTCTTGCGCGGGCGTGTGGACCTTTGTCGGTCTCTGCGGGCAGGTCCGTGCGAGCCGTGCCTGCGTCGCGCAGAAAGAGGAGCGCCCTTGCCGGGCGCCCTTGCAATTCATGTCAGGCTGCGAAGCCCCACTTGTAGGGATGAATCTCGAACGAGATGTGCTGATCGCACTGCCCACAAGACCGGGACGCGTAGTGACGGTAGAGCGAGCGCCAGTACGGCTGGATCGTGACGCCTTCGTCCTGGATCAGTTGCTCCATCTTGCGCATCATCTCGCGACGCTTGTCGGCGTCGGCGATGGCCAGCGCTTCTGCCAGCAGCGCGTCGAACTCGGCGTTGGCCCAGCCGAATTCGTTCCAGGCCTCGCCCGAGCGGTAGGCCAGCGCCTGAATCTGCACGCCAAGCGGGCGGTGGTTCCAGTTGGTCGAGCTGAACGGATACTTCGTCCAGTCGTTCCAGAAGGTCGAGCCCGGCAGGATCGTCCGCTTCACCTTGAAGCCGGCGTCGCGCAGCTGGGCGGCCACCGCGTCGGTGGTGTTCTTGCGCCAGTCGTCGTCGATCGAGATGATCTCGTGCTCGAAATCCATCATGCCGGCTTCTTCCATCAAGGCGCGGGCAGCTTCCGGATCGCGTCGAGATCGGAGGCAGTTCGGCATATTCCGGGTGGACCGGTGCACATGGTGGTTTTCCGCAGTCACACCACGGTTGCCATAGCCAAGTTCAAGGCAGACCGAGTTGTCGACGGCCATAGCGATCGCGTGACGGACGCGGGCGTCTTCATAGGGCCGCATGCCGTCGATTTCGGCCAGCTGGTTTGGACGGATGACGATGGTCGAAGCGGTCACGACTTCGGTCAATTCAAGGCCGAGGTCAGACATGATGTCGATGAATTCGCCAACCGACTCGTAGAGCATGTCGACTTCTTCGGCTTCGATAGCCGCCAGCCATGCAGCGGGGTCGGTGCCGTAGTCGATGTATTCGATCGAGTCGAGCGGAGGTTCGCCGAAGACTTCGGTGCCCCACCATGTGTGGTCGGTGTTCTTGGTCAGAACGACCTTTCACGCCGACTTCAAGTTCAGTCATCAGGAAGGGGCCGGTGCCGACAGCGTTCATCACATCGTTCTGCGTCGAAAGACTGCAGTGCACGATCGCTGCCGGATAGTCGGCCATGCCTGCGATCAGCGAGATGTCGGGCGTGGCAGGTTCAGCTTGACGGTCAGGTCGTCGACGACCTCGATCGCGCCGTCGATGGCCTTGTTGGTGTCCGGATCGATCAGCGTTGCGAAACGGCCGGCCATCGAGTTGGCTTCGACGTCCTTGTCGCACCAGCCGATCGATGTTGCGGGCCACGTCGTCGGCAGTGAAGTCGTCGCCGTTGTTCCATTTCACGCCCGGGCGCACGTTCAGAGTGTACTGGGTCGCGTCGTCGTTGACTTCCCAGCCTTCAAGCAGCATCGGAGTGAACGAACCGTCGTTGTTGTACTGGACAAGATACTCCAGCGTGCCGCGAGCGTAGTTCGCGATCTGGCTCCAGTCCTAAGTGCGTGGATCTTTCAGCGCGCGCACTTCCATCTGCATGCGCATCGTGCCGCCCATCTGAGCGTGGCCTGCGGCGCGCGCCGGTGCGGAAGCGCCGATCAGGCCGTAGGCGGCTGTCGTTGCGACACCAAGAGCCGTTGCGCGTGTCAGAAACTCGCGGCGGCTGAGCTTGCCCGCGCGGTATTCATCGGCGTGCATGAGCGCTGCGGGATGTACCATCCCCAGCGACTTGTCGTGTTTCGTCATGTCCTCATCTCCCTATGACATTGCGCACTGTCGGACGCATTTGATCATTTTGATTTTTATCCCTTGGGCACCATAACCGCACGGCATCGCCTCAAGGTCAACGGTAGCTTGTTGGGACCAGTATAACAAAAGCGACAAGAGCTTCATCCGAAAACGACATCCGCTGCCGGTCAGCCGTCATTTCTGAATTCAGATGGGCTTTGCCCGGTCCGAGATCGGAACGCGCGTGTGAAATAAGCCGCAGAGGTAAAACCGCATTGGCGCGCGATTTCGGATATTTGTATATTGGTGTCGCGCAGCAAACGCCGGGCCTCGAAATGACGTCTGTCCGTCAAAATATCGAGCGCGGGCCTTCCCGCCACCTTGCGGCAAACGCGCGAAAGGTGCGTGGGCGTAACCCCTAAAAGACCCGCATAATGCTGGACGCCGACGGCGCTTCGGAAGTCTCGTTCGACCAGAGCGGTAAAGGCTTCAGCCAGTCGATGCCCGGCTGTATCAAGCCCGGAAGCGTCGGTGGAATTTTGGGCGTTGGCATGGGATTCCGACGTTCGGGCAAGCCAAACCGAAAGAAGTCCGGCGTGGTACATCAACGCGCGACCGGCAAGATCCTCGGAACTTGAAACTTCGCGCGATATCGTCTCGATCATACCGGTCAGCTCGCGCTGATACCTGACCTCTTGGATACGCAAATGCTGCGGTTCGTCCGGCCAGACAAACTCGCTGCTGTCCGGAAGGAAGACTACCGACCCAAGCACCGGGCCCATCGTCGTAAACCCATGCATCGTCTGCTTTGGCAGAAAAACAAGGTTATGCGAGTTATAGCCGCTGTTGCGACCAGAAATCGTCAAACGGCCCTGCCCGCGTGTAAACCACACCAGAACAGGTCTGTCATAGCTTCGCATCGCTTCGGTCCGCCAACGTCCCCCCTGGACCATTCGCGCAACCGAGGTGACCTCAACCGAATTAATTTTCGGTTCAGGCAGCCGAAAGCGTGGTTCCGAAGCCTCTGTCCGCATAGGCTGCGGAAGAAGCGTCAGACGCTGCAAAGTCATACTGGTACCCCTACCCCCAAGGCAGTTTGTGTCAAAATTGTGGCAAATGCGCGGGGCGAGAGTCAATCGAACGCTGGTTCTTGCGCCAGTTTATTATCGCGGGCGACTAATCGACAGCCACGCTTGCGGCGCCGCAACTGCCTAAAGTTTCGGCAAGGTTCTGCAACAATGACCAGTAATGGTTGGGCCCCGGCGCTATGTCGGCTCCCAGTATGTCGACCTGACATGACGATATATCGATGCCGTCGAAGACTGTCTCGATCAGCCGCACATTAGATTGCGGTTCTGTAACAATCAGCGAAATGCCTTCCTTTTGCGCTCGATTGCGGATTTCAGCGATTCGGCGGGGTGTCGGTTTGTCGGCCTCGGACGAAAGAAGCGAGAAGCTTGGCTCGATGCCAAAGCGGGTTTCAAGATAGCCGAAAGCATCGTGATAGACGGCGAAATTTCGTGACCCGAGAGGGTCCAGCGCAGCTTGCATCGAATTGGTCAGCTCGGTTGTTTTGGCTTGCGCCGCTTTTGCGTTGGCGCGGTAAAGTGCGGCGTTGTCGGAATCGGTTGCTGCCAGCGTTTCGGCGATATGGCCAAGCCAGACCCGCCCATTTTCGGGATCAAGCCATGCATGCGGGTCCACATCGCCGTGGTCGTGGCCATCGTGATCATGCGCTTCGCCGAGCACGGTTCCTTCTTGCTCAAGTAGCGCAACAATACTGGCCTCGCTGGCCAGAGTTTCAATCGGCCCGGCCAGCCAAGGCGTTAGCCCCGGCCCTATCCAGAACATGACATCGGCGCGCTCAAGCGCTGCGGCCTCGGACGGGCGCATGGCATATCCGTGCGGCGATGCTCCGGGCGGCAGGATCAGGTCGGGCGTGCCGACGCCTTGCATCACGCGGGCGACAAGGCTGTGCACGGGCAGAATGTCGGTCGCCACATGGGGCACTTCGGCAGACGCCGATGTAGTAAGGGCGAACAGAGCGGCGGCGATACGAAGCGACATGATTGGATCCGGGACGGTGAGCGGGCGCTTGATATGCGTTATGGTATAACATATCAACCCCGGATGATCGGTTTCGAATCCCACGACCACACCCATTGCATTGCCTCTGGCGTTGACGCCGCCGATGCCCATTGCCGCGCCGCCGGATTGCAGCTGACCCCTGCGCGGCGTCGGGTGCTTGAGATCCTTCTAAGCGAACATCGCGCCTTAGGCGCTTACGACATCCTTGAAATCCTTGGCAAACGTGGGTTCGCTTCTCAGCCACCCGCCGCCTACCGTGCGCTGGATTTCCTTGTGAAACACGGATTTGCCCATCGGATCGAACGGCTGAACGCCTTTATCGCCTGCACCCATCCGGGCGAGCGACACTCCCCCGCCTTCCTTATCTGCCGCAAATGCGATGCGGTTGCCGAAGCGCAATCCGAACCGGCCCGTGGTCGCCTGGGCAAGGCAGCGGCCGAGGCGGGGTTCACCATTGAGCGGGCCGTCGTCGAAGCTGTCGGCGTCTGCCCGAACTGTCGGGAAGCCGCATGAATGCGCTGCTGGAAATTCAGGGGCTGAACGTCAGCTTTGGCGCTGAAACCGTGCTTACCCATGTCGATCTGGTGGTGAACCCCGGAGAAATTGTCACTATTGTTGGCCCGAATGGATCAGGTAAGACGACCCTGCTTCGCGCCATCCTAGGGGCGACGCGGCCAAGTGCGGGGCGGGTGATAAAGCGCAAGGGCCTGCGGATCGGCTATGTGCCGCAGAAACTGGCCATCGACAGCACGCTGCCCATGACGGCACGCCGGTTTCTGGATCTGCCCGCCCGGGTCAGTGACGCAGCCGCGCAGAAAGCGTTGGAACAAACGGGCGCGGCGCAGCTGGCAGACCGCCAATTGACCGACCTTTCCGGCGGGCAGCTGCAGCGGGTTCTTCTGGCCCGGGCGTTGATCGGCAATCCGGAACTTCTGCTGCTGGACGAGGCAACGCAGGGGTTAGATCAACCGGGGTCCGCTGATTTCTATCGGCTGATCGAAGATGTTCGCCAAAAATTGGGGTGCGCTATTTTGATGGTCAGCCACGAGCTTCACGTCGTGATGGCCGCCAGCGACCGCGTGATTTGTCTGAACGGCCACGTCTGCTGCCACGGCACGCCCGAGCATGTTGCGTCGGCGCCAGAGTACCGCGCCTTGTTCGGGTCGGGTACGAAAGGTGCGCTGGCCCTTTACCGGCACGAACACGACCACGCGCATGATCATGCTCACGACCACGGATGATACTGCTCGACTCGTTCCTGTTGCGGGCAGCACTTGCCGGGGTCGGCGTGGCACTGGCCGCCGCCCCCTTGGGCTGCTTCGTCGTTTGGCGGCGCATGGCCTTCTTCGGAGACGCCACGGCGCATGCGGCCATCCTTGGCGTGGCATTGGCGCTCGCAGTTGGCGCACCGGTCTTTGCGGGCGTGTTGATTGTCGCCCTTGCGATGGCGCTGTTCATCGGATGGCGGAACGAGCGGCAGTCGGTCGACACAGCTCTTGGTGTCGCAGCGCATTCCGCTTTGGCGCTTGGGTTGGTGGCCGTGTCGTTTCTGGAAGGTGTCAGGATAGACCTTGAAGCCTTCCTTTTCGGCGACATCCTTGCAGTCGCGCGCACCGATCTTGCAGTGATCTGGGGTGGCGCACTGCTGGTCGTGGCGCTTCTGTTCTGGCGCTGGTCGGCTTTGCTGGCCTCAACATTGAATGAAGACCTTGCCGCAGCTGCTGGGATTGACCCCAAACGCGAACAACTGATCTTGACGCTGGCACTGGCCATCGTCGTCGCCGTTGCGATTAAGGTGGTGGGCGCGCTGCTGATCTCGGCCCTGCTGATCATTCCCGCCGCCGCCGCCCGCCCGCTGGCAAAAACGCCCGAGCGGATGGCCCTTGTCGCTGCTGCAATTGGCGTTCTGTCTGCCTTAGGCGGGCTGACAGCGGCATGGTTTCTCGACACGCCAGCGGGGCCGTCGATTGTCTGCGCGGCGGCGTTCATGTTCATTGCAACCTCAGTGATGCGCCGCAATGCCTAGGATCAACATCCTCGCTCTGATCCTCGCCGGGCTTCCCTGGGCTGCGGTGGCAGCGGAACTTGGACAGATCAACGCATTTCTCGATGGCGAGGAGCGGGTCTGGCACACGATCACCATGGAACAAGGCGACAGACAGATTGCCACAGCCACTTGGCAGCAACGTCCGTACTTGGCGGAGCTGCTCCTTCAGGGCCATCCCGTCCCCGAATTCACCAGCAAAGAAGCTCTGAGCATCGACACCAGCTTTGGTGGCCAATATGCCTCGGGAAACGAACCGATCTCGGTAGAAATCCTGTATACGCCGAACGGTTTGTCGGGACCTTTATGGACCAGCCGAGGTGCACCCGTAGAGGCGCGATTGCAAATCATAGAATTGGAAATCTGGGGTGGAGTAGGTCGCCTTGTGGCGGTCATAACCGGCCAAGTCTGTATGCGCCCACGATTGTTTTCACAGACCGACGTCACGGATTGCAAAATGCTAAACGGCAAGATCGAGACGCGGCTTGTGGTGAACTAAGCGTAGGTAAGAAGGTCGTCCGAAATGTTCTTTTCGCCGACCAGACTTCCCAGCGCGCCTACTCCTCCATCGCTTCCAACTCATCAATGAAGCCCGAGATCATGCTTAGGCCCTTGTTCCAGAACGCCGGGTCGCTGGCATCCAGCCCGAATGGCGCCAAAAGTTCCTTATGGTGCTTTGAACCACCCGCCTTCAGCATCTCGAAATACTTCTTCTGGAAGTCCGGATCGCCCTCTTCGTAAACCGCGTAAAGCGCGTTCACCAAGCCATCGCCGAAGGCATAGGCATAGACGTAGAAGGGCGAATGCACGAAATGCGGGATGTAGGCCCAGAAGGTGTCGTACCCCTCCATGAAGTTGAACGCGGGCCCAAGGCTTTCGCCCTGCACGCTCATCCAAAGTGCTCCGATATCGTCAGGCGTCAGCTCGCCCTGACGGCGGGCATCATGAAGCTTGCACTCGAAATCATAGAAGGCGATCTGGCGCACGACCGTGTTGATCATGTCTTCGACCTTTGAGGCCAGCAGCACCTTGCGTTCAGCCGGCGTTGGCGCATCGGCCAGCAAACGGCGGAAGGTCAGCATCTCGCCAAAGACCGACGCCGTTTCGGCCAGTGTCAAAGGCGTGGAAGACAGCAATTCACCCTGCCCTGCGGCCAGACACTGATGCACACCGTGCCCCAGTTCATGGGCCAGCGTCATCACGTCACGCGGCTTGCCCAGGTAATTCAGCATCACATAGGGATGCACATCGGCCACCGTGGGATGGGCGAACGCCCCCGGAGCTTTGCCGGGCTTTACGCCCGCATCAATCCAACCCTTGTCAAAGAATGGCTCGGCCAGTTGGGCCATTTCGGGATCGAAAGCGCCATAGGCCGACAGCACCATCTCGCGCGCCTGATCCCAACCGATTTTGGTCTCGCTTTCCATCGGCAGTGGCGCGTTGCGGTCCCAAACCTCCATTGTGTCCAGCCCCAGCCAGCCACGCTTCAATTCGTAATAGCGGTGTGACAGACGCGGATATGCATCGACCACGGCATTCCGCAACGCCTCGACCACCTCGGGTTCGACGTGGTTCGATAAGTGCCGCCCGGTCTGCGGCGTTGGCATGCCGCGCCAGCGATCTTCGATCTCTTTTTCCTTGGCCAGCGTGTTGTGGACCCGTGCGAACAGTTTGACGTTCTCGCCAAAAACCTTTGCCACCTCGCGGGCTGCGGCTTCGCGCTTTGGGCGGTCCTGATCGGTCAGATGATCCAGCGTGGCCTCAAGGCTTTTCGTTTCGCCCATCACCTCAAACGTCAACCCGGCAACGGTTTCGTCAAACAACCGGTTCCACGCCGCTGCCCCAACGGTCGACTGGTCGTGCAGGAATTTCTCCAACTCATCCGACAACTGATAGGGGCGCATCGTGCGCATGCGATCGAAGATCGGTTTGTACCGCGCCAAATCAGCATTGGTCGCAAACCAACCGTCCAGCACAGCATCGTCGATCCGGTTCAGTTCCAGCGAGAAAAACACCAGCGGCGTGGTAAAGGCGGTGATCCGGTCCTGAGCATCCGACATTGCCTTGGCACGGTCCGCATCGGTGGTGTTCTGATAATAGCGCAGACCAATAAACGACATGATCCGCCCGCCAATCATGTCAATCTTCTCATAGCGCAACACACACTCCAGCATCGCCCCCGCATCCAGACCCGCCAGCTTGCCTTCGAAATCGGCAGCAAAGTCAGCGCAGGCCTTTTCGATCCAGTCCATATCACGCTTGAATTCAGGGGAATCGGCACTGCTGTACAGGTCCGAAAGATCCCATTCCGGCAGGTCTCCGAACTCGTTCTGACCGGCGGCATTGGCGTCGAAATTGGGCTGTGGGGCGAAACGCATGAGGTAAATCCTTTGTGGCTTGGCCTTCACCTAGCCCTGACAGACGTATCGTTCAAGAAAACTGCTTTCATTGGCCCAAAAATATGCTAGGGGAGTGTTAGGGGGCAAAGCCCCCTCGCCTTGGGCGACGCCGTAAGGCGGCGCAAACCCTTACCCATATGCGGCCAACATCGCCTTCAGATCGTCCAGCGTATTGGCCTCGGCCACAGGCTTGTCCTTTCGCCAGCGCAACATGCGCGGGAAACGCAGGGCCACACCCGACTTGTGCCGTGTGCTTTCCTGAATGCCCTCAAAGGCGATTTCGAACACATGCGCCGCCTGTACCGACCTGACAGGTCCAAAGCGTTCAATGGTGTTTTTCCGAACCCATGCGGTGATCTCGCGAAACTCGGCGTCGGTCAGGCCTGAGTATGCCTTGGTGAAGGGCACCAGATCATTGCCGTTCCACACGGCGAAGGTGAAATCTGTGAACAGGTTCGCCCGCCGTCCGTGCCCTGCCTGCGCATAGATCATGACGGCGTCGATGGTCAGCGGGTCCAGCTTCCATTTCCACCAATCCCCTTTGCGGCGACCGTCGCGGTAAGGGCTGTCCAAACGTTTCAGCATCACGCCTTCTGCACCTATGTCGCGGGCAATTGCGCGGTGATCTGCTAATACGTCCCAAGTGTCGAAACTCAAAAGTGGGGAAAGTCGCAGTGGTACTGTCGCGGGAAGCCCGCCGAACAAGCCATCCAGTCGGGTGCGCCGTTCAGCAAAAGGCATCGCGCGGATGTCTTCGCCGTCATGCTCCAGCAGATCATAGGCCCGCAACACGACGGGAGCATCAGCCAACAGCTTTTTCGGCACCGTTTTGCGTCCGATCCGCTTTTGCAGTGCGTTGAAGCTTTGCGGGGTGTCCGTTGCATGGTCCCAGGCCAAAAGTTCGCCATCCAGCACAGTGCCGGGGGGCAGGAAGTCGACCAAAGCCGCCAGTTCCGGAAACCGGTCGGTCATCAGTTCTTCGCCGCGCGACCATGTGAAATGTGCGCCTCCCCGTAGGATGACCTGCCCGCGGATGCCGTCCCACTTGTGCTCGGCGGCCCAGTCGCCTGGGGGCCCAAGGGCCTCGACCGTATCATCCAATTGATAGGCCAGATAGAACGGATAGGGTTTGGAAAGATCGGCCTCGGGATCAGGCGCAAGGATGAGTTGTTCGAAGGTGGTGGTATCGGGCGACCAGTCGCCCATCAGGCGGTGGGCCAGCTCTGCTTCGTCGATACCCGTGGCTCGCGACAAGGCGCGGGTCATCAGTTTCTGACTGACGCCCATACGAAAGCCACCGGTGATCAGTTTATTGAAGACGAACCGCTCGGCGGTCTCAAACCTGTCCCACGCGGTCAAAACACGGTCCTTCTTTTCGTCCTCAGTCAATGCGGCAAGGCTGCGGATCTCGTTGATCTGTTCGGTCAGGCTTAGTTCGGTGCGATTGCTTGGATCGGGCAGGATCAGCGCAATCGTTTCGGCCAGATCACCTACGATGGGATAGGCTTCCTCGAACAGCCAAAGCGGGATGTCCGCCAGTTCGGCGGCCCATTCGCGCAGCCGCGTCACGGTTACGGTGCGCTTGGGCCTGCGACCCGAGAACAAAGCGATTGTCCAAAGCTGATCAGACGCGGTTGCGTTTTCCAAAAAGTCCGCCAAAGCCGCCACTTTGGCGTTCGTACTGGTCGTCTGGTCAAGCGCCAGAAAAAGAGCGGCGAATTCTTTCATAGCCACCCCGCAAAAAAACACCCGCCTGTCAAAGCGAAGGCGGGTGTTTCAGGGATCTGCGGCGTGTTCATGCTGCTTATGTAGCATGGCAGTTCGCCTCGTCACATGTGCATGCGGCGGCGTTCCAGTGACATCCGGCGAAGCTCGGTTGCCGCGTCGACTGATTTCGGCAGCCGAACCGCAATGTCCACTTCGCCGCGGGTGACCCCGATGTCCTTCAGCATGTGATCATCAAGATCGAGAAGCCGCTTGAAGCCACGGCGGCGGCGGTTCTGACGGATCCGGTCGATTAGCCGGTTGGATAGGTCCTGGATCGGATGCCCGGCACGTGATGCGCTTTGGTTCATGGATAGATCGGTCATATCTGGTCTCCTGCTTTTCAATGTTTCAGAGACGTCGCGACGGCCTCGGGATGAACATGCGCTCTGGACATTCATCAATCAAACGAATAGATTTGAACCCATCTTTCAATTATTCTGAAAGCTTAGATATGAACGCTCCGACCACCCCCATGATCCCTCTGTTGGATCTCGATCTTCTGAAAACACTGGTGGCTATCGCCGAAACCGGGAATTTTTCGGCCGCCGCCGCCGCTGTGCATCGCACGCCATCGGCTGTGTCGATGCAGGTGAAGAAGCTGGAAGACATCCTTGGCCGCCCGGTTTTCATCCGCGACAGTCGGTCTGTCGAATTGACGGCAGACGGCGCGTTCCTGTTGGAACACGGGCGACGGATGCTGGCGCTGAACCGCGATGCCGTTGCGCGTTTCGTGCAGCCGGAAATTGAAGGCGTTGTGCGTTTGGGCGCGCCTGACGACGTAGCCGAACGGTTTCTGGCCGACATGCTGCGGCGGTTTGCCGACAGCCATCCCCAAGTGACGGTGAACGTCACGGTCGACGGCACCGACCGGATGATCGACATGCTGAAACGCGGGCAACTGGACCTGACTTTGATCACTTGCGAGGCGGGATTTCGCGAAGACCGGGCAGAAGTTCTGTACCGCGAGCAATTGGTCTGGGCGGCTTGCCGGGGCGGTGTGGCTGCCGAAAAGAAGCCCTTACCTGTCAGCGTCTGGGAAGAAGGTTGTGCATGGCGAAAAGCCGCTTTGGATCAGTTGGATGCAGAAGGCACAGCCTGGCGAGTGGCCTTTCAAAGCGCGCATATTTCGGGCCAGCGCGCTGCTGTGATGGCGGATCTGGCGGTTGCTCCCATTCCGGTGTCTTCCATCGGGGGTGATATTATCGAAGCGCACGCGAAGTTTGGTCTGCCCAAGCTGCCGACCTATGCACTTGGCTTGCTGCTGGCGGATAAGCCCAATGCCGCAATCGAAGCCGCTGCCGACCACCTTCGGGCTAGTTTCGCCAGCAGATAAATAGCGGGCCGTTGTTACGTTGGGGGGGCGCTATATGCCAAGAAATGGCTGTGCGATGCGCGGGATCAGGCCTTTGAACTTAAGAGGCGCATCCGTTGCCGCAAGGCAGATGCAGACTTCGCCTTCACGCGCAACGGGGGTGTGGTCCATGTCTTCATCCGCGACTTCGATGTCGCCACGTGCAAAAACGCCGTCTTCGTCTTCGAACGCACCTTTCAGAACCAACGTCAGTTCCAACCCGCGGTGACCGTGGTCTGGCATTTTTGCACCGCCGGGAATCGACAGAAGCCGAACCTTACTTTGACCGCCAGTCTTTAGAACAGCTTGCTGAACGCCGCCACCGACCGAGCGCCAGCGGACGTTATCCAGATCGCCGCCAACGTAGTCTTGCAAAGGCGACGGGAAAACGCTGCCTTTTCCGGAAGTTCGTGGCGATGTATCGACAAAGGGTGCCGCATCAATCAAGGCAAAGGTTGCCTCAAGCGCATCGGCACCCATCGCCATTTCGTCACAATCATCGACCAAAGCGCCGCCTACGGCTTCAAAACTCTCCAAGCGTGCGCGGCACTCATCGCACAGAGAAACATGCGTCGCCACGACCAGACTAAACCCTTCTTCGAGACTGCCTGCTGCATAGCTCATTAGCAAAGCGTCGGTCAGGTGATGGTTAATAGTGTCACTCATCCGTTTTATCCCATTTCGTGGCGGAGTCTTTCTAGCGCCAGCCTTATCCTTGACTTGATCGTTCCCAGAGGAAGCCCGGTCTGCTCGGCAATCTCGCTGTGGCTAAGATCGCCGAAGTAGGCTTGCTGGATCAAATCCCTTTGTTTCTCGGGCAGCGACGCGATCGCCTCTGCCAGTTTCTCGCTTTCTTGCCGAAACGAAATCGCATCGGCTTGGTCTGGTTCAGCCTCGGGGCCCCAAGTTAGATCTTCGGGTTCAGGCCGCCGTTGACGCCTTAAGGCGTCGATTTTTCTGTTCCGAGCAATGGTAAACACCCAAGTTGCGACGCTGGCCCGCGAGGGGTCGAACATATGCGCCTTCGTCCAGAGTGTTGCCATCACCTCTTGTGTACATTCATCAGCCAAGCTTTCGCTTGCGCCGGATTTCATCAAAAACGCCTTCACCCGGGGGGCAAAATGGCGAAACAATTTCCCAAAGGCCGCACGATCCTTGTCGACACGGATCAAGCTGACCAAAGCAGCGAATTCTTCGTTGCTGTCAGGAGCATTTGGAGAAGGGGCAATCGTCATATCGCGGCAACCATAACCCGGCGCGCGGCGGAGTACATCCTCTTCCTCAACTACTGTATCCATCTGCAATTATAAGAGTTTACGCAGGCCACACCGAACCGGATCAAACTTTTATTCATCTCGTTGTAATTGATCCAGAATGCAGCAGGTTTCGTAAGTGGTAAGTAGGCAGGGGATCAGGAGACAAAAATGCCATTTGAAGAACGCGGGTCAACCGCGAGGAGAATTGCGGTTGTTGGTGGTGGCATTTCAGGCATGGGAGCGGCCTACCATCTGGCCGAGCAGAATCGTGTGGTGCTGTTCGAAGCCGAGAAACGTCTGGGCGGGCACGCACGCACGATCGTCGCCGGAAAACGAGGCGATCAGCCGGTAGATACCGGTTTCATCGTCTTTAACTATCAGAATTACCCGCATCTGACGGGCTTGTTCGAAGCGTTGGACGTTCCTGTTGCAGAAAGTCAGATGAGCTTTGGAGTTTCGGCGCGTGGCGGTCGCATGGAGTATGCACTGAACAGTATCGATTCCGTATTTGCCCAGCGCCGCCATCTGGCGCATCCGAACTTCTTGCGGATGGTGCGCGACATCGTGGCATTCAACAAGCGGGCCGAAAGCGCTATCCGCCCAGGTATGACCATCCGCGATCTTGTTGAGGCGTTGAGACTGGGGCCATGGTTCACAAAATATTACCTGACGCCATTTTCAGGCGCGATCTGGTCGACGCCAAAGGTGAAAATTCTTGATTTTCCCGCAGAGACGATGGTTCAGTTTTTCCGCAACCACGGCATCCTTGACTGGAGCGAGAACCACCAATGGTACACGGTCAAAGGCGGATCCGTGGAATATGTTAATCGGTTGGGCGCCGCCATGCACTCGCGCGGGGTCGACATCCGGCTTGGCTGCGAAACAAAGGCCGTTCGGCGCACTGCAAACGGTGCTGAGGTGCGCGTGGCTGGTGGCGAATGGGAGCAATTCGACGATGTCGTCTTTGCCACCCATGCCGATGACACCCTGAATATCCTTTCCGACGCGACCGGGGTCGAGCAAACGGCGCTGTCATCCATTCGGTATCAGCCAAACCGCGCCGTGCTGCATGGCGATACCAGTGTGATGCCCAAGCGCCGCAAGGTCTGGTCCTCGTGGTGTCATGTCGAAAAGGGCGCGGGCGAAGATGCCCCGATCGAGCTTTCCTATTGGATGAATTCCTTGCAACCAATCCCGCATGATGATCCGATGTTTGTCACACTGAACGATCACGGTTCAATCCGCGAAGACCTGATCCATGATGAGACAGTGTTCCGCCATCCCATTTTTGATACTGCCGCCGTCACCGCGCAAGACACAGTGCGCGCGATCAACGGACAACACCGGACGTGGTTCTGTGGCGCATGGATGCGGCATGGGTTCCACGAAGACGGGCTTGCCAGCGCCGTCGAAGTTGCGGGTCTGATTGCGGCAGAAGCAAATATGGGCCTTGCCGCTGAATGACCCAAGCTGTCGAGCATATCCGGGGCACCACGTTCCATAGCCGCAAGGGCGAGATCGAAAATGCGTTTCGTTATTCGGTCGATTATGTGCTGCTTGATGCCGAAGCAAAGGCACCTGCCCCGAAGCTGTTTGCGCGGAACCGAGCTGGTGCGTTTTCGCTGCGCGACCGGGATCATGGTGGCGAACCCGGTGCCGGCACAGGGGCAACCTGGGTGCGTCAGATTATTGCCGATAGCTGTGAGATAGGCAGGATCGAGCTTTTGGCTCAGCCCCGCGTGCTGGGGCATGTGTTCAACCCGGTTTCGTTCTGGCTGGTCTATGATAAGGCTGACGAACTGCGCGCCGTGATTGCCGAGGTCACGAATACCTACGGCGACCGTCATTCCTATCTTTGCCAACGCGCTGACTTTGGGCGAATCACCCGCGAAGATACGTTGAAGTCGACCAAGATTTTCCATGTCTCGCCGTTTCAACCGGTCGAAGGCGGATACACCTTCCGCTTCGACATCACCGCTGAACGCATCGGTATCTGGATCGACTATACCGCCGGGAATGGTGGGCTTTTGGCGACGCTGACCGGAAAGCGCACGGTTATGACAAACCGCGGTATCCTTGCAGCCATGCTGCGCCGTCCGTTTGGATCGCGCCGGGTTTTGGGGCTGATCCACTGGCAGGCACTCAAGCTTTGGTGGAAGGGTGCAACGTTTCAGTCGCGCCCAACGCCACCTGCGGATGAGGTATCGCGGTGAGGGTATCTTTGGCGCCATATGCGGTCTTCGCGGGCATGCTCGCGATGGCAGGGTTGCCGATCTATATCCATGCGCCCAAATTCTATGTCGATGAATACGGCGTCAGCCTTGCCGCTTTGGGCGCTGTGCTGTTCGGACTGCGCCTTTTGGACGTCGTACAGGACCCGGCCTTGGGCTGGTTGTCCCGCAGACTTAGCGGATATCGACGCAGCGCTGTTGCCTCGGCAGCTATGCTGATGTCCTTGGCAATGCTGGGTCTTTTTGCAGTCCCACCGCCGGTTGAGCCACTTTTTTGGTTTGCCCTGACGCTGGCTCTGCTGTTCTCGGCATTCAGTTTTCTCACTATTTGCTTCTATGCTCAGGGCGTCGCGAAGGCGCGCAAATTGGATGGCGACGGCCATGTCCGCCTTGCAGGCTGGCGAGAAACAGGATCGCTGTTGGGCGTCTCGCTGGCAGCAGTTGCGCCGGTGTTCCTGCTTGGCGTCAGCACAACGCCATTTGCGATTTTCGCGGGGATTTTCACGCTATTGGTTGTTGTTGCCGTCTTGACGATGCGCGACGAATGGGGCGGGACTGCTGACCCTCAAACGGGCGGCATTGGCCCGGTGCTGCGCGATCCGCTGTCGCGTCGCTTGCTGCTGATCGCGCTTTTGAACGCAACACCTGTGGCGGTGACCTCGACGCTTTTCCTGTTTTTCGTGGAAAGCCGGTTGGGTGCCCCTGGGTGGGAAGGCCCGCTGCTTCTTCTGTTCTTCCTGTCTGCCGCCGCCGCCGCGCCGATCTGGAGCCGTATTGCTCAGCGGTTTGGCACCAAGCAAGCGCTGATGTTCGGCATGGTTCTGTCGATCTTTGCCTTCGCAGGGGCAGCCCTTCTGGGTGTTGGCGATGTGCTGCCTTTCGTGGTCATCTGCATCTTCTCAGGTGCAGCCCTTGGCGCTGACATGACGCTGCTTCCCGCCCTTTTCGCAGCCCGCAACGCCGAGATTTCACCCGAGGCGGCCGAGGGCTTTGGCCTTTGGTCTTTCGTCTCCAAGTTTTCGCTCGCCTTCGCTGCGGTGGCCTTGTTGCCCCTTCTCGACGCGGCTGGATTTCAGGCGGGCGAAAACATTCAGCCCGAACAGGCTTTGACAGCCTTAACAATATCTTACGCGGTTCTTCCCTGTGGCCTGAAACTGGCCGCACTCTTGCTTCTGGCGGCCACGCCGCTGGATGCGACCAGACGAACCGCTCTTTCCAAAGGAGCACAATGATGGACTTTTTGTCTTTTATGATTGGTGGCAGTGTGGCACTTGGCGCTGTCTGGCTGATCACAAGACGCCTTGGTTTTCAGGCACAATCGCCCGAAGATTATGCTGACGGACCAACCTTCGACATCCGTAAGGTTCTGAACGGACCTTTGGTTTGTGACGGCATCATCTATGGACCGACAGGGCGTGTTTCGTCACGTTTTGTCGCCGAGTTTGAAGCCGAATGGACTGGAAACAGCGGAATAATGCGTGAGCATTTCCGGTATGATAGCGGTGTCTCGCAAGACCGCGAGTGGCGTTTGACTGTCGATGAAGATGGCCGGATCAAAGCCGATGCCGACGATCTGGTCGGGCCTGGAACGGGCCAGCAGACCGGGTCGGGCGTTCAGTTGACTTATACCATTCGTCTGCCAGAAAGTGCGGGCGGACATGCGCTGAATGTGACAGACTGGATGTACCTTTTGGAAAATGGAACGATCATGAACCGCAGCCAATTCCGCAAATTCGGCTTTAAAGTCGGAGAGTTAGTCGCAACGATGCGACCAGATCCCGCGCGCGCATCACAGCAGAAGGCTGCCTGAAATGCGTGATTGGCCGGGTAAACGTTACTGGATTGTTGGCGCTTCTGCCGGGCTGGGTCGGGCTGTTTCGCAAGAACTTTCCAAGACGGGTGCCGAGTTGATCCTGAGTGCGCGCAGCACGGATGAGCTTGAGAACTCTGGCAGCAGAATTGCCTGGCCGGGCGCAGGTTGTGCCGATGGATGTGGCGGATACAGATAGTGTTGCCCGTGCCGCGGAAGAAGCCGGAGAGCTTGACGGGATGGTCTTTCTGGCCGGCCTCTACTGGCCAATGACGGCGCAGGAATTCGACGGCGAGAAGGCCGCGGCGATGCTTGACGTGAACCTGACCGGGGCGGCCCGTGTGCTTGGACATGTCTTACCGCAGATGATTGCGCGGGATAGCGGCCATATCGTTTTGACAGGTTCTTTGTCTGGTTTCAGAGGCTTACCCGGTGCCGCAGGCTATGGTGCGTCGAAGGCCGGGATCATGTCTTTGGCTGAAACGCTATATGCGGATCTGCGGAACTCCGGCGTGGATGTGCAATTGATCAACCCTGGTTTTATCCGTACCCGGCTGACCGAAAAGAACGACTTTACCATGCCCTTCATCATGGAGCCCGAGGCGGCTGCAAAGGTGTTTGTCGACCATATGCAGGGCGATGATTTTGCTGCCAACTTCCCGCGTGCTTTCGGCGCGATGTTCCGGCTAAGCCAGTTTCTTCCCGACTGGCTGTATTACCGGATTGCCGGAAAGGGATAGCGCGCGCAGCAATGCCGTTCTGTCTGTCAAGATGAACGCGACTTTATGCGTACGTTCGCGATTTCAGATTTCGTGATTTTTTGTACGTCTTTTGAAACCTACAAAAACACATTTGTACGCGAATTGCGTACGGTCGAATGAACCGAACCTTAACGCAATTTGGTCAAAGGCCGAGGCGATCCCTGAGTGCGTACCATGTCATGGCGAGGGTCAGCAGTGGTGCGCGGGCGTTGCGGCCTCCGGGGAAGCCGGGGGTGGGCAGCGTCGAGAGAAGATCGAAGCGGCCAGCCTGACCGGCAGCGGCTTCGGCCAGGACTTTGCCGACCAATGTTGTGAGGGCGACGCCGTGGCCGGAAAAGCCTCCAGCGGCAAGGACGCCGGGCCCAATGCGGCGAACCATCGGCAGGCGGGTCATCGTGATGCCCAGCGTGCCGCCCCAAGTGTAGTCGATCGCGCACGCCTTTCAGGTGCGGAAACAGCCTTTCCATCCGTTTTGCATAGCGCTGTGTTGATATCGGTCGGGAAGCCGATGCCGTAATTCTCGCGCCCGCCAAACAGCAGACGTTTGTCTTCACGAAGACGGAAATAGTTCACCACGAACTTGTCATCGGCGACGGCGATGTCTTTGGTCAGAACCTCGTGCGGCGCGGTCGCCCAAGGGTTCGGTCGCCGCGATGAAGCTGTTGATCGGCATGACGCGGGCCGACACGTCCGGCAGGATGTCCGGCAGATAGCCGTTTCCGGCGACAACGATCTGATCGGCGTGGATGGCGCCCGTGGGGGTTGCGACCTTGCCGTCGGTCATCCGGGTTGCTTCGGTCCGCTCGAAAATGCGCGCACCCGCGGCTTCGGCGGCGCGGGCAAGGCCGAGGACATAGCGCAGGGGGTGCAGGTGGCCTGCGTCCCAGTCCAGCAGCCGCCCGATAGACCTCGGTTCTGCAGACTGGCGCGGGTGGCATCGCGGTCGAGAAATTCGGTTTCGTAGTCGTAGTGGTCGCGGAGCCAATCACCGTAGCGGCGGGCCTCGGCCGCACCTTTGCTTGTCCATTCGCCGTGCAAGACGCCGGGCTTGTAGCGGCATCGGGCGCGTGCGCGTCGACAAGGTTTCGGGTCAGGGCCTTGGCCTCGACCGTGAGGTCCCAAAGTTTGCGGGCGTCGTCAGCGCCTAGCCGCGTTTTCCCAGCCACATCTGGTCCTTGTTCCAGCCAGTGCCGACCTGACCGCCGTTGCGGCCCGAGGCGCCGAAGCCGACGCGGTGGGCGTCGATCACCACGACGTCGAGACCCTTTCTGGGCGGCGTGAAGTGCAGTAGAAAGGCCGGTGTACCCTGCGCCGACCACCGCGAGGTCGCGCGGTCATGTCGCCGTCGAGCGCGCGGACGCTCGGGCGGAATGTCGGCGGTCGCCGCGTAGTAGCTGTCGGGACAGTTGGCCGGGCGGTATCGTTGCGGTAAAGCGGGTTCATGGCTTTAGACGTTGAACAGCAGGTGTTCGCGTTCCCATGGGCGATGACCTGCAGGAAATCGTCGTATTCGGCGGTCTTTACGACTCGTAGACCCGGCAGAATTCTTCGCCCAGCACGGCGCGCAGGAGGTGCGGTGTTGGCGAATTCGTCGATCGCGGCATAGATGCCGCGCGGGCATTTCTTCGTCTGCGTCATAGGCGTCGCCGGTGAATTCGTCCTTGGGCGTGATGCCTTCGATCATGCCAAGATAGCCGCAGGCCAGCGAGGCGGCGATGCCGAGGTAGGGGTTGCAGTCCATGCCCGCGATGCGGTTTTCGATGCGGCGGGCTTCGGGCGGCGAGACCGGCACGCGGATGGCGGTGGTGCGATTGTCGCGGCCCCATTCAAGGTTGATCGGGGCTGCGTGGTCTTTCACATAGCGGCGGAACGAATTGACGTAGGGCGCGAACAGGATGTTGCGGCGGGCAAGTAGCGTTGCAGGCCGCCGATGAAATGCGCGAACTCGGCGGTTTCTGCGTTCGTCTTCGTCCGAGAAGATGTTCTTGCCCGTATCGTTCGACAGGACCGAATGGTGGATGTGCATTGCCGAGCCGGGTTCGCCAGCGATCGGTTTGGCCATGAAGGTGGCAAAGCAATCGTGGCGCAGGGCGGCTTCGCGGATCAGGCGTTTGAAGTAGAAGACTTCGTCGGCAAGCTTGACGGGATCGCCGTGGCGCAGGTTGATTTCCAGCTGACCGGCGCCGCCTTCCTGGGTGATGCCGTCGATCTCGAATCCCTGTGCTTCGGCGAAATCATAGATGTCGTCGATGACCGGGCCGAACTCGTCGACCGCCGAGATCGAATAGGCCTGACGGGCCGCAGCGGGGCGGCCTGAGCGGCCTGTCATGGGCTGGATTTCCTGACCCGGGTCGATGTTGCGGGCGACGAGGAAGAATTCCATCTCCGGTGCCACAATCGGGGTCCAGCCTTTGGCGTCGTAAAGCTCGACCACGCGCTTCAGCACGTTGCGGGGGGCGTAGGGCACCGGTGTCGCCGTCTTGAGCGAACGCGTCGTGGATCACCTGAAGAGTACAGTCGGCGGTCCAGGGCGCGGCGCTGGTGGTTGAGAAATCGGGTTTCAGCACCATGTCGGGTTCGGTGAAACCATCGACGGCATGTTCAGCTCGCCCCAGCCGCCCGTGATCGTCTGGTAGATAGATCGAGTTCGGCAGGTAGAAATGCGATTGCCGTCGCGAATTTCGAGGCGGGCATGGCCTTGCCGCGGGCGATGCCCGAAAGATCGGCGATGATGCATTCGATCTCGTCCAGACGGCGGCCTTCAAGATAGGCGCGGGCGGCTTCGGGGATCTCGGCAAGCCAGTCAGCCATGCGGATGTCTCCTTGAAAAAGCGTGCGATCCGGTCGCCTATTTCTGTGTTGGCAAGTTTTGACCCCTGCGCTGTTTTCTGCGGCGTCTATCAGATTGTCCGGGACCAGGCCGGGCGCGCGGGCGTCGAGCAAAAGGTCGATTTCTTCTGTGTTGAATTCGGGGTGGGGCTGCACGGACATGGCCCGGCCTTTATAGACAAAGGCGGCATGTTTGCAGAAATCGGTTGAAGCGGTAGTTTCGGCTTCGACGGGCGGTTCGGTCACCTGATCCTGATGCCATGCGTTGAGCGAGAGTTGGGTGCCGTCCCAATCATATTCGGTGCGACCAACCGACCAGCCATTGCGGAACTTTTCGACCTTGCCGCCAAGGGCCTGAGCAATGATCTGGTGGCCGAAGCAGACGCCGACTTGCGGTACATTGGCGGCATAGCAATCACGGATGAAGGTCTCGAGCGGCGGAATAAACGGCTGGTTATCGTAGGCGCCGTATTTTGATCCGGTGATCAGCCAGCCTTCGGCGTCGTGGATGGTTTCGGGAAACTCCATGTCGACCACAGACCATGTGCGGAAGGTCAGTCCACGGCCTGACAGCCAATCGCTGTAGAGATCTGTATAGGTTCTGTCCGCAAAGCCATCCGCACTTGGGAAATGGCCACATTGCAGGATGCCGATCAGCATGGGGTCACCAAAGTTTAAGTTCCCCTTCCCTAGAACATTTCTGCGGCAAGGCAAATGGTGGTGGTGAAAGGGGGCTCTGCCCCCCGTTTCTTTGTCAGAAACGTCCCCCGGGATATTTCCGAACAGACGAAGGACAATTTGAATTGAATTTTAGGTTATGCGTTGTCGCGGGCCGAGCAGATACCAGGCGAAGAAGCCGATGCCGGGCAGAAGCAGCAGCAAGACCGCCCAGATCGCGCGCGCGGTAAGCCCGGCGTCAGATCGAAGGACGGAGATCAGGGCCCACATGTTGAGTGTGAGCGCCAGAAGTACCCAAAGGCCGAGGTATTGGATCATCAGTCGATGCGGACCGCATCGCTGGCCTGAAATTCGCCCGTGCCAAAACCTGCGGACCTGAGGCCGTAGAAGGCTCCGACCGCGATGAGCGCCATTACGACGAAGGCGCTGAGCATGGCTTTCATAGGTAACTCCTTCAGGTGTTGTCCTTCAGGAACCGGATCAGGTCCTGACGGTCTTCGGGTTTCACAATACGTTGCATAGGCATTTTCGAGCCGGGAATGAAGTGGTCGGGACCAAGATCAAACAATTGGTCGATGGTATCTTCTGTCCACTCAAGGCCCAGAGTGGCGACCGTGTCGGAATAAGCATAGCCGGGCACGCTGCCGGCGGGTCGCCCCATAAGGCCCGAAAGCGTCGGGCCAGCCCGGCGGACACCGTCTTCGGTCAGGCTGTGGCAGATCGAGCACTTGCGTTGAAACTGGCGTTCGCCGTTTGACATGGCTTCGGGGTCGCGCAGAAAGCCACGCTGATTGGTCGACATGATGGGCGCGTCCAGATCGTGGCGGGCGGGCCAGATATAGGCGGCGTCGTCAATGCCACCGGCGATCAGGCTTTCGCTGTCGGCGGTATAGGCCAGCGCCCAGATGGGGCCATTGGCGGCGGCTTTGTAGTCGCCCGAGATGCTCCAGCCAGCGGTTGCCACGGTCATCACGAAGCCTTGCCCGTCGGCTACCGCGATTTCAGAGCCATCGGGTGCGGCGGCCATGGCAAGGATGGGGCGGCGGTCCAGCGTGAGGTCAGCCAATTCAGTGCCCGTGTCGGGGTCTATGATGCGCGTGCCGCCGTCGACGGCGCCGTAAGCGAGCCAGCCGGGCCCCAAAAGCAGTTTGTTGATGCCAAAGCCGTGGTTGACCAGCTGGCGTTTTTCGGACCTTTCCGCAACATCCCAGACCCGAAGCGTGCCGTCGGCGGATGCGGAATAGAGCAACGCGCCGTCGGCCGAAAAGGCAACATCATTCACCACGGCCTGGTGACCTGTGAGCATGGTTGCCGTGCCATCTTCGATATTCCAAAGGCCAACCGATCCGTCCCATGAGGCCGAAGCCAAAGCCGAGCCATCTGGCGAGACGGCGAGTTCGGCGATCTGGCCTTTGTGACCGTCGAGTTTTTTGTGGCTGCCGGTCGTGAGGTCCCAGATCTTGATGGCGAAGTCATCGCCGCCGGAAGCTGCCCGCGTGTCATCGAGGAAGATGGCCGTTTTGACCGCTGCAGCGTGACCTTCCAGCCAGCGCACTTTGTCACTTTGTAGTGTCCAGATGCCGACAGAATTGTCGAAGCTGGCGGTAAGCGCGCGTTGGCCGTCCGCCGAGATGGCCGTATCCATTACGGGGCCACCGTGGCCCACGAGCACGCGAAAGTCGGCGGCATGCCCCATGCTGACCGAAACCAGCAGCGCGAGACAGGCGGCTGTCATCCGGCGCAGGGGCATGGCCCTATTCGGCTGGGGTTGCGCTTGTCGGTGCATCGGATTTGGACGCCTTGGCCTGTTCTTCTTCGACCCAGAGGCTGTGGTGCTCTTTCGCCCAGTTAAGATCGACCTCGCCGTCACCCATGGCGTCATAGGCGCCTTCCATACCGACCGTCCCGATATAGATATGCGCGATGATGATCCCCATCAGGATGAAAGACACAGCGGCATGCCAGATTTGCGCATGCATCATTTCAGAATGCGGCGTCAGGGTTTCAGGCAGGACACCATAGATTGGCAATTCGGTGATACCCAATGCGCGCATCTTGGCGAATGTTGCTGCGAACATGTTCAGCTCGAACGGGAACAGAAGTGCGAGACCTGATGCCGAGATTGATGCGCCCAGAAGGATGACCGACCAGAAGATGATTTTCTGGCCTGCGTTGAATTTCTTGGCAGGCGGATGGGCCTTGCTGAAAATGCCGCCACCTTTGGCAAGCCAGACAAGGTCGGTCCGGCTGGGCAAGTTGTGGACGACCCACATGAAGAAGACCATGATCAGTGCCAGCATGAAGGCCCAGCTGACATTGTTGTGGATCCACTTTGAGGCAAGCGCGAGCGTCGAATAAGCGTCGTGCCCAATGAAGGGGATCAGACCTTTGCGCCCGAACAGCGTGATCAGCCCGGTGAACCCGAGCAAGATGAAAGACCCCGCCAGCAGCCAATGTGCAAAGCGTTCGATGAATTTGAAGCGGGTAATGGTTTGGTCCGAGCGCCCTGCATCGATGCGTATTCTGCCGCGGATCAGATAGAACAGCGTCAGAAGGCCAATCATTGCCAGAAGAAAATAGCCACCCCATATGCGAAGCGGTCCTTCGCGGAAGGTAAGCCATCCCATCCCTGCGTCCTGGACAAGCAGCGTTGCACCGGGCGAGCGGACCTGACTGGTGATGTCAGCCGAGCCAAAGCGCAGCGCGCGCCAGAGTTCGGGATCGGACGCGCCACCAAGGGTGCCAAGCTGATCGGTCGGGGCTGCTGCACTGTCGGGATCGCCAGTTTCGGCGCGGCGGAAATCAAGATCGACCTCTTCGCCACGCTGACGACGCAGGATGTCTTCCAGCGTTGTGGCCCCGCCAGTTTCGGCGCGCGGCGCCTCAGTGGCCGTTACCTGCGCTTTGCCAGCTTGCGGCACTGCGAAGCCCAGAACCAACATCAGCAAAATCCAACGGATCATGACTTTCTCCCGTGTAACAGGTGCTGTTTACCGCACCCTTGTTTCGCTTTGCAGGCGCCATGCCAGCTTGTGCTGATCAACCGCCAGTTTATATTCTCCCTGCTTTTCAAGCACTTCTGCCAGGTCCAGGGCCACCCTTTTTTGTTCAAAAGCAAAGCCTTGCGCTTTTGCTGCGTCTGCGGCTGTTCGAAGAAGGCGCATTGCCTCGTCGGCATTTCCGCAGTCATTTTCCATGCGGGCGTATCCGCGAAGCAGGAAACATTGCGCGTTTTTGTCACCGTCGCTTGCGGCGATTGACAGCCCAAGTTTAAAGTTTTCGATGGCCGCATCGGCGCGGCCCAACTTCGCGTCGCATCCTCCGAGCACAGAGTGCAGGTAAGGCAGAATCAAACGGTTTCCGAGGGCACCAGCAGATTCCAGAGCTTCCAGAGCCCGATCCTGAGCCGCTTCGGCTTCGCCGTCAGCAAGAAACCAAGCCGCTGTGAAATAATCGACAAGGTTCTCCATTTCGCCGGTGCAGATTTCGCGGGCGCGGCCCAAGGTTATGCTGGCACGCGCCTTTTCGCCCGAGAAGCGTTAAATCGTGGATCGCCGCAGAAGGAGATCGGTCAATACCTGACCGACAGCGGTTTCGGGTACGTCACGGAGCAGCCAAAAGCCGCGATCGACAGAGCAATTCGCAAGGTCCAGCCGATTGCGCGAAAAATGAACCGCGCCCAGAATGGAATAGATGTTGGCTCGTGCTTCGACGTGGTCGCTTTCCGGCAGGAAGGTTTCTGCGCTAAGGCAATTGCTCATCGCCTCGTCAAGTTCGCCGCGCCAGCACGCCTGCCACGCTATTGTCCGCAGAGCCAAGCCTTGTTCAGCACGGCTTCGTTTTCCGGTCCCTGCGATGGCTGTCTTCTGGGCCGTAAGTGCGTATTCGACGCTGGCGTTGCGGTCAGACCACCGCCGCGCCCAGGCCACTCGGTTCATAAGTGTGGGATCGCCGCTTGGCAGTTCAGATCGAATCTTTCGAAGCTGCTTTGGCATAGTCTCTCTTTAGTAGCCTAAACGACCGAAAAACGCCCCGGTAAAATTACCGGAGCGTCAATTTTCGCCGATCATCGCAACTGCGAATCAGCCGCCCTTCTGATCGTAGGCTGTACCCCAGCCCCATGCACCAGAGCCAAAGCCACGGGCCACGACACGCTCGCGGTAGATGTCGGCTGACGTCGTCACCGTCACCCGCCAGAAGCGCCTTGGTGGAGCACATTTCGGCACAGATCGGCAGTTTGCCTTCTGCGATACGGTTGCGACCGTATTTCTGGAATTCGACCGTCGACATATCGTCTTCCGGGCCGCCGTTGCAGAACGTGCACTTGTCCATCTTGCCGCGGACGCCGAAGTTGCCGGCCTGCGGGTACTGCGGCGCGCCGAACGGGCACGCGTAGAAGCAGTAACCGCAGCCGATGCAAAGGTCCTTCGAGTGAAGCACGACGCCGTCGTTGGTCTGATAGAAACAGTCGACCGGACAGACCGCCATGCAGGGCGCGTCCGAACAATGCATGCAAGCGACCGAGATCGAGCGTTCGCCCGGATCGCCGTCATTGATCGTTACGACCCGGCGGCGGTTGATGCCCCAGGGAATTTCGTGCTCGTTCTTACAAGCTGTGACGCAGGCGTTGCACTCGATGCAGCGTTCGGCGTCGACGAGAAACTTAACTCTTGCCATTTCTCTCTACTCCTTATGCCGCTGTGATCTTGCAGAGTGTGGCTTTGGTCTCCTGCATCTGTGTGACGGAGTCATAACCATAAGTCTGCGCTGTATTGCAGCTTTCGCCAAGCACGTAGGGATCAGCACCTTTCGGATACTTGTTCCTTCGATCCTCTCCCTGCAGGTGCCCGCCGAAGTGGAAGGGCATGAAGGCGACGTCTTCGGCGACCCGGTTGGTGAGCATGGCCATAACCTTGACCTTGCCGCCTTCGGGGCCTTCGACCCAGACCTGTGCGCCATCCCGGACACCGATGTTGTTCGCGGTGCGTGGGTTGATCTCGACGAACATGTCCTGCTGAAGTTCGGCCAGCCATGGGTTGGACCGGCTTTCGTCTCCGCCGCCCTCGTATTCGACCAGTCGGCCGGAGGTGAGGATGATCGGGTACTACTTCGCTGAAGTCCTTGTCCTGGATCGACTTGTAAAGCGTCGGCACCCGCCAGAACGTCTTGTCGTCGTAGGTCGGATAATCGGCCACCAGATCGCGGCGGTTGGAGTACAAAGGCTCGCGGTGCAGTGGCACCGGATCGGGGAAGGTCCACACGACTGCGCGGGCCTTGGCGTTGCCGAAGGGTGCGCACTCGTGCTTGATCGCAACCCGCTGGATACCGCCCGAAAGGTCGGTCTTCCAGTTGGTCTTTCGGCCCTGCAACGGCATCAATCGACGCGCGTTCCTCCGGCGTCAGATCACCGTCCCAACCAAGGTCCATCAGCATCTGCATCGTGAACTCGGGGTATCCATCCTGGATTTCCGAGCCTTCCGAGTAGACGCCTTCGGCCAGAAGGTTGTCGCCGTTGCGTTCGACACCAAAGCGGGCGCGGAATGTCAGACCACCTTTCGAGACGGGCTGCGACATGTCGTAGAGGTTCGCTGTTCCGGGGTGGTTCATCTCGGGTGTGCCCCAGCATGGCCACGGCATCCCGTAATAGTCTCCGTCGGCTGGTCCGCCAATGGCGCGCAGCGTCGTCTTGTCGAACGTGTGCTGGTTGGCCATGTGCAGCTTCAGACGCTCGGGTGACTGGCCGGTATAGCCAATCGTCCACATACCGCGGTTAATCTCGCGCGTGATGTCCTCGATATTCGGCTCACCGTTTTCGGCCACCGCGATGTTGCGGAACATACGGTCGGCAAAGCCGAACTTTTCGGCAAACTTTGCCATGATCGTGTGATCGGGCAGCGTTCGAACAGCGGTTCGACCACTTTCTCGCGCCACTGGATCGACCGGTTTGACGCTGTCACCGAGCCGTAGGTTTCGAACTGCGTACAGGCCGGCAGCAGGTAAACGCCATCCGTGCGGTCGTGGAGGATCGCCGAAACCGTCGGATAGGGATCGACCACGACCAGAAGGTCGAGTTTCTCCATCGCGTCCTTCATCTCGACCTGCGGGTCTGAGAGTTGGGCGCGTGACCCCAGAGAACCATGGCCCGGGTGTTGTCGGGCTGGGTCAGGTTTTCCTTGTCTTCCAGAACACCGTCGATCCAGCGCGACACCGGAATGCCCCGCTCGTTCATCATCTCGCAGATCGGCGCCGTCCTTGCCCTTGCCGGGCATCTTGTCGAAGCGGCCTTTGAGCCAGTCGAGATCTTCTTCCCAGACCCGGGCGAAGTGCGCCCAGCTTCCCGGTGCAAGACCGTAGTAGCCCGGCAGCGTATCGGCCAGAACACCAAGGTCGGTTGCGCCCTGCACGTTGTCGTGGCCGCGGAAGATATTCGTTCCGCCGCCTGACGTGCCCATGTTGCCGAGTGCAAGCTGAAGCACGCAATAGGCGCGCGTGTTGTTGTTGCCGTTGGTGTGCTGTGTGCCGCCCATGCACCAGATCACGGTGCCGGGACGGTTGTTGGCCATCGTACGCGCGACGCGCTCGAGCTGCGCTACCCGGCACGCCAGTGACGCGCTCGGTCTCTTCTGGATCCCACTTGGCGACTTCGTCTCTGATCTGGTCCATGCCCCAAACGCGGGTGCGGATGAACTCCTTGTCCTCCCAGCCGTTCTCGAAGATGTGCCAGAGGATGCCCCAGATCAGCGCCACGTCCGAACCCGGGCGGAACCGCACGTATTCGTCGGCATGGGCTGCGGTGCGCGTGAAACGTGGGTCGCAAACGATCAATGGCGCGTTGTTCTGCTCTTTCGCGCGCAAGAGGTGCAGCAGCGAAACAGGGTGCGCTTCGGCAGGGTTGCCGCCGATCACGAAGATCGCCCGACTGTTGTGGATATCGTTGTAGCTGTTGGTCATGGCGCCGTAGCCCCATGTGTTTGCCACACCCGCAACCGTGGTCGAGTGGCAGATACGCGCCTGATGATCGACGTTGTTCGTGCCCCAGTAGGCCGCGAACTTGCGATACAGATAGGCCTGCTCGTTCGAATACTTGGCTGAGCCGAGCCAATAG
This sequence comes from uncultured Alphaproteobacteria bacterium, assembly GCA_963841595.1. GTDB lineage: Bacteria > Pseudomonadota > Alphaproteobacteria > Rhodobacterales > Rhodobacteraceae > CAWJDD01. The sequence continues at coordinate 553,627 of CAWJDD010000005.1, read as the reverse complement.
ACCGAATCCGGTCCGCTTTCTTCGCGGATCGACAGCATCTGGTCGCCGATCTCGTTCGATTGCCTCGTCCCAGCTGACGCGCTTCCACTCGCCGCCTTCCAGCTTCATTGGGTACTTGAGACGACGTTCGCCGTGGGCGTGCTCGCGGACCGCGGCACCTTTTGCGCAATGTGCGCCCAGATTGAACGGGCTGTCCCAGGCGGGTTCCTGTCCCGTCCAGACGCCGTTTTCGACTTCGGCCAAAACCGTGCAGCCGACCGAGCAATGCGTGCAGACAGACTTCAGAACTTCGACTTTGCCGTTGCTGGTAGTCTGAGCCGCAGCGGGGGTGACCCGTCCGACACCGGCAGCAAGTGCCGCGATGCCACCGACGGCCAGACCGGATCCGCGCAGGAACGTCCGACGATCAAGCTTGGTGCCTTCCCAGCGCGTGAAAGGATCGGGGCCGACCGGTTGCTGCGTGTTACGCTCCTGTCTTTTTTCTCAGCATGTCATTCCTCCCTTATTCAGAACCGGGCCGAAGCCAGATATTTCTTAACGTGCTCGGTCTTTCTGAGACCTGAACCTTCGTCCACTTCTTCGGCGGCGGCTTCGTCGTACCGACTGCAACAGCGGCGACGGCGGCGGGCGCCGACGTTCCTGCTAGTCTTCAAAAAGTCCCGGCGGCTGGCGCCTTCTTTTTTCTTGTTGTCGTCCAAGGTTCTTCTCCCTTTCTGCTTGACGCGCGGGGTCTGGCCCCCGGCGTCAGGTCTCCATTCTGAAGGCTTCGATCTCGATCTCCATGAAAGCGCGCCCGATCTTACCGACGGGTGCATAGAAGACCGAACCTTCGGCGGCCTCCGAGATCCGTGAAAAAATGTGATGCCCAAGTGGCGACATGCGTGTTGAAGAACGCGTGCTGATCTTCAACAGACAGCGCATGACCGAAATCACCGCGAATCAGTCCGGCCATCATCTCGCACAACGTGGCGATATGGTCTTCGGGCTCTTTGACGTCCGGGTTCCGCTCGATGCCGAACTGGCCATGTGTGTCGCGCAGACGGGCCAGCGGTTTTTCGTTGAGGAAACCGGTCAGGTAAAAGCTGGCGTAAGGCAGCAACTCGCCGCGTCCAAGGCCGATGAACAGCGAGTTGTATTCACGTTCAGCCGCCTGCACGGCGGTCGCCGAGGCAACCGTTGCCAGCGCTGCGATCCCTTCGCCCAAGTCGGAACTGTCGCCGGAAAGCCCGGCGGCGTTCTCGATCACTTCCTTGGAAGGTGCCGCGGCCAGCAGCGTGGCGATCATGGAATAAATATCCGCCCTCAGAAGATCTTCTTCTGCGATGTTCTCCCCAGTCTGGCCGTTTGGCTCTTTTGGTTCATCGAGTTCCCTGAAGTACAGTTTGACGCTACGACATACCCCGAAATTGGGCAAATGTTATTTCCAATATTCGGGCACCGAGATGCTTAGGTCTCAAAGCGCATCCGGCGCGGACGTGACGCTTCGGCTTCATCATGTTCCGACACTTCGAAATCACCCTCGCTAACGTCAAAATTCGGTTCAGTTTCCGGGAACTTCTTCGTCACCGAAGAGCAACTTCGTGACTGGTTCCTCTGGCGGCTCTGATTCGGTCTGGGACTGTCTCGTCTTCGACGTTTCCAGCACCTTTTTCACGAAATCCGCGACCGACCTGATAGCCTGTGGCCAGAACCTTTTGCGTCAGTTCTGGTGAGTTGAAATCGTCGTCATAATCATTCAGCCCGTCGAGATTCGCCAGAACCGGATTCGAGCGCCACAGAACGCGAAGCGCGCGCTTGCGAAGGAATGCGGGCACGCCTGAACCCATGAAACCAGAAAAGTCATCGCCTTCTTTCAGCGTCTCTGGGACGGGCAAACCCAGACGTTCCAGCAAGGCTTCCTCGTCTTCATCTTCCGGCGCGGTTTCCGGCAAAGGTTCTGGAACAGGGTCAGGTTCAGCCTCGGGCTCGGCGGCGACGGTGCGTTTGCGTCGGGACCAGCGCGACAGGAAATCGTCGTCTTCAGCCATCGTTTCGTCCCTTCAGAGCAGTCGGGCTTCGATAGACATCTGATGTTTGCCGAATACGCGGATCGCCAATGCCGTCTTCCTGCAAATCAACGCGGGTCTTGTCGCGTTTGCGTTTGTTGAAGGGCACCTCTTCATAATGCGCTTCACAAAAGTCGCGGATGATACCGATCAGCATTTCGGGCATCGCTATGGGCTCGACGATGACCTCGTCGCTGTCCTGATATTCCTGCGCGTGGTCGGCGTTTGCCGTGACGGCATGAACGCCGATGCCGTGTTCGTTGCCAGCATCATCGCCTTTGTTCAGAACCGCAAAGACCGATGGCGGCTTCATCATCAGCGAGATGCGATAGCTGTCGACTTCGGTCGCGTGCAGGTCCATCGGCAAGGTGGCCGCGTGGTAATCGGTGACGCCTTCTTCTTCGCGCAGAATTCGGAACCCGCCCGGACCGGCATGCGGCAGAACCGCAACTGCCGTCCACGCCCACTTGGCCCAGCGGGTCACGCCGGGGCGGCGGCGCAGCACGACCCCCATCGGGATTGAAAGCGTCTTGGGTGCGTCGGTCATTCGGTTCCTCCGCGCCAGAGCAAACACAGACTGATTGCCTTTGTCAAAACATCCCCGCAATATGCGGTTCGGCCAAGCGCCAACGGGAGGTTACATGGCAAAGATCGAGCGGCTTCTTTTGTGCTCGTGCGAAGGCACGATGGAAACAGATGCCGAAACCGCTGGAAAGGCGTTGGGTGGGCTTGAGGTCAAGACTGCGACGCGGCTGTGTACCGGCGATATCGACATTGCCAGCAAAGCGCTGGAGCAAGACGGCACGACGTTGATCGCTTGCGGTCAGATGGCGACTTTGTTCGAGGAATTGGCTGACGAATTGGGCGGCCGGGTCCCGTTTGGCGACGGTTGATATTCGGGATCGTGCGGGCTGGACTGAAGACAAGACCGCTTTTGCGAAGCAGGCTGCGCTGCTGGCCGAAGCGACCCTGCCACGGCGCGAGACACCTTCGAAAGACGTCGTTTCGGAAGGGACCTGTTTGATCCTTGGCAGAAGTGATGTGGTTTTGGATGCAGCCGCGCGGCTGGCAGACACCTTGGCCGTCACCTCTTTGCTCAGCGATATGCCGGATGATCTGGCCCCTGACGGGCAGTTCGACGTGGCAGTGGGTCAATTGAAACGCGCGGGCGGTGCCCTTGGCGGGTTCGAGATCGAGGTGGACGGATACCGGCAAATGCAGCCCGGTGGACGGGGTGCCGGAACCTTTGGCCCAGCGGTACAAGGGGCGAAATCGGGCTGCGATATCGTTCTGGATCTGCGCGGCGAAGGCGCTTTGTTTCCTGCGGACCACAAGCGCGAGGGTTACGTGCGGGCCGACCCGGGCGATCCTTTGGCGGTGGAACGGGCCATCAGCGAAGCGGCTGGGTTGCAGGGGGTTTTTGAAAAACCGCTATACATCCGGTTCGAAGCCAACCTTTGTGCGCATTCCCGTGCCGGTCAGCCGGGATGCGATCGATGCCTGAACGTCTGCCCGACCGGGGCGATTTTGCCCGATGGCGATACGGTGGTGATTGATCCCGACATTTGCGCCGGTTGCGGTGCTTGTGCCGCCGTTTGCCCGTCGGGTGCCGCGTCATACGACGACCCTGAAGTTGGCGTGTTGTTCTCGCGGTTGCGGACTTTGGCGTCGGAAGTTCGGAAAGCGGGCGGTGATGCACCGCGCGTTTTGTTCCACGAGGCGGACTGGGGCGGCGAGATGATCCGGCTGTCGGCGCGGTTTGGGCGCGGGCTTCCCGCAGATGTGATCCCGGTTGAGGTGCCTTCTGTCGAAGGCGTCGGTCATGCGGAAATGCTGGCAGCCTTGGGCGTCGGGTTTTCGGCCGTGTTCCTGATGCCAAGCCCCAAAAGCGATCTGGCGGTTATCCAAAGCGAACTTGCCATGACCAAGGCGATCCAGCCCGAGGCGGGCCGGTTGTGCCTTTTGGACGTGGCCGAACCCGATGCGATGGAGGCCGCACTTTACATCGATGCCCCAGCGCGACCTATCCACGCCCCTGTCTTGCCTTTGGGCGGACGTCGCGAAGTGACCCGCGTCGCGGCGACTGCACTGACACGCGCGACAGCGGCCATTGCGTTGCCGGAAGGTGCGCCATATGGGGCCGTTGCCCTTGATCTGGATGCCTGTACGCTGTGTCTGGCCTGTGTGTCGCTTTGCCCGGTGGGCGCGCTTGGCGACAACCCGGACAAACCCGAGTTGCGCTTTCAGGAGGCCGCCTGTCTGCAGTGCGGCATCTGCGCGAATACTTGCCCCGAAAACGCAATCACGCTGGTCCCGCAACTCGATTTAGCCAAGGAAGCCTTGACGCACCGCGTATTGAAGACCGAAGAGCCGTTCGAATGCATCGAGTGCGGTGCGCCATTTGGTGTGAAGTCGACCGTCGAGAACATTGTTGGAAAGCTGGAAGACAAGCACTGGATGTTCAAAGGATCGGACAATGTGAAGCTGATCCAGATGTGCGACAATTGCCGGGTAAGTGCACAATATCATCAGGAAAACTCGCCGCTTAAAGGGGGCGAGCGCCCTGCTGTGCGGACGACAGAAGACTATCTGAAGGACCGGAAGCCCAGCTGACTTTGTGTGCCAGAGACTTTGGCGCATGGCAGAATCACAAAACCCGTTTTGCAGATTTCCTGAACGTTAAGAACCGGTGGGGCAAAATGGTTTGTCCGGTTCCCGAGCAGCCGGGCGTGTCGGCGCCACTTTAATGAGGGTGTGGGCCGGATCGCTGTTCCTCGGCATTGGACCCGGCACAAGAATGTGACTATGTCAGCGTCATGATTTACGCCATTGGCGATATCCACGGCCATCTGGATTTACTGGAAAGGGCCCACGCCCTGATCGCGCGCGATCAGGAGGAGCACGGGGTTGCGACTTCCACAGTCATTCATATCGGCGATCTGTGCGATCGCGGCCCAGATACAAAGGGCGTGATCCAGTTCGTTCTGGACGGCATCGCAAGGGGCGAAGACTGGCTGGTGCTGCGAGGCAATCATGATCAGATGTTTCTTGATTTCGTATCAGGCGGCGACGGCAGCAACCCAAGGCTTGGGCGTTCGATCACATGGCAGCATCACCAGATGGGCGGCAAGGCAACGCTTGCGTCCTATGGTGTGAAGAAATCCTTGCTTGAAAGTGACGAGAAATTCCGGCGGCGCGCTCGAAGTGCTGTTCCCGCTGCGCATGCCGAATTTCTTTCCAGCCTGCCGTTTTGGGTTCGAGACGAGGGGATGATTTTTGTCCATGCAGGGATTCGTCCGGGCTTTCCGATCGATGCGCAGGACGAAGACGATTTGCTTTGGATCCGTGATGATTTTCTGTGGCATCTGGGCGATCACGAGGCGCTGATCGTGCATGGACACACACCTGTCGATGAACCCACGCACTATGGCAATCGCGTGAATATTGATACCGGTGCGGGATGGGGCAATCCGTTAATTCCTGTGGTGTTTGATGACGGGCAGTGCTTTGCACTGCGCGCCGAGGGGCGCGAGCTTATGAAAGCGCCACGGCACAGACCAAAGACAGTGCTCAGGCGCTGATCCTGTCTGGACCGGGTTGACGATACGCGCGGCACCAGTAGCTTTGCGCAGAACCCTTGAGGAGGGACACATGGCCCAACGGCTTCACCTTGTATTCGGCGGCGAGTTGATCGACCCCACGCAAAACGCGTTCCGTGACGTCGAAGCCATCGATATTGTGGGGATTTTTCCTGACTATGACAGCGCTTATGACGCCTGGAAATCTGCTGCACAGCGCACGGTCGATAATGCACATATGCGGTATTATATCGCTCATATCAACCGGTTGCGGGACGAAGAAGCCGCAGCCTCGTCGACCGAGGAGCTGGGCAACTGAGCGACCCCCGGCTTTCGCTTACATCACGGCTTGCGGCAGCAGTCGGGCGGCTGAGGTTGCTGGGAGCCGATCGAGCCCCAAAGAGCGAGGCGCCAGAAGATGACGCGCGCCCTACCATCCATGACATCACGCGTCCTGATGGTCACTTGATTTGGGTGCTGGCCGACAATGGCGCGGCAGCGGGACCCGCCCCGGTCATTGGCGAAGAACTCTCGGCGCTGGTGGAAGACGACGTGCATGTGCTTGTAACTGCGGCAGAAGCAAACTCGTTACCAAAAGCGGTTGCCCGACATGTCCTGCTTGAGCCTATCCCGCGTGGCAACGTCGAGGAAATCCGTGCATTCCTTGACCATTGGAAGCCAGATTTTGGCGTGGTCATCGGCACACCAGATACGCCACTTATTCTGCAAACCGCCGCAAAACACGGCTTGCCATTGTTCCATGTGATGGCCAGCCGAAATAGCGGAGGCGTGCGACGGTATCCGGACTATCTGAAGGATTTTCGCACTTGTCTTGCGTCTTCTGCCGCCGAAGCGAATGCTTTGCGACAGCAGTTTCACGGTCTTGATGTCGAAGTAACCGGGCCGCTTTCTGATACGGTGCGCGCACTTGTCTGCAACGACGCTGAGGTTGACCAGCTGGCCAAACTTCTGGGTGGTCGGCCGGTGTGGCTAGCAGCAGATATTGAGTACGACGAAGTGGGTATGATTCAAGCCGCGCACAGGAAGGCTTTTCGCTCGGCGCATCGGTTGTTGCTGATTCTGGTGCCGCGCGACTCCGGCAGCGCCGTCGGAATTGCTGAAGCCCTGGAAGCAGATGGTTGGCAGGTCGGGCTAAGGTCGCGCGGCGATGAGCCTGATCCAGATGTTCAGATTTATGTTGCCGATACGAAGGACCAACTGGGTCTGTGGTTTCGCCTTGCGCCGTCAACCTTTGTTGGCGGGACATTCATGCCAAATGGGGTAGCGACTGATCCGTTTGATCCCGCCGCCCTTGGCTCGGCTGTTCTGCATGGACCGCATCTTGGCAGAACCCCTGCACGTTTCAAACTGCTGGATGATCAGGGTGCTTCGGTACTGGTCCGAAATGCCGAGGAACTTGGGGAGGCCGTGATTGCGCTGCTTGCTCCGGACAAAGCGGCGATGCTGGCACAGGCCGGTTGGGCCGCAACGACGGAAAGCGCGCCTGTCGTCGAACGCCTTGCCGAGTTGATGCAGTTGGCGCTTGAGGCACGTGAGGAAACCGTCTGATGCGCCCGCCCCGGTTCTGGCGCAACCCGCCGGATCGTCCCGGCTGGCAAAGCCGCGCGCTGGCACCTTTGAGCGCGCTCTATGCATTTGGAACCAGACGGCGGGTGGGCCGGGCGGCTGAGTTGACACCTTCGGTTCCGGTTATCTGTGTTGGCAATCTGAACGTTGGCGGCACCGGGAAAACCCCCACTGTGATTGCCTTGGTTGAACGGTTGCAGGATCGCCGCGTTCATATCGTTTCGCGCGGGTATGGTGGGCGCGAGGCGGGGCCGCTTCAGGTGGACCCAACCCGGCACAAGGCTGGCGATGTAGGAGATGAACCGCTTTTGCTGGCTGCTTTTGCACCGGTTTGGATCGCCAAGGATCGCGCAGCAGGCGTGCGTGCCGCCGAAAAGGCCGGTGCGGGGATCATCCTGATGGACGATGGGTTTCAGAACCCTTCCGTTGCGACTTCGCTTGGGCTTGTCGTGGTCGATGCTGCCGTCGGGTTCGGCAATGGCAGGGTGCTGCCAGCCGGGCCTTTGCGGGAACCTGTGCGCGAGGGTTTGCTGCGCGCAGACGCGGTGATCTCGATTGGTGACGCGGACGCGCAGAGCCGGTTCGGCACGACTTGGGGGCACGCAATCAGCGTTCCGCATATCACCGGACGGCTTGAGTTGCTGGAAACAGGTATGGACTGGTCCGGGTTGCGTGTGCTGGCGTTTGCCGGGATCGGGCGGCCCGAGAAGTTCTTTGCGACCCTGCGTGATACGGGGGCAGAGGTGCTGAGGGCCGAGCCTTTGGATGATCACCAGCCCTTGACGGATACGCTGATGAAACGGTTGGAAATCGAGGCCGAGGCTTTGTCGGCTCAGCTTGTTACGACCGAAAAGGATGCTGTTCGGTTGCCTGACGCGTTTCGCCAGAAGGTGCTGACTTTGCCGGTGCGCCTGAAATTCGACAATAAGGACACGCTGGACCGTTTGCTGAAAGGCGTCTAGGGCCGGCACATCAAGCGCCGGCCCCGAAAGTCTTTAGCCAGCAAGGGCTGCGTCGAGGATTTCTTTCAACTCGTCATACGGCATGTTCGAATACTTTGTGCCGTTGATAAGGAAAGTTGGCGTCGAGGTGATGCCGTCGGCCTCGGAATTTTTCACGAAATAAGCGTAAAGCGCCTGTGCGCCGTCAGAATCGGTGAAACATGCATCAAGCTGCGTATCCGTTAGACCGGCGGTCTTGCCGATGGTGCGAAGCTGGCCAACGATTTCTTCCGGCGTGTTGTCGCTGCTCGCCCATTCACGCTGTTTTTGGTACATTACGTCCGCGATGCCGAAATAGCGGTTTTCGGCCCCGTCGCCGCAACGCGCGACAATTGCAGCCCAGAGGCCAAAGCGGTCAAAGAAGACCTCGCGATAGACGAAATTGATTTTGCCAGTGTCGATATAGTCGGCCTTGAGTTCCTTGAAATTGCCGGCGTGGAACGCGGCGCAATGCGGGCAGGTGAAGGACGCGTATTCGATCATTGTGACTGTGCTGTCGGGATTGCCGATGGACATGTCCACGATCATCGAGGTGTCGATGTCCGAGGCGTCCTGAGCAAAGGCCGCTCCGAGCGGATCGGTGGGTGTGGCGCCTCGGTTCAGCATGGTCCAGCCGCCGACTGCGACAACGGCAAGGGCGACAATGGTCCACAAGCTTCTGCGATTCATAAAAAAATACCTCTGTTATCTTTTGGTGTGAGATAGAACGTTGGTGCCCAGACGTTCAAGGGCTTCGCGCAAAGTATCGTCGCCAACAGAACGTGCGGCTTCGGCAGCTTCGGGTTTCACCGGCAAAGCGGTCGGTTTTTGTTTTGGCGCAGGATCGAACACGGCGCGGCCTTCGGCAAAGCCAGTGGCAGCCGTCTGGGTGATACGCACCTTCTGAATGGCAGCATAGCCGTAGCAGGCATTAACGCGATCGCGGACCGCGTCTTTTTGCATTTCCAGCATCGGTGCTTCGGCACCTGTGGTCAGAAGCGTCAGCGTGGCCCCAAAGCCCCGACCGTATTTTACGTCAACCGGGCGGGCGACGCGGGCAATATCGGGTCCAACCACCTCGGCCCAGTGTGTCAGAAGGCGCGAAACGGCAAAGCCACGGGTTTCGCTGGCCGACCGGATACGGCCCGCCGCAAGCGCGCTTGCACGCTCGAACCCACGTTTCCGGCGTTTGATCTTGCCGCCTTCGGTCATTGCTTGCTTTCCTATCATGCTGAGCCATTCTAGTGCTCTGGGGCGCGGTCGCCACCTGAAATCCAAAGCGGAGCCATAAACATTGCGTGAAACGTTGCGCCCTGACGACTTGCTGGACTGGTACGACGTCCACGCGCGCGACATGCCTTGGCGTGTCGGGCCAAAGGCGCGGAGCGATGGTGTGCGGCCGGATCCGTACCGGGTTTGGTTGTCTGAAATCATGCTTCAACAGACGACTGTGGCGGCTGTTAAGGCATATTTTCTTAAGTTTACAGCACTTTGGCCCGGTGTGACCGATCTGGCGGGTGCCCCTGATGATCGTGTCATGGCCGAGTGGGCGGGGCTGGGTTATTATGCCCGCGCGCGGAACCTTCTGAAGTGCGCGCGGGTTGTTTCGGATGAATTTGGCGGGCAGTTCCCGGAATCGCGCGAAAAACTGCTGACACTGCCGGGAGTGGGGCCTTACACCGCTTCGGCCATTGCCTCGATCGCCTTCGATCAGCCCGAAACTGTCGTGGACGGGAATGTCGAACGGGTTATGGCCCGGATTCATGCGGTCGAGACGCCCCTGCCCAAGTCCAAGCCCGAATTGACGGCCTTGGCAGCAGAGCTGACGCCAGACGCGCGTCCCGGCGATTATGCGCAGGCGGTGATGGATTTGGGGGCCACGATCTGTACGCCGCGCAACCCTGCTTGTGGCATCTGCCCTTGGTCCGCGCCTTGCCGCGCCCGCGCCGAGGGACTGCAATCGGTGCTTCCGGCAAAGGAACCCAAAAAGCCCAAGCCAGTCCGCTTTGGTGTGGCATATCTTGCGCAGCGCGCGGATGGGGCATGGTTGCTGGAACGTCGCCCCAACAAGGGATTGTTGGGCGGTATGCTTGGCTGGCCGGGGAGTAGTTGGGCCGAGGAGGCACCCGTCGCCGATCCGCCACTGGAAGCCGCATGGCACGATCCGGGTGCTGAGGTTCGGCATACTTTCACGCATTTTCATCTGCGGCTGGCGCTGCGCGTGGCACGCGTGCCGCTGGATGCCGCGCCTATGCGGGGGGCGTTCATCGACAAACACAGCTTTCGGCCCGGCGATCTGCCGACGGTCATGCGCAAGGCGTTTAATCTTGCGGCATCATCGACGGTTGATTCCTGACCACTTTGGGCTTTGAATCGCGATTATGAGCCGCCGCATTCTTGACGCTTTGCCTTTCTGGTCCTCGCTGAGCCTGATCCCGTTGGCCTGGATCGGGGCGATTTATGGCGGCTGGACGGTTTTGCTGTTGCTGGTGGGAGCATCGATTGTTGTCTCGCTGATCGACGTCACAACCGGATTGAACGAGGCAAATGCCGACACGGATCAAACGGACAACCAGCTTTTCTGGTATCGGCTGATCACTTTAATCTGGCCCTTTGTACAAGGCATGACGGTCTTCAGCGTCATCGCCTTTGTCGCGCAGACCGACCATCTTGGTTGGATCGAGATGATCGGCGTGGCAGCCGGTTTGGGCATTCTGTCCGGGGCGATCGGCATCGTTTACGCGCATGAGCTGATGCATCAGAAGAACCGCGCGGAACGATGGTTTGGCGATGTTTTGATGGCGATGGCGCTTTACGGGCATTTCCGAAGCGAGCATCTTTTGGTGCATCACCGCTATGTCGGGACACCGCGTGATCCTGTGACAGCGCCCTACAATGAAAGCTTTTTGCGGTTCTTTCCCCGGGTTCTGCGGCAATGCCTGCACTCGGCCTGGAAAGCCGAAACCGCGCTGCTGAAGCGTAAGGGGTTGTCCCCAATGCATCGCTCGAACCCGTTCTGGCGTTACGCTGTTATGCAGGGCGGGTTCATTCTTCTGGCGCTTGTAGTCGGCGGCTGGACGGGGCTGATCTTGTTCCTTGTGCAGGCATTCGTCGCGGTCTGGCAGCTGGAGCTGGTGAACTACATCGAGCACTATGGCCTGACGCGAAAACATCTGGGCGATGGCAAATACGAACATACCAAACCGCACCACAGCTGGAACGCCTCGCACCGGGCCAGCAACTGGTTGCTGATCAACCTTCAGCGACATTCCGACCATCACTATAAGCCTGACCGGCGGTTTCCGCTGTTGCAGACATACCCTTCGTCCGAAGCACCGCAGCTGCCATACGGCTATGCGGTGATGGGGTTTCTGGCGATGATACCTCCGCTTTGGCGACGACGGATGAACCCTCTTGTGCGCAGCTGGCGGAAGACGTTTTATCCCGAGATTACCGATTGGCGCCCTTACACGACGGCCGGAAACCCCCTGCCCCGCTGACGCCATCCTTTTTTGAGGCATCACATGCGCGCTTTTGACCTTCACATCGACGATACTTTGGCAGGGATCGAAGCCGACGGGCTGATGAAACGCGAGCGGCTGATCACCTCGCCCCAAGGCGGGCGGATCGAGGTTGGCGGGCGCGAGATGCTGAACCTTTGCGCCAACAATTATCTGGGGCTTGCCGATCATCCGCGTCTGATCGAAGCCGCAAAACGCGCTATGGACGATCATGGGTATGGGATGGCCTCGGTCCGGTTCATTTGCGGGACGCAGGATTTGCACCGCGAGTTGGAAGCAGCGTCTGGCAGGATTTCTGGGAATGGAAGACTCGATCCTCTTTGCGGCCTGTTTCGATGCCAATGGCGGGGTGTTCGAGCCGTTGCTGGGGCCAGAGGATGCGATTATTTCGGACGCATTGAACCATGCTTCGATCATTGACGGCATTCGGCTGTGTAAGGCCAAGCGGTACCGCTATGCCAATTCAGACATGGACGATCTTGAGGTGCAGCTTAAGGCGGCGCGCGCCGATGGGGCGCGGTTTATCATGATCGCGACGGATGGTGTGTTCTCGATGGATGGCTATCTGGCGAAATTGCCCGAGATTCGCGCTTTGGCCGACAAGTATGATGCGCTGGTGATGGTCGATGATTGTCATGCAACCGGCTTCATGGGGCCGAAGGGGGCTGGCACGCCGGCGCATTTCGGTGTCGAGGTCGATGTGCTGACCGGGACGCTCGGCAAAGCGATGGGCGGAGCCATCGGCGGTTATGTGGCGGCGTCGAAACGGATTGTGGATCTGTTGCGGCAACGCGCGCGGCCTTATCTTTTTTCCAATGCTTTGCCCCCCATGGTGACCGCCGCCGGGATCGAAGCAATCCGGCTGGTAGAAGAGGGCGACGATTTGCGGGCGCAATTGTTTGAAAAAACGCGCTACTGGCGCGGCAAGCTTGAAGCGGCGGGGTTTGATTTGTTGCCCGGCGAACATCCGATTGTGCCGGTTATGCTGGGCGAAGCGCAACTGGCTCAGGATATGGCAGCGCGATTGGATGCGCTTGGGGTTTATGTGGCAGGGTTCTTCTTTCCGGTGGTGCCCAAAGGGCAGGCCCGTATTCGGACGCAGATGAACGCGGCACTTACGCGGGATGATCTTGACCACGCGGCCGAGGCGTTTGAAGTGGCGGGACGCGAGACGGGAGCTTTGACATGACCAACGAAATGAAGGCTCTGGCCAAGACTGTCGCAGCGCCGGGGCTGGATATGATCCATGTACCCGTGCCCGAGATCGGGCCGGACGATGTGCTGATTAAGATCCACAAGACCGGTATTTGCGGCACGGATATTCATATATGGGACTGGGACGAATGGGCGGCCAAGACCGTGCCAGTGCCGCTGATCACAGGGCATGAATTCGCGGGCGAAATTGTTGAGCTGGGCCGGCACGTCACCGATCTGAACCTTGGGCAAAGGGTCAGCGGCGAAGGCCATCTGATTGGCAAACACTCGCGGCAATCGCGGTCGGGCAAGTTTCATCTGGACCCTGAAACGCGGGGAATCGGGGTGAATGAGCAGGGGGCTTTTGCAGAGTATCTGAAGCTGCCTGCGTTCAATGCCGTGCCATTGCCGGACAGCATTGATGACGAGATCGGTGCGATCCTTGATCCGTTGGGGAATGCTGTGCACACGGCGCTTTCTTTCGATCTGGTGGGTGAGGACGTTCTGGTGACCGGGGCTGGGCCTATTGGCATCATGGCCGCCGCCGTGGCCCGCCACGTAGGTGCACGACATGTTGTGATCACTGACGTCAATCCGGACCGACTGGCGCTGGCCGAGCGGGTCGCGGACGTCGAGACCGTGAATGTTGCCAGCGAAGATCTGAACGACACGATCGCCCGGCTGAAGATGAAAGAGGGCTTTGACGTCGGTCTTGAAATGTCAGGCAACCAGCGGGCGATGGATCAGATGGTAGAGGCCTTGGTGATGGGTGGTCGGATCGCTTTGCTGGGGATCCCGCCGGGGAAATCTCCGGTCGACTGGAGCCGGATCGTGTTCAAGGCGATCACGATCAAGGGCGTTTACGGGCGCGAGATATTCGAGACCTGGTACAAGATGATTGCGATGCTGGAGAACGGCTTAGATGTGCGGAATGTCATCACGCACCGGATGCATGTGGACGACTATCGGCGCGGGTTCGAGACGATGAAGTCTGGCGGCTCGGGCAAGATCGTTCTGAATTGGGAGTAGGCGAATGGGCGATCTGATTTTCTGGATTGTTACACTGGTGGTGTTGTTCGTTGGGTTCCGCTGGCTGCAACGGCGCGGCAAATAGACATCAGGTTTTGCGCCGGACTTTGTCCGTCGCGGTAAGTGAGGGGCGCTGCCCCTCACACTCCCCGGAGTATTTCTGGATCGATGAAAGCTGCTTAGGCTAGGTTCTGGCGGAGTGCCGCATGCACCGAACCGCTGCCTGCGACCACGCCTGCCGTCTGCCGGGCTGGGCTGTTGAAGGTCAAAGTCTCGCCGTGGCGGTCGGTGACTGTGGCACCGGCTTCGGTCGCGATAAGTGCGCCTGCTGCAATGTCCCATTCCCATGCGGGCCGAAGCGTGAGCATGGCATCAAAGCGGCCTTCGCCGACCAAGGCCATGCGGTAGGCCAGCGATGGACGGAAGTGGCGTTTCACAGGTGGTGGTTGATCTTGCCAATGTTCCGGACGGAAGCTGACCTTTGGGCTGAGGACGGTCGCGTCTTCCAGTTCGACCCGTTTGGATGCGTTGATCGTTGCGCCGTTCAGCGTGGACCCCTGCCCCAATTCGGACAGGTACATCTTTTCGCGCACAGGCAGAAAAACGCAGGCCGCCGTGATGCGTCCGTTTTCGGCCACGGCCAGTGAGTGCGCCCAAGTCTGTTCGCCCGCGACAAAGGACCGGGTGCCGTCGATGGGATCGACAATGAACACGCGGGTCGCATCAAGGCGCGCTGGATCATCTTCGGTTTCTTCGCTGACCCAGCCATAGTCGGGGCGCGCCGCAAGCAGGCGTTGCTTCAGGTGTTTGTCGACGGCGAAGTCTGCCTCGCTGACCGGGTCATCGCCGCCTTTGTCCCAAACCTGCGGGTCTTCGCGCCAGAAACTTCGGGCGATGTCGCCCGCTTCGCGGGCGGTTTCTTCCAGAAGAGCAAGGTCATTCACCGGCAATGGTCAGGCCTTCCACCAGCAGCGACGGGACAACGCGGGAAAGGTACGTGCGCGCGTCATTGGCCGGGCGCAGCGTGGCGAGCATCTGGTGCAGGTTTCCTGCGATGGTGCATTCGTTGACGGGATAGGTGATTTCGCCATTTTCGACCCAGAAGCCGCTGGCGCCGCGCGAGTAATCCCCGGTTGTCGGGTTGATCGACGAGCCGATGAGCGAGGTGACCAGAAGACCGGTGCCCATATCGCGCAACAGATCGTCGCGAGACTGATCACTTTGCGTGAGGGCGATGTTCGTCAGGCTGGGGGATGGCGGCGAGGACGTTCCGCGTGACGCGCTGGCAGTGCTGTCCATCCCAAGCTTGCGGGCTGTTGCAAGATCGAGCGTCCAGCCGGTGAGCATTCCTGCATCAACGATGTTACGGGCGCGGGTTGGCAGGCCTTCGGCGTCGAATGGTTTGGAGCCAGAGACGCGGGTGCGGTGTGGATCTTCGGTGATGGTCAGGCCATCTGGCAGAACCTGTTGGCCCAGTTTGTCGCGAAGCCACGAGCTTCCACGGGCAACCGAGGCACCGTTGGCGGCTTGCAGCAAGTGGCCGATCAGACCCGAAGAAATGCGCTCGTCGTAAAGCACCGGATAGCTGCCAGTGGGCGGTTTGCGGGCCCCTGCACGGGCCAGAGTGCGTTCGGCGGCGAGGTTTCCGACTTCTTCCGGCGTTGGAAGGTCGGCATGATAGATACGCCCTTCGCCGGCATAGTCGCGTTCCATTTCGGTCCCGCTTCCAGTGATGGCGACACAATAGAGACCATGCGACGTGCGCGCATAGCCGCCCGAGAACCCGTTGGTTGCAGCCAAATGCACAGCTGTGCGCGAATAGGATGCGGCAGCTGCTTCGGCCTGAGAAATACCAGGGGTGGCAAGGGCCGTGGCTTCGGCGAGTGCTGCGGCGGCTTGCAGGTCTGCGGGGCTGGGTTCGGCACTGTCATCGACAAGGTCAAGCGCTGCGACATCCCAATCGGTGGCCAGCTGATCCGGGTCAGCAAGGCCGATGAACGGGTCTTCGGGCGCGATCCGGGCCATGTCGACCGCGCGCTCGGCGATTTGCGCGATGGAATCGGCGCTGACGTCCGAGGCCGCAACGCAGGCATGGCGTTGGCCAATCAGGACGCGGAGGCCAATTTCGATCCCCTCGGCACGTTCGGCCTGTTCCAAAGCCCCGGCCCGGACATCAATCGAGATTGAGCGGCCTTCGGTTGCGATGGCATCGGCAGCATCGGCCCCTGCCGATTTGGCGGCCAGAAGCAGGGCATCGGTCAGATCGGCAAGGCGCTTGCTCATGTATTATCCTTGGGCTGGTTCAGGTCGAGGTAATTGCCCTGGCCTGCAACTGCAAGGCGCAGTGGACGCGCTTAGGTGCCGCGAAGTGTCGCGTAGCGGCGTTCTTCCAGCTGCGCGCGGTCCGTCTGACCCGCGGCATGGCAAAGGTCGGGCGAGAAAAGCCGTGCGCCGGGCACATCGGCCAAAGCGGTGTCGATCTGGGCCAAAAGGTCAGCGGCGGGCAGGTCTGGCGGAGCCGCAATGCGACCGTGGACAACGTTGTGCTCTTCCGTCTCGTGGCGTTCGTGTTGGACGGTTTCATCCCGCCAGCAGGTCGTACAAAAAGTAACCATGCTTTCTGTATGAGAATAGATCACTGCGTCGCGGCTGAGGTTGTCACCTGCATTGGCAACAGCCTGACTTTCCGGCTGGGTCGCTGAGAAGTCGTAGAATCTGTAACCACTATGCCTGAGCGTGGCGAGATGCGGGAACACCGCGATCCGCTGGTCACCATAGCGTTGATAGGTGATCGGCGCGCCGTCAAACAGGACCACATCGCCGAAATCGACGCCAAGGTCTTCGTAAAGCACGCTTCGGATGATCCCATGGCAGGGCGACAGGCGCTGGACCCAGATGGTTTCTTCCAAGCCCGGATCATCCGATGCGCTGTCGCGTTCGGCCAGTGGGCGTTCGGCCAGCCGGACTTTGCAGGCCGGGTATCCACCGTCGGGCAATCCGAAGCGGCCGATTTCCAGTTTGTTGCCAAGCGATTTCCAGACTTCCAGCGCGATATCGGCCTGACCTGCACCGGTGGCGCAAATGCCAAGGTTCCATTGCGTCGCCTCGTTGGGTTCCTTGGCAAGTGCTATTGCCTGCTGGTTGGCGGTCACACCTTCGGCAAAGCGACCACGGGTCTTGAAGAACAGGCCCTGACTGTAGTGCGCCCATGCGCCTTCGGGGAAAAGCTCGATGTTGCGGGCATAGGCGCGTTCGGCGATGTCGTCGCGTTGTCGCGCCATCAGGCGGGCGGTCGCGGCCAAAGCCTCGTTTGCCCGTGCTTCTGTATTCGGGATCATCCGTCGCAAGCTGGATCTCGGCCAGCCGCCGCACCATGTTGGCAAAAATCGCTTGGTCCGGCGGCGGCGCGTTCAGATCGTCAATGTCACGGGCCGCTTCCATCGCGTCCCCGGCGGCGAGCATCACTGACACGTCCGCTTCGTGACGGGTGAATATTTCGCTTAAAAGGCTGGCGGTTTCTTCGAGCGGGAAGAACGTTGTCGCTCAGGATGTTTGCAAGGTCCGTTGCCGCTTCGGCATCGGCTAGATTATCGGTAAGTTCCGAAAGCGCGGCCAAAACCGCCTCGGCGCCCTCTTCCGACGCGTCATGGGCGGCTTGCAGCAGCCGTTCAGCGCGCGTTTCGCTCACTTGATCCGCTGTCCATTCGCCAGAACGGCACCGTCTTCCTGCACCTCGATAGTGGAGACAAGCGTATCGGGACCGTCGCCAGCGCGTGCGATGACGCCCAGCCCCATTCTGGCGGCCATGGCCTGTTCGCTGGGCAAAAGCCCCATATCGACAAGCGTGTCCAACAGGGTATTCGCGCCGGTCAGCTTTGTGTTCAGGGTGATGGTGCCGCTGGGTTTGCCGGTGGGATTTCCGGGCACGCTTTTGTCGACGACCGAGCCGTTTCCGGTAAGAACCGCCCCCGCAATGGCCAGTCGAAGCGCGTTCAATGTGAGCTCGGTGTTCTGAAACGGCATTCGGGATTCATTTGCAAAGACGTCGCTGGTCACGACGGCCTGACCTTCCATATCTATAACCAGATCAACCGGATCGCGTGGCAGGCGTTGCAGCGGATCGAACAAGGACCAAACTTCCTCTGCGGTTTCAAGCCCCTCGATTGCCAGCTTAAGCGCAAATGGCTGCGTGTCCTCAGACGGCAAAATCGGCAAGGCCAAGTCGATCTCACTGGACTGGATCTCATAGCCTATCTGGCCAAGCGGAAAATCCTCGTCCATCGGACCGCTGATTTCCGCAACAGTATCTGCGGCACTGCTGGAAAAGCGAATGCCGCTGGAATCAAGGCTGAACTGACCACGCGTCAGACCACTGGACGACAGCATTCTGACCGGGCCTTCCGGGGCAACCACATCCAGATCATAGTTCATGCTGGTATAACTTAGCGCGCCGCTCGCTGTCTGGCCTTGCTTGAGAGCATCCGCAAAGGAGTCCTCCATCGCCTCGATTGACAGGGCAATGTCATAGTTCAGTGCAAAGTCTTCGGCGGACATGTTGAATTCCATGCCCTCGATGCCTTCGGCCTGCAAGTTTTGCTGCCAGTCGAAGAGATCAAACCGAACATCAAGCGTATGCTGGGGAATATCGCCGCCGATATACCCAAACGACCCGGAAGTATTCTTGAGGTCGATCGCCATGTCGACAGATTCGAATTCCGAGGTTTGATCGTCGGGCAAGGCGGCGCGAAGACGGTCAATTCCGTCCGGCAAAATGGTGGCAAGCGCCATACGGAAAGCGCCGACATCAAACTGGAAACTGCGTTCCTGCACGTCGCCATCGATAAGCCTGAGCGTGGTGTCAACGTCAGTCACGGCAAAGGTGAAATCGACGTTGTCGAATTCCTCCGCCGCCGGAATCATAAAGAAATCGGCCAGCGACGCCTTGTCGAATGTAATGTCGTGCCGGATGTTTTGTGCAGAGCCCGAAACGACATGCGACATGTCTTCGAGGACAATCGTCATCCCCGCTTCCTTCGGCTCGCCATCTTCCGTCGAAGTCACCGAGACCTGAAGTCGTTCGGGATAGACGACGCGCACGCTGCCGTCGCGCTGTTCGACCAAATCGACGCCGCCGATACGGATTTGGAACTCTTCGCCGTCGTCGTTGGTATGGGTGCCAAGGAAACCATCTATCGCCAGACCGCTTGAGTAGGCAGCGGTGCCCGTCGTCGTCATCTCGATCAGGCCATAACCGCTGAGAAGGTTCAGTTGGTCGGCGAGAACTTCCTCGGCTGTCAGATCTGCCATGGCAGGAGAGGCAACTAAGCCGAGGAATAGTGTGAAGGCCGGGCGGTTCATGTTCATTGGGTTCATTCCATAGAAAAAGGGCCGCGCAATCGGCGCGGCCCCGTCTTCAGATCACTTGATCCGTTGCCCGTTGGCAAGAACCGAACCGTCCTCGTTCACTTCGATGGTCGAGACCAATGTGTCCTCGCCGTCACCGGGGCGGGCAAAAAGACCCATCATCATGCGCGCCCCCATCGCCTGTTCCTCGGGCAGAAGACCCATGGCAACCAGAGTGTCCATAAGCCCGTTGCCACCGGTCAGCATCAGGTTGATGACGCCGGCTGGAACGGGGATCGGCCCGTCGTTGTTGAAGGCAAAATCGCCATCACCGGTCAATTCAGCGCCGGCAACGCTAAGCTTGATCTCGTTGACGTTGACAGCGTTGACCTGACCCGGTGCGCCCGTCAGTTGTTCGGCCACTTCCGGATCAAAGATATCATCCGTCAAAACAACATCCCCATCCAAGTCGATCACCAGCGTCGCTGGGTCGCGCGGCAACTGGCCGGTTGGATCGAACATGCCCCAAAGCATCTGATCAAGCTCGAGCCCTGCAAAGTTCATTCGCATCGCAAAACTTTGTTCTTCGTCCGAGGGCACCACCGGCATTGCAAAGCGACCGCCGCTTTCAGCCATCTTGAACGTCATTGGCGGAAGCGGGATAGCCGAACCACCGACTGACAGCGTCATGTCACGCGACACACCGCCATAATCAATTCCGTCTTCGTTCATCTTGAAGTCGAAAATGCCCGAAGCGATGGCTGCGACGCCTTCGAAGCTGCCTTCGGGGCCAGAACCCGAGAAGCTATAGGTCAGCGGTCCATGCGTCGCTGTGCCTTCGGTCCGGGTTCCGTTTGCAATGGTCTGCGCGAACGAGGCCATCAAATTCTGCTTGGCCAGTTTGCCGGTATAGTCTGCAACGATATTTTGTCCGCTGAACTCGACGTTGAACTCGCCGTCTTCGCCTTCGGGCGCACCCCTGACCAAGCCAGAAATCGCATCAAAGGCAAATTGTGCCGTGTAATCGCGGACAGTGCCGCCGGTCATTTCCATGACACCCGTCAGGCCGGACATCATGAAATTCACGTCCATGTCCAGCTCGGCGGCTTCGGCAGGTTCGATGAAACGCAGATTGTTCAGCGCGAAACTGTCAGACGTAAATTCATAGCGAATTTCTTCCGGTGTGCCCGACACTACGGTGCGCGTTCCGGACTGGACCATCGACATGACCATCTCGAAAGCTTCATCATCGGCGGACGTGCCTGAGACCGAGATCGGAATTTCGGCCGGATAAGTGATCGCCACCGTGCCATCGCCAAGCTCGGTAAACACTGCGCCGCCCATTGTCATGTTCATGGTGAATTCAGGCGTTGCGGCGATTGCTGAAAGACCTTCAACGGTCAATGTATCGCCCGAGCGCGACTGGCCGGTGGTTTCAGCGACCAAGCCATAGGATTCCATCTGTCGAAGCTGGTCGGCCAGAACTTGGTCAGCGGTCAGATCGGCCAGCGCCGGTGTTGCGGCGGCAATAGCAAGGGCCGAAGTCATCGTAAGCAGCGTGCGAGTGAGTGTCATGATAATGTGTCCGGTACAATTGGGTGGATTGTGGTTTTGGTCTTGGCAAACATCTAAAGCTGTTGAAGCAGCGTCAAGGTATGGGTGTCGTCTGCGAAACAGACGGGCTAAGCGTGACTGTGATAGCACGCAGTATGGCAAAAAGGAGGCCGGAAATGCCAGTTCAAGGCAAAACCGTGATCATAACCGGGGCAAGTCGCGGAATTGGCGAAGCCTCGGCGGAAGTTTTTGCCGCTGCGGGTGCCCACGTGGTACTTTTGGCAAGAAGCGCCGATGCGATTGCCGGGATTGCGGGTCGCATTGGTGAAAACGCACTGGCGATCCCTTGCGATATCAGCGATTTCGCCGCACTTGATGCCGCCATACGCAAGGCCGAGAGTGCCTTCGGCCCGGTGAATGTTCTGATCAATAATGCGGGCGCGGTCGAGCCGATTTCGCACCTTGCGACGTCGGATCCCGATGCCTGGAGCAAGATCATCGATATCAACCTGAAGGGCGTTTATTTTGGGATGCGGGCCGTTATGCCGGGCATGATCGAACGCGGTGAGGGCACGATCCTGACCCTATCGTCCGGGGCAGCACATGGCCCGGTCGAGGCATGGTCGCACTATTGTTCGTCCAAGGCAGGGGCCGCGATGCTGACGCGCTGTGCTGACAAAGAGGCCCGCGAGGCCGGGCTTCGTATCATGGGGCTTTCGCCCGGCACGGTGGCGACCCGAATGCAGCGCGAGATCAAGGCGAGCGGTATCAACCCCGTCAGCAAGCTGGACTGGTCCGATCATATTCCGCCCGACTGGCCAGCGCGGACGCTTTTGTGGATGTGCGGACACGAGGCTGACGGGTTTGTCGGCGAAGAGATCTCGCTTCGGGATGAAAGCATCCTTCGAAGCGTGGGTTTGATCGCATGATCGAAATGTCAGGGGATGGGGCGCTGCGGGTTCTGACGATTGACCGGCCTGACAAGGCAAATTCGCTGACCCGCGATATGCTGGAAACACTCGCCGATGCGGTCGATGCGATCAGTGCGGATGATACCGCCAATGTTCTGATCCTGACCGGGCGCGGCAAGGTTTTTTCAGCAGGTGCCGATCTTGAAGCGGCCAAAGCCGGGCTGGCCATTGATCTGGTGTGGGAGCGTCTTTCGGGCGCCATCGCGACCGCACCCTGCCTGACAATCGCCGCGCTGAACGGTACCGCGGCGGGCGGAGCACTTGGCATGGTTTTTGCCTGTGATCTGCGGGTCGCCGTTCCGGGCGCCAGCATCTTTTACCCCGTGATGCGGTTGGGATTTCTGCCGCAACCGTCGGACCCCGCGCGGCTGACCGCTTTGGTTGGGCCTGCGCGCGCCAAGCTGATCCTGATGGGCGGTGCCAAGCTTTCCGCGACCGAAGCGCTTGAAATTGGTCTGGTCGACCGTTTGGCCGATGACGTTATGGCGGATGCCAAGACGCTTGCTGCGGATGCGCTTACCGCCGACCGGTCTCATGTCGCTGCGATCAAGAGGTTGGTTCCGCGCTGACCTTGTCCGCTGTGCGCGCCCATTCCCGCGCCTTTTCAAGTTCGTCCATCGTGAAGACGCGGATTGTGATCGGCATCACCATGGACGCCGCACGGGTCATCACCCCGATCCAGCCGATGTCAGACACCACAGCGGCGTGCGTGACATCGGTCAGGTGATTGATGTCGAATTTGAGACCGTCGAGAACCGTGGTCGGATCGAAGCCTTCGAACTTCTCTATGATCTCCACAAGCCGGATCGAACCATGACGTTTGATGAATGCTTCAAGCTTTGGAAGAAGCTCGTCCATGTCGTGTTGTGTGACGCGGCCGACAACGCGGATTTCGGCCACCGGTTCGGACGCGTGTTCTGAATATATGCAAGCCATTGGGTCCTCCATTTCGGATCTAACCTACAGGTGTTGCACGTTCTGCGTCTTGATCTGGATCATCCCGAAAAGCCTGTCAGCTTTTCGCTTTCACCCAAGCCGGGCGGGCCTGCATCCGCGCAAGATAGTCTTTCACGGCGGCAGACGTCAGCGTCATCTTTGCACCCTCGGCCCAGCCAAGCGTATGCGCTGCGATGATGTCGGCGATGGTGAAGTTGTCGCCTGCAAGGAACTCGGCGTCACCCAGCAGCATTTCGAACTTTGCTTCTGCACGGGCAAAATCGGATTCTGCGACGGCGCGCATGCCCGGGTGCCGCTGATCTTCGGGGAGGACAAAGCCGTGACGCGCCATCAGCCAGATCGGCGCTTCCATTTCGGTCAGAACAAAATTGATCCGTGCGTCCAAAAGCGCGCGTTCGGGCGTACCTGCCGGAGAGGTGAGCTGCCCCGCCCGATCGGCAAGATAGTGCAGGATCGCCAGCGAAATCCGTCAGGACATAATCGCCGTCGCGCAGGGCCGGGGCCTGCCCCAGTGGGTTCACGGCGAACATTTCCGGCGAACGGGGCCGGGCCGGATCGTGGATGAATTCCTGACCCAATTCGTGCAGCAGCCAGAGAACGCGGAATGTGCGGCCACCACTTGCCCCAATCACCGTCAGCATCAGCGTCGTCCCATCCATGCCAGCCGCAACAACGCGCGTTCCATCACCGCCATTTCAGGCACCGTCGGCTGTCGAGCGCAGTGTAAGGTCGGTGTCCAGCAGCAGCGTCAGAGCGCCTCGAGCTTGTGCATGCCCCAGGCCGAGGCCTGTCGTTGGATGCGGTCGCGGCGCGGGCCGAAGACGGGCGGCCTCAACTTGCCGATGCCTGCGCCCGGTCCGCCGGGGTCCGAGGCCACCGTGTGAAGCGTGCGAAAATGGCGGGTCGCACCAATGCAAAGGCCGACGGGGCCGACGCCTTGTGCCTGTAGCCGTCTTAGCACCGGACCGATTTCATGGGCGTGGCCGTCGGCGGCAATGTTCAGGACATCGTCGATCCCGGCCTCGACCGAGCTGGGGGCGGACAGGGTGACTTCTTCGGGTGTCAGGGGCGTGTCGTCGCCCAGTTTGTAAAGCGACACTTTTTCAAGCGTTTGCCGGAAATCGCCCGGATCGAGCATGCGGGACAATTCGGTCAAAGCCGCCATGGCATCGTTTGAGATGTCTTTCAGGCCTGAGGCGGTCAGTGCCGCTTCGATTTCGGCCCGCGACGGCGGATCATCGTAAATGCCGGTGGCAAAGGCATGTGCATGGTCTTCGAAAAGCTTGCGCAGTTTGGACTTTGCGGCAAGCTGACCTGCGGTGACAATGACCTGCGCGTCGCCGTCGAGCCAGTCAGACAAAGCCGCGCCAATCGTATCGGTCAGCCCGTCGCCTGCGTCTTCGACAAAGGCCACACGCGGGCCGGGGAAGAAGCCCTGCGCCTTGATGGCGTCGGACAAAAGCGCTGGGTCTTTGCGTAATTCGGCGGCAGGGATGCGGGTCAGGCGCATTTCTTCTTCGCCCGCGGCGCCGATCAAGGCGCGGATCACTTCCTGCCGCCGCAGGGCCACGCGCATGGCATCGCCGCCATAGATCAGCAGACCGGTCGACTTTGGGTCGGGCTTGGCGAAGTAGCCGGGGGCCTCGCGGGTCGACAGTTTCATGGAATATCGCGGCCCATCAGATCGGTGACGATCCGGTCGGCAAGGATCACCATCAGCCGGCGCCGCGCATCGCGTTGGGCAAACGTGGTGGCCACCGTCGTCGAGGTCGCCGAATAGCTGGTAAAGCTCTTCTCGCTGCCACGGGTGACTTCGGTGCCATTGCCGACGCGCGCCAAACGCCAGTCGACCTGGCCGATGACATTGTACCGGCTGATTTCACCATCCGGCAGGAAACCCACGGCATCCTCGCTGATGCGAATATCGGCCGTCAAAGACAGGTCAGAAGCTTGCGACTGGCCCAGCCGGTCCTCCAGCCGTTTGACCAAAGCGAAGCCTTCTTCGTCCGATGGCCGGGCCACGTCGATGCGGCCGCGCAGATTGTTGGCCGCTCCGTCAGGGCCGTAAACGGGTGTGAAGCCGCAGCCGGCAAGGGCCAGCAAAGCCAGAATGGCGGTGCGTCTGCGAAACTGGGGTCTAGATGACAACATTGACGATACGGCCCGGCACGACGATCAGCTTTTTCGGCTGACCACCGGCCAGCGCTTTCACAACAGCATCGTCGGCCAGTGCCAGCTTTTCAACCGCGTCCTTTGGCATGTCGTTGGCCACGGTGATTTCCGAACGCCGCTTGCCGTTGATCTGGATCGGCAGGGTGACCGTATCTTCGACCAGCAGGGCCTCGTCCGCCTTGGGCCACGGCGCGTCGGCGATCAGGCCTTCGCCACCCTGCATGGCCCAGACTTCTTCGGCCAGATGCGGTGTCATGGGGGACATCAGCTGTGCCAGAGCCATGATCGCCTCGCGCCGGGCGGCGTGCGAAGCCTTTGATTTTGAAAGGATATTCGTGAAGGCGTAAAGCTTGGCGATGGCCGCGTTGAAGCCGAAGCTTTCGATGCCCATTGTCACATCATGGATGGTTTTATGCAGCGCTTTTCGCAGGTCGTCATCGTCCGAACCGCGTGTCGGTGCCTTCGGCAATTTCGGTCGAGATGCGGTGGACACGGCTGAGATGCTTGAACGCAGCCTCGGCCCCGGCGGCCGTCCATTCCACGTCACGCTCGGGCGGAGAATCGCTTAGCACGAACCAACGCGCGGTGTCGGCGCCGTATTGGTCGATGATCGCGACGGGGTCGACGACGTTGTTCTTGGACTTCGACATCTTGGCCGAGGGGATGATCTCGACTTCGGTGCCGTCCTTCAGGAAGCCTTCGCCGTCCCGCAGATCGACATCCTCGGGATAGTGATAGACGGGCCGGTCCGTTGTCGTCCGGATGTCTGGTAGATCGCGTGCGTCACCATGCCTTGCGTGAACAGCGCGTCGAACGGCTCGATCGCGCTTTCGGGCAAGTGGCCACAGATGTGCATCGCGCGGGCGAAGAAGCGCGAATAGAGCAGGTGCAGAATCGCGTGCTCGATCCCGCCGATATATTGGTCGACGTTCATCCAATAGCTGGCGTCGTCCATATTGGTCGGTGTTTCGGCGCGCGGGGCCGTGAAGCGCGCGAAATACCAGATGAATCGACGAAGGTGTCCATCGTGTCGGTTTCGCGCTTTGCCGGCTTGCCGCAGGAGGGGCAGGTGCAATCGCGCCATGTGGGGTGACGGTCCAGCGGGTTGCCGGGGACCGTGAAGTCAATCGGCGCACCGTCTTCGTCGTAGGCAGCTCGACCGGCAGGTTTTCCTTCTTCTCGGGCACCACGCCGCAGTCGTCGCAATGCACGACCGGGATCGGGCAGCCCCAATAGCGTTGGCGCGACAAGCCCCCAGTCGCGCAGACGATAGTTGGTGACACCTTTGCCCCAGCCGGCCTTTTCGGCAAAGTCGATGGTGGCGTCGATGGCTTCTTCGCCCGTGGCAACGTCGAGCCCCGCGAAATGGTTGATCCACTTCACTTTGTCGGTCTTTGGCGGCACGAAGGCGTCGGTATAGACCGGCGTTGGATCGTCCAGCGCCAGGAAAGTGTCGATCACCGGCAGCTCGTACTTCCGGCAGAAATCCAGATCGCGCTGGTCATGCGCCGGGCAGGCGAAAATCGCGCCGGTGCCGTAGTCCATCAGGATGAAGTTCGCGATCCAGACCGGCAGATGCCAGTCGGGGTTCAGCGGGTGGCTGCACCGTCAAGCCGGTGTCGAAGCCCAGCTTTTCGGCCTTTTCGAGCGCTTCTTCGGTGGTGCCGCCCTTTTGGCATTCGGCGCGGAAGGCGGCGACGTCCGGGTTGGTTTCCGCCAGTTCTTTGGCCAGCGGATGATCCGGCGAGATGCCGACAAAAGACGCGCCCATCAGCGTGTCGGGGCGGGTGGTGTAGACCTCGATCGGGTCGCCGCCGTCGGCGCGTTCGAACGCGAATTGCAGACCGCGCGACTTGCCGATCCAGTTTTGCTGCATCAGCTTCACTTTGGCGGGCCAGTTGTCCAGCCCGTCGATGGCGTCCAGCAATTCTTCCGAGAAATCGCTGATCTTGAAGAACCATTGCGTCAGCTCGCGGCGTTCCACCTCAGCGCCCGACCGCCAGCCCTTGCCGTCGATCACCTGTTCGTTGGCCAGAACGGTCATATCGACCGGATCCCAGTTCACGATCGCGTTCTTGCGGTAGACCAGACCCTTTTCCAGGAAGTCGATGAACATCGACTGCTGCTGGCCGTAATATTCCGGGTCACAGGTGGCGAACTCGCGGGACCAGTCGAGGCGAAAGGCCCAGCGGCTTCATCTGCTCGCGCATCGTCGCCGATGTTGTCGTAGGTCCAGTCTTTCGGGTGGCCGCCAGATCGCCATCGCAGCGTTTTCGGCAGGCATGCCGAAGGCGTCCCAGCCCATCGGGTGCAAGCACGTTGTGCCCCGTGGCCAGCTTATAGCGCGCGATCACGTCGCCCATCGTGTAGTTGCGCACGTGTCCGATATGGATGCGGCCCGACGGATAGGGGAACATCTCCAGCACGTAGTACTTGGGCTTGCCGTCCATCGCGTTCGGCCGGAACGTGTCGGCGTCGTCCCAGGCCTTTTGCCATTTCGGTTCGATGGTCTTGGTGTCGTAGCGGGACATGGGACGGTTCCTCTGTCGAGACTGAAAAACGCCGGGCGCGGGCCCGGCGTCGGTTTAGACGGCGCGGGGAGAGGTCTAGAGATTGAGGTCGCGGATGCGAAGCTGGCGCGCGCGGGTCAGGATCGCGTCCTCGACAGCGCGCACGGTTTCAGTCGGGGCCGGGCCAGACCGCGCGTCGCCAGCGCAACGTTCAGCGAGCGGGCCTCGAGCGCCGGATCGCGGACATAGACCGTCGCGCGGTAGGCACTGCCCGCCGCCCGGCGGCGTGCCGTAGCCGGTGACGATGACGCCGGAGAACGGATCGGCCGACTGGATCGGCAGGAAGTTCAGAACATCCAGCGAGGCGTTCCAGATGTACTTGTTCACCTCGATGCGTCGTATTCGGATCGTCCGCGTTGGTGAACAGATCAAGAAGGTGGATTGGCGCGCATTCCCGGCCGAGGTCGATTCGAGGCTTTGACGCACTTCCGCTTTCGGCGGCGCTTTCGCCCGGGCCGTCATCTGCACGAAAAGCGTTCGCTAATCCGCCCACAGCCCGACAGAATCAAACCAAGTGTCAGAACAGTGACGACGCGCTGTCATCGATTCTACCCGGCGAGTGACCCGCATGTGCCTTCCTTCCTTCGCCTTTTTCGGCATGAGTTATCCGAGCGGCCGGGCTGTCTCAAGGATTTTCCCGGTGTCAATGGCTTGTGCGGCCCGCAAATCACTGTGGCAAAGCTGCACCATCCCTGCTGGAGTCTGGGCGGCTGCCGGGAGGTCTGCTTGCAATCCGGGGGCTGCGGGGGGAAATACGGTGTCAATCAGATCGGTGCGACCGGTTTGAGACGCACCTTTTACACACGAGGGAAAAAACGATGAAAAAGGTTCTTCTAGCTACGACCGCTCTGGTCCTGTCGGCCGGCTTCGCTGCCGCTGACGTTTCTGTAGGCGGTGACGGCCGCATGGGTATCATCGGTGGTGGTACTGACGACACTGCAACAACAGGTGTTGATGAAACAGATCTGGCCTTTACAAGCCGTATCCGTATCAGCTTCTCGGCTTCCGGTGAAACCGATGCCGGCCTGTCTTTTGGCGGTTCGGTTCGTGTTGACAACGCTTCGAGTGACGACCAGGCAACTGGTGGTACCGAGGGTTCTGTCTTCGTCGAAGGCACATTCGGCAAAATCTCGATGGGCGACGTTTCCGGTGCTCCTGAAGCCGCTGTTGGCGACCTGTCCGGCGTTGGCCTGACCGGCCTCGGCGACTGTAACGAGCTGACATATCTGTCGAACTCTGATCGTCCGGCTGCTCGCTGGGACTACGTAACCGGTGATCTTGGCCTGCACGTTTCGGCTGACAACCCGGGATCCGCGATGCTGGCGATCAACGACTGCTTACGGTGTTGCTGTGACCTACGGCATGGGCGACATCTCGTTCGGCCTCGGTACGAAGACATCTCGGTCGAAGCTTCGATCACATCGTCGCTGGCGTAACTGCTGGTTTCGGCGACGCGACTGTTAAAGTCGTCTACGGTCGACTGCCAACGACTTGGACTTCAATCAGATGGGTGTGTCGGTTGACTACGTCACCGGTGCAACTACCGTAACTGCGTTCTGATCGCAAAGACGTTGATGCGGCGGTGTTGCTGACGACTTCGATGCTGACTCCTTCGGTCTCGGCGTATCCTACGACCTGGGTGGCGGTGCTTCGATCAAAGGTGGCTATGTTGACAGCGACGCTCTGACAGACCAGACTCTTACGACTTCGGTATCTCGATGTCCTTCTAATCCCAACGGGATTGGAGTACGGAAAGAGCGGGCCTTGCGCCCGCTCTTTTCTTTTGTGCAAGGTGTTTCGACACTGACAAAACGTGTTTTGGCATTTGCGTCTGAACGAAGCGAGAGACCGCGAATGACATTTCAATCTGGTCGAAATGTGGAACCTGCATGAGCCTTGCCGAAATCAACACCCGCATCGCCAAAGCCGCAGCCCTTCACGGCCGCGACCCGGGCGACATCACCCTGATTGCCGTCAGCAAAGTTCAGCCGCTCGAGCGGGTCGAGGCTGTCGCTGGGCGAAGGTCACCGCGTCTTCGGCGAGAACCGCGTGCAGGAAGCGCAGGGCAAATGGCCCGCGTTTCGTGAACGCTTTGACGGCATTGAGCTGCACCTGATCGGCCCCTTGCAAAGCAACAAGACCCGCGCCGCGATGGAGCTGTTTGACGTCATTCACACGGTCGACCGCGTGCCAAACTGGCCCGGGGGATCGCCCGCATCGCCGACGAGACTGGCCAATGTCCCGATCGTTTCGTCCAGGTGAACACCGGCGACGAAAGCCAGAAGGCCGGTGTCTCGGTCGACGACGCAGATGCGCTGATCGCCGAATGTCGCGCCCTTGGACCTGCCGCTGAAGGGCCTGATGTGCATCCCGCCCTGCGCAGGAAGCACCCAGCCTGCATTTCGCCCTTGCTGGCCAAGATCGCGGCGCGCAACGAGCTGAAGGGACTGTCGATGGGCATGAGCGGCGACTTCGAAGAGGCCATCGCGCAGGGTGCGACGCATATGCGCGTGGGTTCGGCGATTTTCGGCGCGCGCGACTACGGCTGAAGCGGACAATCAGACGCGTACCCGAAGCTGATGCGCTGTGCGATCCACAGCAGATGATCGGGGCGCAGACCAACGCAGCCTTCCGTCGGGTATCCGGGCCGTCGCCAGCGATGCATGAAGATCGCCGAACCTGCGTTCTTGCGGGCATAGGGCCAGTTCCAGTCCGTCACGATCACCAGATCATACAGCCGATCCGCGCGGGCCAGACGCTCGTGCACTGGCCGGCAAAAGGGGCGCGAACCATCAGGTTGTAATCTTCATGCCCCGGATCGTCGCACCACAGATCACCGGGTCTGATCGGCACCGCCCAATCGGTCGGACGCGCCATGCGATCAGGCCGGTAAAGCATACCAACGATCCGGTGTGCTCCCCACCGGCGTCGCGCCGTCCCCCTCGCATTTATTCGGCCGTGACGCCGCCGCGCCCGATCGACAAGGGAAATCGCGCCCACCAAACCGAAGCCCGCTCGGACTCAACACCATATCGATCGGCGTCTTCATCCGTCCAAAAATACTGCCGGGGGGTCTGGAGGGGCAGAGCCCCCCAGTGGGTCGACGCGCGACAGCGCGGCGAAACCATGGTCATAGAATATGCCCCGATTTCTTGGCCTTCACGTCCAGATATTCTCGTTTTCAGCGGATTGAGCCCGACCTTCAGGGGCACACGCTCGACCACCTCGATGCCATGCGCCTCCATCATCGCGACCTTTGCGGGGTTGTTGGTCAGCAACCGAACAGCTGCCGAACCCAAGCCGTTTCAAAATGTCTGCGCCGATGCGGAAATCGCGTTCGTCATCCTCAAACCCAAGCCGGTGATTGGCCTCGACCGTATCGAACCCCTGATCCTGAAGCGCATAGGCGCGCATCTTGTTGGCAAGCCCGATGCCGCGGCCTTCCTGATTGAGGTACAACAGAACGCCTGCCCCTTCATCGCCCATCTGGCTCAAGGCTGCACGTAATTGTGGCCCGCAGTCGCATTTCAGCGACCCCAGAACGTCGCCGGTGAAACAGGCCGAATGCAGCCGCACCAGAACGGGACGTCGCGCGTGACGGGCCGACCGATTTCGCAAACGACATGATCCTCGCCGCCGTCGTCCGGGCGAAACACATGCACCCGCCCCGCCGCCGAGACCTCGACCGGGACACGCCCAGAGACGACCTCGCGATGCGCAACAGGGGCAGACAGAGCCGCGGCGGTCGCGTCGGCTGGCAGACTCGGTAAGACCAGGTGGCACGTCATTTCCAAGTCACGACCAATGCGGCAGGCAGAAGTCGCGCGGATTTGACCAAATCTACCGCGAGCCGGTGCAGTTCGGCGAGCCGTCCCGTAGCGATCGTGAACGGTCCCTTCATCGGGGTCGACAGGTCGTCCTTGCGGATCGGCCACGCTATGCGACCCATGCCGCAGTCGCATCCGCAGGCACTTCAAGCCGGGCCAGATCGTCGTCATAGACCCGGGCGCGCAGCGTTGTCGGCCCGCCGAGCCGTGATCGCCAGTATTGGTGTGCCAAGTCTCGCAGGCGGCCGAGACGGGTGACGGTGCATACCTTCGGCGGCCAGCACAAGGACCCTGATCTCGCCGTCGCGCAACACAACCGGCAAACCGAGCCGAAGGTCGGTGCGCGCACGGGCGATACGCTCGATTAGGGTCGGGATCAGCGACATGCGGCACCTTTCCCGTTGATCTATAGCGACTTAATCAAGCCCGACACCCTGAATCCCGTGTAACATCTGGCGCGATTTGAAACATTTCACCGCTCTGTGACACGTCCGCGTGAAACTCTGCAGCATATCTTGTCAACGGCGACATTTCTGCGCATCTGTATCAGGCAACAGACCAACGGAGGATGAAATGGCTCAGAACCTGAAGAAAATTCTGCTCGTCGATGACGACGACGACCTGCGCGAAGCGCTTGGCGAACAATTGGTCATGACCGAAGACTTCGACGTCTTCGAAGCCGACAATGGTGTCGAGGCGATGGAGAAGGCCAAACAGGCGATCTATGACCTTGTTATCCTGGACGTCGGCCTGCCCGATACTGATGGCCGCGAACTGTGCCGCGTGTTGCGGAAACACGGTGTGAAATGCCCGGTTTTGATGCTGACAGGCCATGATCGCGATGCCGATACGATTCTTGGGCCTTGATGCCGGTGCGAATGACTATGTCACCAAGCCGTTCAAGTTTCCGGTGCTTCTGGCCCGTATTCGCGCCCAGCTTGCGCCAGCATGAACAGTCCGAAGATGCCGTCTTCCAGCTTGGGCCGTATACGTTCCAGCCTGCCCAGAAGATGTTGATAACAGAGGATGAAAAGAAGATTCGTCTGACCGAGAAAGAGACGAATATTCTGAAGTTCCTCTACCGCGCGAGCGAAGGCGTGGTGGCCCGCGACGTGCTTTTGCACGAAGTCTGGGGCTATAACGCGGGTGTCACAACGCACACACTTGAGACACATATTTACCGCTTGCGACAAAAAATCGAGCCAGATCCCTCAAATGCGCGTTTACTAGTCACTGAGTCGGGCGGCTATCGACTGGTCGCCTGAGTCACAAGATCCCGTTTCCATGTCCGGGCTATGGCATGGTACCTCCCTGTTGGACTGGCCGGGCCTTGCGCCCGGCCTTTTTTGTCAGCACTTCACCCTTCGTTCATAGTCACGACCGGTCTGTTGCGCGATTGCGGCCAAAGGTTAAGCCAGCGTTCGGCCGGACCAGCTTCGGTGAACTTTTGTACGTCATTCTGACCCCCTCAAAACACTTTTGTACCACCGAGCGAACGCGAGGGTTAAGAGATGGTAAAGCGATACATCCCTGCACATCCCTATACGAAGGGCGTTTCCGTCAGCACGTTTCGAAAGCGGCTTGCGCATTACATTGCGCAGGTTCGCCACGGCTGCGACTTTGTCTGCATCCGCCGGAGGGGCGAAGGCAACGTCTATTTGATCAGTCAGGCCGACTGGGATTTGCTGAGCGAGAAGATCAGCCATCTGGAGAGCGGGAGGTTCGATCCAGAGGTCGGTGCGGCGACTGGGGGTCTTTGGTCTTTGCTAAACTGGGAGTACCGCTGGGAGCAGGCGGGAAAGTGGCTGGACGCGCGTCGTCACCCAAGGGTTCAGAAGGCACCTGTGGCGACTTTGGCAAAGCCGGTCACGGTGCCTGAGCGCCTTGCCGATGTGGATGATACGGATGATCGTAGTGCGATGGAACTGGTGGACAGCGCTTTGGCCCGTCTGGAGGAGATGGACAGGTTCAAGCCTTTGAAGTGACCTGGTCTGTCGTGGTCATTTGACCTGCGTCGTCAGATCGGGGTCGTCCTGTTCGGCTGTGGGAAGGCTGTCGTCGATCCGGTAATAATCGCCCTTGTCGGCGCAGAAGATATGGCCCGCCAATGTCATCCCTGTGGGCGCATCCAGTGTTCCGGCGAAGATCGACAAGTTGTCGCCGGGTCCGTGCCAAAACAGGTTCGATCCACAGACCGGGCAGAACCCCCGCTGCGCCGTTTCCGACGATTGGAACCACTGAACCGTGCCGTCAATCTGGACGCTTACGCGCAAGGCTGATGTTGCTGCAACGTGGTGACCGCTGGTCTTGCGGCATTGCGCACAATGGCAGGCGATCACCGGGCGCAGCGGGCCGCTTACGCGATATGTGACTGCGCCGCAGAGGCAGGAGCCGTGCCGGGTTTCAGTCATCGTTACTGGTTCTCAGACCGGAACGAGGCACCAAGACTTTCCATCAGGCTTTGGAAAATAGGAAAGGACGTCGCAATTGGAGTGGCGTCATCGACTGTGACGGCATTTTGAGCCGCCATTCCAAGGCAGAGGAAGCTCATGGCGATGCGATGATCAAGACGGGCTTCGGCGCGGGCACCACCCGGCACGCCACCTGGCCCCATGCCGGTGATGGTCCACCAGTCTTCGCCTTCGTCCACAGTCACGCCATTGGCGCGCAGGCCCTTTGCCATGGCATCAATCCGGTCGCTTTCCTTGACGCGAAGTTCCTTGACCCCGCGCATAATGGTCTGGCCTTCGGCGAAGGACGCGACCACCGACAGGATAGGGTATTCGTCGATCATCGAAGCGGACCGTTCGGGCGGCACCTCGATGCCCTTCATATTGGGCGAGAACCGGGCGCGGAGGTCAGCGACAGGCTCGCCGCTTTCGTCGCGGATATTCTCGAACGTCAGATCGGCACCCATATCGCAGAGGGTCTGGAAAAGCCCGGCGCGGGTTGGGTTCAGGCCGATGTTGGGGACCAGCACGTCCGATCCTTCGACGATCAGCGCGGCGCAAACCGGGAAGGCCGCCGAGGATGGGTCGCGGGGCACATCGATGCTTTGGGGGGTTAGTTCGGGTTGGCCGGTCAGGGTGATGACGCGAATTTCAGCCGTTTCTTCGGTGATCACATGTGCGCCAAAGCCGTTCAGCATGCGTTCAGTGTGGTCGCGGGTTGCTTCGGTCTCGATCACCACGGTCTGGCCGGGTGCGTTCAGACCGGCCAGAAGCACGGCTGATTTCACCTGTGCCGAAGGCATGGGAAGGGTGTAGCGGACTGGCACGGGATTGGCGGCACCGACCACGGTCATGGGAAGGCGACCACCGCTTCGTCCGTAGGCCGCTGTGCCGAACAAGGCCAACGGGTCGGTCACGCGGCCCATCGGGCGGGAACGGAGCGAGGCGTCGCCGGTGAACGTCGTTGTGATTGGTGTGGTCGCCATTGCGCCCATCAACAGGCGGACACCGGTTCCGGCATTGCCACAGTCGATTACGTCTTCGGGTTCGCTGAACCCACCGACACCGACGCCGTGTACTGTCCATTCGCCGTCATCGCTGCGCGAGACTTCGGCCCCGAAAGCCCGCATCGCGTTGGCAGTGGCCAGCACGTCATCGCCTTCGAGCAGGCCCCGGACACGGGTTTCGCCCACGGTCATTGCGCCAAGAATCAACGAGCGGTGACTGATGGATTTGTCGCCCGGCACATGGGCTGTACCCGAAAGCGGCCCGGCTTTGCGTGCGCTGAGCGGTTTTGCTGGTCCATGTCCTGACATTGAGTGTCCCCCAAGTAATTGCCGCTTCTGTTAACGCACCCCATGCACTTGGTCCATGCGATGTAGATTTGCGCGCATTGGTCGAAAGGCTCTTTTCTACTTTAGATTGTTTGGCACTTCCTAAAGTTGTAGGGTTAATGCGATTTTACTTTTTGGACGCCGATTATGAGAAAAGTGAAGGCTGTCAGGGCGGGAGTATTGGCTCTGGTCCAGACGATCGCTCTGACCTTTGGACTTCATTTTTACGCAAGTGACGCCAGTGCTCAGGACAACCCGGATGAACTGGTTGTCGGCTGGCTGGAACTTGATCCGGTCTATCTACTTGGCAGAGACGGTGTGCTGTCCGGATTTCGCCCTGAACTTGCACGACTGATTGCGGAAGAAATCGGAACTTCGGTGCGGTTTGTCCGCTTTGACACGTCTGCGCAGTTGCTTGCGGCACAGATCAGCGGCGAAACCGACCTTTTGCTTGGAACAGACGAGCAGGACGTCCTGAAAGAAACACAGGTATTTTCAGACAAGAATCCGATCGACACGCGTGCACCTGATGGTACGAGCTGAATTGGCTGGCCAGTTTGATCTGGCTACTGCGTCGGATATGCGGATCGCCGTGATACCACCCACCCGCGGGTCCGATATTCAAGTTTTGCGCGAGCGAAACGAGTTGGTGTCTTTCGCCAGCATAGGCGATGCCGTCCTTGCTGTGTTCGACGGGTCGGTTGATGCGATCATAAGCGTGGACAGCCTTATCTTTTCGGCACTTCGATCCGCCCATCTTGACCATATTCTGACAATCGTGGGTCCCCCGTCGCAGGAAGTCGATCGATATATCGCGATACATAAGGATCGCGCCGATCTTCTGGACCCAATCAAATGCTGCGCTTGCACGGCTGGAAGCAGATGGGCGGCTAGAGGCGCTTCGGCAGCAATATTTCATCAAGGTCCCCGAGCCGCCTTCTGAAATACTGATCGTCGGCGTTGGGAATTTCCCACCGTATTCGTTCATCGACCAGAATGGCGGCTTCAGCGGGTACGGCATCGAAGCACTGGAAATTCTGGCCGCGAACGCGGGTCTAAAGCTGGAATTCACGCCAATAAGCAACGAAGACTGGGCAGAAGGCCCAGGCCCCGGGCGGTATGATATTTTGCCCGAGCTGAGCAAAGACAGTGCCCGCGCCGAAATCATGGATTTTACGTTTCCGACCGAGGTGTCCGAATACACGATCTTCTTTCGGAATGACGAAATCGAAATTTCTGGGCTTGAAGACCTTCAAGGGCGCAGGGTCGGGGTGCTGAATGTCGGGCTTCCGCAAAAACTTGTCGCAGAACAAGGGCTGAACTTTGTCGCCTTCTCAAGCCCCGAGGAAGTGTTGGACGCTTTAGTCGGAGGCGACGTTGATGCTGTTATTTATCTGCACCGCGCCTTTGCCGATCTGGTCGAAGAATTGGGACACTCGAAAGATGTGTCCGAGCTTCAGCCGCCTTTCCTTATCCGGGAAAGAGCAATTGGATTGCGGTTTGGTCTGGGTAGTATCCGAGAACGACTGAACGCTCAGATCCCAACGTTTCTGGCGTCAATTGAATACCGAGCGTTGCGCGAGAAGTATTTTGAAGACCAGATCTTTTGGACGCAGGACCGGCTGCGTCTGGCATTCATTGCTGGGTTGGTCGTCGGGCTGGTCCTTATGGTTTACAGTTATATGAACCTTCGAGGGCGACGGCTTGCCGATACGCTGAACGCCCAGACACAGGCTGTATCAAGCCGTCTGACCGCTGTCATGAATGCCGCTGAAAGCGGTATTCTCGGTTTCAATCGCGAGAACTGGGTTGCCGTCGCCAATCCGAAAGCGCTGCATATTCTAGGTGGGCTGGATCGGCCCCTGCCGTTTGCGTGGCCTGAAGACATCAAGTTCGTTGACCCCGAAGATATGGCGCCCTTTGATGCTTCCCGGAATCCGGTCCTTCGGGCCTTGGCCGGACAAACACTGAAGGTCGAAATCTGCGATCATGACCCGCAAAAAGGGCGTCGATCCGCGCTATGTCCGCATTTCGAGTGCGCGACTGGATGAAGAATCCTCCCCAGATATTGGCACGGTCGTCATCATCGATGACGTTTCGGAACAAGAGCGCAACCGCCAACAGGTAGAACGCTCAAGCCGGCTGGATGCACTGGGCCAATTGACGGGCGGCATTGCGCACGATTTCAACAATCTGCTTGCGACAATCGAATACGCAATCCAGCTTGCTCAGAATACGGACGATCCTGAAACGCGGCTTGGCTATCACACCACTGCGCTAAATTCGGTGCGCCGTGGGGCCAATCTGACCAATCGTCTGCTGGCATTTGCAAAACGGCAGCCGGGGCTGGCGAAGTCGGCCCTTGTGGACGATGTCCTTGCAGAATTCGCCGAACTGGCGAGCCTACCGATCGAGATAAACATCAGGCTCGAGTCCTTTTCCGACGATGAGGATCTGTGGATTTTCGGCGATGTGGCGCAATTGGAAACGCCTTGCTGAACCTTGTGCTGAACAGCCGAGATGCCATGATACGATCCGGCAAAGGTGACAGCATCGTCATCAAAGCGCGCGGTGTGGCCGAGATCGAAACCAATTCGGCTTTGCTCGCCAAGGGGCTTCATAAGGAACACGCCGTTGCGCGTGCGCGCAAGGACGGCTTTGTTTATCGCTATGTCGAAATCGCAGTGACCGACAACGGTCCCGGCATGTCGGAAGAGGTCATGCGCCGGGCCATTGACCCATTCTTTACGACAAAGGACACAAACTCTGGCACCGGGCTTGGTCTTTCGATGGTCTATGGGTTTGTCCAGCAATCGAATGGCGAGCTGCGAATTTATTTCGAGGTCGGGCATGGCACAACGGTGCGTCTGTTGTTGCCACGCGGAACACAGGCCGGCGAGCGCGAAAATCCGGTCGAGCGGCTTCCATTACCGCGCGGCACGGGTCAGGTTGTGCTGATTGTCGAAGATGAAGTCGCCCTGCTCGAAAATGATGTGCGATGTCGTGGGATCGCTGGGCTATACGATCGAAACAGCCAATAATGGCCATGATGCACTGGCGAGGATCATGAATGGCAAGCCGGTGGATTTGTTGCTGACCGACGTTGTCATGCCCGGCGGACTTGGCGGATTTGATCTGGCCCGGTCGGCGCGTCAGGTTAACCCCGATCTTCGGGTTATCTATATGTCCGGCTATACTGGATTTTCACGCGAAGAGATGGGCGATGTCGTGGCCCCGTTGATTCAGAAACCCAGCCCGCCCAATGTCATTGCACGAGCAATCGACGAGGCTTTGCAGTCATAGCCCTCAGATCCGTTTGAATGTCAGGTAATGCGGCGTGCGCCCCTCGCGCAGCGCCTTTTGTTCGTACCTTGTGGACAGCCAATCGTTCCATGGATTGCGCCAGTCTTCCGGGCGCTCGGCCATCCATTCGAACCCTGCCTTTGGCACCTCTTCCAGCGCTTGTCGGACATAGTCGGGAATATCGGTCGCGATGCGAAACTCGGCCCCCGACGCCAGAACGCGGTGCAAGGGTTCAAGGTGTTCGGGCGTGACAAAGCGGCGGCGGTGGTGCTTTTTCTTTGGCCAAGGGTCCGGGTAGAGCAGGAAAGCTTTGGAAATCGCACCATCCGGAAGGACATCCATCAGATCACGGGCGTCGCCGGGGTGAACCTTTATGTTGGAAGCGTGTGCCTGGCGGATTTTACCCAGAAGCATTGCGACACCGTTGATATAGGGCTCGGCCCCGATCAGCCCTATATCCGGGTTGGCCGTGGCTTGGTGGACCAAATGCTCGCCGCCGCCAAAGCCAATCTCCAGCCAAACCGGCGACCCGCCAAAAAGTGCCTTGAGGTCAAGGGGGCTGCGATCCGGGTTCTCGTCCCAGCCAACCGCCCCGGGCGACAGATGCGCCAGATCATCAAGGTACTTTTTCTGCAAGGGCGCAGACCCCTACCATGGAAACGTCCATAGAAATTGCGCCAAGGCGCGCCGCTTTTGTGCTGGTCTGTCATCGCCGCGTGATCTTGCAGCCTGACCGGCCAAGGTCAAGGCTTGCCATGCGGTGGGACGGCCGGATAAGAACGAAGCATGAACTCGCTTGATATCCAGTTTCTTGGCGAAACACTGACGGCCCTGCCTTCCGGTGCGCTTTACTGGGCGAAGCTGCGCACGCTTGTCGTGTCGGACCTGCATTTGGGCAAATCCGAGCGCATTGCGCGACGGGGTGGCGCGTTGCTGCCGCCTTATGACACCGCCGAAACGCTGGCGCGGCTTTCGGCAGATATTCAGGCTGTGACCCCTGGTATGGTGATCTGCCTTGGCGACAGTTTTGATGATCTGGCAGCGGGCGCGGCTTTGGACGACACTCACCGGGATACGATCAGCACACTGGCAGGCCGGGCGGCGCTGGCTTTGGCTGGAAGGTAACCACGATCCAGGCCCCATCGATCTGGGCGGCGAACATGTTGCAACGTTAAGCCTTGGGCCGCTGACCTTCCGGCACATTGCGGAAATGGGGTCTGCCGGCGAGGTTTCAGGCCACTATCACCCGAAGGCCCGCGTCCGGCACATTTCACGGCCTTGCTTCATTGCCGATGGGGCGCGGCTGATTATGCCTGCTTATGGATGTTACACCGGCGGGCTTGACTGGATGACCCCTGTCTTGCGGTCGCTTTTTGCCGAGCAGGCCATTGCTTATCTGACCGGCCAGCGGGTGCTGGCCGTGCCCGTTCCGGTGGCCGCTTGAGGGCTTTGGCCTAGCCGTCGCCGGGTACTTCGAAATCCGCTGATTTGTGGCTGCCGTCACAGAACGGCTTGTTCGATGATTGTCCACAACGGCACAAAAACGCGCGCGTGCCACGATGTGTGCGGTGACCGGTGCCAGTCGTGATTTCCAACGCCCCCTGCGCTTCGATAGGACCGTTTTCATGCTGGATGATGGTGAGCGCCTCGCCCGGGTTCTCGCCGGGTGCGTCTTTGCCGCTTTCAGGTGGCTCACCGGTGGCGGTGAAACCTGCATCGACATGGGAATAATCGCAGAACGGCGGGTTCTTGGTTTTGCCACAACGGCATAAGGTGGCGCGCGTCATCGCCTCGCCTGCCACTGTCAAGTTGCCATGAAGCGCCATCGGGCCGTTCTCGAGGATCTGTGCACGATTGATGCCCGGGGCCGCCTCAGGTTGCGCGGCGCGCGTGAAGGTCAGCGCACCTGACGGGCAGGTGCGGATCATGGCCGCGATTTCCTCGGCCGGTGCCGCGTCGGGATCGACCCATGGTCGCCGCTCGGGGTCAAAAACCTGCGGCAGTTTCAGAAAGCAATTACGGGCATGGATGCAGCGCTTGGCGTCAAAGCTGATGTCTATGTCGGTGCCAGAATAAGTTTTGGTCATGGTGCGCCTCCGTCCTGCAAGGATTTCACATAACCATAGAAGGTATGGTCAGGTCCACAGGCCTTCATCGGTCTTTAAATATGCTGGGGGTACGGGGGCAAAGCCCCTGTTCGGGCGATTTGGGCGCAGCCCAAGGCGCAAACAAAAAACCCCGCTCAAGGCGGGGTTTCTGAGGTTATGCTGTGGGTTCCGGCTCTAAACCGCCATCGGGTTTCTTCCGGGGTTTGGTCTTGGGGATCGCCGTGACCGAGGCTGGGCCGCCAGTGTCGGGCTGGCTTATCATCGTCGTCATCGCCACGATTCAGCGGTTCGCCGGCGATCACCTTGGTGATTTCGCTACCGGTCAGCGTCTCGTATTCCAGAAGCCCTTGCGCCAGACGCTCCAGGTCCTCGCGCTTTTCGGTCAGGATACGCTTGGCGGTCTCGTAGCCTTCGTCGACCAGCTCTTTCACCTTGTCGATCGATCGTCTTCTGCGTGCTGCTCGAATGGTCGTGCCACCGCCGTAAGCGCCGAGAGGGGACTGCTGCTCGTTGGCATAGTCGACATAGCCAAGCTCTTCGGCATAGCCGAACTGGGTCACCATCGCGCGCGCGATCCGGCTACACTTGCTGGATGTCAGACGACGCACCAGACGTGACATTCTCGTTCCCGAACATCAGCTCTTCGGCCACACGTCCGCCCATCGCCATCGCGATTTTCGACGTGTACTTCGTGTAGCTGACCGACAGCTGATCCCGTTCTGGCAAGCGACAAAACAAGACCCAAAGCACGGCCGCGCGGAATGATCGTCGCTTTGTGGATCGGGTCGTGCTGCGGCACGTTCAGACCTACAATAGCATGACCTGCCTCGTGATAGGCAGTCAGCTTCTTTTCGTCCTCGGTCATGACCATAGACCGGCGCTCCGCGCCCATCATGACCTTGTCTTTGGCGTTTTCGAAATCTTCCATCGTGACAAACCGACGCCCAATATCGGGCCGCCATCAAGGCCGCCTCGTTCACAAGGTTCGCCAGATCAGCACCCGAGAAGCCCGGCGAGCCGCGCGCGATGATGCGCAGGTCGACATCAGGGCCAAGGGGTACTTTGCGGGCATGCACGCCAAGGATTTTCTCGCGGCCTTTGATGTCCGGGTTTGGCACCTGCACCTGACGGTCAAAACGACCGGGACGCAAAAGGGCCGGGTCCAGAACGTCGGGACGGTTGGTTGCGGCCACGATGATGATGCCTTCGTTGGCTTCAAAACCGTCCATCTCAACCAGAAGCTGGTTCAGCGTCTGCTCGCGTTCGTCGTTACCGCCGCCATAGCCGACGCCACGCGACCGGCCAACCGCGTCGATCTCGTCGATGAAGACGATGCAAGGCGCGTTCTTTTTGGCCTGTTCGAACATGTCGCGGACACGGCTTGCACCGACACCAACGAACATTTCAACGAAATCAGAGCCGGAAATCGTGAAGAACGGCACGCCTGCTTCGCCCGCAATCGCACGTGCCAGAAGCGTCTTACCGGTACCCGGAGGACCCACCAGCAAAGCGCACCTTTGGGGATTTTGCCGCCAAGACGCGAGAATTTCTGCGGCGTTGCGCAGGAATTCGACGATCTCTTCAAGTTCTTCCTTGGCTTCGTCGATGCCGGCAACATCATCAAACGTCACGCGGCCATGCTTTTCGGTCAGAAGCTTGGCGCGCGATTTGCCAAAGCCCATCGCGCCGCCTCTGCCACCGCCCTGCATCCGGTTCATGAAGTAAATCCAGACACCGATCAGCAGAAGGAACGGCAGGAACGTCATCAGGATCGTCACGAACCCCGACTGTTCCTGCGGCTCTGGCCGGAATGTGACCTGGTTGTCGACCAGCAGATCAGTTGCGTCTGCGCCTTCTGGCTGGATCGTCACATAGTCACGGCCATCCGAGCTGCGGAATACGATCCGTTCGCCGTCGATGGTCGCATTTGAGACGTCGCCGGCCTCGACACGCTCGAACGAAGTCGGAATAGCTTACGGTGGACGACGTGGTGTTCGTCTGGCCGCCTGAGATAAGGTTAAATAGCGCCAATATCAGCAGGAAAAGAACCAGCCAAAAGGCGATGCTACGCGCGTTGTTCAAAGGACGCTCCTTTGGGAATTTCTTGGAGCAGAAACGGCCACCCCTCCGACTAGGTTATTAAATAGCTACCAATCGCAGATCTTCAACGCGATAAGAGAAATTGCGCGAAACTGCCGCGGCCTGTTGCCGACGCGGTCCAGCCGTTTTCAGAGCCCCGCCAGGGGGCCGCAACAAGTTCGTCGCCGCGCCAGATCGCCGGAGAGGCCAACAAAGACTGACGGGGCAGGCCTGTATCGCGCCAGTCCGGGCAGTCTTTGACCGCGTCGCCAAGGGCGCGGACCTGCAAGCTCGGCGTATGCGGGCCTTCCAGCACCCAACGCCCATCCCAAAGCGCATCGGTGGCGCGGTCAAATCCCGTTACCGCATTGTATTCACGAGTGATTCTGATCGTCGTCATCTTCCGCTCTCGACCCGCGAACAATACAACCTCCAAGTGTATGCCGGTCTGCCCGACATTGCCGCCGCCATCTCGATCAGTCGCCATAGCCGGCGCGGAGGATACTCTGCGCCCGAAACCCATGGATCGCGCTTGTTGCAGCCCGGTGGTGGATTTCCGCGGTACAGTCGTGTCGGGCTCGGTGTCGCCCGGCACAATCAGATCGCCACGATCCTCACGACCGATCGTATTTCGACACTTCGCAGCCAGCAGATAGCGGATCCAGCGCGACTTCGCAAGCCGCAGGTTGCCAGGCCACGCGGGCAATACCGTCGGCATCAATGTCCAGATCGTTCCAAGACTGCCAACGCCTTGCGCGCCCGGACCCGTTCGAAACTGTCGTCGTCGTTGGACGGATCCTCGCACCCACTCGCTATCGCGTAACGTCAGGTAAGCCCGCAATTCAGCACGTCTGTGCTCAGCAGTGGCCGGATGAACACCGATCCCCGCTCGAAACGTTCAGCGCATGTGCGCGAGACCATCGATCCCCGAGCCGCGCCAGCCGCATCAGGACCGTTTCGGCCTGATCGTCCTCCGTGTGGCCCAGTGCGACGCAGTCGCACAC
This sequence comes from uncultured Alphaproteobacteria bacterium, assembly GCA_963841595.1. Lineage (GTDB taxonomy): Bacteria > Pseudomonadota > Alphaproteobacteria > Rhodobacterales > Rhodobacteraceae > CAWJDD01. The sequence goes on along the minus strand of CAWJDD010000005.1, from coordinate 510,021 downwards.
CGCTGCTCTTTGGCCCATGCGGCCAAATCAGACCATAGCGCGCCTTTCGCGCCTGAGCCTGCAGATTGCCGGTGCCATCCCAGCCCTCCCAAGTCAGCGATCAATGCGGCGATTCCATGCGTTTTGCACAGACCTCTGCGCAACCATGGCGACTTCGTCCTTCGGCTTCGCGCCTTAACCCATGATCAACGGTGACGGCCGCGACCACCTCAGGTCCCTGCCCGCGCGTCTCCAGCAAGATCCAGACAGGCCATGATCGCTGCCACCCGATACGGCCACGCCAAGACGTTTTGGCTGGTTTTGTCGCCAGCCAAACGCGACCAGTCAAATGCGTCAGCATCATCGAACCGCGTCTCGTCTTCGCTCACGCACAGCCCATGGCAGCGCGCGCGGCCTGCGCCTCGATCGACGCATCGGTAGCCGGGAAACGTAGCGTCACTTCGGCCAGTGTGATGCAAGCCTCTTCAGTCTGGCCCAAACCATCCAGCGAAACGCCAAGTTTCAGCAACGCCGGTCGGCGAGGTCGGCCCGTTCGGCGTGCCGGAATAGCTTTCCAGATAGGCCCGCGCCGCCGAAGAGGTCAGCCCAGTTTGGACAGCGACTCGCCCCGCATCAGATGCGCCAACCCGGTCAAAGGCCCGCCCTGATAGGTTTCGGTAAAGCGCTGCAACTGGTCTGCTGCGGCTTCATAATTGCCCGCGTCAAAAGTGGCCTTGGCGCGCTCGAAGTCTTCTCGCTCGGCCACGGCCAATTCCACGCCGCTTAGATCGGTCAGTCCTGCCGTCACGCCCTCGGTGCCATCGAAGCTTCCACCGGTTGCTGGGGCCATAGCCGGAGCGGTTGTCGTTGCCGCAACGGCCGGAGCCGCGCCCCCACCAAGGGTCGAGGTCTCCCCCAGCGTGCCGATATCGCAGCCGGTTTCAAGTTCGCAAAGCCGGAACTCCAGATCGCCGATCCGGTTGGTGCCATCCGCCACAACCGAATCAACGCGGTTCGTCAGACGTTCCGTGGCAGCGGTCAGACGCTGCAACTTCGGCTTCCATTGCGTCGACACGTTCCAGCGTGTTTGTCCCGGCAAGGTTGGAATTCACCCCGCCCGTTGTCGACAATTCGCGCCGCAGTTTCTGCATTTCGACGAACAGCACCGTCAGTTCCTGACGGATATCGGCCAGTGTCTGAGCCCGGTCCTGTGCCGCCACAGGCGTGGCGAACAGAAGAGCGATGATCAGGAAACTGCGCATGACGGCTCCTTTATTCGATTTATCAGACGCCAGCGCCGGCGGTGATTACAGTCACCGAGCGACGGTTTTGCGAATAGCAGGCTTCGGTCGAACAAATCTCGATCGGGCGTTCCTTGCCATAGCTGATCGTTCTCAGCCGGTTCGGCGCAACGCCTTGGGAAATCAGATAGTTCTGGACCGCACTGGCACGACGTGCCCCAAGGGCAAGGTTGTATTCGCGCGTGCCCTGTTCGTCGGCATGGCCTTCGATCAGTGCTGAATAGTCCCCGTTTGCCATCAACCACTGGGCTTGCCCTGCAAGCGTTGCCTGCCCATCGGGTGTCAGTGTGGACTGATCCACAAGGAACAGCACACGGTCACCGACAGTGGCGTTGAAATAGGCGGGCGAGGTTGGGTCGTTGATCGATCCGGCCAAAGCCCCATTCGCGCCGTCAGCGCCACCTGCGCCAGAACCGAAACGGTCTGCGCCGGTGCAGGCCGACAATGCGGCCAATGCAGCGACGAATGCAGCAGTCTTTAGAAAAGTCATTTGAGTTCACCTGTGGTGTTTGTTGTTGTCTGCTCTTGGAGGCAGTTTATCATTCGTCGCAGGCAATGAAAACGGGCGGAATGATCAACTGACCGTGCAAGCAAAGACATGCCGTCGGCCCCGTTTGATAGGCAATAACAAAGTGCGTTGAGGATATTCGGATGCCACATTCGATCGGGGCGAGATTGGGTTCCAGATTTTGGACTTCCGCGAGCCTTACGCCCGCTCATACGACAGAGGTGCAGCTTTTTCGGTAACTGCCGTTTGGGCGCAAGACTACTCCTCGGAACAGGTCTGGTGGCTGCAAAAACAGGTGTGACGTAGCGGAATTGGGGGAAATTCTCAGTTCTTTCCCCGTGTTTAACGCCTGCAGTGAACATACCTAAAAGCCATGCGAGACACATCAACAAGCCCCGCCCCACGCCTCAGTGAAAAAGCGCCCTGCGTACCGCTATTTGCGCTGACGGGACTTCGCCCCGGCCCACGGCTTGTCGTTACCGGACCAGACGACCTGATCCGTGCGCTTGCCGACATGTTCTGGGATCGACCCGAGCTTTCGCGTATTTGCGGCGCACTTGTCCTGCGACCCGCAGATCAGGACGTTTCCTGCGATCTTCCCGACGACATTCTTGTTCTGGAAGGCGATGGCGGCACGGCGCGCGCCGCCTTTCACCGGGTCCTTGGCCGCATGACAGCGCTTGGAATGATCTTAGGCTGCGGTGTTCCGCACCGCTGGGTCGCCTAGGGACGCTGGTTCCAAAATGTTGCCAAAAGGTCTTTGGCAACGGCTATGTCATTTGTCATGCCATCGACACCCATAAGACCAACGGTTTCCTCTTCTTTTTCAAGAACATTTCCGCTGACGATGATGGATGCGCCCGGATTGCTGATGCGAAGTGCAATTACAAGCTGAGACAATGGCTTGACCGAATGCGCGCCTGCGGCTGAGATTCCTATAATTTGGGTTTTGGATTGTGCAACCTCGGCCACCAATTCGTCATGTGTCCTGCCGGTCATCAATTCGATATCCCAGCCTTCTTTTCGGAAAAGATCCGCCGCCATGCGCACGCCCAACGTATGCGTTTCGCCTGGGACCGAGACAAAAACGGCCGATCTTGTCGGAAGCACATGTCCGATTGAGAACTGGTGACGCATGGCCCGCATGATCGCATACATGCGACTTGTCCCCAGCGTCACGTCCACGAACGATACGCGATCTTCGTCCCACCATTCGCCCAATAGGCGAGCCGCACTTGCCAAATACTTCAGGTAAACAACTTCGACAGATGCGCCTTCGGTGCGTACTTCCTGAATGAAGCGTGCACCCGCACTGTCATCGCCGGACAGTAAAGCAAGGCAAAGAACCTCGATCTGTGCGCCGGACGGTGCATCGACCGCGTCTACATCCCGTTCCGCAAGTCGTCTGATCACCTCTCGGGCAAGGCTCTCGACCGAGTTCTGGGGCAATTGCGATTTGAGCTCTCGAAGCTGCGCTTGCGTCTGCAAATATACGTCGACATCCAGAGGTTCCAAACCTTGGCCATCATTGCGCATCATCCCCTCCCAGAGATTATGTTCCCCTTACCCGTGCGGAAACGGGCGTAACGAGGAATGCTAGCGCTATGTTTTCTTCAATCAAGATTGACAGGGCAGGAATCGGTAAAAAATTACAACCTATCCGGTCTCGCTTTCAAAATCGCTGGCACAACAATGAATTATTCTAAGTTCCATGCACCGCAAAGGTGTCAAGTTTTGCGCCCTGAGGCGGCACCATGCGAAAGCGATCCTTGACGCCCTCTGGTGTCAATTCACGCTCGACAACCATCAGTGTGTTGTCTTCCTGATCCGCGCACATGGCAATCAGGTCGGCGATTTCGGCTTCGGCCACCGGGCGGGCGGCGTCGATGTCTGGCGCGCCCCAGCTTTCGGTGAAGTGGAAGGCAAGAATGTCGACAAGGGCGTCTCGTTCGGCTTCGGTGATCGTGGTCACTGCGGTCACACTGGCGCGGCCAAAACTTTCCAACCCCAACCAGCCATGGGCAAATTCTTGTCGTGCCTTTGCGGTCAGGTCATCTTCGGTCCAGTTTGAATAGGCAAAGCTGCCGGGGATCGCCCACTCGCCGGGTTCGGCGGGCACCTCGAAAACGTTCAGATCGCTGTCGTCCAGCCGTATGACGCGGGCAAATTTCATGAGCGTTCCAACAATTCAGTCAGGGGAAGAATGCGCGCGACACCCTCGTCTTTCAAGATCAACCCGCCCCATTCATCGAGACCAAGAAACGAACCGTCGTCGCGACCATGGGCTTTGGCCAGCCATTCACGGTGCAAAGGTTCGAAACCGTCCGTCAGATAGATATGCAGCCAGTTCATCATGTGCCGCGCCCAGGCTTCGATCAGGTCTGATGTTGTGATGTCACCGCACCCTTCCTCGTAAAGGCAGGTTTCCTCCGGATGCGCGCCGGGTTCGGCCGTATCCATGGCCAAAACGGGAACCTCTATGCCAAGAACAAGCCAGTCCGGCTCTTCTGAAGGCACCTTTGTTGACGCCGCAGCCCTTAACCGCCCACAAAGTGCGCCGTTCACGCGAAGCCTGTCAGGCCAGACAAAATGCATGCCCACTTCGGGCGGCGCCAGCGCGCCCAGAGCGTCGTTCATCCCAAGCGAGACGGCGAAACTCACGCTGATCGCCTCGGCCAAAGGAGATTCCGGGGCCAGCAGGATGGCGGCACGCATGACCGCTTCGTCCGGCGCATAAAACACAGTTCCGGGCTCGGCACTTGGCGCGGCCGCGCAGGCCGCCCGAAACGGGTCGCCCGCGACGGCCAAACCCGTCAAAAGTGGCGGAAACTCAAGCCCTGCGGACACGGTAACCACTTTCACTGGTCCTGAAATATGCTGGGGAGCACGAGGGGCAAAGCCCCTCGCCCTTCGGCGATTGCCTGCAATCGCCCTTGCCCATCAAACCTTCTCCAAGGTTTCAATAAGCGCATCGGCGACAGCCCAAAATCCAGCGGCTTCTTCACTCTCCGGCTGAACCGCAACAATTGGCGCGCCATTGTCGCCCGCTTCGCGGATCGCCAGATACAGCGGTATTTCTCCAAGGAACGGCACGCCAACTCGTGTCGCCTCGGCCCGGGCGCCACCATGGCCGAAAGGATGGTGCACCTTGCCGCAGCCGTCACAGACGAAAGCCGCCATGTTTTCGACGATGCCAAAGATCGGCGTACCCAAGCGCTGAAACATGTCGATGCCCTTCTTGGCATCAATCAAGGCGATGTCCTGCGGGGTTGAAACCACCACGGCGCCTGCCACATCCGTCTTTTGGCAAAGGGTCATCTGCACATCGCCCGTTCCCGGAGGCAGATCGACCAGCAGAACGTCCAAAGTCCCCCACTGCACCTGCCCCAGCATCTGTTGCAAAGCCCCCATCAGCATGGGCCCACGCCAGACGATTGCCTCTTCTTCTTCCACCATGAAACCAAGCGACATCACCGTCACCCCGTGGTTCCGAAGCGGCAGAATGATATCGCCCACCGAAGAAGGCCGCCCCGAGACACCCAGCATGCGCGGTTGCGACGGCCCGTAAACATCGGCGTCAAGCAGCCCGACCTTCAGCCCCCGCGCGGCCAATGCGACCGCCAGATTGCTTGAGACAGTCGACTTGCCGACCCCGCCCTTGCCACTGGCAATCGCCACGACATGGCGCACCCCCGGCAAAGCCTGCGGCTTTTCGGGCGCTTTCGGCTTTGGTGCAAAGTCTTTCAGTCCCAGATCAGGCACCGGCGCTTGTGAAGGCATCGGTTTGGCCTGCCCGGCGGCAGCGTGGGCTGTCAGGATCGCCGAAACACTGGTCACCCCGTCCAAAGCCGCAACCGCCGTTTCCGCAGCCTTACGCACGGGTTCCATGGCGGCGGCACGTTCGGCGGCAACCTCCAGCACAAAGCTGACCGCGCCTTCCTGGACCGACAAGGTCGTGATCTGGCCGGCGGTCATGATATCGACGCCGCGCCCCGGATCAACGATGCGGCCAAGGGCGGCCCTGACCTCTGCTTCACTGGCCACCGGGGCTATCCTTTCACCGGCATCTCGATCTCGCCGGTCACCTCGTGTTCCAGACCGACTGCAGCCACCGTCAGCACAACCCGCGCCGTTACCGTACCCGATGGCAGTTCTCCTGTTTCCCCTGCGGCGCGCACCGCTTCTTCGATTTCGCGCTGCGAGGTGACGCCAACGGTCTTAAGAAATTTCCTCAAGGACATGTTGAAGGCTTCGTCCGACATAAGGTTCCTCCCCCGGAACTTGCATTGTTGCAGAAGCCGGATAATCTCAGATCGAAAGGGAGGTGCAAGCATCTACTTGATCCGATCAATTGTTTTCGCGCTGGCACTACTGCCCGCCCTGCCCACGTTTGCGCAGGACCTGACGTTATTGATGCCAGAAGAAATGGTGTCGCAAGGTTTCCACAAACAGATCCTGCCACGCTTTACGTTCAAACATCGGATCGATATCGCGCCTGTCACTTCTGGGGAGGCTGACATTGCTCTGGGAAGCGACGGAGACCGCATTTTTCAAGTTATCGACGGCGATGAGATCAGGTTGGATATTTTGACCAGCAATACAGAAGCGGCAGCCAAGGCCAAGGTTTTCCAAGATTGGCTGCGCTCGGGCCCCGGCAAAGCGGCAATTGAGGGTTTCAAGCCGGATGGCACCCAAGTTTACACGACTGAGAAGGTCGTTGTGGTGGTCAAGGAAGTCGAAACTTTTGACGGCGACAAGGTTGACGGCTCGCGGCTGGCGCTGGTCCATTGCGGGCGCTGCCATGTGGTGGACGAACGCAACCGCATGGGCGGCATCGGTTCAACACCGTCCTTTGCAGCGATCCGGGGGCGACCACACTGGCCGGACTTGTTCCGCGCCTTCTTCGTTCACAACCCGCACCCGTCTTTCACCCAAGTCGAAGGCGTGACCGAACCCTTCGATCCGAACAAAGCCATCCACATAGCCCCAATGAACGTCACCATGGACGAAATCGAGGCGATCACTGCCTTCGTTGCCACGATCAAACCAAAAGAGCTTGGGCGCCCGGTCAAATCGAACTGATGGCCGCCTCCCTCGAAGGGCAACGACACGCCTCTTGCAAATAACAAAAGTTAACTGCACCCTTCGCTTGTTCGAAAATATCCCGGGGAGCGCGAGGGGCAGAGCCTCTCGCATCGGTCGACCCGCGAAGCGGGGCGAAACCAGGTCAGGCGACTTCAAACATCATCGGGCGCACTTGACTGAACAGCCCCGTCGCTTCCAGATCGGCCAGCGCCTTGGCGGGCACCGGCTCATCGACATAAAGCAGCGCGATGGCGTCGTGTCCCTTTTCAGACCGGCCAAGGGTGAAGTTCGCGATGTTGACGCCGTTTGACCCCATGGTGTTGCCCAGGGCACCGATGATGCCGGGCACATCCTCGTTCGTCGTATAGACCATATGCGCCCCGATTTCGGCGTCGATGTTGATGCCCTTGATCTGGATAAAGCGCGGTTTGCCGTCCGAGAACACGGTGCCCGCGATCGAGCGTTCGCGCTTGTCGGTGACCACGGTTAGCTTGATATAGGCGTCGAACACGCCCGACTTTTCCTGTGTGGTGGTCGAGATCTTCACGCCCCGGTCTTTGGCCAACACTGGCGCCGAGACCATGTTGATATCGGGGTTCGAAACTTTCAAAATACCTGCCACGGCGCTGGCATTCAGCGCGGCGGTGTTCATCTCGGACACCTCGCCGTTGTACAGGATGTTGATCGCGCGGATCGGCTCGTCGGTCAGCTGGCCGACAAAGCTGCCAAGGTGGCCTGCCAGCTTGACCCATGGGCCCATCACTTTCGCTTCTTCGGCGGTGACCGACGGCATATTCAGCGCGTTCGAGACCGCTCCGGTCAGCAGGTAATCCGACATCTGTTCCGCGACCTGCAAGGCCACATTTTCCTGCGCTTCGGTCGTGGACGCCCCAAGATGCGGTGTGACGACGACATTCGGCAGGTTGAACAACGGCGACGCAGTGGCCGGTTCGTCGGCAAAAACGTCAAAGGCAGCCCCTGCAACGCGACCGTCTTTCAAGGCTTCCGCCAAAGCCTCTTCGTCGACCAGACCGCCCCGGGCACAGTTCACAATGCGCGCGCCCGGCTTCAGTTTGGCGATGGCTTCGCGCGAGAGGATGTTGCGCGTTTTGTCGGTCAGGGGCACGTGGAAGGTGATAAAATCGGCGCGGGCCAGAAGATTATCCAGCTCCACTTTTTCGACGCCCATCTTGTCGGCGCGGTCTTCGGACAGAAACGGATCATAGGCGATCACTTTCATTTTCAAGGCAAGTGCGCGTTCGATAACGATCGACCCTATATTTCCTGCCCCAATGACCCCAAGCGTCTTAGAGAAAAGCTCGACGCCCATAAAGCGCGACTTTTCCCACTTGCCCGCATGGGTCGACGTGTTGGCTTCCGGAATTTGCCGGGCGACAGAAAACATCATGGCGATGGCATGCTCGGCGGTGGTGATCGAGTTGCCAAAGGGCGTGTTCATCACGATAACGCCCTTCTTTGAGGCGGCGGGAATATCGACATTGTCAACGCCGATCCCGGCACGACCAATCACTTTCAGATTGGTAGCCGCAGCCAGAACCTTTTCCGTCACTTTGGTGGCCGAACGGATGGCAAGACCGTCATAGTCGCCGATCACTTCAAGCAGCTTTTCTTTGTCCTTGCCGATCGTGGGGTCAAAGGTGACTTCGATGCCGCGATCCCGAAAGATCTGCACGGCAGTTTCAGAGAGTTTGTCCGAGACAAGTACTTTAGGCATGGGTTTATTCCTTGCGGGTGGCGGGGCAAGGCCCACCATTCATGTTGGGAGCAGGCCGGAGTTCACCCCCGGCCCTTGATCAGGCGGCTTCTGAAAGGGCTGCAATCTCGGCGGCAAAGGCCCAGTCAAGCCATGGCATCAGTGCCTGAATGTCCGACGTTTCTACCGTGGCACCGCACCAGATACGCAGACCCGAAGGCGCGTCGCGGTAGGCCCCAATATCAAAGGCCACGCCAGCCGTCTCCAGCCGCTTGGCAACCGCTTTGGCAAAGGTGGCCCCATCAGCGATCCGTGTGTCGGTGAACCGCAGACAGACGCTGGTATTCGACATCGTAGCCGGATCAGTGGCGAGGTTGGCGATCCAGTCATGGGACGCACAGAAGTCATGAAGCACCTGTGCATTGGCATCCGCACGCGCCCTCAGGCCGGTAAGGCCACCAACGCTTTCGGCCCAGTCCAGCGCCTGCAAGTAGTCTTCGACACAAAGCATCGAAGGTGTGTTGATTGTCTCGCCACGGAAGATGCCGTCGATGATCTTGCCACCCTTGGTCAGGCGGAAAATCTTCGGCAAAGGCCATGGCGGCGTATAGCTTTCCAGCCGCTCGACCGCACGGGGGCTGAGGATCAGCATGCCATGCGCCGCCTCGCCGCCCAGCACTTTTTGCCAGGAATACGTGACCACATCCAGTCGGTCCCAAGGCAAATCCTGCGCAAAGGCCGCCGATGTGGCGTCGCAGATCGTAAGGCCTGCGCGGTCAGCGGGGATGTCAAAGCTGGCGGGAACGCGAACGCCCGAGGTCGTGCCGTTCCATGTGAAAACCACGTCGCGGTCCCAGTCGACAGCGGCAAGATCAACGATCTGCCCATAGTCGGCTGTGGTGATCCTGGCATCAAGGTTAAGCTGTTTGACCGCGTCGGTGACCCAGCCTGCACCAAAGCTTTCCCAGGCCAGCATTTCCGCCGGGCGGGCGCCCAACAGGTTCCACATCGCCAATTCGACCGCGCCAGTATCGGACGCAGGTACGATGCCGATCAGGTAGTCAGCGGGAATGCCAAGGATGCTGCGGGTACGTTCAATCGCGTCCCTAAGCTTGGTCTTGCCAACGGCAGCCCGATGCGAACGCCCAAGGGCCGCATCGGACAAAGACTCCAGCGAAAAAGTGGGGGGTTTGGCACAGGGGCCAGAAGAAAAACGCGGATTGGCCGGCCGCGTTGCCGGTTCGTTCATATCCATTTCTGAATATCCTCACAGATATGCGCCCCTCGTTGGGGAGGGGTGTCCCACCGCCGCTCTTAAGGCCGGGCTTGTCGCAAATCAAACGAAATCTCAGGGAAATTTCTGACTTGGACCAAGGATGGCCCTGTGACGAGCGTCTGACAGATGTCGATCCCCTTTTGGAGTATGTCCCAATGCGAAATTTTCTGATCCTCTTTTCGGTTTTTGCCATCTGCGGCGGGGCGGCTCAGGCCTTCTGCGGCTTCTATGTCGCGCGGGCTGACGGCGCGCTTTACAACGAGGGGTCGAAAGTCGTCTATGCGCGCGACGGCAACCAGTCGACCATCACGATGTCATCGGATTATCGCGGTGAGGCGACAGATTTCGCGCTGATCATCCCGACACCCAAAGTTCTGCGCGAAGATCAAATCCGCACGGTCAGCTCCGCAACAGTGGATCATCTGGATGCCTTCAGCGCGCCACGTCTGGTCGAGTATTTCGACGAAGACCCGTGCAGCCGCCGCCGGTACGACTTCGAAGACAGAATGATGTCCATGTCCAGCTTGGAAGAAGATCAGCGTCGCAGTTCCGCTGCCACTCTGGGCGTGGAAATTGCGGGTGAATACGCCATTGGCACCTATGATGTACTGATCCTTGAGGCCAGCCAGTCCGATGGGTTGATCACCTTCCTGACGGGTGAAGGATATTCCCTGCCTCATGGTGCGGCGCCGGTTCTGAAGGATTACATCGCATTGGGGATGAAGTTCTTCGTGGCGCGGGTCAATCTTGAACGGCACGAAGCTTCGGAAACCCGCGATCTGCCGCCGCTGCAAATTTCCTTCACCTCGCCCGATTTCATGCTGCCCATCCAGCTTGGCAAGGTGAACGCCGACGGACCTCAGGACGCCCTGATCATGATGCTGACCCGACAGGGCCGGGTCGAGGTGGCTAATTATCCAACGATGACTTTGCCAACCAACACAGACGTCCCGCTGTTTGTTGAGGATCGGTTCGCCGACTTCTATCGCTCGATGTTCCGCAAGGCCCTGCCAGGGGGCGGGATTGCGCTGGAATACGGCTGGGATATGAGCTGGTGCGATCCCTGTGCGGCCGAACCGTTAAGCGCCGAAGAATTAGCGGAGTTAGGCGTCACATGGCTGGGATCGGACGGTGACCCGGGTCAGGCAGTCTATGTGACGCGGTTTCATGCGCAATACACCAAAGAACAGATGCCCGAGGATCTGGTTTTTCGCCTGACCGATAACCGAGCGAATTACCAAGGGCGCTATGTTATGAACCATCCTTTTGACGGCGAGATCACGTGCCTTTCCGGCAGCCTCTATATGGTCAAGACCCGCATTCGTCTGAAGTCCGAAGCTCGCAGATTGGCTCAGTTGACAGGCTGGGACCTTGGAAAGGTTGAAGATTGGACACGGGCCAGTCTGCCGAAAAGATACTGGTAAGCGGCGCGGACATTCGCTAGGCGGTGCTCCGTATCCCGGAGGCCGCCTTCATGCCCATCATCTCGCTCATTGCCGCGCCCGGCGGGCTGGCCCCCGCGCTGGTATCGTCGCTGCAGGGCGCGTTTGGAGCAACCGGCGATGCGCTTTGGCTGTCGCCAGATGAAGCGGCTGAATTTCCGGTGGCCTTCGTGCCTGCCAACCTTGAGAAGGTGCGGGAAGAAATTTTCGGCATGGGTGTCGATCTGAATTGCATTCCTGATCAGACCCGGCGAAAGACCTTGCTGATTGCCGATATGGACAGCACGATGATCGGGCAGGAATGCATCGACGAACTGGCCGCCGAGGCAGGAATTGGCGCAAGGGTCGCCGATATCACTGCGCGGGCGATGAATGGCGAGCTGGATTTCGAGGCGGCACTTGTCGAGCGCGTTGGCCTGTTGCAAGGGCTTCCCACCCAGATCATCGACCATGTTCTGGCCACGCGCATCACGCTGGCGCCGGGGGGTGACGTACTGGTCCGGACGATGAAGACGAACGGCGCTTGTGCCGCTCTCGTCTCGGGTGGCTTTCTTCAATTCACCAAGCGGATCGGCGCGACGCTGGGGTTTGACGAGACGCGCGCCAATACGCTGATCGAGGCGGATGGCAAGCTGACCGGCGAAGTGGGCCGTCCGATCCTTGGGCGTGACGCAAAAGTAGATGCCTTGGCGGAACTGTCGCCAGATGTGTCGAAAGCCATCGCCGTGGGCGACGGGGCCAATGACCTAGGCATGATCGAAGCCGCAGGCATGGGCGTGGCCCTTCACGCAAAACCGGTGGTCGCCAGCGCCGCCCCCTTGCGGATTGATCATGCAGATTTAACCGCGCTTTTATTTCTCCAAGGCTACGGACGCGACGAATTCTGTTAGGTCGAGGGGGGCTGCCCCGCCTCTCTATGGGCGGCCCCCAGAGTATTTTCAGATAAATGAAAGACAATTTGATTCAGATTTGCGCTTCATTTTGCGGGAAATACGCAAAGCCTGACCGCCGGGCTTGTGGAGAACTTCGGGACACGGCGCTTCACCTTGCCGAAAAGAGCGGCTAGGAGAAGCCTATGAGCCTGAATACATACGGACATCTTTTCCGGGTCTCGACCTGGGGCGAAAGCCACGGACCCGCCCTTGGGGCCACGATCGATGGCTGCCCGCCGGGCGTGCCGGTTTCATCTGATGATCTTCAGGTATGGTTGGACAAGCGCAAGCCCGGCCAGAACAAGTTCACAACCCAACGGCGCGAGGCGGACGCGGTTGAGATTTTGTCTGGCGTGTTTGAAGGCGTCACCACGGGTACTCCGATTCAGTTAATGATCCAGAATACCGACCAGCGGTCCAAGGATTACGGTGATATTGTCGAGAAGTTCCGCCCGGGCCATGCAGACATCACCTATTGGCAGAAATACGGCATTCGCGACTATCGCGGTGGCGGTCGGTCGTCAGCGCGCGAAACCGCGTCGCGTGTCGCCGCAGGGGGCGTGGCGCGGGCCGCACTGGCCAAACTGGCCCCCAATGTTCAGATCGTCGGCTATATGGTTGGCATGGGCGAAAAGGACATCGACCGCGCCCGGTTCGACTGGGATGAAATTGAGCGCAACCCATTCTGGACGCCCGATGCCGACGCGGCGAAGGATTGGGCTGGATACCTTGACGGGTTGCGCAAAGCGGGATCGTCCGTGGGCGCCTTGATCGAGGTTGCGGTGCGCGGTTGCCCACCGGGGTTGGGCGCGCCGGTCTATGGCAAGCTTGATACCGATCTGGCCGCAGCAATGATGTCGATCAACGCCGTCAAGGGTGTCGAGATTGGCGAAGGCATGGGTGCTGCGCGTCTGACCGGCGAAGCAAATGCGGATGAAATCTCGATGGGGCCGGATGGGCCGGAATTCAGTTCGAACCACGCGGGCGGCATTTTAGGCGGCATTTCGACAGGTCAGGACATCATCGTGCGGTTTGCGGTCAAGCCGACTTCGTCCATTCTGACGCCGCGCAAGACGATCACCAAGTCCGGCGAAGAGACCGAAATCATCACCAAAGGCCGCCACGACCCCTGCGTCGGCATTCGCGCAGTTCCCGTGGCCGAGGCCATGGCCGCAGCAGTGGTCCTTGATCACTTGCTATTGGACCGCGCCCAGACAGGTGGCATTCGCGGCCAAATCGGCTGACTTAACGAGACTGAAGTTCAGACAGGTGGCCACGGTACCAGTTGCCCTCAGCGAAGACATGAACGAACCCGCCGCGCATCCGAACGCCATGCTTTGGTATTTCGACATCGTCACAGGTGGAAAGTTTGGCCTGTTCCGGCTTGCTGACTATGCCACCAGAAAGAGCGGCCAGATGTACAGTTTCTGGAGGTTCCTTGTATTGGTGGGAAAACATCACGCGGTTGCTATGGATCGCGAACGCACGGGCACCCCTGACAGCGTTTTGATACGCGCTTACCCTGCCTTCGTCGGTGACCCTGCAAAGATCGAAATCAGTATAGGCGCAGAACCAGACACCTTCGTTTGAGACGTTCAGCGCATAGCAATCGCTGATCACACTTTGGTTGTTCTTCCAAAGGACGCGGCCTTCTTCGTCGAAGGCGTTCAGGCCATGCGACGGCAAAAGCCCGCCGCTATAGACTCCTTCGTCGAAGTACGAAAACCAAATGCGGTTGTCAGGGCCGATCTGGATATCTTCTATTCCGTAACCGGCGTGGAATGAAACCAAAGGTGCATTGTCCGGGCCAAGAATAACCGCATTCTTATCCGTGTTGTCATCGCGTTGTTTGGGGAAATCAGCAAAGCAGACCCTGCCATCTGGAAAGACATCAAACAGCCATATGCCCCTGCGCTGCGGCCCTAGCCAACGTTCGCTGTTTTTCGACAGCAGCCAAATGTCATTGCCCGCTTTGTCGGACTTCAGGTAATGCGCCTCTCCTTTAGGCCCCACCGAAATGCCGACGTGAGTTTCAGAGACAGGCATTGTGCCTTGCTTTTGCAATACCCAGGTCACGCCGTAACCCGCCACCACATCAAACCCGCCAACAGCGCCAGAAGTGCAACCCAAAGCAAGCCGCTGACGATCCTGCCACGTCCGGCTTTCTTGTTGTTCTCAAAGAAAGTACGAGGCCGGATGCCGCGCCAGAACAGGACGCTACGTGCGGCAAGATTGATCGAGGCGATGTTCACGGCAAGCAACATTGCCGCACCGCTTGCCAGTGTGAATTGACCTGACCCGATGAATATCCCGATGGCGCTTGTGGGCGGCGCTCTTGCGCCTGAAAACCACCCTCCCAGAAAAATCCGATGCCGACGCTTAGAATCAAAGCCAGCCCCACGCCAACCGCATTCGCCAGCAATGCGCGCGCGATCAGACTGCCATCGCCCAGTGCCACGCCAACTGAAAACGCCAAGTTTGGACCCAGCAAAGGCGCAATAACCATGGCGCCCACAACCACGGCCACGCTGTTGGTCAACATGCCAAGAGCTGCGACAATCGTCGACAGGATAACAAAGACGACATAGTTCTGATCGACCTTCGCCTGCCCCCCGTGTTCCAGATTTCTTCGCGGGTCATGCCACCGATGGCGCTTTCTTTCTCGGCCTTGCGCTTGGCGGCTTCTTCTTCGGCGCGTGGCAGGGGAACGGTGGTTTCCACTGGTAAGCCGCCAGTCGCGCTGCGAGGAAAGGGCTGACTGAATGGCATCCACCACGGCTTGCCGTGTTTCGGTGCCGGCCGGCATCTGCAGAGTGGTGCGCCCTTCGCTTTGCATCTCGGCGTAGGTCCACCCAGTTCCTCGGCTTTGCTGCGAAGATTTGGGATCGTTGCATCGGGGGCGCTTACGGTGATCATGCGGACTGTCATAAGTCGAAGGTTATCTCTGGCAGCGCCGGTCTGCCATCCCCGATGGACAATTCATGCAGGCTGCGAGACACAGAAGAAACGACGCAACCAAGCAGCAGGGTCTGACATGGATATCCGCGCGATCCTTGCAGGCCTGATCTTTGCATTGATCTGGTCATCCGCCTTTACTTCCGCGCGGATCATCGTGACAAACGCACCACCTCTTACAGTGTCAGCCCTCCGGTTTCTGATTGCAGGCCTGATCGCGGTCGCGATTGCAAAACTGATGGGACAAAGCTGGCGACTGACGCCACAGCAATGGCGGCTGACGATCCTGTTCGGCATTTGTCAGAACGCGCTCTATCTGGGGCTCAATTTCATCGCAATGCAAACAATCGAGGCCTCGCTTGCGGCGATCATCGCGTCTTCGCTGCCGCTTCTGGTGGCATTGGCAGGATGGCTGATCTCGGGGGAAACGGTCCGGCCGCTTGGGATCGCGGGGCTGTTCGCCGGGATCGCAGGTGTCTTGCTGATCATGGGTACAAGGATCACGCAGGGTGTCGATGTCTATGGGATGATGCTTTGCGGTATCGGCGCGCTGGCGCTGGCATTCGCCACGCTTTCGGTACGCGGCGCCCTGTCGGGTGGCGGCAACATGATGATGGTGGTCGGACTGCAAATGCTGGTCGGAAGCGCTGTCCTCTGGGCCCCGGCCCTTGCGTTCGAGACCAAAGCCTTCAACTGGACGCCCGCAGTGATCGCTGCCTTCGCGTATACGATCATCATGCCGGGGCTGGTCGCCACGATGATCTGGTTCTGGCTGGTCGGCCGGATCGGAGCCGTCCGGGCGGCCACGTTCCACTTCCTCAACCCGTTTCTTGGCGTGCTGATTGCGGCACTCTTGCTTGGCGAAGCCATCGGTCCGCTGGATATCATCGGCGTTCTGATCATCACTTTGGGGATCCTGGCCGTGCAAATCTCGAAAGCCGCCCCAAGACACTAAAGTCTTTCATTGGTCCGAAAGTATGCTGGGGGTCCGGGGGCAAAGCCCCCCGGCACCGCGACCGCGCAGCGGGCGCAACACCTGTCTTATGTTTCGCAGTGCTGACGGCCTTGTGAGATGACTTCTGCGCCAACTCCAATGATGTTCTGCCAATGGAATATATCCTTGGATATGCTGCAGGCCTTCTTACGCTGATCAACCCATGCGTCCTGCCGATTTTGCCGATCGTGCTGGCAACTGCCCTTCAGGCCGGTCGCCTCGGCCCGCTCGCCGTGGCGGGCGGCATGAGCGTGTCTTTCGTTGCCCTTGGCCTGTTGGTTGCAGTAGCAGGCCGCTCGCTTGGGATTACCGAAGAAACCGTCTCGAACGCGGGGGCCGTTCTAATGATCGGGTTTGGGCTTATTCTGCTGGTACCGCGTTTCTCGGAAAGCTTTGCCACCGCAACCGCCGGGCTCTCTGCCCGTGCTGACGCGCAGATAGACGAAGGCGACCGGTCCGGGCTGACCGGGCAATTCATCGCCGGCATGTTGTTGGGCGCCGTCTGGAGCCCCTGCATCGGGCCAACGCTGGGCGGAGCCATTTCGCTGGCCAGTCAGGGCCAAAGTCTGAGCCATGCCACGCTGATCATGATCAGCTTCGCTCTTGGGGTGTCGACCATCATCATAGGTCTTGCTTACGGCGCTCAATCAATGATCCGCAAACGTCAGACGTGGATGCGCAATTTTGCCACGGCGGCCCGGCCCGTGATGGGCGCTGTTTTCATCGCCGTTGGTCTTGCCATCATTTTCAAACTGCACCACGTCGCTGAAATCTGGGCGCTGCAACACCTTCCCGCCTGGTTCACCGAATTCTCTGTCTCGATCTGAAAGGAACTTTCATGGACCGTCGTACTTTCCTTGCCACCGCCGCCGCTTTCGCCGCTGCCGGACCCGCGTTCGCAGACACACCTTACAAGAAAGGGCTTGTCGAAAAAGAACTGGCCGCAGGCAAAACCGTCTTCCTCGATTTCTACACCGACTGGTGCACGACCTGTCAGGCGCAAGAAGCCAAGATGCGGAAGCTGAAGGAGGATAACCCCGACTATGAAAAGCACGTCAGCTTTATCAAGGTCGACTGGGATCGACATGCCAATTCAAAGCTGGCCAAAGACCTGAACATTCCGCGCCGTTCGACGCTGGTCGTGCTGAAGGGCAACAAAGAGCTTGGCCGCATCGTGGCGGGCACCAGCACCAAGGACATCAAAGCGCTGATGGATACGGCACTGAAAGCAGCGATGTCGGCCTGATCAAAAGAAAAGGGCCGCATCTAGCGGCCCCTTCGTTCGACGTCTGATCAGTATGATCAGTCGTTCACACTGTCTTTCAGTGCCTTGGCAATCGTCATCTTGACCACCTTGTCAGCGTCCTTGTGGATTTGCTCGCCCGTGGCGGGGTTCCGCACCATGCGTGCTGGACGTTCGCGGCAATAGATTTTGCCAACGCCGGGAAGGGTGACGGCACCGCCGCCTGATACTTCGTCGGTGATCACGGAAATGATCGCGTCCAGCGCAGCGGTCGCCGATTTCTTGTCGCTGTCCATCTTGTCTGCGAGCGCAGTAACAAGCTGTGTCTTGGTCAATGGTTTTGCCATGTTGAATTCTCCTCGTTCTTCTGGCCGTCTTTTGTGGCGCATTAGCCTTAATTAACTGGATGTCGTGGTAATACACAACGATTTGTGGTCGCTAAACAAGAACTAGGGTGCATTTTGTAGGCGTTTTTCGGCTGATCCAAGGAAAAAGCTGTGGATAACTCGCCATTTGGGCCGAAACGCCGGATGAAACGCGGACACCGGCAAGATGATTTTCCCTGCGCGCGTCGCAAATGAAAAGACAATTCTTCCTGATTTTCTCAACTTCCGTGCAAGATTCCGCCGCTTCGGACCGTCACGAAGCCCCATTTCAGAGGAACGCGGTTTCCTCGAAGCTGCGCAATTTTCGGGAATGAATGCGCTCTAACGGCATTTCACGCAGCGACTCCATGGCGCGAATTCCGATCTGAAGATGCTGGGCGACCTGCGTCCGATAGAAATCCGAAGCCATGCCCGGCAGTTTCAATTCACCATGTAGCGGTTTGTCAGAGACGCACAGAAGCGTCCCGTAAGGCACGCGAAAACGAAATCCGTTGGCGGCGATGGTGGCCCATTCCATATCGAGTGCAATGGCGCGTGACTGGCTAAGACGTTGGACCGGGCCAGACTGATCGCGAAGTTCCCAGTTGCGGTTGTCGATGGTGGCCACGGTGCCGGTTCGCATGATCCGCTTCAGGTCATATCCTTCGTATTTGGTCACATCGGCCACAGCCTGTTCCAATGCGACCTGAATTTCGGCCAGCGCCGGGATGGGCATCCAGACCGGCAGGTCGGCATCGAGCACGTGATCTTCGCGCAGATAGCCATGTGCCAGCACAAAGTCCCCCAGCCGCTGGGTATTGCGAAGCCCCGCACAGTGGCCAACCATCAGCCACGCATGTGGCCGCAGCACTGCGATATGGTCGGTGGCGGTTTTCGCGTTCGACGGCCCGACGCCAATATTGACCAGCGTGATCCCTGCCCCCTGCTTGCGCTTCAGGTGATAGGTCGGCATCTGCGGCAGCTTGGCTGGCGTATTCATCGCCGCCTCAGGATCGGTGATCTCGTCGTTTCCGGGGCCAACGAACGAGGTATAGCCACTGTCAGGATCGGCCAGAACCTTGCGGGCATAGGCTTCGAACTCGTCGATATAGAACTGATAGTTGGTGAACAGAACGTGGTTCTGAAAATGCTCGGGGTCGGTCGCGGTATAATGCGACAACCGGGCCAGCGAATAGTCGATCCGCTGTGCCGTAAATGGCGCCAACGGGTGCGAGCCGTCTTCGAAGGTGAAGCCGTAGCCGTTGACGATATCGTCGTTCATCGACGACAGCGCAGGCACATCGAAGACATCGCGCAACGAAAACTCGGCGGCACCTTCCTGTGGCACGGTCATCTTCGGGTCATTGGCGACGGCGAAATGCACCGGCATCGGCGTTTGCGACGGCCCGATTTCCACCGGCTGGTCGTGATTGCGGAGCAGAAGATCAATCTGCTGCGTCAGGTAATTCTCGAACAGATCCGGACGCGTGATCGTCGTCGAATACCGCCCCGGCTCGACCACATGCCCAAAGCTGAGCCGTGTATCGGCAGCGGCAAATGTTTTTGTTGTGATCCTGAGTTCGGGATAAAACGCCCGGATACGCGCGTCGGGTTTGCCGTTCAGCATGGCCTCTGAAATCTCTCGCACAGAAAGCGTGACGCGGTTTGATAAAGCTCGATCAGGCGCGCAACGGCGGGCCCCGCTTCGGTGAACCCCTCGTGGCCTTGGCTTTTCGGTGTGCGAAGGCTCATGATGCGTCTCCCAGCAAAGGTGTCAGTTCGAACTTGTCGACATCAACAAGGCCCAGATCGGAAATCCGCAAGCTGGGGATCACCACCAGCGCCAGAAGCGAGTGCTGCATATAAGCGTTGTTCAGCGTACAACCGCAATCGGCCATGGCCTGCACCATGCGGTCGGCTTTGGCCGCAACCTCTGTCGCAGGGCTGTCGGACATGAGGCCCGCAATGGGCAATTCGACCAGCGCGATTTCCTGCCCGTCCTTCCAAACCGTCACACCGCCACCAACCTCGCCCAGCCGATTGGCCGCCTGCGCCATGTTGGCGCGATCCGTGCCGACGACGATCATATGGTGACTGTCATGCGCCACGGTCGATGCCATAGCCATGGCCCCCTGATAGCCAAAGCCCGAGACAAAGCCATTCACCACACCGCCGGTCGCCCGGTGCCGTTCGACCAAAGCGATCTGAGCCACGGCTCCTTCAATTTCGACGAGTACCGTCAATGACCGGCAAATCCGCCGTCAGCGCTTCCGTCGGCGCTTGATTTTCGACGACGCCGATCACTTTGGCGTGCACCCGGTTCGAACCCTGCCGGTGCGGCGATTTCGAAGTCTTCCGCCTGTAGTTCCTTGCCCAGATGCACCGTGGCGCGGGTATCATCGGGCCAGTCCAGATGCGGACAAGCCACGGTCAGTTTGCCATCCTCGGCCACCGTCTGGCCACGGGCAATCACATGTTCGATCGGCAGGGTCTTCAGATCGGACGTCAGGATAACATCGGCACGGCGTCCCGGAGCAATGCTGCCCAACTCGCGTTCCAGTCCGAAATGCGTCGCAGTGTTGATCGTCGCCATCTGCAAGGCGATCAGAGGATCACAGCCACAGTCGATCGCATGCCGGACAACCCGGTTCATATGCCCGTCGTTGACCAGCGTACCGGAATGGCAATCGTCGGTGCACAGGATGAAGTTCCGCGGGTCCAGACCCTTTTCGGTCACCGCCGTGATCTGGCTTTCCACGTCGTACCACGCAGACCCCAGCCGCATCATCGAGCGCATGCCGTTGCGCACCCGCGCAATCGCATCGGCTTCCGCAGTACCTTCATGATCGTCTGCCGGGCCACCTGCAACATAGGCCGAGAAGGCAATGCCCTTGTCGGGCGAAGCATAATGCCCGCCCACGGTTTTGCCCGCATTCTGGGTCGCCGCAATCTCGGCCAGCATCTTTGGGTCGGCGTTGATCACACCGGGGAAGTTCATCATCTCGCCCAGCCCTATGATGCCGGGCCATGCCATTGCCTCTGCTACGTCGTCCGCTGTGATCTCGAACCCGGTCGTCTCAAGCCCCGGCGCAGAAGGCGCGCAGGACGGCATCTGGGTGAAGATATTCACCGGCTGCATCAAGGCTTCATCATGCATCAGCCTCACGCCGCGTAGGCCAAGCACATTGGCGATCTCATGCGGGTCGGTGAACATGGTTGTCGTGCCATGCGGGATAACGGCTGCAGCAAACTCGGCAGGGGTCAGCATGCCCAACTCGATATGCATATGCCCGTCGCAAAGACCGGGGATCAGATAGCGCCCCTCGGCCTCGATGACCCGCGTGGCCTCGCCGATGCAATGAAAGGCATCCGGGCCCACATAGGCAAACCGGCCTTCCACGACCGCCACCTGCCAGCCATCCAAGACCTCGCGGGTCTGCACATTAACCAGTTTGCCGCCCCGGATCACCAAATCCGCACGCGCGCGGCCCGCAGCCACATTGACCAAAGTCGCAGCCGTCTCGGCCCATGTTTTCAAGGTAAACGCCATCCCCAGAATTGACACTCTTCCGGCATCGTCCGCAAGCCCCCCATTGGTCAACAATCCCCAGCCCTTCACTGGCCCAAAAATATGCTGGGGGCCTGGGGGCAAAGCCCCCAGCTTGGCGACGCCAAAGGCGGCGCAACCGCTTTCCCCTTGCACCCAACGTCTCAGCCGACATTCTACTGCAATGACAAAGACGCTCCTTTCCATTGGCCACGGCTTCTCGGCCCGCGCCCTTGCCCCCCGCCTGCTGGCCCGGGGCTGGCGCGTGATTGGCACAACGCGCAGCGCAGAAAAGGCCGAAGCACTTCGAGCAGAAGGGATCGAGCCACTGATCTGGCCCGGCACAGCTTTGCCGATTGGCGAGGCCACGCACTTGCTGACCTCTGTTGCTCCCGACACAAACGGCGACCCGGTTTTGAATGAGGCGACTGAGGCGTTGAAAAACGCCAGCCACATCGAATGGGCAGGTTATCTTTCGACCACCGGTGTTTACGGCGACCACGGCGGCGGCTGGGTCGATGAAAGCGCGGCCCTGACCCCCGCCACCAAACGCGGACAGGCGCGGGTCATGGCCGAAGCGACTTGGGCTGAACTGGGCCTGCCGCTGCATATCTTTCGGCTGGCTGGCATCTATGGTCCGGGCCGGGGGCCGTTCGCCAAGGTCCGGGCAGGCACCGCGCGCCGGATCATCAAAGACGGTCAGGTCTTCAGCCGCATCCACGTCGAAGATATCGCCAACACCGTGGAAGCCTCGATTGATCGTCCGAACCCGGGTGCTGTCTATAACGTCTGTGACGACGACCCAGCGCCGCCGCAAGATGTGATCGCCCACGCCGCTGAATTGCTGAACCTGCCGCTGCCGCCTGCGGTTCGGTTCGAAGACGCCGATATGTCCCCAATGGCGCGCAGCTTTTATGCGGAATCGAAACGCGTAAAAAACGACCGTATGAAGCAGGAATTGGGCGTGAAACTGCTGTATCCTGACTATCGCGCAGGCCTTGCCGCTCTTTTGAAGGCCGAGAACCGCTAGCCCACTTGCGCAGACACCAACGTGGGCCATATGTGCACCACCAAACCCGAACAAATGAGTTTATTCTGATGAGTTTCCGCGCACGTCTTTCCGATTTCTTCGACCGGTCCGACGTGCAGTACGGAATAATCGCCGTCATCGTCGTGAATGCCATCGTTCTGGGCATGGAAACTTCGGACACGCTGATGACAAGCGCCGGGTCACTGATCCTTGCGATCGACAGCATTTGTCTTGCAATTTTCACGGTCGAGCTTGCTGGCAAGCTGATCGCTCGTGGCCCGGCGTTTTTTCGAAGTGGCTGGAGCATTTTCGACTTTGTGGTCGTAGCGATTTCCTACGTACCAGATACGGGCGGGCTGTCAGTCCTTCGAGCCCTGCGTATCCTACGGGTGCTGCGCCTTCTTTCGGCCCTGCCACGCCTGCGTCGCGTGATAGAAGGTTTTCTAAAAGCCCTACCCGGTATGACATCGGTCTTTGGCCTGATGGCACTGATTTTCTACATCGCGGCGGTGATCTCGACCAAGATTTTCGGAGACGCCTTCCCCGAATGGTTCGGCACGCTTGGCCGGTCTGCCTATTCTCTGTTTCAGATCATGACGCTGGAAAGCTGGTCAATGGGCATCGTCCGCCCGGTAATGGAAGTCTACCCGATGGCATGGGCGTTCTTTGTGCCCTTCATCATCGTGACGACATTTGCCGTGGTGAACCTTGTGGTCGGCCTGATTGTGAACTCGATGCAGGAAGCGCATGCAGTTGAAGAAGTCGAAGCCACCCAGGCCCACCGCGACGAGATCATACAACGTCTGAAAGAGATCGAACGGAAGCTGGACAACCAGGGCTGAAGTTCCGGTGCCGGCAGGCAGCGCAATCAATCGTGTACGCCGAAGGCGTTTGTTTCGGTCACGCGCCGTATTGCGAAAATGGCGAACAACGCACAAAGCGCCAGCCCTGCGACCCCTGCGTACAGAAAAATACGTTCGTCCCCCGCAAGATCGTTCAGCGACCAGTATGGCAGGCCATCAGTCTTCTCGCCCCATGGCGTGCTGGAAAGTTTCTGCACAACCTGCTCGATCCAGAAAAGATACAAGCCCATCACGATGACCAACAGCAAAGCCGCTTGGCCAATGTTCCTGACACCGGGATGCACAAACATGACATCTGCGCATTGAAGCAGCGGTGCGGCCAGATAAAGAGACAGCAACAAAAGTTCGGGCAATGGCAATCCCGTGCGCGCTTCTTGCGGGCCAATCACGCCTGCCAGATACAAAGCAATCACCGTGACGTTCAGCGCCGCCACCGTCGAGACAAGGACAGGCCATTCGCGCGTCGACCGACGCTCGACAATTGCCATCATTCGTCCCATCGCAAAAAACGACAGCATAAGCACCCAAACTTCGAAAAACCGAAACGGGCCGCCAATTGGCCGGTAGGAGGAAAGGACAAAGACCGATACAAGCGTGATCCCAGCTACCAAAAAAGCAATCCAACGAAAGATCTTGGTGGCCATTACGCGCGCTTGGACAAGTTCCGCGATGTTCAGCACGTCGAGAACCTTTGCTTCGATATGCTCGGCATTCATCGCGGCGACGGTATACATATCGTGCGGGCTGGCTTGGTCGATGAAGGTGTCCGGCAGGACCATCGAGCGGAACTTAAGCCCGTTGTCGAAAACACCTTCGTCGGAAAGAAGCTGCGCGACATGGCTGCCAAAGCCCCCAACCGCGCCTTCTTCAATGGTGATCAGCGCATCGTGGCGGGCGGCCAGATCAAGGATCAGGTCTCGGTCCAGCGGTTTGGCGAAACGCGCATCCGCTACCGTAGGTTTGATACCGCGCGCGGTCAGAGCTTCGGCGGCTTTTTCAACTTCCGACAGTCGGGTGCCGAATGACAGGATCGCAACGCCTTGCCCTTCGCGGATGATCCGACCTTTGCCGATTTCCAGGACTTCGCCCTTTTCCGGCAAGTCGACGCCCACACCTTCACCGCGCGGAAAGCGGAAAGCGATGGGACCATCGTCATAGGCCGTTGCTGTGGCGACCATGTGGACCAGTTCGGCCTCGTCAGCGGCGGCCATCACCACGAACCCCGGCAGGTTCGCCAGATAGGCCACATCGAACGCCCCGGCATGGGTGGCACCGTCAGCGCCAACGAGCCCGGCCCGGTCGATGGCAAAGCGCACCGGCAAGCGTTGCAAAGCCACGTCGTGCACAACCTGATCATAGCCGCGCTGCAGGAAGGTCGAATAGATCGCGCAGAAGGGCTTCATGCCGCCTGCGGCCAAACCAGCCGAGAATGTCACGCCGTGTTGTTCCGCAATGCCCACGTCAAAGCAGCGCACCGGGAAGCGTTCAGCGAAGAGGTTAAGCCCTGTGCCATCCGGCATTGCTGCTGTGACCGCCACGACCTTGTCATCGCGGGCAGCTTCATTGATCAGCGCCTGCGCAAAAACCTTGGTATAGGACGGCGCGTTCGACGGTGCTTTTTTCTGTTCGCCGGTGACAACATCGAACTTAGACACACCGTGTCCCTTGTCGCGGGCCGCTTCAGCGGGAGCGTATCCCTTGCCTTTCTTGGTGATCACATGGATCAGGATCGGCCCTGTAGCGCGTTCCTTGACGGTGCGCAGAACGGGCAGAAGCTGGTCCAGATCGTGGCCATCGATGGGGCCAAGATAGGAAAAACCCAGTTCTTCGAAAAGCGTGCCGCCGACCACCCTGTGTTTCAGCAGATCCTTGGCGCGTTTCGCGCCTTCGCGGAAGGGTTCGGGCAACAGGCTGACTGCGCCCTTGGCGGCCGATTTCAACTCTTGAAACGGATCACCGGCATAGAGACGCGACAGATAGGACGACATCGCCCCCACAGGTGGGGCGATCGACATCTCGTTATCGTTCAGAATGACGATCAGACGTTTCTGCAGGTGGCCTGCGTTGTTCAGCGCCTCGTAGGCCATACCGGCACTGATCGCACCATCGCCGATCACCGCGATGGCGTCGCCAAGGCCGGTGTCGGGTGCACCGCCCAGATCGCGGGCCACGGCAAAGCCAAGTGCCGCCGATATCGAGGTCGAAGAATGCGCCGCGCCGAACGGATCGTAGGGGCTTTCGCTGCGCTTGGTGAAGCCCGACAGCCCGTCCTTCATACGCAAGGTTCGAATGCGGTCGCGTCTGCCCGTCAGGATCTTATGCGGATAGCACTGGTGCGACACGTCCCAGATCAGCTTGTCTTTCGGCGTATCGAACACCGCATGAAGCGCCACGGTCAGTTCTACCACGCCCAAACCTGCGCCCAAATGCCCACCGGTTTCGGACACCGCCGAAATTGTTTCGGCCCTTAGTTCATTGGCCAATGCGTGTAACTCACGATCCGTCAGCTGCTTCATATCAGCAGGAACAGACACACGGTCCAATACGGGGGTTTCAAGTCGGTCAGTCATGCCGTGTCTCGTTAATCAGAACTCGCGCGAGATTACAAACCGAGCGGCATCGCGTAGGTGGTCCGCTCGTGCATCATATATGCACAAAGCGTCGAGAGCCTCTGCGACCAATTCCCGCGCCCGTGCCTTGGCGCCGTCAAGGCCCAGAAGCGATACGAACGTAGCCTTTCCTGCCTCAGAATCCTTGCCAACACGTTTACCCGTCTTGGCCTCGTCGCCTTCGACGTCGAGAATGTCGTCGGCTATTTGGAAGGCGACGCCCAGCGCCAGACCGTATTTGTCGAGCGGCACGGGATCGACCCCTGCCAGAAACGCACCGGCTTTGGCCGACCACCGGATCAATGCGCCCGTCTTGAGGAACTGAAGATTTTCCACCTCCGGCAAGGTCAATGGTGTCGCAGCACTTTCGGCGGCGATATCCAGCGCCTGACCGTGAACCATAAGTCGCGCGGCAATGGCGAGGTTTTCTGTCAGCGCGACCTTCGTCCAATCGTCATAGTGCGACGACAAGATCAATTCGAAGGCCACCGATTGCAGCGCGTCACCGGCCAGAACGGCGGTCGCCTCATCCCATTTGCGATGTACGGTTGGCCGGCCGCGCCTGAGATCGTCGTCATCCATGCAGGGCAGGTCGTCGTGGATCAGTGAATAGGCATGCAAGCACTCGATGGCCGCCGCAGCGTGACCGGCATTCGTGTAGTCCACCCCAAGCAGCCGCGCGCCCTCGATCACTAGAAACGCACGCAGACCTTTCCCACCCTCAAGCGCGTAACGCATTGCCTCGTCCACTGGATCGTGGCTGAAGGCCGGTTGCGCATCGATGACATTGGCGACGACGCTGCGCGCCTCTGCCATTGCGGCCTGTAGGTCAGCCGACATCAGCCGCTGTCGTCCCTGTGGGCTGACCATCACCGTCCAAAGTGATCTGCGCGACCTTCTCTTCGGCTTCGGCCAGCTTCTTCTGGCAATGTTCTTTCAGGGCCGCACCACGTTCGTATAGCTTGATTAAATCTTCCAGCGGCACGTCGCCCGATTCCAGTCGGCCTACCACGGCTTCCAGCTCTTTCATCGCTTCTTCGAAGCTCATGTCAGTGACGGGTTTATCGGTCATGCCTCGTGCTCCTTCAGGGCGGTCACATGGGCCACCGTGCTGGCGGCCAGCGCGTCCAGATCATACCCGCCTTCCAAAGTCGAGACCACGCGGCCTTTGGAATGGGCCTCGGCCACCTCGCAAATGGCTTGGGTCACCCAGCGGAAATCGTCTTCGTGCCAGTTCAGATTGGCCAGCGGATCGGCGGCGTGGGCATCAAAGCCTGCCGAGATGATGATCAGCTCGGGCGCAAAATCATCAACGGCGGGCAGGATAAGATCGCTCCAAGCACGTTTCATCTCTTTGCCGCCGGTCATCGGCGCAAGAGGCGCGTTCACGACATTGGCATGCGCGCCGGTTTCATGCGACGCGCCCGATCCGGGATAAAGCGGCATCTGGTGCGACGAACAGAACAACGTGCGCTCTTCGTTCCAAAGCAAGTCCTGCGTGCCGTTGCCGTGATGAACGTCGAAATCCAGCACAGCGACGCGGGACAAGCCGTGGTGATCCAGCGCGCGTTTCGCGGCAATGGCGGCAGTGCCAAACAGACAGAACCCCATCGCGGTTTCGGTTTCGGCATGGTGACCGGGCGGGCGCATGGCCACAAACGCCGTCTTGGCCTCGCCCGCCAGAACGGTATCGACAGCCGCACAGCAGCCACCGACAGCGCGCAAAGCTGCATCTAATGATCCCGGCGACATATGCGTGTCGGCATCCAGCGAGATGTAGGATTGCTTCGGCACTGCCGCCTCGATCCGGGCCAGATAACTTTCGGGGTGACACCGCAGAATTTCCGCACGGTCCGCAACCGGAGCGTCGCGCCAGTCCAGCCCGTCCATATTCTGCAACGCGGCTTTCACCGCAACAGCGCGGGCCACCTTTTCGGGGTGGCCGGGCGGCGTCACGTGGTTCAGCGCCGCGTCATTCCAATAGATCAAAGTCATCCCCTGTGTTCACAAATCACGCGCGCTGTGGCAAGGGGTTTCCATGACATTGACCGCCTTCCTTGCCGCATGGCTCTTGCATCTGATCGCCGCCGCCTCGCCGGGGCCGACCATTCTGATGTCAGCACGTATTGGCGTGACGGAAGGCATGCGCACCGGCTTCTTCTTCTCGATTGGCTGTGGATTGGGCGCGTTGTTCTGGGCGCTGACGGCCCTGTTCGGGCTGGCGCTGTTGTTCCAGATCGCGCCGACCGTGCTTTGGGGGTTCAAGCTGGCAGGCGGGTTGTTCCTGTTGTGGATCGCGTTGCAGATGTGGCGCCATGCGCCGGACCCACTGCCCGAGGCCGTGGTCGGAGCTGTACCGCGCTCGGCATTTTCCGCCGTCCTCTTCGGGCTGACGACACAACTGGCCAACCCCAAGCCCGCCGTCTTCTTTGGCGCGGTCTTTGTGGGAACCGTCCCGCTGGACGCCTCGCCCTTGGCGCTTGCGCTGCTGCTGGCCGCGATCTTTGTGAACGAGACGCTTTGCACAAGCGCTGTGGCACGTATCTTTTCATTCGAGCGGTCCCGCCGCACCTATGGCCGCCTGAAACTGCGGATCGACCGGGTGTTCGGTGGTGTTTTGGGGATTTTAGGCGCCAAGATCGCGCTGACTTAATCCGGTGCCAGCATATACCCAGCACCACGTACTGTTTGCAGATAGCGGGGCTGTTTCGGGTCTGCTTCCAGCTTGCGGCGCAGGCGAGTGATCTGCACATCAACCGCGCGTTCTTGCGCCTGACCACCGTCACGACCCAAGTCTTCGACCAGTTTGGAACGGCTTAGCGGCTCGCCCGGGCAGGCCGAGAATATGCGCATCAGTTGCGCTTCAGTCGCAGTCAGGCGGACGGGCGTGTCGCCTTTCCACATACTGCCTTTTTCAACGTCATAGCGAAGCGAGCCAAGCGACAGCACTTTGGGGGTGACGTCAGCTGGTTCGACAGCAGGCACCCGGCGCAGGATCGAATTGATCCGAAGCAAAAGCTCTTTCGGCTCAAACGGTTTGGCAAGATAATCGTCCGCCCCTGCCTCAAGCCCCACGATCCGGTCCTGTGTTTCGCCTTTGGCTGTCAAAAGCAGGATCGGTGTATCGCGATCTTGCCGCAGACGACGGCAAAAGCTGACCCCGTCTTCACCGGGCATCATCACATCCAGCACGATCATGTCGAAGTCCAGACCGGACAGAATTCGATCAGCATGGGCCGCGTCGCGCGCAGACGTCACAAGAAACCCATGGCGCATCAGAAATTTCTGCAGCAGGCCACGAATGCGCTCGTCGTCATCGACAATCAAAAGATGTGCGTCCGGGTCCATTAACCGCCTGTCTCTTTCAGTCTTGTATAGTGACGACGCATATCGCCGTCCATCATGGCTTCCAATACCTGACGGAACCCGGCGACCGCTTCGGGTCCGGCTTGGCGGAATGCCGCGCGCATCCGGTTCCTTTGCGCAGTGGAAAGCTCTTGCTCAAGCCCCGCGCCTTCCTCGGTCAGATAAAGGTGGCGCTCGCGTTTGTCGCGTGTACCGACGTGGCTTTCGACCAGCCCGTCTTCGATCAGTGTCCGTAGAACCCGGTTCAACGATTGCTTCGTGACACCAAGGATCGACAGCAGATTATTGACCGTCGTGCCCGGACTGCGGTTGATGAAATGGACCGCCCGGTGATGCGCGCGGCCATACCCCTTGTCCGTCAGGATAAGGTCGGGATCGGCGGTAAACCCACGATAGGCAAAGAACATCGCCTCGATCCCCTTGCGAAGCTGATCGTCGGTCAGAAAAAGAAGCGTTTCGTTGCCGGGAGGGCTGCCGGTATCTGCCATGGACCGTCCTTGTTGCTGAACCCGATTTTATGTCAGCCTTGTTGACATTCCAAGTCTCAACTGATAGCTCAAATCGAATTTTTCGCAACTTTATGACCGTTTCGGAACTATTCACGCAACTTTTGCAAAGGGAGGCCTGGCAATGGCTGGCTATGACGATCGCGACGGAATGATCTGGATGGACGGCTCGATGAAGCCCTGGCGCGACGCGAACGTGCATATTCTGACCCACGCCATGCATTATGCCTCGTCGGTGTTCGAAGGCGAGCGCGCCTATAACGGCAAGATTTTCGAAAGCCGCAAGCATTCGGAACGGCTTCATTTCTCAGCCGATCAGCTCGATTTCGAGATCCCTTTTTCTGTCGATCAGATCGAAGCAGCCAAAGCCGAGGTTCTGAAGACCAGCGGTTTGTCAGACGCCTATGTGCGTGCCATCGCATGGCGCGGTGCTGGGGAAGACATGGGGGTCGCTTCGGCGCGCAATCCGGTGCGGCTTGGCCATCGCTGCGTGGGAATGGGGTGCCTATTACGGCGACGCCAAGATGAAGGGCGCGAAGCTGGACATTTCCGAATGGAAACGGCCCTCGCCTGAAACCATTCCCTGCCATGCCAAAGCCGCCGGTCTTTATATGATCTGCACGCTGTCCAAGCACAAAGCCGAGGCCAAGGGGTGTTCAGACGCCATGATGTTCGACTATCGCGGCTATGTGGCCGAGGCGACGGGTGCCAACATTTTCTTCGTCAAGGACGGCGAGGTGCACACGCCAAAGCCTGACTGCTTTCTGAACGGCATCACGCGTCAGACCGTTGTCGGAATGTTGCAGGATCGCCAGATCAAAGTGCACGAACGCCACATCTTGCCTGAGGAACTGGAAAGCTTCCAGCAATGCTGGCTGACCGGCACGGCGGCCGAAGTGACGCCTGTTGGTCAGATCGGTGACTATAACTTCGAAGTCGGCGCGATCACGCGCGAGATTGCCGACGGCTATGAAAAGCTGGTGCGCAGCTGACCAGTCATGTTACCGGAACCGCCACCAAGGGCGTTTGGCGCCTTTGGTGGCTTTGCTGCGTTTCGAAGGCGTCTCGGGTTCGCCGATAGAATTATAGGTTTCGCCGTTTTCACCCTGAAGCTTTGCGCCCAGCACATGCGCCATCACGAACATCTTTCGACGCAGATCTGCATCGGCATCGGTCGCGCTGATGTTGCCATTTGACAACGATAGCCGAGCCTCATCACCGTCCACCCGTGACGGCCATTCGGTCCAAAAGACGGCTGTAGGTTCATCCGACCCGGTCGAAACCCCAGTGTCCCGGCTGCTTTCAAACCGAACATCTTTTTGCAAAGAACGATCGATATTCAGGTAATCCAGCCAGTCCTGCAAGGTTATTTCCGGCCCGAATGGATCGGACCAGACCTCTCGCCGCGTAATATGCAGATTATAACCCATCAAAACTCATCCTATTGGTGGCGCATCCTGACGAAGGCATTGCCTTTGCGTCAAGTGAAGGTGGCCAATATCTGTGAGACGGCTAGGATTGCCGCAACAAGAAGGATGAAGACCGGATGATCGATCTACATCAGGAAATACGCGATGCGGTAGCCCGTTTGTGCCAAGGATTTCCCGGAAGCTATTGGCAGCAGCTTGACCGTGAGCAGGCCTATCCGGATGCCTTTGTGCAGGCGTTGACGGAACAAGGCTATCTGGCTTCGCTGATCCCCGAGGCTTTCGGCGGTGCTGGTCTGCCCTTGTCAGCGGCGGCAGCGATTTTGGAAGAAATCCACCGCTCGGGCGGGTCTGCCGGGGCATGCCATGCACAGATGTACACAATGGGCACTTTGCTTCGGCACGGGTCGGATGCGCAGAAAGAGCGATATCTGCCCGATATCGCGTCTGGCGCGCTTAGACTTCAGGCGTTTGGAGTGACGGAACCCTCAAGTGGTACAGATACGGGTGCGTTGAAAACGACAGCCCGGCGCGACGGCGACCAGTGGTTGGTCTCGGGCCAGAAGATCTGGACGAGTCGCGCGGAACATTCCGACCTGATGATCCTTTTGTGCCGGACCACGCCCCGCGATCAGGTCGAAAAGAAGCATCAGGGGTTGTCGGTCTTCCTGTTGGATATGAACCACGCGCGGGCCAATGGCATGACTATCCGCCCGATCCGCACGATGATGAACCACGCCACCACCGAGGTATTCTTTGACAATGTGCCCGTCCCCCACGCCAACATGATCGGCGAGGAAGGCAAGGGGTTCCGCTATATCCTGTCTGGCATGAATGCCGAGCGTATTCTGATCGCTGCTGAGTGCATCGGTGACGCCAAGTGGTTTATCGAAAAGGCGCGCGTCTATGCGGGCGAGCGCGTTCTGTTTGACCGACCCATCGGCCAGAACCAAGGCGTGCAGTTTCCGATTGCAGAAGCTTACGTGCGGATGCAGGCCGCCGAACTGATGCTGCACAAGGCCATCCAGATGTATGACGCAGGCGAAACACCGGGGGCTGAGGCCAACATGGCCAAGATGTTGGCCGCCGAGGCAAGCTGGCAAGCCGCCGAGATGTGCGTTCAGACCCACGGCGGCTTTGGCTTTGCCGAAGAATACAACGTCGAACGCAAATTCCGCGAAACGCGGCTTTATCAGGTGGCGCCGATTTCGACCAACATGATCCTGTCTTATATCGCCGAGCATGTGCTAGGCCTGCCACGGAGCTATTGATGGACCTTTCCGACGATCTTCGCGCGACTTGTCTGTCTTACGTCGGGCGCGAACGCCGCTTGACCGACAGCATGGCGCCGGAACCGGCCCAGAAACTGGCCGTAATACTTGGTGCAGAGTTGCCCGAAGCCCTGCCCGCCACATGGCACTGGGCCTATTTCAACGCCGCCGTACCCTTGGCCGACGTGGGCCATGACGGGCACGAAAAGCTGGGCCTGTTCATGCCGCCCGCGCCATTCGATCGGCGCATGTGGGCGGCGGGTGATATTACGGTGCACCGACCTTTGACGATTGGAGTTCCGGCTCAGCGCGTCTCCACGATCGACGATGTGGCGTTCAAGACAGGCAAGACCGGCCCGTTGTGCTTCGTTCAGGTGCGCCATGAGATCTCGCAGAACGGTATTCTGGCATTGACCGAACTTCAAACCATCGTCTACCGCGACCGAGGGTTGCCCGAGCAGGCCTTGCGCGGCCCGGATGATCCGGTGCTGGACGGCTATCACGTTTTCCCAGACACGCAGTTGCTGGCCTATTCGTCCGTTACTCAGAACGGCCACCGCATCCATTGGGATCGTAACTTTTGCCGGGATGTTGAAGGTTATCCCGGACTGGTCGTGCACGGACCATTGCTGGCGACGACTTTGGCGGATGCCTTGATGCCCGCCCCCGCGCCCTGCCGTTTTACTTATCGCGCGCAGGCTCCTGTGTTCGAGACAAGCCCGGTGCGGGTTGTTACAGATGGCAATGTTGCCCGGATCGAACGGTCAGACGCTGTTGTCGCCACGGTGGCCGAACGCCACTGACTATTGTACCGACTTGATGCCCAGATAGGCCGCGCGAAAGGCGTGATAGGCGTCGTCCATCACCGCTTGCATGCCCATAACTGGCGCCACGGTTTCGCTGATCGCGGGCATGGTCATAACGCTTTCCGGCGCAGTGCCAGTAGCTGCGACCAAACCAAGCCGCGCCGCGCCCAAAGCCGCGCCAAACTCGCTGCCGCTGGGCAATTGCAGCGGCACGCCCAGCGCCGTCGCGATAAGACTTACCCAATAACGCGATCCGGTCCCGCCCCCGATGGCCATCAGGCTGTCCATTTGCGCATCCGTCGCCTTCAAGGCCTCGAAACTGTCGCGCAACCCAAAGGCCACGCCTTCCAGCACGGCGCGGGTCAGATCATCGCGTGTCGTCTCAGCCGCAAGTCCGGTGAAACTGCCACGAATATCTGCGTCGTTGTGGGGGGTCCGTTCGCCCGACAGGTACGGCAGGAAACGGGTCTGCCCCGGCACGACTGGGTCATCGCCCAAGGGTGCGGTCAGGTCTTTCGGCGCAGTGCCCGTGATGCGGGCCAGCCAGTTCAGACTGTCGGTGGCCGATAGCATCACGCCCATCTGGTACCAGCGCCCCGGCACTGCATGGCAAAAGGTGTGAAGTGCCGTCTCGGGCGTTGGCCGATACCCATCTCGCGCAGACAAAAGCACGCCCGATGTGCCAAGCGAGACAAAGCCTTGCCCTTCGCCCAACGCGCCGATCCCGCAAGCCGCAGCGGCGTTGTCGCCCGCGCCACCTGCGACGGTCACACTCCCCGACAAGCCCCAGCTTGCCGCCAAGTCGCTACGCAACTGACCAGCGGCTTCCGAGCCTTCAACCAGCCTTGGCATCTGGTCACGGCGCATATGACCGACATCCAGCAGATGCGCAGACCAATCCCGCGCGCCTACGTCCAGCCATGACGTGCCCGCACTGTCAGACATGTCAGCCACATATTCGCCGGTCAGATAGTAGTTCAGGTATGCCGCCGGAAGCAGCACTTTGGCGACCCGGTCAAAGACCTCGGGTTCGTTCTTTCTTACCCATTCCAGCTTGGGCGCGGTGAAGCCCGGAAAAACGATATTGCCCGAAAGGGCGCGCACTTGATCGGTGGCGTCCAGCGCAGCGGCTTCGGCGTGCGACCGCGTGTCATTCCACAGGATGCAAGGCCGCAGCACCTTGCCCGCCGCGTCCAAAAGTGTGGCCCCGTGCATGTGGCCCGCAACACCGATCCCTTTGACACCGGCGAACTCTGGATGAGCAGCACGCATATCCGTAACCGCACCTTCAAGCGCTGTGATCCAATCAGCTGGATCCTGTTCGGACCAGCCCGAATGGGGGTGCGCCACGTCATAGTGACGTTCTGTCGATCCGATGGGCGAGCCCTGTTCGTCAACCAGCAGGGCGCGCAGACCCGAGGTGCCAAGATCAATTCCAAGGTAAGCCATTCGGCGGCGCTCCATCACAGCAAGGTTCCCGAAGACTTTCAACGAAAACACGTCAGGGAACAACGGCCCCATTACGCTTACCTTCAAACCACGCTAATAACGGGGACATGACAACAGACCTTCCATACCGCCCCTGCGTCGGCGTCGTTCTGGTAAACGCGCAGGGCCTGATCTTCACCGGCGAGCGCATCGATACACCCGGTGCCTGGCAAATGCCTCAGGGCGGCATCGACGATGGCGAGGCCGCAACAGACGCCGCATTGCGCGAGCTTGAGGAAGAAACCGGCGTGCCGCCGACCCTTGTGACAGTTGGCGCAGAACACCCCGACTGGGTGCTTTACGATCTGCCCTACCACCTTGTGGGCAAGCTTTGGAAAGGCCGGTATCGCGGTCAAACTCAGAAATGGTTCCTGCTGCGCTTTCATGGCTTGGACACCGACATCGACATCGCCAAGCATCACAAAGAATTCGCCCGCTGGCGCTGGTCAACGCCCGAAGAAGTCATCCGCGATATCGTACCGTTCAAACGCGCGGTCTATGAAAAGGTGATGGCCGGTTTCGCATCCGATATGGGATAACAAGCGAGCTTGGCTATACTGCCCCTCATGAAACACATTCTTCTCGCCCTGATCTGCACTGGCCTTGCCGCCCCGGCTTGGTCATTGTCCTGTCTTCGACCCGATATTGTCCGCACCTTTGAACAGGCACGCGACAGCGAAGCCGGTTTCTGGATCGTCCGTGGACGGATCATTGCCAACGGCCCGATTGCGGTGCCAAAGCGTGACGCCAGTGGCCGCTATAAAGACAATGCTATGGCCAGCACATTGGTTCAGTTCGTGGGTGTTGGTCTGAGACCCAACGGCGAATTCGCGGATTTCGAAAGGGACATCACCCTGACAGTAAGCTGCATTGCGCATTGGTGTGGATCTCCGCCGCTGAACACCGAGGTGTTCGCCGCAATCGAAGTCAAAGACAGCGGTCCCGAGTTGCAGATTGATGCCTGCAGCAGCCGGGTTGTGCCGTTTTCGGAAGACGGTGAAAAAAGGTTGCTACAATGCCTACGCGACGACGTCTGCACCAACGGTTAAGGAAGCACCCCGCAAGATCGGGTTAGCATTGGGACATGGGACTGGATCTGCCCCGACCCCGCGAAGTGCAACTTGGTTACCCACCCTACTCGTATCGCTCACTCACTGGCGGAACACGCCATACTCGTTCAATGTCGGCCGGCCTTTGCGGATCGAAATGTGATCCAACCGACCAACGGGCTAAAATGTCTGTCTTAACAATCAGCCGCACTTGCGATTGCGACTAAGGACAGCTTGGCCGAGCCCGCGCCCCATAGCAACGCGGCGAAAGCCGTCTGCGTGAACCCATCGTGAAATTCTGGCACCCTGCGTGAACCCTGCATAGTAAATGGGCATAGCAAAAAGAACAAAACGTGAATACTGTCTGCGGATAACCCGGAATCACTTAGAATCATGTCTTTCGCCGAGCTTTGCATCACCTCGAACTTCAGCTTCCTCACCGGCGCGTCGCACGCCGAGGAATACGTCGACCGTGCCGCGTTGCTGGGGATCGGGGCCCTGGCCATCGCAGATGAGAACTCGGTCGCCGGTATCGTCCGCGCCCATACCCGCATCCGCGAGATCGCACGGCAGGTGAAGGAACGACAGACCGCCGATCTGATAGGCCCGCCCGCACCCGTCGGGGCATGGGCGCGGAAGAAGCAGGTGTTTGAGAGTTATCCCGGCGGGAAGACGCGGCAAAAGAACGGCACGCTGGCCCCGGAAGAGGTGGACGACTTCCTTGATGGCCCCAAAGCGGGGTTTGAGACGCGGGTCGCTCCCCCGCCGCTTGATGCTTCTGCCGCGATCCTGAACGTCCCGCGACTGGTCCCCGGCGCGCGACTTTTGCTCGACACCGGTTTTTCGACCACCGCCCTGCCAAGGAACCGCCAAGGCTGGGGGAACCTCTGTCGTCTGATCTCGCGTGGGCGGCTTAGGACCGAGAAAGGCTCCTGCCAGCTGATGCTCGACGACCTCTTGGAATTTGGTGGCGACCTCGCCCTTTTGCTCCACCCGCCACAGGCACAGACGTCACAGGGCGGCGCGGGTGCGTGGCTGTCACAGGCGAAACGGCTGACGCGCCGCTTCCCCGAAGCCTGTCACCTTGTCATGGCCCCCGCCTATGACGGGCAGGACCCGGACCGCTTCGATTGGATCGCAGGGCTTGCCGATCAGCTAAGCATCCCCACCGTGGCCAGTGCCGCACCGCGCATGCACCACGGATCGCGCCGCAAACTGGCCGATGTGCTGACCGCCATCCGCACCGGCGTAAAGGTCGATGATCTGGGTCGCGCCGCCTTGGCCAATGCCGAACAACGCTTGCGGTCCGAGGCCGACATGCGCCGCCTTCTTGGCCCCCACGCTGACGCCGTTACCCGCGCGGCTGATCTGGCCCGGACGCTCACCTTTTCGCTGGACGAGCTGCGCTATGAATACCCCTCGGAAATTGCCGAGGGCGAAACCGCCTCTGAACGGCTGGCCCGCCTGGCCTATGAAGGCCTGAAATGGCGCTATCCGGCAGGTGCATCAGACCATGTGCGCAAGCTTCTGGAACACGAACTCACCCTGATCGCCAAGCTGAAGTACGAACCCTACTTTCTGACCGTCCGCGACGTGGTGGCCTTTGCCCGGTCCCGCGATATCCTGTGTCAGGGGCGCGGATCCGCCGCCAATTCCGTCGTCTGCTATTGCCTTGGCGTCACCAGCGTCTCGCCCGAAATCGGCACCATGGTGTTTGAGCGTTTCGTCAGTGAGGCCCGCGACGAGCCGCCCGATATCGACGTCGATTTCGAACACGAGCGCCGCGAAGAAGTGATCCAGCACATCTATGAACGCTATGGCCGTCACCGCGCCGGGCTTTGTGCCACGGTCGTGCATTACCGCGGCAAACGCGCCATCCGCGAGGTGGGCCGCGCCATGGGCCTGACCGAAGACACCATCGGCGCGATTTCATCCCAGCTTTGGGGGTTCTTCGACACAAGCGGCATGGCCGACCAGCAATTGCGCGAAATCGGGCTGGACCCGACCGACCGCCGTCTGGCGCAGACACTGGAGCTGATCTTCGAGATCCAAGGCTTCCCCCGCCACCTGTCACAGCACGTGGGCGGCTTTATCATCACCGAAGGCCGTCTGGACGAACTGGTGCCGATCGAGAACGCCACGATGGAAGACCGCACCGTCATTTGCTGGGACAAGGACGACATCGACAGTCTTGGCATCCTGAAGGTCGATGTGCTGGCGCTTGGCATGCTGTCCTGCATCCGCAAGGCGTTCGAGCTGATCCGGCGCCACCACCAAACCGACTATACGCTGGCCACGCTGCCGCCCGAAGACCCAGTGGTCTATGACATGCTCTGCAAGGCGGACAGCTCGGCGTCTTTCAGGTCGAAAGCCGCGCCCAGATGAACTTTCTGCCCCGGATGAAGCCCCGCACCTTCTATGATCTGGTGATCGAGGTCGCGATCATCCGACCAGGACCTATTCAGGGTGATATGGTGCATCCCATACCTGCGCCGTCGTAATGGAGAAGAAGAGGTTTCTTTCCCCTCTGACGATTTAGGTAAAGTGCTTGGCAAAACGCTTGGCGTGCCGCTATTTCAGGAACAAGCCATGCAGATCGCCATTGTCGGCGCAGGCTTTACGCCCGAACAGGCCGACCGGTTGCGCCGCTCGCTGGCCACCTTCAAGAAACACGGCAATGTCAGCGAATTCCGCACCCTGTTCCTGAAGGGCATGGCGAAGAACGGGTATGAGCCTGATTTTGCCGAACGCTGCTTTTCAGTCAGATCGAAGGCTTCGGCAGCTACGGCTTTCCCGAAAGCCATGCGGCCAGTTTCGCGCTGCTGGTCTATGCCTCAAGCTGGCTTAAGTGCCACCACCCCGGCATCTTCGCCTGCGCGTTGCTGAACAGCCAGCCGATGGGCTTTTATGCCCCCGCCCAGATCGTCCGCGATGCACGCGAACACGGGGTTATCGTGCGCCCGCCCGACATCAACGCCTCGACATGGGACAATATCATGGAACCCGACGGCAAGGGCGGCTTGGCGCTGCGCCTTGGCTTTCGTCAGATCAAATCGATGCGCGAAGAAGAAGCCACATGGATCGTCGCCGCGCGCGGCAATGGGTATCTGTCGGTCGAAGATGTCTGGCGCCGCGCGGGGATCGAACCTCGCCTTTTGCGCGTCTTGTCCGAGGCAGATGTTTTCGCCCCCCTTGGCCTGTCCCGCCGCGACGCGCTTTGGGCAGCAGCCGCCATCGGGGCCGAAAAACCCCTGCCGCTTTTTGCCGGTGACATGGACGGCGAAGGCATCATGGAACCCGCCGCCCACCTGCCGCAGATGACCGAGGGCGAACATGTGGTCGAGGATTACGTCGCCATGCGCCTGACCCTGCGCGCGCACCCCATGGCGTTTCTGCGCCACAAGTTGACGCCGGGGGCACCCCCGTTAAGCCCCACATTTGAAAACGAAAATGGCTTCAGCACAAACAGAAGCCTGACTGATACCAAGGGCCTCATGCGCACCGATGTCTGGGGAGGGGAAAGCGGACAAGATGAACGACGCTAAAGTGGAGGGAACTGATAAAGGCTGCGCCAGATCGAGAAATCTGGTATAATTGAAGGGTAAACGGGAGAAGATCATGAGAAAACACATCATAGACGGCCCGAAAAACAGCGAGACTGATAGCGTTTCCAAGCGGTTCTCGCGCATAGAGGGCGACAAACTACCCCGCCCCCAGACTTTGGCCATACAGAAAAGGCCAAGGACGGCTGGCGGCACGCGGCTTGACAAGTACCTGTCGATCGAGCGTCGCCAAGGCGGATGACGCCGCCGAAACCGACTTGGGCCTTTCTGCGGGCACGCTGGACTTGACACTTCGATTGTCTCAAAAGTCCATATGACCCAAACGCTTATCGTTCTGGCCCATCCCGACCCTGGCTCGTTCAATCGCGCATGGGCCGAAGCCTCTGCTGAAGCCTCGCTTGCGCTTGGGCATAAGGTGGTCTGGTCAGATCTCTATGCCATGGGTTTCGATCCCATTCTTGCAGCCGATTCCCCGCTAGCAGAGGATGTTACCCGCGAGATCGAGAAGATCCGTCAGGCGGACAGGATCATCTTCCACTTCCCGCTTTGGTGGTTTGCCCCACCTGCCATGCTGAAGGGCTGGTTCGACCGGGTTCTGGCACATGGCGAGCTTCATAGCAGCCAAAAGCGGTTCGATACCGGTCCGTGCAAGGGCAAGCAGGCGTTATTCTGCGTTACCACCGGCGCGACCGAGGCTGAAAGTGCGTCCAACGGCAAGGAGGGCGACGTCTTCATGCATCTTTGGCCTGCCGCCTATACACTGCGGTACTGCGGCTTCACGATCCTGACGCCTGTCACGGTACACGATGTCCATCACGACCCGGACGGCACACTTCGGGACCGCATGAGCACTGTGCTTCAAAACCAGCGCCGCGTGGTCGAGGCCTTTGACGACCTTCCGCAGATTGCCTTCAATGCTGACAGCGAATTTGATGCCGAGGGGCGATTGATGCCCGATCAGCCCAGCCACTCACCCTTTATCCGTCACCCCACCTAAGGTCCTGACGATGCCTGATCCAATCGACGACAAACCCCGCTGCTTTGGCTCTAATTCAGCGCTTTATGCACATTATCACGACACGGAATGGGGCGTTCCTGTGCGGGACGATCAGATGCTGTTCGAGATGCTAATCCTTGAAGGCGCACATGCGGGACTGTCGTGGGAGACGATCCTGAAAAAGCGCGAAGGGTACCGCGAGGTTTATCACGGGTTCGACATCGAGCGTGTCGCCAGTATGACGGATTTGGAGCTTGGCGAAGCGCTTCAGAACCCTGCCATCGTGCGGCACCGCCAAAAGGTGCCCGGAGCCCGCCAGAATGCCCGTGTTTTCCTACAAATACAGACGGAATTCGGTAGCTTTTCTAGCTGGCTTTGGGGCCATGTCGACAACGAGCCGATACGCGGGGACTGGAAAAGCAGGGACGAGATACCGGCCCAGACGCCCCTATCCACCGCGATCTCGAAGGACCTCAGAAAACGCGGAATGACCTTTGTCGGACCGACGATCATCTATGCCTATTTGCAGGCCATAGGCGTAGTGAATGATCACTGGCAGGGATGTTGGGTCTCGCAGAAAGGCTAGCGCAAAGGCTATTTGTTCTTTCCGCCGGACTTGCCATTCCCACCCGAATTGCTGTTGCCGCCACCATTGTTGCCCGAATTACCACCAGAGTTGCCACCTGCATTGCCGCCAGAATAGCCGTTGCTACCGGAGTTGCCCGAGTTGCCTTTTCCGCCGGAGTTCGAGCTTCCAACAGACGACGCCTCATTGGCACCGGGTGTCCTGCCAGCCTGAGTGCTGCCTTTAGACGCGTCACGTCCGCCGCCGTTGCTGACTGCAATAATTTCATTGGCAGTGACAACGCCGCTGCCGTCGAGATCGTATTTCTCCATCGCGGCCTTTGCGATCCGTTTGGGGACGCGATGATTTCCGCGTTTGAAGAATTCCGCAAACTCGGCCTCGGTAATAAAACCATCACCGTTGATGTCGATATCCTGAATGGTAGCCGCATGCGCAGCGGAAACACCGACAAAAACGCTCGCGGAAAGCGCAAATATATTTCGTTGTAATATCTGGATCATCTCTGAATCCAATTCTGGTACTAAAAAGGTTAACGCCGCCACTAAATCCTCAAAAAAAGGCAGGAAAATGACGGTGAGGACTACTATATATTGACCGCGCTATTTCAACTTCCGCAATATCTCGTAGCTTGCGTAGCCGTCTGGCACCATTCCAACCGTCGACTGAAACCGCCGGATTGCCTGAATTGTGTTTGGCCCGATGATGCCGTCGACACCGTCAGTATTGAACCCACGCGACGACAAAAGACGCTGCATTTCCTTCTTTTCGGCAAAACGCAGGTTGCGGTCATTACGCGGCCAGCCGGACTTCAAAGGGCCAGCACCGCCGATCCGGTCTGACAGATGACCGACGCCGATCACGTAAGCGTCAGCCGTGTTATAGCGCTCGATCACATGGAAATTCTTGAAGATCATGAAGGCAGCACCCTGTGCGCCTGCCGGCAACAGGATCGAAGCCCGCCCATGGTTCGGTACTTTGGCACCTTTGGTGTCGCGCACACCCATCGCGGCCCATTCATTCGGGCTTTTCTTCACCCGCTCGCCGGTCAGACGATAGTCGAACCCACGTGGAAGCGTCACCTCGACCCCCCATGGCTGACCCTTGGTCCAACCGAAGTTCTTCAGATAGGCCGCCGTCGAGGCCAGCGCGTCGGTCGGATCATCTGACCAGATATCGCGTTTGCCGTCACCGCGAAAATCGACGGCGTAGGACAAATAGGATGTGGGTATGAACTGAGTGTGGCCCATGGCCCCGGCCCAGCTTCCCGTCATCTTTCTGGGTGATACGTCGCCCGACTGGATGATCTTCAGTGCCGCAATCAGCTGGCTTTCAAAGAACTTGCCCCGGCGGCCATCAAAAGCGAGCGTCGCCAGAGCTTCAATGACAGGTTCGCTGCCCCGGAACGACCCATAGGCGCTTTCCAATCCCCAGACGGCGGTAACCACCTCGGCCTCGACGCCATATCTTTGCTCGATCTCGGCCAGCACGCGCTTGTTTTTGCGAAGCGCATCACGGCCGTTCTTGACCCGCGTGTCCGAAGCGGCGCTGTCAAGATATTCCCAGATTTGCTTGGTGAATTCTGACTGGTTGCGGTCGCGCTTGATGATGTCAGCGTTGTAACGCACGCCCTGAAAAGACGCATCAATGACGCTGTCGCGAATACCGGCCGCGCGTGCTCGGGCACGAAACCGGTCGATCCAACGTTGAAAAGCAAGGCTCGAAGTATTGGCCTGAACAAGCACGACGCTTCCCTCCTCAGCTGCGTTAGCAGGTCGGGGTTTCGGTGGGTTGGACTGTTCGGGCGCGGCATAGACGGTGCCCGCCAGACAAAGCCCCAGAAGAAAGGCAAGAAAATTGCGCATGGGACACCTGTAATTGCTCTATTTTTTTGCCAGCCTAGCGGGATTCGCTGTGCGCAGGAAGGGATCAGAACGGGATAGGCAAAGGAATGCCTTGGGGGTCTTCACAAAACCAGCTGACAGGTGTTTTGCGGGCTCAGCGATAACCGAAAAGCAAGGCAAATTCCGTCCGCCGAGGGTCAATCAAACAGCTTGGCGATGCGAGACTATTTGCGCTTTCGTTCGACCTTGCGCTTGGTCTTCGCCGCTTTCTTTTTGGCGCGAATGGCCTTGCGCCGCATAGGCCCTTTACGCGGACCACCGCCTTTGCCAGCAGGCAGTGCAGCGCCATCAAGCTCCAGAAGCTCCAGCATCAGGCCGCCGGTGACCGGGACGGCTTCTGTCAACCGCACAAGAACGCGCTGTCCAACGGCAATTGTCAGTCCGGTGTCTGATCCGATCAAGGTCTGGCTGTCGGCGTCATAGTGAAAAAACTCGCGCCCCAGCGTTCGGACCGGCAAAAGCCCGTCAGCCCCGGTTTCGTCCAGACGAACGAAGGCCCCAAATCGTTGCACGCCCGAGATGCGCCCTGTCAATTCCGTGCCGACACGATCGGACAGATAGGCGGCAAGATAACGGTCGGTCGTGTCGCGTTCTGCCTCCATCGACCGCCGCTCGGTCATCGAGATTTGCTCGGCCGTGGATTGCAGTCGCTCGATCTCGCCTTCTGTCAGACCGTCCTTGCCCCATTTGTGAGCAGTGATCAAAGCGCGGTGCACCACCAGATCGGAATAGCGGCGAATGGGCGAGGTGAAATGCGCATAGGCCTTTAACGCCAGGCCAAAGTGCCCAAGGTTTTGCGGATTGTAATAGGCCTGCGTCATGGAACGCAGCACGGCCATATTGATCAGCTCGTCGTTATCGGTGTCCTCGGCTTGCGCCAGAAGCCGGTTCAGATGTGCGGTCTTCAGCACCTGACCCTTCGCCAGCACCATGCCCGAAGCCTGCGCTGTTTCGCGCAGCGCGTCGAGTTTCTGGACGTTGGGTTCTTCGTGGACACGGAACAAAAGTGGCGTGCGTTTCGCGTTCAGCACTTCGGCTGCTGCCACATTGGCAAGAACCATGAATTCTTCGATCAGGCGGTGGGCGTCTAACCTGTCTTTGAAGGCGACCGCACGGACTTTGCCGTCTTCGTCCAGTTCCACTTTGCGTTCGGGCAAGTCGAGGTCCAGCGGTTCGCGGGCGGCACGCGCTTTGGTCAGCGCTTCATAGGCAGCGTAAAGCGGCTTCAGAACCGTTTCGAGCAAAGGCGCCGTCTTGTCATTCGGCGCGCCGTCAATGGCGGCCTGCACCTCTTCGTAATTCAGTGAAGCAGCCGAGCGCATCAGGCCGCGCAGGAAGCTGCGGCCCAGCATCTGGCCTTTGCTGTCGATGACCATGCGCGCCACGATGCAGGCACGCTTAACGCCTTCGTGCAATGAAC
Organism: uncultured Alphaproteobacteria bacterium; assembly: GCA_963841595.1. Classification (GTDB taxonomy): domain Bacteria; phylum Pseudomonadota; class Alphaproteobacteria; order Rhodobacterales; family Rhodobacteraceae; genus CAWJDD01. Next base: position 465,798 of record CAWJDD010000005.1, on the reverse strand, counting down.
AAAGGTCGCCCGACAAACGGTCGGGCAGCATTGGCACGACCCGGTCAGGGAAATAGGTCGAGTTGCCACGCTCCCACGCCTCGCCGTCCAGTGCCGAGCCGGGTGTTACGTAATGCGCAACATCGGCGATGGCGACCCAAAGCACAAAGCCGCCCGTGTTCTTGGGGTCGGGGTCCGCTTCGGCCCAGCAGGCGTCGTCATGGTCGCGGGCATCTGAAGGATCGATTGTGACCAGTGGCATGTCGGTCAGGTCGGTGCGACCTTCCAGACCGGCAGGTTCCATCCCGTCTGCTTCGGCGATGGCATTATCGGGGAAATCATCGCGCAGAGCCATGCTGGTGGATTGCGATCAGCGAGACGGCCTTTGGCTGAGACGGATCGCCCAGCCTTGTGACAATGCGCGCGCGTGGCAGGCCCATGCTATCTTTTGGTCCCGCCTGTTCAGCTTCGACCAACTCGCCGTCTTTGGCCCCATTTGTCGCATCAGCGCGCACGCGCCATTCGCGGCTGACGCCTTTGTCGATCGGCAAAATGTGGCCGCCTTCGGTCGCCTTGCGGAAGACACCAAGGATCTTCTTCGGGTTCGTGCCGATCCGACGGATCAGGCGGCCTTCATAGTCGTGCGTGTCGTCCTTGACCTGTTGAAGTCGCGCCAGAATGCGGTCGCCAGCGCCCAAGGCTGGTTCCGAGTTGCGCAGAACCAGCAATACCTTCGGCTCGGGTCCTTCTCCTTGCCATTCCAAAGGGCGGGCAAAGAGATCGCCGTCCGAATTGGGTTCAGTGACTTGCAACACCGAAACCGGCGGCAGCTTGTCGGGATCTCGGTAGGTCTTGCGGCGCTTTTCGAGATGGCCGTCTTCTTCCAGCGCTTTCAGGATGCGCTTGAGATCAATACGGTCCGGGCCCTTGATGCCAAAGGCCTTCGCGATATCGCGCTTGGACGTCTGGCTAGGATTGTCCGCAATCCAGGCCAGAATTTCATTTTGTGAGGGCAAACGGGCCATGTGTGGCGGTTAGCACGGCGAATGAGCAAGGTCACGCAGGTTTCAGCGTTGAGGGGGCTCTGCCCCCGCCGCCCTGCGGTTGGCCCCCGGGATATTTTTCAACAGACGAAGCGGAATTTAAATAGAAATGGATGGGTTTTGACGCGGCCTGCGAATGGTTCTTTCATCATCGCGATCAGCGTTTGTCGGTTCACAGTTTCAGAGACATGCTTCGGTGCGGGATACCGGCATCCAGGAATTCAGGACCGTAAGCGCTGAAGCCCAGTGCGTTGTAAAAGCCAAGGGCGTGGGTCTGTGCGCCAAGCCGGGCTTCGATAGCTTTGATCTCGCGCAATTCGTCCAATACGACCTGCATGAGCCGCGTGCCGATCCCTCGCCTTCGAGACTCTCGACAGAACGGCGACCCGGCCGATTTTGCCAATGCCGTCGTTGAGCAGGATGCGCGCCGTGCCCACCGGAAGTTCATCCTCAAAGGCTATGAAATGAAGCGCGTCTTTGTCCTTGCCATCGCGTTCTTCAGCTTCGGGAACGTTTTGGCCTTGTATGAAGACCACGCGCCGGATTTCCAGCAGGATCGGCAATTCTTCGGGGCGCGCGCGCCGGATCATGCGAAATAGTCTGCCAGAATACGACGATAGATCGTGGCAAGTTGCGTGATCTGGGCGGTGCTTACCCGCTCATCGACCTGATGCATGGTGCGACCGACAAGGCCGAATTCGACCACCGGGCAGTGGTTCTTGACGAAACGCGCATCGGACGTACCGCCGGAGGTAGATAACTCGGGACGCAGGCCGGTTTCGGCCTCGACCGCATTTGCGATCAGATCAGAAAGTGCCCCAGGAGGTGTCAGGAAGCTTTCACCCGAGACTTTTGTACTCATGGTTATCTCGATGCCGGTTTCCTGCGCAACTTTCCCGGCTTCTGATTCGAGCCAAGTGATCAGGTTGTCCGAGCTGTGGGTGTCGTTGAAACGGATGTTCACGCCTGCGCTGCAGGTGGCGGGAATGACGTTCGTGGCCGGATTTCCGGTATCAAAGGTCACCACGGCCAGTGTCGACGGATCGAAATGATCCGTGCCTTCGTCAAGGGTATGGCTGCTGAGCCGGTCAACAAGCCGGGCCAATGCGGGAACCGGATTCTTTGCGCGGTGCGGATAGGCCGAATGGCCTTGCACGCCGGTAGCCAGAAATCGCGTGTTCATCGAGCCGCGCCGTCCGATTTTCATGGTCTCGCCCATCTTGTCGGGGCAGGTCGGTTCGCCAACCAGACAGACGCTCATCGCTTCGCCTGCCGTTTCCATCCAGTCGAGGATGGCTGTGGTGCCATGCAGCGCTTCGGCTTCTTCGTCGCCGGTGATCGTGATCATGATCGCCCCGTCGGGCGGTGCGGTTTGCACCAGATCGACGGCTGCCGCCACGAATGCCGCAACGCCAGACTTCATATCAGTGGCACCCCGACCGTAAAGCCAGCCTTCGCGCTGTTCTGCGCTGAAGGGTGGCACTGTCCATGCAGCCTCGTCCCCCGGCGGCACAACATCGGTGTGCCCGTTGAAGCCGAAGGTACGCGGGTGCGCTTTGTCACCCCAGCGCGCGACGAGGTTGGCGATCCCGCCCCGGTCGGCTCGGAAGCAGGTGAAACCGGCGTTTGTCAGCAGGTCTTCCAGCAAAGCGATGGCCCCACCATCGGCGGGGGTCACAGAGGGGCATTGCACAAGGCGGGCGGTGAGATCGACAGGATCAAGTTTCATAGAGGTATGGCTACCCCGGTGCCAGCGCGGTTGGAAGGGGCAGCGGGCTAAAGCGTACTGTGGCGGGAAAATCACCCTATGTGACCTCTCTGCCGCAGCCATCTTCCCCGATCACCCGGCCCAAGGCATGGTTTCCAAAACAAACCCGAGGCAGGGCAACGGTCGTCACGAAGAAAACTTCGGACCCCGTTAAACAGGACTACCTGAGACACGCGGCATGTTGCCGTGTGAATAGGGCCGTGCCTCGACCAATTGAGGTCGTGCCGGTGCCCAGAACGCCGATAAACGCTAACACCAGTGCCATGAACATGGCCGAAACCATCTTCGGCGAAGGTGTTGAAGTCGTGGATGCGACTTATACCGGCGATCGGTGGTCATCCGGCACTTATCGGCAGGGCGATGACCGCATTCCACTGGCAACACCTAATGACGAAGGTGTCATTCTTTCGACCGGAGACCTTCGCAGCTTCAGCAATACCAACGGTCGCAACCTGTTCTCGAACACCTCAACAAACACGAGCGGTGTGAACCGCGATCCGGACTTTGATGAACTGGCAGGCGGGCCGACCTATGACGCGGCTTTCCTAGAGGTGGACTTCATACCCGAAGACGGTGTTCTGACCATGCAGTTCGTTTTCGCCTCGGAAGAGTTTCCAGAATACACCAACTCGATTTTCAACGACGCCGTCGGTGTCTGGGTGAATGGAACCGCGGTTCCCATCTCGGTTGGTGCTGGTGCGGTCGATGTGAACAACTTCAACCAAAACAACTCGGTCAATCTCTATTATGACAATACCGGCGATCAGGTCGATTTTGAGTTGGACGGGTTCACTGCAACGCTGACGCTAAAAATGGTGGTTACACCGGGCGTCCTGAATACACTTCGGATCGGTATCGCGGACACGCAGGACTCGCTTTACGATTCGACGCTTATTATCGGTGCGAATTCGGTTCAGACCAAGATGATCGCACAGGACGACAACGTGTCGATTTTTCCGAATCAGGAAAAAATCGTCGATCTGGTGGCCAATGATGTTGGTCCCGGAAACTCCGAGTTGTTTATCACGCATATCAACGGCCAAGCCGTTCAGCCCGGCGATACCATCGTTCTGAATACCGGTCAGTCGATCACACTGAACGCCGATGGCACCGTCAATATTCTGGCCGACGGCGACATTGAGACCGTCAACTTCAGCTATACGGTCGCGACAGGTGGCGGCAATTCGCAGATCTCGGACACGGCGTTTGTCACAATCGACACAGTGCCCTGCTTTGTCGCCGGCACGATGATCCGCACGCGGGACGGTCAGGTTCCGGTTGAAACGTTGAAGCCCGGTCAGCTTGTGAAGACACGCGACGACGGCCTGCAACCGATCCGCTGGATCGGACGCCGTGTGATGAAGGCCGAAGGTAAGATGGCACCGGTCAGGATCGACCGGAACACCTTCGGCGAGCATGGTGAGGTGATGGTCTCGCCATTGCACAGGGTTCTTCTGCAGAACACTCATGCCGAGTTGCTGTTCGGATCAAGCGAAGTGCTGATTGCGGCGCGGGATCTGATCGATGGACGCAGTGTGCGGCAGATCAATGGCGGGCTGGTGGAGTATGTTCACTTGCTGTTCGACCGGCATCAGGTGATCTGGTCGGACGGTCTGCAAAGCGAGAGCTTCTTGCCGGGGCCGCAAACCACCCATTGCTTCGAGCAGGAAACCATTGCAGAGATTCGACAGATTTTTCCGGATTTGGATGTAGAAACAGGTCAGGGCTATGGGCCATCGGCACGACCCGCGCTTAAACGGTTCGAAGCTCGGCTGCTGGTCGCCTGATCCTTGTTTCGCCGACTTCTTCGTCGACCAACCGGGGGAGCGCTACTCCCCCAAACCCCCTCGGCTTAGTTTCAGCAAAGTGAACGCGGAGCGAGATTTTTAGAGAGCGGCAACCGCATTGCTCAGTTCGGCAGGGGCAGCAATGACGCCGCGACGCGCCCTCCCATTCGGCCGCATGTCCGTACCCCCAACTGACCGCAATGGCCGCCATTCCGACAGAAAGCGCGGCGCTGACGTCATGATGGCGGTCGCCCACCATAACCGCGTTAGCTGGGTCTTCACCGGTGACTTCTAAAGCGTGGGCCAAAAGATCACCCTTCCAGTTGCGCGTGCCATCAAGTTCGGGTCCGAACTCGGCCACCATGGCATCGGCAAGACCGAAGTGGCGGGTCACTTTGCGCGCCGCGACATGCGGCTTGGCCGTCGCAAGATAGAGCCTGTGGCCCGCGGTCTGCAGGGTCGCCAGCATGGCGTGAATGCCGTCATAGACCTTGGCATCGAACATGCCGCCAATTTCATAGTGGCGGCGATAAGCATCCATAGCCGCCTGAGGATCGTCTAGCCCAAGCTTTGGAAAGCTATCCGCAAAGGGGGGGCCGATCATCCAGGTCAGATCGTCTCGGGCCAGTTCAGGGCGACCAACTTCGCCGAAGGCAGCCGCCAGCGACGACAGGATGCCGGGGCGTGAGTCCATGAGCGTGCCATCAAGATCGAGGAAAATTGCTCTCATTTCTTACCCTTCAAAACGCTGGTTTCAGCAACAATCACAGCGTTTTCGGCCAGCGCACGATCCATAAGCTTCGAATCCTCGTCGCCGATTTCGTGGCCTTCCGCTTCGCGGTCATGGCGCGTGCCATAGCTTGTCACATCCAGCGGATTGAGATCTGCAGACTTTAGAACCCTGACCGTTTCGTTTACCGCTTCGGCTTCGTCACGACCGCTGGAATAGCACAGAAGAGCCGCGCCCGTGGCGCCTTTGGGCAGCCCGTCACCTTTGGCTCGGCCAACCTCGACCAGAAGTGTATAGACCTGTGGATCTCGCTTTTCCTTCGCCATAGGCGCGGGTTACGACGTCGCCTGCTGATTGTCCACTCAGACCCAATTGATCAGCGGTGCTCCCTTCGGGTCAGGCGGGGCCATCGAAGCCGGGCGTTCGTATAGATATCGGAAGCCGGCCCGCATTTGCCAATTTTGCGGTATCGATTGCGCACGCAGCCAAAGTTCACCGGCCTCTTCTGCCGAAACGTTCGTTCGGACAGCGGTTCCAATCTCGTGCAGCCCGACGGACTGAAGCGTTACAACAATGTCACCCTCGCCAAAGGTCAGGCAATCGTTGACGCTGGGTGGGTTTTTGAGGGTCACAATCTTCAGGTCAGCGGCCAAGCGAAATCCGTTCATCAAAGCTGCGCGCACGGTTGGATTCGCCAGCCGATAGTGATCACGGAAGGCATCCCAATTCCAATACAGATCGTCAGTGCCGGCTCCGCCCTGCAAGCGATCTGCCAAAAGGACGGCTGTTGCACCGATGAACGCACCAAAATCCTCCTCGGGCATGGCTGCCGCAAGAAGAAATGACGAATACGCCTCGCGTTGGTCTGTGGTTTCGATACGGCAACCGTTTGCGGTGATGCGTGAAATAGCATCCCGATCGGCACCTGTTACACCAAGGCGCTGCACCGCTTCGCGATGCACTCCTACAGCCTCGGCAAGGTCGCGAACGGCCTGCCGGGTGCGGAAAACTTCCGCTGAACTCGTAAACATGTTGAATAATGTCCCACAACCTAATGGCGAAATGGCGGCAGAGACCGGGCCGAAGAAAGTTTTAAGTTTGAATAGATTTTGAAAAAAAATCTTAACGGGGCCGAAGTAGTATCCGGCCCCAAAACGATCAGTCGCGAAGAAGCTCGTTGATCGCGGTTTTCGACCGCGTGCGTTCGTCGACGCGTTTGACGATGACAGCACAGTAAAGGTTGATGCCGTTCTTCGACGGCATCGAACCCGCAACGACCACCGAATAGGGCGGCACCTCGCCATACATGACCTCGCCCGTGTCGCGATCAACGATCTTGGTGGACTGGCCGATGAAGACGCCCATGCCAAGCACCGAGCCTTCGCGGACGATGCAACCCTCGACGACCTCAGAACGCGCGCCTATGAAGCAGTTGTCCTCGATGATCGTGGGACCCGCCTGCATTGGTTCAAGTACGCCGCCAATGCCGACGCCACCGGAAAGATGCACGTTCTTGCCGATTTGCGCACAGGATCCGACAGTCGCCCATGTATCAACCATTGTGCCTTCATCGACATAGGCCCCAAGGTTGACGAATGACGGCATCAGTACAACGCCGGGCGCGATGAATGCCGATTTGCGGACGATGCAGTTGGGGACAGCGCGGAAACCGGCGGCTGTCCATTCGCTGTCGCCCCAGTCTTTCCACTTGCTGTCGACCTTGTCCCACCATGCACCGCCCTGCGGGCTGCCGGACTGCTGTTCCATGTCCTTCAAGCGAAAGCCCAGCAGCACGGCTTTCTTGGCCCACTGGTTTACGAGCCAATTGCCGTCGTCCTGACGCTCGGCGACGCGCAGCGCACCTCCGTCAAGGGCTGCCAAAGTCTCTTCGATGGCTTCACGCGTTTCGCCGGTGGTGGCCGGCGTGATCTTGTCACGCGCCTCCCAAGCGGCTTCGATGGCGGTCTCTAGCTGGGCGTTGGACATCTGGCTTCCCCTTTTTCTTGGTCGACCGGGGATGTAACGCGCAGCCGTGCCAAGGGCAATCAGAAGCACACATTGGTCTTCATTGGTCCAGAAATATGCTTGGGGGAGTGTGAGGGGGCAGACAGCCCCCTCGCTTACCGCGACTTGGCAAAGCCAAGGCGCAATGCCTTCATGCTTCTGTCAGGCAAGTTCAGGCGCCGGGCGTTCTTCGCCGACGATCAGACCATCCCAATTCTTCACTGGCCGGCTAAGATAGCGGTCGACGACCGGTTCACCTGCCACCAGAACGCCTAATCGTGTGAGAATTGCGGCAATTGCCACTTCGGCGGCGCGGGTTGCTCCGTCGTCGATCTTAAGCGCGACACCCAGCTGAAGATCAGGAAGAATGGCGACAAAAAAACCTTCGGCACCGGTTTTCAACGCTGCGCGCCCTTTGGCAGCCTGCATCAGTTCGGTGCAGGCGCGACCTTGGCCCGCAACAAGCCCGGGGTGAGCGATCATTGCCTCCCGAAGTGCTGAAACAGCGCGATCACGGGTCGTCGTGCCAGAACCAAGACCTGCAAATTGCGCCATTGCTTTGGCGATACCTGACAAGCTGGCCGCAAAGTTCGGTGCCGAGCATCCGTCAATGCCAAAGCCGGGGCTGTCTTCGCCACACATATCCTCAAAGGCCGCGCGAACGGAAAGTTGGACAGGGCTTTCAGGATCGACGTAATCGAGACTGGCACCAAGATGCTTCGCCAGCGTCAAGAAACCCGCATGCTTACCCGAGCAGTTGTTATAAGTCCGGGACACCGGAAGACCTTCGCGTATCATCTTATGACGCAACGCACGGTCGCGCGACGATTGCGGCCCGCAGCACAGCGCCTCGTCTGACAGCCCAAGATCGCCAAGCCAGCTTTCAACCCTTTCGACATGGCGCCGCTCGCCGCTATGCGATGCGCAGGCCAGCGCCAGCTGTTCCGACGACAAAGCCGCCCCCGCCCCACTTTCCAGCAAGGGCAAGGCCTGAAGCATCTTCGCGGAAGAACGCGGCAAAACAATCTTCGACGGGTCGCCCCAGGCTTCGACAATTTCGCCCGATGCCCGGGCCACGACGGCATGGCCCATGTGGATAAACTCGACGAATTCGCCACGTGTGATCTCGACCATTGGAGCTGCATTTGCCATTGTCCGACTCTCGCGTTCAATTCACGGCGAATTTCTGCCGCAGGGGGTTCCCTCTCTTGGTCGAGATACGGTATTCAGTTTGCATAGGATAGGGACATTTCCCGCCGGAGATTGCAAAAGAACCGCAGCACCGGGTGTCACGCAGGCAAAGGCAGACAGGATGAAAACTGGACGGATACTTTCGACATTGGCGGCGCTGGCGATTTGCGTAAGCCTGCCAGCCAGCGCGCAAGACGAAACAAATCGGGTCGCCGCAGACACCGATTGGGCGGTGTTCGAAGGGAACGACCCCAAGGAATGCTGGGCCGTAACCGCGCCGAAAGAAACTAGCAACACGCGCGACGGACGCAGTGTTTCAGTGCGTCGGGGCGATATCCTGTTGTTTGTGACGTATCGTCCAGAGCAAAGCATCGCGGGCGAAGTCAGCTTTACAGGCGGCTATCCTTTTGCCGAAGGCTCGACCGCAACGATGGAAGTCGGCGGTTCAACGTTTCGAGCTTTTCACCGAAGGCGAATACGCTTGGCCTGCAACGCCGGCCGAAGACCAGAAGATCGTAACAGCCATGAAGCGCGGCGCAAATGCAGTGTTGACCGCGCGTTCGGCGCGCGGCACGCAGACCAAGGACACGTTCTCGCTTTTGGGTGCGACGGCGATGATCGAAGAAGCCGAAAAGCTTTGCACGAACTGCGCAACGGGACAGAAATCGCACATTTTCTGGTTCGTTTCTGCGAACAACGCAATTCTTGCCGCTGAATTGTTTTGGCATTTCAGGCATATCGCCTATATGCCCGGTTTGACCCAGGAAAGCCTCGACCATGACCGCCACTGCGCCAATCACTCAAGATGTTGTGACCATCCCCCGCAAGGAAGCCCCCGAGGGTACGGTAAACCTTGTGGGCCTGACCCGTGACGGATTGAAGGCAGCTTTGATTGAAGCAGGCACGCCCGAAAAACAGGCCAGCATGCGCGTGAATCAGATCTGGCAGTGGATCTACCACTGGGGCGTGCGCGACTTTGCTGCGATGACCAACCTTTCCAAAGACTACCGCGCCATGTTGGCGAAACGTTTCACAGTGACCGTGCCCGAGGTCGTTACGCCGTCAGGTCAGCGACGACGGCACGCGCAAGTACCTTGTTCGGATCGCTGGCGGGCACGAGGTCGAGACCGTTTACATCCCGGAAGAAGATCGCGGCACGCTTTGCATTTCCAGTCCAGGTGGGTTGTACGCTGACATGCTCGTTCTGCCACACTGGCACGCAGAAGCTGGTTCGCAACCTGACGCCCGCCGAGATTGTCGGTCAGATCATGGTCGCACGCGACGATCTAGACGAATGGCCTGAACCCGGCGTTGGCACCGGCGACGCGGGCCCGCGGTTGTTGTCCAACATCGTTCTGATGGGCATGGGCGAGCCACTTTACAACTTCGAAGCCGTGCGTGACGCGATGAAAATCGCCATGGACGGCGAAGGCATTGCCTTGTCACGCCGCCGGATCACCCTGTCGACCAGTGGCGTCGTCCCCGAGATTGCACGGACGGCAGAAGAAATCGGCTGTATGCTGGCGATCAGCTTTCACGGCACGACGGACGAAATCCGCGACAAGCTGGTGCCAATCAACAAGAAATGGCCGCTGGCCGACTTGCTGGACGCTTTGAGAGCCTATCCCAAGTCGTCGAATTCCGAGCGGATCACGTTCGAATATGTGATGCTGAAGGGCGTGAATGACAGTGACGAAGATGCGCGCCGCCTGATCAAACTGATCAAGGGCATTCCTGCCAAGATCAACCTGATCCCGTTTAACGAATGGCCGGGCGCGCCCTACGAGCGGTCGGACTGGGACCGCATCAGGGCTTTCGCCGATATCGTCTATAAAGCCGGGTACGCTTCGCCCATTCGCACGCCACGCGGCGAAGACATCATGGCAGCCTGTGGGCAGTTGAAGTCCGCGACCGAACGGGAACGCAAGTCGCGCGCCCAGATCGCAGCGGAAACCGGAGCAAGCTGAGCGAAGGCGTTCAGCTTCCGAATTTGTTGATCAGCCACAACAGGACCACGGCTCCGATCGTAGCAAGGATCAACCCGCCGATCAGCCCGGTCGCTGTTAGCCCGATAAGCTTGCCTAAAAAGCCACCTATGAAAGCGCCAGCGACCCCGACCACAAGATTACCGGCCAAACCGCGCTCGGACTTCATGATCTGGCCAGCCAGCCATCCGGCGGCCAGACCAATCAGCAAGAAATAGATAAGAACCATCATCGACGTCTCCTTTTCGTGTCAGTCGCGATCAGGCAGGCTATCGCGCCGATCGCCATCTGCCCAGCCATCCATTGCGGCTATCGCTTCTTCAGCAGTATCGACAAAACGGAACAACTCAAGATCACTGGCTGAAATTGTACCAGCGTCTGACAAGGGCGTCCCAGTCGATGATCTTTTTCCAGAAGTCACTGCCGAACAACAGAAAGGGCACAGGCTTCATGCGACCGGTCTGGATAAGCGTAAGCGACTCGAACATTTCGTCCAGCGTGCCGAAACCTCCGGGGAACATAGCAACAGCCGCTGCACGCATCAGGAAGTGCATCTTGCGGATCGCGAAATAGTGGAAGTTGAACGCCAGATCCGGCGTCACATAACTCGTTTGGCGCCTGCTCGTGAGGCAAGCACAATGTTCAGACCGATCGACACGCCACCCGCTCTCGAATGCTCCGAGGTTTCCCGCTTCCATCACGCCGGGACCACCACCGGTGACGATGACATTCTCCCGGCCGTGGTTTTCGTTTGCCATTGATCGCTCGGTGATCAGACGCGCAAAGTTGCGCGCCTCGTCGTAAAAGCGACTGAGATCGGCAAGCGTCTTCGTGCGCGCGGTGTCTTTCTTATCCGGGCTCGGGAATGCGCGCGCCGCCAAACAGCACGACGGTCGACTCGATCCCGTATTCCGTCATCAGCATTTCGGGCTTCAAAAGTTCAAGCTGAAGTCGAACGGGCCGCAATTCTTCGCGGCACAGGAAATCCGCATCGGCAAAGGCCAGACGATAGGACGGCGAGCGCGTTTGCGGCGTATCAGGTATCTCGCTCGCGGTTTCGATATCCTGATGTGCATCGCGGAACACGCGTGACTTGTCGTCCTTCATGGAAGGCCTCCTGATACAAATTTTGACCTGAATGGCAGGTGTGTCTTTGGGTTGCAAAGCGATTTCTGCGCAGGAATCAGGTCGGAAAACGCACGTTCTGCAGTTTCTGTCTCAATCTTCGGCGTCCGGGCGACGCAATGCCTTGATTGCCCCGCGGTGCCGCTTGGCTTCCAGTCGTTTGCGCTTTTGAGACAGTGACACGCGCGTTTTATGCCGCGGTTTGGGTTTGATGCTGGCCTTGCGGATCAGGTCTGCCAGACGCTCGCGTGCGATTTCGCGATTCCGGGCCTGACTTCGCTCCTCCGAGACCTGGATCACCACGGCGCCGTCCTTGGTCCAACGCCGCCCCGCAAGCCGCTTGCAGACGCCGTTTTACCGGTTCAGACAAACTTGGCGAGCGTTCAGCCTCGAAGCGAAGTTCCACCGCAGACGCCACCTTGTTGACGTTCTGCCCACCGGGTCCGCTGGCGCGGACGAACTGTTCTGTCAGTTCCCAATCTTCGATTTCGATGTCCGGCGTGATGCGCATGGGGTCAGTGAAACCACAATTTCACCTGTTCTTACAGGGCTGAACAGAAGAAGGGTCGCCCTTGGCGACCCTTCCGAGTCTCTTGAAGATGGGCCAGATAGGGATCGGTCAAGCCGATGGCCCAAACAGATTAGTTCTGTCTGAAGGGGATTGCCCCTAGACGAAAACCTCCCTGATTGTCCGGACACCTCTCTCCAATATCGCTCTAGACACTGGACCACCTCCTTTCAATTTTGTTTCCGATAAAAGCAGGTTGGCACATATTTAGTGTCTGTCAAATGAATTTACGCAAGTGGTGCCGATATTTTGCTCACAATCATGCGAAATGGGACCAATGCCACTAAAGCGATCAAGATTTTGACGCCCCAGTCGGCAACCGCCAGCGTCATCCAAAGCGGCATTTCGGACCCGATCCCAAAAGGAACGGCGCAGGATCAGGCCCATGCAACGGCTTCGTCGGCCGATCCACCGAAGCTGACGAACCCGGCAAAAGCGATGGTGAAAAACAACGCCGTATCAACAGCAGACCCCACAACTGTCGAAGCAAGCGGCGCGCGCCACCATGCGCCTGCCCGCAAGCGATCAAAGATTGCTACGTCCAAAAGCTGTGCTGTCAGGAAAGCCATTCCCGATGCAACGGCGATACGGAGCGGCACAAGCGGACCAAACTCGCCCATGATCTGGCTGCCGATCAATGAGCAAATCACACCGGTGACAAAGCCCGCGAAGACAACCCGGCGGGCCATTGCAGCGCCATAGACGCGGTTCATCACGTCCGTGACCAGAAAGGCGAACGGATAGGTGAAAGCACCCCATGTCAGCAGACCGTCAAGATCAGGAACTGCACAAGGATGTTCGAGACCACGACAATGGCGGCCATGGCAAGGATGCCGGGAAGAATGCGGGTCATGTCTGGTTTCCGTTTTGACAAGGTGGTCGGAGACTTGGCCCCGTTCATCGGGAACGCGGCGAAATACCGCCCTCGCTTAGTCGGTCAAGCGGAACTCGACGAACTGGGTAGGTCACTCGTCGCCATTGTTGTCGGAAACCATTGTAAGACGCAGGCCCGTCGCATCGCGCCAGACCGAAATGCCTTCGAGATTTCCGATACTCGCCGCGCTCGCCGGTCCAGAGAATGGTATCTTCGGTGCCATCCAGCCGGACCCGGCGCACGCGGTTCTGCCACCAAAGCCCGACCACAAGTTTTCGTTCCAGAAGGTAGAGTTCGTCGTTTGTCGTCGAAATCAGCTCCGACAATGGCAAAGACGTCCTGTTCGGGCAGATAGCCGTCAATGGTCCAAGTGCGTCCTCGCCAAGGCGATAGATCGGGAACCCTTCCAGCAACGGCTTTTCAGAAAACGCATAAACCGTGCCATCCGAAGCGATGGCCGCTGCTTCCAGTTGCCAGTTTTCGGAATGGTCGTAGAAACGTTGGATGATCCTTGATCCACTGGGCTGTCCATAGACCGCGTCGAACTTCCAGACATGTGCCCACCGTTCGAACGAAACCCAGGCGGTTCCGTCCGGCGCGATGGCCAGACCTTCGGCATCCGACCAGTCGCCGACGCGTCGCGCGGACACCGGCAGCCAGTCGGTGCCGAGGATCGCGGTCAGGCTGTCGATGGTCGATATCGGATAATCCTGTCGCCGTCTGCGCGCAAACTGGCCCCGCAGCCACCAGCCCGGTCGCTGACGGCGGTGAAGAGCCGCCGTCCTCTGAGACCTCGATCCCCGAGACGCCGACGATGACTCCGTCTCCCATTCGAACACGCCGATCAGGGATCAAGTCCTCGGCAACCGCCGGGCTGGTCGCGCCAAGCGCGAGGATCAGCGCGACAATACTTGGGCGCATTGCTTCGGCAGATCGGCCAGCACGTATTCGCGGCGTGGTTTCGGGTGGCGGCGCATTCGGGTTGGGCGGCGGCGGGTTCAGGATGTTGTGCACCCATTCTTCGCGCGTCAGCACAGCCATCACCGGCGGGCGGCGGTGCCTGATTCGACACAGGCGCTCGCACCTTTCGGGCAATTCAGGCGAACGTGGAAATGATAGTGATGGCCCCACCAGGGCCGGATCTTGCGCAGCCAGGCGCGGTCGCCCTTTTCGTCGTTGCACATCTGCACCTTGGCGCCGGGAAAGACGAAAATGCGCGCAACCGACTGGTCCTGCGCGGCGGCCTTCAGGATGTTGTGGTGCTGGCGGGTCCAGCTTTCGTTCACATAGGCGCCCTTGGCGCGGCGCATCGAGATCGACGAGATAGGTTCTCGCGTTCGGTTCGGCCAAGGTTCAGCGTTCTGGGCGGGAAGCATCCAGATATCGACGTCGAGGCCAAGCTGGTGGCTGCGCATGGCCGGACAGCATCGGGCCGCCGCGCGGTTGCGAGATGTCGCCGATGTAAAGGCCGTTCCAGCCGTCTTTTGCGGGCGGCGACTTCGGACAGGCGTTCGATGAATGTCGATCGTGTCCGGATGACCCCAATTGCGGTTGCGCGACAGGCGCATGGCCTGCCATGTTGGTCCGGTTTCGGGCAAGCTGTTCGCCGCCCGCCAGACAGCCTTTGGCGTAGCCTGCCATAGGGCGCGGCTTTCTGGCGCGAGGCGCTGTGTTCGGCGCCAAACAGTTCCTTGGCCAACGGTTCGGCGCAGGCCGATGAAAGCGTGACCAGAAGCGCGGTCAGAGCGGTGGCGATGAGGAGTTTGACCATTTAGGTCTGCTCGATCTCCTTCGGGTTGAACCCAGCGTAACAGAACAAGTCCCAAAATAAAGAGTGCGATTAGCGGTGACACGCCCAGGCGTGCGTTTTCGGTTGCAGTTGTCACCAGCCCGATCAGTGCAGGAGCCAGGAAGGCGGTGGCGCGGCCCGACAGGCCATAGAGCCCGAAGCTTTCGGTTGGGGCTGTCGTGGTCGGTGTGGCGTACCATGAGCGAGCGGCTTGAAGCCTGCAGTATGCCGCCGAGGCCGCCGATCAGGATACCGCAGATCAGGAAGATGGTGTCGGGCAGCGTTGAACCGGGGGTAAGCGCGCACGCCGAAGATGGCCTCGCGGCTCATGTTCACGATGGTCAGGCAGACGGCCATCAGGCCAAGAATTGCGGTGACGATGACGGGTTTGGGGCCGAAGCGTTTGTCCAGACCTCCGCCGATCCACGAAAATACGGCCGCTGCCAGCACGCTGACGATACCGAAGACGCCGATCCGGGTGATTTCCCAGTTCAGCACCAGCCCCGCATAGACGCCGCCGAAGCCGTAGAGCCCGTTCAACGCGTCGCGGTATAGCATCGAACTTCCGAGATAGGCGGCGAGGCTTCTGCGGGTCGCTCAGCGCCACGGATCGAGCTGCCAAGACTGGAAAATGCTGCCGACATCGAGTGGCGTTGGTCGCAGGCCGCGCACCTCACGCACCCAGAGGAAGTACGGGATCATGAAGATGAGCGAACCAAAGCGCGGTGAACGGCCCGGCAAAGCGTGTGCCCTCGCGGCGCTTCGGGGTCCAGGCCGAACAGCGGGTGCGAGCCCGGCAATGGTCTTGCCGTTCGGATTGTTCGACGAAAAACACCAGCACAATGGTCAACGCGATCAGCCCGCCCAGCATAGCCAAACGCAAAGCCCGAACCGGAGATCTTGCCGATTTCTGCGGGGGTGCCGAGCGCCGGCAGTTGTGCGTTGGTGAAGATCAGCGCGTATTCCGCACCGATAAAACCGATGCCGAACAGGACCAGCGCGAAGATAGGTTCGCACCTTCAGGTCGGTCAACCAAAGCCCGCTGGCGCCAACGACAAAGACCGCCGAAAACGCCGACGATCCACGGCATGCGTCGCCCCGACGTGTCAGCCAATGCGCCCATAATGGGCCCGCCAAAGCCGACGATAAGTCCTGTGATCGTCAGGCAGAGTGACCAGATCGACTGCGCCTTGGCGTCGGCGGCTTGTTCCTCCAGCCCTGTACCCGCGAAATAGCCCGTGGCTGTGGCTGCAAAAAACGGCCCGAAAACGAAAGTAAGAAGGACAGTGTGGTAGGGCTGCGTCGCCCAGTCGAAGAAATACCACCCAAGAATGCGTTTTTTCGGCGACGTCATCAGCTCTCCCTGCTCAGCTGTTAGAGCCGGGGGTCGCCATCAAAGCAATCCCCTAAGACGGTGGCCAAGGTCTTTGCTGCTCGGCCCCGTCCCAAGCATTGACCCAATCGGGCAACGGCGGGCTTTCGGTGTCAAACCCTAGCACCGCGGCAACCTTTTCAGAGGGTACAATCCCTTTGCCATCCGTGATCGCCGTGCGGACCACAGCATGGGCGCAACACTGATCCTTGTGCCAAAGGCTGTGCTCGAAATAGGTGAACCTCGCGTCCCAACCCAAGACACGGGTCCGCAGTTCCAGCCGCTGGAACACCGTGATCCGGCGGCGATACCGAATGACACTGCCCGCGACGGTGCCGTACCAGCCTTTGTCTTTCAGCGCCTTGATCACGCCGTTTCGAGTAAAATATCCGATGCGGCCCAGATCCATCAGTGTCAGAATGCGACCATTGTTCAGATCAAGAAAGACATCGATATCCAAAGGCCAGGCCCGCAAATAAGTCAGATGCGTCGCATCCAAAGCAATCGGCCCAGCCTTGCGGTTCAGGACAATCTGCTTTGCTAATCGGATGACGGGATACATGGCGCGGCTCCTTCCCCCGTCGAATTCATTCAAATGCGATTAAGTTCAAGTGCGACGCTGGGTCATACCGGGCTTGCACCGGGGACACTTGGCACTTAAGTCGATGCTCATGATGTCGATCTTCCAAATTTTGCTTCTGCTGCTTGATGTGGCATTCATGATCCTGCTGGTCCATGTGATCATGAGCTGGCTGATCAATTTTCAGGTTCTGAACCTTCGCCAACCGCTGGTCGCCTCGATCTGGGATGGGCTGACACGCCTGTTGGAACCGGTTTATCAGCCAATCCGGCGCATGCTGCCGAATACCGGTGGCTTGGATCTGGCCCCGTTGGTTGCCTTCCTGATCATCATCATCCTGCGCGATATCGTCGTACCCAATCTGGCCCGCTCTTTCATCTAAGTCTCACCTTGTTCACCCCCTGTTCAGATGCGACAGTATAGCCAAAGAGCAGATGAATAAAATTCGAGGCAATCGATGGACGGCGCATCACCGACCGCCCAAAAACTTCTGTCCGACGTGTTCGGATATGATCATTTCCGCCCGTTGCAGGAAGATATCGTCAACGCCGTGACGGATGGCGAAGACGTGCTTGCCATCCTGCCCACGGGCGGCGGAAAATCTCTTTGCTTTCAGCTGCCCGCTCTTTTGCGACCGGGCCTGACCGTTGTCATCTCGCCATTGATCGCCTTGATGCGCGACCAGGTGCGTGCACTCCGCGAAGCGGGTGTCGAAGCGGGTGCCTTAACTTCCGGCAATACCGAAGAAGAAACAGACGCCGTGTTCAAAGCCATGAACGATGGCACGCTCAAGCTTTTGTACATGGCCCCCGAGCGACTTGCCTCGGGCGGCACCGACCGGCTTTTGTCGCAAGCCAACGTCACTCTTCTGGCCGTGGACGAAGCGCATTGCGTCAGCCAATGGGGCCACGATTTCCGCCCCGACTATCTGCGCATTGGCGGGCTACGCCGCGCTCTGGACGTGCCTCTTGCCGCCTTCACCGCAACAGCAGACGCCGAAACGCGGGATGAAATCGTCGAGCGTCTGTTTGCAGGCACCCCGCCCCGGATTTTCCTTGGCGGCTTCGACCGGCCCAACATCCACCTTGCCTTCGCGCCCAAAAACAAGCCCCGCGAGCAAATCCTTGCCTTCGCCGCCGCCCGCAAAGGCCAATCCGGCATTGTCTATTGTGGGACACGCGCCAAGACTGAAACGCTTGCCACAGCCTTGGGAAAAGCCGGGCAATCGGCGCTGGCTTATCACGGCGGGATGGACCCGCAGACCCGGCGTGAGGTCGAACGCCGCTTTCAGACCGACGACGACCTGATCGTCTGCGCCACGGTTGCTTTTGGTATGGGC
This sequence comes from uncultured Alphaproteobacteria bacterium, assembly GCA_963841595.1. Lineage (GTDB taxonomy): Bacteria > Pseudomonadota > Alphaproteobacteria > Rhodobacterales > Rhodobacteraceae > CAWJDD01. Next base: position 447,664 of record CAWJDD010000005.1, on the reverse strand, counting down.
GTCGACAAACCCGATATCCGCTGGGTGGCTCATGCCGATCTGCCCAAATCAATCGAGGCGTATTATCAGGAAGTTGGCCGCGCCGGACGCGACGGTGCGCCTGCCGAAACGCTGACGCTTTACGGTTCAGACGACATCCGTTTTCGCCGCATGCAAATCGACGAAAGCCCCGCACCCGCCGAGCGTCGCAATGCCGACCATGGCCGTCTCAACGCTTTACTGGGTCTGGCCGAAGCACAAGCATGCCGACGCCAAAGGCTGCTCGCCTATTTCGACGAAGTGGCCGAGCCTTGCGGCAACTGCGACCTCTGCACGACACCGCCCGAAACCTTCGATGGCACCGAAGCCGTCATGAAAGCCCTTTCTGCGGTTTTGCGCACGGGCGAAAGCTTTGGCGTTGGCCATCTGACCGACATCTTGGTGGGTGCCACCACTGAAAAAGTCATCCAGCGCGGCCATGACCGCCTGCCAACTTTCGGCGTGGGGCAAGACATCGACCGGCGGCAATGGACCGCGATCTTTCGCCAGATGATGGGTCATGATCTGGTCCGCCCCGATCCAGAACGCCACGGTGCGCTTCGGATCACCCATGCCGCCAAACCGATCCTGAAAGGCGAAGCACCCATCACCCTGCGGCGCGACACGCTTGCCGCCGCCCCGCGCCGCGCACAGGCCAAAGCATTGGTCTCGGAAGAAGACGCGCCGCTTCTGGCTGCCCTCAAGGCCCGGCGCCGCGCCCTTGCCGAAGCACAACGCGCACCTGCCTATGTCATCTTCCCCGACCGCACGTTGATCGAGATGGCCGAGAAGCGCCCCACCACACTCGACCAGATGGCCGCGATCAACGGCGTCGGCGCCAAGAAACTCGACCGCTATGGTGCGACGTTTCTGGAAGTTATTACCGGCGACCAACCCGCCCCGGCCCATCCAGCGCGGCGAAAACTGGCAGGCAGAGGCACCGGTGAAACCTACGACAAGCTTCTTGCCGCTCAGGCCCGCCTCAGTCGGGGTGAAGACGGAACCGGCAAACCCATGTCCTGTTCCGCGTCCCTTCTGGCCAAAATCGCGGCCCTCGGCCCCGGCACCACCGATCAACTTGAAAGGCTGCTGGGGGATCGCCTGACCGAACGGTTCAGTGCCGCATTCGCCGAAATCCTCTCGGAAGCCTGACCTTCATTGATCCAAAAGATACTCCGGGGAGGTCCGGAGGGGCAGAGCCCCTCTGGCTCGGCGACACGCAAAGCGTGGCGCAAACCCTCTGGCCAAGCGCTGCGTCTGTGCTAATTCATGGGTCAAAGATTGAGGATACCTGCTGATGCTTGTCGTTGTCTCCCCTGCCAAAAGGCTCGATTGGACCGAGCGCGATTTTGACACCACCGAACCTGCCTTTCTGCCGCAGGCTAATCGCCTTGCCAGCCACGCGCGACAATTGACGCTGGCCAAGCTGAAATCACTGATGGACCTGTCCGACGATCTGGCAAAACTCAACCGTGACCGGTTCAAAACCTTTCAGGATGCACCCAGCGCCGATAACACGCGACCTGCGCTTTATGCCTTTGCTGGCGACACTTTTCAGGGCTTCGACGCCGCATCGCTGAATGCCGAAGGCCGCGAACGTGCCCAAAGCCACATGCGCATTCTTTCGGGCCTCTACGGCGTATTGCGCCCGATGGACGCCATTCAGCCCTACCGGCTGGAAATGGGCAGTCGTCTGAGAACCCGGCGCGGAAGCAACCTCTATGCGTTTTGGCGGGACGAAATTTCCCGCTATCTGAATGAAGCAGGCGAAGACCTTGGCACAGACACGCTGGTCAATTGCGCAAGTCAGGAATATTTCGGCGCAGTTGATCTGAAGGCACTGAAACTGTCGGTCGTGACACCCCAATTCTATGAATTAAAGAACGGAAATCCCAAGATCGTCAGCTTCTTCGCCAAGAAGGCCCGCGGTGCCATGGCCCGCTTCATCGTCGAGAACCGCATCACAGAGATCGAAGAGTTAAAACACTTCGATCTGGGCGGATACCGCTTCGTCGAGACGGGCGAAGACGGCAAAACCCTGATCTTTCACCGGGCCGAAGCCGCGGCGGCCTGATCAGCCTCTTCCGGCAGCACAGGCTGTGTCTCATCCGGCCAGACGGCAAGGATGTGTTCAATCAGGTCAGCTTTCTTCACCGGCTTTGTCATATAGTGGTCGATGCCGGCTGCAAGAATATCGTCGGCGTCGCCATCCATAGCATGCGCCGTGATTGCGACGATCGGACATGGGTCTGACTGCATTTGGGTTTCAAGGGCGCGAATCCGACGGGCGGCTTCCTTGCCGTCCATTTTTGGCATCGAAATGTCGGTGAACAGAAGGTCAGGCCGCTGCCATTGAAAATGATCAACTGCCTCTTGGCCGTTCTCGGCAAAGACAAGATCGATGTTCAATGATTGAAGCATCTTCTCTAGGACAAGACGGTTGGTGCGATTGTCTTCAGCCACAAGGACGCGCATCAGGCGCGGCGGCTCAATTGCTTCTTCGGGCGGCGATCCGACAAGGTCGAACTCTGCCTCGGCAAGATCAAATGCTGCATCCAGCATCTCTTCCGTCACAGCTTCGGAAACAGGCGCAGCAAGCGAAGTCTTGGTCAGGGCCTCTTCGGCGGGGGCCAACGGTTCGGCGATCTCGCGAGGCAACGGCGGTGCGATTTTAGCAGTATCTGGCTTTATATCAGAAGCTTGCGGAACGCCCGCGTATGGCTGGACCACGCTGGACGTCTGTCTCCACTTGTCATCCATCGCCGTTTCATCTGGTTCGAAAGACGCATCCGCATCTGCCACGACGCTTGGGTTCGTCCCGCGGTCTTGCGATACAAATGCCGGTGAAGTCTCTACAGAACTCGAAACTTCCGGCATTTCCACCGCTTCATTTTCTTCAGTCGGCTCAATGCTGACGGATGGCGCAGTTTCAAATGGCTTTGTCACCGTTTCAAGCGGCAATTCGGCGGCAGTATCGTCGAGTGCAGAAGCTGGATCATCGTCAATAGCGGCATCAACTTCGTGCGTATCATTTGACCCCGCCAACGCGTGTTCGACAGGATCGAAGCCTGCAAGGTCGTCCGGTGATGATGTCTTTGCAATCGGCGCGCCGGCATCAAGTTCGGTGCCAACACCGTCGACAGCTGGCGCAGGCGTATCGGTAATCTCTGGCTGCTCCGGCAACGCACTTTGCATGTTCGGTTCGACAGTTTCAGCCGGATCATGCTGTTGCACCTGCGAGGACTCAGTAACCGGCATGGGGATGCTGGGCGCTTCTGGCGGAAGAACCGGTGAGGCCGTCACGGTTGGAGAAACGATCCCAATCGGCGCCGGGTTTTGAAGCATCGGACCTTCATCCCCGTCCCGAGGCAGAGGCTGTCCGAATGGTGTCGCAGCTGCGACCCTGCGGGTGACTCCCCGCAGACACTTGTTCATATCCGCGCGAAGAACCGGGCGCTGCAGAATGCCGTCAAACACAGCTTCGTCTTTAGGTGCGCGACCTGGCCCATCTGACAGCAGAAAAACGGCCGCAGGCGCGAACTGTTCACGCAAAGCGCGGGCGGCCTCCAGAATGTGATCATCCGCATCAACACCCAGAAACACAAGATCGTTCGAAGACGGTCTTTGTTCCGACACTTCGCCAAGCGAAGACGCCACAACTGTATGTAATCCAATCAGGCTTAGCTGTTTAATCAAGATCGACCGGTTCAGACCCTCGCGGTCCAGTACGATGGCCCGGTCCATCCAGCCCGGCGCAGAAATTTCATGGGGTTCGATTTCCGCCACGACCGGAAGAGTGATCTGGAAACCAAAGACCGACCCTTTGTCTTCTTCACTATCGACCCAGATTTCGCCGTCCATCAGATCAATCAAACGCGAACTGATGGCCAGACCAAGCCCCGTGCCATCATGTGCACGGTCACGGTCGTTTTCCACTTGATGAAATTCGCGGAAAACATCGTCCAGTTTGTCTGACGCGATCCCGATGCCGGTGTCTTCGACAGTCAGGTGGATCCGATAGCTGCCATCGTTTTCAGTCGGCAGACCAACAACTTGAATTGCAACATGGCCTTCGGCGGTGAACTTGATTGCGTTGCCAACAAGGTTGGTCAGAACCTGCCGGACGCGCCCGGCGTCGCCTTCATAGCTGGTTGGCATAAACAGGTCATAGTCGACGGCAATCTGTATACCCTTATCAAAGGCACTTGGGCTGAGAAGCGTTACAACGTCGTGGATGCAGCGTTCCAGATCGAAGGCGCGCGCCTTGAGGCTGATCTTCTCGGCTTCGATCTTCGAATAGTCGAGCACATCGTTGATGATCACCAAAAGTGCTTCACCGGACGACCGGATCGTGTCGATAAAGGTCCGCTGTTCTTCGTCCAATGTTGTTTCGGCCAACAGATCGGCCATACCAATGATGCCGTTCATCGGCGTCCTGATCTCGTGGCTCATGTTGGCAAGAAAAGCTGACTTGGCACGGTTCGCGGCTTCAGCCCGCAAGCTGGTTTCCTCCAGTTGCTTTTCGCGCTCGATCTGGTCAGTGATGTTCAGCGCCAGTGTAACAAGATCACCATCCCGCGTCCGGCGGTCAATCAGCTTGATATAGGTTCCGTTCCAGATTTTCAGGACGGCTGGGTCAATCCGATTTTGCTTCAGACAACTCAACATATCGGTTTGCCAGTCGCCGGCTTTCAGATCGCCTGTGTCAACGATTCCTTCCTCGGCCAACAGAGCGAAAAGCTCGGCCAAAGCGATGCCGGGACGTACCATTTCAAGGCCGTCGAAAACCGAAAGATACGCCCGGTTTGCTGCAATCAGAATATCGTCCGGCCCAAAAACCGCGAAACCATCACGGATAGTTTCCAGCGAATCCCACAGGCGACGTTCGGCAATGGTGATGGCGCTTTTGGCGCTCGCCAGACTTTGCTGGGCGTTGTCATAGCGAAGCTTGAGATCAGCTGCCTCGTTCTTGACGTGGACCACCTGCTGTTGCGTGCTGGCGATTTCGGTGGACAGATTTCTTGCGTGCGACGAGATATTCTCGTTCGCCTGATAAAGTTCGGATTTCATCTGTTCCAGCGTACGTTCGGCGGCAAGGCGTGCACGACGTTCGGCAACAAGTTTTTCGGACAGGTCCATTTGGCAGCGCTCCTATCTGGAAGTGCCGCCGTTATCACTTTGTTTAGGTAAACAGCCCGTTAAGCCGTACGCTCCAAAGCAAGGGCGATGCCCTGCCCACCGCCGATGCACATAGTGACCAATGCTTTCGTTCCGCCGGTGCGCTCAAGTTCATAAAGCGCTTTGACCGCCAGAATGGCGCCAGTGGCGCCAACCGGATGACCCAATGCGATGGCGCCGCCGTTCGGATTGACCTTTGCCGGATCAAGACCAAGGCCCTTATTCACCGCCAAAGCTTGTGCTGCGAAGGCCTCGTTCGATTCGATTACATCGAAATCCTGAGCGCTCAGGCCCGTCTTTTTCAGCAAAGCTTCGACAGCCGGAACGGGGCCAATCCCCATCACTTCGGGACGCACCCCGGCATGGGCATATCCCACCACCCGCGCCCAAGGCTTCGCGCCTGCGGCCTCGGCAGCCTCGGCGGTAGCAAGCACCAGTGCGGCTGCACCGTCGTTGATGCCACTGGCATTACCCGCAGTTACCGTCCCGTCTTTCTGAAATACAGCGCGAAGACCGGCCAGCACTTCGGCAGAGGTTTCTTTGGGGTGCTCATCTTTGTCAAACATCACCGTATTACGGCGGACCTTCACCTCGACCGGCACGATCTGCTCTTTGAAAAACCCTTTCGCAATCGCACGGGCTGCGCGGGTCTGGCTTTCGACGGCAAAAGCATCCTGAGCCTCGCGGCTGATGTCATGTTCGGCGGCCACGTTTTCCGCTGTGACGCCCATATGTCCCGGTGCCAAACGGACAATTAAGCGCGCCAAGCATCATGTCCTGCCCCACGGCGTCTCCCATCTTCTGCCCCCAACGCGCGGCAGGCAGCGTGAAAGGCGAGCGGCTCATGTTTTCCGCCCCACCGGCCAATCCAAAGGCGGCATCGCCCATGGCCAGCGCCTGAATGACCGATACGATGGCCTGAGCACCCGACCCGCAAAGGCGGTTAACGTTCATGGCGGGCGTGGTTTCAGGGATACCGGCGTCCATTGCGGCAACGCGGCTTAGATACATGTCGCGCGGTTCGGTGTTGATCACATGACCATAGGCAACATGCCCGATCTGGCCGCCTTCGACGCCCGCTCGTTCCAGCGCCGCTTTGGCGACCACTGTGCCCAAAGCAATGGGCGTTGTTCCGGCCAGCGTGCCTCCGAAAGTGCCGATCGCGGTACGTGCGCCCGAGAGTATGACGATATCCTGCATGGTTTCCTCCGCTTTGGTTTCAACAAAGACATGCTCGCCGCCGCAGTGCCAGAAACTTTTTGCGACGGAAATCCGAAGGGCTGCCGTTTAACCCACATAACAAAGGCAAGGAGCCGACAAATGGATAACGCAACACTGAAGATACTTCTGGCAAGTTCGCTGATCGCTATGGGCGCAGGCGCTGCAATGGCAAACGGCCCGGGCGGCGCTCAGATGGATTTTGAAACGCTCGACGTAGATGGAAGCGGCGAGATCACTGCCGAAGACATGGCCGCGCTGAGAGAAAACCGCTTTGGCGAGTTGGATACAGACGGCGACGGTTCGGTCAGCCAAGCAGAGTTCGTTGCAGCCGCATCTGCGCGTGCAACTGAACGGGCTGCCGAGCAGTTCAGCCGCCTTGATGCCGACGGCGACGGTGTTCTTAGCCGCGATGTTTTGGAAGGTCGCGGTCGTGGCGGCATGGGCGAACGGATGCTGACGCGCCTTGATACCGACGAATCCGGCGGCATCAGTGCAGAAGAGTTCGAAGCTGCGAAAGAGCGGATGGCCGAACGCCGCAATGGCGGGGACCGTGACGGAAAGCGTGGATGGGGCAAGCACCGTAATTGACCCTGACACCTGCCGGATTGCCTGACAAGCAATCCGGCGCTACTTCGGGACCACAATGGACCAAACCCCTTCTGCCGAGCAGGCGCCCGATGCGGCGCTTCTTGTTGCCTTCGCCAACGGTGACGCTTCAGCAGGCCGTGCTTTGGTTGAAAAGCTTGGACCACGACTGTTCGCCTATGCCGCACGTGTTTTGGGCGACCGCACAGAAGCCGAAGATGTCGTGCAGGAAGCCATGCTGAAGCTATGGAAGATCGCACCCGAATGGCGACAAGGCGAAGCGCAGGTTTCGACCTGGACGTACCGCGTGGTTGCGAACCTTTGCACAGACCGCTTGCGACGTCGGAAAACCCGCGCTCAGGTTGCCATTGATGCGGTTGCAGAACCCGAAGCGGACATTCTTAGCGCTGTAGAGCAGATGACCGAAGCGCATCGCGCCAAAGCTTTGCAGAACGCTCTGGACGCATTGCCCGACCGACAAAGGCAGGCCGTTATTCTGCGCCATCTCGAAGGGCTGACCAACCCCGAGATTGCTCAGGTAATGGACATTGGTATCGAGGCCGTCGAGAGTCTGACGGCCAGAGGAAAGCGAACCCTGAAGGCAGCGCTTGCCGGACGGAAAGAAGAACTGGGGTATGAAAATGGATAAGGACAGACGAGAAGACGCTGCACTGGACGCGCTGTTTGCCAGCGGGCAAGACGATGCGCCGAAAGCCTCTGGTGCTTTCCTTGCACGCCTGACAGCCGATGCCGAGGCAGCGCTGCCACGCCCCATACCGGTGGCGCAGACACCTGCCCCGTTCCTTGGCGGATTGAAGGGGTGGTTTGCAGCCTCGGGGCTTTCGGGCGCTGCTGTTCTGGGCCTCTGGATTGGATTTGTCATGCCCGATGCGATCAGCGACTTTACGACCCTGACCGACGAGACAGTCGGGCTTTACGCATTCTTGCCGGGCGCCGATTTGTCCGCTTTGAGTTTGAGTGAGTGAGGACCGGATAATGATCGAAACCACGCCTGAGACACCCAAGAAACGCCGCTGGGTCATGCCGCTGCTGTTCGTTTCGCTTGGGGCAAACCTTTTGATAGCCGGGCTTGTGGTTGGCGCGATGCTGTCCCCTGACGGCCCGCGGAAACGTGGCGATAATGGCTCGGCACGCGGGGTCATTGGCGAGCCTTTTTTCCGGGCCCTTCCCAAAGAAGAACGCCGCGCTCTGATGCAAGACGTGGTGAAGAACCGCACGCAGATACGCGAAAGCCGCGAAAGCCTGCGCCAGCGCTTCGAAGCCTTTCTGGCCGCCCTTCGGGCTGACCCTTTCGATCCTGTCGAAATATCGCGGCTTCTCGCCGAACAGCGCCAAGTCGCTGTGGGTCGTCAGGAAATTGGTGAGACGCTTTTGATGAAACGGCTTGAAGCGATGACGCCTGCGCAACGCGCGACTTACGCTGACGCGCTGGAACAGTCGCTTAAGCGGCTTAGGAAGCGCTGAATTCGACGCGGTTGCGACCGCTGTCCTTTGCTGCATAAAGCGCCGCGTCGGCAGCATCGAACACCTGTGACAATGCAAGCGGCGTGCGAGGTTCAGCAAGATCGAACGTACCGTTCCGAACACGCGCGACTGGCTCTTGCATTGAAACCGATCCCGTAGCGACACCGATGCTGGCAGTTACGGTAATCTTTTCGCCGTGCTCAGCACCGATAGGAGCCGACGATATTGCGCTTCGCAGGCGCTCGGCAGTTATGGCAGCCTCTGCCGGATCTGTGTCTGGCAGAATGACCAGGAACTCTTCGCCGCCGTGTCGCGAGACCAGGTCACAGGCGCGCAGGTTGTCGCGAAGCCGGTGGGCGATCTCGCAAAGCACGCGATCACCGGTGGTGTGGCCGAACTGGTCATTCACCGCCTTGAAGTGGTCCAGATCGACAATCATCAGGGTGAAGCCGCTTTGGTTTTCGCTGGCGCGCATCATCAGGTCGCCAAGATAGGCCTCGGCATAGCGGCGGTTGTACAGCCCGGTCAGCGGGTCGGTGGCTGCAAGGCGATAGCTTTGTTCGTCCGAGCGGCGAAGCGCGTCGCGTTCGCGCTTGCGTTTCAGGATCTCTTCTACGCGGATCGAGAGTTCTTCGCCGCTGGCATTGTCTGCGGCGATGTCGCTGGCTCCAAGGGCAAGCGCGCGGGTTGCGATATCAGGGCGATCAGCAGGATACAGCACCAGCAGCGGAGCGTGACCAGATTGACTGCGGTCCCGTAGTTCAGGCAGCAATCCATCCAGCACCCGATAGTTCTGACCGCTGACAATGATGTAGGCGTCTGGCACACTTTGGTCGGCCTCTTCGCGCAGCACTTCTTCTATTCGAAGCGTGTCCAGCCGATGTTCCAGCGTCGAAGCCAAAAGATGCGCAACGCCGGGCACCGCATCCGTCGCACCGACACAGACAATGCGCGCGTCGGCTGCAAACTCGCGTGTTGCTTCTGCGAAACCGAAGCTTGCTGCTGTTACCCGCCTGCGCTCGCATTCGCGTTCAGCTTCGCCTTCGCGGATCAGACCACGCAGACGCGCCCGGATCAAAGTGTCGGGTGCTGCGCGCGGCAGCACGTCACGGGCACCCGCGCGCAGCACCAGCAATCGCCGCAGGGGGGACGGATCGCTGTCGAGACACAAAAGGGGCGTGTCCACTGCGATTTGCAACGTTGCCAGACTGGCGATTGTTTTTGCAGGTTTGTCCGAGAGCCCGAGAATGATCAGGTCAGGTTCGCAATGAAGGGCGCTGACTTCGGCGACGGAGGGTGCCGAAACCACATCGTACTGAGCGTCTTCCAGCAAAGCCAAAAGGCGGATGCGGTTGGTGGACACCGGGTCTATGACGAGGACATATTTTGCCATATGCAAATTTGACTAAATTGCTTCTGTTCGCATTCAGTGTTTGCTCATAAGCGTTAACAAACTCTTTCCCGGGAATGCGAATGACACCATTGTCGCAAGATTCAGCCGAGTTACTGGCGATCGAGGCCCTATCCTGGCTTGTCAGAAACGATGAGCTTTTGCCTGTTTTTCTTGGCGCCTCCGGTGCCGGCGAACACGACATACGGGACCGCGCCAAGGACCCAGAATTTCTGGCCTCGGTGCTGGATTTTTTGTTGATGGATGATGCCTGGATCACCGAATTTTGTGACGAAGCACAATATACCTATGATTTTCCGATGCGCGCCCGCGCCGCCTTACCCGGCGGCGCGCAGGTTAACTGGACTTAAGCCGACTTCTTTTTGCGGGTCTGGGCGCGGGGCTTGCGCGCAGGAACCTTGGCATTCTGGTCGATGAAATTCAGCACCAATGGGCGGATGTTGTTGCGCCAGCTTTTGCCCGCGAAGATCCCATAGTGACCCGCTCCGGGTTCAAGATGCGCCGCCTTTAGATTGTCCGGCAGGCCGGTCAGCAAATCAAGCGCTGCGAGGCATTGGCCGGGCGCCGAGATGTCGTCATTCTCGCCTTCGACAATCTTGACGGCCACGTTGTCGATTGCGCCAATATCGACCTGACGACCGTCCACCTCGAAATCGTTGCGCGCGATGTCACGGTTTTTGAAGATGCGTTCGACGGTCGAAAGATAGAATTCGGCCGTCATGTCCATCACGGCCAGATACTCGTCGTAGAATTTATTGTGCTTGTCATGGTCACCAGCTTCGCTTTTGGCGACACGCATGATCTGATCGCTGAAAGCGCGGGAGTGCGTTTCCATGTTCATCGACATGAACGAGGCAAGCTGCAGAAGGCCCGGATAAACCATGCGGCCAACGCCTGCGTGTTTGAAGCCGACCCGCTGAATGATCAACTGTTCCAACTGTCCCATGGTTACACGGCGACCAAAGTCCGTGACATCAGTGCGCGCGGCGTCGGGGTCGATCGGACCACCGATCAGTGTCAGCGATCTGGGCTGAGCTTTCGGATCTTCCGCTGCCAGATAGGCAGTCGCGGCCAATGCAAGCGGGGCAGGCTGGCAGACTGCAATCACATTGATCGACGGTCCCAGATGGCGAATGAACTCGGCCAGATAGAGCGTGTAATCCTCGATATCGAACTTGCCTTGGCTGACTGGAATATCGCGGGCATTGTGCCAGTCAGTAATCCAAACCTCGGCATCCGGTAAAAGACTTTTCACGGTCGACCGCAGTAGCGTAGCATAGTGGCCTGACATCGGCGCGACCAGAAGAATGCGCCTTTTTTTCTCGGGGCGCCCATGAACCTTGAAACGGATCAGATCGCCGAACGGACGAGCAACTTCGTTTTCAACCGAAACGACATGATCGCGCCCATCAGAACCGACAATCGTTTCGATGCCCCAGTCAGGTTTGGCAACCATCCGCGAGAAGCTGCGCTCGGTCACTTCGCCCCAAGCAGACATCATGTTGAATGCGGGGTTGGGCACGATCCCCCAAACCGGGTAAGATGCCATAGCGTGGGCCGTGGATCCAATCCACTGGTTCGTGTTCCGAACCGTTTCCATAAGATCGTAAGTCATCATGTGTCGCATTTCACGTACTCCTGACGACCAAACTGGCGGTATGCCAAAACGTCGCTTTGCGGCTCTGTTATCGCGTCGATACAGACGATTGCTGCACCTCGCAGATCGAATGCTGCACCTGCAAAATGTAAGTTGGATCGTAGTCCATGACAACTGAAGAAACTGAAAACACTGAGAATGTAGAGATTTTGAACGACGAATCTCGCCAGAATTGAGGAATTGTCGCAACGTTTCGTTGCCGCGTTGTCACAAAAGCGGTCTATCCATCCCGGCCTACAGGCACCGGGACATGACCTCTATGCCAAGGCTGCGACTGCGTATTTCAGCGAAATGATGTCGAATCCTTCGAAGATCCTTGAGAATCAGGTCGGCTACTGGGGAAAAGCGTTGGTGCATTACATCGATGCGCAACAGAACCTGATGACAGGCAAACTTGAACCACCCGAAGACACCGGCCCAAGCGATCGTCGCTTTGCGAATCCGCTTTGGGACGAACATCCCTATTTCAACTTCGTCAAACAGCAGTACATGTTCTCGGCCGAGGCCGTGCGCGAGGCGATCGACCAGCTGGAGGACCTCGACGACAGCGACAAGAAACGCGTCAGCTATTTCTCGCAACAGATCATCGACATGATGAGCCCAGCGAACTTTCTTGGCACCAACCCCGAAGCTTTGGCAAAGGCGGCGGAAACCGACGGCCAATCGCTGGTCGACGGGCTTGAGAACCTTGTACGCGACATCGAAGCCTCGGATGGCGAACTTTTGGTCACACTGGCCGACAAGAATGCCTTCGAAGTCGGTGACAACATCGGAACCACCGAAGGATCGGTCGTTTTTCGAAACGAGATGTTCGAGCTGATCCAGTACGCGCCGACAACTGAAACAGTGCACAAGACGCCGCTGGTGATCTTTCCGCCGTGGATCAACAAGTTCTACATCCTCGACCTGAAACCCAAGAACAGCCTGATCAAATGGATCGTCGATCAGGGCTATACGCTTGTTTGTCGTCAGCTGGAAGAACCCTGATGCCAGCTATCGCGACTTCGGTATGGATGACTATGTTCAGACAGGGCTATCTGACGGCGATTGAGCAGGTCAAAGCGATCACCGGCGAAAAAGAGATCAACGCCGTTGGCTATTGTATCGCCGGTACCACGCTGTCGCTGACGCTGGCCTTGATGAAGAAACGCGGCGACAAATCGGTCAAGTCGGCAACTTTCTTCACAACGCTCGACCGACTTTGAGGATCAGGGCGAAGTTGGCGTTTTCCTGTCGAACGATTTTGTCGATTCGATCGAAGAAGCAGGTCGAACAAGACGGCATCCTGGAAAGCTTTCATCATGAGCCGGACGTTCAGCTATCTGCGTTCGAACGACCTGATCTATGGACCGGCGATCCGAAGCTATATGATGGGCGAGGCGCCACCAGCGTTCGATCTGCTGTATTGGAACGGCGATGGAACCAACCTGCCCGCCAGCATGCTGATGGAATATCTCCGCGGACTTTGTCAGGAAAACAAGTTTGCGCAGGGCGGGTTCACCGTGCTGGGCGAGACCGTCAAGATCAAGGACGTGAAAGTTCCGCTTTGCGCCATTGCCTGCGAGACCGACCATATCGCGGCATGGACTTCCAGCTATGGCGGCTTCCAGAAGATGGGCAGCCGGTCGAAGAAGTTCATTCTTTCCGAGTCCGGCCACATCGCCGGAATCGTCAATCCGCCATCCAAAAAGAAATACGGTCACTATACAAACGATGATTGGCCAACCGACCCGGCTGTCTGGCGGGAAGCTGCAGAGTTTAATGACGGTTCGTGGTGGCCGACATGGGAAACTTGGCTTTCAACTCGCTCAGGCAAACAGGTCGCAGCCCGTGTCCCCGGGTCAGATAAAAACTATCCGATTTTGGCTTCGGCACCTGGGACGTATGTCAAAGAGAGGCCAAAATCCTCTTAGATTATTGATTTTTTAGGATAATAAATTTTTGCTGCACCGCGGCATAACCTCTTGCAATGCTGCACTGCGGCATGTATATATTCTGCAGTTGCAAATGCAGCGGATACCGCCGCACCATTCTATTTTTGGAGATACCACAATGGCTACTAAAACCAACGACTACACCGCGATGATGAAAGACATGATGGGCGCATTCCCTGTAGATACTTCGGCTTTCACCGAAGTTTTCAAAGCCCAAGCGTCGCTTGCCGACCAAATGTCGAAAGTTGTTCTGGACGCCGCCGAGAAGTCGACTGAGATTTCCGCAGGCTGGACCAAAGCGACAATCGGCAAGATGGGCGTAGTAACCAACGTCAAAGCAGAGCCTGCCGACTACACCAAAGCCATGACCGATTTTGCATCGGCTCAGGCCGAAATGAGCTCGGAATCAATGGCTGCTTTCGCTGAAGTTGCCAAGAAAGTTCAGATGGAAACTGTCGAACTGATGCTCGCTGCCGGTAAGGACATGGGCGAAGACGCTTCCAAAGCCGTCAAGAAAGCGACCGACGAGATGACCGCTGTCGCCAAGAAGGCAACTGCGAAGTAATTGTTACGATTATTTTGACGACCAACACCTCCCTGTTGGCATCAAATTACTGGCGGGCCGATTGGTCCGCCATTTTTTTGCGCAGAATCTAGTGCAGGTGGCTGGGCGCACGTACGATGGCGCGCTGAAGTGCGGCCTTCAGGCGGGGAAGACTGATCGGTTTTTCCATAAACTCATGCCCACGCGCCGCGCGCACCATCTCTTCGCCGTCTAAGCCCGAGAAAAAGACGATCGGCACGTTTTCGGCTGACATGGTCCATCCAAGCTCGATCGTCGTTTCTCCGCCCAGCAGGTTCACATCCAGCACAGCGGCGTCGATTGAATTTTGATCCAGAACATCCCGTGCCTGGCTCAAGCTCGTGGCAATCAAGACTTCGGCATAACCAAGCGCACTCAACTGTTCGGCGGCACGTTCTGCTGCCATCAGATCGTCCTCGACTAGCAATACTGTTTTGTCACCAAAAAAGATGTTTCTAGACATCGCCTCACGCTCCATCTCGTAGGCCCTTACTAAAAAATAATAATGATTAATAACAACTTAAATTAACAAGAAATTAATCTCGATACAATCTATACGTGTTGTTGTGCGACGATTGTTTTCGCTCGCTATTTGCGAGAATTTTCAGGACCCGGACGTCAACCCGGCGACATACCGCGCAAGCGTTCGGACCTGCGGCGCAGAACCTCTAGTGTCGCCAGCATGATCACCGACAGGGTCACAAGAATGGTCGCCACGGCCAGAATTGTCGGGCTGATCTGCTCGCGCAGTCCGGTGAACATTTGCCAAGGCAACGTCTTCTGACCTGCCGAGCCGACAAATAGAACCACCACCACCTCGTCGAAGGACGTGATGAAAGCAAACAAGCCGCCCGCGATGACGCCCGGCAATATCAATGGCATTTGCACCCGGAAGAACGTCGTTACCGGATCTGCACCCATGTTGGCTGCTGCACGCGTCAGGCTGCGGTCAAATCCAACAAGCGTGGCAGTGACGGTGATGATGACGAATGGGATGCCAAGGGCAGCGTGCGCCAGTACAACGCCCCAATAGGTGCCCTGCAGTCCAATCCGGCTATAGAAGAAATACATCCCCGCCGCCGAAATGATCAGCGGTACGATCATCGGCGAAATCAGGATAGCCATGATCAAACGCCGGAACGGCACATGCTGCTGGCTTAGACCGATGGCGGCAAGGGTGCCAAAGGTCACTGAAAGAACAGTGGCCATTGGTGCGATCCGAAACGAGTTCCAAAGCGCCTGCTGCCAAGCATCGTTGGTGAAGAAATCCTGATAGTGTTTGAGCGAATACCCGTCCGGGTCCAGCGCCAGCATTTCGGGCGTGAAGGTAAAGAAATCCTGCGCGTTAAAGCTGAGCGGAATGATCACAACGATCGGCGCGATCAGGAAGAAAAAGATCAGGCCGCAGATGACCCGGAAACTATAGTACCAGATCCGCTGTCCGCTCGTTGCGTAGATTGGTGGTCCACCCATCTTCAGCCCCCCAGCTTCACGTTGTCGATGCCAACCATCCGGTCATAGACCCAGTACAGCGCCAAGACCGCCGCCAGAAGGATCGTGCCCAGCGCGGCCGCAAGGCCCCAGTTGAGGGACGATGAGATGTGATATGCAATCCGGTTTGAGATGAAGACACCCGACGTGCCGCCCACCAGTTCCGGTGTGATGTAGTATCCGATGGACAGAATAAAGACGAGGATCGAACCCGCGCCGATGCCCGGCACCGAATTCGGGAAATAGACCCGCCAGAAAGCTGTCCAGTTCGTGGCCCCCAACGATTTCGCTGCGCGCAAATAGCTGGGCGGAATGGTTTTCATGACCGAGTATAGCGGCAGGATCATGAACGGCAAAAGGATATGCGTCATCGCGATGATCGTGCCGGTTTGATTGTTGATCATCACAAGCCTGTCGGTGTCGCTGACAAGCCCAACCCAGACCAGCAGATCGTTGATCACGCCTTGCTGTTGCAGAAGCACCTTCCAAGCGCTGGTGCGCACCAGAAGCGACGTCCAGAAAGGCAGCAGCACAAGGATCATCAGAACATTCGCTGTCCGGGCCGGCAGGTTGGCCAGCAGCCAAGCGACAGGATAGCCAAGGAGGATGCAAGAGAAGGTGATCATTAGCGACATGATCAGCGTGCGCTTGAACAACAGGATATAGATTTGCTCGTTCTCGGGCCGCTCGATTATACCTTCGGGCTTCAGCTGAAGGTCGACCGAGTTCAGGAAATATCCGGGTGTGTACTTCGCGGAATACGTCTGAATCGTGCGCCAAACATCGGGGTCGGTCCAGTCTTCGTCGGCGTCGGCAAACTGCGCGCGCATGTTGACCGGTTCGATTGACGCCGCCCCGGCCCGAGCTGCCGAAAGCAACGGATCCTCAAGTGCTTGATCCTGGTTCAGCATCAGGTCCTGATATAGCGCGGTAAACAGCACGTCCGTCGGTTTTTCTTCTAAAGGATCATCGCCATCGTCCCGGACGATTGATTGCCAATCCGCGTAAGCAGAGGACGTTTTTGCAAAGCCCGCACGGCCGCCATCAAACAGACCTGCCCATGTTGCAGGGTCTTCCCACGCTGGATCCAGTTCGGTGAAGGCGTCTGAATAGGTATCGGTATCGAAGCGATCAACTCCGCGACCGGTCTTCCGGAACAGCGAAGACATACCGTTCTTTTCATAGTTTAGTCGGGTGCCAAGGCGGGTGTGCAGCTTGCGCTCTTTGGCGAAAACCATATCGGTATAGAAGGCCTCGAAGGCAGCCTCATTGGGAAGTTCATCTTTGTCGGAATCCCAAGTCCGAAGCACCTGAACGGTGCGGGGAATAGTATCCTCGACGATCGAGTTCTGCACCGAGCGGAACAGCATATCGACAATCGGTGCGATAAAGGTCAGCATGATGAACAGCAACAGCGGTGCGATCAGCAGAAGTGCTCGCATTTTTTCGCGGCGCAAAGCGCGGTTAAGGCTTGCTTTAAGCGGACGCCCATCTGCGGCAAGCACTGGTCCTGTTGCGTCGCTCATTCGTCATGTCCTTCGACGATGATGATCGTGCTATCAGCTGTACGCTGACGGATTTTCATAACTTCCTGATAGTCCGGGTCGTTGTAGGCAGCGAGAGCAGCCTCATAAGACGGGAACTCAATCACCACGTGGCGCTCATAAGCTTCACCTTCGGTGACCTGACTTTGGCCGCCTCGAACAATGAACCGACCTCCAAGCCCATTCAGGATCGGCGTGTCCTTTTCGACGTATTCCTTATACGCCTCGGGATCGCGGACCGTTATGTGACCGATGATATAACCCTTAGGCATGCCCCAACCCCTTTCGTGAAACAGGGCGAGGTTTTCCCCGCCCTGATCTGTTCGATTACTTGGCCAGCCACGCCTGGAACTTGGCGTCCAGATCGTCGCGATAGTCAGCCCACCATTCATAGTTGTTAACGAAGGTGTTCTCGGCATTGCTGGGTTCAGTCGGCATATGTGGTGCCATTTCGATACCAAGCGTTTCATGTGTGCTCACAAGCGGAGCAGACGACACCCGGGCCGGGCCATACGAGATGTACTTGGCCTGATCCGCCAGACGCTGTGTGTCTGTCGCGAAGAACAGATAGTCCATCACGCGCGCAAGACGATCTTCCGGCAGACCGGCGGGGACAACCCAACCGTCAAGGTCGAACATCTGCCAGTTCCAAGCCATGCCAATCGGCTGGTTCTGTTCTTCGATCGCAGCGAAAAGACGACCGTTGTAGGCCGAAGCCATAAAGACTTCGCCGTCGGCAAGCCACTGGATCGGCTCGGCAGAGGCAGACCACCAAAGCGTCTCGGCTTTGATTGTGTCCAGCTTGGCGAACGCCCGTGCCTGACCTTCGTCGGTCTCAAGCAGGTCGTACACGTCTTCGTATGCAACACCGTCGCAAATCAAAGCCCATTCCATATTGGCAATCGGTTGCTTGTTCAGCGCGCGCTTGCCCGGATATTTTGCAAGGTCGAAGACGTCGCATGCGCCTGTTGGCGCATCAGTGCCAGCGGCCAGCTGGTCAGTACGATAGCCGAAAGTGGTCGAGAAAACGATCTGTGGAATAAAACAATCGCTGACGATCATGTCACCGAAGTCATCAGAGGGCAACGTGCCATCGGGTGCAGCAGCCAGTACATCGTCATGGTCAATTTCCATTGCCAGACCTTCGTCACAAAGACGAATGGCGTCAGCAGCTTCGACGTCCACCAGATCCCAGGTCACATTCCCGGCTTCATTCATCGCACGCAGTTTCGCCACGGCTTCGGGCGAGCTTTCGTCGTTGATGATCGAAATGCCGGTCTTTTCGGCATAAGGCACGTGATAGGCGTTCTGCTGGCTTGCGGAATAGGCTCCACCCCAGCTGATGATTGTCATCTCTTTCGCCATATGCCCTTCTGCAGCCGCCATTCCGGCCGAGAACGTCAGGGCAGCTGACGTCAATAGTGTCGTTGTGAATTTCATTCTAGTACTCCCTGTCCCGATTTAACTTTGAAGACCGGACCTCGGGACAGGCCCTAGGTCTTCTTTGTTCCGCAACCCCGATATGTATCGAAGCGCGTCGAAGCTCAGGCGTCAAGTGCCCGACAATCCTGTGGAAGCCACCCGATTTCGACCTGGTTACCCGGCTTCAGCCGGACCTGGTCGGGGGCGTTCCGTGTTTTGACAAAAAAGTCGTCACGTCCGGCCACGCGCAAACGCGTCCGGAAGATGTCGCCCATATAGATGAATTCAAGCACTTCTGCCTTCAGCGTATGAACGCCTTCTTGCAGACGGTCCTTGTTGTATTCGACCCGCTCGGGCCGAATAGACACAAGCGTGCGATCGCCCGGTTTAGTGACGTTTATTGGCTTTGCATCGATGATATCGCCCGAATCAAGCTTGACGGTACATTTCTCGCCATCGATCGTTTCGATCGTGCCGGACAGCGTGTTATTCTCGCCGATGAATTGCGCAACGAAGCTGTTCTCGGGCTCTTCGTAAAGCTTGTCGGGCGGCGCAAGCTGCTGAATGCGGCCATCGTCGAACACAGCGACGCGGTCAGACATGGTCAGGGCTTCGGTCTGGTCATGGGTCACATAGACAGTCGTGATTCCCAGATCATGTGCCAGCTTGGTGATCTCGAATTGCATATGCTCGCGCAGTTGTTTGTCCAATGCGCCAAGCGGTTCGTCCATCAAGACAAGCTCGGGTTCGAAAACCAAGGCGCGGGCCAAAGCAACCCGCTGTTGCTGGCCACCCGAAAGCTGAGCTGGGCGCCTGCCGCCGAATTCACCCATCTGAACCATGTCGAGGGCATTTTTGACTTTCTGCTCGCGCTCGGACTTGCCGATCTTTCGAACCTCAAGCGGGAAAGCGAGGTTCTCGGCCACAGTCATATGCGGAAACAAAGCATAGTTTTGGAACACCATGCCGATCCCACGCTTGTGCGGCGGAATGTTGTTGATCGGATTGCCGCCCAACAGGATTTCGCCATGGGTTGCTGTCTCGAAACCGGCCAGCATCATCAGGCAAGTGGTTTTGCCAGACCCAGACGGTCCGAGCATGGTCAGGAATTCGCCCTTACCAATAGAGAGGTTCAGGTCTTTGACGACCAGAACTTCACCGTCATAGCTTTTCTGGACCCGATCAAAAACGACGAAGCCGTCCTGCGATGTGTCTTTTGGCAAATTTTCCCCCAAGGTTCTATCCGTCCCAACGTACACAACACGAAGAACCAGCGGATTTCAACAGCACAACGCGGCGCATTGCCTGCGAAACTAGCGCATCTGACTAATTATTCGCCGTTTTCATGGTTTCTGCTGCATCATGCTGCGATGCCTAGGGACTTGGGTCCACACAAAGAACCCGCTGCAACGCCAAGATCGAATCCCGTATTCAAGCCGGAATTGCCGCTTTCGATCCTGTGCAAAATAGGCTCTAAACCCCTATTAGTGATATTTCCCGTCGTTAAGGAGCAACAGACGCTTTTCTTGGCGGTTATCCCAACATATAGTGCCAACAACCGGCAGTAATAGCTGCCCAACGCAAGAGGCAGTGCAGTGGCCCACATCATAGTCGTCGGAAATGAAAAGGGCGGCGCAGGCAAGTCGACAGTTGCAATGCACATTGCAACATCGCTGGTGCGCATGGGCCATCTGGTAGGTGTGCTTGATCTTGATCTTCGTCAGCGCAGCTTTGGCCGCTATATCGAAAATCGCAGGAATTTCATGGCAGCCGAGAACCTCGACTTGCCCTGTCCGATCTATCGGGATCTTCCAAATATTCCGACCGAAACTCTTGGGCCCGGCGAAAACGTCTATGATCAACGGCTTTCAGCCGCTGTCACGGGCCTGGAACGCGAGGTCGACTTTATCCTGATCGACTGTCCCGGGTCGCACACAAGGCTCAGTCAGGTTGCGCACTCATTGGCCGACACGCTGGTAACGCCCCTGAACGACAGTTTCGTAGACTTCGACCTTTTGGCGCAGATCGACCCGCGAAGTGGCAAGGTGCTGGCCCCATCAATTTATGCCGAGATGGTCTGGAACGCCCGTCAGTTGCGTGCGCAGGCCGGTCTGGATCCGATTGATTGGGTCGTGGTCAGAAACCGCGTCGGCGCTCAGGCGATGCATAACAAGAAGAAGATGGCCGAAGCCGTCGAAGCACTGGCCAAACGCATTGGCTTCCGTATCGCCCCGGGATTTGCAGAACGGGTCATATTCCGCGAATTGTTCCCCCGCGGCCTGACCCTTCTGGACTTGCGCGATATCGGCGTGCAGAACCTGAACCTGTCGAACGTTGCCGCCCGGCAAGAACTGCGTGAGTTGGTCAAAGAACTTCGCCTGCCTGGCGTCACAGTAGACTTCTGAAGGCATCCCTTTAGGTGGAATGCATCATCCGCGAAAGCTTTCGCCGCGTCGAAGAAGCTTCTTCCTCGGATTTTTCCTGTTCCTCACGGACCAGATCTTCCTGCGTCCGGATTGGCTGGAAAACGCCGGGGAATACGCCAACGGCTGCCACCGCTTGGAAGGGTACCTCTGCAGGCTTAGGAGGACGCTGAAACAGATTGAACATCTGAGCCACGCCCATCACGATCATCGCCAGCGACACCCATTCCATTATACTCCGGGCAGTACCATAGTCGGCAACCTGCCCAGCGATACGCAAACCATTCTGATATGGAATAACGATCGGGCTGTCTTCCAGAATGGAAACGCCGTTCTCTGCCAAAGCAGCGCCGGCTTGTTGAGTAATGTTTGAACTTTCCAAGAGCGACCCGGTGACAGCAATCAAAGGTCCGTTCAGCCCGTCGCCCAACGAATCCAGCAAGCCGGTTTGACCGACGGAATAGTCAGATCCGATCAGAACCAGACCCATCGGCACTTGCTCCAACCGTTGAATGGTTTGCGCTTCAACCGCCAGTTCGGCCTTGCGGGAACGCGGCATGGGCCGACGCGCCTCACCCTCAGCCATGGCCTGATAGGTGTCAGCAAAGGGTTTCGAAACGGAACTTACCGCATACACAGGTGTGACCTGCACCCACTTCGCCGCGCTCTCCGTTCCGATGTTCAAGGTCACCGTCTGCGTCAAGGCCGCTTCGGCCAAAAGTTTGACCTCGCTTAGAATGTTCGAGTGTTTTTTGGGCACAAAGTCCTGAATCAAGACCTGCGGAGGCAACGCGACCTTTTTGGCCAAAACCCCCTCAGCCGCCATCTGGTCTTGGTGATACCCAAGGATAATCGAAGCACCAAAGCAGAATACACCTGCGGACAACCACAACCTTGGCGTCAGGATGATATTCCGGAACCGCTTAAACACTTACACAGCCTCGTACTTTGGCATTCGTTACAATGCCGAATATCCGGGTTTAAAGGGGCAGGATAATGGCGCTTTAACGGAACATTATCCCAGATTTCTGAACAGTCTGTTTTTAACTAACTTTCATGCACTTGCCCGAGGCGGCCCTTTCTCGCAGCTGCCGAGTTGTGGCCCAGCGGCATTGCGGCGCCTTGTCTGAAGCGCTAACCCTGCATCTCAGACGAGCCGGAGGGGCAGATGATCCGAAAGTGGTTGATAGCAGCATTGTGTTGCGGGCTGGCCGCCTGTGCGGCGAAGGACGAAGATCTCAGTCTGCCGCCCGAACCTTTGGGCCAGTTCCGATTGGGCCATAACATCGCCATTGCCGATAACGTGACCCTTGGGCCGTTTTCCCGCGAGTTGTCTGAAACCAAGCTGGAAGCCGCAGTCCAAAGCGCCGTCGCCAAACGGCTTCGCCGCTATGATGGCGACGGTCTCTATCATCTCGGAATTGTGGTTGGCGGTCTTGTGCTGGCGCAACCGGGTGTGCCGGTGATCTATGCGCCGCACTCGGTGATGATCGTGGACGTCACCATTTTCGACAATACGACGCAAAAGAAACTAAACGAAAAGCCTAAGCGGATCACCTCGGGGGAAGGATTTCGGAACGCGGTTCCAATTCTCGGATCGGGCTATGTCCGGTCCGCTGATGAACAACTTGTCAACCTGACCGAAGGCGTGGCGCGCGAGATCGAAGACTGGCTGAAAGAGAACCCCGATTGGTTCACGCCGCGTCCCGGACAGGTGCGCGTGCCCTATGATGTCACGACCGACGCGCCCCCAATTGATGCGTCAACCACCGAAGACATTGCAGTTGCCGCAGAAGCGGCCAACTGACGCTTGATTTTCTGTCCCCGATGACATACCTGCCGCCCGGTAAATTCAACTAGAGGCTAAGGGCATGGCGAAGGAAAAGTTTGAGCGTACGAAGCCGCACTGCAACATCGGCACGATTGGTCACGTTGACCACGGCAAGACGACGTTGACGGCGGCGATCACAAAGCAGTTTGGCGACTATCAAAGCTACGATTCGATTGATAGCGCGCCCGAAGAGCGGGCACGTGGGATCACCATCTCGACGGCACACGTCGAGTACGAGACCGAGAACCGTCACTATGCGCACGTCGATTGCCCCGGCCACGCCGACTATGTGAAGAACATGATCACCGGTGCCGCTCAGATGGACGGTGCTATCCTGGTTGTGAACGCCGCCGACGGCCCGATGCCGCAAACGCGCGAGCACATCCTGCTGGGCCGCCAGGTTGGCATCCCGTCGATGGTCGTGTTCATGAACAAAGTCGATCAGGTGGACGACCCCGAGCTTCTGGAACTTGTCGAGATGGAAATCCGCGAGCTTCTGTCGGCCTATGATTATCCGGGCGACGACATTCCGATCATCGCGGGTTCGGCTCTGGCCGCTTTGGAAGACCGCGATCCTGCGATCGGGTCCGAGAAGATTGCCGAGCTGATGGCAGCCGTGGATTCGTACATCCCGCAGCCTGCACGTGCGATTGACCAGCCGTTCCTGATGCCGGTCGAGGATGTCTTCTCGATTTCGGGTCGTGGTACGGTTGCCACCGGTCGTGTCGAGCGCGGCGTGATCAACGTGGGCGACGAGCTGGAAATCGTTGGCATCAAGGACACCACCAAGACGACCTGTACGGGCGTCGAGATGTTCCGCAAGCTTCTGGATCGTGGTGAAGCTGGCGACAATATCGGCGCGCTTCTGCGCGGTGTTGACCGTGAAGGCATCGAGCGTGGTCAGGTTCTGTGTAAGCCGGGCTCGGTCAACCCGCACACCAAGTTCGAGTGTGAGGTCTATATCCTGACAAAGGATGAAGGCGGACGTCACACGCCGTTCTTTGCGAACTATCGCCCGCAGTTCTACTTCCGGACGACAGACGTCACCGGCACGGTCGAGTTGCCTTCGGGCACCGAGATGGTGATGCCGGGCGACAACCTGAAGTTCGTGGTCGAGCTGATCGCACCGATCGCCATGGAAGACGGCCTCCGCTTCGCCATCCGCGAAGGCGGACGCACCGTCGGATCGGGCGTCGTGTCAAAGATCATCGAGTAAGCTTTAGAGACTGTTTTTTGAAAGGCCCTGCATCTGCGGGGCCTTTTTTCATTGGGCGGCCTACAGTGACCAGTTTTCGCGAGCAATCGTTACAGAATCGTAATTTCCTTGCATTTCGCTCGAAATGGCCGCATTGGGTGCCTGCGACGTTACCATTATCGGCATCACTGCTCCTTTCGGCTCAGTCTTACGATCTTGCACTGACTTTGCCGGTCCGCCGCATCCTGCGGGCGGATTTCAATAAGGAGAACGACGATGGCTAATGGCACCGTCAAATGGTTTAATTCTACAAAAGGCTTCGGCTTTATCGCACCTGATGGGGGCGGCAAGGACGTTTTCGTCCACATCTCTGCGCTGGAGCAAGCTGGTCTGACCAGCCTGAATGATGATCAGAAAGTAACTTTCGAGATCGAAGCTGGTCGCGACGGCCGCGAAAGCGCGTCGAACATCGTACTGGTCTAACGACCAATCCCCTTACGGGGAACGAAAGCTTATAATTTGGGCGCATCGGTTTCGATGCGCCCTTTTTTGTTATCCGGCTGCTACCCATGGGTATCATTGTCCCAGCTTCGGTTGTCTAAGTATCGCCAATATTCTTGTTTACTGTTACAATGATTAAATTAACGATCAAGGATTGGCTTTCCATGTTCCATTTTCACGACGCGACAACGGAGCGGTTGGCAGACCATCGTCCGCTTCTTAACTGCCTGTTCTTTTTCTCGTTGGTCTTTCTTGCGATTTGGTCTTTTGCAGGCACGGCGTCGAGCTATTCTTCATGCACAGGCATCGCTTCGCTAAGCGCGCCGCTCTTGCCAAACGTCCTGCCTGCCTAACCTCACGCGCTTTTCGGCTGGAACGAAAGCGCAAAACCGTTGATGCAGTGGATAGGTCGCCCCTTCACTTCGGGCAGCGCCACGATATGCCCCAGATGCGAGCCGCACCGGCGGCAATGAACCTCCATCATTGCGTTCATTTCAGCAAAGGGATCGCCCATGTCGCCCAATCCAAGATCAAGATCGGTCATCACCGCATCTTTGTGTGAATGGCGAAAGAAGGCCCAACCCTTGTCCAGTTCGATCTTTTGCAGGCTGTCGTAAAGCGTCAGATCGCACCCTTTGCAGCAATAAGTCCCAACGGCGGTGTTTTCCCATAAAACGCTGGAATGGGGCGCTTCGGTGCCGCGACCGCGCAGAACGTAATGCTCGATCTCGCTTAGTCGTTCGCGCCATTCGGCATCACTGTGCGTCACCGGATATTGAAAGGTATCCTCGCTGTCCAACGCCTTTGCAGGCTCGGTTTTTGACAAAAGTGCGGTTGAAGCGACGGCCGCGCCAAGGAAGGCGCGTCGTCCAAGGGGAAGGTGGTTCATCGGGGGTCTCCATCTGGGCGTGTTCGAACTCAGCCTAGACGCGGAAAGTGTTCACAAACCACTCAACCTTCCGGCACCTCACATGTGAGCGAGCGTGTCTGCCTTAATTTCCCCCAAAATGGCCTCAAAATAGCGCGTTTGTCGGTGCCGTATGACGCCATTGACCCTTGGGGGGCGCATTTTTGGAGTAAGACATGCGTGTCTGTCTCGGCCTGATTGCTGTAATGGCAACTGCAACGCCCATCGTTGCAAAACCCCTTGTCACGTCATCCGAAGATACACTGGCCCGCATCTGCCTTGCGCGGACGGAAACACCCGCCCGCATTGTCGAGGCTTGTGATGGAGCGCTGACAGATGCAGGTCTGACACAGAGCCAGCGCGTTGAAATGATGATCGCACGCGGTGATGGGCATATTTGGCAGGATCAGTATCCCGAGGCCGTCAGCAGCTATCGCGAGGCAACCGGCATTGACCCGAAATCTGTCGAAGCCTGGAACGGGCTTGGCTGGGCCTTGTGGGAAGCCGAGGGCAGCCGGGCCGCCTATGAAGCATTTGAGACATCGCTGATCATCGACGTTTCGGTTCAGGGGTTGGCGGGCAAGGCGGGCGCGGCGCGGCGTCTTGGCTTGATCAACAATGACGAAGCCCGCCAGATGCTGGCCGCTGCCTTGACGATCGACCCCGATTACATCTGGGCCGTTCGTGAAGTTGCATGGAGCCTTCTGGACGAAGGCAAGCTTGATCAGGCGCTGGCACAGTTCGAAGCCGCACTGGACATTGACCCTGAAGATCTGAACTCGCGGTATGGCAAAGGGCGGGCCCTTCTTGCGCGCGGCGAAGGCGAAACTGCGCTTTCCGTCTTTGGGGACATTCTGGCAGACGCCCCACAGGATTTTCCAACCCAGGTGTATCGCGTTATCGCGCTTCGCAAGCTTGATCGGAATGCTCAGGCATTGCGAGAGGCCGATCGTTTGATCGACGCCTATCCAATGCGTTCTTCGGGCTATATTGAAAAGAGCCATGCCCTGATCGCACTGCAACGCCGTGCAGAGGCTATTGAGACCTATGTTCGGGCCGAAGAAACAGTTGGGCCGAACAACGCGATCCTTTACTGGTACGCTGACACGCTGACCATCGACGGGCGCTTTAGCGAGGCTTTGACAGTGATTGACCGCGGGTTGGAGTTAAGCGGCGTCGACTACTCCGACCACCTGCTTCGCAGCTATATCGCATTGGAATTGGGTGACTACGCGCTTGCACGAACCGCCGCCGAGACGTCACTGGACATGGGCGTTAGTGATCCCTGGGCGCATTACTACATTGCGATCACACTTGTTCATGACGGCGAAGTTGCGGCTGGCCTGAACCGTTTCGACGAAGCAATTGCTGCGGGGCTTCCGGCAGATCGTGTCGGCGCCTTTGCGATCGAACTGATCGGTGCTGGCAAATATGTCGAAGCCGCGCAACTTAGGCTGAAGTACTGACCTGGTTCGTTTCGACCTTGATTTCACGGAACACCTGCCGTAACCCGTCCCTCGGCCATAGGGGTGTAGCTCAGTTGGCAGAGCGACGGTCTCCAAAACCGTAGGTCGTGGGTTCGAGCCCCTCCGCCCCTGCCAATAAACTAGTCCGGCATGATATTGTCGCCGAACAGACCAACTTCCAACTCAATCGCAGGTTTTCTTAACTCTATATTAAATGCGGAGCATAGAAATGTCGTGGATTCTTCGATTTATTCCTTTTCCCTTCCTGATGTTTATCGCAGGTCTGGCCGCATGCGCGGCCACCGGCGCCCTTGTCCATTATGAATTTCAAAAGTAAGACGCCCGATCAGCAGGCATTCCAAAGGCGATTGCGGCCTCGGAACTTGGCAAGATTCGGGGCTTTCCCTGGTTCGACGAAGTGGCAGTCCAGGTGCAAATGAACGATGAAATTGCCTACACCTATTGGGAGAGCACGGCGCAAGGCGACATAGAATATCCGATTATTTTCTTTTTTGATCCGGTAAAGGACGGGACAGTTCGCGAGGTGCTTGGCGCTATTGCTTTCGATAGTTACGAGGCCGATGACATGATCGCATATCTGGAAAGCGTCCACTTAGGAGAAGGACCGATTGGCGGGCTTTACGAACTGGTCGGTGTTCCGCCGATCATGCCTTATGTAACGCATGAAGAGGTCAGGTTGGCGGCCGAAGACCTTGGGGTCACCATGTCTTCAAATTTCCTCTATCTGGATCCGTATTTCGAAGGGCGGGACATCCGCGTCGAAGCGCGTCCAATTTTTTACTATATCACCGGTGCGGCGGCGGTTCTGCTGATCTGGCTGTCGATGATCGCCGCGATTATCAGACGGCGGTGGCGCCATGCGGCAAACTCCAATAGCCTGCAACGCGTTGCAAAGAAGGGTCTTGTCGCTGCGGCTGTCGGGGGTGCGAAGATGCTGGTTTCCGAAGAAGATGACGGCAGCTTGATTTGAATTTTGCCTGTTTAGCCAAACGCATGTGATATTCCAACGACCGTCATTGGGTCTGTAACCTTCGATCAAGTGTCTTGGCTTCCACACCTCGCCCCTGCCAAAAGCCAACATTTATTCCGATTTGGACACAATTTCGCCTATTTTGCGTGGTGCTTTTCCCTTGGGCAACAACGGAGGGCGCTATGCTCCGAATGTTCAATTTTTTGCCACCCATCGGGTTTTACCTTTTGGCTATTTGTGCGTTGGCAGGCACCTATTCGGTACAGATGGCGTTTCAGGCGGCAGAGGCCGAATTTGACCTAAACAAGATCTGGCTTGTCGGCGGGATATTGGCGTTTCTGCTTGGCTTTGGCGGCTTTCAGAAATCGCTTGAGGTGCGGGAGAAAGCCAATCAACCAAGGGTTTCCAGCGCCGACGTCATGCAGAAACTGACGCCGACCGAGACCGGGAAAGCGAACCCTGATCTGGACGTCCCGCCCGAGAACGCGCACGGACCAGATGCGGATTCGCCGCTCGGTCGTCTGCGGGCCCGGTCGGAAACGCTTGAACTCTAGCTGGCCACTCTCAGGATTAGGTGCGCCACATCCAGCAGTCACGTCTGAATTGGGAATTTGTGTTGAGCGAATGGCGTGAAGTTGAAAGCCCCAAAATTTGGGTGTCGCGTTTCCCAATGTATTTGGATTTGGTTGCCTTCGATTGGACGAGCGACGGCAAACAACTCGAGTTCATCAATGCATTCAAGTATCTCTGGCAAACAGTCCCACCCGAGATCGCCCCGAAGACGCTTTATTTTGAAAGTGATAGGTCGATCCCAAAGAGCGCGCAGGATGCATTCAAGATTATTGGCGGCGTGCTTGTCATTTCCCCGGACCTGCGCGACGTGTTGGTTCAATTCGATATCGGCGATACACAGTTGTTTGAGGTGCCAATCCATGCGGATGAGGACGGGACACCGTCCGGCCTGCCCAACCATTACGTGTTGAATGTCCATGCGCCGAAGGAAACGGTTATTCCGGAGCTGTCAGAAAACATCAAACAGATCATCCCTTTTGGGAAAACCGAGCCCCCGCCGACCATGCCTTGGAGTCCGAACTATAGCCGAGACGTCTTGGCCGTTCGCGCGGAAGCTGTGGCAGGAGCCGACCTTTGGCATGATCCGATGCTCAATTACCGCTTCTTCCTAAGCGACCAGTTGAAACAGGCGATTGACGCCGCGGGCTTGAAGGCAAAAGCGTTGGACCTGCACCCGGCGCGGGTTTTTGAGCAGAACTAGACCCCAGACCATTCAAACACGTCGCTTGGGGCATAGTGAGCCAAGGGTTGAAACGCAGCGGGGAAGCGCGTATCTGCGCTCAAACGCAAAAGGACCCTGACACATGGCCACCCTGAACCCGCTTCAGTTCATTCAGCAAGTACGCGCCGAAGTTTCAAAAGTCGTTTGGCCGACGCGGCGTGAAGTCGTGCTGACCAGCGCTATGGTGTTTGTCCTTGCTATACTTACTGCTGCGTTCTTTTGGGTGATCGACCGGGTCATCTTTTCGGGCCTCGAAGTTGTACTTCGCTATTTCGGCACCTGACCACTCTTGAATTCCTTGCAGAGGGCAGGTATGTGCCCGGACTTGAGGCGTGCCAAGTGCACGCCCCTTTTAATTCCGGCAGTCCCAATCTGCCCCATGCGAAGGATCCCGACCAATGGCGAAGCGCTGGTATTCTGTGAGCGTTCTTTCGAACTTTGAAAAGAAGGTCGCCGAACAGATCCGTCATTCGGTCGAAGATGCCGGTCTGCAGGATCAGATCGAAGAAGTTCTGGTGCCGACCGAAGAAGTCATCGAAATGCGCCGCGGCAAGAAAGTCACCGCCGAGCGTCGCTTTATGCCCGGGTATGTTCTGGTGCGCATGGAAATGTCGGACGAGGGCTATCACCTGATCAACTCGATCAATCGCGTCACCGGTTTTCTTGGGCCTCAGGGTCGCCCGATGCCGATGCGCGACGCCGAAGTTCAGTCGATCCTTGGCCGCGTTGAAGAAGGCGAGGCCGCTCCACGAACTTTGATCTCGTTCGAAGTTGGCGAGCAGGTCAAGGTGAACGAAGGCCCGTTCGAGGATTTCGACGGCATGGTCGAAGAAGTCGACGAGGACAACCAGCGTCTGAAGGTCACGGTTTCAATCTTTGGCCGTGCGACGCCTGTCGAACTGGAATTCACGCAGGTTTCCAAGCAGGGGTGATCAGGCGTCTGCCTTTTCCTCATAACGGGTAATCTCGCGGATGCAGTCGAAGGGTGTTCCTTTGACCGTTGCACGCACGATCTTTTCCGCCCGCTCGACATCTTCCACTTCGAAGCCAAAATTGACTTCGCCCATCCCGCTTTCAGCGCCTGACCATTCGCCGGCACCGGCCGCGTCCAGAGCGTTTTCGATCAGCTCCATTGCTTCGTTTCTGAAGTCCAGATAATGGTCATAGCCCGACGGGATATCGGCGATGTCGTAATAGACTTCGATGGATTTGTAAGGCGCGCCCTCGTCGCGTGCTTCGAATTCTGAGCGTTCGAATTTGAAGGCGAAACCGGCCAGCAATTCTGTGATACGCGTCTCGGCAGGCTCGAATTCATCAACCGACAGAGTAACTATTGCATACGAGTTGCCATCGGCATCAGCCATGACTTTCGGCTCCAGCCTCAAATGCGGAAACTCGGGCATCAGCAAGGCAACCATCTGGTCACGGATCGGCGTTGGGAAGGGTTGAATCCCCATAGCATCCTCGATCACCCGCTGAATTCCGGCGCTTTCCGCCGTCACAAGGATCGACAACTCTCGGATCATTTGTATCTGTTCAAGTTGGCTCATGGGTCACCTAAGTTTTTGGTTCCACAAGAATCACCAGAAAAGTTGGCCAAAAAACGGCGCTTTGACGGAAATACCGCTGCCAGCTTGCCTATGAGGATGAAGGGGCTCACCGCCCGGTGTAGCATCAAAACGCTTGAAACGGCCCAGTAACGGGTGTACCCCCCTCCAGTCTGCTTTGCGGACGAACCAAGTGGGAGGCGAGGGCAACGCGATGTCCGGACCGGACCACATCAACCATATCCGCTGGGACGCGTTCCAACGGAGTTGAGAAAGGAGGCCAGTCATGGCCAAGAAGATAGCCGGCACCATGAAGCTTCAGGTGCCCGCCGGACAAGCGAACCCCTCCCCGCCGGTCGGACCGGCACTGGGTCAGCGCGGCATCAATATCATGGAATTCTGCAAGGCGTTTAACGCCAAGACGCAGGACCAGGAACCGGGCGCACCCTGCCCGACCATCATCACCTATTATCAGGACAAGTCCTTTTCGATGGACATCAAGACGCCGCCTGCGTCTTACCTTCTGAAGAAAGCCGCCAAGCTAAAGTCGGGTGCCAAGACACCATCGCGCGAGATCGTTGGTTCGGTCAGCACCAAGCAGGTGCGCGAGATTGCCGAAACCAAGATGAAGGACCTTTCGGCCAATGACATCGAACAGGCGATGAAGATCATCCTTGGCTCGGCCAGGTCGATGGGTATCGAGGTGAAAGGGTAAGATTATGGGAAAGCTTGGAAAACGTACCCGCGCTGCACGCGACGCCTTTGCTGGCAAAACTGATGTAACCGTGGAAGAAGCTGTTGCGCTGGTGAAATCGAACGCCACAGCGAAATTCGACGAAACCGTTGAAATTGCAATGTGTCTGGGCGTTGATCCGCGTCACGCGGACCAGATGGTTCGCGGCACGGTCAACCTTCCGAACGGCACCGGCAAGACGGTCCGCGTTGCGGTTTTTGCCCGCGGCCCGAAAGCCGAAGAAGCGACCGCAGCTGGGGCCGATATTGTTGGCGCCGAGGACCTGATGGAAATCGTTCAGGGCGGCAAGATCGAATTCGAACGCTGCATTGCAACGCCGGACATGATGCCGATTGTCGGCCGTCTTGGTAAGGTGCTTGGACCGCGGAACCTGATGCCGAACCCAAAAATCGGCACAGTGACAATGGATGTCGCAGAAGCGGTTCAGGCCGCTAAGGGCGGACAGGTTCAGTTCAAGGCCGAGAAGGCTGGCGTTGTACATGCCGGGATCGGAAAAGCCTCGTTTAGCGAAGCAAAGCTGGTTGAAAACGTGCGGGCTTTTGTGGACGCCGTTTCCAAGGCTCGTCCGACTGGCACAAAGGGCACCTATATGCTCAAGATCGCTTTGTCGTCGACCATGGGTCCGGGTGTTTCGATCGGTATCCCGAACGCCACCGGCAACTGATTTCAGATCACATTGAGAAAAAGGGCAGGCCGCAGCGTCTGCCCTTTTTGCTGTGCGTTGCGCAGATCTGTTAAGCCTAGGTTCGGGGGTGCGCCGCAGCATGAACTTTTGTACAAGCTTCTGGACCCCCAAATATACTTTTGTACGCCCAAGCGAACGCTGACGTTAACGGAGTTTGAATGCGACTGACCCTGCTTTTGCCCCTGATGGTCTTTGGATGTGGTGACGAGACAATCTCGGGCTATGCCGACCCTTCGGCGGTCTATCGGCTGGTCGAGATTGACGGCGAGGCTTTCGGACCCAGGGCGACAATCGCGTTTCAAAGCCAAGGGCGTGCAGCGGGCGAGGCACCCTGCAATAGCTGGTCGGCGGCGCAATCTGCCCCCTATCCCTGGTTCGCCCTTGGTCCGGTGGTCGCAACACGGCGGGCATGTTCCGAGCTGGAGGCCGAGGGGCAATTTTTTGAGGCTTTGGCGGGCATGACATTGGCCGAAGTTCAGGGCTCGGTTTTGATCCTGACGAATGAGGCTGGTGCCGCGATGGTCTTTGACGCCGAGTGACCTTTGGCACCGGTGGATTTGCGTATTTTTGGCAAAATGAAGCGCTGTTTGATTTAAATTGTTTGGGTTCAGGTCCGTGCAAGACGGTCGGCGAGCCGTTGGCGGGCTTCTGGCAATGGTCTGGTGCCCAGCGCTGGCGCAAGCCATGTGCGCAGGAAATGCCCGGTGGTGCGCAGACCGTCCTTTATGTCCTGGGCGGTGCCATCACCTTGCCCCAGCAAGGCGGGTGACAGCGGCAACAGCTTGTCAGCCCAATCGCCTGCGGCCCCCTTTGCAACGGCACGACCGCTTTTCGGAGAGACATAGGCCAGGCCCTCGGTCGCGCCGGTGACGGCACAGGTGGTGAGATCAAGACCGAAGCCCAGTTCTTCGAGCAGCGAGAGTTCCCACCGCAGATATGCCAGCGGCCAGTACGGCCCGCTTTCCATCATATCAAGGACCGTGAGCGTTTGATGGTAGAGGGCCGGGTGGGGTTCGCGTTCAGGCAAGGCAAAGGACAGCAATGCGGTCAGGGCATTCAGGCCCGCCAGTGTTTTGCGGTCGCTCATCAAAGTGGCGGCGCGGGATCGGATTGGTTCGACCGTGAAACTGCCAAGGTGTTCTTCCAGACGGGCGCGCCATACGACATCGACCTGTGTGCCCGGCTGCAGAACTGGCGACAGTTTGCGCGAGGCTCCACCTCGGACGATGCCAGCGTGGCGGCCGTGGGTTTCGGTGAAGACCTCGATGATAGCCGCGTTTTCGCCGTGGTGTCGGCTGGTCAGCAAAAGGCCCTCGGCGCGCCAATCCATCAGGCTTTTACCTGCGCGCGACCGGTATCTGTCAGGCTGTAGACGCCCTTTTCGACCCTTTCGAACCAGCCGTAGTGATTGTCGGCCATCAGGCGGGTTGCGTTGGTGACGCCCGTTTCCCGGGCGACCACCGCGCCTTTGGTCGGGCCTTCGGACGCCAGAAGTGCTGCACAGCGTAGCGCGTCTTGGCGATAGGCGGTCACAAGGCCGGTGCGGGCAGAGCCGCCGGTGTTTGGGTCGCCGTCGCGACGGGCAAATTCGCGCAGAAGGTGGGCTTGCCGATGCTTGGATTTGCGTGGCGCATAGGGGGCGGGATCGCAGTGGATTTCGACCAGCTCGTCTTTCATGCGGACGGTGATCAGGCCAAGCCCAAGTCTGCGGCAGAGCGTCTTCATCTGTTTCAGCGCGGATTGAAAGCGGCGACCGGTATTTCGTGGCGCTGCGATATAGACGGCATCAGTGATAGACTGGCGCGCAACAGCCTGATGGATCAGCGTCAGCGAGAAGCCGGTTTTAAGTTCCACAATCACCGGGTCTTCACCCGCGCGGCAGGCCACCACATCCGCAGCCCCGACTTCGGCTTTGACGGTATAGCCCTGTCCTTCGAGGAACGTTTTTACGGGCGCGTAGAGTTCTGTTTCGCGCATGCCTGCTGCCTTGCCTGTTCCTGCGACCATAGGGCGGGGACTGACCGGGTGACAAGGCAGGCGCGAGGGGCTATGAGGGCGCCAAATCCCACCTGCGAGTATAGACACGATGACGATCAAAGTTTTTGGCCACAAATCTCCGGATACGAACTCGACCGGTTCCCCGATCATCTGGGCCTGGTACCTGAACGAATGCCGCGGCACCCCGGCCGAAGCCCGCCTTTTGGGCGAGCCCAATTCCGAGGCTTTGTTCGTGCTTGGCCGCTGGGGTCTGGATAAGCCCGAGTTTCTGGAAGACGTGGGCGAGAACGATACTTGCGTCATTGTTGACACAAACAACGTCGCCGAGCTTCCGGCTGGTGTGAACAATGCCCAGGTGACCGAGGTCATCGATCACCATATGTTGCAGGGCGGGCTGAAGACCAAAGGCCCGATCAATATCACCGTGCGTCCTGTGGCCTGTACGGCGACGATCATGAATGATCTGATGGGCGACGATGCAGTGAAGATGCCACTGGCCATCAAGGGGGCCATGCTGTCCTGCATCCTGTCGGATACGCTGGAATTCCGGTCGCCCACCACAACGGATGTCGACCGCAATCTGGCTGAGCGGCTGGCGAATGAACTGGGCCTGTCGATCCCCGATTATGCAGCCGAGATGTTTGCGGCAAAGTCGGACGTGTCGTCTTATTCCGACACTGAATTGCTGCGCATGGACAGCAAGGAATACGAAGTCGACGGGACCAAGTTCCGGGTCTCGGTGCTTGAGACCACCTCGCCGTCGACGGTACTGGCCCGCAAGGCCGGTTTGATGGAAGACATGGCCTCTGTCGCCGAGGAAGACGGGGTCGAGCAGGTTTTGTTCTTCCTGATCGACATTCTGGCCGAAGAAGCTGTGCTGTTCGTGCCGAATGATTTGGTGAAGCAGGTCGCGGAAAAGAGCTTTGACGTAACAGTCGAGGGCGATCTGGTCAGCCTGCCCGGGGTCGTCAGCCGGAAGAAGCAGATCATTCCGGCGCTAAAGGTCTGATGCATGGAAATCGTTGAACGTCTTGCGGACATTTCAGACCGGTACGATGCGGTGTTCTGCGATCTTTGGGGCTGTGTGCACAACGGCGTGACAGCTTTCCCCGAAGCGATTGATGCGTTGCGTGCGTTTCGGGCCAAGGGCGGCAAGGTCGTCTTGTTGACCAATGCGCCGCGACCCCGTGCCGAGGTTGAAAAGCAGCTGCCCTTGTTCAATGTGCCTGACGATTGCTGGGACACCTTGGCCACCAGCGGCGACAGTGCGCGCGCCGCGATGTTTCGAGGTGTGATCGGCGAGAAGGTCTGGTTCATGGGATTGGATACTGACCTGCCATTTTTCGAGCCTTTGAAGCTGATCGAGGATCCGGTGCATATCGAGCGTGTGGGTTTGGAAGACGCAACGGGAATCGCCTGTCTTGGACCCTTCGATGCGCATGCCGATCTGGACGTGAACCGGCCCGAGTTTCTCTATGCCAAGCAAAAGGGGCTGAAGCTTCTTTGCGCAAACCCCGACATCGTTGTGGACCGAGGCGAGAAACGCGAGTGGTGTGCAGGCGCTTTGGCAAAGCTTTATGAGGAAATGGGCGGCGAGAGCCTTTATTTCGGCAAGCCGCATCCGCCGATCTATGATCTGGCGCGACGACGGTTGAACGAAATCGGTGCCAACGTGCCCGACAGCCGCATACTGGCGATTGGCGACGGGGTTCTGACCGATGTGCGGGGCGCTTTGGGCGAAGATATCGATTGCCTGTTTATCACAGGTGGTCTGGCCGCTGCCGAGACCCGGACTGACCGCCAGCCGGATGCGGCGGCATTGGAGACATTCGCCGCGAAAGAGCAGGTTTCGCCGACTTATGCGATCGGTTTTTTGCGGTAACTCATTCCAACCGCCCGGCAAGCAAAGGCGGTTACATCCGGTCTTCGGCCTCGGTGACGTCGATGCCGAGCGCGTCGAGGCCTTCCTCCAAATACTCAGCAAGGTTAGGGATGCCGGACAAGTAATCTTCCGTCGGGGCCGTAGCTTCCAACCTGGCCTCGCGTTTGGCTTCTTCGAACTGTTCAGGCTCGAAGCTTTCGCGGCCAACCCACATTAATGCAACGAGGTTGACCTTTTCGTCGTCATTCAATGAGGCGATGTATTCGTGAAGGTGAAGATGATCGGACCCGTATTCGCGAGTCAGAGCAATCACTCGAACGACTTTGGCAGTGCTGATTTCAAGCATTATTTCGTCCTTCGCTATTTCCAGTATGGCCACATCCCAGTCTTGCAGGGAATTGGGCACAACATCGCAGGGTTATCCGAAAAGTCCACGTCGGATCAGGTTCAGCCCTGCCACGACCAGCACGATCAGGATCGCCCAACGAAATTTTTCCTGGTCCAGACGGTCAAGGATAGCGAAACCCGCAACCAGACCAATGCAGGCAGGCACGACCAGCAGAGCCGAAAGTGCAAGGCCCGGAGCATTCAACACGCCCGAGTTCAGGTGTGCCAGAACCAGGGCTATGGCACCGGTGCTGTAAACCACTCCCTGAACGCGGACATGTTCAAGCTTCGGCGTGTTCATCGCATTCAGGTACATAACCGTCGGCGGACCCCAGATGCCCGAGAGGCCGCCAAGTGTCCCTGCAAGCGCTCCGATCCCCAGTTCGGCGGTGCGGCGATTTTCGGGGTCAATCGTGGGTCGCCAGCCAATCAGTTGCAGGATCGCAAAGACGGTGACAGGCACGCCAAGAATAAGAAACAACGCACTGGCCGGAAGCCGTGTGACAAATTGTGCGCTGATGGCAAGGCAGACAAGCGATATACATACATACCGCCAATGTCGCTTGGCAGATAAGAACGCGGCCCCAAGACCCTGCCGTACTGCCTGCCAGAAATTGCTGACCAAGGTTGGAAGGATCAGCCCGGCCAATGCCAGTTCTGGCGACAGGAACGATCCCAGCCCCGAAATCAACACCATCGGCATGGCAAAGCCTGTGACGCCTTTGACCAGCCCGGCCACAAAAGCCAAGGCGATTGCCATAGCGAGCAAGCCGCCGCTTAAAGGAAGCACCTCCAGCATGTTTTCTGGCTTATCGTGGCGATGCAGTCGGGAAAAGCGGAAACGATTGCGACACTTTCGTTCGAATTGATGATCTTTTCGGAAATCTTCTTGCGCTGCATGTGCATTGACCCTAAGCCTTCGCAGGTGCAGAAAAAGCGGAGTGGCGACATGGCGCATGATGGTGGTCTGATGACGGAAAGCCCTGTTCTAAGTGATCTTCTGACGCTGACCGGCGACGCGATTGTGCCTGCCAAAGCTCTTTTAGGCCGCGCCACCGAGGTTGTGCGTGCCAAGGTCACTGACAGCGACCGGATCAGCCCCGATCTGATGGAGGCCGAACAGACAGCAACACATGGGTTGGCGTGGCTTGCGACCTATGTCGAAGCGCTTTGCCAGATGCACGGCTGGGCGGAAGCCTTGGTTGAAGACGGCAAGTTCGGCGAGACCGAGCAACTGATCCTGCAAATCGCCTTTGGCGAATACCTTTGGCAGATCTACGGCGGCATCCCGATGAGCCAGGGCGAAATCGTCCGACCTCAGGACCTTGGCCTTAGCCAGGATGATCAGCGCCTTATGATGACCGATGCCGTCATGCGGCTGACCCAGGAAGGCAACAGCCAGGCGGCACGGCTTCGGCTGGTCGAATTGATGCGCGAGCAGAATGCCGAGATTACCTTTGGCGCCACTGGTCTGGACGACGAGCTGGAAATGATCCGCGAACAGTTCCGCCGCTATGCCCGCGAAAAGGTCGAACCCTTTGCCCATGACTGGCACCTGAAAGACGAGCTGATCCCGATGGAAGTGATCGGCGAGCTGGCCGAAATGGGCGTCTTTGGCCTGACGATCCCGGAAGAACATGGCGGATTTGGCTTGTCCAAAGCCTCGATGGTGGTCGTGTCGGAAGAATTGTCACGCGGCTATATCGGCGTGGGGTCATTAGGGACCCGGTCGGAAATTGCGGCCGAACTGATCCTCTGCGGCGGAACGGATGAACAAAAGGCCAAATGGCTGCCGGGATTAGCTTCTGGCGAGATCCTTCCAACGGCGGTGTTCACCGAACCCAATACCGGGTCCGATCTGGGCGCCCTTCGGACCCGCGCGGTCAAAGACGGCGACGATTGGAAAGTCACCGGCAATAAGACATGGATCACCCATGCGGCGCGGACACATGTGATGACATTGCTGGCGCGAACCGAGCCTGACACAACCGATTACCGCGGCTTGTCGATGTTTCTGGCCGAAAAAACACCGGGCACCGACGCGGCACCTTTCCCAAGCGAAGGCATGACCGGCGGCGAGATCGAAGTGCTGGGCTACCGCGGCATGAAGGAATACGAACTGGCTTTTGATGGCTTCCACGTCTCGGGCGAGAACCTTTTGGGCGGTGAAACCGGGAATGGCTTCAAGCAATTGATGCAAACGTTTGAAAGTGCGCGCATCCAGACAGCTGCCCGGGCCATTGGCGTCGCGCAATCGGCACTGGATGTGTCGTTGAAATACGCTGAAGACCGCAAGCAATTCGGCAAACCCTTGGTGGCGTTCCCACGCGTAGCCTCGAAGCTGGCGATGATGGCCGTCGAAATCATGGTGGCGCGGCAGCTGACCTATTTTTCGGCCCGCGAAAAAGATGCTGACCGGCGGTGTGATCTTGAGGCCGGGATGGCCAAACTGTTGGGTGCTCGGGTCGCTTGGGCCGCTGCCGACAACGGCCTGCAAATCCATGGCGGCAACGGCTTTGCATTGGAATACAGCATCAGCCGGATCCTTTGTGATGCCCGGATCCTGAACATTTTCGAAGGTGCCGCCGAAATTCAGGCGCAGGTGATCGCGCGGCGGATTCTGGGTTAGGGGCTCTGCCCCCGTCCCCCTTCGGGCGCCTCCCCCCGGGATATTTTCCAACAGGCGAAGCGCAAAATTAAGTCAAATTGTCTTCATTGGTCCAAAATATGCTGGGGGTCTGGGGGCAAAGCCCCCAGCTTGGCGACGACAAAGTCGGCGCTAATAGCGATCTCAGGTGAAACGGTTGTTCTGCGGGAAGCCGCGAGGCGCCATGCGACCGGCGGCTGCGCGCGCGCCTTTCCATTCGTCAAGCTCGGTGACGGTGCGAGTGCGCCCTGCAGGATCGAGCCATGACAAACCCTCGTCCAGTGTGAAGGTGCGGGCGTCGGACAGGCCGCCGTCCTTGTATTTTTGCAGGCGCACGCCCTTGCCCCGACCCATTTCCGGCAGTTCGGCTATCGGGAAGACCAGCAGTTTGCGGTTCTGACCAATGGCAGCCACGTGATCGCCGTCGATGGCGGAACAAATGACTGCGCGGGTGTCGCCCTTGACGTTCAGCACCTGTTTGCCAGCCCGGGTCTGGGCGACGACTTCGTCTTGCACTACCACAAAGCCGTCTCCGGCCGAAGAGGCCACCAAAAGCTTGCCGCCGGGTTTGTGGATGAAGATCGCCACGATATCGGCTTCGTTCGGCAGATCGACCATTAGCCGCACAGGCTCGCCCATGCCACGCCCTCCGGGCAGGCTGGCGGCGGACAGCGTATAGAACCGCCCGTTCGAGCCGAAGATCAACAAACGATCCGTCGTTTCTGCGTGGAAGACATGGCGCGGGCCGTCGCCGTCTTTGAATTTCAATTCGCGGTCCAGATCGATATGGCCGGTCATGGCGCGGATCCAGCCCATCTGGCTGCAAACCACGGTGATCGGTTCGCGGTCGATCATAGCCTCAAGCGGCACGTCTTCGATTTCGACTGCTTCTGCAAAATTGGTGCGGCGGTCGTCGCCGAACTTCTTTTTCACGTCGCGCAACTGGTCGGCGATGGTTTTCCACTGACGACCTTCGTTTTCCAAAAGATCCTCAAGATCGGCGCGTTCTTCGGTGAGTTCATCGAATTCTTTGCGCAGTTCCAGTTCTTCCAGCCGTCGCAGCGACCGAAGCCGCATATTGAGGATCGCGTCGACCTGCACTTCGGACAGTTCGCCTTCGCCGGGGGCCGGTGTTTTGTAGTCCTTTTCCGAGGTGGCGCGGACATGGTCCTTGGACCAGTCTTCGCGCATCAGCGCCACTTTGGGTTCATCGTCGTAGCGGATGATGTCGATCACGCGGTCGAGGTTCAGGAAGGCGATGATGAAGCCTTCGAGAACTTCCAGCCGGTGATCGATTTTGTCGAGCCGGTGTTGCGAGCGGCGCTGAAGCACGTCGCGGCGATGATCAAGGAAAGCGCGCAGTACCTCTTTCAGCGAGGAAACCTTCGGCGTGACGCCGTCGATCAAAACGTTCATGTTCAGGCTGAACCGGCTTTCCAAATCAGAATTCCGGTAGAGCATGTTCATCAGAACTTCGGGTTCCACGTTGCGTGAACGGGGTTCCAGCACGATGCGGATGTCTTCGGCGCTTTCGTCCCGCACATCGGCAAGAATCGGGACTTTTTTCGTCTGAATGACCTCAGCGATTTTCTCGATCAGGCGGCTTTTCTGCACCTGATAGGGGATCTCGGTCACAACGATCTGCCATTGACCGCGGCCAAGGTCTTCGACGTCCCATTTGGAACGGACCCGGAAGCCACCACGTCCGGTGCGATACGCCTCGGCGATGTTTTCGGGCGGCTCGACGATGGTGCCGCCGGTGGGAAAATCGGGACCTTTGACGTATTCGATCAGGGTGTCGTCACGGACGCGCTCGGAGTTTTCGGCTTTGGCAAGGTGGATACAGGCGTCGCAGAGCTCGTTCAGGTTATGTGGCGGGATGTTGGTGGCCATGCCCACGGCGATGCCGGACGAGCCATTGGCCAGCAGATTTGGAAAGGCAGCGGGCAGAACGGCGGGTTCTTCAAGGCGACCGTCATAGTTGGGGCGGAAATCGACGGCGTTTTCATCGAGACCTTCCAGCAGTGCCTCGGCATAGGCCGTCATGCGGGCTTCGGTGTAACGCGAAGCTGCCGGGTTATCGCCGTCGATGTTGCCGAAGTTGCCCTGACCGTCGACCAGCGGATAGCGCACGTTGAAATCCTGAGCCAAACGCGCCATCGCGTCATAGATCGCGCCGTCGCCGTGCGGGATGGAAATCACCCATCGTATCGCCGGAGATCTTCGCGGATTTCGAGAATCCCCCCGTCGCCGACAGCTTCAGACGCGACATCGCATAGAGGATTCGCCGGTGAACCGGCTTCAAACCGTCCCGCACGTCGGGCAAGGCCCGGTGCATGATCGTGGAAAGTGCGTATGTCAGATACCGGTCACCGATCGCCCGACGCAGCGGCTCGGCAAGATTCTGAGGCTCGATATTGGGGGTGTCGGTGTCGTCGTTCATAGATGCTGTATTAGCCGCCTGATCCGTGGGGGTAAAGCGCAGGCTGACGTGATTGCGACAGTCATTTTTTCCCCCTGACGGAACGTAGGGTCTTCATGTACTTTTGAGGAATAGGTCGTTACGTCTGCTGAAATTCCTTGGGGGGAATGATGAAATGATACGTCTGCTCGTGGTCCTTTTGGCCGCGCTTTATACGATTATGAATGTTTATGGTGATCCGGCGCGTCGGCCTGAAGTGGCTCGTGCCGAGCCGTTGGGGCTGAACCTGATCCACGCATCCTATTCTACGGACGAGGCGATTGAGACTGAACGCTTACATGTGTCCGATGTTTCGGACGAAGAAGCGGTGAAAATCGCTTTGAACGCCGGTGCCAAGTTTCGTTCCGAGCGGAAGCGTGGTCCGCTTCTGGGCAATGCCATCGCCGCAACCGAGCCGGTCGTCGCAAGCGAGAAAGTCGTCGCCGAGGCTTCGGCTGCCAAATCCTATTGGTACGTGACGGGTGGCCGGGTGAACCTGCGAAAAGGCCCCGGAACCGGGAATGCCGTGGTTGGAACCGTGACATTGGGCGTTGAAGCGGAAGTTTTGGACGATCAGAACGGTTGGTATCAGATCCGTACTGCGGATGGCGCATCATCGGGCTGGATTTACGGTAAATTTCTGGGCGAACAGCGCCCCGGCTAGGTGGCCGGTTCGGGCGTTCCTTTCGGAAAGCTCGGCCAATCTTCGGGAAAACCTGTCCAATGGTGCTTTTGTTCCGTCCAAATCACCCGGATCGGGTCGGGTAGCTGCGTGTCGAACGCTCCGTAAGCGACGCCAATATGATCGGGCCGCATTTCAAGCGTCCAGTACAAAGTCGTCGCACAGGTCGGGCAGAAGTGGTTTACAAGCCCACGTCCAGTATCAGCG
This sequence comes from uncultured Alphaproteobacteria bacterium, assembly GCA_963841595.1. Classification (GTDB taxonomy): domain Bacteria; phylum Pseudomonadota; class Alphaproteobacteria; order Rhodobacterales; family Rhodobacteraceae; genus CAWJDD01. The sequence continues at coordinate 405,277 of CAWJDD010000005.1, read as the reverse complement.
GTTCGCGCCCAAGTATTGGTCTGGCCCGTGACCGTCATGCTGGACTTCTTGAAATAAGCGCCAGTTCCAAAGGGCGCGCCAGTGCGCCGCTGACAGGCTTTGCAATTGCAGACGATCACAAAATCAGGGTCGCCTTCAAAGCTGGCCGACAAGGCGCCGCATTGACAGGTTGCACTATGGGTTGTCATGAACGCCTCCATTGTTTGAACGTCAGGATGACAGATGTCGGCCAGCCAGAAAACCATTCTCATTACCGGATGCTCTAGCGGCATTGGCTATGACACAGCACATGGATTGAAAAACCGCGGCTGGCGGGTGTTTGCGACCTGCCGCAAGGCGGAAGACTGTGCGCTGCTGGAAAGCGAGGGGCTGGAAAGTTTCGTTCTGGACTATAACGACCCAGACAGCATGGGTGCTGCGGTGAATGAGACGCTCAGCCGGACAGATGGCACGCTGAACGCGGTGTTTAACAACGGGGCCTACGGTTCGCCCGGATTGCTTGAGGACCTGCCCGTCGAAGCGCTTCGTGCGAACTTTGAAACGAACTTCTTTGCGCAGCATGATCTGACCCGCCGCCTGATCCCGGTTTTTCGCAAACAGGGGCATGGGCGGATCCTGATGAACTCGTCGGTTCTGGGGTTTATCGCCTTGCCGTGGCGCGGGTCTTACAATTCAACAAAGTTCGCGATGGAAGGCTGGGCCGACACACTGCGGCTGGAAATGGCGGGCACCGGTATTCATGTCATTCTGATCGAGCCCGGACCGATCACCAGCGACATCCGGAAAAACTCGATCCCGCATTTTGAAAAATGGATTGATGCAGAAGGCTCGGCCCGGTCGCAAGATTACGAAAACCGTTTTAAGCCAAGGCTTTACGATGAAAGCGGCACGCCTGATAAGTTCGAACTGCCTGCCAGCGCGGTCACGAAAGTCGTGCATGACGCGCTGACGCAGATCAACCCGAAACCGCGCTATCGCATCACCACGCCCACCAAGCTGATGGCGGTTCTGAAGCGGGTACTGTCAGCCCGGATGCTGGACAAGATCCTGCTTCGCGCCTGAGGCCTTCGCTTTTTGCCGCCCCTGCTCTAGGTCTGACACAAAGGAGAGATGCATGCTTGCGAAAGACCCACTGTTCATTGTCGTCGGGATCGCCTGTCTGGTGGTGCTGGGTATTCTGCTGACCGGTATTGGCGGCTTTGCCAAAGGCGGTGATTTCAACCGCAAGCACGCCAACCGGATCATGCGCTATCGGATTTATGCGCAGTTTGTGGCAGTCGTATTGATCCTGTTGTTTGTCCTGATCCGGCGTGGAGGCTGATCTATGGTTGTTCTGAACAAGATTTACACGAAAACCGGTGATGCCGGCGAAACCGCTTTGGGCAACGGCGCGCGGGTGGCGAAACATTCGCTGCGGGTGACGGCTTACGGCACGGTTGATGAGTTGAACGCAACCGTTGGTATGGCGCGGCTTCATGCCACTGGTGATGTCGACGCGGCTTTGGCCCGTATTCAGAACGATCTTGTTCGATCTGGGCGCTGATCTTTGCCGCCCAGACATGGAGAAGGACGCAGATGCGGGTTATCCCGTCCTGCGGATGGCGCCCGAGCAAACTGATCGGTTAGAGGCCGAAATAGATGCGATGATCGCCGTGCTGGAACCGCTCAAGTCGTTCATTCTGCCGGCAGGCTCACCGCTTTCGGCGCATCTGCACCTTGTGTCGGACCGTTGCCCGCCGGGCTGAACGACTGACTGTGGAACTGGCCACGATGGAATCGATCAACGAGGCGGCGGTGAAATATCTGAACCGCTTGTCCGACTGGTTCTTCTGTGCGGCACGCATTGCCAATGACGATGGCCGGGCGGATGTGCTGTGGGTTCCGGGTGCCAACCGCTAGACGCTGGCTCCCACAATTCAATCGCGTTGCCTTCCGGATCGGGGATGTGGGCAAAGCGGCCCAGACCTTCCATCGTCTGTTCATTGAATGGCTCGATTCCTGCGGCGCGAAGCTGGGCTAGCATGGCGTCCATGTCGCCGACGCGGAAGTTGATCATCACTTGCTGACGGGCCGGGAAATAGGCCGTGTCTTCGGCGAAAGGCGCGAAAACCGTGACACCCGCCTCTGTGACCCATGGCGGTGTATCAAGACCGGTTGGCGTCGGATCGATGCCCAGATGTGTTGTGTACCAAGCAGCCAAAGCGGCTGGATCAGCCGACCGAAAGAAAACGCCGCCAATGCCTTTGACTTTCTCCATCGGGACCCCCTTCGCGATTCTTCAGCCACTCTAGCACGAAACGCGGCGTCGTTGTTCTGGTTTAAGTCGATTTTGCTCTGTTTTCTGCGGCTGCGGCTTCGATAAACCGCTGCAGTGAGAACCTGAAGGAGTTTGCGCAGATGAAGGTGTTGGTGCCTGTCAAACGCGTCATCGACTATAACGTGAAAGTCCGCGTCAAAGCGGACGGCAGCGGTGTCGATCTGGCGAACGTCAAGATGTCGATGAACCCGTTTGACGAGATTGCTGTCGAAGAGGCGATCCGGCTGAAAGAGGCCGGCAAGGCCGAAGAAATCATCGCCGTATCAATCGGCGTGAAGCAGGCCAGGAAACCCTGCGCACCGCTTTGGCCATGGGCGCTGACCGCGCGATCCTGATCGTGGCCACTGATGATGTGCACAACGACATCGAACCGCTGGCCGTTGCCAAGCTGCTGAAAGCGGTGTGCGACGAAGAACAGCCGGGCCTGGTTCTGTGCGGCAAACAGGCGATCGACAACGACATGAACGCCACCGGCCAGATGCTGGCGGCTTTGACCGGCTGGGCACAGGCGACCTTTGCCTCCGGAGCTTCGATGTTGACGGCGACAGCGCCACGGTGACCCGCGAAGTTGACGGCGGTTTGCAGACGATCAAGGTAAAGATGCCCGCGATTGTGACCGTTGATTTGCGTCTGAACGAGCCGCGCTATGCGTCACTTCCGAATATCATGAAAGCGAAGAAAAAGCCGCTGGATGAGAAGACGCCTGCAGATTACGGCGTCGATGTCTCGCCCCGGCTGGAAATCGTTTCGACCACCGAACCCGAGACCCGCGAAAGCCGGTGAGATCGTTGGTTCGGTTGATGAACTTGTCGCGAAACTTAAAGAAGTGGGGGCGGTTTGATGGCTGTACTTCTTCTTGCTGAAGTCACCGATGGCGAACTGGCGATGGACGCCACCGCCAAGACTGTAACCGCTGCGACAGCGATGGGCGATGTGACGGTGCTTTGCGCCGGTGCTTCGGCTGCTGCCGCTGGCGAAGCTGCTGCCAAGATCGACGGCGTCTCCAAAGTGTTGGTCGCCGAGGACCCTTCTCTTGGGCACCGCATGGCCGAAACCACGGCGGCGCTGATCGTGTCGCTTGGCTGGCGACTATTCCCACATCGTGGCCCCTGCGACGACGGACGCCAAGAACGTTCTGCCGCGTGTGGCCGCACTTTTGGACGTGATGGTGATCTCGGACATTTCGGGCGTCGTCGATGCCGATACGTTTGAGCGTCCGATTTATGCCGGCAACGCCATCCAGACGGTGAAGTCGTCGGATGCAACCAAGGTTGATCTCGGTCCGGACCTCGACGTTCGATGTTGCGGGCGAAGGCGGTTCGGCCTCGGTCGAAACTGTCGGTGCCGCTGCTGATCCAGGCCTGTCGGAATGGGTCGAAGACAAGGTTGCGGCCAGCGACCGTCCTGAACTGACAAGCGCGGGCGTTGTGGTGTCCGGCGGTCGCGGCGTTGGCTCGGAAGACGACTTTGCCCTGATCGAAAAGCTGGCGGACAAGCTGGGTGCCGCCGTGGGCGCATCACGCGCGGCGGTCGATTCAGGCTATGCGCCGAACGACTGGCAGGTTGGCCAGACCGGCAAGGTGGTGGCGCCTGATCTTTACGTCGCCGTCGGAATTTCGGGAGCGATCCAGCACCTTGCGGGGATGAAGGATTCGCAAGATCATCGTGGCGATCAACAAGGACGAAGAGGCCCCGATCTTCCAGGTGGCCGATTATGGTCTTGTCGCCGACCTTTTCACTGCCGTGCCCGAGCTGATCGAGAAAGCTCTGACTGGTAACCCGGGCGGACCAAGTTTCGCCCGGGTTTTCTCTCGAGCCGCGATATTTCAGATGCAAGCGCTTCGGCCACTCGGGCGTGATCCGCGGGGCCGGGCAAAAGTTGCGCCGCACCCGCCTCTTTCGCCGAACAGACCTTGCCGTCAAGCGACGGGGCTGATCGGCCAACGACTTCTACCACTCCACAGACATCGCCGGACAATTCATCAAGCATGGCGCGGTCAACGAACATCGGTTCGCTTTCGTGCAGCTTATGGTCCGTCTGATCCGGGTGCCTATCCGACACCCAAAGCAGCACAACATCACTTTCGATGGTTTGCACCACCCGTCGCATGCGTTGAAGCCATGAAAACTTGAGTTCTTCCATCAGGACGGCGAAGGCGCCGCGCGATTGTAGGGTCAGGGTTTCCAACAGGTGCCCGGTGAAGTTGATCTGAGAGAAATCAACCGTCTGGGTACATGTCACGCAGAGCTGGCGAGACGCCCAAAAAACGGTCATTGCGCCGGGAATGCACGCTGTAAAGCCGGTTCGACATATTCTGTGCGCCCAACACCTGAAGCACGGTCAGTTCAGCCTTTGATGCAACGTCCAAAAGCCAGCGTTCCTCGGCAAACAGAGACAAACCTGCCTGCTGCACACCAAGGTTCATGACGGGTGTTTCAATCCAGTCGCCAAGCAAATCAGGAAACGGGTTTTGAACGTACTTTCCATAGGTTTCGTTGCCGCCCAGCACCGCAACAAATGGTTGATCGAAATCCGGAGCCGGGCCGCGAAATTTCAGCCGTGTCCCCTCGAACCCGCAAAGCTGATAGTCCAACCGCCGGTTTGCGTCTTCTTCAACTTCTTCAGACAAGCCAAACACCGTTGTAATGACACCTTCCGGGCCAGTTTCGGGCCAAGCGATTGAGATAAAGCTAAAGATAGCATTTTAAGCTTTTCGCGCCCTTGCATGCTCTTTGGACAAGCGCCTATGGTCGCTCAGCAAGTGACGAGGCAAGCATGGACATCAGCAAGGTTGGCGTGATCGGCGCAGGTCAGATGGGCAACGGGATTGCTCATGTGCTGGCTTTGGCAGGCTATGACGTGGTGATGAACGACGTCAGCCGTGAAGCTTTGGACAATGCCATGGCCCTGATCGAAGCGAACCTAGACCGGCAGGTCGTCTCGCGAAAAGATCACGGCGGATGAACAAATCGGTCGCGATGGGGCGGATTTCGACGACGATGGTACTTTCCGATCTTGGATCGACCGATCTTGTCATCGAGGCGGCGACCGAGCGGGAAACGGTCAAAGCCGCCATTTTTGAGGACCTTGTGCCGCATCTGGCACCACACACGATCCTGACGTCGAACACGTCGTCCATTTCCATCACGCGGCTGGCCAGCCGGACCGACCGTCCTGAGAAATTCATGGGGTTCCACTTTATGAACCCGGTGCCGGTGATGCAGCTGGTCGAGTTGATCCGCGGGATCGCCACGGACGACGAAACCTTCAAAGCCTGTCATGCTGTTGTTGACAGGCTGGGCAAAACGGCTGCCACGGCCGAGGATTTTCCGGCGCTTCATCGTCAACCGCATCCTGATGCCGATGATCAACGAGGCGGTTTATACGCTTTACGAAGGCGTAGGATCCGTCGTCATCCATCGATTCCGCTATGAAACTGGGCACGAACCACCCGATGGGTCCGCTGGAGCTGGCCGATTTCATCGGGCTGGACACCTGCCTAGCGATCATGAACGTGCTGCACGACGGGTTGGCGGATACCAAATACCGGCCTTGCCCGCTTTTGACCAAGTATGTCGAAGCTGGGTGGCTTGGACGGAAGTCCGACCGCGGATTTTACGATTATCGACAGGATCCGCCCGTTCCGACCCGATAACGGTCAGCCCCGGCCAAGTGCCAGCGTTTCAGACCGCATCCACGACATCAACTCGCGCGGCGCGTTAGCTCTTTCTGCGATCCCAGCCGGATCAAAGGGCTGACCAACGTGCGGGCGTTGCGATTTGTTCAGGGCGTGGACGACCTCGTGCAGCAATAGTCCCTGCCTGACCGTGGCGCTGACCTTGTCGGCGATCTGATAAGCCCGCGAATTGGCGCCGGGGAAGCGGATCGGCACGACGGTAGCACCAGATTTCAGGATCATCTTGGCGGTGAAAGGGTTCCAGTCCCGTTCGACAGCTGGACCCCAAAACGTATCTGACGAGGCGACAACCCCTGATGGAAACAGCGTTATAACCCCACCTGCCGCCAGATGAGCCATCGTCATCTTGCGCATGGCCAGGCTTTTCTGGATCGCTGCGTCTTCGTGCGGAAAGGGCACGGGAATCATGAATTGCTCGATCTCGGGGATGCCGGTCAACAAAGAACGGGTCAGGATTTTATAGTCCGTGCGCACCCGACCGATCAGTTCGGCAAGGACCATGCCGTCAACCAGCCCATGCGCGTGATTGGCCACGATGATTACAGGGCCTGTTCTGGGGATTTGCGCGATTTCGTCCGCTGGCGTTTCAAGGGTGATCCCCATGACGCGCAAGGCATGAGGCCAGAAGCCCTGCCCGGTTTCAACGCCTTCCAGCTCGAATTGCCGAATCAGCCGTAGCAGTTTGAGTTTGCCGGTTGTCCATTCCAGCGTCCGGATAACTCCGCGTTTTGTCGGGTTCGGGAAGGTGTTTGCATAACTCAGACGGCGCTTGTCATAGGGGATATAGCCATCCTGCGTTGCGTCGTCGCCTGGAATGTTGGTCAGCTGTGCCACCGGCTACATGTCCTCACCAAACCGATCGGCCACCAGTGCTTCGATAGCGTCGGCCAGTTCGTCAGATTGCGCGCCACTTGTAACAACCTCGATCGAGGTGCCCCGGGAAGCAGCCAGCATCAGCAAACCCATGATACTGTCGCCAGTGACAGACATGCCGTCTTTGCTCACTTCGGCTTCTGCATCGAACCCTTCAACCAGCTCAACCAACTTGGCCGAGGCGCGGGCGTGAAGGCCCTTTTCGTTCACAATGGTCAAAACGCGTGTCACGGTTTCAGTCATAACATGTCAACCACCACCCTCAAAACAGTCGATATATTTGCGACCTGCCTTTAACGCGGCTTCGACTGCGGTGTTGATCGGTTTGTGGCGGGATTTTGCCAGTTTGATCAGCATCGGTAGGTTTGCACCGTACAGGATTTTGCGATCGGCTGGGCTGCAGGCCAGAAGCGAAAGGTTTGAGGGCGAACCGCCAAACATATCCGTTACGACCACAACGCCGTCACCTGCGTCGACGCTGTCAGCCGCCGCACAGATCTCGGCCTGTTTCTTGCTTCGGTCGTGGTCAGGTTCGATCGGAATCGCTCGCATACCACTCTGCTTGCCGACAACGTGTTCGACAGCGGCGAGATATTCCCGCGCGAGGCCCCCATGCGCAACAATCACGATACCGATCAAGCGGTCTACCCCGTGCCCTGCGGCTTTTCACTTGCACGCCGCTCCAATTCCCGATGGCGAGTTGACACCCGCCACCCTTGTTCTGCAAGGGCATTTGCCAGTTTTTCCGTAACGGCAACCGATCTGTGTTGCCCGCCGGTGCACCCAATGCCCACTGACAGATAGGTTTTGCCTTCTTCCTTGAACGCCGGAAGCAGGCTCAACACCATGTCCAGCATTCTGGTGAAGAAATCAGCAAAGCGCGCATCGGCTTCGACATAGGCGGCAACATCCGGGCTTCGTCCGTCCAAGGCGCGAAGGTGCGCTTCCCAATGTGGATTTGCCAGAAAGCGAACATCGAACACCATATCCAATCCACGCGGCAAACCACGTTTGTAAGAAAAGCTTTCGACCGAGACCGACATATCCGCGGTGCCATCCCGCGCGAAGATGCGTTCGACTTCGGCCCGAAGCTGATGCGGGGTCATGGCAGAGGTATCAATCACGTGGTCGGCAATGGCGCGGATCGGCACCAGAAGGTCCATCTCGCGCGCGATCCCGATCTGAGGCGTTTCGGACGGGGCAAGCGGGTGGCGGCGACGGGTTTCCGAATAGCGCGTGATCAGCACATCGGCGCTGCAATCAAGGAAAAGTATCTCGGCGTCGACGTCTTCGGCATCGGTGATCTTTTCAAGGACAGACAGCACTTTGTCCTGACTGAAGTCCCGGTTGCGAACATCAATGCCAAGGGCCAGCGGCGGCATACCCGAAGGCCCTTCGAAGACACGTTCCAGCAACGACAATGGCAGGTTGTCGATTGGCTCGAAACCAAGGTCTTCCAGCGCGTTGATCGCCGTTGTGCGACCTGCCCCCGAGGCACCGGTGACAAAGACTGCACGCGCATCAGTCCTTTTCGGTACGTCACGTGTCACGACACAGCGCCCCCATTCAAATAGAGCTGCAGCATAGCCGGGAATGCCGGGCTCTCAACCTTCCTCATCAAAGGAAGCGATATACCGGCGATTGTGGTTTCGCCCGGCTTGGGCAGGCGGGTCGCTTCAACCTGATCCATATCAACAACGGCGCGCGCCCATGCGGGTTCTGTGGGACAGGCCAGCAAGGCGAAATTACGGGCTTCGATCAGATTGCTCAGGGCGGCGGGGGCGGAAAGCCACAGACCACCGTTGCGCGGCATGGCGATGACCTGATCGTCCGAAACCAATGTGGCGCCTAGGCCGATGAGTTGCAGGGCAAGGGTGGATTTACCGCTTCCGGATGCTCCGGTGAGCAGAACCGCCGCAGGGCCGAAAGCGACGGCAGTCGCATGCAGGGTGATGGGACCGTTCGCTGCGCGGCCCATGGGCGAAACCTTAGACCGGAAGGCCGACGACGAAGCGGGCGCCAAGGGGTTCGGATGTGACGTCGGCATCAGTCGGGCGAATGTTCTCGGCCCAGATGACGCCACCGTGGGCTTCGACAATCTGCTTCGAGATCGCAAGGCCAAGGCCCGAGTTGTTTCCGAAGTGATCGACCGGACGTTCGGTATAGAAGCGGTTGAAAATCTTGGTCAGCGCCTGTTCCGGAATGCCCGGCCCGGTGTCTTCGACCACGACCAGCACGCGGTTTTCGCGCTTGCGGACCCAGACGCGGATCGCATCGCCATCTTCGCAGAACGAAATGGCATTGGTCAGCAGGTTGACAAAGACCTGTGCCAGACGGCTTTCCAAGCCTTCGATCACAATCGGATCGGTCGGCATGTCGGTGATGAACTCAACGCCTTTCTCACGCGACTCTTCGCCCAGATACTGGGCCAGATTGCCAATCATCTTGAGAAGGTCGAAAGGTTCTTCCTCTTCTTTGACCAGTTCGCTGTCCAGCCGCGAGGCGTTCGAGATGTCGCTGACCAGCCGGTCAAGCCGAACCGTGTCGTGTTCGATCACGTCCAGAAGTTTCGTCCGGTGATCTTCGCGCTGGACGGTGCGAAGCGATGTGACGGCCGAGCTGAGCGAGGCCAGCGGGTTCTTGATTTCGTGTGCCACATCGGCGGCAAACTGTTCGTTCGCATCGATCCGGTCGTAAAGCGCCGTGACCATGCCCGCGAAGCGCCCCGGACAGGCGGCCGATTTCATCGGGCCGGGCGGTCAGATCAGGGATACGGACGCGGCTGGGGCTGAATTTACGGGCGTTTTTCTCGCGTCCGATTTCCGCGGCTGCGGCCAGATCGGACAGCGGGTTGGCAATGGTCGACGCCAGCACAAGGCTAAGACCGACCGACACCAGAATGGCGATGACGAACATCTGGAGGATTTGTTCGCGCTCGGAGCGGACCAGCCCGTCAATCTCGCCTGCCGCGCTGGCAAGAGCGACGGCACCGATTGGCGCGCCTGCCTGCATGATTGGGGTAGCGACAGTGAAAATCGTGTTGCCATGCAGATCGGTGGACGTGCGGACCTGATTGCCTTCATCCAGCGTGGCCGCGATGAGACCTTTGACCAAAGTTGCGTTGTCAGTGTTCACTTCTGGTCTGTCGGAGCTTCGGCCAAACAGGAACGACAAGCCATTCCAGATGGAATCAAGCGCGTCGGTGATCATGGTCGAACGCTCGTTCGGCCTAAGCGCGGCAAAGGCGTCTGCCTGGCCCGCGTGGTCGAATGAAGCGAGTAACGCGCCGCTCGCATCATAAACGAACAGCGACGCAGGAGAAGGCAGCGCGATGCCATTCAGCAATGTTTGGAACTGACTCTCGGCATTCCGTAGATCGACAGGAATGTCACCGGGAAATTGAGCCTCGATAAAGCCCGAGATAAGTTCCGCTTCGCTGACGATCGCCTTTTCGCGCTGATAGACAAGGCTGTCGCGAAACGGGTTCAGGAACAGCACGCCGCTGACCAGAACCAGAATCGCCAGAAGATTGAACGTAATGATCTTCCGCGCAAGCGGAGACCGGTTCATGGCTATGACGCCACGCTTGTCCCGCTTAGCGCGCGCTTCGCTTTCCGCCGCAGCATCTGCGCCGATCCAGTCTTCGCCAAGAACGACTTCTGCCTGCCTTGCCGGCCTGGCGCCTTCCATCTGGACCCCCGCCGCAGTCATCTACTCTTCGTTATAACGATATCCGATGCCGTACAGCGTCTCAATCGCTGAAAAGTCATCGTCGACCATACGCATCTTCTTGCGCAAACGTTTGATGTGGCTGTCGATGGTCCGGTCGTCGACATAGACCTGATCGTCATATGCAACATCCATCAACTGATCGCGGCTTTTTACAAAGCCGGGTCGCTGGGCCAGCGCCTGCAAGCAACAGGAATTCCGTAACTGTCAGCGATACATCACGCGACTTCCATGACACCGAGTGGCGCAATGGGTCCATGCGAAGTTCGCCACGCACCATAACCTGGGCCTGATCCACCTCGCCGCCTTCACCGTCGCCAGCAATCACTTCCTGACGGCGCAAAAGCGCGCGGATACGTTCAACCAGCAGACGCTGCGAGAACGGTTTCTTAACATAATCGTCCGCGCCCATGCGCAGACCGAGTACTTCGTCGATCTCGTCGTCTTTCGAAGTCAGAAAAATGACCGGCATCGAAGTCTTCTGGCGCACGCGCTGCAAACAGATCCATGCCGTCCATCCGGGGCATCTTTATATCAAAGACCGCCATATCCGGAAGTTTCTTGTTGAAAGCATCGAGGGCGGCCTGTCCGTCATTATATGTCTCAACTTCGAAACCTTCGGCTTCAAGTGTCATGGACACAGACGTCAGAATATTCCGGTCATCATCGACCAGCGCGATCCTGGACATAGGTTGTTCCTTTTACTGCTCTTGCACGCCTTGTAAATGGCGCATTCTACGGTGTCATTTTTCTGGGCATAATCATGTCTGCCTTTGGGTAATTCAACAATAATGTGCGAATCACCGCCATTCGCCACGCTAGGAGAACGGTATTTCTGTTGAAGAATGGCTAATATGACGCAGTTTGGTTAGACCAAGGCAAGTTGATGGCGCTAACGTTTAGATTTCAACATCTTGGTGGCGCTAACTGCCTATCCAAGCGTTGCAGCGGACTCCTATAAGCAATCCATGGTAATCGTTTGCCCGGGGTGGGCATCGCCATAGGAGGAGTGCCGAATGACGCATGGACGGGTAAATCCACAGCAGACTCTTGTTGATCAGGGGATAAACGGTCTGGGCGAGGTGTATTACAACCTCATTGAGCCGGATCTGATGAAGCAATCGCTGTGCCGCGAAGAAGGCGAACTTGGCCAAGGTGGTACGCTTTTGGTCGAAACAGGAAAGTTCACCGGCCGCTCTCCACAGGACAAGCACGTGGTTCTGCACCCCATCGGTCAAAGACACGATCTGGTGGGAAAATAACCGCGCCATGTCGCCCGAAGGTTTTGATCAGCTGCACCAAGACATGCTGGCCCACATGCAAGGCCGCGACTATTTCGTTCAGGACCTTTTTGCTGGTGCCGACGCGAGTTATCGGCTGGACGTGCGTCTGGTGACCGAACTGGCTTGGCATTCGCTGTTCATCCGCCACATGCTGCGCCGTCCCGAGCGTGAGGAACTGGATACGTTCGTTCCAGAGTTCACCATCATCAATTGCCCAACGTTCAAGGCCGACCCCGAGCGTCACAATTGCCGTACAGAAACTGTGATCGCGATGAACTTTGAAAAAAAGCTTATCCTGATCGGCGGAAGCGAATACGGCGGCGAGAACAAGAAGTCAGTCTTCACCCTGCTGAACTATATGCTGCCTGAGAAGGGCGTGATGCCGATGCATTGCTCGGCCAACCATGCACCGGGCAACCCGGTGGATACCGCGATCTTCTTCGGACTGTCTGGCACCGGCAAAACGACGCTGTCCGCTGATCCGAACCGAACTCTGATCGGCGATGACGAACATGGTTGGTCGGATAACGGCACCTTCAACTTCGAAGGTGGCTGCTATGCCAAAACGATCAATCTAAGCCGCGAAGCCGAGCCCGAGATTTATGACACTTGCTCGATGTTCGCGACTGTCATCGAAAACATGGTCTATGACCCCGAAACCAAAGAGCTGGATTTCGAGGATGACAGTCTGACCGCAAACATGCGTTCCGCTTATCCGCTGCACTATATATCGAACGCTTCGGAAAGCGGGCTGGGTGGTCATCCGAAGAACCTGATCATGCTGACCTGTGACGCCTTTGGTGTGCTGCCGCCGATTGCACGACTGACGCCAGCGCAAGCGACATATCACTTCTTGTCGGGCTTTACCTCGAAGGTGGCCGGAACAGAACGTGGCGTGACCGAGCCTGAACCTACGTTTTCGACCTGTTTCGGCGCACCGTTCACACCGCGTCGCCCGGAAATCTATGGCGAGTTGCTGCGCGACAAGATCTCGAAGCACGGGACGACGTGCTGGCTGGTCAATACCGGCTGGACGGGTGGTGCTTATGGCACCGGAAGCCGCATGCCAATCAAGGCGACGCGCGCTTTGCTGACGGCTGCGCTGGACGGTTCGTTGGAGGACACCGAGTTCCGCAAAGACCCGAACTTTGGCTTTGAAGTGCCTGTCAGCGTCAAGGCAAGCGCTGTCCCTGACATCCTGCTTGATCCGCGCCGGACGTGGGATGACAAGGCTGCCTACGACATCCAGGCCGCCAAGCTGGTTGCGATGTTTGCCGAGAACTTCGCCCAGTATGAGAAAGCCATCGACGACGACGTGCGCGCCGTCGCCATTGGCTAAGCTGACTGCCCCTTGCGCCTGAATCGGGCGCAAGGGGGAAATTCTGCACTTCTCTCCCCTCGCCTGCGCCTGACAGAGTTGTTACCCTGCGGCGGAACTTAATGAGGGGAGACTGTCTATGTCCATTTTGAAACGCGGCCTGAAGGGTGCACCTGTCAAACGTCTGCAGGCAAAACTTGGTATCACGGCCGACGGTGATTTCGGGCCGGGAACCGAAAAGGCCCTGCGCGACTATCAGGCCTCGGCCGGTTTGGCCGTCGATGGTATTGCGGGGCCAGACACCTTTACAGCGATGGGCCTCCACGAGCTTGTGCTTTTGCGGAAAGGCTCGCGCGGGGCGGCCGTGAAGAAGCTTCAGGAAGGGCTGGGCCTTGGCGCTGATGGCATCTTTGGCTCGGGCACCGAGAAAGCCGTGATGGAATTCCAATCGTCCAAAGGTCTGGATGCTGACGGCTTGGCAGGCCCCGAAACTTTGGCAATGCTGGATACCTTCGAGGAAATGACCCCTGCCGTTGCTGAAGCGGCCACGGTTCAGCCTGACGAAGAACACTTTGAGTCCGAACCGCTGCCTGAAATAAGCGGCGGCGAGATCCTGACGGGTTCAATGATCCCAGTACCCGAAAAGAAATCGGTCTGGGGCAAAGTGAAAGGCTGGTTCGGCTAAACAGCTTTCGCCGCGCAAAGCGCGGCACCCGCCGGGGGTTCCACCCCCGGACCCCCGGGATATTTTCCTAACGGCGATTGGTTCAATCGCCTATCGGCAGTGCATTGCGGGGCAATGCACGAGAGACAGACGAAGGGCTTTTACGCCCATTTATAGTTGAAGCTGACGCTGATGCGGTCGTCTTCGGCCATATTCATGGGCACCTCGTGCCTTAGCCAGCTTTCCCACAAGAGCACATCGCCCACCTTGGGCTTTACATAGACGAAGCTTTGCAGGTCTTCCGGTGCGTCTTTCAGGCGGGCCGGGGCTGCCATCATCATGGCGTGGCGCGGGTCTTCGAATTTGATGGCGCTGGCCCCGTCTGGCATGGCGACATAGGTGGTGCCACTGATCACGCTGTGAGGGTGGATATGGGCCGTGTGGATGCCGCCTTGGGGCAGGATGTTGATCCAGATGTCTTCAAGCTCGAGGCCACGACCGTCGAGGTCGAAGGCCAGGTCTTCGGCGAAGGTGGCGACATGGGTGTCGAGTTGCTGCTTTAGCTCTTCGAAAATCGGGAAACGCCAGGGCAGATCGGACAGGCTGGCGTAACTGGTATATCCGGGAAAATCGTTTTCATCGCACCACGTCTGCCCTGCCTCATCGTCTTCGGCGATGGATAGGCACGAGGCTTCCAGCTCGTTTTGGTCGATACCATCGAGTTCAGATTGGTAAAGGCGGGTGACGAAAAGAGACCTGATTTTCATGGCTCAGGGTTTAGCGCAGCGCTTCGCCCAAGAACAGTGCGACTGTTATAACACTTTTCAGTTGTGGCGACAGATTGTTTCCAACCTTGAGATCCGGGATTCTTCGGAATTATGTTAAAATTTGGGCAGTGCAGTGAGTAGTGAGTTAACAAAATGATTTTTCAAAGCTTTTCCACGTTGAATAGAATCGGACAGGCCGCATCGATGGTGGTTTGTGGGATTGCAGCGGCGGCGGCTGTGGTCGCGACTGCGCTTTCCTTCACGGGGATTTTACCCTGGCCGGACATTGCGCTGACCTACGGCGGTGCCGAAGTTGCATGGTCCGGACAGGCGCTTCAAATCGGTGTTACGGCGCTTTTGGTGATGATCGCGCTGTTCCTGCCCTCGGCGCGGCGTGTGCTGCAGCTTGAAACCTCGCATCGCCGCTTCGAGATCGACATGGACGACGTCACCCGCGCCTACCGCGCCGCACATATGGCCGACCGGGCTGAGACATTCGAGATGCGTCGCGAGTTTGATGCGGTGCGGGAACGCTATCAGTTCCTGAAGGCGCAACCTGATCTGGCCGAGATGGATGCCGAATTGCTGACGATTGCCGCTCAGATGAGCGAGCAGAGCCATGAACTGGCCGAGGTCTATTCCGACGCCAAAATTGCGCGGGTGCGCGATGCCTTGGTGCAGCGCCATGCGGATGCCAAGGCTTTGGACGCGCGTATTCAGCAGACCCACGGCGACCTGCGAGAGTTGAAGCGGCTGATGGAAGAGGTGGACGTCGAGGAAACCTCGGTCACGGCCCAGCTTCATCGGTTGAGGGACGAGATGTCAGAGATCGGCGTGTTGGACGGGCCTGAGTTTGTCGCCAACCGAAGTGGGGCGCCACATCTGAAGTCAGTTCCTGCGGAGTAGAGGGCGGAGGGATGCACCTGACCCTGTGTGGGCGCTTTCGCGACGATTGAACGAGAGCGGCTAATTGTGCAGCCCACCTCCATCAGTTGTGGTCTTTGAGGCGTTGCAATGCGCCCTCCCTTTGGGAGGGTCAGGCGCGGCCCGGGCTGGTCGCCCGGGAAAAAGCTGATATCAATGGACAGGTAATCGCGCCAAGTTCACGCCCTAGTCAGAACTCATAGGGAGTTAAACGATGGCAATGAGATACGATGGCCAAAAGCCGACAATGACCGAAGTTAGGCGTTTCGTGGAATTTGCGGTGAAGGATCAGCGGCTAGTCGCAAGTATCCAAGAGCAAAAAAAACTCACACCTTCAATGCCAGATGATGAAAGAGAAATAATCACCGGCAAAACCGTGTCGCTGGTTGTGGAGTATATAAATCGTAATGGAATAAATTGGCGATATCGTGGCGGATTCACCGACGCTCTTTCTTTAGTGCAAGGGATTATTGATGGTGAAATCGAAGGCATCGATGACCCAAGAGTCTATGGCTTTCTAAAGTACTCGCCGTTCATTGATTCAGAAGTGAAATAGAACTGATCCGCGACCATGGCGCCCCAAAAGAAAAGGCGGGGTGAAACCCCGCCCTACCGTTTTTATGTAGGGTGGGGTTTCACCCCACCGCTTAAATCCAACCGTGGTGTGGCCCGCAAGTTTTCTTCGAAAACTCGCTACACCGCACAGAGGATTGGTTTTACCAATCCTCGCGAACAATCGTGCGTGTCTTGACCGGCAGCTTCATCGCTGCCAGACGCAGTGCCTCGCGGGCGACGGCGTCGTTGACGCCGTCGATCTCGAACATCACGCGGCCTGGCTTGACCTTGCAGGCCCAGAAATCGACGGAACCTTTACCTTTACCCATACGAACTTCGACGGGCTTGGAGGTGACCGGCGTGTCCGGGAAAATACGGATCCAGACACGGCCCTGACGCTTCATGTGACGCGTCATGGCACGACGTGCGGCTTCGATCTGGCGCGCAGTGACACGCTCGGGCTCGATCGCCTTCAGACCGTAAGTGCCGAAGTTCAGGTCGGAACCGCCTTTGGCTTCGCCCCGGATACGGCCTTTGTGCATCTTCCGGAATTTGGTGCGCTTTGGTTGCAGCATCTTATCAGCTCCTAGTTCCGGCCACGACCGCCGCCGGACCCACGAGGACCTGGGCCCTCCTGCAGTTCCTGCTGACGACGATCATGTGCCTGCGGATCGTGTTCCATGATCTCGCCTTTGAAGATCCAGACCTTGATCCCGATGATACCATAAGGCGTCTTCGCCTCGGCCAGTGCATAGTCGATATCGGCGCGCAGCGTGTGCAGCGGCACGCGACCTTCGCGATACCATTCGGTCCGCGCAATCTCAGCACCGCCAAGACGACCCGCAACGTTGACGCGAATACCAAGCGAGCCCATGCGCATCGCGTTCTGCACGCGCGCTTCATGGCACGGCGGAAAGACACACGACGCTCAAGCTGCTGCGCGATGCCTTCGGCCACAAGGGCGGCGTCCAGTTCGGGCTTGCGAACTTCAACGATGTTCAGGTGAAGCTCGCTATCGGTAATCTCGGCCAGCTTCTTGCGCAGACCTTCGATGTCTGCGCCTTTCTTGCCGATGATCACACCGGGACGGGCTGTGTGAACCGTGACGCGGCACTTTTTGTGCGGACGTTCGATGATCACACGGCTGATGCCGGCTTGCTTGCATTCTTCTTTGATGAACTCGCGGATTTTGATGTCTTCCAGCAGAAGATCACCATATTCCTTCGTGTCGGCATACCAGCGGCTGTCCCAGGTCCGGTTGACCTGAAGGCGCATCCCAACGGGGTTTACCTTATGTCCCATTACGCTTGCTCCTCGATCTGGCGAACCTTGATGGTGATTTCAGCAAACGGCTTGCGCAATGCGCCGAACCGGCCACGTGCCCGCGGACGGCCACGCTTCAGCACCAGGCCTTTGCCGACCCAAGCTTCTGCGACGATCAGCTCGTCGACGTCCAGGTTGTGGTTGTTTTCAGCATTGGCGATGGCTGACTGAAGGCATTTCTTCACATCGGCCGAAATCCGACGCTTCGAGAAGGTAAGATCGGTCAAAGCCTTTTCTACCTTCTTGCCGCGGATCATCGCTGCAACCAAGTTCAGTTTCTGAGGCGATATGCGCAGAAGACGCGTCTTGGCCATCGCTTCATTGTCCGCCACGCGGCGAGGATTCTTTTCCTTGCTCATGGCTTATTTCCTTTTCGCTTTTTTATCAGCCGCGTGACCGTAATAGGTCCGCGTCGGTGAATACTCACCGAACTTCTGGCCGATCATGTCTTCTGACACGTTCACCGGAATGTGCTTATGCCCGTTGTAAACGCCGAAGGTCAGACCAACGAACTGGGGCAGGATCGTCGAGCGGCGCGACCAGATCTTGATGACCTCGTTCCGTCCGCTCTCGCGTGATTTTTCGGCCTTCTTCAAGACATAGCTGTCGACGAAGGGACCTTTCCATACTGAACGACCCATACTAGCGGCCCTTCTTCTTGGCGTGACGGCTGCGAATAATCAGCCTGGACGACGCTTTGTTCTTGTTCCGGGTACGTGCACCCTTTGTTGGCTTGCCCCAAGGGGTGACCGGATGACGACCACCAGAGGTCCGGCCTTCACCACCGCCATGCGGGTGGTCGATCGGGTTCATGACAACGCCGCGCACACTTGGGCGGATGCCCTTGTGACGCATGCGGCCCGCCTTGCCGTAGTTCTGGTTCGAGTTGTCAGGGTTCGACACCGCACCAACCGTGGCGCGGCATTCCTGACGGACCATGCGAAGTTCACCGCTGGACAGCCGGATCTGCGCGTAACCACCGTCACGACCGACGAACTGAGCATAGGTGCCTGCTGCGCGTGCGATCTGGCCACCCTTGCCGGGCTTCATCTCGATGTTGTGGACGATTGTTCCGATGGGCATCCCGGTGAAGGGCATGCAATTGCCGGGCTTCACGTCGACCTTGTCGCCAGCGACAACCTTGTCACCAACAGCCAAACGCTGCGGCGCAATGATATAGGCTTGTTCGCCATCCGAGTACTGGATCAGCGCGATAAACGCAGTCCGGTTCGGGTCATATTCAATCCGGGAAATAACCGCTTCTTCAAGCTTGTTACGCTTGAAATCTACGATCCGGTATAGACGCTTTGCGCCCCCACCACGACGACGCATCGTGATCCGTCCGGTATTGTTCCGGCCCGCCTTTTTGGTCAAACCCTCAGTAAGGGCTTTGACCGGACGGCCTTTCCAAAGCTCCGAACGGTCGATCAGCACCAGCCCGCGCTGGCCCGGCGTCGTCGGCTTATACGACTTAAGTGCCATGCTTTCTGTCTTCCGTTTGCTTCGCGCCGAGTTAACCCGGCTTTTCTGTTTCTTTTCGGGGCTTTCCCCCAAAAGCACACCACCCCGGACGAATCCGAGGCGGGCGATGGGAGTAGGTAGCAAGGTTGAGGTGGGGTGTCTAGGGGCCAGTTGGCTTGGCTCGTAGCTTATGCGAACATACCATTGCCGATGCAATTTAAGAGCGTATTTTATGAGAAAGTTTATTCTATCACTAGTGATCCTCGCTGGATTACTTGCCGTGATAAATTCTTTTGGACAATCCACCGTGGTTTCAACCAATCCGGTTGAGCAGACTGGTTACTTCAAGAGCCCCAATCGAGACCGAGTAATGGCATTTTATTCCAACCAAAAGTTGGGCGAAGAGGACGTGCGAACGGTGATCGAAAAGCAGACACAGACCAAGGGTGCATTGTTTCGAGCAGTGTTTATTTCGGGTACTATTGAACCTCTCCGGGATGGCCTGACACTGGCTCCGGACCTTCAGAAAGCGATGCAAGTTACGGCCGAGCATGACAACTTTGATTGGATGGTCATGATTAATCCAGCAGGCGATATGACGATTAAGAAGTTTTGAACTATAGCCGTGCCAGCGCCGGGCCGGTGGGGCGGCGCATCCGAACGCTCCGCTCCTGCGATTAATGGCCGCGAAGACACATCTTCCCTCCAAGCTTTGCACCAAGACCAGCCAAAGCGCCGGCCCATGGGGCCGGTCCGGCGCTGGCACGGCGGCCTCCGGCCTTGATTCCGTGCCGGGGGCAACGCACGCCCGGATCACCAAATCTCAACGCTTTCGCGAGACTCTGCGCCCTGTTCGAACAACAGCAACTACCCGACCGTCCGAAGGGTTCGCCCTTCTCGACCGGCAATTTCGTGCAAGGCTTGACTCGGTCTGTAAGCCCCTTGGCGATAGGACACACGGGCGCTTTCAGCGGCGCCGCTGCTTTTATTTTTCTGCCATGAATTGGTACCAACTTGCCCAGAAATGGCTGTTTTTGTACCAAAATTCGAAACTATCCCGATCCAATAAACATTTTATTGGAGGCAATCATGTTGCGAAAAGCTCTTTTAATGAGCCTTACACTCGGTTTTCTTGGCGCCTGTGCCGTATCCCCGGAAGACCACAAAATTGGGACCAAGAACGGAGAAGATTACTACTCCCTCGACGTGCAAGGTCTTGGCGGACCGAACGCCACCCATTTGAAACATTGGTCCAATCAACTTTGCCCGCAAGGCTATCGGGTCGTGAGTGTGAAGGTTGATCGGGTGACGCCTATTATGTTGAGCCCCGGCATGAACTGGTATGATGTCACCATCGCCTGCCCGGCTCGGTGACACGAAAAAAGCCCCGGGCAAAACCCGGGGCTTCGAACTTTCAATGTCGCGTGATGCTTAAAGACCGGTGGTCACGTCGATTGTGTTGCCTTCTTCAAGCGTCACATAGGCTTTCTTGACGTTCTTCCGCTTGCCCAACTGGCCGCGGAAGCGCTTTACTTTGCCTTTGGTGATCGTCGTGTTCACCGCTTTGACCTTCACACCAAAAAGCGCCTCGATGGCTTCTTTGATCTGGGGCTTGGTCGCGTCGATTGCCACTTCGAAAACCACTGCGCCATTCTCGGACGCCATGGTGGCTTTCTCGGTGATGATCGGCTTGCGGATCACGTCGTATTGTTCTGCTTTGGCAGTCATTTCAAACGAGCCTCCAGTGCTTCGACACCTGCCTTGGTGATCACAAGCGTGTCACTTTTCAGGATGTCATAGACATTTGCGCCCATCGACGGCAGCACATCGACCCCGGTCAGGTTCTGTGCGGCTTGTGCAAAGTTCGCATCCACCGCAGCACCATCAATGATCAGCGCGCGCTTCCAGCCCAGCTCTTTCAGCTGCTTTGCAAGTGCGCTGGTCTTGGCTTCCTTAGCGGTCGCTTCGTCCAGGATCACCAGATTGCCGGTCGCCGCTTTCGACGAAAGAGCGTGCTTCAGGCCCAGTTTGCGGAACTTCTTGGTCAGGTCGTGACCGTGGCTTCGCGATACAGGGCCCTTATAAACACCACCACCGCGAAAGATCGGAGCCGAACGTGCACCGTGGCGTGCGCCGCCGGTGCCCTTCTGGCGATAGATTTTCTTGGTCGAGTACTTAACTTCGGACCGTGTCTTGACCTTGTGCGTCCCCGCTTGCGCGTTGTTACGCTGCCAGCGAACGACGCGGTGCAGGATGTCGACGCGGGGTTCGAGACCGATAGATCTCGTCGCCCAGATCGACCGACCCGGCTTTGCCGCCGTCCAGTTTGATCACGTCGAGTTTCATTCGTCACCGTCCTTCTTCTCGGCTTCGGCTGCTTCAGCCTCGGCAATCGGATCCGCGGATGCTTCGGCTTCCGCGGCTTCCAGCGCTGCCTGTTCGGCTTCGGCAGCTGCCTTTGCGGCTGCTTCTTCCTCGGCTGCGGCGGCTGCGGCTGCTGCTTCGGCAGCTTTCTCGGCTTCGGCAGCGGCTGATTTCAGCGCAGCAGGATAGATCACATTGTCAGGTTGCGGCTTCTTTACCGCGTCCTTGATTGTGACCCAGCCACCTTTAGAGCCGGGAACAGCACCTTTGACCATGATCAGACCACGGTCGGCATCTGTGCGGACAACCTGCAGGTTCTGCGTTGTGACGCGGGCCGCACCCATGTGACCGGCCATCTTCTTGCCCTTGAAGACGCGACCCGGATCCTGACACTGACCGGTCGAGCCGTGCGAACGGTGCGAAACCGACACGCCGTGCGAGGCGCGAAGGCCGCCAAAGTTCCAACGCTTCATAGCACCCTGAAAGCCCTTACCGATCGACGTGCCAGACACGTCAACAAACTGGCCTTCAAAATAATGGTTCGCGGTGATCTCTTCGCCCACGTCGATCAGGTTTTCCGGGTCTACCCGAAATTCCGCAATCTTCCGCTTGGGCTCAACCTTGGCGACGGCAAAGTGGCCGCGCATGGCCTTGGATGTCCGCTTTACCTTTGCTGTGCCTGCACCCAACTGAACAGCGGAATAACCGTCTGTTTCAGCAGTTCGCTTGGCGACAACCTGAAGCTTGTCGAGTTGAAGGACGGTCACAGGAATCTGCTTTCCGTCATCCATGAAAAGCCGGGTCATCCCGACCTTTTTTGCGATAACGCCGGAGCGCAACATATCATGCCCTCCTTAAACTGAAATCTGAACGTCCACACCGGCAGCAAGGTCGAGCTTCATCAGCGCGTCCACGGTCTGCGGAGTGGGGTCAACGATATCAAGAAGACGCTTGTGCGTCCGGATCTCGAACTGGTCGCGCGACTTCTTGTCGACGTGCGGACCACGGAGAACCGTGAACTTCTCGATCTTGTTCGGCATTGGGATCGGTCCGCGCACTGTGGCGCCCGTCCGCTTGGCGGTGTTTACGATTTCCTGTGTCGAAGCATCGAGCACGCGGTAATCAAAGGCTTTGAGCCTGATCCGGATGTTCTGACTGGCGGCTGCCATTGTCGTTCTTCCTTCTGTTGAGAGGTGGAACCCCCTGGTTCCACGTCGAACTTCATTAGAGGGTGTAAGGCGGGGTTATCCCCGCCCTAGCAATTACATTTACTCGATGATCTTTGACACGACGCCCGATCCGACGGTGCGTCCGCCTTCGCGGATGGCGAAGCGGAGGCCGTCTTCCATGGCGATCGGTGCGATCAGCTCGACCACGAACTTCAGGTTGTCGCCCGGCATCACCATCTCGGTGCCCGAAGGCAACTCGACCGTGCCGGTCACGTCCGTCGTCCGGAAGTAGAACTGCGGGCGATAGTTCGCAAAGAACGGCGTGTGACGTCCGCCTTCATCCTTTGTCAGGATATAGACCTCACACTCGAACTTGGTGTGCGGGTTGACCGAGCCCGGCTTACACAGAACCTGACCACGCTCGATGCCTTCACGGTCAACACCGCGCAGAAGCGCGCCGATGTTGTCGCCAGCTTCACCACGATCCAGAAGCTTGCGGAACATCTCGACGCCCGTACAGGTCGTCTTGGTGGTGTCCTTGATGCCAACGATTTCCAGCTCGTCGCCCACGTTGATCACGCCGCGCTCGACACGACCGGTGGCAACCGTACCACGACCCGAAATCGAGAAGACATCCTCGACCGGCATCAGGAACGGCTGGTCAATCGCACGTGCAGGCTGCGGGATGTACGCAGTCGACGGCTGCCATCAGCTCGGCAATCTTCTCGGACCCGATCGCAGGATCGCGGTCTTCCAAAGCGGCCAGAGCCGAACCCGCGATGATCGGAATGTCGTCGCCCGGATAATCATAGGCCGACAGAAGCTCGCGGATTTCCATCTCGACAAGTTCCAGAAGCTCGTCGTCGTCCACCTGATCGACTTTGTTCATGAACACGACCATCGACGGGATGCCAACCTGGCGGCCCAGCAGGATGTGCTCGCGCGTCTGCGGCATTGGGCCGTCAGCGGCGTTCACAACCAGGATAGCGCCGTCCATCTGAGCGGCACCGGTGATCATGTTCTTCACATAGTCGGCGTGGCCCGGGCAATCGACGTGCGCATAGTGACGGTTCTCGGTCTCGTACTCGACGTGTGCCGTCGAGATGGTGATCCCACGTGCCTTCTCTTCGGGCGCGCTATCAATCTGAATCGTAGCTTTGAAGTCGCCAAACTGCTTTGTGATCGCCGCCGTCAACGTCGTCTTGCCGTGGTCAACGTGACCAATCGTGCCGATGTTACAGTGCGGCTTCGTACGCTCAAACTTTTCCTTCGCCATGTCAAGGCTCCTCTATTTCGTATCGGGTGGCGGGATGTCCCGCCCTACGGGGTGGTGGGTAGGGCGGGGTTCATTCCGCCATCCCGGTTATGCGTATTTCGACTGAATCTCTTCCGAGATGTTCTGCGGTACCGGATCGTAGTGGTCGAACTGCATGGTAAAGTTCGCACGACCCGACGACATAGACCGCAGGTTGTTGATGTAGCCGAACATATTGGCCAGTGGCACAAAGGCGTCGATTGCAATCGCGTTGCCACGGCTGTCCTGACCCTGCACCTGACCCCGGCGAGACGTCAGGTCACCAATGATGCCACCGGTGTATTCTTCCGGTGTCACAACTTCGACCTTCATGATCGGCTCAAGCAGTTTGGCACCGGCTTTGCGCATGCCTTCACGCATGCACATACGCGCGGCGATTTCGAACGCCAGAACCGAAGAGTCCACATCGTGGAACTTGCCGTCGATCAGGGCCACCTTGAAATCGATCACAGGGAAGCCAGCCAGCGGACCGCTGTCCATGACCGAATTGATGCCTTTTTCAACACCGGGGATGTATTCCTTGGGAATCGCATCCACCAACGATGCGGCTTTCAAACGAGTATCCTTCGCCCGGTGGTGTTGGAGAGATGATCATCTTCACCTCGCCGAACTGACCAGAGCCACCCGACTGCTTCTTGTGCGTGTAGGTATGCTCGACCTCGTGACCGATGGTCTCGCGGTAAGCAACCTGAGGCGCGCCGATGTTGGCTTCGACCTTAAATTCACGACGCAGACGGTCGATCAGGATATCAAGGTGAAGTTCGCCCATTCCCTTCATGATCGTCTGACCAGATTCCAGATCAGTTTCGACGCGGAAGGACGGGTCTTCGGCAGCCAGACGCTGAAGTCCAAGCGACATTTTTTCCTGGTCAGCCTTCGTCTTGGGCTCGACTGCGATTTCGATCACCGGATCAGGGAAGGTCATCGTTTCAAGCACGACAGGATCGTTCACAGACGACAGCGTGTCTCCTGTGGTCGTGTCCTTCAGACCGGCAAGCGCGATGATGTCGCCAGCAAATGCTTCGCTGATCTCGTCCTGCTTGTTCGAGTGCATCATGACCATACGGCCGATGCGCTCTTTCTTGCCCTTCGTCGAGTTCAAAAGCGTGTCGCCTTTGGTCATCTGACCCGAGTAGATACGCGTGAATGTCAGCGTGCCCATGTAAGGATCGTTCATGATTTTGAACGCAAGGCCCGAGAACGGCATATCATCGTCCGCACGACGTGGTATGTCGCGTGTTTCGGTTTCGTCGTCAGGGCGGAAGCCCATATAGTCGACGACGTCTTTTGGGCCCGGCAGATAATCGATCACCGCATTCAACAGCGGCTGAACACCTTTGTTCTTGAAGGCCGAGCCAGCAAGGACGGGGATGAATTTGATGGCGAGCGTGCCCTTACGGATCAGCGACCGCAGCGTTGGAACATCAGGCTCGTTGCCTTCCAGATATTCCATCATTGCGTCGTCGTCCATTTCGACGGCAGTTTCGATCAACTTGCCGCGCCATTCGTCAGCGGTGGCCTTCAGGCTGTCGCGGATTGGTTTTTTGATCCACGACGCGCCCAGGTCTTCGCCTTCCCAGACCCATTCTTCCATGGTGACCAGATCAACGATGCCTTCAAGTTCAGTCTCGGAACCAATCGGAATCTGGATCGGGCACGGCGTGGCGCCTGTGCGATCCTTGATCATGTGCACGCAGTTGAAGAAGTCGGCGCCGATCTTGTCCATCTTGTTGACGAACACAATCCGCGGAACCTTGTAACGGTCGGCCTGACGCCAAACCGTTTCGGTCTGCGGCTCAACACCAGCGTTGGCGTCTAGCACAGCAACTGCGCCGTCAAGCACAGCCAAGGAACGCTCAACTTCAATGGTGAAGTCCACGTGGCCCGGCGTGTCGATGATGTTCATCCGGTGCTTTTCGGTGTCTGGCGTGGTGCCGTCTTCCGTACGTTCCCAGAACGTGGTGGTCGCAGCAGAAGTGATCGTGATGCCACGCTCTTGCTCTTGCTCCATCCAGTCCATGGTGGCAGCGCCATCGTGCACTTCGCCGATGTTGTGCGACTTGCCCGTGTAATACAGGATCCGCTCGGAGCAGGTGGTCTTACCTGCATCAATGTGAGCCATGATCCCGAAGTTACGGTAACGCTCGAGGGGATATTCGCGTGCCATCTGCCTGCTCCTTACTTCTGTATTACCAACGGTAATGGCTGAACGCTTTGTTCGCGTCGGCCATCTTGTGGGTGTCTTCACGCTTTTTCACGGCCGAGCCGCGACCATTGACGGCATCTGACAATTCACCTGCCAGACGCTCTTCCATGGTGTTCTCGTTGCGGGCGCGCGCGGCGTTTATCAGCCAGCGGATCGCCAAAGCTTCGCGACGCTCGGGGCGGACTTCGACGGGAACCTGATAGGTCGCACCACCAACCCGGCGCGAGCGAACCTCGACCGACGGTTTGATATTTTCGAGGCTTTCGTGGAAAACTTCGAGAGGCGACTTCTTCAGGCGATCTTCAACCCGCTCGAACGCGTTATAGACGATGCGTTCGGCGACGGCTTTTTTGCCGTCGACCATCAGGTTGTTCATGAACTTAGTCAAAATCCGGTCGCCATATTTGGCGTCGGGCAGGACTTCGCGTTTTTCTGCGGCGTGACGACGTGACATCTGTCTTCCTCTTACTTCGGACGCTTGGCGCCGTATTTCGAACGGCGCTGCTTACGGTCTTTGACGCCCTGGGTATCCAGCACACCGCGCAGGATGTGGTAACGGACACCCGGAAGGTCCTTAACCCGGCCACCACGAATCAGAACCACCGAGTGTTCCTGAAGGTTGTGACTTTCGCCGGGGATATAGCTGATGACCTCGAAACCATTGGTCAGGCGCACTTTGGCAACCTTCCGCATGGCCGAGTTCGGTTTCTTCGGCGTCGTTGTATAGACGCGGGTGCAAACACCACGCTTTTGCGGGCAGCCCTGCATGTGCAGTGACTTCGAGCGTTTGACTTTAGGCTGTCGGGGCTTCCGGATCAGCTGTTGGATCGTGGGCATTAATAAATTCCCGTCTTCGTCTCATCATGGGGGGCGACCCCCGGTTCATCTTCCACACGCGTATCGTGCGTCCACAACAACGCTATAAACCGCGAAGCACCCTGTTTTAGGGCGCCTGCGGTGGGTTTCCAGAGGATCGAGGCAATACGCGCCCGGATCGTGACCACTTCCGTTCTGTTAGAGACAGCCTAACCAGCTTTGGCCGTCCGAATAGCGGGCGTATAGACAGAGTCGGATATGCTGTCAACAGCACCTAACGCGTTCTGAACGGGGTCGGCGCGGCTTGTGCCGCAGACCTTTCACGCCAAAGGGTGAAAAGCCCCGTTGCAACGACAATTGCGGCTCCGATTAGGGTTATTTGGTCAGGCCAATCGTCAAATACAAGGAAGCCAAGAATCAGGGCCACGATCAGGCTTGCATAGCGGAATGGGGAAACGAATCCGATCTCGCCATGACGCATGGCCGAGACCGAAAACAGATAGCCGCCGATGATGGTCACGACTGACCCGCCCAGCCAGAGCCAGTCTGTAGCCAAGATAGGTTCCCACTTGGGCCCCACCGCCGCACCAACCGACGCAAAGGCCAGAATCGCAAGGACTGCGAACAGCGCCACAGTAACGGATGGCACTTCACCTGACAGCCGTCGCGCAGCCAGATCGCGGATCGTAACCGCAACAACTGCCAAGAGAGCATAGAAGGCATAAATCGAAAACCCGTCCGCACCAGGACGGATGATGAAGTAGACGCCGACAAAGCCGATACCGATGGCCAGGAAGCGTTTCCAGCCCACGGGTTCTTTCAACACCAGTGCTGCCCCCAGGGCAACGGTCAGGGGTAGCGCCTGAAGGATCGCGGTGACATTGGCCAGCGGCATATGAATAAGCGCTGTCAGGAAGAAATAGGCCGCCGCCATTTCAGCCGGGCTGCGTATGGCGATCAGCCAACGGTCGCGGCGGTTCTTTGGCCAGACCAAAGCGCCAGCGCGCCATGCAAGAAGGGTCAGCAGGACCGCCGCTCCGATGCTGCGGATCAGAAGAAACTGAAAGAACGGCAGGTGGTCGCCCAGCAGTTTGACGAACGTGTCGTTCACGGTGAAGGCCGTCATTGAAGCGGTCATCAGCATTGCACCGCGCATGTTTGCCGACCTGAACATCGGTTTCAGCCCTTCTGAATTCTTGCAACAGGTCTCATTTTTCTTATCCGCCTACCAGTGCCGAAGTGCACAGCCCGCGTTAACGTTTGTTAACCGCCGCCAAAAGAGTGGCACTGAGGCAGAGCGAGAGCATGACGAAAGACACCACATTGCTGGTGGCGACCATCAAGAATGAAGGTCCGAATATTCTTGAATGGGTCGCCCATCATCGTCTGTGCGGCTTCGACCGTATTCAGATTTTCCAGAACGATTCTACCGATACGACGCTGCAGACGTTACGCACGCTGCACCGGATGGGGATCATCGAGTTCTTTCAGAACCGCGACGCAGGCGACGCTTACCAAAGGCGCGCCTATCGCCGGGCGTCACGAAGTGCTGCTTTTGCGCAAAGCGACTGGTGCATGGTGCTGGACGGCGATGAGTTTCTGAATGTCAAAACGGGCGCCGGCAAGGTCAGCGACCTGATTGATGCCAGCCCGGATGATGCCGACGCCATACTGGTGAACTGGCGCGTCTTCGGGTCGAACGGACACCGTGACTTTGGTGGCGAATTGGTGACCGAGCGGTTCACCAAAGCCGAGCCTGCGGACACGATCAAAAGCCAGCCAGCGGCGTTCAAGGCACTTGCCCGCACTTCGGCGTTCGGAAAACCGGCTGTCCACGTTCCGCGAGACCCCAAGAAAGATGCCCCGATATTTTGCAATGGATCGGGTCTTTCCGAAGATCATTTCCAGCGCAAGAACTGGCGAAGCACCGATCCGCTCGCCCGGCAAAATGCGCAGGTCAATCATTATATGTTGCGTGATCTGCCAAGCTTTCTTTTAAAACATGCGCGCCACAGCGAAATGGCAAAAGATCGCGATATCGGGCTGACCTATTGGGAAAAGCACGACCGGAACGAAGAAGAAGATATGACGCTTGCCCGTCGCGCCTTCGAACTGTGGTCCGAAATGAAGCGGTTGAATGACATGTCCGAAGGCAAGCTTTTGCGGCTGCGTCAGCGTGGCATCCAGAAATCACGCGCGGCACTGGACGAATTGTTAGAGCGAGACGACATTCAGGCCCTGCGCGACAGCATCCTGTCCGAGACGACTTTGCCGATGACGAAACCGTTCAAACTGCCGGGAACCGAGGCAGTGTTTTCCAGCGTGCGGGCCCGCCGCGAGGTTCCGGAACGCCTTCGGAAGACGGCGACCGGGTAGACAGTGTTGTTTGCTAGATAGGTCTGCATTGCGTACGAAGCGCATTTTGCGAAGTGTCGCTCCCTTAAGAATCAGAGCTTGTGCGGAAATCGCTATTGGTGCCCAGGAGAGGACTCGAACCTCCACATCCTTGCGAATACTAGCACCTGAAGCTAGCGCGTCTACCATTCCGCCACCTGGGCAGGTGTCGTGAAGCTGCGGATTATCCTCAAGCGATGGGCGAGTCAACGGGTAAGCCAGTGCGACGCAAAGGTTCCGACGACATCGGTTCTCCTATGTTAAAAACCTCTTCGATTGGGTGCTCTTCTGAAAGTTCCGCAGTTTAGTGATCGGGCCACTGTGCCTTGGATGATCTGGTTCTACGGGACATGATGCCACGCTACCTTGTTGAGCACCGGCCGACCCGCCGGTGGTCAAAAATTGGCATCATTCATCAAGGAACGATCATCATGAGATTATTGTCAAAAATGCAGCTCAAAGAGTTGGTCCTTTATTCGCCTCAACACATTGCCCGACTGGAGAAAGCACGCAGTTTTCCCAAACGGGTGAAGCTCGGCGCAAACCGGGTCGGATGGGTCGAGAGTGAGGTATTGGGCTGGCTGGAAGAGTGTCTGAAAGCACGTAATTGACAGTAAATGATAACCGAATTTTGAACAGCCTAAAGTTTAGGGACTCGCGTGAAAGTTGGACTCAATACCGACACCCCCGCAATAAAAAAGCCCCGCCGGAGCGGGGCTTTTCTTTGGTTCTGTCAAACCGATCAGTCGCGGCTTTCCGGTGTTTCCACCAGATCGGCGTCGATCACTTCGCCTGCGTCCATTTCTGGAATCGGCGCGGCAAGGGCTGCGGCGGCTTCCGCCTCGGCCTGTGCTTCCTGAATGACCTTCAGGTCACGATCAGCCGCGATCTTGCGCATCTGCTGGGTCGCACCACCGGTACCGGCAGGGATCAGACGTCCGACGATCACGTTCTCTTTCAGGCCGACCAGTTTGTCGCGCTTGCCCTGAACCGAAGCTTCGGTAAGGACCCGCGTGGTTTCCTGGAATGAGGCTGCCGAGATGAACGAACGTGTCTGCAGCGACGCCTTGGTGATGCCCAGCAAGATCGGCTCGCCCTGTGCGGGGCGGCGTTTCTCGGCCAGAGCTTTGTCGTTGGCCGCATCGAATTCGGCCTTGTCGACATGTTCGCCTTTCAGAAGCGTGGTTTCACCAGAATCCTGGATTTCCCACTTCTGAAGCATCTGGCGAACGATCACCTCGATGTGCTTGTCGTTGATCTTGACGCCCTGAAGACGATAGACGTCCTGCACTTCGTCGATCATGTAATCGGCAAGCGCTTCGACACCCATAATCGACAGGATGTCATGCGGCGCCGGGTTGCCGTCCATGATGTAGTCGCCCTTTTGCACAAAGTCGCCTTCGGCAACCGGGATGTGCTTGCCTTTGGGCACCATGTATTCGACGGGCTCCATCGAGTTCATCTGACGGTTCGATGCTGATCCGGCGCTTGTTCTTATAGTCGCGTCCGAATTTCACGTGGCCGTCGATTTCGGCGATGATCGCGTGGTCCTTTGGACGACGTGCTTCGAACAATTCCGCCACCCGTGGAAGACCACCGGTGATGTCCTTGGTCTTGGCACCTTCGCGCGGGATACGCGCGACGACTTCGCCCATTTTGATTTCGGACCCGTCTTCGATCGACAGAATAGCATCAACCGACATCGGATAGGTGATCGGGTTGCCCGCATCGTTGCGCACGGGCTCGCCGTCCTTATCGACAAGGATGACTTCCGGCTTCAGATCGCTGCCTTTTGGCGCGGAACGCCAGTCGGTGACGATCTTCTGCGTCATGCCCGTTGCATCGTCGGTTTCATCGCGGATGGCGATGCCCGAGATCAGGTCGACGAACTTCGCGGTACCCGCTTTTTCTGCGATGATCGGCAGAGTGTACGGATCCCATTCGAACAGCTTGTCACCACGGGCAACCTTGTCGCCCTCTTTCGGGAAGACCTTGGTGCCATAGCTCAGCTTGTGGCGGCCACGTTCGATGCCGTTGTCGTCAATGATCAACATCTGCATGTTGCGGGCGATGACGATGTGGTCGCCGCTGGTGTTCTTGATCAGGTTCGTGTTCTTGAACTCGATCTTGCCGTCGACTGCCGATTCCATGAAGGACTGCTGACCACCCTGCGCGATGCCGCCGATGTGGAATGTCCGCATCGTCAGCTGTGTGCCGGGTTCACCGATTGACTGTGCAGCGATGATGCCGACAGCTTCGCCCTGGTTCACCAGTGTACCGCGTGCAAGGTCACGACCATAGCACATCGCACAGACGCCTTCTTCCGCTTCACAGGTCAGTGGCGACCGGATGCGCATGGATGGCACTTCAGCCGCTTCAATGCGATCTGCGGTGCGTTCGTCGATCAACTCGCCGCGCGAAACCAGAACTTCGTCTGTTCCCGGTGCAAGAACGTCATCAGCGGACACACGGCCCAAGATACGCTCGGACAGCGAGGCGACGATTTCACCATCGTTGACGGCTGGTTCCGCAGTGATCGCAGTGTCGGTGCCGCAGTCGTTCATGCGAACGATGCAGTCCTGAGCCACGTCCACCAGACGGCGGGTCAGGTAACCCGAGTTCGCCGTCTTCAGCGCAGTATCGGCCAGACCCTTACGGGCACCGTGGGTCGAGTTGAAGTACTCGAGCACGGTCAGGCCTTCTTTGAAGTTCGAGATGATCGGCGTTTCGATAATCTCGCCCGAAGGTTTGGCCATCAGACCGCGCATACCGCCCAGCTGTTTCATCTGAGCTGGGGAGCCACGGGCACCGGAGTGCGACATCATATAGATCGATGTTCGGCTCCATTTCCGAACCGTCCTCGTCGCGCTTCATGGAACGGATATCGTCCATCATCGCGTTCGCAACATCGTCGGAACACTTTGACCATGCGTCGACAACCTTGTTGTACTTTTCGCCCTGAGTGATCAGGCCGTCCATGTACTGTTGTTCGAACTCTTTGACCTGTTCGCGCACGGTATCAACAATCTTCCACTTGGCGTCCGGGATGACCATGTCGTCCTTGCCAAAGCTAATGCCAGCCTTGAACGCCTCGCGGAAACCGGTCGTCATGATCTGGTCACAGAAGATGACGCTCTCTTTTTGACCACAGTAACGATAGACGCTGTCAATGATCTGCTGAACTTCTTTCTTCCGAAGAAGACGGTTCACCAGTTCAAACGGTGCCTTGGCATTGAGCGGCAGAAGCGCGCCAAGCTTGACGCGGCCCGGTGTGGTTTCAAAACGCTGGAAGGTTTCCAGACCATCGTCGTCCGATCTGGCGGAGACGTGCTGTGATCTTGGCGTGCAGATGTACTTCACCGGCGTCCAGTGCGTGCTGCACTTCGTCCGGATCAGCGAAGATCATGCCTTCGCCTTTCATGCCTTCACGCTCCATCGAGATGTAATAGAGACCAAGGATCATGTCCTGCGATGGCACGATAATAGGCGCGCCGTTTGCAGGCGACAGAACGTTGTTCGTCGACATCATCAAAACGCGGGCTTCAAGCTGCGCTTCCAGCGACAAGCGGCACGTGCACCGCCATCTGGTCACCGTCGAAGTCGGCGTTGAATGCCGAACAGACAAGCGGGTGAAGCTGAATCGCCTTACCTTCGATCAGAACAGGTTCAAACGCCTGAATGCCAAGACGGTGCAAGCGTGGGCGCACGGTTCAGAAGAACCGGATGCTCGCGGATGACTTCGTCGAGGATGTCCCAAACTTCGGGACGCTCTTTTTCGACCAGCTTTTTGGCTTGCTTGACCGTTGAAGACAGACCCTTTGCTTCAAGCCGCGAATAGATGAACGGCTTGAACAGCTCGAGCGCCATCTTTTTCGGCAGACCGCACTGGTGCAGCTTCAACTCGGGACCGGTCACAATGACCGAACGACCCGAGAAGTCGACGCGCTTACCCAAAAGGTTCTGACGGAAGCGACCCTGCTTGCCTTTCAGCATGTCCGACAGCGACTTCAGCGGGCGTTTGTTGGCGCCGGTGATGACGCGGCCACGACGGCCGTTGTCAAACAACGCATCGACCGATTCCTGCAGCATCCGCTTTTCGTTCCGCACGATGATATCGGGCGCGCGCAGTTCGATCAGACGCTTCAGACGGTTGTTCCGGTTGATGACCCGACGATACAGATCGTTCAGGTCAGACGTCGCGAAACGACCACCATCAAGTGGGACCAGCGGGCGCAGTTCTGGCGGGATCACTGGGATCACGGTCAGAACCATCCATTCCGGGCGGTTGCCCGATTCAATG
Organism: uncultured Alphaproteobacteria bacterium; assembly: GCA_963841595.1. GTDB lineage: Bacteria > Pseudomonadota > Alphaproteobacteria > Rhodobacterales > Rhodobacteraceae > CAWJDD01. The sequence continues at coordinate 371,801 of CAWJDD010000005.1, read as the reverse complement.
AACGACTTCGACGATCTTCAGACGCTTGATGATCTTCTTCGGCTTCAGCTCGCCCGTGGCTTCGGACAGATCAACGCGCAGCTGTTCGGCCTCGGCTTCAAGGTCGATGGCGGCCAGCATTTCGCGGATCGCTTCAGCACCGATGTTGGCGGTGAAAGCGTCCATGCCATAGGCGTCCTGCGCGTCCATGAACTCTTCTTCGGTCATCAACTGACCGTATTGCAGGTCGGTCAGGCCGGGTTCGATCACGACGTAGTTTTCAAAGTACAGGATGCGCTCAAGATCGCGCAGCGTCATGTCCAGCATCAGGCCGATGCGCGATGGCAGCGACTTGAGGAACCAGATGTGCGCAACAGGCGAGGCCAGTTCGATGTGGCCCATGCGTTCGCGACGCACCTTTTGCAGCGTGACTTCGACACCGCATTTCTCGCAGACAACGCCGCGATACTTCATGCGCTTATATTTGCCGCAGAGACATTCGTAGTCTTTGATCGGGCCAAAGATACGCGCACAGAACAGACCGTCACGCTCGGGCTTGAAGGTCCGATAGTTGATGGTTTCCGGCTTTTTGATCTCGCCATACGACCACGACAGGATCCGCTCGGGCGACGCCAGCGAGATTTTGATCTCGTCGAACGTTTTGACCGGAGCAAGCGGGTTAAACGGGTTGGTTGTCAGTTCCTGGTTCATTTTAAATCCTTAAAGGCTGGCTGTGTGAGGGGTGTGAGAGTGACGCTTGCGCGTCACTCGTCGTCCTCCACAGCATCCAGGAGTTCCATATTCAGGCCGAGGCCACGAACTTCTTTCACAAGCACGTTGAACGATTCCGGTACACCAGCTTCGAAGTTGTCCTCGCCTTTGACGATCAACTCGTAGACCTTGGTGCGGCCTGCGACATCGTCCGACTTGACGGTGAGCATTTCTTGCAGAGTGTAAGCGGCGCCGTATGCTTCCAGTGCCCAGACTTCCATTTCCCCGAAACGCTGGCCGCCGAACTGGGCTTTACCACCCAAAGGCTGCTGCGTGACAAGGCTGTAAGGCCCGGTGGAACGTGCGTGGATCTTGTCGTCGACAAGGTGGTGCAGTTTCAGCAAGTACTTGATGCCCACTGTCACTTTACGTGCGAATTGCTCGCCCGTCCGCCCGTCGAACAAGTCCGACTGGCCTGATTGCGAGAAGCCAGCACGTACCAGTGCGTCGTTCACATCGGCTTCTTTCGCACCGTCAAAGACTGGCGTTGCGATCGGAACACCGTTTGTGGCATTTCCGGCCACTTGCAGCAGACGTTCATCGGTCAGGTCTTTGATGCCTTCTTCATAAACGTCATCGCCATAAGCCAGCTTCATCGCCTCTTTGACGGGCTTCATGTCGCCCGTGCGGCGATATTCACCCAGTGCGTCGTCGATCTGAATACCAAGACCGCGCGATGCCCAACCCATGTGGGTTTCTAAGAATCTGTCCGACGTTCATGCGCGATGGCACGCCCAGCGGGTTCAGAACGAAGTCAACCGGCGTTCCATCCGCAAGGAACGGCATGTCTTCCATCGGGACGACCTTCGAGATCACGCCTTTGTTGCCGTGACGACCAGCCATCTTATCGCCGGGCTGAAGCTTGCGCTTCACAGCCACGAAGACTTTGACCATCTTCATCACGCCCGGTGGCAGATCGTCGCCGCGGCGGACCTTTTCGACCTTGTCTTCGAAGCGGTGCTCAAGCGCGCGTTTCTGCGCTTCGTACTGAGCGTTCAGGGCTTCGATCGACTGGGCTTCTTTTTCTTCGCTGATCGCAAGCTGCCACCACTGACCGTGGGACAGTTCATCAAGCAATTCCTGGTCGATCTTGGACTTTGGCTTGATGCCTTTCGGTCCCTTCACAGCAATCTTGCCCATCAGCATGTCGCCCAGACGGGCATAGATGTTGCGGTCAAGGATCGCCATTTCGTCGTCCCGGTCACGGGCCAGACGTTCGACTTCTTCACGTTCGATCTGAAGCGCGCGTTCGTCTTTTTCGACGCCGTGACGGTTGAAGACGCGGACTTCGACGATTGTACCAAAGTCACCCGGCGGCAGACGCAGCGACGTGTCGCGCACGTCGGATGCTTTCTCACCGAAGATGGCGCGCAGAAGTTTTTCCTCCGGCGTCATCGGGCTTTCGCCCTTTGGTGTGATCTTACCGACCAGAATATCCGCAGGCCCGACTTCGGCACCGATGTAAACGATGCCTGCTTCGTCGAGGTTGCGGAGCGCCTCCTCGCCGACGTTCGGGATGTCGCGGGTGATTTCTTCTGGCCCAAGCTTGGTGTCACGGGCAGCGACTTCAAATTCCTCGATGTGGATCGAGGTGAAGACGTCGTCGCGCACGATACGCTCGGAAATCAGGATCGAGTCCTCGTAGTTGTAACCATTCCACGGCATGAACGCGACGACCACGTTCTTACCAAGCGCCAGTTCCCCGATATCGGTCGACGGACCGTCGGCGATAACTTCGCCCTTGGTCACTGTGTCGCCCACTTTCACCAGCGGACGCTGGTTGATGCAGGTGTTCTGGTTCGAGCGCTGGAACTTGCGCAGGCGATAGATATCGACGCCGGGATCACCCGGATCCATGTCTTCCGTCGCCCGCACAACGATCCGCTGTGCATCGACCTGGTCGATGATGCCGGCGCGTTTGGCCTGAATGGCGGCGCCCGAGTCGATGGCAACCTTTTCTTCGATCCCTGTGCCGACAAGCGGAGCTTCCGCCTGCAACAATGGTACAGCCTGACGCTGCATGTTCGAGCCCATCAAGGCACGGTTGGCGTCGTCGTTTTCAAGGAATGGAATAAGCGAGGCCGCGACCGAGACCAGCTGCTTGGGAGATACGTCGATCAGGTCAACGCTTTCCGTTGCAGACAAGGTGTATTCGCCCGACTGGCGGGTGTTCACCATTTCGTTCTCGAACTTGCCGTCCTTATCCAGCTTGGCGTTGGCCTGAGCCACCACATGCCGCATTTCTTCGGTTGCGGACATGTACTGAACGTCGTCCGTCACCTTGGAATCGACAACCTTGCGGTAAGGCGTTTCGATAAAGCCGTATTTGTTCACGCGGGCAAAAGTCGCGAGGCTGTTGATCAAACCGATGTTCGGGCCTTCCGGCGTTTCAATCGGGCACATCCGGCCATAGTGGGTCGGATGCACGTCGCGCACTTCGAAACCAGCGCGTTCGCGGGTCAGACCGCCGGGCCCAAGGGCCGACAAGCGACGCTTGTGCGTGACTTCGGACAGCGGGTTGGTTTGGTCCATGAACTGCGACAACTGGCTTGAGCCGAAGAATTCGCGAACCGCTGCAGCCGCCGGTTTGGCGTTGATCAGGTCCTGCGGCATCACCGTGTCGATTTCGACAGATGACATGCGCTCTTTTATTGCGCGCTCCATCCGCAGAAGGCCGACGCGATACTGATTTTCCATCAGTTCACCGACAGACCGCACGCGGCGGTTGCCAAGGTGGTCAATGTCATCAATGTCGCCGCGACCGTCGCGCAGGTCGACCAGCGCTTTGATACAGGCGACGATGTCTTCCTTACGCAGCGTGCGCACAGTGTCTTCGGCATCAAGAGCCAGACGCATGTTCATCTTGACCCGGCCAACAGCCGACAGGTCATACCGCTCGCTATCGAAGAAAAGCGTATCGAACAGGGCCGAGGCCGCATCCACGGTGGGCGGCTCGCCCGGACGCATGACGCGGTAGATGTCCATCAACGCGCCTTCGCGGTCCATGTTCTTGTCTACGGCAACCGTGTTCCGGATGTAGGGACCCACATTGACGTTATCGATATCCAGAACAGGAATGTCGGTGATCCCGGCATCCACCAGTTCTTTCAGCGTACCGCCAGAGACTTCACCGGCTTTGTCCAGCTCCCACGTCAGCTCGTCACCAGCTTCGGCATAAATTGCGCCGGTTTCTTCGTTGATGATGTCTTTGGCGACATAGCGCCCAACGATCTGATCAAACGGAACAAGCAGTTCGGTGATCTTGCCTTCGTCGATGATCTTCTTAACCGCTCGAGGCGTGATCTTTTCGCCCGCTTTGGCAAAAACCTTGCCGCTTTTCGCGTCGACAAGATCATAGGTCGGACGGGTGCCGCGCACACGCTCGGGGAAGAACTTGGTGACCCAACCCTTGTCCTTCTTCATTTTGTAATCGACGGTATCGTAATAGGCATCCATGATGCCTTCCTGATCCATACCCAGAGAGTAAAGCAGGGTTGTCACCGGAAGTTTGCGACGGCGGTCGATACGGGCAAAGACGACGTCTTTGGCGTCGAATTCGAAATCCAGCCAAGAGCCGCGGTATGGAATGATCCGGCAAGCAAACAGAAGTTTGCCGCTTGCGTGGGTCTTGCCCTTGTCGTGGTCGAAGAACACCCTGGCGAACGGTGCATCTGTGAAACGATCACACGTTCGGTGCCGTTCACGACGAACGTGCCGTTGGGGGTCATCAAAGGCATGTCACCCATGAAGACGTCTTGTTCTTTGATGTCCTTGACCGATTTCGCGCCAGTGTCTTCGTCGACATCAAACACGATCAGACGAAGCGTCACCTTCAAAGGTGCCGAATAGGTCATGTCACGTTGCTGACATTCCTCGACGTCGTATTTCGGTTTCTCGAGTTCGTATTTTACGAATTCGAGAACTGCGGTTTCGTTGAAATCCTTAATCGGAAAGACCGACTGGAAGACACCCATGATGCCCTCACCGTCCATCGGATCGGGCTGATCGCCCGAATTCAGAAAAAGGTCATACGAGGACTTCTGAACCTCGATGAGATTCGGCATTTCCAGAACTTCGCGGATTTTGCCGAAATATTTGCGGTAACGCTTCTGGCCAAGATACGACGTTGCCATGGGTATACGGATCTCCGTTTTTTAATCAGGGCTGAGGCCGGTTGGGTCGCGGCCTCACGCCAGATTCGGATCGAACCGTTCAATACCAGAGGCGTCTCCCAAAACGCCTCGCCCGAAACGGCAGACGACCCCGTCAAAGCACGACGCATCGTGCTTTGAGAGAGTTGTCAGATGTGGATTTTGATCGAAGTAACGCCTGTATTTCGAATCACAACGACGCTAATTAACAATCTGACTGTCGGCTTTCAACCGTCCAAACGAGAATTTCGGCTGCACCGCCCGGCGTGTGACCGGTCAGGCGGCACGTTCAGCGGCTTTTCCCGAGCTGGGAATACGCTTTGCCAGCCCGGCACTTGCGTTCCCGATCCGATCCAGCGACTTGGCCAATTCTGCCTGAAATACAGTCAAACGTTCGGATATTTCTTCGATGCTGCTGGTATCTTCACTGATCGAAGCGGCCTCGATCCGACAAATTACCCGCGTCACAGCCAGACCCGAAAGCATCTGCCTTAGACGGCCTGTCAACGTTAAGAATTTCTCGACCTCAAGCGCAAGTTTGCTGCACCCTTCTTCGGCGATTTGCCAGAACGCGTTCAATGCGCTCTTCAATACAGCAAGGTGCGCCAAATGATCTGGCGTGCCACAATTCGGTTCTTGCGCTGCAAAAACATCAACCGCTTCTCTGTAAAGCAAGTTAACACAGTGCCCCATTCGCACGTCGAAGGCGGTATCAAGAAGCGCCTCGAGCCTGTTTTCAAGCTCGATGATGGATTTCATCAGTTCGGACGACAAGTGCTCGTAATTCTGCGCCACAACCTGGATCGCCTCGCGCCCAACGGTAAGCCGTGAGCCGAGTATGTTCAGGTTCTTCGGGGAACTGCTGATCCCGTCAAACAGACGTTTGACATGAGCCACTTCATCCGAAAGTTCGACCAGCAGATTACCCACCTGTTCGAACTCGCCAATGCTTGGATCGACGGCGCGTTCTAGTGCCGCCGACCGGGCGGCGATTTCTGCGCCCAAAGCAAAGCCCATGAAAGCAGTGTAATCCCTGAAACCATGCGATCGGACTTCTTCCTCAATCAGGTCTGCACCTTCTTCTTGGGTGCCCCCTGCTTGTTCGGCCGCCAGCATCTTGGTGTAGAGCGCCTTGACCATCGCGAAATGCGAGGTCGTGGGTTTCAAGCGAACCGACAGGTAACCACCATCGAGCGGGACCGTGACCGCGAAAACCCAATAGTGACGGCCGCATTTCGCACGGTTTTTCATATAGGCGCCGAATGCCCGGCCAGCCTTGATGTTTTTCCACATGAAATAGAAGACCGCTTTGGGCATGTCCGGATGCCGCACCATGCGGTGTGGCGCATTGATCAATTCAGACCATTCGTACCCGGCCAGCCGCTGGAATGTCGCATTTCCGGATAGGATCACCCCGCGCGCATCGGTCCGTGACAGGAAAAGATCAGCAATGTCGAAACCAGCGACCGGTTCATCAATGACTACAGGGTTTTTTTGCACAACTGGACCTTCGTTACTTTGAAAAACGGCTAGACCAATTTTATTGCCCTTCCATTAACCGCGCAGATGTAAATGAACGCTGTCCGGCGGACCTGGAAATTTCATACTTCACAAACGCAGTGAATCTCTCTAAGACCGCCCGGTCGGACGCGCCTTTGGGTGCCTCCGTCTTTCGTCCGAGACGGTGGGTGAAGGTTTCCTTCATAATTCCTGCCCGAGACGGGAACAGAGGAATTTCCTTGTCGACCTTGAGGTCAGACAAGTCGATTGCGAAGAACCCGTAAGGACCCGATGTGTCGGGCACCTTTGCCCGGCATGTGTTGAGCCGGAGGGTCAAACCTCCAAATTTGGAGTGAAACTGTGGATAGAGCCCAGAAAGAGAAGTTGGTCGAGGAACTCGGCCAGATCTTTGAAAGCTCTGGCGTTGTGGTCGTTGCCCACTATGCCGGTCTCACGGTTGCCGAGATGCAGGACCTGCGCGCACAGATGCGTGAACAAGATGGGTCCGTCCGCGTCGCCAAGAACAGGCTCGCCAAGATCGCCCTTCAGGGGAAGTCCAACGAAAGTCTCGTTGAGCTTCTTACGGGTATGACTGTGTTTGCCTATTCCGAAGACCCTACGGCTGCGGCCCGGGTCATGGATAAGTACGCCAAGACCAATGACAAGCTTGTCATTCTTGGCGGTGCAATGGGTGACACAGCGCTGGACGCTGCCGGAGTTAAGGCGCTTGCTGGCATGCCATCGCGCGAGGAGCTTATTGCTTCGATCGCTGGCTGCATTGGCGCACCTGCTTCGAACATCGCTGGCGCACTTGGCGCACCTGCTTCCAACGTCGCAAGCATTCTCTCGACAATCGAGGAACGCGCGGAAGCTGCGTGAACTTTTGAGACTGGCGTGGCGGGGTAATTCTCACACGTTGGAACACATCTTAGGAAACGGAACAGAATAATGGCTGATCTGAAAAAACTTGCTGAAGAGATCGTGGGTCTGACCCTTCTCGAAGCACAAGAACTGAAAACCATCCTGAAGGATGAGTATGGCATCGAGCCTGCTGCTGGCGGCGCTGTGATGATGGCTGGTCCTGCTGGCGATGCTGGCGGCGCGGCAGAAGAGGAAAAGGACGAATTCGACGTCATCCTCAAGTCGGCTGGTGCGTCCAAGATCAACGTGATCAAGGAAGTCCGTTCGATCACTGGTCTTGGCCTGAAAGAAGCCAAAGATCTGGTCGAAGCCGGTGGCAAAGCTGTGAAAGAAGGCGCGCCAAAAGCTGAAGCTGAAGAGATCAAGGCAAAGCTGGAAGCAGCTGGTGCCGAAGTCGAGCTTAAGTAATCCTGAAAGCAGCCCGGTCTTGCGCCGGGCTGCTTTCACAACCAGCGTTTCCGCTGCAACGACCGCGCAATTGCGAATGTCTTCCGGGAGTGGAACATGCCGGATCTCAGGATGTTGATGGTTGCACCCGCGCCAGCCGTTCGCGATGGCGACGACATTTTACTTGATCAGAAGTTTGCCTCGGGGATGGCCCTGCAATCCCGTATGTTTCCCGGTCAATTCGACCGGCTGCTTCGCGAAACACCTGACAGACTTCGGTTTGGTGTGACTGTGATCGGTCGGTAAGACCCTGTTACGCCGGAACGTTTGCGCAGCTATGATATTGCGTTCTGCAGTGCAGATGATGACCGAAACTTCGACATCCCGGACATGGCGAAATCTGCCGGTGCCAAGCTTGCCACGACACTGAAATACACATTCGAGACACGACTGAAGTTCAATGCGCTGGACCCGAACCGAGGCTTTGCAAGGCGGCCTTATGGTGCCGCAAAGCTTTATGCGGCGGAACGAAAGCGGCGCAAATTTTTGAAGGCGAGGGATGGGATGCAGGCAAACGGTTACCCGGCCTATGAAAGCTGCCTTGACTATGATCCCGAGACTGAGCTTTTCTTAGCCAACCTCATGATGCCTGACAGTTTTGCTACCGAAGCCGAGATGGCCGCCCGCCGGGACCGCGTCACTGCGGCTCGAATCGATGGGCTGCGGGCTTGCTATTGCCCGATACGGGAACCACATGTGGCGTCCACTTTTTGAAGCGTCGCAGGGGGGCTGGACAACGCCGCTGGGCAAACTAGATGGCTACGTCAAGGCCATCGCGAGTATCGACAAACGTCTCGGGTCCATCGTTGAAAAAGGCTGATAAGGCGCTGCGCTGTGCCAAGCTTCACGACTTTGAGAAACTGAGCAGACAACGTATGGAGCATCTGGCAACTGTCGCCAGAACCTAGCAAAGTGCGACGCAAGCTCTGGGTCCTGAGCAGAAGAAGACATGAACGCATACCCATGCAATATAAACGGGTTCTCGCCGCTAGAATTCATCAAACAAAGTGGAGACTGATATGAAAACTGCCGCTGACTATCTTGAAGAAGCCCACGCTGTCGTCCCAAAAATCGCGCCCGAAGACGGGATCGCCAAGCATTCGGCTGGTGGTACCGTGTTTATTGACGTGCGGGACGGAACGGAAATCGCCTCATCCGGAACGATTGCAGGTGCGCTGCGCATCCCGCGAGGTTTCATGGAGTTCGCCGCCGATCCGGCCACGCCCTATCACCATGAAGCACTGGCGAAAGACGCCGATATCGTTCTGATCTGCGGTGCTGGCGGTCAGGCTGCTTTGACCGGCAAGACCATGAAAGACATGGGTTATGAAAACGTCTCGAACGTTGGCGGTTTCAGCGCTTGGAAAGACGCGGGCGGTCCCGTCGAGTAAGCCCGGTCAGCGAAAGCTGGCGAAGGGAATATATCGCACAGCGTCGCCCGGACGGATGGTCTGGGCGGCGTCACTGATTTCAACCAGACCGTCGGCCCATGCCAGCCCAGAAATGCGGCCCGAGCCTTCTGACGGGAACACCTCGGCTGCACCGGCGGTGTTTATCCGGGCACGCAAATACTCTCGTCTTCCGGGTTTCTTGTTTTTCTCGAAGGCTGCAGGAACAGTGAAACCTTGAGGTTCGCGCCACCCCTCGCCGCCCAGAACTGCGAATGCCGGGCGCGCAAAGATCAGCGTACAGACCAGTGCGGCCACCGGATTGCCGGGCAAGCCGAAGATTGGTGTTCCTTGCCAGAGACCCAACGCCAGCGGGCGGCCCGGCTTAAGCGCGATGCGCCAATCAGCTCGCGTTCCGTTTTCGCCCAGAATCGCTGACATGTGGTCTTCGTCCCCCGCCGAGGCACCGCCGGATGTCAGAATTGCGTCGCAGGTTTCGGCCCCCTGATTGAGGCGGGCCGCAAGTGCGGCACGGTCGTCCGGTACGTGTCCCAGATCGACGGGTTCCATTTGCCAGTCGAGAATCAGTGACAGCAGCATTGGTCGGTTGGCATCATAGGTCCGCGATGGCGACGGGTCGGTTCCGACTTCGGCAATCTCGTCGCCGGTTGACAGAACGCCTATGCGCAATGGGCGAAAAGCCATGACTTCGGTGATGCCTGTCGCGGCCAAAAGCGCCATTTCCGCCGGGCCCAGTCTTGTGCCGGGGAGCAGGGCAGTATCGTTAGCGGCAATGTCTTCGCCTGCTTTGCGAGTGTTAGAACCTTTGCGCACAGGTCCTTCGAAGGCGATTCGATCGCCATCGGTCGTCGTGTCTTCTTCCAGAACAACCGTGTCGACGCCTTCGGGTAACAAGGCTCCGGTCAGAATGCGGATCGCCTGGCCCTTGGGGAGTGTGCCGCTAAACGGTGCGCCGGCTGCGGCGCGGCCTTCAGCCAAAGGCAGGGTTTGATCACCCTCGCCCGTTGCCGCGTGGGCGAAGCCGTAACCGTCGACCGCTGAATTGGCGGCGGGCGGGTTTGCCCGTTGTGCTATTGCGGGTTCGGCAAGAATGCGGCCTGCCGCGTTGTTCAGATCCATGGCTTCGCTGGGCACCACGCAGGACAACCGATCCTTCAGCCGTGCCAAAGCGTCATCTACCGGCGTCCAGTCCACCCCCGGCGGCAGGGCGAAACAGTCGTTTTTCAGGCGTGGCGGTTTCAGGCCTGACATGCGGCTTCCCTTAGGCAATCTTCGTATCCGAGACCCAGTATCCACCCTTCTTCCGGTGCATCGCAACGCATCATTTCCGCCAGCTTTGAGGATTCCAGCCGCGCTAGTGCCCGTGACAGCAAACCCACCTGTGCGCGGTCACGGATGTCATTGGTGTTACGGACCGAGGCGTTGATGAGCGATGGCCAAATCTCGACAAAGGCAACTGGTGCGTCGAGAGGTTGAAACGGCCAGACGGCGATTTCCTGCGGGAAGGCCCGGCGCAGTTTTTGAAGTGCTGCAAGGCCGGTCATGACCTGTCCGCCCACGGCCCCTGCTCCTCCCATTTGCCAGCAACTGAAGCTGCCTTTTGCCAGCGTTTCGACTTTGCGGCGTTCCGCCATGCCGTGGCCCGTGCGATCCTTGCCCTTGCGCGGCAGGTGCGGGATGTCGCGCTTGAGGCCGTTGAACCAGAAGGGACCTGTGCCGGGAAACTGCGCGTTCAGTGTGCCAGCCAGATCGAAGCGGTTGTTGGCCTTGGGCGTGTCCTTAAGGTTGCTGGCAAAAAATTCCCAAATCGCCAAGGGGTCGTCCATGCCGGTCACCGCTTTTGCAAAGCCCTGCGGATAGCCAAAGGGAAAATCGAACCCGATCAGCAATCGTCGCCCGGCGGCAATTTCGGCGGCGATCAGGTTTTGCAGCCAGACGAGGGCGATTTCGCGGTTCCGCAGATAGGTAGGTTCAACCTCGACCTTGCCAAGAACGGCCCCGGCCCAGATCGCATCCTTGCGGGGTGTCGGGCCAGTGTCATTACCCCCTGACCAGTCGACCACCGCAAAACTGTCGAAGCTCACAAGCCCAGCTCCACCGCGATGAAATCGGCGATGGCGATGGTGTCGTTCAGATCGAAGGTCGGGCGGCCTTGGACGACCACGCCGCTGTCCGAGGCAAGGGCGAGGATGGTGTCATCGCCCGGCGCGATCAGCGGTTGGCCGGTTTCGGCCCGGTGCGCTTCGATCTTGCGGTGACGATCGCGCTTGAAGCCTTCGACCAGCACAAGATCAACGGGCGAAAGCTTGGCGAGCAAAGCCTCCATCGTGGCTTCGTCCTCGCCGCGTGTTTCGTGCATCAAGGCCCAGCGATTGCGGCTGGACAACAGAACCTCACTGGCCCCGGCCTCGCGATGGCGATAGCTGTCGCGGCCTGTCTGATCGACGTCAAAACTGTGATGCGCGTGTTTCAGGGTCGAGACTTTTAGTCCGCGTGCCACGAATTCGGTGACCAACCGTTCCATCAGGCCAGTTTTGCCCGAGTTCTTCCAGCCAGTGACGCCCCAGACCTTCATGCGCCGTAACCCAACAATTGTTCGGCACGTGCAAGGTCTTCGGGCGTGTTGACGTTGAAGAAGGGATCAAAGCGATTGTCCTGAAAATCCGCCATAGCGGTGCCGTGGCTGTCGGTCCACTGGACCACCTTGCGGACCCCGTCTGCCAGTGCGGCGCGCAGATCATCACGCAGCGCCACCGGCCATAGCCCAAAGGTTGGATGGCGTCCATTTTCGGTTCGCGCCAATGCGATGGGCTTGCCCTGTACCTCGGTGGCCATAACCAGCTGGGATGTCAGACTTTGGGGAAAGAACGGCGTATCCGCTGCTGCGGTCACGATATGCGTGGCATTCTGGGTCGCCGCCCAATCGAGCCCTGCCAGAACCCCCGCCAAGGGTCCTGCGAACCCGTCGATGCTGTCCGGGATCACCGGCAAGTCATAGTCGGCAAACCGCGAGGGATCACCGTTGGCATTTAGGGCGACTTGACCCACGTGAGGTCCAAGCCGGTCCAATACATGGCGCAGGATCGTCTTGTCACCAAGCGTCAATAGCCCTTTGTCACCACCGCCCATCCGGGTGGATTGCCCACCTGCAAGGATGGCGCCTAGCGGTGTGGCAAAGCCGCGCGATTGACGCAGCTCTTCCGTGATCTCTTCCAGGTGCCGCCAACGGTCGAGGCCAAATATGCGGAAAAAATCACCATCGTCCTTGGAAAATCCGAAGGCAAGGATCGCAGCATCATCGAAGACGAAGTCATGCTTTGGCGCATCTTTAAACCAATGCGGCCCGTTATCTTCGTCCCACCCGGCCAATCGACGTTCGCCATCGATCCAAACCGCGGCCTCTTTGCCGCCTGCACCGCCGAAATACTCGGTTTCGACGAACAATACGGGGCCGGATTTGCTAAGCCTACGTCCCGCCGCTTCGATCCGTTCGGCGGCGGTTGGCTCGTCCCCAAGATGGTCGATCACCGCGTGTTCCAGCGGTGTGGCAATAAGTCCCTCGGTCAACTCGACCGCGCCAAGGAAGGGCGGCTTCTTGAAAGTTTCGCCATGATAGGCAGAGCGTCCGATGAAAAGCGTCAGATGATGCCCCATCAACCCAAACCTCGCCACGCCGCAAGCTGCGCCCGAAACGCTTTGCCGGTCATGCCTTCCTTTAAAGCTGTGTCCGGGACAGCGATCATCGAGAAACCGGTGCGGAACACTGTGACGCCGCGCTGCCCGTTTATGGCGTCAATGGCGGACCATGAAAACTCGCGCCGAGATACGGCGTCCGTCAACGAGATACCTTGGGGGCTAAAGACAGCCTCCGTCGTGCCTGCCTTGTCCCAATGGGTGCCGACAACATCCCAGAAACGGCTCATCCTTGTGCGTTGAAGATAGCCAAAGACGCCGACCAGAAACGCCGCACCGATCAGGCCTGCGAGCACATAATAGGGCGACAGACCTAAGGCCGTGATCCCGGCGGCCAGCAGAGCAATCAGCGCCCAGATCACGGCCCAGGTGATCGCGCGCTGCACGAAGGGTGCCGAGGGCACAACGCCGCGCCACCAGCCCAGTCATGGCCCGGCGCCAAAGCTTGCGGTCATAGTCGATGCGCAACGTGATGGATTCCATGGCGCTGAAGGTATCTACTTTCAAGTACTGCCCCTTTGCGGCGATGCTTGCGTTCTTCGCTGGCCACATGTGCGGGGTCTGCATCGCGGATCAGACGGTCTTCGCCTGCCAGGCACGTGAAGCGTTGCCCGCGCATCCGACCGATCAGGGTCAGCCCGACTTCGCGCGCAATATCGACGCCCCATGCGGTAAAGCCGGAACGGCTGGCCAAGAACGGGGATGCCCATATGGGCGCATTTGATCACCATTTCCGAGGTCAGGCGCCCGGTGGTGTAGAGTGATCTTGTCCGCGCCGCTGACACCTTCCGACAGCATCCAGCCCGCGATCTTGTCGACGGCGTTGTGGCGGCCGACGTCTTCCATATAGACCAGCGGGCGATCCTGTTCGCAAAGCACCGTGCCGTGGATCGCCCCGGCTTCCAGATAAAGCGACGGGCGTGCGGTTGATCTGGTTCGCCAAGCGCATAAAGCCAGGATGTGCGCACTTCGGCGTCGGGCAAGTGCAGAGCCTTCCAGACCCTTCCATCATGTCGCCAAAGACGGTGCCGACCGCGCAGCCGCTTGTACGGGTCTTTTTCTTCAGCTTCTCTTCATAGCTCGTCTGCGCCATCGGTGCGGACGACAACGGTTTCCAGCTCTTCGTCGTAATCGACGCCCTTCACGACTTCATCGTCGCTGCAGCATGCCCTGATTGCGCAGAAAGCCCAAAGCCAGATACTCGGGATAATCGCCGATGGTCATGGCGGTCACGATTTCCTGCCCGTTCAGAAAAATCGTCAGCGGGCGTTCTTCGACCACAGAAATCGCGCCCACCGTGCCGGTCTCGTCGACACCTTCGACCGTGCGCGTCAGGCCGGGCGCGCGCCGGATCGGGCGCGATCAGATATTGATCGGTGTCATCACGAAGCATGAATTGTGACTCCCGCCTCCCTGCGTTACGCGTGCTGGACCAAGACTAGGGCGACGGCATGTCCACCACCACCGAAAATCAGGCATTTCGAAGGGCTTTCTGGCGGGCTTGCCATTCCTTTTGGTTGGCGATCCCGTTTGCGATCCTTTTCGGCGTCGTTGCCACCGAGGCGGGGCTGAACGTTGGCGCAAACGATGGGTTTCTCGCTTCTCGTCATCGCCGGGGCGTCGCAGTTCACGGCAGTTCAGCTGATGACCGAGGCGGCGCCTGTCATGGATCAGTGATTGCCGCTGCACTGGCGGTGAACCTGCGGATGGCGATGTATTCAGCCAGCCTTCAGCCCCATCTGGGTGACTGCACCTTTGTGGAAACGCGCTGTGGTCGGATACCTGAATGTCGACGCCAGCTATGCGCTTGGGATCCAGAAATTCGAAGATCAGCCTGGCTGGCCCGTGCAGGATAAGTTCCTGTTCTTTTGTGGAACGCGTGGTGCTGATGTTTCCGCTTTGGATCCTTGGCACTTGGGTCGGAGCCGTCACTGGCGATGCGCTTCCCGACAGTCTGGAGCTCGATTTCGTCATGCCCATTCTGTTTCTGGCACTAGTTGGCCCCATGCTGAAGACACTGGCGCATCTTGCCGCGGCACTGACGTCGATCATCGGTGCAATGGTGTTTTCCTTTTTGCCCTCTGGTATCGGCCTTTTGGTGGCGGCGTTTATCGCGATGGCCGTCGGGGCCGAGATCGACGCGGAGGCGCGGCAGATGACTTATTCCACTGCGCAGATCTGGACGATCATCGTTGCCTTGGGCATCGGCACCTATTTGATCCGGTTTTCGTTTCTTGGACTGATCGGCGATCGCAAGTTGCCGGATTGGGTTTTGCGTCACCTGCGCTATACGCCCGTGGCGATCTTACCCGGCATTGTGGCCCCGCTGGTGATGTGGCCCAAGGGAGGCGACCCTGATCCGATCTGGCTGGCGGCAGCTTTGGTGACGCTTTTGGTGGCATGGTGGCGCAAGCAGATGCTTTGGGGCGCATTTGCCGGCACGCTGACCTTCGGGCTTTTGCAGTGGCTGACTTAGCGCGCGGCCGCAAATAGAACGTTGTGGTTCTTGTCGGCGTCGTCGTCCGAAATCAACCGTGTTTTGACACCAGGCAATAGTGCGAACTGGTTCCGTGTTGCCTTCGGGAAATAGGTGACCCGCATTGCCTCGAACCCCGGCACCTGCTGGAGAATGCGATTGATCGAGACCGAACACTGCGCCTTAGGCACCGGACCATAGGCTTTCGCCAGTTGGGCAATCTTGTCGGCCTGCGCCGCTGTCACAGGGATGCGCTGTTCGATCACGTCATATGTCTCGCGGGCGTGGTAATCGATATAGACCGACAGGGCGCGCGGCGTGATGCCGTAATGCACATCGTTGCGTTCGGGCGCGAAGGGCAGTTTGAAGGTGCCGGCAGGATCGAAAAGGATGCGTTCGCGCGGCGTGTTGATTAACAGGCCGGAATGGGCACCTGACCCGCTTCTTGTGCTGACAACCGTGTAAAGGCGCAGCTCGGTCGGCCCGCCATCTTGATACGCGTATTTGCGGATGTCGTCGTCGGGCGCCCAGCGCGGCTCGGCTGGCCCGCCGCAACCTGCGATAAGCAGTAAGGCTACGGCGATTAACGCCGCGCGCATCTTAGGAATTAAAGATCGCGAGAAAGATCAGAACGCAAATGCTGAAGATGGCAACGTTCTTTGACCATTTGATGAAGCCCTCAAATGTCTTCTCGTGCGTCGTGACATCCATTTCGCCGTGATTGTGCTCAGCCATAACTGCCGCTCCAAATTCGTTTCGAGGCGTGATTACCGCAAAGCATGCGGTCTGTCACGTGTATCAAGTGCCACCAACTGCCGCAGGGCTTTCATTGGCCCAAAAATATGCCGGGGGTTCCGGGGGCAAAGCCCCCGGCTTCACGACCGCAAAGCGGCCGCAATATCAAAAGTCCGGCACACCACGGGCAACGGGTTCGCACCCTGTGCCGCCGATCCCATCGTCATCGCCAGTTTTGCAGTCGGCAATCGGCGCGGCGCGGACGACTTCTTCTTCCATGACCATGGGTTCTTCGAGAATCATCTCGTCCTGCACCGCACAGGCAGAAAGGGCGAAGATCAGCGATCAGCGCGGTCAGGCAAATGCGATTGATCATGTGTCGACCTTTGTCGAATAAAAGTAACTTCCGGCGCGGAACCGAAGCGTGCCCGCCCCTTCGCGTTTCATCTTGGCCGCCTTTTTACTCATTTCTTCGAAAAGCGCCATTTCGGCGCGACTGAAGTCTGCCTCTAATTCCGCAATCTGCGCTTGGCTGAGGTTGGTATAGTGCACGGCGCGTTCAAAATGGCGTGGGCCCTGACCAAGCACGTTTTCGGTCGCGGCCGTGGCATGATCACCGACATTGCGGGCCAGATAGGCGATCTGGTCATCGGTGCCCGCCAGTGGCTGATAGGAGATTTCCTGAAGTGTCACCTTTTCGCCGGAAACAGAGACTGTTCCAGCGATTTCCAGCGCGTCCAGCAGCGTGCGCGGATGCACGTCACGATGAACGATCTGCGCCAAAGCATCAAAGGACGGCGCTGGGCCAGACTTTGGAATCTGCTTTTCATAGCCGGGTTCGGTTTGCCAAAGAGCGACAAGCCGGGACAGGTGGTGCACCCGTTTCTCTTTCGGTTTCAGGTCTTTCAGCCGGGCCACCTCGCGGCGTTGCAACCCGGTCATCACCGACAATCTGCTGTCGGTCATCTTTGTGTCTTCGGCTTTGGCCTGTTCCTGTGCGGCGGCGATATAGTGCGATTTCATGCGCTCCGCGAATTCCGGAAACATGACTCCCCGTGCCACCAGAAGGCGGGCGATGGGGGCAAGAAGGGCATCGAGCAATTTCAGCATATGGGCAATATGCACATTTTTGTTGACAGGCGCAATGGGGATCAGATATGTGCATTTTACACATTTTTGGAGTTTGCAAATGTCTGCCTTGTCCCGCCTTATGCCGTTTTCCCTTCTGGTGCTCTTTGCCTGCGCGTCGCCAGTTGAAGAAGCGATGGTTATGGAAGAGCCCATGATGGACGCCGAAATCATGGGCGACGTGGAAACGGTTGCGCCCAGCCCGCGCGCCAAAGCCCCGGGCCGGGTCCGCGCTGGCGTTCTGACGGCTGGGGACATTGACGATACTCTGAATTTGGTCGCCTTTCGTCGTATTGCCAAGAAGGCTTCGGGAGCGCTTAACCTTCCCAACCCCGGCGGCGGGCAAACGGTTGTCCTTTCCCTTGTGGGGCCAGACCGCGTGCCCGCCCCGGGTGTTCGCGTGACCTTGCGGCGACCGGGTGCAGCAGAGCCATTTTACGACGGCTATTCGGGCGTCGGTGGTCGCGTGACCGTGTTTCCGACACTTTATGGGGCGGGTCGGCTGAACGAGGTTGAATTGCACGCCTTCGATGCAGTGGGTCAACGCCAGATCACACAGTTTCTAAGCGTTGGAAGACGCGCCGAAGTGGTTCTGCCCTTTGACAGTGACTGGTCGCCTGACTTCCTTGATCTGGCCTTTGTGATCGATACCACGGGCAGTATCGCCGACGAACTGGATTGGCTGGCGCGCGACCTGATCCGCATTGTCGATCAGGCCCGCAAGACCCGCCCCGGCGTGAACATCCGCTATGGTTTGGTTGTCTATCGTGACCACGGCGACGCTTATGTCGTGCGAAACTATGGTTTCACCGACAAAGCACGCACGATGCGCGGCTGGCTGCGCGGAGAAGAGGCCAGCGGCGGTGGCGACTATCCGGAAGCCGCAGCACAAGCGCTTCAGGCTGCTGTTGATCTGAACTGGCGGCGCGGAAAGGGCGAACGGCTTGTGTTTCACATCGCGGACGCCCCACCCCACCATGAGGACGCCAACCGCTATCTGCGCGCGGCGCGTGAGGCTGCTGGCAAGAACGTTCAGGTCTTTGGCCTGGGGGCCAGCGGCGTCGCAGATGAGGCCGAATACCTGATGCGGCAAGCCTCGGTTCTGACAGGCGGGCGGTACTTGTTTCTGACGGACGACAGCGGTGTTGGCTATGCCCACGCCGAACCAACTGTGTCCTGTTACCGAGTGACCTCGTTAAGTGGCTTGGTGCGCCGCGTGCTGATGTCTGAATTGAGCGGTCGCCGATATGAGGCCAGCGATCAGGACGTCGTGCGCCAAGTCGGAAGTTATCGAGCAGGTCGGTGCTTGAACTAGCCTTTCGACTTTAGGCACCGCCAAACGGAAAACGGCCTGCCGAAAGAGCGGGCCGTTTTCTTTGTGGCATAGGGCTTGGTTAACCGATGATCGCGTTCAGTGTTGCACTGGGCCGCATGACGGCGTCCAGTTTCGCTGGGTCCGGATTGTAGTAACCGCCGGTATCCGCCGGTGCACCTTGTGCGGCGGCCATTTCAGCGACAATGGCCGCTTCGTTGGCTTTCAGCTCTTCGGCCATGGGCGCGAAATAGGCGGCAAGCTCGGCATCCTCGGTTTGCGCGGCAAGCGCATCGGCCCAATACATCGCAAAATAGAAGTGGCTATCGCGGTTATCTGGCTGACCTACTTTGCGGCCCGGCGAGCGGTCGTGATCCAGAACGCCTTGCGTTGCGGTTTCGACCGCTTTGCCAAGAATACCGGCTTTGGTGTTGCCCTTTACCTCGGCCAGGAAGGTCAGGCTTTCGCCCAGCGCACAGAATTCGCCCAGCGAATCCCAGCGCAGGTGGTTTTCTTTGACAAGCTGTTGGACGTGCTTGGGGGCAGACCCGCCCGCACCCGTTTCGAACAATCCGCCGCCTTGCATCAGTTTGACGACCGACAACATCTTGGCCGAGGTGCCCAATTCCAGAATTGGGAACAGGTCGGTCAGGTAGTCGCGCAGCACGTTGCCGGTGATGGAAATCGCGTCGGCGCCAGTGCGGATCGTTTCCAACGTCAGGCGCGTTGCTTCGCGAGGCGCAAGGATCTGGAACTTATCCGCGACACCTGCGGCTTCGAGAATGGGCGTGACGTATTTGATCAGTTCAGCATCATGAGCACGGTTTGCGTTCAGCCAGAAAACAGCCAAGGACCCCGTTGCTGCCTGGCGCGCCATGCCAAGTTTGACCCAATCTTCGATCGGTGCCTTTTTGGTGGTGGCAGACCGCCAGATGTCGCCCTTTTCGACCTCGTGTTCGTGGAGGATTTCGCCATTGGCCAGAACATAGCGGACCATGCCGTCAGCAGACATCTCGAACGTGGTGGGGTGCGAGCCGTATTCTTCTGCCTTCTGCGCCATCAAGCCGACGTTCGAGACAGCGCCGCTGGTCGTCGGGTCCAAAGCGCCGGTTTCCTTGAAGTAGCGCACGCTTTCGTCATAGATCGGCGCATAGGAATTGTCCGGGATCACGCAGTTGGCGTCGGCTTCTTTGCCGTCCGGGCCCCAAGCCTTGCCGCCAGCGCGGATCAGCGCGGGGATCGAAGCGTCGATGATCACGTCCGACGGCACATGCAGGTTGGTCAGCCCCTTGTCCGAGTTCACCATATAGAGCGGTGGGCGTGCTGCGTAGGCTGCTTTGATGTCCGCTTCGATTTCGGAACGTTTCGCATCCGGCAAGGTTGCGATACGCGCTTCCAGCTCGCCGATGCCCGAGTTTGGATCGACGCCCAGTTCTTCGAAGGTCTCGGCGTGTTTTGCGAAGACATCCTCGAGGAAGACCGCAACTGCGTGGCCAAAGATGATCGGGTCCGAGACCTTCATCATCGTTGCCTTCAGGTGCAGCGAAAACAGGATGCCGTCTTTCTTGGTCGCTTCGATCTGTTCTTTGAGAAAGGCCCGCAGTGCTTTCCTCGACATGAACGTCGCATCGACGATTGTGCCTGCTTCCAGCATCAGCCCGTCTTTCAGAACCGTAAGTGACCCATCGCGGCCAACGAATTCGATCCGCGCTTCGCCTGCCTGATCGCCGCGCAGCGTGGCGGATTTTTCGTTCGAGACGAAATCATTGCTGGTCATCGACGACACGCGGGTCTTGCTGGTCTTTTCCCAGACACCCATCGAATGCGGGTTGGCCATGGCATATTTTTTGACCGCCCGTGCCGAACGCCGGTCGGAATTGCCTTCACGCAGAACCGGGTTCACTGCCGAGCCCTTGATCGCATCGTACTTTGCCCGCGCGGCTTTTTCTGCGTCGGTCGTGGGCTCTTCCGGATAGTCCGGGACCGCATGGCCTTGCGCCTGCAACTCGGCAATTGCGGCGGTCAACTGTGGGACCGAGGCCGAAATATTTGGAAGCTTGATAACGTTGGCTTCTGGTGTTTTCACCAAGTTACCTAGCTCCGCCAGATCATCGGGATGCGATGTAAAGGCTGCAAGGATGCGTCCTGCCAGCGAGATGTCTTTGGTGTCGATCGTAATATCAGCGGCCTTGGTGAACGCCCGGATGATCGGCAGGAAAGACGCGCTCGCCAGTTCAGGAGCTTCGTCTACCTTGGTATACACTATGTCGGCTCGACCTTGATCGCTCATAATTTTCAGGCTCCCGTGCTGCTTGGCAAATTGGACGTCGGGGCAAAAGTGGGTGTCCCGGCTTTTCGCCGCATCGCATAGAACAAAGGACCGCTACACGCAACTGATCCCGCCGAATTGGCCGAAGTCTTTGCTTGCAAACCAGTTTTACACCGCGTTAGCTTTCTGGCGAGTGTCCGGGAACGGGCAACTCCAAAATTCTGGGAGGAAAACAATGAATAAGACACTTCGTACGCTCGTTACGGGCGTTGCTTTCTCGGTTGTCGGTACGGCGACTTTGGCGGCTGAATGCATTGCGCCAGCCAACCCCGGCGGTGGCTGGGACTTCACCTGCCGCCAGATCGGAAAGATCCTTTTCGATATCGGTCAGGTCGACAAACCCGTGCAGGTCACCAACATGGCCGGAGCTGGTGGTGGATTGGCCTTCAGCCATGTGGTCAACGAGCGCGCTGATGACGCCGACCTGATCGTTGCGGCCAGTCAGGCAACTGCAACACGCCTTGCGCAGAATGCTTTTGCTGGCTTGACGGCTGACCAAGTGCGCTTTGTGGGTGCCATTGGCGCCGACCCCGGCGTGATCGTGGTTGCGGCTGACAGCCCGTTCCAGTCGCTTGGTGACATGGTCGACGCGATCAAGGCTGATCCCGGTTCAGTCGCCTTTGCCGGCGGTTCCGCTGCTGGCGGTTTTGACCACCTTAAGGTCCTGATGATCCTCAAAGATGCAGGCTTCACCGATATCACAAAGGTGAAGTATATCGGTGTTGACGGTGGTGCGGATGCGATCACCCAGACAATCGGTGGCTTTACTCAAGGCATGACCGGCGACATGTCGGAAGTCGTGGGCTTTGTTCAATCGGGCGAAGTTCGCGTTCTGGCCGTTCTGACTGAAGAGCGTGTTCCAGGCTTTGAAGACATCCCGACCGCTAAGGAGCAGGGCATTGATACCGTTGCCGTGAACTGGCGTGGTCTTTACGTTCCGAAAGACATCTCGGACGCGGATTTCGACGCATGGGGTGCCAAGCTTCAGGCTGTCGCAGATTCGGCAGAGTGGCAGGAAGCCATGGCCGCGAACGGTCTTGCGCCTTTCACAAAGGTTGGCGGCGATTTCCAAAGCTGGGTTGACGGCGTGATTGCCGACACAGTCGAGCTTTCAAAAGAGATCGGCGTTATCCAGTGATCAAAAGCGACCGCCTCTTTGGAGTGGTCGTGATCCTTGGGGCGCTCGCTTATTCGGCGAGCGCCTTTCAGATACAGACCAGCTTCATGTCCGACCCTGTGGGGTCAAAGACCTTTCCGCTGATCCTTGCGGGCGTCGCTTTGATTTGCGGGCTTATCATGATCCTGCGTCCCGACGCCGAGCCGGATTGGCCAAGTGCGCTGACGCTTGGCAGCATTGCCGTATCTGTCGTAGTGATGGTGGGCTATGCTTATTCGTTGAAACCGATGGGCTTTCTGATCCCTACGGCGGTTTGCGCGGCGATCCTGAGTTTTCAAATCTCGCCCCGTGCGGTTCCGTCGGTTCTGACCGGGCTTGGGCTGTCGATTGGGCTGTTCATCCTGTTCAAATATGCGCTGGGGCTTAATCTTCAGCCTGTCCCGAAAGCGTGGCTGGTCTGATGGAGCTTCTCAGCAATCTGGCCCTTGGGTTCAGCGTCGCACTTTCGCCCTTTACCCTGTTTCTTGCGGTCGTCGGCTGTTTCCTCGGAACGATCATTGGAGCTTTGCCCGGTCTCGGGCCTTCGAACGGCGTTGCGATCCTGATCCCACTGGCGTTTTCTCTGGGGCTGGATGCCACTTCGGCTTTGGTCTTAATGACATCTGTTTACTATGGCGCGATGTACGGCGGTCGGATCAGTTCGATCCTGCTGAACATTCCCGGAGATGAGCCAGCCTTAATGACCACGCTTGATGGATACCCAATGGCCAAGGCCGGCCGCGCGGGCGATGCGCTGGTCCTGTCGGGTTTCGCCTCCTTTTTCGGAGCACTCTTCGCAACGATTGGCCTGATGCTTCTGGCCCCGCTTCTGTCGCGCATTGCCTATCAGTTTGGCCCCGCCGAGTACTTCGCGCTTTACTTGCTGGCCTTCTCGACGCTGGGCGGCATCGCGTCGAACAATCAGGCCAAAGCGGCCCTGGCGTCCTGCATTGGGTTGGGCATTGCGATGATCGGGTTGGACAACACCAGCGGGATGCCGCGCTTCACCGGCGGCAACATGCACCTGATGGATGGGGTCGATTTCCTTGTCGCCATCGTCGGCCTGTTCGCAGTGGCCGAAGTGTTCGTCTTTATCGAAAGCCACGGCAAAGGGTCGTCTATCGGCGTCAAACTCGACAAGGTCACCATTCCGGTTCGCGATCTGGTGAAGGGCATCGGCACCATGTTCCGCGCCAGCATCGTTGGCTTCATTGCGGGCGTTCTGCCGGGTGCGGGTGCATCGCTTGGATCGTTCCTTGCCTATATGACCGAGAAAAGCATCCACGGCGGTGACAAAAGCGGCTTTGGCACTGGTGTGCCCAATGGCGTGATCGCGCCCGAAGCCGGGAACAACGCGGCGGCGGGTGGCGCGCTTGTTCCGATGCTGACGCTTGGCGTCCCCGGATCGGGCACCACTGCGGTGCTGCTGGCGCTTCTGATGACACTCAACATCACACCGGGGCCAACACTTTTCACGGATCGTCCAGATGTGGTCTGGGGCCTTATCGCCTCGCTTCTGATCGCGAACTTTGTGCTTCTGGCGATGAACGTGCCACTAGTGAAAATCTTCGTACGCATCCTCAGCGTGCCGCCATGGGTGCTGCTACCGGGCGTGATGATGATCTCGTTCGTTGGTATCTATTCCCTGTCGGGAAGCTACTTCGATCTGCTTCTGATGATCGCATTCGGCATCATCGGCTGGATGTTCCGCAAACTTGATATTCCAACGGTGCCGATCATCCTCGGCATCCTTCTAGGCAATCACATGGAAGACGCGCTTCGGCGTGCCATGGTTCTGTCGGACGGTGATTGGACGTATCTATTCTCCTCTGGCATCGCCGTTGGGCTTTGGGCCTTTGCAATTGCCGGGTTTGTCGCGCCACTGTTCCTGCGGAAATTCATTCGCAAACCGCAAGCGATCACCGACTAATGGCTTTCTTCTTGGTGAAGATACTCCGGGGAGGTCTGGAGGGGCAGAGCCACTCCAGCGCCGCGACGCCGAAGGCGGCGCAACCGTGACCCGTGTCCTCATTCCCTCTGGTGCTCTGGGCCTTGACTACGACAAAGCCGCATTGGCCCGCGGGGTCGGGATGAAACCCGATCTGATCGCCATTGATGGTGGGTCGACCGACAGTGGGCCGTCCTATCTGGGGCGGGGTGTGTCGAAATATGCGCGGGCCTCGACCAAGATCGAATGGAAGGGTCTGATCGAAGCGGCGCGGGCGGCGGGGTGTCCTTTGGTGATCGGTACAGCCGGGACCTGTGGGACCGACAGCACGGTGGATTGGCTTCTTGGGATCACCCGTGAATGTCTGGCCGAGCTTGGCGTTACCGCCAAAATCGCAACGCTGAAATGCGAGCAATCGCCCGATCATATCGCCGCTGCTTACGATCAGGGTCGGGTAAGCGCCCTGCCCGCAGCCCCCGCCATTGATCCTGCGCTGATCGCAAGCTGCACGCATATTGTGGCGCTCGCCGGCGCCGAGCAGATCACGCAAGCGCTTAATACGGGGGCCGACATCATCATTGCCGGGCGGACCACCGACACGGCGATTATCGCCGCTTTGCCGATCGAGAAGGGTCAGCATGCGGGTGCTGCATGGCACGGGGCCAAAATTGGCGAATGTGGCGCGCTTTGTGCCACCAACCCGCAATCGGGCGTGCTGATGGTCGAATTCGATACCACCGGCTTTACGGTTGACCCGCTAGCAGAAGGTGCAAAGTCCACGCCGCATACCGTACTGGCGCATATGCTTTATGAGAATTCCGATCCGTTCATTCTGCATGAACCCGGCGGACATCTGGACGTTACCGACGCCAGCTATACCGCGCTGGATGATACCCGCGTTCGGGTCGAAGGGTCGGAGTGGCACGCGGCCCGCGACTATACCGTCAAGCTGGAGGGTGCGCGGATCACCGGTTACCAAACCTTGCTGATGGCGACTGTGCGTGACCGGCACTATGTCGAAAATGTTCGCGCTTGGGTCGCTGATATTCACGCCAAACACGCAGGCAAGGTCGAGGCCCGGCTTGGACTTACCACCAATGACTATAGCTGCGACCTGCGCCTGATTGGTGTCGACAGCACGCTTGGGTCGCTGGAAACCCGTGCAACATTGCCCGACGAGGTTGGCGTTATGTGCGTCGTTACCGCCGCCGACCAAGCAACGGCGAATGAAATTGGCAAGCTGATGAACCCCTATCTGCTGCATCACCCGCTGACGCGCGACGAAGAGCAACCGACGTTCTCTTTCCCGTTCTCGCCCGCCGAAATCGACCGTGGTCCGGCCTATGAGTTCTGCCTGAACCATACGCTGCGCCTTGACGATCCGATGGACGTCTTCCGGCTTGAACTTCACGATGCCTGAAATCGGCCAGATCGCGCAAAAGGTTCGCTCAAAGAACGCCGGTCCCTTCTGGCTGACAATCGACATCTTTTGCGGCTCGGCGGAGGCGTATGACCAGATCACCAACGGGCTTTCGACCGACCGCGTTGCCAGCACGCTTCAGGTCAGTGCTGACACGATCAAACGTTTCGACATCGCGCAGTTGAACGTGGTCAAAATCAGCCTGCCGCGCCCAACTGTGCAGGGCAAAGCCGATGACCGCGATATGCACGGCGCGGCCTGGGCCGCACTCATTTCAGAGATCGTAGTGAACTGAACATGCGCAGATTCTGGCTTCCGGTCGCGCCTATCTGTTCCGATTTCCGCACACTTTACAGGCCCTACTTCTAACAAATTGATTTCGTGACAAAAATCTGATGGCATTTAAGGCTTGATCACAACGCCGTGTTGTCGATGCTGCTAGTCGAACCAAACAAAAGCTTGGATCAAACGGGAGGAATACAAATGAACAAGTACACAAGCTGTGCCGTGCTGGCCTTAATGGCCACCGGCTTTGCAACTGAAACTATGGCCACCGAGTGGAACGTCTCGCTTTGGGGCAAACGCCGGGCGTTTACCGAACATGTGGAAAAGCTGGCCGAACTGGTATCGGACAAGACCAACGGCGAGTTCACCATGAATATCTCGTATGGTGGTCTGTCGAAGAACACCGAGAACCTTGACGGGATTTCCATCGGGGCTTTCGAGATGGCGCAATTCTGTGCCGGGTATCATGCCGATAAGAACCGGGTGATCACGGTGCTTGAACTGCCATTCCTTGGAGTTTCGAACCTTGAAGAAGAAGTCGCAGTGTCACATGCGGTCTATGCACACCCTGCTGCGATTGAAGAAATGGCCCAGTGGGGCGCCAAGTATCTGATGACGTCGCCAATGCCACAGTACAATCTTGTTGGCACGGGCGAGCCTCGGGACGAGTTGTCCGAGTACAGCGGGATGCGCGTTCGCGCCACCGGTGGACTTGGCAAGGCCTTCGAAGCCGTGGGCGGCGTTCCGACTTCGGTCACGTCTTCCGAAGCCTATCAGGCGATGGAATCCGGTGTTGTCGATACGGTCGCTTTTGCGCAGCACGCGCATTTGTCGTTTGGCACAATCAATCAGGCTGACTGGTGGACTGCCAACCTGAACCCCGGCACGGTCAACTGTCCTGTCGTCGTCAATATCGACGCCTATGAGGCTTTGACGGATGCCGAGCGCGAAGCATTGGACAGCTCTGTAGACGAAGCCATTGCCTTTTATCTTGAGAACTATGGCGAACTGCTGAAGCAGTGGGATAGCGTTCTTGAGGAAAAAGGTGTTCAGAAGGTCGAGCTTTCTGAAGTCGAACTGGAGCAATTTCGCGCGGTTGCTGCCGGTCCGATCCGCGAAGCCTGGATTGCCGACATGGAATCGCAGGGGCTTCCCGGTCAGGAGCTTTATGAGCTGGTGACAGACACGCTTGAAAAAGCACGTATGGCCAAGTGATCCTGATGGGTCCGGCGTCATCGCCGGGCCCGTCCAACCACTAAGGGGTGGGCATGGCGGGATCATCCGCAATCCTTCAGGATTCTTCTCTGATCAGCAGACTTGACCGCGCCCTTTTGCCGATCGAGCGATTTATGGCTTTGGTCAGCGGTTTAGCGGCGTTTTCGCTGATGTTTCTAGCGGCCTATTCAGTTCTGGGTCGCCAGCTCGACAAAACCTTTGCTGCCCCGTTTTTCGACTATATTGGTGTGATGGACGGCCCCCTCAGAGGCTATGTCGACCTGATCGAGACATTGATGCCGCTGATCGCGATTCTTGGCGTTTCCTATGTTCAGCGCGAAGGCGGTCATATCCGCATGGATATTATCATCGGACAGTTGAAGGGCCGGATGCTTTGGTTTCTGGAACTGTTCACTGTGCTTTTGGTCTTTGTACTGATGTGTGCATTGGTCTGGGGTTCCTGGGCTCACTTCGACCGTTCGTTCGATTGCGCGCGCCCTTGGTGTTCGCGCGATAGTACCATCGACATCGGATTACCGATCTGGCCCTCGAAGTTGGTGGTTCCCGTGGCCTTTGCTGTCTTGTCTGCCCGCCTGCTGCTTCAGGCGGCGGCCTATGCGCGCGCACTTTGGCTGGGACTGGAGGCGCCGGTTGCGGTGCCTCTTATTCAATCAGCGGCTGAACAGGCACTAGCGGAAGCCGAGCAGCTTGAGGGCAAGTCATGACCGACATCGAGATCGGTCTTTGGACCACTGGCTTCATGCTTCTGATGGTCTTTATCGGCATGCGCGTTGCCTTTGCTGCCGGTCTGGCTGGGTTTGTCGGGTTGGTGTGGCTGCGCTGGAATGGCTTTGACTATGATCCGGACCGTTTCGGGAAAGCGCTTGAGATCAGTGTAAAAGTTGCCGGGCAGGTTCCGCATTCCAAGGTTTCGGCGCAGGCGCTGTCTTTGATCCCGACGTTTATTCTGATTGGGTATCTTGCCTATCATGCGAAGCTGACCCAGGCCTTGTTTGAAGCATCAAAACGCTGGATTGCCTGGGTTCCGGGCGGTCTGGCTGTTGCGACTGTCTTTGCCACGGCGGGCTTTGCTGCTGTTTCGGGCGCGTCGGTTGCCACGGCTGCTGTTTTTGCCCGCATCGCCATCCCCGAGATGTTGAAGGTGGGCTATAACAAGCAATTCGCTGCAGGCGTCGTGGCGGCGGGCGGCACGTTGGCGTCATTGATCCCGCCTTCGGCGATCCTTGTGATCTATGCGATCATTGTCGAACAGGACGTAGGCAAACTGCTTTTGGCGGGCTTCATTCCCGGAGCCTTCTCGGCGTTTATCTATGCGCTGCTGATCATCGGCATCGCTGTCGTTTTCAAGAATGTCGGTCCCCCTGTGACTGGTTTCACGTGGCGCGAGCGATTTGAATCCCTGCCGCCTGCCCTGCCGATCGTGGCTGTGGTCGTGATCATCATCTTCTTTGTCTACAACCCGTTTGGCGACGCTTGGGGCACGCCGACCGAAGGTGGTGCCGTGGGTGCCTTTATCGTCTTCCTGGTGGCGCTTTACCGCGGCATGCGGTTTCGCGAGCTGAAAGACGCGCTTCTGGAGACCGCCAAGCTGACGGTGATGATCTTTACGATCATCTGGGGTGTGTTGATTTACGTTCGGTTTCTGGGGTTTGCCGACCTGCCCGGTGCATTTGCCGATTGGATCACTTCGCTGACAGTGTCGCCTATGCTGATCCTTGTATGCATCTTGCTGGCCTACGCTGTGCTGGGGATGTTCATGGACGCCATTGGGATGCTTTTGCTGACCTTGCCGGTTGTCTATCCGGCGGTGATGGCGCTGAACGGGGGCGAGTTTGTTTCGGCGGCCGACAGCACCTTCGGCATGTCGGGCCCGATGTGCGCGATCTGGTTCGGCATATTGGTGGTGAAAATGGCGGAGTTCTGTTTGATCACGCCGCCGATCGGGCTGAACTGTTTTGTGGTGGCCGGTGTGCGCGATGACCTGTCGGTGCAGGACGTGTTCAAGGGCGTGACACCGTTCTTTATTGCGGACGGTATCACCATTGCGTTGCTGGTTGCTTTCCCCGGCATTGTGCTTTGGTTGCCAAGTCTGGCTTGAATGGTTTCGCCGACTTCGTCGCCGACGAACTGGAGGGGCGCTGCCCCTCCAGACCTCCCCGGAGTACTTTTCCTCTCGGCGATTGCTCGCAATCGCCTGTCGGCAGTGCATTGCGCTTGCAATGCACGAGAGACCAAGAAGAAAGCCTGTTGAAATGCAGCCTGCCCCTGTGCGAGAGACATACATGGCCAATCATCTTTATCAAAACGACCTTCCTGACGGACTGGACCTTGGGTCTTCCGTTGCAATCGACTGTGAAACAATGGGGCTTGTTCCCGGGCGCGACCGGCTGTGTCTTGTGCAGCTTTCAGGTGGCGATGGCGACGCGCATCTGGTGCAGATCGCCAAAGGGCAGACATCCGCGCCGAACCTTGAGCGGTTGATCACGGACCCGGATGTTCTGAAGCTGTTCCACTTTGGGCGCTTTGACATTGCGGCTATGTACAATGCTTTCGGAGCGCTTACGGCGCCTGTGTATTGCACCAAGATCGCCTCGAAACTGATCCGCACCTACACGGACCGGCATGGGTTGAAGAACCTGCTGGACGAGCTTCTGAGCGTCGACATTTCCAAGCTGCAACAGATGAGCGACTGGGGTGCGCCGGAACTGTCCAAAGCGCAACTTGACTATGCCGCGTCTGACGTTCTGTACCTGCACCAGCTGAAGGAAAAGCTGGACGCACGGCTTGAACGCGAAGGTCGGACCGATCTTGCACAGGCGGCTTTTGACTTTCTTCCCACGCGCGCACGGCTGGATCTTGCCGGTTGGCCGGAAATAGACATCTTCGCGCATTAAGCATTCATGCCTATATAAAGCGGATGGCCGTTGCCGACAGATATTCCCGCCTTGTGCTTTGGCTTAAGGTCGCATTGCCGTTAGCGGCTCTGGCGATCCTGTCCACTCTGTTCTTTGTGGCCAAAACACTGGACCCCGATGCAGCGATCCCTTTTGCCAAGGTCGATGTTGAACGCATTTTGCGCGAACAGGGTGTCACACAGCCAACCTTTGGCGGCGTGACCGCAGACGGTGTTGCCATTTCGCTTTCGGCAGCCTCGGTTCGCCCCGGCGCAGAGGAACGAAACCGGCTGACCGGGGCCGAGCTTTCTGCAACGCTTGATCTTCCCAGTGGTGCACGGATTACAATCGACAGTCCTGTGGGCATCGTCGATGCCACTGCTGAAGAAGCTATTCTTCAGGGCGGTGCGCGGCTGGAAAGTTCGACCGGTTATGTTGTGGAGACGGATCAGATCGTTGCATCGTTCGAGAAAGCCTCGGTTATTGCGCAAAACACTGTGACAGCCACCGGCCCACCGGGCATGTTAACAGCGGGGCAAATGGAACTCACTCGAACAGAGACTCCCGAGCAGAGCTATCTTCTGGTATTCAAAGGTGGTGTCCGGCTGATATACAAGCCTCGCCCCTAAAGGACGTTTGTTTTGAACACTATTCGAACCATTTTGTTGGCCTTGTCGCTGTCGTTGCGTCGCAACCGTTGTCGGCGCGCAGGAGGCCAGCATCGCGCTTGGAACAAAGGGTTTCAGCGCAAAATTGCCGGTCGAGGTCACTGCGGATGAGTTCAGCGTCGACCAATCCGATGGGAAGGCTGTGTTCAACGGCAACGTGCTGGTCGTTCAGGGCCAGATGCGTATGTCGGCGGGGCGGGTCACCATCGAATACGCGCAGGAAGAGGGTGCGGCGAGCGGAATTGCCCGGCTTTTGGCCACGGGCGGCGTGACATTTGTGACGGCAAGCGATGCCGCCGAGGCCAAAGATGCGATCTATTCCGTCGCCGAAGGTACAGTGACGATGACGGGTGAGGTCATCCTGACCCAAGGACAGAATGCTATTGCGGGGGATAAACTGGTCGTAAACCTGACGTCAGGGAACGGCCGCATGGAAGGCCGTGTGCGCACGGTTTTCACGCCAGCCGGAGGCGACCAGTGATGACGACCCCTGACCTGAAAATAGCCGGCGGTGATCAGGGCCTGAAGGTCCGCAATCTTCGCAAATCCTATCGCAAACGTTTGGTGATCCGCGATGTCAGCCTCGACGTCACACGCGGCGAAGTGGTTGCATTGTTGGGACCCAATGGTTCGGGCAAATCAACATGTTTCTATGCGATCGCAGGGCTGACCATGCCCGACGGCGGTCTGGTTTCCATCGATGGCCGCGATGTGACGAACTATCCGATGTACCGCCGCGCCAAGCTTGGAATCGGGTATCTGCCGCAGGAACGCTCGATTTTTCAGGGTCTCAATGTCGAGGACAATATTCTCGCAATACTAGAGATTGTTGAGAAAGACAGAACAAAGCGGCGCGAGCGTCTGGAAGAATTGCTGGACGAGTTTTCCATCGCTCACCTGCGCCGCACACCTTCGGTCGCGCTTTCAGGCGGTGAACGGCGCCGCTGTGAGATCGCGCGCAGTCTGGCCGCGAATCCCAAGTATCTGCTTTTGGACGAGCCATTTCCCGGCATTGATCCGATTGCAGTCGGAGATATTCGGGACCTGGTCATCGACCTAAAAAACCGTGGAATTGGCGTTCTGATCACCGACCACAACGTCCGCGAAACGCTGGAAATCGTCGATCGCGCCTATATTCTGCACGATGGCGGCGTTCTGATGAGCGGCACCGCAGATGAAGTTGTGCGCGACGAAAACGTGCGGCGGGTCTATCTCGGCCAAAGCTTTCGAATTTCTTAACTCCTTTTTGTTTGACATGTCGCATGGCTTTGCCGCCAAATAGGGGCGATGGATCGAACTGTCTTAATGTCAGATAGCGTTCAAAGTGTGTGCTTGCGAAAGCTGCCAAGCACCTGCCATATAACCAAACTTTTGTTGCCACTTCGCGCATCAGCGCGACGGCTGAACCCTAGGGAGACGTGCATGCAGTACCAGATCACCGGAAAGCAGATCGATATCGGGGAAGCACTGCAAACCCATGTCAAAGACGGTCTTAGATGAGGTGGTCAGCAAGTATTATTCAGGGCGACCGACGGATGCGAACGTCATTTTTTCGAAAAGCGGGCATGAATTTGTGTGCGAAGCGATCGTTCATCTTTCGACAGGTCTGACGGCACAGGCCAAGGGCCATGATCATGAAATCTATGCCGCGTTCGAAAAGTGCGGCGAAAAGATGGAAAAACAACTTCGCCGCTATAAGCGCCGTCTGAAAGATCATAACCGCGAACGGGCCTGTTGAACATTCTGACGCTTCCTCTTATATCCTCGCTTCGTCGGAACATACTGAAGAATCGGAACCTGACACTCTCCAGCCTATGATCATCGCCGAGGTAGAGACAAAGATCCCGTCTTTGTCTGTGGGCGAAGCGGTTATGCAGATGGAACTTGCAGGCGCACCGGTATTTGTGTTTCGAAACGAAAAAGGACAGCTCGGGTGTAAACATCGTTTATCGCCGGGAAGACGGGAACATTGGCTGGATTGATCCGAAGTAACGGGATCGTTCTGCCAATCATGTGGGACATGGTACGGGATGGAACTTGGCATCTATTTTGCGCGCTGAAGCGGTAAAATCGCTTTCGGCTGTGTCGAGCAAGAAACGGCTTTTCCAGGAACTGGGCGAAGTCTGCGCTGGCGAGCTATGCGACTTAAGGCTGCTGATGTCTGCGTTGCGCTTCAAGAACGCGAAAGCCTTGGACCCACAGGAGTTGGGCACGGCATCGCGCTGCCGCACGCCCGGCTTGATGGTCTGGATCAGGTGCATGGCCTGTTCGTACGTATCGAAAAGCCTTGGATTTCGAATCCGTCGATCGGCAACCCGTTGATCTGGTCTTTGCCTTGCTTGCCCCACAGGACGCCGGTGTCGATCACCTAAAGGCGCTGGCAGTGGTGTCGCGTACAATGCGTGATAGCGGGCTTTGCGCCAAGCTTCGGGCCAATTCCGACCAACGACGCTGCATACGCTGCTGACCGAAGCGCCGACGCGTTCAGGCCGCCTAAGATCCTCCAAGTCGAAAAGCCGAACATCACGTAATCACGACGATAGGCGACTTCGCAGGCCTCTTCGATGTCAGATGTGTAAACGTCTGACAAAGCGAAGGGTTCGAGACTGCGACCCGTGTCTTCGGGCGGCATTGATGCTTTCAGCCCGACTTCCGCGGCCAAAGCGGGCAGATCGTTCTGATCACATCGGAACGCACCACTTTGTCCGGCACAACGAATTGCCCGATCGCATGAAGCAGTGCGATTTGTGAGGCCCAGGTATTGTCGACCCTGACGGACGTCTGTCCGCCAAGATTTCCGGCAAGAAACTTCAAGAAACGCCAGAAATGCCGCACTGGTGTTTTTCAAGGTCATAGCCTTCGTGACGGATATTCGTCCGGCAAAGGTACATCGTATTTTTCGACAAGAACGCTTCGCAGATCCGCATAGTTCTCGGCATCCGTGGCAAAATAAAACGACAGAACGCATCGTGTACCCTTACCAGCGGATGGCGCAGAACTGTGAACGACCTATGTCCCGGATGCTGTCGTTTCCATCGGCGCAGGTCTTTCTGGGTCATGCCGCTTTCGAATCTCGCCGTCGGGATCAAGCTCTTTCAGCCAATCGGGGACAGGATCAAACCATGCGCCCCGTATCGGCATATAAATCAGAGGCGCTGGTGCGCCCGACCCGAAAAAACCTGAGCCCCGGACCGCGGCCGGGTTCATGGTTGGGCATGCGCCCTAAATCAGGTGTGCTTAAGCCAGCGATTTAGCGCTTCTTCCGCCACCCGTGGGTTGGTCAGCCGCGCGGCAACTGGCGTTGGATTCTGAACCTTGGCCTGCACCTTTTCGGGATCAGGTGGTCCATCGGCACTCAAGATACTTGCCCAGTCCTGCCAATACATCGTCGTCAGACAGATCGTCATAAGAGATGTGAAAAGCTGTCTGGCCCGTCGTCTGCAAGGCACGTGGCACGCGCCCTGAAAATCCCCCAAGTCATTTAGAAACTCGGCGTATTCTTCAGCATCGAACGGGACTTTGGCAGCGCGGGCCGATGTCATATCGCCCAACCACCACTGGCCGGTCTTCCGGGCGATCTTGAGCGACATATAGCTGTCGATGGGCGACGTGTGAGGATAATCTTGGCGGCGCGCGGGTCTTCCAGAACATGGTCAATGGCGCGTGCATCGTGATCATAGAACAGGCGAAATCCTGGCAAACCTTCAGACGCTTCGCGCATTGCCCCAATCACGCGGACCGGATCGCTGTTGCGGGCGGGGATCGACAGGCCCCACTTCGATGTCACGTCCGGTTTGCCGAAAAAGTGCGGGTTAAACAGTTCACCGTGCGACACGATGCCGGGCATCGCTGCCAGTTATTCTTCCAGCAGATTTGAGCCGGTGCGCATGCCAGCCAAGAACGACGAAATAGTCAAACTTTGGGGTCGTCATATCAGCTTAGCCTCATTGACAATACTGGCTCTGATCAGGCTCGGTAGGCAAGCTGTTTCATGCTCACCTGCCAGATGCGGGTTCATTCCCGCGTTTCTCAAGCGACTGAAGGAATTCGGCAGCCCGACCCTTGGTTGGCTTGACCCGGGAAGCTTTGCCAGAAGATTGGTTTCGACACCGGACAGGCTGTCGACGATGTCCTGCAACGGATCAAGAGGGCGTTCGAGAAACTCGGCCAGTGACCAAATGCGCGTCCGCGCACCGTGCCCTGTCGTTCGTTCAGAGGACAAGGAATGCCGCTTCACTTTTCTGGCAGCGCGCTGCATCTCGCCGCACCTCGCTGATTGGGCGCCCGGATCGCAACAGCGGCAAAGCCCATGCGCCTGCTAATCACGGAAATCGTTGCGTTTCGGTCCGCTTGCAAGATGCTCGCACAGACCCTTGCGTGTCGCGCGGCTGAGAAGAAAGGACTGATGCTCGCCGCGTGTGCTCCAGATCAGATTTCGCAGGAAAGACGCCGGGGTCATAGTCACGAAGTGTCAGCGCTGTCTGACAACGCGCCCGCATATCCGGATTGACCACCATAGAACTGGACGCGTTCTTTCGAACAGGTGATCATGGACGCGGCTACCGGTGTCGGCTTCGTGGCCCAGTCGGGGAAATCCTCAAAAATGTCACTAAATCCGTGAAATACCGCATAAGGCGCAGCGGTCAGGCCATTCTCAAACCCTTTGCTGGGATGACGTCTGGCCATAACCAGTCCCGGACGCCCGCGGGTACGGCGTGTGATCGCCTGGCAAAAGTCCGGTCGACATGCGCTGGCGAAATGCTTGCCGAAGACTGTGCGACCCACCGTCCTTACAGAAAGCACGGTAAAGCCGATTTGCCCCGGGCCAAATCTTGCGTGCAAAGAAAGCAGGAGCTTCGTCGCAGCAACTGCAGGTGATCATCGTAGAAAACATGTGGCTTGCCCTGAAAATCAAACTTGGACAACGTCAGCGACCGGCTTTCGACCTTGGTTTCGTAAAGTCGGACAAGCGATTGAAAATAGCTTTCATCCGGGATCCAGACGCGCTTGAAGTATTTGTCCAGAACCAGACGGTTCGGGTCTGTCAGAATACGGTCCAACGTGGGGCGCGAAAGACACCACCACTGCGATCCCATATGCGGTTTCAGATCGAATGGAATTCTGCGCTTTCCGACCTACACGGCGTTGGAGATCGACCCAAATATCGAACAAACGCCGGTGCCTTTTCCATGCGAAGGGGAACGACAGAGTGAACCTTTCTTCGCTTAAGCCCCCCTTTGTCCAGGGCACATCGCCGATCGTCACGCTTTCGATGAAGTCGGTGTCTTTGTGTTTTGCCAGATAGGAAATCAGTTCGGATACTGGCTTGATCGGCAGACATGAGCCAGAAATCAGACAGACATGGCCAATGTCGGGATAGCCCTTCAGCAATGTCTCGGCGGCGTCTCGGCTGGCCTGTACAAGTGACCAAGTCCCCCAATCGCAGGCGATGCGGGGCGCAAGCGTGACATCGGGAAGATCGGCGATCTTCTCGGCAAAACTCTGATAGGCGGTTTCACCAACGCGTCGATCGACATGGATCAACAATGGGACAACCTGCGTCCGAGATGACATCGGGCAATCTGAGCGGCGCGGTGCAAGGCTGCATGGGCCAGCATGACGAAACCCACGCTCATGCCCAATTGCCCTTCGACATCAGGCCCAAAAGCTCAAGCTGTCGCCAATCGATGTACCGCTCGGACCATTCGCACCAAAGGCCCGTTCGGCCCTGCGCCTTTGACATGATATGCATCATACTCGCGACCACGTGCAAAGTGCTGGCGACGCTTGACTCTCTTCAGCGGCCTTGTCGACGAAACTGTCCAGAAACTTGGCGTGCAACAGGCAACCGGACGTCTTCTCGCCGCCCGCTTCGTCATAGACTTGGTTCAGCCCGCGCGGCAGCAGCATATGTGTTGAAGCGACATAGGCATATTTGCGTTCCCATTTCACCAGTGGGATCTTGTTCAGGGAAGGTGCCTTTTCCGGCGCATCTTCGAAATAGACCCGCGCGCGCGGCCCGCCCTGTATCCAGAGGTTCCCATACCGCTGATTTTTTGAAACCATGTAGTTGCCTGAATCAAACCATGGCGCCAGCTCGAATGGGTCCTGACCCGGTTGATATGTGATCGTCTGGTCGATTGCCCCACGGGGATACATGTCGACCAGCATCGTGCCCAAGGACCGAAGACCCGATTGATCCAGCCAATCACACAGCGCCTGAATTGGACGGGAATCGCAAAACGGATAAATCAGAAACTCGTCCGGATCGACGGTCAGGGTCCAATGGCCATTGCCATATCGGAACTTCAGCCAGTTTAACCAATCAGTGCCAAACCGACTGTTCCGATAGCTTGCCTCTGTCCGCCAAAGCGAAACATCCGGTTCGCCTGCCAGATAGTTCCGCCCCGCCATCGGTCGATCCGTTGTCGACGAACAGAAAGTGTCCGACACCTTGCTTGCGATAGTAATTCAGGAAATACGGCAAGCCGTGGCTTTTCGTTCCGAACGTGACAAAGGCAAAACCGACTGCGGGCCAATCGTTCCAGTGCGGTCGACAACCGAGTCAACTCGCGGCCCTTTCGAAGCGCCCTGATTGCCAGCGGCGACGCTCGATCCGCAGTCCAAATGCCGATACAGCACCCACCGGCTTCACCCCCGATGCCAAGCCGAATACCTCGGCGTTCAGATCAAACTCGAAGACCCGCTCGAAATGCTTTTCCCAGGTGGGAAGCCTGTAGGCCCTAATGCCGAAGCACGGCGGGTCTGCTCTGCCAAGTCTTCGCTGGCCAACTCTCTGATGGCCTGAAACCACTGATACATGTCGTCTGTATCGGCGTAAATGGCCATGTCGCCCAAGTGAATTTCTGTTGTGCGCAGCGGTGCGCAAATCGATGGGACGCCAAAGATCGTCGCCTCAAACGGTGGCAGGCCGTACCCTTCGGCGAGACTTGGAAACAGAAGCCCCGTTGCGCCGGCAAGCTGGCGCTTCATTTCCTTGTCAGGCAATGCGCCAAGCTCGAACACCGTGCGACCCATCATCGTGCGAATGGTCCAGTTGATCGAACACCTCATTGTTGCTCCAGCCACGGGCACCGATGATCCGAAGTTCAGGGATGCGGTGTTCGTCCATCTTTCGATGCATCCGTTCCCAGATTTCCAGAAGAAGTTTATGGTTCTTTCGAGGCTCGATGGTGCCCAACGCAACGAAATACGGCTTTTCCGACCTTCTCTGCGTCCAGCGGAACTGGGCCGATGTCGACACCTAGCGGTGATACGGTCACCGGCACGCGGTGTCCCGTGCCAACCATGCGCGCTCGACATTCTCGCGGACCTGATCAGATGGCACGACAATGTGGTTGGCGAAATTGATAACCGTGGTCAGGCGTTCGACGTATTTGGCGCGGGCTACTTCGGTCTGAAATTCAGGATGGTCGATCGGAATGGTGTCGTGGATCATAACGACCTTCGAATGATCCGGCATTTCCATCATGGCGCGCATGGTCTGTGGGTTCAGGTTGGTATGGCCCACATTTATGTAAGCAAGGCCATTCGGCATCCGCCACATGATCTTGCGGATCGACAAGCTCGACGACCGTGAAGAAGCAACTGCCCGGATCGTCGAAGCCTGATCGGCACCATCAAGATCGGTGTCGATCCAGATACTCTGGCAGACGCGCAAGCCGGTCAGGCTCAAACATCAGAAAACCGCGCGGGGTTCGGATAATACCCCAGCCGCCGCGGTCTGCGACGGCTTCAAGATAGGCACGCTCAACCCGATCTATGCCGGTCGCGGGACCGCGACCAAGTCTAGAAAACGATCTACTTAAATCCAGAACAGGAGTAGCCAAGTCCCACGCTCTTATTCTTATTGCCGGATGAGACTGCCTTACTCAGCAGCTCTTACCAGTGGTACAATGTCACTCAGAAACCTCGAGAACTCGTCACTAAGGTCATTCCGAGCAAGTGCGAAACTTACCGTCGCCTGAAGGAAACCTGCTTTTGTTCCACAGTCGAAGCGCTGGCCTTCAAAGCGGTATCCATGAACTGGACGCCCATTGTCAATCTCTGACGCGATGGCATCCGTTAACTGTATTTCGCCGCCGGCGCCGCTTTCGGCCTTGTTCAGTGTCGTCAGCACATCGGGCGTCAGAATATAGCGACCAATAACAGCCAGATTAGAGGGCGCTTCGCCCTTGGCAGGTTTTTCGACCATGCCGCGAACCGCGATCTTTCCATCGATGCTTTCACTGGCCACGTCGAGGATACCATAAGAAGACGCTTTTTCTTCTGGTACACGCATTGCAGCGACCATGCAGCCACCCGTTTCCTGATAGGCGTCGACCATCTGGGAAAGACAGGATTTCTCTGCCGAGATGACATCATCGGGAAGGATTACAGCGAAAGGCTCGTTACCAATCAGACGCCGGGCGCACCAGACGGCGTGTCCCAAACCCATTGGTTTGTGCTGGCGAATATAAGCAATCGCGCCAGAGTCCATGTTGGTGTTGTTCAACTCGTTCAGAAGATCGCTGGCGCCCTTTTTGCGAAGGGCGGCTTCAAGTTCGGGCGCGTGGTCGAAATAATCCTCAAGCGCTGACCTTTGCCGCGCGAGGTGACGAAAATGAATTCCTTGATGCCGGCAGCACGTGCTTCGTCAATTGCATACTGGATCAACGGACGATCCACGAGTGTCATGATTTCTTTCGGAACAGACTTCGTGGCGGGTAGAAAACGAGTACCAAGTCCAGCAACCGGAAAGATTGCTTTTGTTACTTTACGCTTCATGCGCTCCCTCACTCTCAACTCTCAAATAACACACGTCGCCGTGTGATTGACCCACCCGTTACCAACCTCTTTTTCACCGATTCCACGCACTTTTGCAATGCGACGGATTTCTTCGTCGAGGCGTTGGGCAAATCTGCACCACCTAAAAATTCTGACCATCCCTTGTGCTTCTGCCGAACTGCCCGCCGGTCTGCAACCAAACGCCCTTCGGAAGTATAGTGCAACTGGTGGCGAAAAAGCGTTAACGAAAAGCTGAAAAGGCTCACCCGTTTGCCTTTTTCTGCAAGTTTTGTCGCTTTTCGCAGTGCCCCCCGACGCCGATGAAGCAGCCTCGACCCGATCACCCTTTGACCATTGGTTTCCGAGTGGAAAGACTGAAAGTCAGTTTCGCTGTTCACTGGTTGCGAATTGACGTCCAGTGGCGTGTTCATTCCGTCATCCCAACCGGTTTTCAGGCCAACAAGAGTCCGCCGAATGTCACGCGGTTCACATGACCCATTAACCATATGCCGCAAGAGCCTCGCACGCTCTCGACGGTGCATCCGCCCGAACATCTCATCATAGTCTTGCTGATAATGCCGCCTGAGAAACAAAGCTGTGCTTCGCCCGATGTCGTAAAGATCAACCGGTGCCCTCAGTTTGGTCCGCCGGGGGGAAGGCGCGAACGCATGATGAACCTCGGCCAAGGGCGCAACTGCCATCGCATATCCCGCATTGGCAACCCGTAGCGACAGGTCGGTATCCTCCAGGAAATAATGGAACATGTCGTCAAATCCGCCCAACATAGCAAGGATATCGCGGCGAATGGCCATGTTGGTCCCGACCAGCTTGAGCGCGCGTCCCGGCTTTAACTTTGGAACAACCGGCTGGGTTGCAGTCGGTTCGATATGAGTTTCGGCCTCGGCATCGACCGAGGCCACCTGCGTCTGATAACTGATCCCATTTCGGCCGCGCACATACCCCGCTACGGCACCTGCTTGGGTTCGTCGGAAAGCGTCCTCGAGATAGGCAAGCCACATTGGCTCGGGAACGGCATCATCGTCGACAAAGGCGCAGATGTCGCCTCCCGACGCTGCAATCCCTGCGTTACGAGCGCGGGAAAGATTCGGTTCGGAAAACGGGACAAGTTTCATACCTGCGCCGTCGATCTGCGACAAGACCTGTTGATCCGCCACAAC
The DNA here is from genome assembly GCA_963841595.1 of uncultured Alphaproteobacteria bacterium. GTDB lineage: Bacteria > Pseudomonadota > Alphaproteobacteria > Rhodobacterales > Rhodobacteraceae > CAWJDD01. The sequence goes on along the minus strand of CAWJDD010000005.1, from coordinate 331,378 downwards.
AACAATCTCGAAATTTGAGTGTTCGAGTTGCGACAGAGCGCGCAAACAACGTTTCAGCCAAAACGGGCGATCCCAACTGGCAACAATGATGCTGAACCGAAGCGCCTCAGCAGTCTGCGTCATTATTCCGGAACCAGGTCGACGCCCGGAGCCAATGCAAGGAAGAACGGGTTGCGAAACCCCGGCTTTCCGTAAGCCAATGTGAGGTGAGTAGTTTTGTCCAGCACCTGACCGCCGGCGGCAGACAGAACAGCATGGCCTGCAGCAGTGTCCCATTCCATCGTGGGCCCAAGCCTTGGGTAAAAATCGGCTTCGCCTGCTGCGACCAGACAGAATTTTAGTGAAGAACCTGCACTGACACTATCTGCCACCGAGTAGCGCCCGATATAATCGTCCGTTGCCTGATCGCTGTGCGACTTCGACGCCACGACCCGCAAAGCGCTGTTGTCTGGTGCAGCCACCGTGATCGGGTGCATCTCGCCGGGTACGGTCGGATCGAAAGCGCCGCTTTCTTCAAGGGCGCCATCCAAGGGATCAGTCAGAAACATCCGCTGCCGGGCGGGGGCGTAAACCACCCCCATGGTCGGAACACCGTCTTCGACCAAAGCGATATTGACCGTAAAGTCCCCGCGGCGATTGACGAATTCTTTCGTTCCGTCCAGCGGATCGACGATCAGGAATGTCCGTACCGAAAGATTATGCGTGGCGGACTGTTCTTCGGTAACCAGCGGCACATCCGGGAATTCTGCACGCAAACCCGCCGAGATCAAATGATCTGCCGTTTCGTCTGCTTCGGTGATCGGAGACGCGTCATCTTTCTCGCGGACTTCCATTTCGCCGCGGTTATAGACGTCCATGATGGCCGTCCCGGCCTCGATGGACAGGCGGCGCATCGCCGAGATAAGTGCGTTTCTATCCACGTTGCACAATTTCTTGTCTCAGACTTCTACCATTTGGTTGCGATTCAGCATTATGATGCCGAACACGATCAAACAAGAATGAAAAGATGTTCGCAACTGAGCAGAAGCCATCCCTAGCAAGTGGGGCCTATCAGATCGGCGGCCTGATCTTCCACAATGTGGTGCGATCAATCCGCAAGGGTCACCGCGATGCCGTCTTCGCGATTCTTTCCAGCGTGCTTCAAACGTTGGTTATGGTGATCGCATTCTATTTGTTCATCGACCTTCTTGGGATGCGGGCGCTCGCTATTCGTGGCGATTTCCTGCTTTACGTCATGTCTGGCATTTTTGTCTTCATGGTGCACATCAAGTCGATGGGGGCTGTTGCTGGTGCAGAAGGGCCAACGTCGCCGATGATGCAGCACCTGCCAATGTCGACAACGGTTGCCATCTGGTCAGCGGCGTTCGGTGCGCTCTATATTCAGGTTATTTCCATGGCCACAATCCTGCTTGGATATCATCTTATGTGGGCCCCGCTCGTCATCCACCAGCCGGTCGGTGCTTTCTCGATGATCTTGCTGGCGTGGTTTTCGGGATGCGCCGTGGGTACGGTCTTTCTTGCCGTTAAGCCCTGGGCTCCGCGCGGAACGATGATGGCACAGCAAATCTATTCGCGCTTCAACATGTTCGCCTCTGGCAAAATGTTCGTCGCCAACCAGATGCCCGCTAAGATGATTGGATTGTTTGCATGGAACCCGCTGTTTCACATCATTGACCAGGGTCGCGGATACATTTTCATCAACTATAATCCGTTGAAATCAAACCTGGAGTATCCGATTATTGTATCGGTGATCTTGCTGGTTATTGGCCTGCTTGGTGAAACCCAGACACGCAAACACGCCTCGCTTAGCTGGACGGCTGGGCGGTGATACGGGCGCTGTGCTTGCTTTTTCTTGCTGCACCTGCTTGGGCGACACAGGACGGATGGCCAGCGCTGTTCGATGTGGCTGGCGTGTCGGAAAGCGACGTTCTGAACATTCGGCAGGAGCCGGACGCGACGTCTGAAATCGTCGGTGAGCTTGCATTTGATGCCGCGGATATCGAAGTAATACGACCGAGCGCGGATGCAGCATGGGGGCTGGTCAACGAAGGTGAAACTGCCGGATGGGTGTCGCTGACGTTCCTCACGCGCCATCCCGGTCAGTTGGACGGCCATTTCCCGAACATCACATCCTGTAGCGGGACCGAGCCATTCTGGTCGCTAAGCCGTCAAGACAACACCGCGTCTTTAGAGATCTTCCTGACCGACCGACCGCCTCTCACACAACCGATCCTTTGGGAAGCCGGCACGGTGAACCATCGTCATCGCTATTCCTTTGCTACCGACGATATGGTCGGCATGGTATCGCGCCAATATTGCGATGATGGCATGTCGGATATGGAGTTCGGGCTTGAACTGAACCTTATCCTTCCAGGCGAAGGTCTTCATCTTCAAGGCTGTTGCTCTATCCAGCCACGCGCAGAGTGACATTGATCCGCCCGCCATCAGGCAAAAGCGTGCTTGATCCAAACTTGATCCGGTCGATCCCGTGATAAGCCAAGCGGGCCTCACCGCGTAGAACCGCCACATCACCTGATTGTAGCCAGATGCTTTGAGTTGGACCGCGACGTGTTGTCTGACCGACCCGAAAAAGGGCCTCGTCTCCGAGTGAGATCGACACGACAGGCCAATCGAGGCACGCTTCATCCTTGTCCTGATGCATACCCATCTTGGCGTCTTCGCCATAAAAATTGACCAGACAGGAATCCGGCTGCTGTGCCGCGTCGGCCACCTGCTGCCAGACCGCAAGTACCGAGGGTGGGATTTCGGGCCAGCCCCGACCGTCGGGTTGGCGCGGCTCGTACCGATAGCCACCGGCATCAGCGAACCAACTTTTTGCACCGGCGCCGGTCATCCTGACGCTCATTTGCCCGCTTGGGGTCTGATACCGCGTAAAGGGCGCGGATTTGGCAAGATCGCGAAGCTCTTCCAGCATCGCTGTCTGTTCAGCACACTGAATAAGGCCCTTCCAGACCGCTACGCCATTCACATTCACCGACTTGTTCATCATCATCTATGCAGCTTGCGACAGGACAGGCATTGACGGCAAGAATGCCCGATCAGCGAACGTATCGGAAACGACAGGTTAACAGCATAGGGATTGCGTCACTCTGCAGCAATTTCCCTTGCCCGGCACGCTTGCAGCGGCTTTGCCCCCTCCCTATATAACCCACGAAGCCGTGAACGGTTCGACAAGGATCGTCTCACACTCTGGGATCGGGCATTGGTGCCTAAACGGGCCATCGCCCAGAACATCGCCGAAGAAGAGGAATTGAGCATGGGTAAAGTTATTGGAATCGATCTGGGGACAACCAACAGCTGCGTCGCCATTATGGACGGATCGCAGCCCCGGGTTATCGAGAACGCAGAGGGCGCGCGGACGACACCGTCGATTGTTGCCTTTACTGACAACGAGCGCTTGGTTGGGACAGCCTGCCAAACGGCAAGCCGTCACCAATCCGGAAAACACAGTCTTTGCTGTCAAGCGCCTGATTGGCCGCCGCGTCGACGATGCCGAGGTCACGAAAGACCTTCATATGGTGCCATACAAAATCGTTGATGGCGGCAATGGCGATGCGTGGGTTGAGACTGGCGGAGAGAAGTACTCACCCAGCCAGATCAGCGCATTCATCCTGCAAAAGATGAAAGAGACCGCTGAGTCTTATCTTGGCGAAGAAGTCACACAGGCGGTCATCACCGTCCCTGCCTATTTTAATGACGCTCAGCGTCAGGCCACGAAAGACGCTGGCAAGATCGCTGGTCTTGAAGTGCTACGGATCATCAACGAGCCGACAGCCGCTGCTTTGGCTTACGGTCTGGACAAGAAAGAAACGAAAACGATCGCGGTCTATGACCTTGGTGGTGGTACGTTCGATATCACAATCCTTGAGATCGACGATGGACTGTTCGAAGTGAAGTCGACCAACGGCGATACGTTCCTTGGCGGCGAAGACTTTGACATGCGGATCGTCAATTACCTTGCTGACGAATTCAAGAAAGAGCATTCGGTCGATCTGACGAAAGACAAGATGGCCCTGCAGCGTCTCAAGGAAGCGGCAGAGAAGGCGAAAATCGAACTGTCGTCTTCTAACCAGACTGAAATCAACCAGCCGTTTATCTCGATGGATCCTTCCTCGGGAACGCCGCTGCACATGGTTATCAAACTGACCCGTGCCAAGCTGGAAAGCCTTGTGGGCGACCTGATCAAGAACTCGATCAAGCCATGTCAGGCGGCATTGAAAGACGCCGGTCTTTCGACCAGCGATATCGACGAGGTCGTGCTGGTCGGTGGTATGACCAGGATGCCCAAAGTGAAGGACGAAGTGACCAAATTCTTCGGCAAAGAGCCGCATCAGGGTGTGAACCCGGATGAAGTTGTTGCCATGGGTGCTGCTATTCAAGCAGGTGTTCTGCAGGGTGACGTGAAGGACGTTGTTCTTCTTGACGTGACACCGTTGTCGCTTGGCATCGAAACGCTGGGTGGAGTCTTTACCCGCCTGATCGACCGCAACACGACGATCCCGACCAAGAAGTCGCAGATTTTTTCGACTGCGGAAGACAACCAGAACGCCGTGACGATCCGGGTGTTCCAAGGCGAACGCGAAATGGCCGCCGACAACAAGATTCTTGGCCAGTTCAATCTGGAAGACATCCCGCCAGCGCCGCGCGGTCTGCCGCAGATCGAGGTGACCTTTGACATCGATGCCAACGGCATTGTCTCGGTTTCGGCCAAGGACAAGGGCACCGGCAAAGAGCATAAGATCACCATTCAGGCCTCGGGCGGTCTCACGGATGACGAGATCAAGCAGATGGTTTCGGAAGCCGAGGAAAACGCCGAAGCCGACAAGCAGCGCAGGGATTTGGTAGAAGCCAAAAACGGCGCCGAGAAGTTCTTGTTCACAAGACCGAGAAGGACATCGAAGAGCACGGCGAAAAAGTCGACCCGGCCACTGTCGAGGCGATCGAACTAGCGTTGGCCAACCTTCGCGAGCAGATGGAAACCGAAGATGCGGGTAAAATCCGCGGCGGCATCCAGAATGTGACCGAAGCGGCAATGCGGCTTGGCGAGGCGATCTATAAGGCCTCGGCCGAAGCGGCAGCAGGCGAATCTGACGGTGAACCATCTGACGAGCCGCGTGGTGTCGATGACGACATCGTCGACGCCGACTTCGAAGATCTCGACGACGAAAACAAACGCGCTTGAGCCGCTGAACGCCTACCCGGGTCGGCCCGAGCCCATCGGGCCGGCCCTTGCGTTCCAAAGGGAATGACAGATGTCTAAGCGCGATTATTACGAGTTACTTGGGGTCTCGAAAGGCGCCAGCGCCGATGAGATCAAGAAGGCCTACCGCACAAAAGCGAAGGTGCTTCACCCCGACCGAAACGCTGACAATCCAGACGCCGAGGCTCAGTTCAAAGAAGTGAACGAAGCCTATGAGGTCCTGAAGGACGCCGAGAAGAAGGCGGCCTATGACCGCTTTGGCCATGCCGCTTTCGAAGGCGGCATGGGTGCCAGTGCCCGTCAAGGCGGCCAGTACGGCGGCGGAGATTTTGCGAGCGCGTTCTCTGATGTTTTCGATGACCTTTTCGGCGACATCATGGGCGGACGCCGTGGCGGTGGTGGTGGACGTCGGGCCGTGCGCGGTTCGGACCTGCGGTATAACCTGCGGATATCCTTAGAAGATGCCTATAAGGGTATGCAGAAGACTATTCAGGTGCCCACAGCAATTGCCTGTGAAACCTGCAGCGGTTCAGGCGCCGCTGGCGGGACCGAGCCGTCAACCTGCCCCACCTGTTCGGGCATGGGTAAGGTGAGGGCAAGTCAGGGCTTCTTCACTGTTGAGAAGACCTGCCCCACATGTGCCGGATTGGGGCAGATCATTCAGAACCCTTGTAAAAGCTGCAGCGGTGCCGGACGGATCGAAAAGGATCGCTCGCTTAGCGTGAACATCCCGGCTGGCGTTGAAACCGGAACGCGTATCCGGTTGGCCGGCGAAGGCGAAGCGGGACTTCGCGGCGGCCCTGCTGGTGATCTTTACATCTTCATTGAAGTTGCTGAGCACGCCTTGTTCCAACGAGATGGGGCCATGCTTTATTGTAGGGTGCCAGTATCGATGGCTTCAGCCGCTATGGGCGGCGACATCGAGGTTCCGACAATCGACGGTGGGCGCAGTCGCGTGAAGGTTCCCTCGGGCAGTCAGTCGGGACGGCAAATGCGCCTGCGCGGCAAAGGCATGCCCTCGCTTCGTGGCGGATCGCAGGGTGACATGTTGATCGAGTTGGCCGTCGAAACTCCGGTTAATCTGACGGGTCGCCAGAAAGAGCTGCTGCAGGAGTTCGAAAAACTGAGCGAAGAGAATAACCCTGAGAGCACCGGCTTTTTCAAGAAGGTAAAGTCCTTCTGGGATGCGATGAAAAGCTAAGCCAGCGTCCCGGTTTCGGAAACAGTAAGGGCTGATCGCTTGAATAGTGGTCAACCCTTCTTCAATCTGCCTTACTTTCCCCCAATTCTTTGCAAATTGAGGCAAAATGTGGTCCAAATTGGGCCTGTTTAGTGTCCCAAGTAACGAGTTGTAACCATGTCCCCTATTGACCGCGTGGCGCAGCGTGCCAAAGCTTTCACCGTTCTAGGCGTTTCTGCGTCGGCAACGCAGGACGACATTCGCAAAGCCTATCGCCAACTGGCCTTTGACAAACACCCTGATCACAACCCGGATACTGAGACAGAATTTGCCCGTATCGCCGAGGCGTATCGCTTTGTTAACGATCATGCTGCCGAGTTGGGCATCAAGCAAACACCGGCGAACGTTTCCCCGGCACCGCGTCCACGCACCGTTTCACGCCCAAGTGTACAGGCGGCCGAGACTGCCTTCGACGAAGCCACGATTGCCGATTGCCAGGCGCTGTTGGATGCCGAAGGTGGTCCGGGCGCTGTTCACGTTTCCACAGCTGTTTACCGGGTGGGCCGCAACCTGACATACTTCGTTCCATCGGCAATGGAAAAGGGCCGGAACGAAGTTGTCGTGCCGACAGGCATGCTGACCGATTCGCGCAAATGCCTGCCAAAAATCATCGCTTTTGATTCACGCGAAGCTGTTGGCGGATATTTCGAAATGCCGCCGGAAGTCTGCGCCGCACATTTTCCCGGCGCACGTAAGATCCAAATCCGTTTCGTTTCGGCTTAACGCCAACTTAACCAGAGTTGTTCGAAGGTCTGGCCTATGTCAGACCAATACAGCTTTGACGAAGCGCACCTGCCGCAATTTGCCGGAAAGTCGCAGAAGGTTCCTTCTTATCTGAAGGATCACCGAAAGCGGCTTCGCGAACGGTTTTTGGCCGGTGGTGCTGCCGCGGTGGCGGATTATGAACTGATCGAGTTAATCCTTTTCCGCGCTATTCCACGGCAAGATGTCAAACCTTTGGCCCGCGCTTTGCTAAATACTTTCGGTGATTTCAATGCAGCTTTGTCTGCTCCGCCCGAACGGCTTGTTCAGGTCGACGGGGTCGGTGAAGCCGTGGTTGCCGAATTCAAGATCGTCGAAGCCGCCGCTCACCGGTTGGCGCAATCGCGTATCATGGATCGTCCAGCCCTTTCAGGGTGGCAGGCGCTGGTTGATTATTGCCGGACAACCATGGCGCACCGCGAGACCGAACAGTTCCGCATTCTGTTTCTGGATCGCAAGAACGTCCTGATCGCAGACGAAGCGCAGGCTAAGGGCACCGTAGATCACGTGCCGGTTTATCCCCGCGAAGTGGTCAAGCGTGCGTTGGAACTGAACGCTTCGGCGCTGATCCTTGTCCACAATCATCCGTCAGGCGACCCGACACCTTCGGAAGCGGACATCAGTGTGACACGTCAGATCGAAGACGCTGCAAAAGCTCTGTCGATTTCGCTTCACGATCATCTTGTTATTGGCAAGTCGGACGAGTTCTCTTTCCGTTCAGCCGGGTATCTTTGATCACTTAAGCCAAACTTCGACGCGCCGGTTCACCTGAGGACCCCAAGGGGTGTCGTCACAGGCCATCGGCATTGCCTCGCCAAAGGCCGTCGCGGTCAGGTCAACGGGTTCTCCAACCACCCGTGCGGCGACAGCGCGGCGCACTGACCGGGCACGACGCTGAGAAAGACGCAAGTTACCGTCTTCAGGGCCAACGCCATCAGAGAAGCCCACAAACACAATCTCTCGCCCGTCAAAGTCTCCGCGCCCGATGGCGTCAGCTAGGCGCAGGACGTTGGACGCTGATTGCGGATCAAGCTCGCTTGAGCCATCGCGGAAGCGGAAGGTCAGTGTCAGACGCTCGCCTGTCATTAACGCTCCGATCATGTCGCGCACGGTTCGCATGGCTTCGGCGTCTTCACCGGCCGACATGACGGCGTTTGCGATGCGGTCACCTTGGCGTTCAAACCCAACGCGCCGGATCGCCTGATCGACAAATCCCGCTGCACGGATCACGGGTTGCGCTTCGTTCGAACGGACAAAACCAATGAAATCTCGGACCAATTTGGGTTGGCGCGCCCCGATCCTTTGAAGAAACATCGGTTGAGTGATCGGATAGTCCTCGGACCGGATCGTGTCGCGTGTGGCGGGGGTTGCAAGGCCACAGGCCCCGCCAACAACCAATGGGACCGCGTTGCCAATCATCGAAAACGGCACCAGCCCCAAAGCAGCGGGGTCAGCGGCCACGGCATCAGCCAAGGTTTGCGGATCATCATGGCGCGTAGCTTCGGCAAACTGCCGTTTTGGAAAAAGTCGCGCGACAAGATCGTCCATGTCCTTGGGCAAGTGAAGCGCAACAGGCACGTCAGCGCCACCAAGCCGCGCCCAGTCTGCAAGCCGTCCGCTAAACAAGCCTGTCAGTTGGTCGAGCGTGACCATGACACGGGGGTTTTCAGGGGCAACGATCGGCACCAAGGCATCCAGCGCGATGACGTCTTGACGTATGTGCCGGTCAGCCGCTATGCGACCCAGCGCAATATCAACATCGTTCGAGGCAAGCTGGACAAGCGTTTCTTCATGTTCTGTGACGCTGCCTTCGAACACGGCCATCAATCTGCCGGTTTCGGCGTCCGACAGATCCCAACTGACCGAGGCGTCATCGTTAAAACGCCGGAGATAGGAATAGCCCTGCTGGTCGGCAAAAACTTCGAGCAAAGCAGGCATCAGACGATGGATCATATCCGGCGGCCCAGCAATACGAGTGCGCGCCACCAGTTGGTCAGGGTCGGGGCAACCCGCACCGCTGCATCGCACGTTTCCGCCATCCATGGTCAGGGGGCCGAACGTGGTCTGAACGCGAAAGAATTCGCCATCAAAGGACAAAAGGTCACCCTCAAGCGTAAGGCTACCGTCCTGTGTCGTCAGCACGACAGGTCCCGCAGCCAGACCGGAGGGAAGCAGAAAAGCCAGAAATGCCAGAGTTCTAAAGAGAATCATCGGGGCTGCAGAGCCTTCGGTCAGCGTCCCGCCAGTCTCATATCCTGAAAGAGATTCTGCAAGCGGACGATCTCGCCGATACGGTCGCACTGTGGCATGGCCAACGCGACTTCGGTCGGGCTGAGTGCGCCAATCGGGCTGGATTGCAGAGCCGTCGCACGCACTTCCTTGCCGCAGTTTTGCTTGGTGACTTCGGCTTCGACCACAAGGCGCACGACCCCGCGCGTGGATGCCTGCCCTGCTTGAAAGCTATAGATTTCGGCAGATTCACCGGCACCATCTCCGAGCCGCGTCAAGAAGCCACCGGACCCACGCGCGGCCCGCGCCGGAGACTTAGGCGCGCCAGACCAGACATGCCCAAACTGGCTTTTCTGTGCGCCAAACTCGTAAGCATTTATCCGAAGCGCTTGCTGTCCGACCCACTGAATCGCGACATGTTGAAACTCGGCGGCATGGGGAACCTTTGCAGTGGCAAGGCGGGTCTGATCCTCGATCTCAACTTTGATCAGCGGGCGGACGGACAAGGCCGGCAGGCGCAATTGGAGAAAACCGTTCGCATCTGTCATTGCCCAACCGGCGATACCGGCTTGGGTGACGAGAACGCGGGTGTTTTTGTGACAGGGTGCTTCAAGTCTGACCCGCAGGGTCGCAGCAGGGGCAGCATCGACCATCAGCTTCGGTGTACAGCTGGTCTTTTCTTTCAGCGCATACGGCTTTCCCACACGGTCGGGCAAGACTGGCGGGCGCTGCAGAATTGGGATCAATGTGGCCGCGGGGGGCAAAGGCAAGGCCTTGGGTTCTTCCCCTGACTGCATTTGAGGAGCGGCGTCTGGTGCCGTTTCATACGTTGCCGTCGTCGGTTGGTCCGCCAAGACGGTTTGCATGATGTGTCCGCAGAGAAAGGCCAACGCCAGAGTTACAAGCGCTGTTACCCAGCGTCGCCTGTCGAGCGATCCGAAAAAACTCATACCTGCCTCCGTCCGGACCGCTCTTATGTATGGCGGTTCCGATCATGGATGAGTGTAAGCGAAGGCTTTCCAAAGCGCGGACAGGCCACGCATCAGATCGAAATTTTCTGCAAAATTGAGTCTAAATCGTCACAGCGAGCCGTGGCAGTGCTTGAACTTCTTGCCCGAGCCGCAGGGACACCGGTCGTTCCGGCCTGGATTTCCCCACGTAGCGGGATCGTTTTCATCAAATCCAGCGGCAACCGCTTCTTCGGTCGGTACGGGAGGACCTGCTGGCTCTTCCGCCTCGACAGGTTGTGACTGCGCGAGCATTTGTTGCATCATCGCCTGCTGCTCTTCGTTAGGTCAGCGGACGAATCTGAGCCAGCTTTTCGGTGACTTCGCCGCGCAGGCTGTTCAACAGCGTTTCAAATAGCTGGAAGGCCTCGGTCTTGTATTCGTTGACCGGGTCACGTTGGGCATAGGCGCGGAAGCCCACGACCGAACGCAAATGTTCCAGCGTCAGAAGATGTTCGCGCCACTTTGCATCCATTGTCTGCAGCAGCAGTTGCTTTTCGATGGACCGCATATTTTCGGCACCAAATGCGCCGGACTTGGCTTCCATGAACTCGTCGGATTTCTCGTAAAGCCGTTCGCGAATATCCTGATCGTCGACGCCTTCTTCGTCCGCCCACTCGACAACTGGGACAGTGATTCCGATCTTGTTTTCAAGTTCGGTCTTCAGGGTCTTCGGTATCCCACTGATCTGCATAGGATTTTGGCGGAATATAGAGATCGACAAGATCGTCGATCACCTGATGGCGCATGTCCTGAACCATCTCTTCGACTTCATCCGATTCCATGACTTCAAGACGCTGTGCGAAGATGACCTTTCGCTGGTCATTCATCACATCGTCCATTTTCAGAAGCTGCTTGCGGATGTCAAAGTTGCGACCCTCGACCTTGGCTTGCGCACGCTCAAGCGATTTGTTGACCCAAGGGTGTTGGATCGCCTCGCCTTCGGCCATGCCCAGCTTGGACAAGACGCTTGTCGAGACGTTCCGAGCCGAAAATGCGCATCAGGTCGTCTTCGAGGCTAAGAAAGAACGCAGAACGACCCGGATCGCCCTGACGACCTGAACGACCGCGAAGCTGGTTGTCGATCCGGCGGCTTTCGTGCCGCTCGGTGCCCAAAACGAAAAGACCGCCTGCGGCCAGCACCTTCTCCTTGTGCTTCGACGACTTCGGCCTCGATCCGGGATCGGATCGCTTCCGGATCGGCTTCAGGGTCTTCGGCCAAAGCTTCAAGCACGCGCATTTCGACGTTACCGCCAAGCTGAATGTCGGTACCGCGACCAGCCATGTTGGTCGCGATGGTCACCGCACCGGGCTTGCCGGCATCAGCCACGATCTGCGCTTCTTGTTCGTGGTGACGCGCGTTCAGAACCTTATGCGTGATGTCTTCTTTGGTCAGAAGTTCTGACAGAAACTCGGACCGCTCGATCGAGGTGGTGCCAACCAGAACCGGTTGACCCTTTTCATGCGCGTCTCTGGATTTCTTTGACAACGCCGTCGAATTTCTCGTGCGCGGTACGATAAATCTGATCGTCCTGATCGTCGCGCGCGACCGGCTGGTTTGTCGGAATCTCGACCACGCCAAGCCCATAGATTTCGCCAAATTCATCGGCCTCGGTCGAAGCCGTACCGGTCATGCCCGCAAGCTTGTCGTAGAGGCGGAAATAGTTCTGGAACGTCACGCCTGCAAGCGTCACGTTTTCGGGCTGAATCGCCGCGCCTTCCTTGGCTTCGATCGCCTGATGCAGACCGTCTGACAAGACGACGTCCGGCCATCATACGCCCGGTGAATTCGTCGATCAGCACAACCTCGTTGTCGCGAACGATGTAATCTTTGTCTTCGATGAACAGTTTGTGCGCGCGCAGACCCTGATTGACGTGGTGCACGATCGTCGTCGATTCCGGATCGTACAAGCGACTGTTCCTCGGGCAGCAGGCCGAGTTCGTGCAAGCCGCTCTTCCAGAAACTCGTTGCCTTCGTCGGTATAGGTGACGTTTCGGGTCTTTTCGTCCAGCGTGAAGTGCTCGTCCTGCACTTCGGGGATCAACTTGTCGATGGTCATATAAAGTTCGGACCGATCCTCGGCAGGGCCGGAAATGATCAGCGGCGTCCGCGCTTCGTCGATCAGGATCGAGTCGACCTCGTCGACGATGGCAAAGAAATGGCCGCGCTGCGCCATGTCGATCAGGTTCGACTTCATGTTGTCGCGCAGATAGTCGAACCCAAGCTCGTTGTTGGTCGCATAGGTGATGTCGGCCTGATACGCCTCTTTCTTCTCTGTCATCGGGCTGTCTGCGGATAGACAACGCCGGTGGTCATGCCCAGCGCGCAATAGACCTTGCCCATCCAAGCCGACATCCCGCTTGGCCAGATAATCGTTCACAGTCACGATGTGGACGTTGTTGCCTGTCAGCGCATTCAGATAGGCCGGGAAGGTGGCGACAAGCGTTTTGCCCTCGCCTGTCTTCATTTCGGCAATGTTGCCCTGGTGCAGAAAGATTCCACCCATCAATTGCACATCAAAGGCACGCAGGCCCAACGCACGTCTGGCGCCCTCGCGGCAATTGGCAAAAGCTTCGGGCAGCACATCATCAAGGCTTGCGCCCTCGGACACACGTTTTTTGAACTCTTCCGTCTTCGCAATCAGCCCGTCGTCAGACAACGCCTGAAACTCGGGCTCCAGTGCGTTGATCTGAGCGACCAACGGTTCCAATCCCTTTGATCTTCCGGTCGTTAACCGTCCCGAAGACCTTTTTCGCAATCGTTCCGAATCCGAGCATTCAAGCCGCCTTTTCGCGCAAGTCTGACGAGGTTGTGTGAGGGGATACGCTTGCCCGTGCCTCTGGCCCGCCATAGAAGGGCAAAACGATGACCGCTTCACCACCGTTCAGCGATGTAAGGGGCGTGTTTAAGACTGTCAACGTCGCCACGTCGCGCGGCACCGAGTGAGGATAAATAATGGCTTTCAAACAGCAATATTTCAGCCATCGCCACAATGGCCATGTTGACTGTACCTTTTGGTGCTGTCGGCAGAGAGCCATGTCAACGCTGATACAGTCGTGGCAACCGTAAATGGCACCGACATCACGCTTGGTCACATGATCGTGCTGAAACAGCGCCTGCCCGCACAGTACCAGCAACTTGCGCCCGATGTCCTGTTCGACGGCATCCTTGATCAGCTTGTTCAGCAGACTTTACTTGGCCAAGAAGTCGACGAACCTTTCCCCCGGCTCGCAACTAACACTGGACAACGAGAGCGCGCGCTTTGCGCGCAGCCGAAGAAATCCAGCGTATCGCGGACGCTGTCGACCACCGACGAGGCACTGCAGGCGGCCTATGACGCCGCGTACGGCGATACCGGGCCTGAAACTGAATACAATGCGTCACACATCCTTGTCGAAACCGAAGACGAGGCGAAGGCGCTGGTCGACCGAACTTGAGGGCGGTGCGCGACTTTGCCGAGCTGGCCAAGGAAAAATCGACTGGCCCGTCAGGGCCGAGCGGCGGCGAACTGGGCTGGTTCGGTACTGGGCGCAATGGTTGCCGCCGTTTGAAGAAGCCGTCGTCGCGATGGAAGAAGGCGATGTTTCAGCGCCCGGTCCAAACGCAATTCGGCTGGCACGTCATCAACCTGAACGAAACCCGCCTGAAAGACGCTCCGCCGCTGGAAGAGGTCCGTGGCGAGCTGGCCGACGAAATTCGCCGTGCCGCGATCGAAGCCCGTGTCGAAGAGCTGACGGGCGGGGCCGAAGTCACGCGCATGACGGTCGAAGACATTGACCCGGCGCTTCTCGAACGATCTCTCTTTGCTGGAGAACTGAGCGTGGCCAAAGCTTTCTCGGTCTCTCCGCTGGCGCCAAAGGGCGGATTTCCCGAACTTCCGTCGTATCGAGGTGTGCGCTTTGCGACCGTTGCAGCTGGCGTCAAATACAGCGGGCGCGACGGATGTGATGCTGGCTGAACTTGCGCCCGGTACAGTGATAGCGGGTACGTTCACCCGGTCCAAAACCCGCTCGGCTCCGGTTCTGGACTGTCAGGACAAGCTGGGTGACAGCCTCGGATCAGGGGGCGGCGATTGTTGTGAATTCCGGCAACGCGAACGCCTTTACCGGTATCAAAGGTGTGACTTCGGTCAGGGCCATTACGAGCGACGTGGCCGAGTTGCTGGGCGATCCCCGAACGGCGGGTCTTCACCTCGTCCACCGGCGTCATTGGCGAACCTCTGCCCCATGACAGGATCACGGCAGCGCTGGCGATCATTGAACGCCAACTTGTCGGAAGATGGCATTGCCGAAGCCGGCGCGGGCCATCATGACCACCGACACCTTCCCCAAAGGCGCGACGCGGCTGACAGAGATCGACGGGAAAACAGTCACTATCGCAGGGATCGCCAAGGGCTCGGGCATGATCGCAGCCGGACATGGCAACGATGCTGGTCTATATCTTCACCGACGCAAAAATTGCTTGCCAAGATCTGCAACAACTGGTCACTGAGCGGCTGCGACAAGACCTTCAACTGCATCACCGTCGACAGCGACACATCGACCTCCGACACCCTTCTTGTGGCCGCCACCGGCGCATCAGGTGTCGATGTCTCCGGCGATAGCGATGCTTTCGCAGGCGCGCTGCACCGAAGTGATGGTCGATCTGGCCACACCAGGTTGTCCGCGACGGTGAAGGTGCGACGAAGTTCGTCACGGTCGACGTCTCCGGTGCGGCAAGCCGCCGAAGACGCGAAGCTCGTTGCGTTTTCCATTGCCAACTCGCCGCTGGTCAAAACCGCCATCGCGGGAGAGGACCCGAACTGGGGCCGCGTCGTCATGGCCGTCGGCAAGTCCGGTGCCGAAGCCGACCGTGACCGCCTGTCGATCTGGTTTGGCGATGTGCTGGTCGCAAAAGACGGCCAGGTCGCCGCCGGGCTATAGTCGAAGCAGACGGCCGCAGCCCATATGAAAGGTGACGAAGTCACGATTTCGGTCGATCTGGGCCTCGGCGATGGACACGCCACGGTCTGGACCTGCGATCTGACGGCTCAGTACATCGCAATCAACGCGGATTACCGGTCGTGAAAACTGTTCTGGTTTCGGCCGTCGCGCTTATCGACCCGGACGGCCGCGTTCTGATTGGCGCAGCGCCCCGAGGGCAAATCGATGGCGGGTCTCTGGGAATTCCCGGGCGGCAAGGTCGAACCGGGCGAAACGCCCGAAGCTGCATTGATCCGCGAACTGCAAGAAGAACTGGGGATCGACACCTGGGAAAGCTGCCTCGCGCCACTGACTTTTGCCAGCCACGCTACGACGATTTCCATCTTCTGATGCCGCTCTTCGCTTGCCGCAAATGGGAAGGAACACCCATGTCGCGAGAAGGTCAGACCCTGAAATGGGTGCGCCCGAATGACCTGCGCGACTACCCCATGCCGCCTGCTGATATCCCGCTTGATTCGCAGTCTTGCGCGACTGGCTGTAGATTGGCGTTTGTGGATTGAATTGCGAAACTATCGCACAGATAGCTGGCGTGCATTAGTTCCCGTATCTGCGTATTCAACTGTTCTTGCCGTATCTGGGGGAACGGCTGATGCTGAAAACCATTCTGTTGGGAAGTTGTGTGTCGGTGCAGGGCGTGTTCGTTCAGGCCTTTGCCGACGGCAGGATTGCTGTCCGTGTTGGGATCAGAATCTTTCAGGGCTTTCCGGTCTGATCCGAGCTCGTCGCGATCAAGAACACTCGCTCACAGAAACGCGCCGCTGATTCTAACGCGCGCCTTCACTATGGGACGGCGCGCTTCATATCCAAATCAGCTTAGCTCAGTGACGTTCGACTTCTTCGCGCTCGAAGATCTCGATGACATCGTCTGGACGAATGTCCTCGTAGTTCTCGAACGCCATGCCGCATTCCTGACCCGACTGAACCTCGGCGACTTCGTCCTTGAAGCGCTTCAGCGTCTTCAGCGTGCCTTCGTGGATCACCACGTCGTCACGCAGCAAACGCACGCCAGCAGAACGGCGCGCAACGCCCTCGGTGACAAGACAACCGGCAACCTTGCCGACGCCAGAGACCTTGAAGACCTCTTTGATCTGGGCGTAGCCGATGAAGTTCTCGCGCACTTCGGCCGACAGCAGACCGGACGCCGCCGCTTTCACGTCGTCCACAAGATCGTAGATCACGCTGTAATAGCGGATTTCGACGCCCTTCTGGTTGGCTGCTGTTTCGCGCCGGCGCATTGGCACGCACGTTGAAGCCGAACACAGGCGCGCCCGATGCTTCGGCCAGACCGATGTCGGATTCGGTGATCGCGCCGACACCCGAATGCAGAACGCGCACGCGCACTTCGTCGTTGCCGATCTTTTCCATCGCCTGAACGATGGCTTCGGCAGAACCCTGCACGTCGGCTTTGACGACAATCGGCATCTCGGCGACGTCTGCGTCTTCCTTGGCCTTCTGCATCAGCTGCTCAAGCGTTGTCGCGGCACCGGCTGCGGCGCGCTTTTCCTTGGCGGCGTTTGCGCGGTATTCCGCGATTTCGCGCGCCTGCGCTTCGGTTTCGACAACGTTCAGAACGTCGCCCGCTTCCGGCGTGCCGTTCAGGCCAAGAACCTCGACAGGAACCGATGGACCAGCTTCCTTGACGCGCTCGCCCTTGTCGTTCTCCATCGCGCGGACTCTGCCCCACTGCTCGCCGACGACGAAGATGTCGCCTTGGCGCAGCGTGCCGTTCTGGACCAGAACAGTCGCAACCGGGCCGCGACCCACATCAAGCTGGGCTTCGATCACAGCACCCGATGCGGCACGATCCGGGTTGGCTTTCAGTTCCAGAATTTCGGACTGAAGCGCAATCGCTTCCAGCAGCTCATCAAGACCTGTGCCGTTGATCGCCGAAACTTCGACGTCCTGCACTTCGCCCGACATCTTCTCGACGATCACTTCGTGCTGAAGCAGATCCGTGCGAACCTTGTCGGGATTGGCGTCTGGCCGGTCGATCTTGTTGATCGCCACGATCATCGGCACCTTGGCCGCCTTGGCGTGATTGATCGCCTCGATCGTCTGCGGCATCACGGCGTCGTCAGCCGCCACAACCAGAACAACGATATCCGTCACCTGAGCACCGCGCGCACGCATCGACGTAAACGCCGCGTGGCCCGGTGTGTCGAGGAACGTCAGAAGCTGGCCGCTGTCGGTCGTCACCTGATAGGCGCCGATATGCTGCGTGATGCCACCGGCTTCGCCGCGACAACCTTTGCATTCCGGATTGCGTCCAGAAGCGACGTCTTACCGTGGTCGACGTGACCCATGATCGGTGATGACCGGCGGACGCGGCTGTCAGATCTTCTGCGTCGTCTTCGACCGCCTGAATGACGTCTTCGACGTCGGCATCCGAAACCCGCTGAACTTTGTGACCGAATTCTTCGATGATCAGTTCCGCCGTATCGGCGTCGATGGATCTGGTTCTGCGTCGCCATGATGCCGCTGTTCATCAGCGATTTCACAACATCGGCGACACGTTCGGTCATCCGGTTGGCAAGTTCGCTGACCATAATCGCCTCGGGCAAGCTGGACCGTGCGCATGACCTTTTCGCGCTCGACACTGCCACCCATCGCCTTTTGACGCGCGCGCTCCTGCTTGCGCTTCATCGCGGCCATCGATTTCTGACGTCCGCCTTCGCCACCGGACAAGCGCCTGGTTCAGCGTCAGCTTGCCGGAACGGCGACCATCGTCGCGCACAGCCTTGACCGCGGTTGTCTTCGCGACGGTCTTCGTCGGTCATCGCGTTCGCGCGCACGCGGAGCGGATGCCTTGGAAGGCGCGGCACGCTGTGGTCCGTCTGATCGGTTGGCCGGCAGTCGGTGCGGCGCGGAGCTTCGGCGCGCAGCTTTGGCTTCTTCCGCTTCGCGCTGCAGCACGCTCGTCCTCTTCCGCCTTGGCACGGGCTTTTTCTTCGCGCTCGCGCTCTTCCTGCTCCTTGGCTTCAACCTCGGCCCGGCGACGCTCGCGCTCTTCGGCGCGGGCTTTCTCGTCGGCGGCGCGCTTCTTCTATCTTCTCGGCTTCGCGCGCCTTGGCAGCGGCCAAGCGCCTTCATGCGGCGATCAAGTTCGGCATCCGAAATGCCTGCTGGACGGTTCTTGGATCGGTCGCCAGAGCAGCGACGCCGGCGATCCAGTGCCGCGAGCAGCCGCTTCGCCGCATCCGGCTTTGGCACGACAACGCGCTTGCGCTTGGTCTCGACCACGACATTCTTGGTCCGGCCGTGGCTAAAGCTTTGCTTCACCTGTCCCGGGCCGACTGCCGCGCAGCCCAAGAGTCTTTTTGCCGTCACTATCGCTCATATGGTCTACTTTACCTTTCCGGTGGTCTGCGCCACCGTCCAATTCGCGAACGCCAGATAGCCGGATGGCGTCCTCTCTGATCCTCTCAGTGAGTCCGCCAAAACCGAGCGCCGCATGTATCACACGTTCGCGCCCAAAGGACAAACCCAATTCTGAGGCCGTCAAAACCTCGAAAAAACTGCCCCGGCCGCCCGGTGCATGCAGCTTTGACTTGCCGCGTTCCGACCCGTCAGAGGCCTGAAAAAGGATGCGTGCATCTTCCTTGCCCAAGCCAGTCTTTGACCTTCTCGTAACCGGCAATCGCACTTCCCGCCTTGCGCGCCATCGAGATGCCATCAATCAGCCGACGCGCCAAGAAGGCTCTCGACATCCGTCACCAGCGTCTCGGGAACCGTGCACGGCCTGCTTTGCAGCACGCGCAAACAAGCCCCTTCTTCACCGCCAGTCTCCAACGCAGCGCGATCCGCTGACACCCAAATGCCCCGTCCCGGCAGTTTTTCAAGGACATCAGGCACGATTATTCCGTCCGGCGACACCGCAAACCGGATCAGCCCACGTTTTGGCTGAACCTCACCGGTTGCGATGCAGCGACGTTCAGGATCGTCGCGATCTTTGTCCTTGCCGCCGCGTGACATGACCACGCCTCCGAGGCCTGCGATCAGGCCTCGGCCTCCTCGTCTTCGGTTTCGCCTTCACCTTCGGCTTCTTCAGCCTCCAGATCCGCAGGATCGACCCAGCCAAGCTGGATACGCGCCGTCATGACCATGGTCTGCGCTTCCTCAAGCGACACGTCGAATTTCTCCAGCAACGCCGTCGTCCTTCACGCGCTCGCCATCCACCGTGGTCCAGCCACCGGCCAGTTCCCAGTCGGCGCAGGTTGCGAAATCTTCCAGCGTCTTGACGTCGTCCTCGGCCAACGCCTCGATCATCTGCGGTGTCAGGCCCTCGAACTCGAACAGGCTGTCTTCGGCGCCCAATTCGCGGGCACGCTCCAGCGCCTTCTTGTTCTGCGCTTCAAGCATATCGCGCGCACGCGCCTGAAGTTCTTTCGCTGTATCTTCGTCGACACCGTCGATCACCAGAAGCTCGTCCAGTTCGACATAGGCGACTTCTTCAAGGTTGGTGAAGCCTTCCGAAACCAGAAGCTGCGCAAAGAACTCGTCCAGATCCAGGGTGTCCATGAACAGCTTGGTGCGCATCTCGAACTCGGCCTGACGACGCTGCGCTTTCTTCTTCTTCGGTCATGATGTCGATATCGAGACCGGTCAGCTGCGACGCCAGACGCACGTTCTGACCACGACGACCGATGGCCAGCGAAAGCTGCTCTTCCGGAACGACGACTTCGATCTTGCCGGCGTCTTCGTCCAGAACAACCTTGCGAGACCTCGGCGGGCTGCAAGTGCGTTCACAAGGAACGTCGGCGCATCTTCATTCCACGGAATGATGTCGATCTTCTCGCCCTGCAGTTCGTTCACGACGGCCTGCACGCGGATACCGCGCATACCGACGCAGGCACCGACGGGATCAATCGAGTTATCATAGGAAATCACAGCAATCTTCGCGCGGCTGCCCGGATCACGGGCCACGGCCTTGATCTCGATGATGCCGTCATAAATCTCGGGCACTTCCATCTTGAACAGCTCGGCCATGAACTCGGGCGCTGTCCGGCTAAGGAAAATCTGCGGGCCGCGCACTTCGCGGCGCACATCCTTGATGTAGCAACGGATACGGTCGTTCGGGCGATAGCTTTCGCGGCCGATCTTCTCGTTCCGGCGCAGCACGCCTTCGCCACGGCCCACATCGACGATGACGTTGCCGTACTCCTCGCGCTTGACGACACCGTTGATGATCGTACCGGCGCGGTCCTTGAATTCTTCGAACTGACGATCACGCTCGGCTTCGCGGACCTTCTGCAAGATCACCTGCTTGGCCGACTGCGCGGCGATCCGACCCATTTCGACGGGCGGAACCTCATCCACGATGGTATCGCCGGGCTTGGGATCGTCCAGATACTGCTTGGCCTGCTCGGGCGTCAGTTGCGACTGATAGTTCTCAAGCTCTTCGTCTTCGGGATCAATCACCGTGCGCACCCGCGTGAACGTCGCCTTGCCGGTCTTGCGGTCGATCGACACGCGAATGTCCATCTCGGCGCCGTAGCGCGACTTCGCAGCACGGGCGAGGCTTTCTTCCATCGCTTCGACCACCAGACCGGGGTCGATCATCTTCTCGCGCGCGACCGCCTCGGCCGTTTGCAGAAGTTCAAGCTGGTTTGCGGATGTAATCGCCATTTCTCAGGTCTCCTCGTCGCCATCGATGATGGTCTGTATTTCGTCGAATTGTTTTTCGTCCACGTCGCCCGCGTCTTTGCGAGCGCGCAACACCTGCGCGGATCAGGTCGTCGGTCAGCACCAGCTTGGCATCGGTCAGCCAGTCAAATTTCAGACCAATCGTGGTCGGCTGCCGTCCACTTCGATCTCGATCAGAACCTCGTCGCCTTCGGTGCCCTGAAGCACTGCCCTTGAAGCGCTGCGTCCGTCGATCATCTCGTCGTTTCGAGCTTGGCCTCGTAGCCCTCCCAGGTGTCGAAGTCCTTCAGTCGCGTCAAGGGCCGGTCGATGCCGGAGCTGAAACTTCCAGCGTATAGGCATCCTCGATCGGATCTTCGACATCCAGCGTCGCGCTGACCGCCGTCGAAATCTCGGCGCAATCGTCAACCTCAATGCCACCCTCGGGGCGTTCGGCCATGATCTGCAAGCGTCGTTGTTCGCCGCCCATCAGACGCACGCGCACCAGTTCGAACCCCATGTCCTCGATGACCGGGGTGATGATCTCGGCAAGGCGCTGGTCGATGCTGGTTTTTGCGATCAGGTCAGACATATATTCAGTTGCATTCAGGCACAAAAAAACGGGCGCGCGGCCCGTTATGTTTCCGGTGGAGCCTCGGGGGTGGAAGCCGAAGCGCCGCTGTTGAAGGGGATATACGCGCGGGTTTGGGAAACTGCAAGGGTTGTGCAGGGCTCTTTGGCTACTTGCGACGGAAATTTCTACATGATGCGTTTACAATCGGGAAAAGGAGGAGGCTTGCCATGCGTCGCGAAACCATCTCGGCCATTCGTTTCGGCTATGGACTGGGACCGGACGACGCGCAAATTGCCTTGCCCAACAGGCTTCTTCAGAACGCGCGTGCGACTGCGACGACGGCGCCGCGCATTCCACTGGCCCAGCGAGCTGCGATTATTGCCGACCGACAGATGGCGCAGAAAGATAAAGACGAGGCTGCCAAGAAGGCATCCCAGCGCAAGCTTCGGCAAGTCGCATCCGACGATATCCGGCACTATCTTGCCGAGGCTGTCACAGACCCCGGATTCGGTGCGCGTCTTGTGGCGTTCTGGGGCAATCATTTCACCGTTTCTGCAAAGGGGCCCCTTTTGCGAATGCTGGTGCCCGATTTCATTGATGGGGCGATCCGACCGCATATTGCTGGGCCGTTTTCCGATATGCTTCGGGCCGCGACGTTGCATCCGGCGATGTTGATTTATCTTAATCAAGTGCAGTCGGTCGGCCCGAACTCTCGTGCAGGTCAACGGCGGGATAGGGGTTTGAACGAAAATCTGGCACGCGAGATATTTGAGCTTCACACCTTGGGTGTCAGCGGGAGTTATGGCCAAGCAGATGTCCGCGCTTTTGCCGAGCTTTTGACCGGGCTTTCAGTTGACAAGGCCGGGTTCAAGTTTCGCCCCGGCGTGTCCGAGCCGGGGCCACTTACGGTTCTTGGAAACCGCTATGGTGGCAAGACAGTTAAGCTTGCACATATCGAAGAAGCGCTGGACGACATCGCGCAGCATCCAGATACGGCAAAGCATATCGCATCGAAGCTTGTGACCCACTTCATAGGTGACAGCGAACCCGATCTTACCAACCGTGTCGCAAAGGCTTTTCAGACGTCTGGGGGAGACCTTTCCAAAGCCTATGCGGCGCTTCTTGATGACGATCGGGCGTGGAAACCGCCTTTTCAGAAAGCCAAGCTGCCGTTTCATTTTATGGCCTCTGCGTTGAAAGCCCTAGGTGGCAAGAAAAGCGACATCACCGATATGAAACAGTCTGATTTTCGCAACGGGGTCGTCGGCGCATTGCAGTTGATGGGTCAGCCTTTGTTCGTCCCGCCCGGCCCGGATGGGTGGAGCGAGGCACCCGAAACATGGATCACGCCGCCCGGTCTTGCGGCGCGTATCCGCTGGTCGGTCGCTTTGGCTGAGCGAATGGAAGCAACGCATGATCCCCGCGATTTTCTTGAGACTGCTCTTGCTGACGCTGCCACACCGCTTTTGTCCCGCGCTGTCGCAGGGTCGGAAAGTCGGGTCGAAGGATTGGCACTGACGCTGATCTCGCCTGAATTCAACCGTCGCTGAAGGGAATACCCTATGCAGACACGCCGCTCATTTCTGACCCGCAGCCTTGCCCTTGGGTGCACCGCTGCTGCTAGCCCCTTGGTCACGCCGGTGACTTTCGCTTCGGTGCCGGGAGATCTTCGTCTTGTCGTCATTATCCTGCGGGGTGCGATGGATGGGTTGGACGTGGTTCGGCCATTGGGCGACCCGCATCTTGCCAGCTATCGCCCGACGCTGATGCAGGAAGGAGGGCCCGCGTTGACGGATTTCTTCGGCCTGCACCCTGCGCTTGAGCCACTGATGCCGCTTTGGCGGGCGGGCGAGTTGAGTTTTGCTCATGCGGTTTCGACGCCCTATCGCAACAAGCGCAGCCATTTCGACGGTCAGGACATCTTGGAAGCCGGGGTTAGCGGTACCGACATTGGCGAAGACGGCTGGCTGAACCGGATGGTGGCCTTGCTGCCCGGCGCCACTTCTGAAACTGCCTTTGCGGTTGGTCGCGACACGCTGCGTCTGCTTACCGGAGCAGCACCTGCTTCGACATGGTCACCGGACAGCGATCTTGATTTGTCGCCGCAAGCTCGCTTGTTAATTGAAGCCGTCTACAAGCAGGATCCGCTGTTCCATGACGCTGCGATCAAGGCGATGGCGCTTTCCGATCTGACTGATGATCCGATGGCGCCTAATCGGGCGGCACGCGCAAAACCCTTGGCAACATTCGCGGCGCAACGGCTTCGCGAAGACACGCGTCTTGCAGCGTTTTCGATCAACGGCTGGGACACGCACGCCAATCAGGCGCGGACATTGCCAAATGCCTTGCGTCATCTATCCGAGGCGATCCTGACCCTGAAGTCCGAGCTTGGACCGATCTGGAACCAAACGGCCGTGCTTTGCCTGACCGAGTTTGGCCGGACTGTGCGCGAAAATGGCTCGCGCGGGACCGATCATGGAACCGGTGGAGCCGCGATCTTTGCGGGCGGTGTTTTGAACGGCGGTCGGGTCTTGGGGGACTGGCCTGGCCTTGCGGACAGTGCGCTTTATCAACAGCGCGATCTAATGCCCGTGGCAGATGTCCGGTTGTATGCCGCATGGGCGTTGCACGCGCTTTTTCCCGTGGGACGCTCGCAACTTGAGCAAAGTGTCTTCCCGGGGCTCGACATGGGAACCGATCCCGGGTTGATCTTATAGCTTTCCAAAAAACACCCGGCGCAAGGCCGGGTGATTTTTGGTTTGGTCATTTTACGTGAGTGAGTCGGACTAGCCGATAAAATTTTGTGTTAGCCAAAAGCGTCCGCAATATTGCGCGTTGGGATCAAACGCAACTGCGGTGCTAACCCTTTTGACGCGACGATCAAGGATGTTTTTGCGGTGACCTGGCGAGTTCATCCATAGATCAACAGCGTGCCTTGCCAGCGAGGCATAAGAATGAGCCGGCAGCGATTGGCCTTCGTAGGTTGCGAACTGGCATTGGCCCTTAATCTTGAAACGGCGATTATCGATCTTGTAACGGTGGACCATGCCGATGTTCTCGGACCCGGTCTTGAACTTGACGCCCGATGCCTTGACTCGCTGTTTCAGCGTGGCGGCACCGGCTACAGTGCTGCGGTGGGTCAGTTGTTGGCTGCGCGCCATCCACTGGCTGTGACGCTTGGCTTGCTTTGCCAGACCTTGGCCAGCGTCTCCAAGTTTCGGTAGCCCGGCGCGGCAGCGGTGATAGTTCACCTCGGCGCGAATCGCTCGGTCCAGTCGATCCTGATTGATACGCCCAGCAGGGACGATCGTTTCTGCAGCTTTCTTGGTGATATTGCGGCTACATGCGTCGGCAGCAGTTGGCATTGCAAACAAAATGGCAGCTCCGGCAATAATTGCCGAGATTCTCATTATCATTCCCCAGGTCCCTCATAACAGATTTACAGACTACCCCTCGGCGACTACCCAATCGTGCAATTGAGGCGAAACCGCGGCAGCAGACCGGCAACCGTTTGGAAATTGATAACGATTTATAGCCTTACTTCCAACGCGACGTGGGTGATCGGCAGACTCTTGCTTACCAGGCCGGAAACTATCCGCACATTTTTAGGGCATCGGTCGTTCGGACAAGCTCGGCACTGATTCCAGGCTCGCTTAGGGCGTGTCCCGAGCGAGGAATTATCCGAAGCGTTGAAGCAGGCCAGGCTTCTGTCAACCGGAACGCCGCCGTTGGCGGGCAGATCATGTCATAACGACCCTGCACCACTGTTCCGGGGATATCGGCAATTTTATCCAGATTGGCTTCAATCCAACCGTCGCTTTCCAGAAAACCCATGTTTGAGAAGTAGTGATTTTCAAGCCGTGCAAAGGCGCGCGCAAACTCAGCGGGGCTGTCACCAACCGGTCCGTCATTCCGGATCGAGGCCAGTGTGTTTTCCCAACTGGCCCATGACCGGGCGAACCTGGTTTCGCTGGCCAGATCACCGGTGAACAGGCGCTTGGAATAGGCTGCAATCAGATCGGAACGTTCATCTTCGGGGATCATGTCGACGAACTGCCGCCAGATGTCGGGCCAGAACATCCCAGCGCCGCCACCGTAGAACCAATCAAGCTCGGCCTTTGTCATCAGGAATGTACTGCGCAGAACAAGGTTCGACACCTGTTCTGGATGGCTGATGGCATAGATCAGTGCAAGCGTCGCTCCCCAACTGCCGCCAAAGACCACCCAGCGATCAATATCAAGCGTCTCACGGATCAGCTCGATGTCGCTTACCAAATGCCATGTCGTGTTGTTATCGACACTGGCATGCGGGCGCGACCGCCCGCAGCCACGCTGATCGAACAAGATGATCCGGTAGTGTGTTGGATCGAAATAGCGCCGCATCGCAGGGCTGCATCCACCACCCGGTCCACCGTGCAGAACGACAACGGGCATACCCTTTGGGTTGCCGCATTGTTCGACATAAACGCGGTGACCATCGCCCACGTCCAGCATACGCTGATCGAACGGGTCAATCGGCGAATAGAGATATTGTGACGCAGTCTTTTTTCCTGACGGTCTGTCCATGTCCGACCTATATACAATTCGACACGCCGATGGCACGGCGTTTTTGAGGTAAATGAAATGGCCTATGCAACAACAACCGACTCTGCAGAAATCGAAAAGTTTCAGGCAATGGCTGCCGAATGGTGGGACCCGAATGGAAAGTTCAAGCCACTGCATATGCTGAACCCCTGTCGGCTGGACTATATCACATCGCAAATTGCCGCCGAGTTTGATCGCGATTTGAGCAAGCCGGAACCGTTTGCTGGCCTGCGCATCCTCGATATCGGCTGCGGTGGCGGGCTGTTGAGCGAGCCAATGGCAAGATTAGGTGCCGAGGTCGTGGGTGCTGATGCTGCCGAGCGCAATATACCCGTGGCACGTGTTCACGCTGAAGAGCAGGAGTTGAACATCGACTATCGCCACACCACGGCGGAAGCATTGGCGTCCGACGGTGAACAGTTCGATGCGATCCTGAACATGGAGGTCGTGGAACACGTCGCTGATCCGCTGGCCTATTTGACCGCCTGCCATGACTTGCTGAAACCCGGCGGGCTGATGACCTGTTCAACGCTGAACCGAAATCCCAAAAGTTTCGTTATGGCGATCATCGGGGCCGAACATGTGATGCGTTGGCTGCCGAAAGGCACGCATGACTGGAAAAAGTTCATCACGCCGGACGAGCTGTACAAGCTTCTAAGCGACGCTGGACTGGACCCGGTCGACAAGAAAGGATTCGTTTTCAATCCACTTGGTTGGAGCTGGAGCCTGTCTGAGCGTGACCTGTCCGTAAACTATGTCACGACTTCTCTGCGTCGCTAAGGCCTTCCAGCCGTGTTCTTAATTCACGCATGACCGGCAGAGTTTGCCGCACAGCCTCGACATCGATCGAGGCGATCGCCTCGGCCAGAATAGGCGCGATGGCTTCAAGCGCCTCGTCGCGCGCCTTAAGGCCTGAGGGGCTTATCGAGACAAACTTGCGCCGGGCATCCTCCCAGTCGGGACGGACATGCACATAACCCGCCCATTCCAGCTTGCCGATGGTGTTTGTCACTGCGCCGCGGGTGATGTGGAAGATACGCGCAAGCTCGCGCCGGGGATTTCTCGGCCCCTGATCGGGCAAGGTGATGCAGAACCGAAAAGTGGCTTAGTTCCATGCCTTTCGGCAAGACCCGCGCCAATCTGGCCCGCGCAAGCTGATCGGTCATGAACATCTCGCTGAACAGCGCGATGGCAAGTTGATCTGACTGGGTCTTTGTTTCGTTCACATCGGGCCCTGAAAATCACGGTCATGCATTAAAGAAGGTAACCTTCTGCGCACATCTTCAACCTGTGACAGGTTCAGATCAACAAGAGTTATGCCGGGCAGTTCGCCGCAGTCCGCCAAAACACGTCCCCAGGGATCAATCGCCAGCGAATGCCCCCAGGTGCTTCGCTGCCGACCACGGGACGTTTTGTGTACGCCAGTCTGTGCGGGCGCCAATACGAAACTGCCGGTTTCTATTGCGCGTGCTTTCAGCAGTGTTTCCCAGTGAAGCGGACCAGTTTCCGGCGAAAAGGCAGAAGGCACTGTCAGAATTTTGGCACCAGCCTTTGCAAGGCTGCGGTAAAGATTGGGGAAGCGCAGATCATAACAGATCGTCAGACCAACCGCCGTGTCATCGACATTGGCCATCACCGCTTGGTCACCCGGGCGATAACCGTCGCTTTCCCGATAGGTTTCGACTTCGGAAAGCTGCACGTCGAACATATGCATCTTGTCATAGCGCGCCGTGATCTCGCCTGTTGGCGAAATCAGAAGGGACCTGTTCACCAAGCGATCGTCCGCTTCGCCTTTCAGTGCGAGCGAACCGATCAGCAACCAGATCTTCCGAAGCGCTGCTTCGCCCCGCAGCATGGCAAGGGTGTTGTCCTCTGCTTCGGTCGCAAGCACTTCACGCTGGTGCTTCCGGCTGGCGGAAACGCAATTCGTTACTTCTGGTGTCAGGACGAAATGCGCGCCCGCCTTGGCCGCTTCGCCGATATAGGCAGAAGCGTTGGCAAGATTCTCGCCCGGATCATCCGAGCTGTTCATCTGGACCAGCCCCACCCGCATGACGATCAGGCCGCAAGAAGTGGATCGAGTTTCCCAGAGCGTTCCAAATCGTACAGGTCATCGCATCCGCCGACATGTGTGTCGCCGATGAATATCTGTGGCACGGTGTGTCGCCCGTTCGCCCGCTGCATCATTTCTTGCCGACGATCTGGTTCGCGCGAGATATCAATCTCGGCGAAGCTGACGCTTTTCTGCGTCAATAAACGCTTGGCCGCATGACAGAATCCGCAAAGCGGCGACGTGTAGATTTCGACCGTTTTCATGATCGCTCCTTTGTACTGGCCTATACTTAGGGTGCTTTTTCTACCCGGGCCAGTACAAGGACGCACACTTGTGTGGCACCGGCATCAAGGACGGCACCGGTGGCAATCGACAAAGTCGCGCCAGACGTCATCACATCGTCGATCAGACAGACCCGTCTGCCGTCCAATCGCCCGGTGCGTTTGGGGTTCGCAGTGATCGCACCCTGCAAATTGGCAAAGCGTTGATCGACGGTCATACCGTCCTGCTTGGTGGTGCGTCGGGTGCGCACCAAGGCGTCTGGGCAATGATCCAGCCCGGTCCTTTTCGCCAAGGCGCGGCCTAATTCGGCGGGCTGATTGTACCGGCGCTTGACCAATCGCGTCCAATGGCTGGGTACCGGAACAAGCAAGGTGTCTGGTGTCAGGATCGGTTTTGCAGCTTGTTCCATCCATCCCGCAGCCGAGGGGACAAGATCGACGCGGTCACCGTGTTTCAACGCAAGGACGACCTTTCGCCCAACATCACGATAGGACATTGCCGCACGGCCCGCTTCCCACGGCCGTTTGACGGCAAGGCAATCATCGCAATAGGTGCTATGACCATCCGCCTGCCCCGGCAGCGAGACGCCGCAGGCATCGCATGCCAGTCCATTGATGAACGGCGTTTGCCGCCAGCATGCCGCGCATAACCCGCCCGAAGTGTCGACCAGAGTATCGCAGACAAGACATTGATCTGGATAGATCAATGATAAGGCGCGTTGCATTTGAAGCATAGACGCTTACTTTCCCCGGAACATGTCTGGCGCACCCAACCTCACCGATCGCAAGGCCCTGAAGCTTCATCGCGCACGCGCTGCGGTGAAGCCTGCCATGTTTCTTCACGAAGAAGCGGCTGCCGAGATCGAAGAAAGGCTGGCCGAGGTTAATAAATCGTTTAACTACCCTGCCCTTGTCGGACATGTGACATCGCCAATTTCGTCTCTGTTTAAGCGGGTTTTGGCCGTTTCAGACGAGGAAGAGCTGGAATTGCAGGCAAGCAACCATGATCTTGTCATCCACAGTTTCGGGCTTCATTGGTCGGATGATCCGGTGGGACAACTGGTCCAATCACGTTTGGCGTTGCAGCCAGACGGTCTGTTCCTTGGGATCATGTTTGGCGGGACGACCCTTCATGAGCTTCGCGCATGTCTGGCTGAGGCGGAAACGCGGATGGCAGGCGGGCTTTCTCCACGGGTGCTTCCCATGGCCGACCTTCGCGATCTTGGCTCGCTTTTGCAGCGGGCCGGTTTTGCGTTGCCCGTGGCGGACAGTCGGAAACTTCGGGTTCGCTACCCCGATCTGCAAACTCTTGTCCACGATCTGCGGGGCATGGGCGAGACGAACGCCCTTAGCGAACGGCTTAAGAGACCGGCCAGCAAGGCCTTCTTCACTGAAACAGAGACGATTTACCGAAGGAATTTCTCGGACAACGAAGGTTATTTAACCGCCACTTTTGAAATCGTTTTCCTGACCGGATGGGCGCCTTCCGACACTCAACCCCAAGCATTGCAGCCTGGATCGGCCAAGACCAGGCTAGCAGATGTGCTGGGTGTTCCTGAAGATTCCGCTAACTAAGGACGAATGACCGCACCGCGTTGACCTTGGCGACAGACCCGCTAGTTCCCGGGTATCGCAAGAAATGGGAACGGCTTATGCTGGACGCCAAGACAATGACTGACGCAGCACATCACCTGCCCGCCGACCACCCGCCTGTACCGGGCGAAAGATCGGTATCCTTCTGGCCAACCTCGGGACGCCTGATGGATATGACTATTGGTCAATGCGCCGTTATCTGAACGAGTTTCTCTCGGATCGTCGTGTCATCGACTATTCCCCGTGGAAATGGCAGCCGCTTCTTCAGCTGATTATTCTTACAAAACGGCCATTTACATCTGGCGCGGCGTATAAGTCGATCTGGAATGAGGAAGCGGGGGAAAGCCCGCTGATGACGATTACCAAGGCACAGACCGAAAAGATACAGCGCAGAGATGGCCAAGCGCTATGGCGACGACGTGATTGTCGATTTCTGCATGCGCTACGGCAACCCTTCGACCAAGTCGAAGGTCCAGGAGATGATCGCGCAAGGATGCCGTAAGATACTGTTTTTCCCGCTTTATCCGCAGTATGCCGGGCGCCACGACTGCCACGGCAAACGATGAGTTCTTCCGAGCTTTGATGCAGGAAAAATGGCAGCCGCTGGTGCGCACCGTTCCGCCCTATTTCGACCGACCATCATATATTGAAGCCTTGGCCCAATCGGTTGAGCGGGCGTATGAAGCAGCGGAGGACAAGCCCGATATTCTGGTTTGCTCCTACCACGGTGTGCCGCAGCGGTATCTGATGGAAGGTGATCCGTATCATTGTCAGTGCCAGAAAACGACGCGGCTTGCTTAAAGAGCGACTGGGTTGGGAAAACACCGAGATCGTAACGACCTTCCAGTCGCGCTTCGGTCCCGAAGAATGGCTGAAGCCTTATACGGTCGAAGAAGTTGCGCGACTGGCCGAGGCTGGGAAGAAACGATATTGCCGTCATTGCGCCAGCTTTTTCGGCCGATTGCATCGAAACGCTGGAAGAAATCAACGAAGAGATCAAAGAGAGCTTCGAGCACGCAGGCGGAGAGCACTTTACCTATATTCCGTGCCTCAACGACGACGACGCACATATCGCGGCGTTGTCAGAAGCAGTATCGGACAGCCTGAAAGGCTGGCGGGACTGATCAACTGCGGCGACGCATCTCGATAAAAAGCTGCGCCACAAGCGCTATAGCCGACATTGCCATCATGAGGGGCAGAACACGCTCGGCACCGTTCAAAACGGCAATCATGGCAACCAGAGGGGCGAAGAGGGTAAGAGCGAGTACTACACGCATTTGGGGACACCTTTTACTCGACCAATTAAGAACACATTCTTTGTATCCCAAAGTTGCCTTACAAATAAGGGTGTTCTTTCCGCCGACCCCAAAATTGGACTGATAATGACACGGTTGGGACACAATTGCGGCCCTCATCACCATGATTGTGGCCGAAGAGTAGTCACCAGAAACGAACAATCCCCACACTGGGCGGGGATTGTTTGAAATTACGGTCCGAATCGCGGTTTGACTTAGATAACCAGAACCTGCGTTCCGACATTCGCAAGGCTGAACAGTTCGGAAATGTGCTGATTGTAAAGCCCGATGCAACCATTTGAAGACCGACGTCCGATCTTGCGCGTGTCATGCGTGCCGTGAATCCGGTAGTAGGTCCAGCTGAGGTAAAGCGCGTGCGTCCCAAGTGGATTGTCGGGGCCGGCGGGCACGAAGTCAGGCCAGTCCGGGTTGCGCTTCTTCATTGCGGGGGTTGGGCTCCAAGTTGGGCCAAGCACTTTGCGAACGATCTTGGTACGACCGCGGCGGGTCAGATCTTCGGAAAGCGGAACACTACTCGGGTAAAGCTTGTAGATCGACTTGTCCGAATTCCAGTAGTGAAGCGCACGCGACGAGATATCGACAAGGATCGCGCCATTCTTTGTGCTGCTGAAATACGGCTGCCAATCCAAAGCACGGAAGCTTGAGGCGTTGCGCCGGACTGTGTTGGAAATACTACCACGATATTCAACGGAGTTCGGCTCCGTCTTGCGCCAATGCCGGTGCCGCCACGGAAGCTGCGGTGGCACCAAGGAACAGGCGACGGTTCAGATAAGGTGTCAGAATGCGAGACATTTGGTGGTATTCTCCGATACGCGGTTTCGTCGGCGACCATATGGAACCTGAGTGCAACGCGCAAATCAAAGAAGCGTCAGATTGCCGAATCTCTGGTTTGAACCGGGCCAAACTTGGCTGTAAGGCTGTCGCGAACACAACACATACAGGTCAACATGCTGCGTCAATTATCCTAATCCTCGCCTCGCTGGCGGCTCTCGCCGCTTGTTCGACCCCGGAACCGCGATTTGGTCCTGACGGCAAACCTCTTCCACAGGTGTATCGGATCTCGTCGGGTGACACGGCTGAAATTCAGTTCCGCATGTTGGACGGCGTGAACGCCCTTCGGCAAGCACGCGGATCGGCGCCGATAAGACTATCGTCCGAGCTGAATGCTGCAGCCAAAACGCAGTCGCGCGACATGTCGGTTCAAAACCGCCCTTGGCATTTCGGGTCGGACGGGTCGAGCCCGCTGGATCGGGTGCGGCGCGTTGGATATCAGGGTCGGCTTATCGGCGAGAATATCTCGGAAACTTACGAGACCGAGCTTGAGACATTGTCAGCATGGATGGAAACTCCGGAAACGCGCGAGGTCATCCTTGATCCGCGTGCGCGCGACATGGGTATTGCCTGGTTTCAAGAACCTTCTGGCAAGATCTGGTGGACGCTGGTCGTCGGTCAACCGTCGGCGCGCGCTTTGCCGTCTGGCTGAAACCTAGCGATAGATGGCGACCGGCGTGCCGTTGCGAACCATCGAATAGATCTCTTCGATTTCGTCATTGGTGACGGCGATGCAGCCCCATGTCCAATCGCGCATCAGCGCGTCAACCGGGTTGCCACGCCCGTGAATGAAGATATCACTACCTGGGCTTTTGCCGAGTTTTTTCGCCTCGGCCACATCGTGGATGTTGGGATAGTTGATGCCAATTGACAGATGGAAGTCGCTGTTGGGATTCCGCCTGTCGATATAATACAGACCTTCCGGCGTTCTTCCGTCACCCTCGACTAACTTGTCACCCACAGGCGCAAACCCAAGCCCAATATTGTATGACTTAAGCACCCGTTTGCCGCTCAAGAGATGAAGCGTGCGTTGGCTTTTGAAAACGACGACACGGGTCACTTCGGGGCCGTCATAGCTTCGGAACTTTGACGAGCAACCCGCCATTAGCATCGCCAAAGTGCACAGCAGGGCCAGCCTGAAAACTACTCGCATGGGTGCCTCATCCCAATTATTTTCAATGAAAGTAGCGTAAGATTCAACGCGTTGTTAATCCTGAATTTGGTCATATCACAGGGAAGTTTCTGAAAGGTAGCTTAGCCCGCACTTGTTCGGATGAGTTCCTTATAGAGTCCGCGAATGCGGTGAAATACCGGGCCAGCTTTGGCACCGCCGATCACGCGCCCGTCGATCTCGAAAACTGGCGTTTGTGCACCAAATGTCCCGGTAAGGAAGGCTTCGTCGGCGCTGTACGTATCGACCAGCGAGAAATTTCGCTCGAATACGGGAATGTCATTCGCCCGGCAAAGATCGATCACCTTCTGACGGGTGATCCCGTTCATACAATAGTCGCCGGTCGAGGTCCAAACCGCACCCTTGCGGACGATGAAAAAGTTGCAGGCATTCGTCGTATTCACGAAGCCGAAGGGATCCAGCATCAACGCTTCATCCGCGCCTGCCTGAATGGCGTGGTTCAGCGGGATGATGCAGTTCAACTTGGAATGGGAGTTGAGTTTGGCGTCCTGCGTCAGGGGCAAACCACGGTGGTGTGGCACTGTGCAGAGGCGGATGCCACGGTCGATAATGCTTTCGTCCGGTTTGGAATGTTCGGCGATGATGACGATGGTCGGGCCATAGATGCTGAGGTGCGGGTGCTGGAACGGCTTCTTCTTTTTTCCACGGGTGACCATCAGCCTGATATGGGCATCTGTCGTCATGCTGTTGGCATCCAGCGTCGCATGAATGGCGTCAGTCAGGTCTTGCCGGGTCATCCCGATGTCGAGCGATGCATAGAGCGCAGCTTCGAAGAGCCGGTCGAGATGGTCGTCTAGAAACGGGATATGACCGTCATAAAGGCGAAGGCCTTCCCACACGCCATCGCCCAACATGAAACCCGAATCATAGACCGAGACCATTGCTTGTTCGCGATGAACAATCTTGCCATTGACGTAAATCTTGATGTCGTCATTGCGCGCATCAGCTTCGGCGTCGTGGGTCGAGATGTGCTTTTTGGTGCTCATTTTGCTGACTTATACTTCGGGCGATCACCATAGTGGCCGCCTGAACGTGGTCAATCGCTGTGTTCTTCTACCGAGCAGATGACAAAGTGCTCAAGCGTCGCTCGTTCGTCAGAGACCTGTTTTTGAAGGTCCTGAACAAGCTGCTTGTAGGCTTCATCCGCAGAAGATGCTGCCAAAAGGACAGTTTCCTGGCGCATGGCTGAGATCATGATCCGATATATCGTATTTTTCTGAGTCACTCATCAAACCCGTTCTTAATTGCTATTATTGCTTGACGAGTTCGCGATGAGGGTCAACCATTAAGGTGTAAATCGTTTTTTTCGTATATTGGACATCAAGATGATCATTGATCTTCTACAGCAGGCGCAAGCAAAGTCCGGAATGACAAAGCAGGAACTTTCCGAAGCGATCGGGAAGAAGCCCGGTTACATTTCCGATTTGTTCCGAAATCGTCGCGACCCTGGCGCCAGCGTGTTTCTTGAGATTTGCCGCGTGCTTGGCATATCAGCCGATCACGCAGGAGGGTTGATGCCGAAAATGACCATGGTGTCACGCGGCGGGTCAGACAGCGACCGGATTGCTGCACAGCTTATGTCAGAGGTAATGGCGGTCACGTTGCATCAGATGGCGGCCATTGGAAAAAGACCATCTGTTGATGATATTGTTAGTTGGTGGCGCCGAGAAGCAGGCGTGCTGAGTGACTTTGATCATATTTCGCCGATTTGCGATCTGTACGAGATTCCAGAGGCAAGCGATGTATTCACCGTTCCTGCCAAAATCGGCGCCAAAAGCCTTGCTGCTGAGAGTTTTAGTGTATCGACCGTCGATGAGCTTCAAGCCATCATCCGAGACCTGCCTGTAGACTATCGCTCAAACTTGGTCGGCAGCTATGCGCGCGCCAGGGACGCACCACTTATGTCCTTGGAGCGAATCGACTACGACGCACAGACGGGCCCGGCTTTCGGTTTTCACTACACCCGCATTCTTTTGCCTGTGACATCGCAGAAAGGTCAGCGATTTATATTGAATTATTCGAAACTTGTCGCCTGAAGACGGCCTTGCGATCTGACGAAGGCAGGATAATCAGCCATTCGTCTTCGTATCGGTTGGGCGGCGGGTCGCCCTTCCAATTCTTTTGCATGGGAAGCTGCAATGTGTACCCGTACTGAATGCCAGCACCCCGAAGTGCGTCTTTTTCGGTGATAAAGGAATACGCGGCATCAACCTTCCATTCGAGCGAAACGAGCGCGTGCATAAGGAGCAACATTGAAGACAAGCGCTGCCGACCACCAGCCCCCAGACCTCCGCCGAAAGACGGCTTTATGTAGAGGTCACCGATGTAGGCAAGCCGACCAGCTAGAATGTTGTGCGCCGATCCTGACAACGTGATCTCATAGTTGGCGCTCGGATAGTGACGAGAGAAAATGCGGCTCCAAAACCCTGCGATCTCGTCTTTTTCAGTGACTTCCAGTCGCGCCCCGACACATCCTGCAGGGTTTCCTTCGTCATCTTTAAGGATCAACCAGAATGCAGTTTTCGACGTAAAATCATGCACCTGCGGTGAAAGTAGAGGGGTAAGATGCGGTTTCCCCATAGACGCAGTCATGCCAAGAACGGCTTCGAAATCGGTCGTGGCTTCGACAGCGAAGCCATTCTCATTAATCCGAGACAGCGCATGACTTGCGGCCTGTACAGCGTCAAACGATTGCAATCGTCTATCCCATTTCTTGGGACGTCCTACTTGCCTAAAAGCAATTACGGGTCGCCAATAACATTGCGAGAGTCACCGCCCTAGCGGCATGCTCCATCCTTCAGACAAAAACCCCAGCAGAATTCTTCTTTTCGAGTATCTTCGTTGGTAGCGGGATCGGGATGCACTTGTCACGATCATTTTGTCAACGTACCTGACCGAAACGAGCGCTTTCAGGTCAAACGTTTCGCGCGGGCTGGTAGAGAGGTCAATGATGGAACATTTGTGGATCAAGGAAGTCTCATGAGTATATCCGATCTGAGAATTGCCGTCG
Source organism: uncultured Alphaproteobacteria bacterium (assembly GCA_963841595.1). Classification (GTDB taxonomy): domain Bacteria; phylum Pseudomonadota; class Alphaproteobacteria; order Rhodobacterales; family Rhodobacteraceae; genus CAWJDD01. The sequence continues at coordinate 294,880 of CAWJDD010000005.1, read as the reverse complement.
TCGGTGCGGGTCTGATCGGTCGCAAGCACATCGAGTTGGTCGCGCAGCACGCTCAGTTGGCGGCAATTATCGATCCGGATGAAACCGCAAAACAGTTGGCAGATACTCACGCATGCAATTGGGACAGCGATCTTGAAACGTATTTGCAGAATGCAAAGCCGGACGGCGTCATCGTCGCGTCGCCAAACAAGTTGCACCTGCCACACGGCAAAGACTGTCTTTCAATGGGCATTCCAGTTCTGATCGAAAAGCCGCTAGCCGAGACCGCAACCGCCGCTCGTGCGTTGAGCGAGATGTCGACTGCGTCCGGTACGCCTATTTTGGTCGGACATCATCGGAGGCATTCTCCGGTCATTCAGGCGGCAAAGGCCTTTGTAGACAGTGGCAAGCTTGGTCGCCTTGCCGCTGTGAATGCATTGTTTTGGCTGAACAAGCCCGATGACTATTTCAACGTGGAATGGAGGACCAAGACCGGTGGCGGGCCGACCTATATCAACCTTATCCACGATATCGACCTTCTGCAGCATCTTTGCGGTCCGATTACCAGTGTCCAAGCGAAGGAAAGGCACGGCTTGCGCGGCTTTGAAGTTGAAGACACAGCAGCGGCCATTTTGGAATTCGAGGACGGGCTTTTAGGCACAGTCTCGATCTGCGACGCGGTTTCCGCGCCTTGGAGTTGGGAACTGACATCGGGCGAGAATCCGGCTTATCCGCAAACCGATCAGTCGTGCTACATGATAGCTGGTACCAAAGGGTCGTTATCACTTCCCGACCTGCGTTTTTGGACACATGCGGGCCCACAAAGTTGGTGGTCACCGATGGAAGCCCAACGCCTGAAGGTGCAGATTGCTGACCCTGTCGAGGCGCAGTTCGAACATTTCCTCGATGTGGTTGATGGAAAGGCAGTGCCCTTGGTCACAGCAATGGACGGTGTCCGAAATATCGAGGTTCTGGATGCCATCAAGTCGGCCACTATTGACGGAAGTGTTTGCACGATTGGCAAGTAAGAATAGCCGCTTCTGGCTGATTGCAATCGGTGATTTGGCCTCGTCTCGCAGACTGCGGACCCATGCCAGAGTAACTCGCCGGACACGCCCCAAAGGAAAGACGAACATGGGACTTTACGAACAACTTTTGGAACGCCACAAACAGAAAAACCCAGTGCGCGTCGGCGTTATTGGCGCGGGCAAGTTCGGGACGATGTTTCTGGCACAGGCCCAACGCATTCCCGGCATTCATGTGGTAGGTGTAGCTGAACTGAGAGTCGATGTCGCCAAATCCAACATGGTCTACTCTGGGTGGCCTGCAGAACAGATGGAGGCGTCTTCGATGGGCGCAGCGCTTCAATCCGGTGAAACCCATGTTGGACAAGACGCGATGGTCTTGATCAACCATCCCAGCCTCGACATCGTGATCGAATGCACGGGCAATCCAGTGATCGCTGTTGATCATGCGTTGGCTTCGTTCGCAGCCGGCAAGCATGTGATCTCAGCTACAGTTGAGGCAGACGCCGTCTGCGGCGCGGCGCTGGTTGCACGAGCCAAAGCGGCAGGTGTGATTTACAGCCAAGCCTACGGTGATCAACCCGCCATTACGGTAGAACTGGTGGATTGGGCGCGTACCTGCGGGTTCGAAGTCGCGGCGGCTGGACGCGGGCACAAGTGGAAGCCAGAATACCGATTTTCCACACCTGACACGATCTGGGATTACTGGGGGGTGACGGCGGAAAAGGCCGAACGAGGTCGGTTGAACCCGAAGATGTTCAACAGCTTTCTGGACGGTACGAAACCAGCCATCGAAAGCGCTGCGATTTCGAACGCCACGGGGCTGAACGCGCCGACGAACGGGCTGGCGTATCCCTCGGGATCCATCGATGACATTGCGAGCCTGATGCGGCCCCGCGACTGAGGGCGGCGTGTTGGAGGAAGCCGGGATGGTCGAGGTGATTTCCGCCATCGCAGAAGATGGCTCAATGATTCCCAATGACATCCGCCAGGGCGTGTGGGTCGTGGTCAAGGCGACGTCGGATTACGTCAAGAACTGCTTTGAAGAATACATGGTCTCGACTGACGACAGTGGTCTTTATTACTGCAACTTCAAGCGTTTCCACCTGATCGGGCTGGAACTGGGCTTGTCTGTCGGGGCGGTTGGTGTCCGGGGAGAAGCGACAGGAGCTAGCAAGGAGTTCAGGTCGGACGTCGTCGCCGTGTCGAAGAAAGACATGAGGGCGGGTGAGATGCTGGATGGTGAAGGCGGGTACTGCGTTGCAGGTCAATTGCGTCCCAGCCGAATTCGGTGCCAATGCGCGCCTCTGCCACTGGGGCTGACGGGCGATATTAAGCTTATCCGTGATGTCGCTGTCGATACCATCCTAACTTATGACGATGTTGAGATTGACGAGAGCCTGAACGCTGTAAAGTTGCGGCGTGAGTGGAGGCGATGGTGTAGCCTCAGGCTATCACATGTCGCTATTGTGAAATCGGTTGAAGTCCGAAGTATCAGAACCGCCGTGATGCCTGCCTTGTGTGCCTTCGCAGCGCAGGGATGGGCGTGTTCAGGCAACGTCAGGCGCAGGCCACACCGTTCGTTTCAGATCAAGGGTTATTGAGTCCGCCCTGAACAACGCTTTCAGGCAGCCAATCTGTCGATCTGATCCCTTGGAACGGGTGCCGTATCCGCATCGATGATCATGCACGCTTGGCGGATCAGCCAGACCAGTTGACGCACAACGGCTCTCAGGTGCCTCAGGATCATTCGGATGTTATGGCCGCAGCCGCAGGCGCCGCGAAGAGCGCATCGCCCTCGGTCCCTTTGAGCGGACGTCGCGTCAGGCGACCATCGTTCTTCATGTAGCCGATCATTGGTTCGATAGCGCTGCGCCGTCGCCGAGTTTGGCTATTGTCCTGGTCACGCCGCGCCGCGCCCCGCTGATGAAATCTTCCGCACAGTCTCCACGCCATGGCCTCGATATCCGCGATCCACGAAGGCCATCTCGGGTCTCTGATGTGCTCAGGATTTCGAACCTGCTCCAATTCCTCGCTGAGGGTGTGACCGTCGTAGGGGGTGCCCGGAAGCGCCCGCATCCCGACCACGAAGCCGCCCCGGTTGGTCGTGGCCACGCTGACTTCGGTTCCGAACTCGTAGCGCTTGTGCGCCTTGCCCTTCGATATGCAGTCCACCGCAGGCTCGTGCAGGCTGTAGAGCTTTTTCTTGTCCTTCGGCTTTTGCGCCAGCAACCGGTTGACCAGTCCGATCACCTCCACCAGGCGCGACTTCAGCGCCCCCTCCGGGACCCGGTTCAGCTGCCGTTCGATGTTCGCCGCAGCACGCGGCCGGTGTAACCGCTGCAGCCTGCGTAGTGCCTTACGCATCCGTTTGAACTGGCGAGCATTGAGCGTATCATCCGACCTGACCGGCCAACCGTGGTGCGAGGCGGTTGTAGTTCTGCCGCAGACCAATCCCGGCCTCCACGAGCCAGCCCGACCAGTTTGCGCCGTGCCGTTTCATACAGTCGGGCATCGGTAGGGGTGCGCGATGTTCTTTTCCATCACCGTTGTGTCGACCGTGATCCGCTTGAGATCGCTGCCCTTCACCGTCCGCGCGCGCTTCCCCCGCCTGGAATCGTTGCTGGGTCAGCAACCACTCCACGCCTTCCTCGCGCCAATCCGCTGCCGCCAACGGGTCAGGGACGAAGGATCAAGGGGCAAACGGTGCTGGAAGAACGTTTCACCGCAGAAATGCTGCCAGTAAGGGTTCTCGGCCCGTCGGGCCACGACCGCCTCGTCCGAGAGCGCATAGGCATGTTGAAGATAAAGGAGGCCAGCGACCAGGCGCGTCACAGGTCGCCGGGCGGACCGTGCGGCACGGAAAAAGCCACGACCCTTCCCGCTCAAAAACACCCCAGTCAATCAGGGTTTCCAGCTTCACCAGTTCATGGCGCATGTCGATCGTCTCGACCACGTGCACGCAGGAGGTCGTCCTGCTTCCGGCAACAAATTTCTTGACTTCATTTTGTGGCTCAAAATTGCAGGGTTTCTGCCAGAATAATACGCCACCCTGCCGATCCACGCCCAACTAAAACTCTCTGTTTCCACGCAAAACAGACAGCTACGTTGTTCAGGGCGGACTATTGAATTGAAGCCTTTCCAGTTCACACCAGCGACAAGCGCGGGCGAACGTCCGAAGCTTTGCCCGAATTCAGTGAAAGCTTTAGATCCTGCATGTCTTTTTCAACGTCCGGTGCGCTCATTGCCCGCATGAGAGCGCTGTAATTCATTTTAAATCTGATCTCGCTTCCAAGGCTCAGCGGCGAAGCAGATGTTTTCATGACCAGATGGTCACTCGTCGCTCCGATGATTGTCGTGCCTTCAGGTGGCGTCAGACCTGCGACATCAATATCCTGAAGTCCGACGGCCAGAAGTGACCGGGCAGTTTCCTTGTTCGTCGATATGATGCGTAATTTGGCGTTTGTCAGATCATAAACAGACAGTGGCATTTTGCCCGGCTTGAGTTTTGTCTCAATGACTTCAGCAACAAGCGTAAAAGCATCCGTATAAAGCCCGTCGATATGTTTGCCTGAAACAGGGTCCACACCCAAAAGGATAGCTTCGCCCAGCCGCAGGTTATTGATGCGACCTGTTGATTGGCGCCCAAGCGCCCAAGGCAAACTGGCCGAGTTGCCCCCTGATATCGTTACAAGGAAAGGGCCAAATTCCCTTTCCAATTTGTCCGCCAGGGTCGAGAGTTGCGCCATTGCTCCAGCGTCGGGGACCAAACCGCCCAGACATGCAAAGTTTGCGCCAATGCCTTTCAGCGCGATACCCGGCGTCTTGAGAACTTCACGCGCAACGGCTTCAAGGTCGCCCGGCATGATCCCTTCACGCATGTCACCCATTTCAACCATTAGAATTACATTGTGGACGGCGTTGATCTTTCGAGCCGCTTCGCCAAGCCGCGCGATGACGTCGATTTCAGTGACGTAACTTGTGTCACAGCTGGAACGACATGATCCGCCTGGCTGAGCATCGGGGTGCGGATCAACGTGATGGGGCAATCGATGCCAGCCCGCGCAACCGTTCGCACGTTGCTGATCCGCGCATCTGCAAGGCCCACAGCGCCCCCGTCAAGCATGGCTTTCGCAATGGCAGGATGACCGCAAACAGCCTTGGTCACGCCGGTGACACTGATCCCGCGCGATTTCAGACGGCTCGACAAGAGACTGCGTATTCTGGCGAATCTTGCCCAGATCGATTTCGATGCGTGGTGCGGTCATTCGCGGCCGACGACCGGCATCTTTCCGCAACTCCGGATATGCCGAGAGAACGATCTCGGCGAGATACGCGCTGCGGGGCGGTTCAAAGCGTCGGTCACTGGCAAGCCCGAGATTTTCACGTCGATCGCCAACATGGTCGCGTCGATCTCGGCCTCTGGTCATCCCTTCGTGATTGATCGTGACGCCAATCACTTTTGTGTCGGCAAAGGCCTCGATCAAGGCAATCTCGTCCGCAGGATCAGGCATCGGCATACTGGGAAAGTCGCAGCGATGCGCGCGTTTGGGCGCGTGCTGAAGGATGACGGCGTCCGGCTGGCTGCCGCGCAGGATAAAGGCGGATGTGCAAAAGGCCGGATGGCTTAGCGCGCCTTGGCCTTCGATCAGAATGACATCAGGATGTTCGCCGTTCGAGGCGGCGACAATAGCGCCCTTCAAGCTCGCCACAACAGAACTGAGGCGGCACGGCATCCATCGCCACGCCGTATTTTGCGCCTTGCATCAAACCTGTCTGGCCAGTGCCGACCAGCACCGTCTTGATGCCTTGGGCATTCAGGGCGCGCGCCAGAACTGTCGCAGTCGTCCGCTTTCCAATGGCGCAATCGGTTCCAAGAACGGCGATGCGTATCGCTTTGACGCTCAGCGACGCTGCCATCAAACAGGCGCATGTCCTTGCTGGGTTTTGGCTTGCGGATGTCGCGGATCGTGACATTCCCGTTTTCGCAAGCGACGGCTGAATTTCGGGGTCATCGCTCAGATATTCATGCAGTCCGCTGACAATGTTCATGCCACGCGCAATCGCATCCAGAACAACGCCGCGATCCTGCCGAGAAAGCTGGCCGGTCGAGGGGGCCATCCCATAGATCAACGTATCCGGGACGGCGGCTGGTGAGCGACGGCAGCTTTCAGATCCGCGAAAGATCGGAATGTGGTTGGTGACATCATCCAGGACCAGACCGCTGTCCTGATCCGGCACGGTTGCTGTCGATGACCGAAAGGATGCGATAGGCCTGTGAGTGCCGGACGAGGCCATTTGCGGTTTTGCCGTCGATCCTTGCGAAATTTCCTTCGCAATACACGACTGCCGACGGGTTTTTGTCGTATTGCGTACTGCGAACAGGTCTGCGTCTGGCAACGGGTTGGCGACGGTGGTGCCTGGGCACCTCTGACGTTCCGTCGGATGGTATCCACGGTCTCAAGTTCGGTTTCCATTTTTGGTCCTATTGGCTTTGTTGCAGCCATTATTTCAGGGCCGTCGAAAAGCCGTTTGAGGCTTTGGCGATGATTCCTGCTTAAGAGATGGCTCAGTTGCTGCTAACGCACTGGCCTTTTGATTTCCGATAGTTCCTGTGGCATTCCCAGCGGTTGCCTGATCTGTCCAGATGCGCATTGGCCGGAATATCGATAGCTTCGCAGCGATCATCAGAGGCCGCGTATCCGCGTTCGCACTTCCAGCCTTTGCCGTACGACGCGTCATGAAAATAGCCATTCTCGGGGATAGCTACGGCCAGACACATACCATCGTTTTCAAAAAAGCCGCGTTCGCAAGTCCAAGGCTCACCATAACTTGTAGCGTTGAGAAAAGCATTCTCTGGCACAGCAATTGCGGCGCAAGTTTCCTTGATGACTTCGAAGCCACGCGCGCACTGCCAGCTCGAACCATAGGCATCCGCGTCCAGGTAGGCGTTGTCTGGCACAACGACTTCCTGACAGGTATCGTCAACCTTTTGATACCCTCGGAGGCATTCCCACGCTTTGCCCGAGGTATTCAGAAAGCCGCCATCGGGAACAGCGACGGCAACACAAGTGGCCCCTTTGGATTCGCGAAAGCCATGAACGCATGCCCAACCAGATCCATACGCCCGTTTCGTCGAATAGGCATTTGCAGGCACTTCAATGCCCGTGCAAAGTTTTCCATCGGCCCGATACCCTCGGTCGCATTCCCATCCGCCTCCAAAGCTTTTGGGATGTGCATTATCAGGCATCGGAACGATAGCAGATTGACCGAACACCGAGGTGGTCACCAGCAATAGAACGCAAACAGAGCAGCCAAAAATTGTCAGAACATATTCCATGATGGCAACCGATGGCACCGCGGGGCGCACTGTTGGCCCCCTGCGTGCTGTGGCCGCGTTTCTATGATGCATTTAGCTTAAGCGCGTCGATGCACGCTACTGCAAGATCGCCACTTGGCTTATCTGCACCCGGAAGCGTGGCCCAGCCAGTATCCATAATGGCCTTGCGGCGGCCAAAAACGCTGGCGTCCTGAATAGTTGCCAATTTTGCGATGCGCTCTGGATCGGCTTCAGATTTGTTCAGGCAAACCGGCACCATGGCCGTCGTGACCTCGTCACTGGCAAAGTTTTTTGCCATCTTCTCGGCGTTGCCGCCGGTCGTCCATCCGCCCCAGCTAAAGCCGAGGATTGAAACGGCAATAGCACCGACAAGGGCGCCGTAAACGCCGGGTTTGGTCCATTCTGGAAAAGTCATAAATTTAGTCCTCCGGCGGAGAAGGCGCCGCCACGCATCTATTTTTCAGGTTTGTTGGAACTGGCCACGTCCTGCAGAAGGGCCAATTCCAGATCGAAACGGTTAATCGGTCGCAACTCTGTTCGTTCAGAGCCCTTGTGTGCCTTGATCAGAAAATGCGTCGCAGTTCTGCGGTAGGCAGTAAAACTAAGGCTTTCCAAGACTTCGTCCTCGGCGATGACCTCATAGTCACCGGCAGGCAATTCGTCGGTATAGCCCGCCAAAACGAACGAATGATCGAACGTCACGGTCGACGTGGTCGTGCGCGATAACATCGGCAACCTGCCCATTCATTGGAACCCCAAGTGGGGATAGCGGTCGAGATTTTATGATGGAGGATCGCAATTCGCGCTTCAGACTGTACATCCGTAAAGCGGAAAACGGCTTTCCCTTGTGCCTAGTATCTAGTCATTTGGCACTCAGTTGGCAACCACGCGTTCTGAAAACATGCTCACCAAGCTTTCGCCCTTCATAGTTTGCTCACAGCGACAGCCTGAAGTTGCTTGTCCTGCGGACCATTGAAATGCAGGAAGGCCAGACCAAATTTTGTTGCGAACTTGGCGCTTCAAACACCGGCCCGTGTCCTTATCCAAGCTGACAAGATCACTGCGGGAGATTGAACGCGATGATGGAACCGAGACAGGAAGCGCGGGGCGCGCGTTTCTATGGGTTATCGATTTAGGATCATGTTCCATAAGACCACCTACTGCGCTCGATAGATGGGCTTTTTGATCTGAGTAGTATTCGCCAGAATCTGGCTTCCCTTTATAGCCACACCGAACGCCCATCCATCAATCCGGAGCTGCTAACCCGGATGCTGCTGGTTGGCTATTGCCTGGGGATTTGGTCTGAGCGACGGCTCTGGGATGAGGTGCATCTGAACCCGGCATAACGCCGGTTTTACCGTCTTGACCCCCAAGGACAGTATGCATGATCGTTCAACCTCCTCCAAGAACCGTCACAGCCGGTTTCGCGACAGTGACCTGCTGCGCCTCCCGTCCAAAACGACGGTGGCGCGGTGAATAGCCGGGAGCCTTGTTGGCGTGCAGCGTTTTGACGGGATCATAGCCGCTCGCGGCGCTTTGGAACCCTCACCCGGCCGCTTTCACCGCAGAGGGCCGCTTGTCAATGTCCGGCATGTCCGACCACTCCAAATTGCCCTCATAGCGCCAAGTCATCCGGCCGTCTTCATCAAGTGCGAACAAATGAAGCCAGCGGTTGTCAAACAGGGCGCGCACACCATCGTACTGCCTGAGAATGTCAGTCATCGCCTCGCGCGGAGCTTCGATGCAGACAGATAGACGCAGCGGATCGTGCGCGTAGGCCGCCCCCTCGTGAACGGATTGCCAGGGCAGACCTGCGCGCAGAGTGCCGCCGTTGCCCTCGACCACGCCGATGCCGCCCGTCACATTGTGCAAAAGCTTGTTGCCGGACCCAAAGATCTGCGGGGCCACAGTTGATCCGTAATATTGCAGGCTGATCCAGCTGGCCACGACCACGGGGGCGGTCATGATTAGTTCCAGAACGCCAAAACCCTTGTCTTGGGTCCAGTCGTAGTCGTGCAGGAAAGCACGCCCGCCAAGGCTTTTGCCAGCTGTGCGGCGGCGCGGAGCTGCGATAAAGGCTTTGCAGCCCGCCAGAGCCCATTCGGGCCGCGTTTCGGCCCAGTCGCGGCTACGGGCGGCAATATCGGCGGCACTCAGTGCGCGCGGCAAGCGCAAGGCCCGTTCGCCGCGGGTGACAGACCCTGCCGTTTTGAACCACGCGTTTGCTTGGCTCAGGTCTCTGGCATGGGTCGTGGACGGTGCATCCTGTGCATAAAGCGTGATCGCGTCGGTGGTAGTATCATGCAGTGCGGCCACAAAGAGCGTGTCTTCAGGCACCTTGATACCCCGCGCAACTAAGCCCGTCGCGCACGTCTGCGCTGTTCAGCAAACTTGCCAGAAGGCGGGCGTTCACCTCTCCGGAGAAGCCGCCACAGGCACCACAGTGCAAACTGCTGGCAAAGGGGTTGTTAACTACATTTGCCCCATGCCCAGCCAGCACAACAAGCCGCGCGAAATTGTCGATAAAAGACATCGCGCGCAAAATGGTTTCCGCCGCATCCACCTGCGCACCGAGGGCCAGCGCTGGATCCAAACGGGGCGCCGGCCCGCCCGGCACGTGATTTGGCGCAAGGTTCAGCGCATCACGCATCAACTTGCCCGCATAGATCGGTCCGGTCGCCTCAACAAAAGCGAAGGACGACACGGCGGCCAGTTTGAACCGGCCCCAGGCGCGGCTTGCGCGGGCCTTGAAACGGGCAATCTGATCCGCCTCCACGTCATCGCCTTGCGAGGTCGAGGTGACACCGGGGTTCAACAGCACAGGCAGACGCAACTCGTCTACATCCGATGCAAACCCTTTATGCGATGCGGTCAGGCCGAAGAATCCGGCAAAGCCAAGGGTCTGAATGCCAGGATCGACAGACTCTAACGCGCGCCGATACACTTCAGACCGCACGTCGATGCAAAAGGCAGCCTGCAAAGCCGGGCGCGCTTCGGTTACGTGTGGCGCAGGCGCGGCAAAGGTGTCGGCCAGATCGCGTTGCACTGCGCGCTCCCATGCTTCCTGCAAAATGGCATTCGCCTCAAGATCTGCATCCGGGGTCACGGGGGCGGAATGGGCGTTTTTCACTTGTTGCCATTGGTCACGAATCTGGTCTTCGTACTGAATCAGAAGCGCCTCTTCCCACAAAAGCCGGATGGTCAGAATATCAGTGATAGTCTTATCGTCGCCGCCAGCCAGTTCCGCCTGCCACAGATGATACCGCGCGACTTGCGCCCAACCACCCAAGGTAAACAGCAGCTGGTGAAGGTAGGTTTCAAGCGTATCCTCAGTTAACCCCAATCGGTTTGCCGTGCGCAGTTTCGCCTCGTCCGCCGTATCTGGCGTTTCGCTAACAAACTGGCCGAACCCTTTCAGTCCCACTATTTCAGGCGTCAAGTCATGCGTGGCGTTTTGACGCCACGCGTCATAAGCCCCCCGCCTGCGCGGTGCTGCCCAAAGCGCCTGACCTTGATCGAAATACCCTGCTGCCCAATGTCCGAAACGATCCGCAATAATGCCTGGCCAGTCGATACCGGATGCCTTGGCGGCCAGATCAGCAACTGTCGGCTGCGGTGCCGGAGTTGCGGCATTGGTTCCAGCCAACCGCTTGACCTCGGTCAGATCAGGCAGATCATTGGAACTCTGCGCCCCAAGGGCTGCGATGATGTCAGCATCGGTGATCGTGCCGTCCGTGATGCGCGCGCCGTACCATTCGCGCGGCATGGTCACGGGCACACCGCCCACACGACCCAGCCGGGCACCCACTTGTGCCAGGGTCTCGTGCGTCTGTCCCAAAAAGGGGTTTACAGCAACGGATGATGCCAGTGGCCAGGCCGGCGGGATACCGCGTGCGGCGGCTTCGCTGGCGCTGGTGAATGTCGCAAGCGAAGGGTTCAAAGAAGAGTTCATCTGCATATTCCTTGGCTTCAATCAGACGAGGTGCTTGGTCGACCAACCGCGCAACAGTTTGTCAAAGACGGCATTTGTATAAAGCCCGTTGGACAGGTGCACGCGCATCCCCGCTGCCGCCGGGTGATAGGCCCAGAGTGGGAACATTGCCTGCGCCACCGCAACCAGGCCAAAGCTGAACAAGACGAGCGCAATCAGCGCCCATTCCAGCGGACCGGGCGCTGGCGTGGCAGGCAGTGTGCCGGTCATAAGCCATTCCGCTCCGGTCTGAAGCGCAAAATATCCGACCGTGGCTGCAACCGAAAACGCAGCGGTGCGTTGCGTCAGAACGCGCGGAGCAGCGTCGGCCAGGCCTTGGGCCAACAAATACGCTACGCCAAAGATCAGGATCGCACCAAGGGCAATCGCCTGAGGCGATTTACCTGCAATGTCGAAGAGGAAGGCCACGACCGCATAGATCGCCAACGCAATCAGAAAGGCGCGGACCACTGCCCACCCATTCGGGATCGCCACGGGCCCGGGACGGCGGATTGCGGCAACGCCGTCCACCGCGGTGCCAGAGGCCAAAAAGGCATGCGCCTTATAAAGCGAATGGGCTACGATATGCAGCAAGGCGAGTGGAAAGAGCGCCAGACCACATTGCAGGATCATGAAGCCCATCTGCGCCACGGTGGACCAGGCAAGCGATGTCTTGACCGCCGATTGCGTCAGCATCACAAGACCGCCGAACAGCGCCGTGAAGCCACCGATCATCACCAGTACCGCAAGAACGCCGGGGGCCAGTAACATCACATCCGCGAACCGGATTAACAGAAATCCGCCTGCATTGATTACACCAGCATGCAGCAAGGCAGACACCGGCGTGGGCGTTTCCATAACCTCTGTCAGCCAGCCATGCATAGGAAACTGTGCCGATTTCAGGATAGCCGCCAAGGCAAGCGCCGCCGAGATCCAGGCTGCGCCGCCCTGACCTTCGCCTGTCCGCGCTGCTGCCAGAATATCAGCGATATTCCCAGTGCCATAGTGCAAGTACAGCAGCACAATAGCGACCAGCAGGGCAGCATCCCCCATTCGCGCCGTGATCCACTTTTTGCGGGCCGCCCGCCGTGCCGCAACGCGTCCGGGGTAATGCAGCAACAGCTTGTGCAAAAACAGGCTGGTCGCGATCCAGGCGACCGCAAGTTGCAGGATGTTCCCAGCGATGACCAGCAGCATCACAGCGGCCAGCGTCGCGCAAAGCCAACCGGTAAAGGGGCCTTGCCGCGCCTCTCCGTCCATGTAGGTCGCGGCATAACGTACCACCACCCATCCTACGAAGGCGACCAGCACCAGCATGACAGTGCTGACTGCATCCAGCCGCAGGGACAATCCCAGCCCTGACAGTCCAGCCAAATCACTGGTCGAGGGACCTGCCGCCAAAAGCGCAAGACAGGACAGCACAGCCACGGCCAACGCAGCCAGTGTCATCAGCTCGATAAGGTTCAGCACTTGAGCGGGGCGCATATGGGGCCCACGAAAGGCAAGCACAGCGGCCACGATAAGGATAAGTGGCGCAAGAAACGGCAGAAGGGCAATGGACATGGGCGTCTCTCCTCAAGGCTGAGCTACAGCTGACCCGGCGGATAACAGGCACGTTCCCAACAGAAAAATTCATTGTTCTTATAATTTTGTTCTGTTTAATAAATGAATGAGTGAATTCAATTACCACCACCTGCGCTATTTCTGGGCTGTCGCCCATGATGGCAATCTTACGCGTGCGGCAGAGCGGCTGAACCTGTCGCAGTCAGCCGTTTCGGTGCAGATAAAGCAACTTGAGGCACAGCTGGGGCATGCTCTGTTCGAGCGGCGGGGCCGGCAACTTATTTTGACTGAAGCAGGCCGCATCGCGCTGGATCATGCGGACACAATTTTTGCTACCGGTCGTGAACTGCTTGGCACCTTGCAAGAAAGGGGCCGCAGCCGTCAGGCCATCCGCATCGGCGCATTGGCAACGCTGTCGCGCAACTTTCAAATGGAATTTCTACGCCCAATTTTGGACAGGCCGGATGTCGAGATCATCCTGCGGTCAGGGACCAGCGCGGATCTTTTACAGGCGCTCGAAGCCCTGAACCTTGATGTTGTCTTGATCAACCAACCGCCTCCTCGGGATGCGGTCACACCTTTTGTCTCGCACCGTTTGTCCGAACAACCCGTTAGCCTTGTCGGCACGCCAGAGCGACTGAACGGCAACCTGAGTGTGACCGAGCTTCTGACAACACAACCGGTCATTCTGCCGACAGCCGATACAGGCATTCGGATTGGTTTTGACGCCTGGACTTAACGTCTTGGCATCAGACCTCAAATCGCGGCCGAAGTGGACGATATGGCCATGATGCGGCTTCTCGCACGCGAGGGAGCGGGGTTGGCTGTCTTGCCGCCCATCGTAGTGCAGGACGAGTTGAACACCGGGCGGCTGCATGAGGCAGACCAACTGCCCGGTATCGGGGAAACTTTTTACGCTGTGACAATCACGCGCCGATTTCCAAATCCTATACTTGCAGAATTGCTCAAGGGTCGTGCAATTTAAGCGATCTGATACGTCGGTACGATTGGCCGCCATTTTAGATGAATGCGAATATGATCGCGGCAGGGCAATCAAACGTCTGCACTGGGACAAATGTTTCCAAGTATTCTCTTTCCGAAAGAAGTCGCCGGATCGCGTTGAACGCCATCCACAACAGACATCGCAACATCTCCTTAAACGAAGGATCGAATGTCTTTAGGCTTTTTTTGGACTGGGAAGTGGTGGCTGAAGGGACTGGCAAAATCCTATTAACTATCTGTAATAGAGATCTTTTTAAAACAACTGTTTTACATATTGCCCCAAGAATGCCCCCGACCCCGCTGTTTGCCGACGCGATTAGTGCCGGTCTTGTTCTTTTTGGTCCGAGTGAGCGACACAGCTAGAGTTAATTCGGCGTCGCCGAAAAAATCTCGATAGTCCCACGCATTTCAGCGAAATCTGGGTTTTGGTCAATGTTTCCGCTTAATAATCACCGGCTTTCGACATAAAGTGAGTTTATATCGTTTTATCTATGATAAATTCGAATTTCCTTAATACACAACGCGTTGCTATCTGTCACGCTAGCAGAGACGCTACCCTAAAAGTCTGGGTGGCTAACCTTTCCTGAGGGAAAGACCTGAAGCAGACATACTTGGATTGGCGTCTCAGGGATCGTCTTAAACCTGGCCATTTCGCAAGGCTCACTTGTCGGAATTAAGGGTTGGGTGTACCGATCGTCGATATTCAAGAAGACATCGCCGAAGGCGAAGACAGCGAACGTTTGTGTTCGAATCAAAGCTCACAGGGCGGAAAAAGTTCTCTCTCACTTTCTCTTTCTCCAACACCAAGCAACCCCAAGAAAACTGACCTTGCTTCCGCTAATCGCAGGCAAAAGCGTTGCTCACTGATCGTCTCTCCGCACACCTTGGAAGATCACTCTTGACCGGCGAATGACGACGCACTCGAAAAATCAAGGAAAAGAATATGAAAATTGCACTTATGGCGCGAAACCCCAACCTGTATTCGCACAAACGCCTGGTTGAGGCGGCAGAGCAACGCGGGCATACCATCGATGTCGTGAACACACTCCAGTGCTATATGAACATCGCGTCCCGTCGGCCCGAGATCTTCTACAACGGGAAGTCTTTGACCGGGTATGATGCCGTCATCCCGCGCATCGGTGCATCCGTCACGTTCTATGGTCTTGCCGTGCTGCGTCAGTTCGAGATGATGGGTGTTTTTCCGCTGAACGAAAGCGTTGCAATCGGGCGATCGCGAGACAAGCTGCGGTCGATGCAGCTTTTGGCGCGCGACGGCATTGGCCTTCCTGTCACTGCGTTCGCTCATGACGCCAAGCAAGCAGGTGAGGTCGTCAAACTTGCCGGCGGCGCGCCGGTCGTCATCAAGCTGCTGGAAGGCACGCAAGGGATCGGTGTTGTTCTTGCGGACACCGAACGTTCAGCCAAGTCCGTCATCGAAGCTTTTCGCGGTGCAAACGTCAACATTCTTGCTCAGGAATTCATTAAAGAGTCGGGCGGAAGCGACATCCGTGCAATTGTTGTCGGTGGCAAAGTAATTGCTGCCATGAAGCGCACCGGCGCCGCGGGCGAATTCAGGTCGAACCTGCACAGGGGTGGGTCTGCTCAACTGGTCAAAATCTCGCCTGAAGAGCGCTCGACAGCCGTTCGCGCCGCCAAGGCAATGGGTCTTAGCGTTTGCGGTGTGGACATGCTTCGGGCCAACCACGGCGCGGTCGTGATGGAGGTGAATTCGTCTCCGGGACTTGAAGGCGTCGAGAATGCAACAGGCCTTGATGTGGCAGGCAAGATCATCGAGTTCCTCGAAAAAAATGCGAAGGTCGGGACAACAAAGACCAAAGGCAAGGGTTGATGTCAGCGCACCATTCGAAAAAAGTCATCTACGCAGCACTTGCAGGAAACAGCCTGATTGCCGTCTGCAAGTTTATTGCAGGGGGCATCACCGGATCATCAGCGATGCTTTCAGAGGCTATCCACTCGGTTGTGGATTCTGGCAATCAGTTGTTGCTGCTTTATGGAATTCGCAAAGCGAACAAAGCACCTGATGACAAACATCCGTTCGGCTATGGGATGGAGCTGTATTTCTGGACCTTCGTCGTCGCCATCCTGATTTTTGCAATCGGGGCCGGTCTCTCGCTTTATAAAGGCTATGTGCATATCCAGCACCCTGAACCGATCAACAGCCCATATGTGAACTATGTTGTTTTGGTGCTGAGTATGGTTTTCGAGGGCGTTGCCTGGACGATTGCATATCGTGCCTTCAACGAGGTCAGGGGCGACGAGCCGTTTTTCAAGGCTATTCGCCACTCGAAGGATCCAACGATCTTCACGGTTCTTTTCGAAGATACCGCTGCAATGATCGGGCTTACCATCGCGCTTTTGGGTGTCGCTGGCAGTCATCTGCTCGGATGGCATTTTCTTGACGGGTTAGCGTCTATTGGGATCGGCATCGTTCTTGCTGCGGTCGCTATGTTCTTGGCCATTGAAAGCAAGGGATTGCTGATCGGAGAAGGTGCTGATCCAGCCGTTGTTGGGGATATCCGCTCGTACCTCAAAGATGATGCACGGATCAAGCAGGTCAACGAGGTGCTGACGATGCATTTCGGGCCTGACGAAATCCTGTTGAACGTCAGCCTGGACTTTGAAGATGGCCTGCCTGCTGAAGCAGTTGAAGGCGCCATTTCGGAATTCGAATTTGCGATTAAGTCGAAGTTCCCTTCTATTCGACGCGTCTTTATCGAAGCGCAAAGCTGGTCCGGACATCAAAAGGATATTGATGCAAGTAAGGGGAATTGAGTGAATGGCTGAAAGTACAATGGATCATCCTGATCTCATCGAAGAGGACGGACTGCTGTTCGCCTGCATTCTGGACGGCAAGGGAAGTGCTCGTTTTCTCGGTTGGGACGATATCGCAAAATGGACCGAGGCCGATGGCCCTTTGTGGGTGCATTTGAACAACCGGCACCCCAAAGTTGCGGCATGGCTGAAAGAGCATAGCGGGTTGACGCTCCCCACGGCTGAAGCCCTTTTGGCCGAGGAAACCAGACCACGCGTTTTTCGCGGAAAACGTGGGCTTGTGGCGATACTCCGAGGTGTCAATCTGAACAAGGACGCCAACCAAGAAGACATGGTTGCAATGCGCATGTGGTCCGAGGGTAAGAAGGTGATTACCCTGCGCCACGAGAGAATGCACACACCGCGCGACATTCTTGAGCAGTTGATCGAGTTGGAAACTGGCCCCAAAACTGCGCCCGAGTTGTTTGAAAGGTTGATCTCAAGAGTTCAACGATCCAATTGCCGAAACCATTTTGGCACTTGAAGACCAATTGGATGACCTTGAGGGGGAACTCGACATCTCGAAAGCAGCGGAACAGCGCCGGCAGATTTCAAATATCCGGCAGAAGGCGGTGGCTCTGAGACGCTATATAGCGCCCCAGCGCGAGGCTTTGGGAGCTTTGGTCAGCGAGCCCCCGGAATGGCTGGACGATGTATCGAGGCCCCATCTGCGCGAGACGTCAGACCGATTGACGCGCTATCTTGAAGAGTTGGACGCTGCACGGGAACGCGCAATGGTCGTCAAAGATGACATCGCCAACCAGCTTTCCGAAGCGTCGAACAAGACACTCTATGTGCTTGCGATCATCTCAGCAATTTTCCTGCCTCTTGCATTCCTTACCGGATTGCTGGGGATAAATATCGGCGGAATGCCCGGCGTGGATAACGGTTATGCCTTCTGGATATTTTGCGGGATCATGGCTTTCTGTCTAGCGATAGAGCTTTTCATCTTTCGCAGGCTCAAATGGCTTTGAATAGATAGAACAATCCGATGAATGAGGAGATCGACAATGGCAAATCATGCTGATCCAGCCCCGGAGACGGCGGAGGAGATTATTGACGATGTAACCTCTAGCATTGATCCATTTATTGAATTCGTCTCGAGTTCGACAGAAAAGCTATTGTCACAGATCCTGTCGCAACAGGGCATCTTCCAAGTCGCACTGATCGGAACGGCCTTGCTGCTGGGCCTTTTGGCATCCCGTCCTCTTGGCAGGCTACTTGAGAAGGTTTGGCCGCAAGAGGATGAAAACACCCCTTTTCTGGCGTCGGCGTATCACGTCGTTCATCGGCTTGTTTTTCCGATAATCGCAGTTTTCTGCCTGTGGGTCGGTATTGCGGCATTTCGCTCGGTTGGGATCGGAAACGACCTTATACGTGTGGTCACCGGGCTTTTGCAGGCGTGGATACTGATCCGGCTGTTTTCGACATTTGTACGTGACCCGATTTGGTCGCGCGCGTTTGCAACTATTTCCTGGGTGATCGCGGCACTTTTCATCCTGCGCCTTCTAAATCCGACGATCGCAATTCTAGATGGTTTTGCGTTCACGTTAGGCGAAACCCGCGTCTCACTCTATCTGGTGCTCAAAGGCATCGCCATGTTGGTGGTCCTGATCTGGCTTGCATCATTGGTGTCTCGTTTCGTGCAGTCCCGATTGGGTCGTGCACAAAACATGACGTCATCAGTCAAAACATTGATTGGCCAGACTGTACGTATCGCACTTTTGTTCATTGCGATCATGATCGCAATGAACGCCATCGGTGTGGATTTGACCGCATTTGCCGTATTCTCGGGTGCGGTCGGTGTTGGTATTGGCTTTGGGCTTCAAGCGATATTCAGCAACCTTGTTGCCGGGATCATCTTGTTGATTGAAGAGACTGTGAAAGTCGGTGACTTTGTCGAATTGCAGTCCGGGCTTACCGGCGAAGTTCGCGAAATAAACATTCGTGCGACCCTCATAACCACCAACGACAACATCGATATTCTTGTCCCCAATTCCGAGTTTATCAACAGCCGCGTGACCAACCTGACCTTACGCGATGCCTTTGTACGTGTCCGCGTACCCTTTGGCGTTGCCTATGGAACTGACAAAGATTTGGTGCGTAAAGCAGCTTTGGAGGCCGCCGCTGATGTGCCGCACATGTTGACAGGCCCGAAGGCGAGGCCACCACAAGTTTGGCTTACGAATTTCGGGGAAAGTAGCCTCGATTTCGAACTTGTCGTCTGGCTCAAACCCGAGTCTGTAAAGCGACCCGGTGCTGTAAAGGCTGATTACAACTGGGCTTTGGAAACCGCTTTGGGCAAGTATGGGATTGAAATCCCGTTCCCGCAGCGCGACTTACATATTCGATCTGGCAGTCTTCCGATCAACTTGACGGCTGAAACCAAGGAACCAAACGCAGTTTCATGATTCAGTCAGGCCTCTTCCAACACCGCGCCCGGCAATCATGCCGAGTTCGGTGCAGGTACGAAGCACAAGATGATAGTTGCGGCCTACCCTGAGCGCATTGCCTTCTTCTGTATCGGCGACGGGCAAGACAACTGTTCGGTCAACGACGCCCAGCGGCGCGAGGGATGAGATGTCTTGGACGAGATCGTCAAGTACATCGAGACGAACCACCACGAGGTTGCCACGCATCCAACGCAAAGTTGGAATTGAGAGCAATCTTTCGAAGACACCTTCAGCGGCTGGGCAAATGCCTGCCACGACCACTTGTGGCCCAGGCTTTGCTCCGACCAGACGGTACCCAAACGCAGTGCTGGTGCGGTCGGTCAGAAGCACTTCGACGCAGCCATTCGCCGAAGTGGATAAGGTTTTCCAAGTTGAAATGACGATGTCCTCCCCGACCTTTTTCTTTGGAAAGCGGGGGCGGAATATACCGCCCCCGAAGTCACACGAGGGACGTGTTCGTTTTAGTTGAACGAGTAAACCAGCGAGATACCGAAAGTGTTGTCGGTGTCTTTGAAGCCCGGCTCTGGATCAGAGTGATACTCGGTAAGAACGCTTGTGCGCAGCGCCAGGCTATCAGTCATCGACACGCTCAGAGCGAGGTCGTTATAGACGACTGTGTCTGAACTGGACGTGATGACGTCCGTGTCGTTTGTCATGATAGACCGTATCCGTCAGCTTCTGCGCATAGTCAGACGAGACACCGAATGCGCCTTCACTGACATCAGCGGATGTGACGTCACTCAGCTCAGCGAAACGATAGCCAGGACCCGCTTGAACCGACCACTGACGATCAGCTTCGTTAAAGATGCGGTAACCCGCACCAAAGCTTACGAATGTGTCATTCTCGAACGACGAGAACTCATCGACCGAGCCCTGAACTTTGGCAAACCCAAAGAGGCGAGGGTTGAGGTCGCGGGTATATTCAAGCCCGTAGAACAGGCTTTCTTCGTTTTTCGTGCCGTCATCTTCGCCGTAGGTATAGCTCAACTGCAAGCTCGATAGCCGTTTGGGCCCCAGACGTAGTTGAGGTCTGAACCGATGCCGAGATCGACGCTGTCCGTGTTGCCAGAGTTTGCGATGCCGCGCAGCGCGAACGAACCATTGAAACCCTGCGGACGGCCTTCATTGCCGAACCGGTCAAGATCGCGCTCTGCGTCGTCTTCGATGGCTTCGATCAGGTCTTCGTTGCGGTCTTCGGCCACGTTCGTGCCGGTGAATACGTTCTGTGCAGACGCGACCGATGCAAATGAAGTCGCGATTACGACAGCGCCGATAACGGTGCGAACTGACCTGCTCCTCGTATTGAGATTTGTCATGGGTTTCCCTTTCCCAACATACTTTTGACCCGTCCCAAAAGGGCGGGGGCATCACTGCCTAGAAGAGGAGATAGGAAGTGTTTATAGATTAGTTAAATTGATATTATTTATGCTTACCATGAGAATTCCGCGTGCTGTTGCCAATCTCAACGTTACCAAGGACTTCGACCACATCGCCCTTACTAATATCGGCTAACTCAGCGATGACCGCGCTTTGATCACCGTCGATTTGTGACTTGATTGCCACAAGAGCCGCCTGCGCTTTCGCGCGAACGTCGCCATCGAGATCATCGCGCCAGATCGACCAGACAGGATAGGGAAAACGTGGCGCGTCAGGTACCAAGTGCAGACGGCCTTCATCGAGATATCTTTTGATGTATCGGGCGGGAAGGTAGGCGGCCGCATGGCGTCGAACGACATATTCAGCGGCCATTGCACCAAGCGCCATCGTAAGCCCAGGATTCGTCATCTCAGGAAGCTGCATGGAATGCGCGTGTACAAACTCTGGCCCCCAATCGACAAACACATAGTTTTCGGCAACGTCGTCCAGTGAAGCCTTCCAGGACGCCGCCAAGACAAGCTCTTCCTCGAGTACTTTGTAAGCTGTCAGGCCTGGGCGCAGCTGCGGGTTGTACATCAAGCCAATCTGCACCACCCCTTCGATCAGGAAGCGCATGATCCGGTCGGGCATGCCAAGTTCGGCACGAATATTCAGCAACGGCATATCTTCCTGCATCTTGTCGATCCAGCGAAACCCAAGACGTGGCCAGAGCGAGTATTGCGCTGCAATGCTCAAAGAGTGGGTGTATCCCTCGGGAATACCGATTTGCTGCTGCGCTTCTTGCCAAATCTTGATGAGCGAAAGAGCATAATGCTCAAACTCGCGACCAGCTGGCGTTAACTCGGCTCCAGCCTTAGAGCGCGTAAAAAGCGCCTTTCCAAGACTTGCTTCAAGGCGCTGAATGCGAAGGCTGACCGCAGACTGGGTGACAAACAATCTTTCACTGGCGTTCACGAAAGAACCGGTCGCCGCGACCTCTAGAAACGTTCTGATGAGGGCTAGGTCCATTGGCGACTTCCATGCGAAATACTCGGCGTAAGTAGCTTCTTATTCGTTTTTCTTGTCGCTTGGGCAAGAAGGATTGAATAGCCCCGAGATGACCAACCGCTTTGCTGGGCAATTTTGGGACCAAGGCGCGACGGAACCGGTTGCGATTATGGGGTCAAAGCCGTCTCGATCGCGATAGACAATTTGCTCACCACTTCGTCGATCTGATCGTCATCGATGATAAATGGTGGTGCCAGCAGCACGTGATCGCCGCTTTGCCCGTCAATCGTACCGCTCATAGGATAACAAATCAGCCCGGCCTTAAATGCAGCCGCCTTGATCCGCCCGGCAATCTTGCGAGCAGGATCGAACGGGGCCTTGCTTTCACGGTCCGCCACCAGTTCGATCACCTGAAACAGAGCCCCGCCCGCGAATATCGCCGACGTGGGCGTGCTGGCCAAACTGAGCCTGCAAGCGCGGCCATCAGCTTTTCGCCTTGTGTCTTGACCCGTGGGATCAGGTTGCGTTCCAGCATCGCCCCCACCACTGCAACTCCGGCTGCCGCAGCCGTCGGATGGCCCAGATAGGTGTGACCATGCTGGAAGAACCCGCTGCCGTTTTCGATTGCTTCATAAATATGTCGGCTACACAGCATCGCACCGATCGGCTGGTAGCCTGCCCCCAACCCTTTGGCGATGCACAGGATATCAGGTGAAACGCCTTCCTGTTCGCAGGCAAAAAGGCTTCCCGTGCGGCCCATTCCGCACATGACCTCGTCAAGGATCAGCAAGATACCGTATTGGTCGCATATTTCGCGGATGCGTTTGAAATACCCCGGTGCCGCGGTCAAAGCGCCTGCTGTTGCCCCAACGACAGGTTCTGCGGCAAAGGCCATGACGTTTTCCGGGCCAACCCGCAGCAGTTCTTCCTCTAGAAGATTGGCTGCGCGCAGACCATAGTCCTCAAGGCTCTCGCCGTCATGCCGCAAACGGTACTCATAGCAGGGATCGATATGGCTCATGTCAATCAAGAGCGGACCGAACTGCGCCCGCCGCCAGGCATTGCCGCCAGCCGAAAGCGCACCCATCGTGTTTCCGTGGTAGCTTTGCTTGCGGGCAATCAGACGGCCCCGCGACGGTTCACCCTTTTCAACGAAATACTGCCGGGCGAGTTTGAGTGCAGCCTCCATCGCCTCGGACCCACCTGACACCAGATACACGCGGTCCAGATCACCGGGCGCATGTCCAATCAGCAGATCGGCCAGCGTCTCGGCAGGTTCCGAAGTGAAAAAGCCCGTATGCGCATAGGCCAGACTGTCCAACTGCGCCTTCACCGCATCAATGATCGTTCTGGTCGCCATGCCCAAGGCAGGACACAGCCGCCCCGCCTGACGCATCAAGGTATTGCTTGCCCGTGTTGTCATAAAGATAGCATCCCTCGCCGCGCACAGCGGTGGGCGGTAACTGTTTGGTATGGCGTGGAAAAATATGTGACATGGTTGCCCCTATCTAGGCCGCGCCGGGAATTTGCACCCGTCGGCCACCTTCCTGAAAATTGTCAAAGCTTTGCGTCCATGTCGTGCCCGGCCAGCGGACCTCCATCTCGCCCAGTCGCGGGCGATAGACGGCAGTGTAAAGTGTGCCGAACCCTGCTGCGAAGGCGGTGGAATAAAGCGGTGGGCGCAGAAACGCGCCGATGAACTTGTCTTCGGGGTCGCGGTGCAGCGTCAGCCGCTGCAGCAAGGAACCGCTCGCGTTCGACCGTTGCTGTAAAGCGAGCGTGGCTGACCCATTCGACGTTTTCCTGATGGTTCGTCGCGACAGCCGCATGGGTGATCACTGCAGGCCGGTCCGGGGCCATCATCGCTGTCAGATACTGACGTTTGGCGTCCAGCACCGTGACGTTGTAGCTCATGTGGGTGGGCACCCGCGCCAATGCGCGACCCGCTTCTTCTGCCGTTTCGCAGGTTTGCAGCACATAGCGCAGGATCAGCGGCACGCCAAAACCGGTGCCCACCACGCGGCGTCCGCCAAACGTCAAGGAAATGGCAAGGCCTGCATCGTTCATCCCATCCACCAGCCCCCAAAGGCCGTCAGAGGTGCCGATGACCTGTCGCCCCTGCCAGCCGGTCTGCAGGACCAGACTGTCAAAAGCGTTGGGATCGTAGTCGTAATTGCGCACCAGCACAGGCTCTTCGCCCGGCCAGATCGCTTGGCTAGCAGCCCGACAAGATAGGGGGGCGGGCAATAAAAGCTGAGAAATCTTGCAGCCTGATCGCCGCCGCCCGCCAGATTGCACAATTCATCGTAAAGCGGCACGATTTCAGGCATATGCCGCATTCAGAGCACGCCGACTTTCAAGATAGCTTGCGCGCGCAGTATCGCCTTCTTTCAGCCACCAGCGTTTGTAATCAGGCCAGTATTCGGCGAAAAGCCCGGCCCACTTGGGACCGGGCAAATCTTCGTTGAGCGCGCGCCAAGCATGCATTACATGATCTTGAACGCAGGATCAGCGAGCGCTGGTCCCGCACTGGCAACGGGCAATGGCTTGCCAGCAACGCCTTGCTTGATCCCGTGGATCCACTTTTTCGCCCGCTCGTTCAGCTGGAAGCTTTTGGTCATTGACCGCCCGCGCGTCACAAGGATGCCAATATCAGCCCCTTCATAGCGGTAATCACCGGGCTGCAGGATGCGCAGGAAGAACGCTTCGTTTTCGGATTCAACGGCGCGACGGTGATAGTCGAACCGGTCATACACCACGCTTCCATCTGCCAGCATCTTGTAGATGCCTGTTTCGGGGGCCTCGGTACAGATATCGACGCTGTCATCGGTGTGCTTGATCACCATCTGGCTCCAGCTGTCGATCATGTCCGGGTTGGCCCAGCGGTTGTTCAGCTCGGTTGTGTCCAGATCAAACTTCTTCTTCGAGAATTCAAGCAGGTGGAACAGGAACAGCGGCGCATCCGCATGCGCGAAGGCCGCGTGGTTGGTCATCGACGAGGCACCCGTAATGCGCGGGTTAAGTTCGCCCAGCCACAGATCACCGGTCTTCTTGTCGATCAGGAAGTCGAGTTCAAAATACCCGCGATACCCTTCCTTGCGCAGCTGCTCGCCAAACTTGAACGTCAGTTCGCGGGCTTTTTGGCGCACTTTCGGTGGAAATGCTGTGGACAGAATTTCGTTGCCGCACCAGCCTCCCCGGTAAGGGGTCAGATCCTTGAAGCCCACCAGTTCGGTCATCAGCGGGCCAACGATGGTGCCTTCCTTGGTTGCACAAGCTT
Source organism: uncultured Alphaproteobacteria bacterium (assembly GCA_963841595.1). GTDB lineage: Bacteria > Pseudomonadota > Alphaproteobacteria > Rhodobacterales > Rhodobacteraceae > CAWJDD01. Next base: position 270,072 of record CAWJDD010000005.1, on the reverse strand, counting down.
CGATCGCCGATCCCCGACAATCGATCCGCTTCATGATCTTGATCTCGCCTTCGCCGATAATCTCGTGTTCGTGGCGGCGGAAATCGGCTTCGGACTTGATGAAAAATGTGGTGTGTCCGCTGTCGCCGAAGGCTGATTGAAGCACCAGATCATGCCCAATCCCGGCCTTCTCGCAGGTTGCTTTCAGATCCTCATAGGATTTAACCTCCGCCAGCGCATTAGGCACCGACGGTACGCCTGCTTTGTTGCCGATCCGAACAGTTTCAATCTTGTTGTCCATACTGGTGCGCAGCTTGGCCTTTGGGAACCAGACATCAGCGCCCAACTCTTTGGACAACCGCTCGGTTTCCTCGTCAAACATCAGGAATACAAACTTCGGCTTGCCACCACGACGTTTGATAAAGTCGATGACTTCTTTGTGCTGTAGCAAGTAGTTATTAATATCCTCGATCGATTGGAATTCGGCATGGGGCTGTTCGGACGGGCAGAACACGTTCGGATGCTTGCCACCATAACAGTCGATGTAGCAGATGTATTTGAAATTCTTCACCCATTCATCAAGCCCAAGCAGGTTAAAGTTGGTGGCCGAAATGAAATAGATCGGGTCTTCGTTACGGTGAAAGTACCGACGAATTTCCGAGATATTTTTGAGTACTGTTGGCATGAGAAGTCCCTTCTTATTCCGCTGCTGTCTTGAGTTTCTTGGCTTTGGGCAGTGCGGCCAATGCCTCTGGTGTAAAGACCCGCAAACCAAGGTCGGCGCGGTATCCGTGAATTTCGTTGACGTCGAGTGCCAGCATGAACGCAAGGATTTCCTTGCTGATCACCTGTCCGGGCACAAGGATCGGAAAACCCGGCGGATAGGGAATGATGAAGCTGGCCGAGACAACCTCTTCGTCCGCCTCAAGTGCCGCTTTCAGCTCTCCCTCAAGCTCAAGATAATCGCAGTTCTTTTCGTCATAGCTGAGATAATAGGCCGTCCGAATATCGCCTTCGGGTGTCACGTTGTCGGGCCGGAAGGCATCGTGGAACCGGCTGAAATCGGGAAGTGGTGGGTAGTTCTCCGTCAGGTTTTTGACGCGGCGATCAAACGACAGCCGTTCCATTTTGGACGCATCATCTAGCAGTTCGTCCAGTTCATTGGCAATTTCGACCAGCACTTCGATCAGATAGGCGACCGATGATCGTGTGGTGCCGATATTGGTCATGAACAGGACCGTATTGCGCGAGGTCTTGTTGATCTGGATGCCGTATTTATCCATCAAGATATCAGTCTTGAAGGTATCGCCATCCCAGCCGGTGCCGCCCACCGCCAAAGTGACCCGGGTGGCGTCCAGCACGAAATCGTCCTGCTGCCAGCAATCCCACATATCGGTCCAGCCTTGTTCGTTGTCGAAATAGCTGGTCACGCCGCTTTGCCGGTGGTGATCGGGGATCATATCGCCGGCGGTCAGCACCTTGAAATACTTCTGCAATAGCGGATGCTCGCTGATCGCGCGGCGCATCGACATGGCCGCTTCGATCTGGCGCTGAACGAACTCGAACCCCTCAAGTTCGACTTGTCGCCGCCCGACATCGAGTGATGCAATGATCTGATAATTGGGAGAGGTCGAGGTGTGCGTCATATAAGCTTCGTGAAAGCTTTGCTCGACCTCGCCTTTGAAATCCTGATCGTTGACATGGATCATCGACCCCTGCCGCAAGGACGTCAGCGTCTTGTGGGTTGATTGCGTCGCATAAACCCGGACGCGCGCACCCGGCGGAGCGATCAGCCGCGTTTCAATAAGCGTTGCATCATCGGCGTCCTTCAGCTTCTCTTGCTGGTTTTCATAGGCCGCTTTGTGGTCTTCGGTCCGCAGCCGCTTGCGCAGGTTGTTTGCGGTGCGCATACCGGTCCGTTGGCGATAGGTCGGGCTGAAGCGCGCGAAGGCGAACCACGCCTCGTCCCACAAGAACACAAGGTCCGGTTTGATGGCGAGGCATTCTTCCATCACGCGTTCGACGTTATAGACCAACCCGTCAAAGGTGCAGTTCGTCAGCAGCAGCATGCGCACCCGGTCCAGCTTGCCCGCCGCCTTCAGTGCAAGCAACTGATGCTTGATCTCGCGCAGTGGAACTGCGCCGTACATCGAATATTCGTTCAGCGGATAGCTGTCGAGATAGACAACCTCGGCCCCTGCCAGCACCATGCCGTAGTGGTGTGACTTGTGGCAGTCGCGGTCCACCAGCACGATGTCTCCCGGGCGTACCAGCGCCTGAACAACGATCTTGTTGCAGGTAGAGGTGCCATTGGTGGCAAAGAAGGTCTGCTTTGATCCAAAGGCGCGGCTGGCCAGTTCCTGCGCCTCTTTGATCGGACCATGGGGTTCAAGCAGGCTGTCCAGACCGCCGGACGTGGCCGAGGTTTCTGCCAGGAAGATATTGGGCCCGTAGAACGCTCCCATGTCCTGAATCCAGTGACTGCGCGTGATCGACTTGCCGCGGCTGATCGGCATGGCGTGGAAAACGCCGGTTGGCTGTTTGGAATAGTTCACAAGAGCCGTAAAGAATGGCGTCTTGTTGCGCGCCTCGACACCCCGCAGAATATTCAGGTGCAGTTCCATGAAGTCTTCTTGGTTGTAGAAGACGCGCCGACAAATCCCCAGATCAAGGCCGGCGATGTCTTCTACCGACCGTTCCGTCACCAGATAGGCATCCAGTTCGGGGCGCACGCGCGCGATCAGGCGGCAGAGTTCCGGCCCGTAGTTTTCCGGCTCCATTGCGTCGATGGCCTCGCTGCCACCGGCACGGTTCAGGAAACTATGCAGGATTTCATTGTCCAGCTTTGACTTCAGAACCAGACCGGGACGCACCACGATGGCTTGAATGTTGTGGTTGAACAACACGGCTATCAGCGCGTCTTCCAGACTTGGCACAACAACTGCTTCATAGGTGAACGGGTCTTCGGGGCGACGCATCCGGGTGACGTTGCTTTTTAGCCAGCGCTCTTGCTGGTCACTGACGCTATCCACGATAAGCACCTCGAAATAGGGCTTGGTCAGCGCGCGCGCCTCGGGCGACAAAAGCGCCTCGTCGTCGTGCTCTTCCTTGTCGACGCTGTCGCGTTCAAGCGGGATACTGCGCCGTCTATAGGCCCCGGTGGTCAGAGCGCGGGTGACGCGGTGCACCGAAAACGCCAGATCATCGTAAGCATTGTGATCAAACTGTCGCCGCATGTGATCAAACGCGGCCATACCGGGAAAGGCCCAATAGGGTTCGATGAGTGCCAACGACTCGAACAACTCCTGCGTCGTGGCGCGGTCCTTGGCCGAAATCTTGACTGGGGCTTTGCGCGCCAGCGACCCGGTCACTTCGCGCAGCGCGCTCCATCTGTCGGTGCGCAACTGCGTGGCAGAGTAATAGTCGCTGACGGAATCCATCGATCGTTCTCCTATTGATTGGACCAGGGCGCGATGAACGCGCGCCTCAGCCGCCTGATGTTTTGCCCAGATAAGGCGAAATGCCGATACCAAGCTTTGGCCTGCGTTCCTGTATCTCAGCCTCGGCGTTGGCGGGCACATCAGTGTGCAGCCCAGCGCGAGATCCCTGCTGCGGCACTTCCAGCGGCCCAAGTGTATTCAAGTAGGAATCCGTGCCGCTGTTGCGGTCATAGACCGAGAAATCAACCGACCGGTCGCGGAAGCTTTTCAGGACCTGACCAAGCCCCTTCAGGCCGGTTTCGCGCTGACGGCGGACCATCGAGAGGTCAACCTCGATCGGGAACATATCCTCTTGCCCCTGCGACTGGTGCAAGACAAGCGAGGTCGGATCAACGACACAAGACCGCCCGACCCCGCCCGCGCCCAAGCCATTGACATCAATGACATAGCACTGAAACTGCGCCGCTGTGGCGCGTGCAATTGCTAGTTCGGCGTCGCGGTCCGTGGTGCCGGTCAAGACCGGATGCAGCAGCACCTCGACCCCCTGACTAGTCAGTTCGCGCGTGGTTTCGGGGAACCACATGTCATAGCAGATCGACAGACCAAACCGTCCGACTTCGGGCACATCAAAGACGCAGAATTCGGTGCCCGGCGCGACCCCTACCTCGTAAGGCAGGAACGGGAACATCTTCGCATAGCGCCGTACAATATCGCCGTCGGGGTTAATCACCAGCGAGGTGTTATAAACCCGCCCATCCTCGGGATGGGTCAGAAACATCGAGCCAGGAACCAGCCAGATCTTGTGCCGCCGGGCCGCTATGCAAAACTGCTCAATGACTTCGTTTTCCTGCGGCAGTTTGAATTTCTCCAGCGGCCCAAAAGGGGCCAGCTCGCTGAACAGGACCATCTGCGTCCAGGGAAAACGCGCCATAAGAACATCAAGACGATGCAACATGCCATCGACATTGGGATGAAGGGCCTGAACGTACATTTGTACGCCAGCGATTGCGAAAGGGGTCATGTCCAAAATTCTCCGTGCTGAAAGAGCAGCCCGTTTTGGGCAGTTATTCTCTCGGCTTTCAGCACGTCTTTACGCCCGTACCACCAAAACAGAAACAGGCGATCTGCGCACAATCCTGTCAGCGTTAGAGCCGACCAGAAATTCGCGCACACGGTCGGGTTTGTGAGAGGCCATGACGACGAGATCGCACTTTGTTTCGTCGATTGCCTTTAGTACCTTCTTATGGATTTTTCCGAACGCGAGGTGCTGTTTCACATCCACGTCGTCGGGAATATGCTCCTTGACCAAAGCGTCCAGCGCCGCGTTTGCTGCCGCCACCGCTTTCTCTTCGAAGTCAGCTGGGAAGAACCCTTCCACAAGTGGTGTGCCCATATCAGGCACAACCGACATCACATGTAGTTCACCGTTAGAGGCACGCACATGCTCGATGGCCTGTGGCAGCGCCTTCTTCCAAGACGCTTCAGCGTTCAGATCGACGGTCAGAAGGACTTTCTTGTACATGGGTCTCTCTCCTTACGCATTTGCTGTTTTGGGCGGCGTGCGTACAGCACGTCCACGCTGCAAGAACACGACCAGAGCAAGCAGCAGTAGCGCTGGAATGAACATTAGGTACTTGCTTGGCTGATCTACCGGCTGCAAGACTCGCAGGACTTCTTGATCCCAGTCCAGACCCGCCGTTTCCGCAGCAGAACCAAAGGCGACATCGTCGATGATGATCTTCTCACCTTCGTTACGGAACATCACGCCAGCATTCTCCAACCGTTCTTCACCAGTTGCGGCGTCTTCGACGGTCAGCACTGCCACGAACTCGATCGGGTCGCCCAGATCGTTCAATCCCGCAACCCGAAGCCGCATGTCTTCTCCGGCCGGGGTCGAAAGGGCGGCTGCCGCGATATCAGTCGGTGGCACCTCAAGGAACGGCGGCGATACCATGTCCATCCAGAAGCCGGGGCGGAACAGGGTGAATGCTATCAACAAGAGTGCAAGTGTCTCATAGATGCGGTTCTTGGCCAGGAACCACCCTTGGGTGGCCGCCGCAAACAAAAGCATCGCAACGGTCGCCACAATGAAGACAAAGACCCCCTGCCCCCATGTCACATCAATCAGCAAAAGCTCGGTGTTGAAGATGAACAGGAATGGCAGGGCCGCGGTGCGAAGCGAATAAAAGAACGCAATCACACCTGTCTTGATCGGGTCACCGCCCGATACGGCGGCGGCGGCAAAGCTTGCAAGCCCCACGGGCGGTGTGACGTCCGCCATGATCCCGAAGTAGAACACAAAGAGGTGCACCGCGATCAGCGGCACGATCAATCCGTTTTGCTGGCCAAGGGTCACGATCACTGGCGCCAGCAGCGCCGAGACCACGATGTAGTTGGCAGTGGTCGGCAGGCCCATTCCAAGGATCAGCGACAGGACGGCTGTCAGCAGCAGGATGGCAAGGATGTTGCCGCCTGACAGGACCTCGACCACATCGGCAAGGGCCGAGCCGACGCCGGTTTGGCTGACAGCGCCGACGATGATACCAGCGGTCGCCGTGGCGATGCCAATGCCGATCATATTGCGCGCGCCCGTTTCCAGACCGTCAATCAGATCAATGCCACCTTGTTTGATAGCCGCTCCCACCTTGCCCTCACCGCGCATGATCGCTGTCAGCGGGCGTTGGGTGACAAGAATGAACACCATGTAAGCGGTGGCCCAGAAAGCCGACAGACCGGGCGAAAGTCGGTCTACCATCAATGCCCAGACCAGCACGACGACCGGCAAGATGAAGTGAAGGCCCGAGCGGATCGTCGGCCCCGGCAGCGGCAGCGCTGTAACAGGGGCGTTGGGATCATCCAGCTCTAAAGGCTCTTCTTTTGAGGACACATAAAGGAGGCCCACGTAGATCGATGTTATGAAGACAAAGATGATGTAGGCAGCCGTTTCGGGGAACGCCGGGCGAATCCAGCCCATCCCGTAATAGACGCCGAAGGAAATTGCGCAGATTGCGGCAATTGTGAAAGCAATCCCGATCAGACGCTGCACGATGGGCTTTGGCGTATAGGCACGCGGCAGGCCTTCCATGCCAGCCTTCAGCGCTTCGAGATGCACAATGTAGACAAGTGCGATGTAGGAAATCACCGCAGGCAAGAAGGCGTGTTTGACGACGTCAAAATATGGAATGCCCACATATTCGACCATCAGGAATGCAGCAGCCCCCATGACGGGAGGCATGATCTGGCCGTTCACAGACGAGGCCACTTCGACAGCGCCTGCTTTTTCCGAGGAAAAGCCCACTTTCTTCATCAGCGGAATGGTAAACGTACCGGTGGTGACCACGTTTGCAATGGACGATCCCGAGATTAGACCTGTCATTGCGGATGACACCACAGCCGCCTTGGCCGGTCCGCCTTTCATGTGGCCCATCAGGCTGAAGGCCACCTGAATGAAATAGTTGCCCGCACCTGCTCGGTCCAAAAGCGATCCGAACAGCACAAAGAGGAAGACAAAGCCGGTTGAAACACCCAAAGCGATGCCAAACACACCTTCGGTCGTGATCCACTGGTGGTTCACGATCTCGGAAAGGCTGTTGCCCTTATGGGCAATAATGTTGGGCATGTAAGGACCAAGCACCGTGTAGACAAGAAACACAGACGCCACGATCATCAGCGCCGGTCCCAGCGCGCGTCGTGTCGCCTCCAGCAGCAGCATCAGGCCGATCACAGCAACTACGAAGTCCTGCATGATCGGTGCGCCGACCCGGCCCGAGATATCGCGATAATAAACAAAGAGGTAGAGTGCCGCCAGCGCGCCCACCACGGCCAGCGCCCATTCCCAGACGGGAATGCGGTCCTTGGGAGACCCCAGCACCACAGCAGCCACAACCAACAATGCAATAATGGGAATCCACCAAGTGACGGTGCCGTCCTTTGCGCCAGTCACAAACAGAAACGCCAGAACCACCGGAACAATGACGCCCAGACTCATCTGAAATTTCGTACGGGCGGCGGGGAACGCCGCGAAAGCAAGAAAGATGGCAAATGCAAGATGGATCGAGCGGCTTTCAGTGTCGTTGAACACGCCCCAACCGACAATGAAAGGAATGGGGGAAGCGATCCAAAGTTGAAACAGCGACCAAGCCAGTGCCACACAGGTCAGAAACGTCCCTATGGGACCAGATGCCGCGCGCCCGCCAGTGTCGGTCGAAGCAACAATTGCGTCCAGTTCATCCTGGCTTAGCCCGCCACGTCCGGCAGCAGCATTTTCGACGGCAGCGGCCTGCTGCTGGTTTGGATCGTTGGTCATATCGTCCCCCTGCGGCCCGTTTTCGGGCACTTGTCTGGCTGGAACCGGTGCGGCGGGACCCCCGCCGCACCGGATATCAATCAAATCGGTGGTGGATTACATCCAGCCGCGCTCTTTGTAATAGCGCTCTGCACCGGGGTGCAGCGGAGCCGACAGACCGTCCTTGATCATCTGTTCTTCGCTCAGGTTCTCGAATGCCGGGTGCAGGCGCTTGAACCGGTCAAAGTTGTCAAAGACCGCCTTGACCACCTGATAGACGACGTCGTCATCAACGTCGGCAGAGGTCACAAATGTCGCCTTTACACCAAAGGTGTTGGTCTCGTCAGGTGACCCTTCGTACATGCCACCGGGGATTGACGATGCTGCGTAGTATGGGTTTTCAGCAATCAACTTGTCGATTTCAGGGCCCGTTACCGGGATCAGCACCGCTTCAACGGTCGAAACCGCTTCCTGAATCGATCCGTTGGGGTGGCCAACGGTATAGATGATCGCATCAACCTTATTGTCGCCCAAGGCTGCGGCCTGTTCGGCTGGCTTAAGCTCGGAAGCGAGCGCAAAATCGTCCATCGTCCAGCCAAGCGCGTCCATCACAACCTGCATGGTTGCGTACTGTCCTGAACCGGGGTTGCCGATGTTAACGCGCTTGCCTTTGAGATCGGCAAAAGTGCTGATGCCAGCGTCGGCACGGGCAATCACCGTGAATGGCTCACCATGTACGGAAAACACCGCACGTTCCTTGTCGAACTTGTTGCCTTCAAATTCGGAAGAGCCATTGTAGGCGTGGAATTGCCAGTCAGACTGGGCAACGCCCATATCCATATCGCCCGCCATAATGGCGTTGATATTTGCGATGGACCCGCCGGTTGAGGGCGCCGTGCACTTAAGGTTGTGATCGGCTGTGCCGCGGTTCACCAGACGACAGATCGACTGACCAACGACAAAGTAAACGCCTGTCTGGCCCCCGGTTCCGATGGTGATGAACTGTTCTTGCCCCGACGCTGTGGTTCCGGCCATCATGGCCCCCACAAAAGCAAGATGTTTGAATATCTTCATTTTTTTCTCCTTGTTGTAACTCTAATTGAACTCTGTCCAGGTGGAGTTCGCATTTTAGTCGTCTTGATTGCGACCTATCTCGTTAACGTCTGTTGCGGACAATTTCTGCTAGAGACCCTACGAAGGTTAGATGCCAGATAGCTGTTCGACAATCATCTTGCGTCAGTCGAACCACGAAATTCACGATACAACGCTAATGCTGTTTATTATTTTGATCAAGATAGTTATTCGTCTTGGTCATGATAGCCGAGTTGACCTGATGAAGATTTTTCACGGCTCCGCTCAAGTCGGACGAGGGTCTGCCGCCAGCTAGGAGCCGGATCCCGCTTCCAGTCAGTCAAAGGGAAAGCCTGATCGATGAACACAGAAATTCAAGAACAAGCCATTGAAGAAGTTGACTATTCCGATCTGATTGCAGCAGCCCTTGAGCAGTCGGACAGCGAAGCGCTCAATGCGTTGCTGGACAGCGTCACGATCAGCGAAGCCCTGCGCGAATTGTTGATCTTTTCACCCGAAGAACAGGACCGGCTAATCTCGTTTCTGACTGCCGACCTCGCGTCGCGCATTATCGACGAAGCCCCGGTTGAGCTTGCCGGTGACCTGATCGAGCGGCAGGAAACGGCAAAAGCGGTTGAGATCTTCGAAGAGCTTGATTCGGACGTACAGGCCGACGTCTTCGCCGAACTGGACGCCGAAGACGCCGACGCGATCCTGGCCGGGATCGACCCTGAAGACGCCGCCAGCGTACGCCGCCTGTCAGAATACGACCCGGGCACAGCCGGTGGCCTGATGTTGGCCGATGCCTTTACCTTTCGTCCGAAACAGACGGTCGGTGCGGTCCTGCGCAGTCTTGCAAGCGATGACGAAGATTTAGAACGGTATAACGGTCAGCATCCCTATATCATCGACGATGATGACAAGCCCATCGGTGTCGTCTCTCTGCGTGGTCTATTGACTGCAAAACGCAGTGCCGCCCTTGAAGATATCATGATCCCTCCGTTGACGGTCCGGGTGGACGCGTCGCTCGACACCCTGCAAGACCTGTTCAACGACTATGATTTCCTTGGGTTCCCGGTTGTAGACAGCGCTGGCGCATTGGTTGGCGTGATCTCACGCACTGCCGTGGACGCCGCCATTCTTGCCCGCGCCGAAGGGGACAACCTACGCCTGCAGGGTATCGTTGGGGACGAATTGCGCACCATGCCTCTGGCCATCCGGTCGCGGCGGCGACTTGCGTGGCTTTCAGCCAATATCGTGCTCAATATTATCGCCGCCAGCGTGATCTCGGCTTACGAGGAAACCCTTGCCGCCGTCATCGCCATCGCGGTGTTCCTGCCCATGGTGTCAGACATGAGCGGCTGTTCCGGCAATCAAGCCGTCGGCGTCACCATGCGAGAACTCTCGCTGGGTCTGGTGCGGCCCAAAGACGCGATGCGCGTCTGGCTGAAAGAGGTGTCTGTCGGTGTGATTAACGGCATCGTGCTAGGCATACTGATCGGAATCGTTTGCTGGGTCTGGAAGGGGAACGCCTATCTTGGCCTTGTGATCGGTTTGGCGCTGGCTTTGAATACCATCATCGCGGTTTCGATCGGTGGCGTGGTGCCGCTTTTGCTGAAACGGGTTGGCCAGGACCCGGCGGTTGCCAGTGGCCCGCTTCTGACAACGATCACCGACATGGCCGGCTTCTTTCTGGTGCTCAGCCTTGCGTCCCTGATGATGCCGCTGTTGCTGCAATGAATTTCGCCAAAACATCCTAAGCAATTGGACTAGAAACGAAAGGTTTCGCTCATGCTTTCAATGTCAGATCTGGGCCGGTTCTCCGCCTTCATATCTTCGGTGGTGTTGGCTTTGGCCTCACTGGTAGGGCTGTTCTGGTCCGCTTGGATGCTTATCCCGCTGCTGATCTTCGCCGCCCTCAGCGTTCTTGGTATGATGGACGTAACCCAGCGCAGCCATTCGATCCTGCGCAACTATCCTGTGATCGGTCATATGCGCTTTCTGTTCGAAGGCATCCGCCCCGAAATCCGCCAGTACCTGATTGAAAGTGATCAGGACGAGGAACCGTTCAGCCGCGACGCCCGCTCGCTGGTATATCAGCGCGCCAAGGGGATGGAAGATAAACGCCCGTTCGGTACGCGAATGCGGGTCTATGACGCGGGGTATTCCTGGGTCACCCATTCCGTCATGGCCAAACATCTGCCTGATACCGATTTTCGGGTGCGGATCGGTGGCAAAGACTGCATACAGCCTTACGATGCTTCAATCTATAATATATCTGCCATGAGCTTTGGTGCGCTGTCGGCCAATGCCATACTTGCGCTGAACACCGGCGCAAAACTCGGTGGTTTTGCCCACGACACCGGCGAAGGCAGCATCAGTCGTTATCACCGCGAGGGCGGTGGTGACCTGATCTATGAAATCGGCTCTGGATACTTTGGCTGCCGCAACGACGATGGCACGTTCAGTGCGGCGAAATTTGCCGAACAGGCCGCCAGTCCACAGATCAAGATGATCGAGCTCAAGCTCAGCCAAGGCGCCAAACCGGGCCACGGCGGCATGCTGCCAGCCGCCAAGATTACCCCTGAAATCGCCGAGGCGCGCGGCATTCCCATGGGGCAAGACTGCGTCTCACCGCCCAGCCATTCGGCGTTCTCGACCCCGCTCGAAATGATGAATTTTCTTGGTCTTCTGCGCAAAGAATCCGGCGGCAAGCCGGTCGGTTTCAAACTCTGCATCGGTCACCGACGCGAGTTCATGTGCATGGTCAAGGCGATGCTGGAAACCGGCGTCGTCCCAGATTTCATCGTCATTGACGGCACCGAGGGCGGTACCGGGGCCGCCCCACTCGAATTTGCCAACCACGTCGGTATGCCCATGGTCGAGGGGCTGACCTTTGTGCACAACACCCTGCGCGGAGCCGGGCTGCGCGATCAGGTCAAACTGGGGGCGGCAGGCAAGATCGTGTCCGCTTTCGACATCGCCCGCGCATTGGCGTTGGGTGCTGATTGGTGCAATTCCGCGCGCGGCTATATGTTTGCCATTGGCTGCATTCAGGCTCAGGCCTGCCACACCAATCATTGCCCCGTCGGCGTCGCCACGCAGGATCCGATGCGCCAGCGCGCGCTGGATCCGGTTGGCAAAGCCAGACGTGTTGCCCGCTTCCACAGCAATACGCTGGCAGCCTTGGGCGAAATGACAGGGGCTGCGGGCCTTTCCAGCCCCGGCGAGTTTCTGCCCCGCCATTTGATGATCCGTCAGGCAGATGCGCAGATGGTCACCGGCGATGAAGCCTTCGCCAGCCTTGAAATCGGCTCTCTGCTGAAAACAGGTAAAGTTGACCCCGGTGGATATCGCGAAAGATGGGCGCGTGCCAAAGCGGACCAGTTCACCCCGTTTGACTGAAAAAGGCGGGCACTTGGCCCGCCTTTCAAACCGTTCTGTTCGGTCGCTTAGCCGTGCAATTCGGCCATCGCATCGACCAATGCCGCTTCGAATATCCCATGGCCTTCGTCAATGATCGCATCCGATGCCGTCAGCGGCACCATAATACGCACCACGTTGCCATGCATGCCGCATGACAGCAGGATCAAACCGCGCTTCAGCGCATGGGCAACGAGGGATTTGGTCAAAGCCGCGTCTGGTGTTGCGGATTTAAAATCCGTCACGAACTCGACCGCCAGCATCGCGCCAAGGCCACGAATGTCCCACATGCGGAACGGAGCGGCGCGTTCGCCGATCGCAGCAAATCGCGCCCGGAAAGTTTCGCCCAAGGCAGTTGACCGCGCCAGCAACCCTTCGTCCTCGATCGCCTCGATCGCTGCCAAAGCCGCTGCACAGGCAACGGGGTTACCGCCATAAGTGCCACCGAGGCCGCCGGGGATGACCGCGTCCATGATCTCGGCCCGGCCGATGACGCCGGCAATCGGATAGCCACCAGCCATCGACTTGGCCACGGTGATCAAATCGGGGACGACGCCTGAATGCTCGATGGCGAACCACGTGCCGGTGCGGCCAAAGCCTGCCTGAATCTCATCTGCAATCAGCAAGATACCGTGCGTGTCGCAAATCTCGCGCAGCGCCTGCATCATCTCGAACGGAACCGGGGTATAGCCGCCCTCGCCCAAGACAGGCTCGATGATGATTGCGGCGACCCGTTCAGGCTGAGCATCCGTCAGGAACAGATTTTGCAGGCCGGTCAGGGCATCCTGCACCGTGATCCCGTCACGAACACTTGGGAACGGCGCGCGGAAGATATCAGACGGGAACGGACCCACGTCTTTTTTGTAAGGTGAGACTTTGCCAGTCATACCAAGCGTCAAAAGTGTGCGCCCATGATAACCGCCGGTGAATGCGATGATACCCGGGCGCCCGGTTGCGGCCCGCGCGATCTTGACGGCATTCTCGACCGCCTCTGCACCGGTCGTAACAAGCAAGGACTTTTTAGGATGATCGCCGGGGGCCAGTGCATTCAGCTTTTCAGCCAGCGAGATGTAGGGCTCGTAGGGGACAACCTGAAAACTGGTATGCGTATAGTGATCTTCTTGGGCTTTGGCAGCTGCGATCACCTTCGGGTGGCGGTGCCCGGTGTTGAGCACCGCGATGCCCCCGGCAAAGTCGACGTAACGATTGCCCTCGACATCCCAAAGTTCAGCATTCTCGGCGTACTGCGCGAAAATTGGCGCGGCCGAGGCAACACCGCGTGCGACAGCCGCTTCACGTCGCGCGATAAGCGTGGCATTGCTGTGCGTTGGCGTGACGACATCGGGCACAACCGCGATCGCTGGCTTACGTTTTGTAGCTGTACGTGCAGTTTTCTGTTTAACTTTGCTGGTCATGACCAAAAGCCTTTCTGTGGGGGTGCGTCTTTTTATGACGACGTGTGTTTAAAATTCTCATAATCTGTTTAAATAAACTGTCAACATGAATTCGATCTGCCAAGTTTCATGTGATACAAGCGTCCCGAGAGCAAAAAATTTCTCTTCCGGGTGTCGGCGCCAGATTAGATGAACTATTTCGATGGTTCAGAGTTTTAGGCACGTATTCAGGGGGATACTTCGTGGACATTGGAAGAAGGTTGCAAGCGATACGCAAAGAGCGTGGGTTGTCACAACGCGAACTTGCGGCACGTGCCGGTTTAACAAACGGGACTATCTCTCTTATCGAACAAAACAAAACAAGCCCGTCTGTTGCGTCGCTTAAAAGCCTTCTTGACGCAATTCCGATGACCCTTGCAGAGTTCTTCGCGACAATCGAGGCCCTCAACGAACCGAAGATATTCTATACTTCCGAGGAGTTTACTGAGGTTGCACCGCAGGAAGGTTCGGTTTCGCTTTCGTTGCGCCAGCTTGGTGATGCCAGCACGCACGCACTTCAGATTTTAGACGAGACTTATCCATCTGGTGCCGATACCGGCCCCGAACTATTGAGCCACGAAGGCGAAGAGGCCGGAGTCGTAATTTCAGGTCAGATCGAGATCACTGTTGGCGATCAAGTCGGTGTCCTTAATCCAGGCGATGGATACTTATTTGATAGCCGACAGCCCCACCGGTTCAGAAACACTGGGTCCGAAGTCTGCAAGATCGTTAGCGCCTGCACACCGCCGACGTTCTAGGTGATGCGCGGCTTTCTGGTGCGCCGTTGCCCGCTAGAAACGTTCTGGTATGGGCTAACTGCATCAGCGACTTCCATGGGAAAAGCTCGGTGTAAGTAGCTTCTTATTCGTTTTTGGTGTGAGCGAGGAGCTTAGTACCGATCACACGCAACCTTCCTAGACAAGAGGCGGCCTTAAAAAGTGTACCAAAAAGGGGGATAGCTTGGAGGCGCTTAAATTTTTATCTTTTATTAACAATATTTTATACCAATATTGTGGTGCCGCTGAAGGGACTCGAACCCCCGACCCCATCATTACGAATGACGTGCTCTACCATCTGAGCTACAGCGGCGTACCGGCGCGCCTGATAGCAAGCTTTCCCGGTTGCGCCTAGACCTAATTTACGGCTTCGCCAGTGGTGCAGGTTCGTCTTCCTCGATCGCTGCATAGTCTGCTGGCGGCGCATCCGCGTTGGCAATTGAAATCGACTTGTCTGCTTCCTGCGGGTCATTTTCGGCATCCGAAGGTTCGAGATCGGATACATCCTCGGCTGCGATGTCGGATTCCACCTTGGGCGCTTCTTCCGCCTCTTCGATCGTATCCTCAACTGGCGCTGCGATCTGTCCAACGATGAGAGGCAGCATCTCGGCTCCGCCTGGCAGAGGCGTCGCCTGGTTTTCGGTCGTGCGCCAGCTGAAGGTGTCGAAGCCGCCGCAACTGTCGCAAACCGGATCCCAAGCTGCGTGCGCCTTTTGACAGTTATCACAGACCCATTGCGGACCCCGTGGTGCGGTCACGGCGCGGGCCAGCCAACCTTTCACGACCGCATCATCCGCGCCAGCGCCACGCTCGATAGCGGCCATGATGGCAAGAGAGCGGGCCGTCGGATCGGTTTCGGCCAGATCGCCCAGCGCAGACCGGGCCGAAGGAAAATCTTCTGCGCCGATACGAAGTTCGGCCTCGAGCATTCTTGTTTCAGGATGGTCCTTGTGTTGCCCAGTCAGAGCCGTAAACCGATGAATACGATCTTTGGGGCTTTCGTCTGGCTTGATCCGAGCGAAGGCGGCGGCAAGGTCAGGGTGCGGTTGCGCCGACCATGCTTTTTTAAGAACGCGCGTGGCATTCCGGGGCTTCTTGTCTGCTATATAACCGTCGGCAGCCATGACAGCCGCTGGGATCAGGTCGGGCGACTTGCGATTGGCTTCGATCGCAGTCTCACGGGCTTCGATGGACTTGTCTTTGTCGAGGATGTCTTTCGCCTCACCCAAAGCCAGAACGGCATCGCGGCGCTTGTGCACATCGCGCGGAAGATCGCCGTGTTTCAGCTTGGCACCTAGTGTCTTGCGCGCACCAGACCAATCATGTGCACCAGCCTGCAACTTGAGCAGGATATCTTGCGTGTCTGTATGCTTGGGTTTGAGGGTGAAGGCCTTTTCCGCCAGCTTCATTGCCGTGTCTGTGTCGCCTGCTTCCAGCTTTTGCTTCATCAGACCACGGACGCCAACAAAGCGCGTCTTGTCGTCGGCCAGAAGACGTTTGTAGGCTTCGGCAGCTTTGGCCGTATCGCCGGCCTGTTCGGCAGCTTGTGCCGTCAGAAGTGTCGTCAGTTCCGGGCGCTGTAACAGGCGGTCGGCCTTTGTGGCTTTGGTCAGCGCCAATCTAGATTCCCCGGAAGCAAGCGCCATCATCCCTTCGGCCAGCGCGTCATAGCCTTTACGCTCACGGCGGCGATCAAAAAAGCGGTTAAGCGCAGTCGTGTCGCCCATCACGAAGCGAAGAAAGGCCACGAACAGACCGACAATTTTGAAAAGCAGCCAGCCTGCCACCATCAGCACGACAAGCGCGATGACCGATTTCAGGGCGTCTAGCGTGTATTCAGTTCCAGCGACCGAGATCCGGATGCCGCCGTCGGTCTCCATCAAGAAGCCAGCGGCCCAGGTGCCCGCGACGACCAAGCAGATGAAAAGAACGATTTTCAAAAGTGTCCAAAGCATTTCATCTACTCAATTCGTTACGTTAAGTTGGGCGGCGGCTTCGAGAGCTGCGGCGCGGGTGATTGCACTGTCCAGCCAGCCTTGCATTGCAGCTTTTGGTGCTTCGGACAGGGCTTCGAGTTCAACAAGTGCTCCGCCAAGGTTACCTTGCTTCAGCAAAGCTTCGGCGCGCGACAGAACAGCATCTGCTCCATCGCCTTCTTTTGGTGCCAGCGAGCGGGCGTTCGTTTGCCGCTTCAGGAAAGCCGTCAGACGGTCGCCTGCCGACGCGTCTTGCGGCACAGTCTCAGCCGATGACAAAGCCTGTCGGGCGGCATCAGGAAAGGACTGCTGCAAAGTCAGAAGAGTCGGAACACCTGCGGCATTGGCGGCCAAAACCTCGGGAACTTCGCCAATAATCGGCAGCGTTTCTGAGTAATCAGTACCATTTTCAAGAGCAGCCTTCAGATCGACGATCGCCGCTTCACGCCGTGCAATTTCTTTGGCCTCGGCCACTTGGCGTTCCGCTTCTGCGGCGGCCTCTTCGGCAGCAGCGGTGGTTTCTGCCGCCTTCTCTTCCAGAGCATTGGCGCGTTCGACAGCGCTTGCCACGCTGGCTTCCGCCTCGGTCGACATCCTTTCAAGCTCGGCTCGGAAAGCTGCCAATTGATCTTCCGTTGCCAAGGCGCCCGGGTTGTCACCGGGGCCAGCCGTTTCCAAAATTGTGAGCCGCTCGCTTAACGAGCTTGCCCGTTCCTCAACTTGACCGATGGCCGCGCCGATAGCCTCGCGTACAGACGTTATTTCGCTATCGACATTGTCGAGGCGTGTGGCAATGCCTGCTATCTGGTCTTCAATGCCAGAAAGGTCCGTCTCGGCAGCAGGAGCAGCTTTCAACTCAGCAAACTCGGCGGACAGCGTGTCAAGCCGCGTGCCAGCCTGCGCGATGCTCTCGGAAAGCGGGCCAGTGTCGACGGACGCTGGCGGCGGAGAAACAAAAGTAGCGGCGAGATAGCCCATCCCTGCTGCTAGCGCGCCGCCAAAGACAAGCGGCAGTGCCGAGGCACGTTGCGTTTCCGGCGGCGGAGCAATTGCCCCAACTTCGGCAGCTTCGACTGTATCCGGGGCCGGTGCTACAGAAGGCTCGGCTTCTGCGTCGGAATTGGCGGAATGTTCGTCAATTTCCGCCTGATCCTTGGCCAATATCTCTTCGTGGCTTTCTGCACTCTCTTCCGCTGGAGTAACCTCTTCGGTCACATCAATAGCTTCAGCATCGACGACCGTATGGGCATCAGGCTGGGACGATTCGGTTGAAATTTGTGCATCAATGACTGCCTCGGATGCGTCCGGTTGTTCTGTATTGTCGTTACTTTTCGGAGACTTGGACTTTCGCGCCAAAACTGTGCCCTTTCCCTTGCGCGCCCCCCAACGCGCCGTTTCAAACCCTTTATGATCTTAGTGCGCATGCGGCTGGGCAACAAGGCGAGGCTTAGAAAGACTGAGCAACAAGCTCTTGCATTGAGGCTGAATCCGGGGCGTTGGCTGTTCTTATCTGTCCACCTGCCGTCCAAGCTTGGGCAGTTGCAGCGCTGATTGCCAAGACCGTAATCGGCGCAGAGATTTGGTTCGCTGACAAAAGCTTGGCTGTTCTTGGCGAGAATACAGGCGCAATTACAGGCGCAGCACCTTCCAACAGCAGACACGCAGCGTTGGAAAGCGGAACTGCTGCTTGGTGATAAAGCACGGCTTCCTCGACCCTCACACCAAAGCCAGTCAGTTTTTCAGCCAGATCGCCTCGTGAATGAACGCCGCGGCAGAAAAGCACGCGATCCTTGATCTTTGATGCCTGTTCAAGAAAAGCCTCGACGTTCTCGCCCAAAGCAACTGCGGCGGCGCCGCTTTCTCGCGCTAAAGCGGCTGTTTTTTCGCCAACTGTTACGACATGACGACCAGCAAGAGCAGACCCCAACCGGGCGACCCCGTTGCCCGAGGTCAGAATGATGGTGTCAAAAGGTTCAAGGTCTGGCACCTCACCAAGCGGCTCGATCCGCAACAGAGGAGAGATCACTACTGGTAAACGACGCTGCATCGCAATCTCACATTCGGCAAGAAATGCGCGGGATTGCGGCTCGGGTCGGGTCAGAAGCAACGTGGCAGAGGTATCGTTCATACAGGACGCCTTGCTTGTCATCGGGCGTGTCCCGGTGTTACCTGCCGTTCCGAAACCACGCAAGTCAGCAACATGACCCGCTTATTCCTTGGCATAGAGTTCGAGCTGCGACGACACAGCCGCCGCTGTTGTTGCAAATGACCGGCGTGTTCTGTCCAATGTTGTCGCCGATCAGACCACGCTTCACGCTGCTTTCGGCGGCGTGGTGCCCGAAATTGCCGCCCGTGCACATACCGAAAAGCTGGACATCGCCGTGGAGGCTGCAATTGCCGAAGCCGGAGTGACGCTGGGCGATATCGACACGATTGCGGTCACATCCGGCCCGGGCTTGATCGGCGGCGTGCTTTCGGGCGTTATGCTGGCGCGTGGGTTGGCCGTAGGGCTTGGAACGCCTTTGATCGGGGTAAATCACCTTGCGGGCCATGCCCTGACGCCACGCCTGACGGACGATCTGGCATTTCCCTATCTTATGCTTCTGGTGTCAGGCGGCCATTGCCAGCTGCTGATCGTACGCGGCCCGGACAGTTTTCAGCGACTTGGCGGGACGATCGACGATGCGCCAGGCGAAGCGTTTGACAAGACGGCACGGTTGTTGGGTTTAGAGCAACCGGGCGGTCCTGCCGTCGAACACGAGGCATTGGTCGGAGACCCGAGCCGGTTCCGATTTCCACGACCGCTTCTGGATCGGCTAGGGTGCGACATGAGCTTTTCAGGCCTGAAAACGGCTTTGTTGCGTGAGCGCGACCGGTTGATTGAAGAAGCCAGGGGGTTGAGACGGCAGGACCGAGCTGATCTTTGCGCCGGGTTTCAGCAAGCGGTGGCAGACGTTCTGGTCGAGAAAACCAGACGGGCAATCAGGGTTTATCTTGAGGATAGCCACGGGCAACCGAGCATCGCCGTTGCTGGTGGTGTAGCCGCAAATACCGTCATTCGAGCAGGTTTAGAGACACTTTCAGAAGAGATGGGTCTCGATTTTTCAGCGCCTCCTATCGCCCTTTGTACCGACAACGCAGCTATGATCGCCTGGGCAGGAATTGAACTGGACCGGATTGGCCATCCCGGTATGACACCATTGGTACCGCGCCCACGTTGGCCATTAGACAAGACAGCCCCTGCCATGCTGGGCAGTGGGAAGAAGGGCGCAAAAGCATGAGTATTTCTGTGTTGGGCGCTGGCGCATTTGGCACGTCACTTGCCATTGCACTGGCCAACGGCGACCATTCGGTGACGCTTTGGAGCCGCGATGACGATACTGCTTCAGACATGCAGCTTAAGCGCGTGTCTGGCCCACGTTTGCCCGGGCATAGGTTGCCTGAAAGTCTAACTGTAACATCGGACAAAAGCGCCTTCGACGCGTCCATTTGCCTTATCGCCGTCCCGATGCAGTCTTTGCGCGGTTTTCTCGACCAATTGCCAGACGGCGAACAGGCGCTGGTGGCCTGCTGCAAGGGTGTGGACCGATCCACCGGACTTGGACCAGTCGCAACCATCCAAGCCATGCGCTCCGACGCGCGCGCTGCAATCCTAACGGGGCCAAGTTTTGCTGACGATATCGCACGCGGGTTGCCCACAGCTTTGGTTCTTGCAGCGAACACGCCCGAAACGGCACTTGAACTGCAGCAGGCGCTGACGCGGCCAGCGCTTCGGCTTTATCGAAGTACAGATGTGACCGGTGCCGAGTTGGGCGGGGCTTTGAAAAACGTCATTGCTATCGCCGCAGGGATCGCCATTGGCGCGCGTTTGGGGGACAGTGCGCGTGCCTCGGTGATTGCCCGCGGGTTCGCCGAGATGGGGCGGTATGCGGCGGCAAAAGGCGCACAATTAGAGACTATTAATGGGCTTTCGGGGTTAGGCGACCTCGTTTTGACCTGTACATCGGAAAAGTCGCGCAACTTTATGGCCGGCATCGCCTTGGGCGCCGGCAAGTCTGCTCAGAAGTCCGTTACCGTCGAAGGTTTGGCCACTGCGCCGGCAGTCGCGAAAGAGGCCGAGGCTCTTGGGCTGGACCTTCCGCTGATCCGTACGGTGACAGCTGTCGTCGAGGGTAAACTTAACATCAACGGCGCAATCGAAACGCTCATGGCGCGCCCTGTAGGAAAGGAATGATCCGTGGCTTACTGGCTGTTTAAATCAGAACCTTCGACCTGGAGTTGGGACAATCAGGTCGCCAAGGGCGACGCGGGCGAAGAGTGGGACGGTGTGCGCAACTATCAGGCGCGGAACAATATGCGTCAGATGAAAAAGGGCGACCGCGGATTTTTCTATCACTCGCAGAAGGACAAAGAGATCGTGGGCATTGTCGAGGTGATCGCCGAAGCGCATCCCGACAGCACCACAGATGACGATAGGTGGGAATGTGTAGATATCAAAGCCATCGGTCCCCTGCCCCGTCCTGTCACCCTTGAGCAGGTTAAAGCCGAGCCGCGACTTTCAGAAATGGTGCTGGTCAACAACACACGCCTTTCGGTTCAGCCAGTTTCGGATGCGGAATGGCGTATCGTCTGCGAGATGAGCGAAGATGTAGGCTAAGCTGAGCAAAGGAGTTTGGAAATGGAATTTTTCAACGTCTTAGTTGCCGCCGTGGCTGGCTGGGTTTTCGGTGCTGTCTGGTACATGTCTTTGGCAAAACCATGGATGGCAGCAGCGGGTATAAAGGCGGGCGAAGACGGAAAGCCCGAGGGCGGAAGCGCGCTGCCTTATGTCCTTTCGCTTATCGCAATGGTCCTGGTTGCCGGGATGATGCGGCATGTTTTTGCGACGTCCGGTGTCGCGACAGTGGGCGCAGGCCTGCTTGGCGGGTTGGGTATCGGGCTTTTCTTCATCTCGCCTTGGATCATGATCAACAACGCTTATGGCATGCGACCCTTCAAACTGACGCTGATTGATGGCGGGTACGCCACGTTCGGCTGTGCCGTCATTGGCGTGGTTCTGACGTTGTTCTGATCTGATGATTGACCTCGATGATCAGGAATTTCTGACAAAGCTTTTCGAGGTCGCTGTCAGTGCTGCCGACCCCAAGAAAGCACTGGCGCCGCATTTGCCTAATGCTCCTAAGGGGCGCACCGTGGTTATCGGTGCAGGTAAGGGCGCGGCCCAGATGGCGGCGGCGTTTGAAGACCTTTGGGGCGGACCGGTCACGGGAGTTGTCGTGACACGTTATGGATATGGCGGGCCAACCCGTGCAATCCGCGTGATTGAAGCGGCACATCCTGTGCCGGATGCTGCAGGGCTTGCCGCGACCGATGCTTTGTTCAGTGCAGTGTCGGACTTGACCGAGAACGACTTGGTGGTCGCCTTGATTTGTGGTGGCGGTTCGGCGCTTTTACCTGCCCCCCCAGACGGACTAGCGCTTGAGGATGAACAGTCCCTAAATAAGGCGCTTTTGGCGTCAGGCGCACCTATTTCTGCGATGAACGCGATCCGAAAAGAGGTCAGTAAGATCAAAGGCGGCCGACTGGCGGCGGCGGCATATCCGGCGCGGGTTGTAAGCCTTGTCGTATCGGATGTGCCCGGGGATGACCCGGCGCAAGTTGCGTCTGGCCCCACGGTTCCGGACGAAATGGACAAAGCGGCCGCGATGCGATTGATCAGCAGTTATGGGATCAATTTGCCGCCGCGTATTTCCGAGTACCTATCCGCCTCATCCGATGCAGCACCTTCGCCAGACGATCCTGTCTTTGCGCGCAACAGCGTGACGGTTGTCGCTTCTGCGGCCTTGTCGCTGGAAGCCGCTGCGGAAGAAGCCCGCGGTTTCGGCGTTGAGGCTGTCATTCTCTCCGACGCGATCGAAGGCGAGGCCCGCGATGTCGGCTTGGTGCATGCTGCGATTGCGCGCGAAGTGCGTTTGCGGAACCGGCCATTTGCAGTGCCTGTTGTTATTCTTTCTGGTGGCGAAACGACTGTGACGATCCGTGATGCGGCAGGGCGCGGCGGGCGAAACGCCGAGTTTCTTCTGGCATTTGCCGGTGGGATCGAGGGGCTTCAGGTGAGCGCACTGGCGGCTGACACGGATGGGATCGACGGATCAGAAGAGAACGCGGGCGCGTTTGCCGATGGCTCGACGTGGCAGCGCATGCGGGATGCTGGGCGTGATCCTGGAACGATGTTGGCGGGTCACGATGCTTGGTCAGCATTTAGTGCGATCGACGATCTGTTTAGCCCCGGCCCGACGGGCACCAACGTCAACGATTTCCGCGCTTTTCTTATTAGGTGAGGGGGCCGAAGCCCCCACGCCCTCAATAGCGGTAATGTTCAGGCTTGAAAGGCCCTTCCTGACTGACACCGATATAGTCAGCCTGTTCACGATCCAGCGTCGTGAGCTTAACGCCAATCCGGCCAAGGTGAAGACGCGCGACTTTCTCGTCTAGATGCTTAGGCAGAATGTGAACGCTGTTGTCATAGCTGGCGCCGTTCGTCCAAAGCTCTATCTGAGCCAGCACCTGATTGGTGAAGGATGCAGACATCACGAATGATGGGTGCCCCGTGGCGTTGCCAAGGTTTAGCAGACGTCCTTCAGACAGCAGGATGATGCGGCTGCCTGAAGGCATCTCGATCATATCAACCTGTTCTTTGATATTGGTCCACTTGTGGTTCTTAAGCGCTGCGACCTGAATTTCATTGTCGAAGTGACCAATATTGCCAACGATCGCCATATCTTTCATGCCGCGCATATGCTCGATCCGGATGACATCCTTGTTGCCGGTCGTCGTGATAAAGATATCGGCGTCCAGATTTTCTTCGAGCAGAACGACCTCGAAGCCATCCATCGCTGCCTGAAGCGCGCAGATCGGGTCAACCTCAGTCACCTTAACGCGCGCACCCGCACCGCGAAGCGACGCCGCCGAGCCTTTGCCCACGTCCCCATAGCCGCAGACCACGGCAACCTTACCGGCCATCATGGTATCGGTGGCGCGGCGGATACCGTCGACCAGACTTTCCTTACAACCGTATTTGTTGTCGAACTTCGACTTGGTCACGCTGTCGTTCACGTTGATCGCCGGGAACGGCAATTGACCCTTCTTGTGCAGGTCATAGAGGCGATGAACGCCGGTCGTTGTTTCTTCGGATACGCCCTTGATGGCCGCGCGTGTTTTGGTGAACCAACCGGGGCTTTCCGCCATCCGCTTTTTGATCTGCGCAAAGATCGCTTCCTCTTCTTCCGAGGTTGGCACTGCAAGCAAATCGGTTTCGCCGGCCTCGACCCGTGCGCCAAGCAGGACATACAGAGTTGCGTCGCCGCCATCGTCAAGTATCAGGTTCGCGCCTTCGGGGAACATAAACGAGCGATCAAGATAATCCCAATGCTCGGTCAGAGTTTGTCCTTTGACTGCAAAAACCGGCGTTCCGCCTTCTGCAATCGCCGCAGCCGCGTGATCCTGCGTTGAAAAAATGTTGCACGAGGCCCAGCGCACATCTGCACCAAGTGCGGTCAAAGTTTCTATCAGAACCGCTGTTTGTATAGTCATGTGAAGCGAACCGACGATGCGCGCGCCTTTCAGCGGCTTTTGCTCACCGTATTCTTCACGCAAAGACATGAGACCTGGCATCTCTGTCTCGGCAATATTCAATTCCTTGCGGCCGTACTCGGCCAGAGAAATATCTTTAACGACAAAATCCTTGGGCATAACCCGCTACCTCATGTTGGTTTCGGGTTCATCTAGCACTGGCCCCCCTGTCCGGCAACTTAATCAGCCCGGTATGCCTTGCGGAACCTTAACACCGTCGCCTTCACGCCAGTTCGTGCCCGACGCCATGATGCAAGATTTTCCGTCTGCGCGTGTCATCAGAATGGTCCAGGTTCCCTTTTCTTCCGAATGCCAGACCTCGAAGATTCGCTGGGCGTTCTGGACGCCACCACCAGCGAAATTCTCACCATAGCTGGATGCGAGGCTTTGCACGACGCTGTCGCGTTCCGCGCAGTTTGTCTGGGCATGAAGCACCGACGGGACCAATATAGCAAAGGCCATGGCCCCAACTCTTAAACAAGGCATAGTGTTCTCCTTTTGACAGCGCACTGGCTGCGTTAGATTCGAACTCCCTGTTTTTTTAGACACGATACTTACTGAGACTTACTGGCTTCCTAAAATCGTTAAGTCGCCCGGTTTTCCGGATCATCCAAGGAATTGTAGGACAGAACTGTGCCCGAATAAGGGCGTCGAATGAGACAATTTCGTGCCGATTGATCGATCGCCTGGCCTTGACCCCCGTGCGTTCTCTCAGGCACATCGCGGGTATGGCACCACGCAAACCAGCTCCCCGCGCATGGCAGCGCATGCTTTCAGGCCGCAGGCTTGATCTGCTTGATCCTACGCCGCTGGACATCGAAATCGAAGACATTGCTCACGGGCTAGCATTTGTTGCGCGCTGGAACGGCCAAACCGAAGGCGACTTTCCCTATTCCGTCGCCGAGCATTCCCTCTTGGTAGAACAGCTGTTCCGAAGGATCGACAAAACGGCACCTGCGAAGTGGTGCTTGGCGGCGCTGCTTCACGATGCGCCTGAGTATGTCATTGGCGACATGATTTCCCCGGTTAAAGCATCGGTTGGACCGGGCTATTCCGCTTTGGATGATCGACTTGCCGCCGCCGTACATTTAAGGTTCGGGCTTCCTGCGGCTATCCCTGTTGCGGTGAAGAAGCGCATCAAGAAGGCAGACAAGGTCTCGGCATGGCTGGAGGCAACGCAAATTGCGGGATTTGCCGAGGCCGAGGCCAGCAAGTTCTTTGGCAAACCTGATCCGTCACTAATCAAGGGTCTTTCAATCGTTTTGCGACCACCAGTCGAAGCTCGTCTTGCTTATGTCGCACGCCAAAAACGTCTTTTGGAAGACATGGCTTAAGGCCAATCAACACAAGGAAAGACATGTGCCACTTTCGATGAACCGCGACGTCTTCATTACCTGTGCCGTAACAGGGTCAGGTGCCACGCAGGACCGCAGTCCGCATGTGCCGCGGTCGCCGAAAGAGATCGCCGAAAGCGCCATTGATGCAGCGAAGGCCGGGGCTGCCATTGTTCATTGCCATGTGCGCGAGCCGGAAACAGGCGCGCCTTCTCGGCGGATGGAACTTTATCGCGAGGTTACCGACCGCATCCGTTCATCCGGAACGGATGTTGTTCTGAATTTAACCGCCGGTATGGGCGGTGACATCATATTTGGGCCGACAGAATCGCCTTTTCCCGTAAACGAGGCCGCGTCCGACATGATCGGGGCCAGTGAACGTGTGGCGCATATTGCGGAATGTCTGCCCGAGATCTGTACTTTGGACTGCGGCACGATGAACTTCGCCGAGGCTGACTACGTCATGACCAATACACCCGGCATGTTGCGTGCGATGGGTGCCATGATGACCGAACTGGGTGTGATGCCCGAGATCGAGGCTTTCGACACTGGTCATCTTTGGTTTGCAAAACAGCTGGTCGAAGAAGGCACACTAACCGCGCCTGCCTTGGTACAGCTTTGCATGGGCGTGCCTTGGGGCGCACCGAATGACCTCAACACCTTTCTGGCGATGGTGAATAACGTGCCGTCCGACTGGACGTGGTCGGCGTTCAGTCTTGGTCGTGATCAGATGCCCTACGTTGCCGCTGCCGTGCTGGCTGGCGGCAATATCCGCGTCGGCCTGGAGGATAACCTGTTCCTGGAGAAGGGTATGCTTGGCACAAACGCGCAACTTGTTGAGCGTGCTGTTGGGATTGTCGAAAAGATGGGCGGGCGGGTCATAGGACCCGAAGCTGCGCGCGAGAAGCTGAGGCTGGTCAAAAAGGCTCCTTGATCTTTCCCTTGGGGATGTCATCGATAGCCAAGTCAATTGCGAGGGGAACACAGATGGCAAACGCAGATATTGGGCTGATCGGACTGGGAACGATGGGCGCCATGCTGACGCTCAATATCGCTGATAACGGGTTCTCGGTCGCCGTCTATAATCGTACTGCCCAGCGCACCACGGATTTCATCGATGACGCCGGGGCCCTGGCGGACAAGCTGACTGGATGCGATAGTCTGGAAGCCTTGGTTGCCGCTATTGCCAAGCCTCGGAACATCATTTTGATGGTGCCCGCTGGCGCTGCGGTGGACGAGCAGATTGAAAAACTTCGCCCCCTTCTGGACCCCGACGACATGATCATCGACGCAGGGAACGCCAATTTTGGCGAGACCGAACGTCGGGCAAAAGACGCGAAAACCGCCGGGCACCCTTTTCTGGGGATCGGTGTTTCGGGCGGAGCAGAAGGCGCTCGTTTTGGCCCGTCGATCATGGGTGGCGGCGCTCAGGAAAGCTGGGAAAGAGTCTCCCGCATCCTCAATGCAATCGCCGCAAAGTATGTAGGCGCTCCCTGCGCCACATGGATGGGCGAAGGCGGCGCAGGTCATTTCGTAAAGACCGTGCACAACGGCATTGAATATGCGGACATGCAGCTGATCGCCGAGGCTTACGGCATCATGCGCGATGGCATGGGGATGGCGGCCGCTGACTGTGGTTCTGTCTTTGACAGGTGGAACGAGGGCGCGCTGCAAAGTTACCTGATCGAGATTTCAGGCAAGGTTGCGTCTGCGGAAGATCCTGAAACCGACAATCCGATGCTGGATATGATTCTGGACCGCGCCGGACAAAAAGGCACTGGCCGCTGGACGGTGATTGAAAGCCAGAAACTGGGGTCCGCAGTTCCGGTGATCGAGGCTGCCGTCGGTGCGCGTAATATGTCTGCCGAACGAGATCTGCGTCTTGCGGGGGCCAAAGCTTACAATCCTCCGCAGCAATCCATAGGGGACGATGCGCTTGACCTCGACGATCTGGAACAGGCACTGATCGCCGGCAAGGTTCTCTGCTATGCGCAGGGTTTCGATCTTCTGTCCAAGGCGAGCGACGAATATGGCTGGGGTCTTCCCATGGCCGAGATCGCGAAGGTTTGGCGCGCGGGCTGTATTATCCGGTCGGCCATGCTGAATGACATGTCGTCTGCGCTGGCCGAGTTGCCGGGGCAGAACCTTGCCCTAGCCCCATACTTCCAGCGCGTTCTGAACGACAATATCGGCGGATTGCGAAAAACAGTAATCGCAGCACAGAAACACGGGCAACCTGTGCCAGCCTTGTCATCTGCGCTGGCGTATTTCGACACCATAACCTCTGCCCGAACGTCCGCCAACATGCTTCAGGCACAGCGTGACTATTTCGGGGCCCATGGTTTCGAGCGTGTGGACCGTGACGGCGAACACCATGGCCCATGGCTGAACCAGCATCTTAACGGCTAGGGATTATGCTCAAGCGGGCCGTATCTGCTTACTTGGGCGAACGCTTCGCTAATATCCGCTGGAGCGTCCGACGGTGCATGTTCAACCTACGGGCCGTCTCGCTGACGTTGCGCTCGCACAACTCATAGACCCTTTGAATATGTTCCCAGCGCACGCGGTCCGCGCTCATCGGGTTTTCCGGCGGTGGAGGCATGCCGTCATCTGGTGCCAGAAGTGCCGCCGTCACATCGTTGGCGTCGGCTGGCTTGGAAAGATAGTCAGTGGCGCCGATCTTGACCGCCGCAACCGCCGTTGCAATGGCACCATAGCCGGTCAGAACGACAATTCGGCTGTCTGTTCTTCGTTCGCGAATCCGTTCGACGACATCCAGACCGTTGCCATCACCAAGCCGAAGATCAACAACCGCATAGGCAGGTGGCCGCGCCGTTGCGATTGCGGTTCCTGCGGCGACAGTTTCAGCAGTTTCTACCGCAAAGCCACGCTTTTCCATCGCACGCGCAAGACGCTTCAGGAACGGCTCGTCGTCATCCACAATCAACAGTGACGCGTCTGGTCCGATTTCGTTCAAAGGCCGCTCAGCCATTTCTGTCTCCAACTTCGGTGACGTACAATCTAGGGCGAGGGGTCAGACAATTCAATTATTCATTGTTTTTCAATGAAGCAGGCGGTTTTCTCGGCAATCACTTCGAGCCGTATCCTCGCGCTTGAAATATGCTGCAAGCTCGTTTCCAGGGAACATAAGATAAGTGAAGGTCGAATGATCCATAAGGTAGAATTCGTCATCGCCAGTGCCACGGGCATAATAGACTTTATAGGCCGCTCGCCGCGTCGCGGATCTGAGTGTCGTTGCCGGTTAGCGCAATCATGTCTGCGGTACATATTGTCCTGATAGTCCGCCAAGGCTTCCGGCGTGTCCCGTGCGGGGTCGATCGTGACGAAAACCAGCCGCACATCATGCCCAGCTTGCTTCAGCAGATCGACGGCTTCGGCATTGCGCGCCACATCGAAGGGGCACACATCCGGGCAAAAGGTATAGCCGAAATAAACCAAGGCCGGGCGATCAATAACCTGCGCGTCAGTCACAGTTTCGTCTTTAGTGTTCAACAATTCAAACGGGCCGCCAATCGATGCGCCCGCCACGGCCGACATTCCGCAGGGATCGGGTTGGCTTTGAAGCTGCGTGTACAGCGCTGTTCCGCCAATCATTGCGGCAAGAACAAAAGCAGCCAATGCTGCATAGAGTTTCGTCATGGTCTCACCCAAGAATTGATCCCGTGCGCGTCCGGGGCATACAAGGGGAGAAACGGAAAGGAAACCTATGGCCGATGCGGCATATGATCCGCGCGAACATCGTTCGAACTGGGTGCGCCTGCGCACGCTGATCGTGCTGCGCTGGATTGCGATTTTCGGCCAGCTCGCTGCGATTACCATGGCACAACGGCTGTTCAGTCTCGATCTTGAAATCGGACTGTGTTTTTTGGCCATCGGCGCTTCAATCGTTGCCAATTTGGTTGCCGTTTTCATCTATCCGGAAAACAAGCGCCTTTCCGAACCCGAGGTCGCCGGCATGCTGACCTTCGACATTCTGCAGCTTTCTTTCCTTTTGGCTTTGACCGGCGGGCTCAATAATCCCTTCGCCTTGCTGATCTTGGCCCCGGTGGCAATATCAGCCATGGCGCTGAAGCCGATGACAACTGCCGCAATCGCTGCGATTTCTGTGGGCGCCGTTACTGTGCTTGCCATCTGGCATCTGCCTTTGGTCACTCAGGACGGCACCGTGATGCAAAAACCAGACGTGTTTCTTTACGGGTTCTGGGTCGCCGTCACGACCGGAATCGTCTTTCTTGCCGTCTATGCGGGTCGGGTGACGGGCGAGGTTCATCAAATGTCCGAGGCGCTGGCGGCCACTCAGATGGCGTTGGCACGCGAACAGAAACTGACCGACCTTGGCGGCGTTGTTGCTGCTGCGGCACATGAGCTTGGAACACCCCTTGCCACGATCAAACTGGCCAGTGCGGAGCTGATCGAGGAACTTGGCGACCAACCCATGCTTCGCGACGACGCAGTCCTTATCCGAGAACAAGCCGACAGATGCCGTGACATTCTGCGATCGATGGGAAGCGCGGGGAAAGACGACCTTCACATGCGGCGCGCCCCTATCGGCGCTATCATCCGTGAAGCAGCCGAACCCCATGCGCATCGCGGCAAAGAGATTTCGTTCAACTTTGGCGATGCTCCTCGCCAACCGATCATCGATCGACGCCCTGAGATTATACATGGGTTACGTAACTTGGTGCAAAACGCTGTCGATTTTGCGCGCAGCCAAGTCTGGGTTGATTTGGATTGGAACGATGACTTTCTGACTGTCCGAATTGTCGACGACGGACCGGGGTTTTCGCCAAGTGTCATCAATCGGATCGGTGACCCGTTTGTCCGGCGCAAGCGCCGAGCGAGCAGGCGGCCCAATTACGAAGGTATGGGGCTTGGGCTCTTTATCGCCAAAACTCTATTAGAGCGCGCTGGGGCAGAAATGAGCTTTGCCAATGGAAGCGACCCGTCAGACATCTTAGCCGCCCCCGGACACAGGTCGGGTGCGATTGTCGAAGTCCGGTGGCGCCGAGCCATCTTTTCTGTTGCAGATGAAGCAGGCCGCGCGGCTCTGGGCGAGAACAGACCGATAGAAATCTAGAGATTTTCCATCATCGTCCGGCACATTAACCCGTCGTTAACCCCGATCTTTCAATCCTCGGTCTTGTGTTTTTCCTGGGGGACATCGGTCAAGTGTCACAACTACTTTTTGCATTGCTCTATGGTCTTGGAGCATTCATCTCGGTTTTTACCGCCTTTTCGCTTGCGCGTCGCCCATCACCCGCGAATTCCGCCACAGATCTGGCAGGCGATACGATGGTCTTTCTGCTGCGCGAGGGTCAAATCATCGATACAAACTTCGCCGCGCGTCGCGTTCTGGATCGTACATCAGACCGAAGCGGCGAGTTCGATCAACTTCGGCTTTTCCTTGGTCGGCATTTTCCAAACCCGGAACGCCTTGTCGCGCAGGGCACCGAAGAAGGCGACTTTTCGATGCAATCGCGCGACGGACAAACACAGGTGCTTCGACAGACTACCGAGGACGCCGTACGCCTTCGTGTCAGTTTCGTGGCCGAGCAAGTACTTGGTGAAACCGACATTCACACTCTGCGCGCTATTGAAACAGAGCTTGAAACTCTACGGGCCAACACTTCGGCTGCGCCGTTTCTCCTCTGGCGTCAGAACGCGGGCGGCGATGTGACATGGGTCAATCAGGCCTATCTCGACACGGCAAGACAGGTAACAGGTAACCGAAACTCTGGCTGGCCACTGCCCGTGATTTTTCCCTCTCTTGGCGTGTTGGTCGCCCCGAAATCAAGCGAGTCGCGGCGAATCGCCATTCAGGGCGAAGGCAGCAGCGAAGAATCTTGGTACGATTGCCATATCACGTCGGTGGGCAATGACATCCTTTGCACCGCCATCCCGGCTGACGAGGCCGTCAGGTCCGAGAACCGGCGGCGCGAGTTCACACAAACGCTGACCAAGACCTTTGCCGAACTTGCCATCGGTCTGGCCATCTTCGATCGGTCCCGTCGGCTTGTCTTGTTCAATCCCGCACTTCTAGATCTGACCAACCTGCCAACCGAATTCCTGACGTCGCGTCCCAGTCTTATTGGATTTCTGGACCGTTTGCGTGAGAACCGTGTGATGCCGGAACCTCGCGATTATCGAAGCTGGCGGGCATCAATCGCCGAGCTTGAGGCGGCTGCCGCTGACGGTACTTATAGCGAAACATGGTCATTGCCCGATGGTCAAACTTACCATGTAACCGGCAGGCCGCATCCGGACGGCGCGGTGGCATTGCTTTTCGAAGATATCAGCGCCGAAATGGCTCTGACCCGGCACTTCCGGACTGAACTGGAGTTGTCCCAGTCTGTTTTCGACACGCTGGAGGATGCCGTGGCCGTCTTTTCCTCTGCCGGAGAGCTGACGCTTTCCAATCAATCCTACCGCGAGCTTTGGCAGGTTGATCCGGAAGAATTCCTGATCGGTGATCTGACCGAGGCGACCCGGCGCTGGCACGAAATGACAGCTCCTTCACCGGTATGGGGCGATTTCCGAGAGTTTGCACAGCAAGGTAACGACCGCGAAGAATGGACCGCAACGGTGGCGCTTCGAGACGGACGGCGTCTGTTTTGCCGTTTCACGCCGCAAAAGGGCGGGGCCACAATGGCGATTTTCCGGATCACAACGACACGTGCGATGGCTGGGTTGCAGGAAGCCGTCTGAGCCTCTTGCAGCCAACGTCCGGTGCCGTCACATTGGCGGCATCATGTGCGCAGACGGATTTTCGGCCTCCTTGTTCCTTTCGAACGAAACAGAAACGTCGCGCCTTGGCGCGTCGTTGGCCGAACTATTGCGGCCCGGTGATACGCTTCTGCTGGACGGTCCGATCGGGGCAGGAAAAACCCATCTGGCTCGCGCGATCATCCAGGCGCTGCTGAAAGTACCAGAAGATGTCCCCTCGCCCACTTTTACACTCGTGCAAACCTATGAAGCTGACGGCTGCGAAATCTGGCACGCAGATCTTTATCGCCTGACTAACAGTTCCGAACTGATTGAGCTTGGTCTTGCAGAGGCTTTCGAGGATGCAGTTGTTCTGGTCGAGTGGCCCGACCGGCTTGGTGATCTGGAACCAAAGGACGCTTTGCGCATCCGCTTTACAGTCGAGAACGAAGGGCGGCGGCTGGAACTATCGTCTCCTTCGAAGCACTGGTCGAAACTTGACGCGGTGCTTGCCGATGCATGATCGTGTGGCCGAGATCGAAACGTTTTTGACGGACGCCGGCTGGCAGACCGCAACGCGGCTTCCACTGGAAGGCGATTTGTCCCCGCGCCGATACAGCAGGCTGCAAACCACGACTGGCTCGGCGATCCTGATGGATGCCGATAGCACGATGGAGCCGTTTGCGCAGATCACGCGATGGCTTCAAAATGCCGGGTTTTCGGCACCTTGGATCATCGCGGAACAAGCCACCCAAGGTCTACTTCTGCTGGAGGATTTCGGCGACCTTTCGGTCAATACGCATCTTGTCCGTGAACCGAGCAAGACTGAATTGGTTTACACCGAATGTGTCGATTTGCTGCTGGCTTTGCGCCATGCGCACACACCGGACCTGCCCTGCCCCGATGCTGCAGAGCTTGTGGCTTGGACTCAATTTTCAGATCAGCACTATCCCGGCGTGAACGGCGCAGGTCTTGCCGGTTTTCGCGAGGTCTTGCTTAAGCTTCTGGAAGACGCTTTGTCCGGCGGCCCAACCGTATCGCTCAGAGATTTCCATGCGGATAACCTGATGTGGCTGCCCGATCGGAAAGGCATTCAGCGTTTCGGACTTTTGGACTATCAGGATGCGTTCCTGACCCACCCCGCCTATGATTTGGTGTCTTTTCTGACCGACGCTCGTTTCGATGTGCCTAAGGCCCTGAGAGAGGCGACGATCCAAACCTACTTGGACCGCTCGGGTGATCCTGCCGAGCCGTTTCATCGGGCATTCGCCGCGATGTCTGCTCAGCGCAATCTGCGCATCCTTGGAATCTTTGCCCATGGGGCTGCGTCTGGTCGCGGACACCATCTGGACAAATTGCCCCGCGTTCACGGCTATTTCGCCGAGGCGCTAGAGCATCCGGCTTTTGACGCGGTGCGCATGGAAACACTCGCGGCGCTGCCAGACCCCAATGATGTGATCAAGGCACTTGCGAAATGATTGATGCTGCAATGATTTTTGCCGCAGGTTTCGGTACCCGAATGGGCCATTTGACTAAGGGAACCCCAAAGCCAATGTTGCCGGTTCTGGGTCGCCCGATGGTGGATTATGCCATCGACCTGCTAAGGGATGCGGGCGTCAGGCATTTGGTGGCGAACACGCATCATCTGCCAGACCAGATCGCGCCGCATCTAAGGCGACAAAACGTCACCGTGCTGCATGAAGACCCAATCCTTGAAACCGGCGGCGGGTTGCGGGCCGCGCGACCGTCCTTAGGGGTCGATCTGGTCATCACGATCAATCCTGATGCAGTGTGGAGCGGCCCAAATCCCGTAAAAGAGCTGATCACGGAATGGCGAAGCGACATGCAGGCCTTGTTGATGCTGGTGCCCTCGCCCAAAGGCTCTGATGATGACGATTTCAGTCTCGAACATGGTACAATTAACAGATATGGCGCCTTTCGCTATACCGGCCTACAGATCATTCGAACCGAGCGTCTGGTTGAAATTCAGGCCGAGGCCTTTTCGCTAAACGCTTATTGGGATCTTCTGGCAGCGTCAGGTCCACTGCACGGTGTCGTACACGCCGGTAATTGGTGCGATGTCGGCACACCCGAAGGATTGAGCCAAGCCGAAAAGATGTTGCGCGAATGATGTTCGATCCTAGTCATAAACCACGAATAATTGGCGTTCCCCCCGGAGCAGATTTTCCACAGGTGCTGTACGAAAGCATCCTTGAACGTACGCAACATCTGGCGCCCGAAGAAATCGCCCAAGTCCAGATTATGGTGGCAACGCGGCGCATGCAGCGTCGTTTGGTCCAGCTTTTTCAAGACGGTCCCGCCAGCCTGCTACCCCGAATCGAAGTTGTGACAAGCGTCTCGCACCTTATGCCCGGTGCCAACCTCCCGGCCCCCATATCGACCCTTCGGCGCAGCCTTGAGCTTAAAGAGCTGGTAGCCCGGCTTGTCGCGCTGGACGATACTCTTTCAAATGGGATGGTCGTTGATCTGGCTGACAGTCTCGCCAAGCTTTTGGACGAAATGCAAAGTGAAGGTGTGCCGCTTGACGCATTGGATCAGATAAATACAGACGTCACTTCGGGACATTGGGAAAAGAGCCTGCGTTTTCTGAAGGCCATTCGAAACTATGCCGAGGCGTTGAGTGACGGTGTCGCCGATGTGGAAGAGCGCCATCGGATCTCGGTGCAAATGCTATGCAAACTTTGGGCTTCAAAGCCGCCAGAAACGCCCGTCATCGTTGCCGGATCAACCGGATCGCGCGATACGACACGGCTTTTGATGAATGCTGTCGCGCGCTTGCCTCAAGGAGCCGTGGTCCTGCCGGGCTTTGATTTCGATCTGAACGACGAACTTTGGTCGGCTCTTTCTGAAGGCCGCGATGCCGAGGACCATCCGCAGTATCGTTTCGCGGCATTGCTTTCTTTTCTTGGACTGAAGAAGGCTGATGTCGAACAATGGGGGAGCCCACCCAACGAACAGCGTAACCGATTGATTTCATTGTCACTAAGGCCAGCTAGTGTCACGGATCAATGGCTTTCTGAGGGGCCTGGTCTTGGTGACCTTGTACAGGCAACCAAGGGTTATTCTTTGATCGAGGCCGCACAGCCTAGGGACGAGGCTTTGGCAATTGCAGTTGCGCTTCGGCACGCCATCGAACAGGGAAAAAGCGTTGCTTTGATCGCGCCCGACGCGACCCTTGCGCGCCGTGTGACTGCCGCACTGGGGCGCTGGAACATTATTCCTGACGACAGCGGCGGCATTCCTCTGTCGCTGACTGCCGTTGGGCGGTTTTTGCGTCACGTTGCAGCTTTGGTTGCGCATCCGATTGCCCCAGTTGATTTGATTGCGACGCTCAAACACCCATTGACGCGAAAAGAGGAAGATCGTGGGCCAACGCAGCGTATAGCGCAGGAGTTCGAGCTATTTCTTCGCAGGCGTGGCATCACCGAAGTCTCACAACCTGTACTGGAGCGATTTGCAAGCGACCGCAGCGATGAAGTTCGGGCTTGGGTTGATTGGCTGGGTTCGCTTTTGGAACTTGCCGCATTGCCGGTGGACCACACCATTCTCGCCTCAATCGAGCGGCATGTCGCGTTGGCGGAAGCTTTTTGTGGAAGTAAGGATGGACTTTGGTCAGGCTCGGACGGGAAGGAAGCTCTGAATGTGATCACAGACTTCCGGCGCGAGGCTAACTTTGCCGGAAATGTCACCTTTCATGAGTATTTTCAACTTTTCGAGCGGGCATTGTCAGCCGAAAGCGACCGTGAAAAGAAGGGTGTCCACCCCGATGTCATGATCTGGGGCACGCTTGAGGCGCGGGTTCAGGGCGCCGATGTTGTTGTCCTTGGCGGCCTTAACGAAGGTGTCTGGCCCGAGCAACCAAGTCCTGATCCATGGCTGAACAGGCAGATGCGGCGCGATATCGGGCTGTTGCTGCCAGAGCGTCAGATTGGGTTGGCAGCTCATGATTTTCAGCAAGCCGCCGGGGCGCATGAAGTGATCTTTTCACGCGCCAAGCGATCGGAAGACAGCGAAACGGTGCCTTCGCGTTGGTTGAATCGTCTGACGAACCTACTTGATGGTCTTCCCGAAACCCAAGGACGTGTTGCCTTGAATGCCATGCGAAAACGCGGGTATCTGTATGTGGCGGCTGCAAACCTGCTTGATCAGCCAAAATCAAGGACAGAGCCGGCGCACCGCCCTGCCCCGGCACCGCCAGCAATCGTCCTCCCGTCTGAGTATGCTGTGACCGACATCCAACGCTTGATCCGCGATCCCTACGCAATCTATGCCAGAAAAATTCTTCGGCTGCGTCCGCTTGATCCTTTGACGCCCGTTCCCGATGCCCGGATCAAGGGTACCGTGTTGCACGAAATTCTCGAACACTTTTTTGCTGTTGATGCCGACTTTTCCGACAAAACAGCCGCCCTTGATCGACTTCGCCAACATGCCTGGCAGGCGCTTGACGCGCGCGTTCCTTGGCCAGCGACGCGGTTGCAATGGTGGGGTCAGCTTGCCTCTATCGCCGATGGACTTATCGAGGACGAAATGGTCAGGCGCGCTGATACAGTTCAGTTGGGCCGCGAGATCCCCGGACTGTTCAAGGTGCCAGGAACGCGCTTCCAGATCAAAGGAAAAGCTGACCGAATTGATCGGACGTCGGATGGCTTGGTGATCTACGACTATAAGACGGGCAAGCCTCCGAGCGATAAGAGCGTTGAATACTATGACCGGCAAATCGTGATCGAGGGCGTCATGGCCGAGGCTGGTGCCTTCCGAGACATTCCGCCAGAAACCGTCGCGCAGGTCATCCACCTTGATGTAGGGCGCACGCCAGAGGCGAAAGAGACGAAACTGGAAGGCCAGAATGAATTAGTCACCGTACAAGGGCATTTGGTCCATTTGCTGACCAGCTTCGAGCACGAGGGCGTCGGTTTTATCTCGCGTCGCGCCATGGAAGCGATCCGATATGCGGGCGACTATGATCATCTGGCACGGTTCGGTGAATGGGATGCGTCGCGCGATGCAACGCCGGAGTCTGTCAAGTGATCGACGCCGCAACAGAACGACAGAATTCCGCTGCACAACCCGATCAGTCAACATGGCTGTCGGCAAACGCTGGGTCAGGCAAGACGCGCGTTTTGACCAATCGGGTGGCCCGGCTTTTGCTGCAAGGGGTCAGTCCGCAGAACATCCTTTGCCTGACCTATACCAAGGCTGCCGCCAGCGAGATGCAGAACCGTCTTTTCAAGACGCTTGGCGCATGGGCAATGCTGTCCGATAATGAATTGCGAAGCGCCCTGAGTAAACTGGGTGAGTCTCCGCCCGCCGACCTATCCAAGGCGCGCACGCTGTTTGCCAGTGCCATCGAAGCGCCCGGTGGGCTGAAAATTCAGACGATCCATTCATTGTGTTCGTCCATCCTGCGCCAGTTCCCGTTGGAAGCCGGGGTGAACCCTCAGTTCCGCGAAATTGATGAAGCACAACAGGTTGCCTTGATAGAGGATCTGCTGGACAGACTTGCGCTGCAAGAAGCGGCACCGCTTGAACGAGCAGCCATGGTCTATCCGGATGAAACGCTTACTTCATTGGCACGCGACTTGGCCCGCAAGGCCGAAAGCTTCCAGGCAGGACGCAGTCAGGCAGATATTTTTGCGGCATTTGAACTTGCGCCTGAACTAACGCTCGATCAGATCGTCAGCGATACGTTCCAGGACGGGGATATCGCTTTCTTGAAAAGCCTTGTTCCGATCCTTCAGCGTGGCAGACCAACTGATTTGGCGCTGGCAAGCAAGCTTTCGTCTCTCCCTGACACGCCTTCTTTGAAGGCTTTTGATCTTGTGGCTGGGGCGTTTCTTACGGGAAAAAGTGCAAAAGAACCTTACCGCGCAAAGATATCTAGTATCCCGACAGGCGATCTTCGGAAATCCGATGCGTTTCAGCCGCTTTTGCCCGAATTAGAGACGATCATGCTTCGTGTTGAACGCGCGCGACCGATCCGCGTTGCGCTTGCCGCCGCCATTCAAACTGTCGCCATTCACGACTTCGCAGACGTTTTTTTGCCCGCTTACAGTGCCGCCAAAAGGGATTCTGGCGTCCTCGATTTCGACGATCTGATCCGGCATACGCGGGATCTTCTGACACGACGGTCTATGCAATGGGTGATGTACCGGCTGGATGGGCGGATCGATCATATTCTTGTTGACGAGGCGCAGGATACCAGCCCCACACAATGGGATGTGATCGAAGCGCTGGCCGACGAAATGGCTTCGGGCGAGGGGGATCGGTCGCGCACCCTTTTCGTGGTGGGCGACAAGAAGCAGTCGATCTACAGCTTTCAGGGTGCCGACGCTGCCGGGTTTGATCGGCGCGCCGGAGCATTCCATGATCGTCTGGCAGACGGGCAGGGGCTTCGTACAGAAGAGCTGGAATTCTCGTTCAGATCCTCGCCTGCGATCCTGTCTGTTGTCGACCGCGTTTTTGGCAAATCGTTTGAGGGTCGTCACCAAGCCTATCACGCTGACATGGCTGGAAGAGTGGATTTGTGGCCCTTGATACCACGGCCCGACGCATCAGACGATCCGCCGTGGTATGAAACTGGCAACAGAACCGTTGGCAATTCGGCTTCTTTCAGGCTTGCAGATGCAGTCGCCGAAAACATCCAGCACTTGATCAAAAATGGCACTATTCAGGGGATAAACGGCCCGAGAAAAATCGAACCGGGCGATATCATGGTCTTGGTTCAGCGCCGAAGTGCGCTTTTTGACGAGATCATTCAGGCTTGCAAAGCAAGATCGCTCGATATTGCTGGCGCGGATCGTCTGAAAATCGGATCCGAGCTTGCTGTACGCGATTTGCTGGCTTTGCTTTCGTTTCTGGCCTTGCCGGAAGACAACCTGTCGCTGGCTGCCGCCTTGCGGTCGCCGTTATTCGGCTGGAGCGAGCAGGATCTATACTCTCTGGCAGCAGGGCGCGGCGAGAAAGTATACCTTTGGACCGAGTTGCGAAGCCGAAGGAATGACTTTCCCGAAACATATAGCCGTCTGCGCGCGTTGCGTGATCTGGTTGATTATGAAAGGCCTTTCGAGCTTTTGGACGCTATTCTTACACGTTTTGGTGGTCGCATACAGTTGTTAGAGCGTCTGGGCCCCGAGGCCGAGGACGGGATCAATGAGTTGCTCAATCAGGCGCTGGCCTATGAACGCGATGTCGTTCCCAGTCTGACGGGGTTTCTGAATACCGCGCGCGCCTCGGACATTGTGGTCAAACGACAGTCGGACACCAGTGGAAATCTGATCCGCGTTATGACGGTTCATGGCGCGAAAGGTTTGGAGAGCCCGATCGTTATTCTGCCAGACACAGCTTACGTGGCACCGCGGCACTCCTATGACATGGTGGATGCTGGCGGATTACCCGTGATTCCGCTTAGCGAAGACAAAAGCCCACCCAAAGTGACTGCCGCCAAGGGCGCGAAGAGGGCCGCCGACGAAGAGGAAAGAAGTCGGCTTCTGTATGTGGCCATGACGCGCGCCGAAAAGTGGCTGATTGTCTGTGGTGTGGAGCCCTCGAAGAACGCGGCGAAGGGGGTGCAGAGCTGGTATCAGATGGTTCATGACGGGCTTGACAGTGCAGGGGCCGAGCCGCTTGAAGCGAGCATTGGTCAGGGTCTTCGGTTTGCCGTTGGGGATTGGCCAAAAGAAGCCGAAATGCATTATTCAGAGACTGAAAGTGGGGCAATTGAGGCTCTGCCTGTATTCGCAAACGCTTTAAGCCCGAGGGTTGGAAAGAGGATCATAGCGCCTTCTGATCTTGGCGGCACCAAGGTGTTAGGCGGCGGTGCGGCGGATGAGGAAAGTGCGATGCGGCGGGGACGGCAGATGCACCTGCTTCTTGAGCATTTGCCGGGGGTTGCCGAGCCGCAGAGGCTGGCAGAAGGCCTGCTTTCGCACGGGGTGGATGCTGCGTTGCCCAAGGATATTCAAGGGCTCTTGGACGAGGCGCTGCTGACGATCAGCACGAACCCGGACGTGTTCGGCGACGGCCCGCTTGCCGAGGTCGAGATTGTTGCTGATTTCCCGAGGCTGAACGCGACAATCTACGGGAAAATTGACCGTTTGCTTGTCTCGGAAGACCGCGTTCTGGCGGTGGACTTCAAGACCAACGTGATCGTCCCTGACGCGCCGGGAAGGACCCCTGAAGGTCTGCTGCGCCAGATGGGCGCCTATTTGGAGGCATTAGAACAAGTATACCCAGATCGCCGGATTGAGGTCGCGATCTTGTGGACAGCGACGGGTGATCTTATGCCGCTGGAACACGGCATCGTGAGGGAAGCACTGCTTCGAGCCCCAACATCTTGACGGATGCCCAAGTCGCCCATAAGTTCGCCCCTCACTCGAAAAGGGGATGTGACATGGCCACCGTTGCCGTAACTGACGACACTTTTGACGCGGAAGTCCGGAATTCGGACGTGCCTGTTGTCGTGGATTTCTGGGCCGAGTGGTGCGGTCCCTGCAAGCAGATCGGCCCGGCTTTGGAAGAGCTGAGCGACGAATATGCCGGCAAGATCAAGATCGCCAAGGTCAATGTTGACGACAGCCCAAATTCAGCTGCGCAGATTGGTGTTCGTAATATTCCAGCGCTGTTTCTGTTTAAGGACGGCGATATCGTTTCGAACAAGACGGGTGCTGCTCCGAAAGCGACTTTGAAGGCCTGGATCGACGAGTCCATCTGAGGACCGTTCGGTTAACGGCTGGTAGGCTGTACGTTCGCGGATCTGCTGAAAATGTGAGATTCGTACGCGCTTTCAGACCCCAAAAAACACGTTTGTACGCGTTTGCAGTACGGGGGCGCTAACCAAAGGTTAGCGCCCCTTTTTACTGTCCGGGAGGTTGCGAAGGTGTCGGGCGGCTTGCATATAGCGGACAGGCATCAGGAGAGACCCATGGCTGAAGAATTTCCGGGCTGGCACGGCACCACGATTATTGGGGTCCGCAAGGGCGGCAAAGTTGTGATCGCGGGCGACGGGCAGGTGAGCCTTGGGCAAACCGTTATCAAAGGCACCGCGCGAAAGGTACGGCGGCTTTCGCCGGGCGGGTATGACGTTGTTGCCGGTTTTGCCGGTTCGACGGCTGATGCGTTTACTTTGCTGGAACGGCTTGAGGCCAAGCTGGAAGCAACGCCGGGACAGCTTCAGCGGGCTTGTGTAGAGCTTGCCAAGGACTGGCGGACGGACAAGTACCTTCAAAAGCTTGAAGCGATGCTGATCGTAACCGACGGCACCGATCTTTATGTTGTGACCGGGGCAGGGGATGTTCTGGAACCCGAGCATGACGTGGCCGCGATTGGCTCGGGCGGGAATTTCGCCTTGGCCGCTGCACGCGGATTGATGGATGACAGCGATCTGGATGCGGAAACCATTGCGCGCAAGGCCATGGCGATTGCCGCTGATATCTGTGTTTATACCAACGGCAATCTGACTGTTGAAACATTGAGCTAAGGTTGCGGTTCCTGTGAGGGAGCTTAGGTAGAGCGTGCCAGATATTTTAGGAATAGTAACTGTGACAGACCTGACGCCACGTGAAATTGTTTCGGAACTCGACCGGTTTATCATCGGTCAAAGCGACGCCAAACGTGCTGTTGCCGTGGCCTTGCGGAACCGCTGGCGGCGCAAACAGTTGGGCGACGATCTGCGCGATGAGGTTTATCCGAAGAATATTCTGATGATCGGGCCCACGGGTGTCGGCAAGACCGAGATTTCCCGGCGGCTGGCCAAGCTGGCGCGCGCGCCGTTTCTGAAGGTCGAGGCCACCAAGTTTACCGAGGTTGGTTATGTTGGGCGCGATGTTGAACAGATCATTCGTGATCTTGTGGAATTGGCGATTACCATGACGCGTGAGCTGATGCGGGAAGACGTTAAAGCCAAAGCACACCAGGCGGCTGAAGAACGGGTTCTGGCGGCGATTACAGGCGAGAACGCCCGGGAGCAAACGCTGGATATGTTTCGCGGCAAACTAAAGCGCGGTGAATTGGATGACACCGTCATCGAGCTGGAGCTGCGTGATCAGTCGAACCCTTTGCAAGGGGTGGAGATACCGGGGATGCCGCCGGGGCAGGGCGGGATGGCGATGGATCTGGGTGCCTTGTTCGGCAAGGGCTTTGGGGCACGCACTGTCAAAAAGCGGCTAACCGTCGCGCAGAGTTACGAGATGTTGATCAGCGAAGAAGCCGACAAGCTTCTGGACGACGAATTGGTAACGAAGGCGGCGCTGGAATCGGTTCAGGAAAGCGGGATCGTCTTTCTGGACGAGATCGACAAGGTCGCCGCGCGGTCGGATGCCCGCGGTGCAGATGTGTCGCGCGAGGGCGTTCAGCGTGATTTGCTTCCGCTGATCGAGGGGACAACGGTTTCGACGAAGTACGGGCCGGTGAAGACCGACCATATCTTGTTCATCGCCTCGGGGGCATTTCATATCGCCAAGCCTTCGGACCTGTTGCCGGAATTGCAGGGGCGGTTGCCGATCCGGGTGAACCTTCGTGCGCTGACCGAAGAGGATTTCGTGCGCATCCTGACCGAGACGGACAATGCGTTGACGCTTCAGTACACCGCGTTGATGGGCACCGAAGAGGTGGACGTGTCTTTCACCGATGAAGGTATCGCGGCGTTGGCGAAGATTGCAGCGGACGTGAACCAGACAGTCGAGAATATTGGCGCGCGGCGGCTTTATACGGTGCTGGAGCGGGTGTTCGAGGAGCTATCGTTTACGGCGCCGGACCGGGGCGGCGAAGCGGTGACGGTTGATGCCGCTTTTGTGGAAGCAAACTTGGGCGAGTTGATGCGTGGTTCGGATATGAGCCGCTATATGCTTTAAAACTCTTTAGAATCCGCCAGAAACATTTCCCGCTGGCGCTGCACTGCAATCTCCTGCGTCCATAGAAAGCACAGGGTCATCTGGTGCGCACTCTTTTCCTGTAAGGGGGTATTTGCCTTCCTCGACGCATCCTGCCAGCGCAGAGGTGACGAAAGTGGCAAGCACAAGTCGGGTGATACTTGTCATTGTGGGTCCTCCTGATTTTGTCGCAAGTCTGACCCACACGCCCCGGACTGCGGCTGACATTTATCAAGGATTCTGATTTCCTCTTACTTTTTCTTTGAAAGAAGCAGAAAGAAGGCGGATGGGTGCCCTTCGCTTTATTCTTGAAAATGCCCGGTTCTTGCTGGCCGGGGTTGTTCTGACACTGAATTCCAGCTTTGGGCAGACATTTTTCATCTCTATTTTTGCCGCCGAGATCATGGCGACGTTTCAGTTGTCGAATGGTGGCTGGGGGTTGGTTTATACGATCGGGACCACGGCCTCGGCCGTCGTGATGTTCTGGGCGGGGGCATTGACGGATCGGTTTCGGGCACGGTGGCTTGCCTGGTTTGTGATGCCGGCACTGGCGCTGACCTGCGTGGCGATGAGCGTGAATATCTGGGTTCCGGGGTTGGTGCTGATCATCTTTTTCCTTCGGTTTCTGGGTCAAGGCATGACCTTCTTGCTGGCGACTGTGTCAATGGCGCGATGGTTTTCGGCGCGACGCGGGTTGGCCTTGTCGGTATCGGCGACGGGTATCTGGATCGGGCAAGCGGCCTTCCCGGTGATCTTTGCAGCACTTCTGGTTTGGATGGACTGGCGGGTGTTGTGGCTGATCGCGGCCGGATTTGTGCTTTTGTCCTTTCCCGTCGTGCTTTGGCTTTTGGCACTGGAACGAACGCCGCAATCCTTGGCAAATGATGCTCAGGTTGCCGGTATGTTGGGGCGGCACTGGACACGTAGTGAGGTTTTGCAGTCGCGGTTCTTTTGGATGCTTGTTCCATTACTGCTGGGCCCGCCTGCTTGGGGCACCGCTTTGTTCTTTCAGCAGGTACACATAGCTGACGTGAAGGGGTGGCCGCTGGTCGAGTATCTTGCGCTGATCCCGTTGATGACATTGGTGTCTGTCGCCACGACTTTGGTCACTGGCCATCTGGTGGACAGGTTTGGATCGGGTCGGCTTTTG
Source organism: uncultured Alphaproteobacteria bacterium (assembly GCA_963841595.1). Lineage (GTDB taxonomy): Bacteria > Pseudomonadota > Alphaproteobacteria > Rhodobacterales > Rhodobacteraceae > CAWJDD01. Next base: position 225,964 of record CAWJDD010000005.1, on the reverse strand, counting down.
CAAGCCTTTCCACTGAGCTATCTGATAGGGTTTCTGGTGCTGAGCCAGGTGAGTACTCTGGCTGGAGCGGCATTGGCTTTCCTTGTTTTTGGGGTCGCTGTCGGAATGCAGACGACTTTGATCACGGCATTCTGGGCGGAGTATTTCGGGACGCGGTATATTGGCGCCATCAAGGCAACATCGACCAGCATTATGGTGTTCGGGTCGGCGATTGGGCCAGGAATTTCAGGCGCATTGATCGATTTTGGGTATGACTTTCCATCGCAGATGCTGGCCATTACCGGCTATTTCAGCTTTGCCTTTGTGATGACCTGGTTGGCTGTCTCGCGGGCGACGCAGGATTTAGCGCCGTCGGTTGAGATAGACGTAGAGCGCGCCTGATCCACCGTGACGTTGATGCGCAGGGGAGGTTTGCAGGACGATCTGTCTGAGTGGGGGCTGATCGAGCCAATGCGGGACCTGTTGGCGAAGCACGCCAGCGCGACGGGGGGCCGGATCGTCGTTGTCTGTTTGCCTTCCTTTGCCGGTAATCACGAGGACCAGGCGCTTTTGCTCGGAATAGGCGCGCAAAAGAAAAGAGTTCAGCGCTGTATGCGCCGTTGCGGCTGTCATACCATGAAGATCAATGCGCGCCTCGGGGTTGGATTTGCCGCGCCTGAGGCGGGTGAAGGCTTTGTGGTCCATGCGCACGGGCTGGTCCGGGGCCGTGATGCGAGTATCCGAAGCGCGTGCTTTTTCACCGACCTGGAATTTCGGCGGGGCATAGGCGGGGCGTTTGGGTTCGGCCTTTGGTGGTTGTGAGAAAGACAGCTTGGGCGAGGTAACGCGCTTGATCGGCGTTGTGGTTTCTGCAACTTGCTTCCAAAGACGCTCTTCTTCGGGGCTAAGCCTTCGAGACTTTCGGCTCATGGGTCAGCTTCAAGGACTGCCAAGGCTTCTTCGATGGGAAGCAATACGATCATGCGGCCTGTGTCCCGGATGCGGCCAGCCATCTCGCCTGCTTTATCACCGCTGCCATAAAAGATATCTGCCCGCTGTGCGCCCTTTATCGCCGAGCCTGTGTCTTGGGCGACGGTCAGACGGCGGATGGGACTGGCGCCCTCTTTTTCGACCCACACAGGCGCGCCAAGCGGGACGATTTCGGGATCAACTGCAATGCTGCGACCTGCTGTGATAGAGCGGTTCATGGCGCCGAGGGGGCCTTTTTGCACCGGAATCTGTTCGGTGACATCGCGGAAGAAGACATATGACTGGTTGTGGTACAGCAGAGCTGCGCCTTTTTCGGGGTTTTTGCTGACCCAGTTGCGGATCACCTGCGCGGAAACCTGATGTTCGTCAAAGACGCCGCGGCGCACCAGTTCTTGCCCAACCGAGCTGTAAGGATGACCGTTTTTACCGCCATAGCCAACGCGCATACTGCCGCCTTCGAGCAGTTTTATGCGGCCTGACCCCTGAATTTGGAGGAAGAACTTGTCGACCGGGTTTTCCAGCCAGACAAGTTCCAGCCCCCGGTCTTCGAGAACACCGGTTGTTTCGAGCTGTTCACGAGTTAGCCAGGGCCGACCTTGTGGCGCATCTTTTGGTCGACGGTAGAGTGGTATGTCGAACCGCGGACTGCGGGTACGCGACCCCAGAAGTTCCGGTTCGTAGTAGCCGGTGAACAAAGGGTCGTCGCCATCGGTGATCATAATCGGGCGAAAGAACGTTTCGAAAAATGTACGGGCATTGCCCTCTTTGGCCGCCAAGGCACAGATAGCGGGCCAGTCGCCGTCTTTCAGGTCACCACATGTTTCACGGAACACCGACAAAGCTTCGGCGTGGTTGTCGCGTTCCCAGTCATGAAGATCAGCCCAGTCAAGCAGGCGGGCTTCGGCTTGCGCGCCACTGGCCACAAACGACGCGACTAAAGCAGCCGCGAAGCCTGCCACGCGCCTCATTCGCCCGTTGCGACCAGCTGCCAGTTGGGATCATCGGCGCCCATCTTGCGCGCGAAGGTCCAGACGTCACGCTGGCGTTTGATCTCGTTCGCATTGCCTTCGACAACTTCGCCTTCGGCGTTCTTCACAACAGATGTCAGTTCGGAGATGAACTTGACGGTGACTTCGCCTTCGCCTGTGTCACGGTCGAATTCTGCTTCTTTTAGCGTGGTCTCGCGCACACCGATAAAGCTTGCTTCGACCGTAAGGCCTTCTTCTTCGCGGCGATCGATGACGGTTTGAAAGGTTTCGGCAATTTCTTCCGACAGAAACTCGCCGATACTGGAAAGATCACCGGATTCGAAAGCCATCAGGATCATTTCATAAGCGCCGCGCGACCCTTCGAGGAATGAGCCGACCATAAAGCCGGGTTCAGCCATCTTCATGGCTGCCAGCGCCTTGGCGCTGGTCGATCCATCTTCGACATGGTCAATGATGTCATGGTCCGGACCGCCTTCGATCACGTCGAATTCAGGGCGCCCCTTTGACCGCGATGCAGGGCCGGTCACTGGAGGCTTTTCAAAGCCTTCACGTGTGCCAAGAACGCTTCGCAAACGAAGGATGAGAAACACCGCAATGCCCGCAAGCACCAGTAGCTGGATAAGGGAAGAACTCATGTAGCCTCTCGAAACTTGGGTTTTCGCGTGTCCGGCCACATATGTAGGGTGCGTGGGCCTGTAAGTCCACCTGAAGCCCTGCGACCAAGAGGTACAAATGCGCCTGTTTTTGCTCTTTCTCCTCGTTCCATTGATCGAGATTGCCCTATTCATTCAGGTTGGCGGCCTTATCGGCCTTTGGGCAACGCTTGGAATTGTAATTTTGACGGCACTGGCCGGGACCTTTTTGATCCGCTCGCAAGGCAATGCCGTGATGATGCAGCTACGCGGCTCTATGGAAAGCTTGCAGGACCCGACCGAGCCTTTGGCACATGGCGCTATGGTCCTGTTTGCCGGGGCCCTGCTGCTGACGCCCGGGTTTTTTACGGACGTTGTGGGGCTTTCGCTGATGATACCTGGTGTTCGGGGTCGGGTTTTCCGATTTATCCGCAAGCGGATTTCGGTGACCAAGTTCACTTATGGCGATGGCGCGCCGGATGCTTCGCAAGATCCAACAGTGATTGACGGCGAGTTTCAGGATCTTGATGGATCAAAAGGGCCATCGGGGTGGACACGGCATTGAGAGGTTAGCCCGCCTCTGATAGAGAAGCGCGAATTTTGGATTCCCCAGACGGAGAGACGACGACAATGGCCGAGAACAATAATGGCGCAGCACCACAGATGCCGCAGATGAAGGTCCTTGGACAATTTATTCGCGACATTTCATTTGAAAACATTCTGTGCCGCAAGCCCATCGAAGGGCAGGTACAGCCGGATATTCAGGTGCAAGTCGCTTTGGATGGTCGGAAAGGCAACGGCGAACACCAGTACGAGGTCATTTCCAAGTACAACATTTCTTCGAAGAACAAGGGTTCGGAAGATGTGCTGTTTCTGCTTGAGCTGGAATATGGTGCGTTGTTTCAGATCGAGAACATTGCCGAGGAACAGCTTCACCCGTTCCTGATGATCGAATGTCCGCGGATGATCTTTCCGTTCGTACGTCGGATTGTCAGTGACGTGACTCGCGATGGTGGTTTCCCGCCACTTAATCTGGATAATATCGACTTTGTTTCGCTGTATCGCCAGCAACTGGCTCAGCGTCAGGCGGCACAGGCGGCTACGACGGACTCGCCTGCGAATTAACCCAACTTTTTCCAGAGAGCGTTTTCGCCCATGCCGTCAACGAATGCGGCGTGGGCTTCTTTTTCGTCTTCGGTCATGCGTGGCTGAAGGGGCGAGGGCCGCGGCTCGGGTCGCCAGTTTTGGGGCTTGCCGTCGACGACTGGTTGGCTGGTGCTTGCGGTCAATACCAGATCAGGCTGACGGCCACCAATGAGCTCGAGATAAACTTCCGCCAAAATTTCGCTGTCGAGCAGGGCGCCGTGCAGAGTACGCGCTGAATTGTCGATGTTATAGCGGCGACAAAGTGCGTCGAGTGACGCGGGCGAGCCGGGGAATTTGCGGCGCGCGATTTCCAGTGTGTCGATGGCGCGTTCATAAGGCAGCTGCGCAAGCCCCTGCCATTTGAATTCGGCGTTAAGGAATTTCATGTCGAACGCGGCGTTGTGGATGACCAGTTTGGCGTCGCCGATGAATTCAATAAAATCGCTGGCCACGTCCTTGAAAAGCGGCTTGTCGCGGAGAAAGTCCAGCGTCAGGCCATGGACCTGAACCGCGCCTTCCGGCACATCGCGTTCGGGGTTTATGTATTGATGATAGGTATTGCCCGTGGGCATGTGACCGTACAATTCGACCGCGCCGATCTCGACAATGCGATCGCCGGTTTCCGGGTCAAACCCCGTCGTCTCGGTGTCGAGAACGATTTCCCTCATGGTCATTCAGCCTGCTTTTTATCTGCCCAAGCACATCTTGGACTGCGGCGCGGGCAGCTTCAAGCGATGTGGTTTCGATAACGGCGTCTGCGCGGGTTCTTTTTTCGGCGTCTGGCATCTGCTTGGCTTTCAACACTTCGAATTTTTCGACCGTCATTCCAGGACGCTCCAAGACGCGACGACGCTGTTCGTCTTCAGGGGCCGAGACGACGACGATGAAGTCTACGCTGATTTCGCCACCGGTTTCGAACAACAGCGGGATATCCACCAGCACAATCGGGGCTGTGGCGGTTTCGATGAAAGTCTTGCGGTCGGCTGCCACAAGCGGGTGAACAATGGCTTCGATTTTTTTTAGCGCGGTTGGGTCATCTTTGATCCATTGGCTAAGCTCGGGGCGGCTTACCACACCTTCAAAAATGGCTTCGGGCCGAAGCCCCGCGATTTCACGGACGGCCGCGCCTTCATACAGGCGGTGAACGGCGCTGTCGGCATCCCAGACGGGGATGCCCGCGTCGCGGAACATTTCTGACGTGGTGGATTTGCCCATACCGATAGAGCCGGTCAGGCCGATGACGAAAGGACGGGTCACCTGAGAAGTGTCTCGCGAAGCGCATCGTCGACTTCCGGGCGCAAGCCAAACCAACGCTCGAACCCGGGTGCGGCTTGGTAAAGAAGCATGCCCAACCCATCGACCGTGCGGCACCCAATCTGGCGGGCATGGGCCAAAAGGGGTGTTTCCAAGGGCGTATAGACAAGGTCTGTGACAACTGCGTCTTTCGAGATGCCGTCCAGCGGCAAGCGCATCTCGGGCTTGCCTTCCATACCAAGCGAAGAAGCGTTGATGATTGTTTTCGCGCCCTCAAGCATATTGCCTGCTTGGACCCAATCAACGACCTCAACCTTACTGCCGAATTCACGCCGCAAGCCTTCGGCCCGGTTCTTGGTACGGTTCGACAGGCGAATTCTGTTCACACCGGCGTCAAGTAATGACGACAGAACGGCGCGGGCGGCCCCGCCTGCGCCAATGACGGCGGCCGGTCCTGCGGTGGGATCCCAATCGGGAGCCCCGTGTTTAAGGTTCTCGATAAAACCGTAACCATCAGTGTTGTCGGCAAACAGCTTGCCGTCTGGGGTAAACGTCAGGGTATTGGCTGAGCCGATCAAAGCTGCGCGATCCGTTGCCTGATCGGCGATCGTCAGAACATGCTCTTTGTGCGGAATGGTTATGTTGACGCCGACGAAGCCAAGTTTTGGCAAATAGCGCAGCGCGTCTTCCAGGTCTGCCGCTGTAATATCCATGGGGATGTAATGGCCATTGATCCCATAGCGCCGCAGCCAATGTTGATGCAGACGCGGCGATTTGGAGTGTGCGATTGGCGAGCCGATGACACCGGCCAAGGGGATGCGCAAAGCGGTCATGACATTAACGTGCCTCGCAAGGTGAGATAGGACAAGAGCTCTAACAGCGGCATGCCAAGAACGTTGAAGTGGTCGCCTTCGATTCTTGTGAACAAGCGCGGGCCTTCTTCTTCAAGCTTATAGGCGCCTACCGCATGTCGGATGCTGTCCCAGTTCCGAGTTATGTAGTCTGTCAGAAATTCGTCCGAGGATTCCCGCATGTGCAACCGTACCTGCCCAACATGCCGCCAAACGGGTTTTCCGCCTTCATAAATGACAGCGGCAGACAAAAGCGTATGGCGTTTTCCGCGCATCGCTGAAAGCTGTTGGAAGGCCTCGTCTGTGCTTTCTGGTTTGGACAGGATCCGGCCTTCGAAATCCAGAACCTGATCGCATCCAAGGACCAGCCTATCAGAGAAGCGGCCGGCTACTTTGCGAGCTTTACCTTCGGCCAAGGCGTCGGCAATGTCGCGGGGCGAGGCGCCTTCTGCAACCAGTGCGTCCTTGATCATGGCTTCATCGACCTGCGGAAGGCTTACTTCGAAGGGTACGTTGGACCGGCGCAGAAGCTCTGCGCGTATCGTGGATCCGGAGGCGAGGACGAGTGAGGTCATGTGGATAACTCTGTGAGCCTTTGTCGTTTGGCGGCGTGGGTAAAAACTTGGGAGACGGTGAGATTTGTGGTTATCCGAGATTACCCGCGTTTGATCCACGATAGTCCGAAAACTGTCCACGGTGGATAGTCGAAATGAAGGTGGTGTGTGTATCTATAGTTATTCCAACGTCTTACACGAGAGGTCCACAGATTCGTCCACTGTTTATTTTTTATTAACTAACTGTTTTTCAATGGATTTTTGAGTGGTTAAGATAAGATTTACGCGGTGATGGCGTAGGAAATTCGCGTTGTGTGTAACTGTCCTTGGGGAACACTAATTCCACTTATCCACCGGCCCTACTAACCACCACATCTTTTCTTTCTTCTTATATTTATTATAGGAGGCAAGGTGCAAAGAGAGGGGCAAGATGACCGATATTCTGCTGAATGCCTATCCATGGGTGAAGGCTTTGCATGTGATCTCGGTGATCGCGTGGATGGCGGGATTGTTTTATTTGCCAAGGCTGTTTGTGTATCACTCAGAGCAGGTCGGACAAAGTGGTGACACGCATGAGATGTTTTCGACAATGGAACGCCGGTTGCTGAAGGCAATCATGAATCCGGCGATGATTGCGACATGGTTGTTTGGATTACTGTTGGTTTTCACGCCGGGGGTCGTCGACTGGTCGGCGATCTGGCCATGGGCTAAGGCGGTGAGCGTTTTGGCAATGACTTGGTTTCACATGTGGCTTGGTGCGCGGCGGAAGGATTTTGTTGCTGGCGAGAATATCAGAACTGGCAGAACCTATCGGCTGATGAACGAAGTTCCGACGGTTTTGATGATTGTGATCGTATTCTCGGTGATTGTTCGTTTCTGAGAACAGTTGACTCGCGGCTTTCTGTTTCTTAACTAACCCCAAACCGGTTGCCGTCCTGGCGTCCGATGGTTTTTCACATTTCTGACCGACACCGCGGGTTCTGCTGCGGCTGAAAGGCTTTCCATGTCTGATCGTTTGAATCTTGCCGAGCTGAAATTGAAGGCGCCAAAAGAGCTGCTCGATATGGCTGAAGAGCTTGAGATCGAAAATGCGTCCACGATGCGCAAGGGCGAGATGATGTTCTCGATCCTGAAAGAGCGTGCCGATGAAGACTGGGTCATTGGTGGCGACGGTGTGCTGGAAGTGATGCAGGACGGTTTTGGGTTCCTGCGGTCGCCAGAGGCGAACTATTTGGCCGGTCCGGATGATATTTATCTGTCGCCCGAGATGATCCGACAGTTTGCACTTCGGACAGGTGATACGGTGGAAGGCGTTATTCGCGAGCCGAATGACGCTGGAGAACGTTATTTCGCGCTGACCAAGGTCGAGAAGATCAACTTCGAGGACCCCGAGAAGGCGCGCCACAAGGTTAGCTTCGACAACCTGACGCCGTTGTATCCTGATGAGCGTATGACGATGGAGATCGAAGATCCGACGATCAAGGACAAGTCGGCCCGGATCATCGACTTGGTTGCGCCAATTGGGAAAGGCCAGCGTTCGCTGATCGTGGCGCCTCCACGGACTGGCAAAACGGTTTTGCTGCAGAACATTGCGAACTCGATCGAGACAAACCACCCGGAGTGCTATCTGATCGTCCTTCTGATCGATGAGCGTCCCGAGGAAGTCACGGATATGCAGCGGTCGGTGAAGGGTGAGGTTGTGTCTTCGACCTTCGACGAACCTGCGACCCGGCACGTGGCGGTGAGTGACATGGTGATCGAGAAGGCCAAGCGGTTGGTGGAACACAAACGCGATGTGGTGATCCTGCTGGATTCGATCACGCGTCTTGGTCGTGCGTTCAACACGGTTGTGCCGTCTTCGGGTAAGGTCCTTACCGGTGGTGTTGATGCGAATGCGCTTCAGCGACCAAAGCGTTTCTTTGGTGCGGCTCGGAACATTGAAGAGGGCGGTTCATTGACGATCATCGCGACCGCCTTGATCGACACCGGTAGCCGGATGGACGAAGTGATCTTTGAAGAATTCAAAGGCACGGGTAACAGCGAAATCGTTCTGGACCGCAAGGTTGCGGACAAACGTGTTTATCCCGCCATGGACATTCTCAAGTCAGGTACGCGGAAAGAAGAACTGTTGGTTGACAAGAATGACCTGCAGAAGACCTTTGTGCTGCGGCGCATCCTGAACCCGATGGGTACAACGGATGCGATTGAGTTCCTCTTGTCGAAGCTGAAGCAGACCAAGTCGAATGCCGAGTTCTTCGACTCGATGAATGCCTGATTTTCTGTTTTATTACAGAGGCTTAATCTTATGGATACGATCTTTGCCACGGCTTCGGCGCGGGGTAAGTCGGGCGTCGCGGTTGTGCGAATATCGGGGCCTGACGCCCTAAGTTCTGTCGCCAGCCTTGTTGGGCGGGATGTGCCTGTGCGCCGGCCCAGTTTGCGGGTTTTACGCTTTGGCGGAGAGGTGCTGGACGAAGCCATCGTGCTGGCGTTTCCGGGTCCCGGAAGTTTTACGGGCGAAGATGTTGCCGAGCTTCATTTGCATGGGTCCCTCGCGACGGTGTCAGCTGTTTTGGCGGCGCTGGGCCAATTGGGTTTGCGACCTGCTGACGCTGGCGAATTCACGCGACGCGCTTTGGAAAATGAACGTCTTGATTTGGCTCAGGTCGAGGGTTTGGCTGATTTGGTAGATGCCGAGACAGAGGCCCAGCGGCGTCAGGCTCTTCGGGTTCTCTCTGGTGCGCTGGGCTATAAGGCAGAGGGCTGGAGGGTGCGGTTGATCCGTGCAGCCGCCCTATTGGAGGCAACAATCGATTTTGCCGATGAAGAGGTGCCGACAGATGTGGTGCCGGAGGTTCGTAGCTTGCTGGATGTGGTGGAGGCAGAGCTGCGTGCTGAGGCTGCCGGAGTTTCGGCGGCCGAGCGTATTCGCTACGGTTTTGAGGTTGCCATTGTTGGCCCGCCAAATGTTGGGAAATCGACCTTGCTGAACGCGCTTGCGGGGCGTCAGGCGGCCATAACTTCCGAGGTTGCCGGGACGACGCGTGACGTGATCGAAGTTCGGATGGATCTGTCAGGCTTGCCAGTGACCTTTCTGGATACGGCGGGCATTCGAGATTCAGATGATAAGATCGAGGTGTTGGGTGTTGATCTTGCATTGAAGCGGGCCGAAGCGGCTGATCTCCGTTTAATATTGAAGGGCGTAGGGGAGGATCCGGTTATGCCTGCGCGCGAAGATGACATTATTGCTGTTCCTAAGGCAGACATCTGGGCCGGAGATTTCTCGGCTTTAACGGGCGTAGGCCTGGGCGATTTGGTAGAAAAGATCACCAAGGTGATCGAGCAGCGCGCATCCTTTGCCGGTATTGCCATTCGCGAAAGGCATCGGGCTGCGCTGCGACGTGCTATTGCGGCTTTGGGAATCGTTCGGGATCAGCTAGAGACTTCCCCGGAGCAGACGGAGATTGTAGCTGAGGAACTTCGGGTTGCGATACGGGCGCTGGATAGCCTTGTGGGGCAGGTTGATGTCGAGCACCTTCTGGACGAGATTTTTTCGAGCTTTTGCATCGGTAAGTAAGGAGCGATGTTTCACGTGAAACATCTGGACACAGACGTGATCGTGGTTGGCGGAGGCCACGCCGGAACCGAGGCAGCGCATGCGGCGGCCCGCCGTGGTGCGCGGGTCGTTCTGGCGACGCTTCGTGCTGATGGCATTGGTGTGATGTCTTGCAACCCGGCGATTGGCGGCTTGGGCAAGGGGCATCTTGTCCGCGAGATCGATGCGTTGGACGGCGTTATGGGGCGGGTTGCCGATAAGGCAGGTATCCAGTTTCGGCTTTTGAACCGGCGAAAGGGTCCGGCAGTACAAGGGCCTCGCGCGCAGGCGGACCGAGCGATTTATCGTTCAGAGATGCAGGCCGAGATGGCGGCGCATCCGAACATACGGGTTATTGAAGGCGAGGTTGTCGACTTTGTCTTTGACGGCGGAGCCGTACGCGGCGTGGGTTTGGCCGACGGATCGGAAGTCCGATCTGCGGCTGTAGTCTTGACCACGGGTACGTTCCTGCGCGGGATTATCCATATTGGCGACGTGTCGCGCCCGGGTGGTCGGATTGGCGATGATCCATCGGTCAAGCTGGCTGAGCGGATTGATGAATTTGGCGTGTCGCTTGGGCGGCTTAAGACGGGGACGCCGCCCCGGATCAAGTTCGGAACCATTGACTGGGACTTGCTTGAAAAGCAGCCGGGCGATGATTTGCCGTCGCTGTTTTCTTTTTTGTCCAGCGGCGTGTCTGCGCGGCAGGTGTCCTGTGGGATCACGCATACAAACGAGAAAACGCACGAGATCATCCGCGAAAACCTTGCACGCTCTGCGATGTACGGTGGCCAAATTGACGGAGTTGGCCCGCGCTATTGTCCGTCAATAGAAGATAAGGTTGTGCGGTTTGCCGAGAAAACCTCGCATCAAATCTTTTTGGAGCCTGAGGGGCTTACAAGTGACCTTGTGTATCCGAACGGAATATCGACTTCGCTTCCAGAGGATGTGCAGCACGCCTATGTTCATTCGATCCGCGGGCTTGAGAATGCTGAAATTGCTCAGCCGGGATATGCGATTGAGTATGACTATGTCGACCCTCGCGCTTTGAGTAAAACGCTAAGGTTGCGAGAAGTCGAAGGGCTGTACCTGGCTGGGCAGATCAACGGGACGACAGGCTATGAAGAGGCCGCAGCTCAGGGGATGGTTGCAGGTCTTAATGCGGCCGGGGATGCTTTGGGGCTGGCTCCGGTGACCTTTGGCCGCGAAACATCATACATCGGGGTCATGGTCGATGATCTGATCACCCGTGGTGTGACCGAGCCATATCGTATGTTCACGTCGCGCGCCGAATTTCGATTGTCGCTTCGGGCGGATAACGCGGATCAGCGGCTGACGCCTTTCGGCTTTGAAGTGGGCTGTGTTGGCGAAGCGCGGATGCATGCGTTTTCTGAAAAGGCCGAGGCCCTTGAGGCTGGACGGGCGCTGCTCGAGTCCGAGAGTGTTGCGGCCAACGAGGCAGCCGAGGCGGGCATTCGGTTAGCAGCCGATGGTCAGCGGCGCAGTTGCTATTCGCTTCTGTCCCTTGCAGACGTCGACTTCGCCACAGTCGTTGCGTTACGCCCGCAGCTTGAGAGCATTAAGGCAGAGATTGGTCAGCAGCTTAAGAATGACGCGCTGTATGCTCAGTATATCGCGCGTCAGGCGCGAGATGTGGCGAGCCTTCATCGGGACGAGGCACACGAAATCCCAGCGGACTTCGATTATGACACGCTGAATGGGCTGTCTTCTGAGCTTCGACTTAAGTTGTCGAAAGTGCGACCCGAGACCTTGGGGCAAGCTGGACGTGTAGAGGGGATAACGCCGGCAGCTCTTACGCTTATCCTTGCGAAGCTGCGCCAGCGGGTTCGTAACCGGGCATGAAGAATAATGCGCGCGCGGAGTTTGTAGAGCAAACAAATGTTTCACGTGAAACACTTCAGCGGCTTGACGTCTATGCTGATCTTCTGCGGCGCTGGACGTGCAAGATTAATCTTATTTCCAAAAGCTCCTTGGACGTCCTTTGGGAGCGGCATTTTTTGGATTCAGCGCAGCTTCTGACTTTCGCGCCGAGTACCGCAAGGATTTGGGTTGATCTTGGTAGTGGCGGCGGCTTTCCCGGCGCCGTTGTGGCGGTATTGGCTGCAGAGATGAGGCCGGACCTTAGGGTTACGCTTGTCGAGGCTGATCAGAGGAAAGCCGTCTTTCTGCGAACGCTGCTGAGAGAAACGGGTGTCGCAGGAGATGTGTTGGCCAAGCGGATCGAAGAGTTGCCGCCGCTTTGCGCAGACATTTTGTCTGCCCGCGCATTGGCATCGCTGTCAGACCTTTTGGAGTTTGGGCACAACACCTTGCGCCGCAGGGCCGTGCGCTGTTCTTAAAAGGCGCAAAATCGACGGAGGAAATGTCAGAGGCGCTTGAACATTGGCGCTTTGACTGCGAAACCTACGACAGCCAAACGGACCCAGAAGCCGTCATTTTGAGCATCGGAGATATCAAGCGTGTCTGACCCAACGCGACCCCCGCCCCCGCATAATTTCGATCGTGAACCAGAAAGGCGGCGTTGGCAAAACAACGACCGCCATCAACCTTGGTGCAGCCTTGGCGGAGGTGGGACATAACGTTCTTTTGGTCGATCTCGACCCACAAGGAAACGCGTCAACCGGCCTGGGTATGGAGCCAGAGACAGCGGGAATACACCACGTACGACTTGATTCTGGACGACGCGCCTTTGGATGACGTCATCCGCGAGACGACAGTTGATGGCCTTCTGCTTGCGCCATCGACAACCGACCTAAGCTCGGCCGATATCGAAATGATGTCGATCGAGAAGCGCAGCTTTCTTTTGCACGATGCGCTGCGGCAACCCGCAATCGACGCTTACGAACTGGACTATATTCTGATCGACTGTCCACCGTCGCTTAGCCTTTTGACGATTAACGCGATGGTAGCGTCAGATTCTGTTCTTGATCCCTTTGCAAAGTGAGTTCTTTGCGTTGGAAGGGCTTTCCCAACTGATGTTGACGATTCGCGAAGTTCGGCAAACCGCAAATCCCAATCTTCGGATCGAGGGTGTGTTGCTGACGATGTACGACGGGCGCAACAATCTGAGCCAACAAGTCGAAGATGATGCGCGCGGAACCTTGGGCGAACTAGTGTTTAACACAGTGGTGCCGCGCAATGTGCGAATATCAGAAGCGCCGTCTTTTGCAATGCCAGTGATCAGTTACGATCCGAGTTCGAAAGGGGCTGTTGCCTATCGCGCTTTGGCACAAGAAATGGTAGAGAAAATCCGAACAACCACACCATAGGGTAGGAAACATGGCACAGGCAAAAGCAGAGCGTCGAGGATTGGGTCGTGGTTTGTCGGCACTGATGGCGGATGTTGAACCCAAGACAGAGGCCGCAAAGCCAGAAGCTGGGCCGCGTAAAGCCGAGCTGATGATCGACATCGCCCGGATTGCGCCGAACCCAGATCAGCCTCGACGGACCTTTACCGAAGACGCTTTGCGCGAGCTTGAAATCTTCCATCCGCGAGAAGGGTATTATTCAGCCGCTGATCCTTCGCGTGAACCCGCGTGATGCTGACGGATACGAGATCGTCGCGGGCGAGCGGCGATGGCGGGCGGCACAGCGTGCTCAACTTCACGAAGTGCCAGCGATCGTTCGCGAACTTGATGACACCGAAGTGTTGGAGCTGGCGATCATCGAGAATATCCAGCGCGCCGACCTGAATGCGGTTGAGGAAGCGGCTGCGTATCAGCAGTTGATGGATCGGTTTGGGCATACGCAAGAGCAGCTGGCCGTAGCGCTTGGCAAGAGCAGAAGCCATATCGCGAATATGTTGCGGTTGCTGAACCTGCCCGAGCCGGTGCTTGACTTGGTGCGGGCTGGTGATCTGACGATGGGCCACGCGCGCGCGCTTTTGACAGCGCTGGACCCAATGGCGCTGGCGCAACAGGTGATCAAGGGGGAGCTTTCGGTTCGTGAGACCGAGAAACTTGCCAAGCGTGGACCAAAGGAAGCAAAAACGGACAACGTCACTCAGCTGAAAGACGCCGACACGCGGCAGATCGAAAAAGACCTGTCGGCGGCGCTAGGCATGAAGGTTTCGATAGATCACAAGCCGGGCGGCGAGGCCGGTGTGTTGACGGTGAAGTATAAGGACCTTGAGCAATTAGACGAGCTTTGTCGCCGCTTGTCTGCGACAATCGATGCCGGAGAGGTCTAGGTCAGAAGCTGGCGCAATACGACATTCAAAAGGGGTTGTCCCTTTTGGGTTGTTCGGACGCGGTCACCTGAGAACTCCAATAGTCCATCTTCCGCTAAGTCATTGAAAGCCTTCTTGAATTCCCAAAATTGAGGGACCGATACGCCCTCGCGTAGCCGCAGGCCCATCATGAGGTATTCTTCTCGGACAACCTCGACTGGGACGACGCTTCGGAGAGATTCCCCGCTGCCGTCTTCCTGCACGGCGCGCAGCCAGTCTTGCGGCAGACGGTGTGCTTCGGTTGCGATGCGCATGCCCGCTTTGGAGTATCGACCATGCGCGCCGGGGCCGATGCCAACCCAATCTTGTGATCGCCAATAGATAAGGTTGTGGCGGGATTCCGAGCCCGGCGCTGCGTGGTTCGAGACCTCATAACCGGGCAGCCCGGCGTTCGCGGTCATAACCTGGGTAAGTTCGTACATATCGGCGGACAGGTCTTCGTCGGGAAGGCCTTTCAGCCCGCCGCGCGCGTATCGATCGCCAAACGCGGTGCCGTCTTCGATGGTCAGTTGATAAAGAGACAAGTGGTCTGCGGCCATGTCTAAGGCTTGGGCCAGTTCGTGTTCCCATGCGGCCAGCGTCTGGTTCTGGCGCGCATAGATCAGATCAAAAGACACACGTGGAAAAGTTGATCGCGCAATTTCAAAGGCTTGGCGGGCTTCGCCTGCAGTGTGCAAGCGCCCGAGTGCCTTGAGATCGTCATCGTTCAGCGCCTGCACGCCGACAGAAGTGCGATTTACGCCGGCGTCAGCAAAAGCCTGAAAACGCGCAGCTTCGACAGAAGTGGGATTTGCTTCGAGCGTGATTTCCAATATCGTTGACTGTGGGCCATGCGGCGCGGGCGGTTTCGATGACCTTCACCACGGTCTCGGGCGACATCAGGCTCGGTGTGCCGCCACCGAAGAAGATTGAACTTAGAACGCGATCCGGACAGTTCTTCGCCTGCGACGTTTAATCTCGCTGGTCAATGCGTTTGCCCATGCAGCGTCGTCAATTTCATCCGTGACGTGGCTGTTAAAGTCGCAGTAGGGGCATTTGGCTTGGCAAAAGGGCCAGTGAACATAGAGGCCGAAGTCACGGCTGTTAGTCATGCTGAAATACGGCCTTTCAGCTTACGAAAGGCGTCGGCGCGATGGCTTATGCGGTTCTTTGTCCATCGGTCCATCTCGCCGAAAGTAATATCGTGGCCGTCGGGCTGAAAAATCGGGATCATAGCCATGGCCATGGTCGCCGCGCATGGGCCAGACAATCTGGCCGTCGATTTTGCCCGCGAAAACCTCGTCGTGGCCATCTGGCCAGGCAAGCACAAAGGTGCAGCAAAAACGTGCGGTCCAAGGTTTGGCAGCGCCTCGGGCGATCAACTCATTATAGCTGCGGGTCATTGCCATCACGAAGTCCCGCCCGTCAGGCGTTTCAGCCCAATCAGCGGTGTAAACGCCGGGCGCGCCGTCAAGACCGTCGATTTCAATTCCGGAATCGTCCGCCAAGGCAGGCAAACCAGTCGCTTGCGATGCGGCGTGCGCCTTAATCCGGGCGTTCTCGACAAAAGTCGTGCCAGTTTCTTCGGGTTCGGGCAGGCCCTTTTCAGCAGCTCCGATAACGGTGATGCCAAGGTCGCTCAGCAGGTCGGCGATCTCGTCCAGTTTGCCCGCGTTATGCGTGGCCACAAGTAACGTATCGCCCGTAAAGTGCCGCATCAGCTTGAGGCGACTTTCTGCGCTGCAACCAGTGTGTTGACACCATCTGAGGCAAGATCGAGCAGGGTATTCATTTGGTCGCGTGAAAAGGTCGAGCCTTCGGCGGACATCTGCACCTCGATCAACTTGCCGCTTCCCGTCATCACGAAGTTGCCGTCGACCCCGGCTTCGCTGTCTTCGGGGTAGTCAAGGTCAAGGACGGGCTGGCCAGCGTAGATGCCACAAGACACAGCTGCGACGTGATCGGTCAGCGGGTCGGTTTTGACCATTCCTGCCTTCATCAGAGCATTCACCGCCAAACGCAGAGCGATCCAGCCACCTGTGATCGAAGCGCACCGCGTGCCGCCGTCGGCCTGAATAACGTCGCAGTCGATAACGATCTGGCGTTCGCCCAAGGCTGGCCTGTCAACACAGGCGCGCAAAGACCGGCCGATCAGGCGCTGGATTTCCTGCGTGCGACCGGACTGGCCGTTTTTGGCTTCGCGGCGGCTTCGGGTGTGGGTTGCGCGGGGCAGCATGCCGTACTCTGCGGTGACCCATCCGAGGCCGGAGTTTTTCATCCAAGGGGGCACGCGCTCGTCAACCGAAGCCGTACAGAGCACGTGCGTGTCGCCGCATTTGATCAGGCAGGAGCCTTCGGCATGTCGCGTCACGCCCGTTTCGATTAATACCGGACGCATCTCGGCGGTATCCCGTCCCGAAGGTCGCATGTGGTCACCTCTTGTTGATATCCAGCGGTCATAGTCATGGCGGTCCGCGTCATCAACCCCGATTGACCTTTGCTGCGCCTTTCCTTTAATTGCAGCTCCCCTAACGATTGTTGCACATGAACGATACCGGAAAACTTCTGGAAGAGATGAACCAACGCTCGCGCGAAGTGTTTCGCCGTGTCGTCGAGGGGTATCTGCAGTCTGGCGATCCGGTTGGGTCGCGGTCGCTGACCCGTGAGATGAGTGAACAGGTCAGCGCGGCGACGATCCGAAATGTAATGCAAGATCTTGAGTATATGGGGCTTTTAGCCGCGCCGCATGTTTCAGCAGGGCGCATCCCGACTGAGTTCGGACTAAGGATGTTCGTCGATGGCATTCTTGAGGTTGGCGACGCGGAATTGTCGGACCGGGATGCCATTGAAAGCGGTCTGACCGAAGACAACAGCGATGTTGCGGCGATTCTTGATCGTGTCGGATCTGCTTTGTCTGGTGTAACTCGTGGTGCGAGCCTAGTTTTGGCGCCCAAGCATGAGGCGCCCATCAAACATATCGAGTTTGTCAGCCTGGCGCAGGACCGCGCCCTTGTGGTGCTGGTTTTTGCTGATGGGCATGTCGAGAACCGGGTATTTCAACCGCCCATGGGCCAGACACCCAGCTCTTTCCGAGAGGCAGCGAATTTCCTGAATTCGATTATCGAAGGGCGGACATTGTCCGAACTGGAAAGCGTTGTGCGCACCGAGATTTCAAAGCACCGGCAGGAACTGGACATTCTGGCGCGGACTTTGGTCGAAGACGGAACGGCATTTTGGGAGAACGAGGGCACGACATACGAACGTTTGATCGTTCGCGGTCGGGCGAATCTGTTGGGCGAGGGTGCCGAGGAAGAAGACCTGGAGCGCATCCGCTCGCTTTTCGACGACCTTGAACGAAAGCGGGATATTGCCGAATTTCTGGAACTGGCCGAGGCGGGTGAGGGTGTGCGCATTTTTATCGGCTCTGAGAACAAGCTTTTCTCACTTTCGGGTTCCTCTTTGGTCGTCTCTCCCTATATGAACGCTGATCGAAAGATTATTGGTGCGGTTGGCGTGATTGGGCCTACTCGTCTGAACTATGGGCGGATCGTGCCAATCGTGGACTATACGGCCCAATTAGTGGGTCGGTTGATTACAGATCGAGGGCAGCGATGAATGACGCGAAAAAACCCATGCCAGAAGAAGAGCTGATCGACATTAACGCCGATGAGGCGATGGAAGAGCCGGATACCGATGAGATGATCCTGGCGCTTCAGGCCGAACGCGATGAGCTTAAGGATAAGTTCATGCGCGCGCTGGCAGACGCCGAGAATTCGCGGAAGCGGTCCGAGCGGGATCGTCGGGAAGCCGAGCAATATGGCGGATCGAAACTGTCGCGCGACTTGCTACCGGTGTTCGATAACATGAGGCGTGCGGTTCAGTCTGTCCCGGAAGACATGCGTGAAACACACAAAGCGATGATCGAAGGCGTCGAATTGACGATGCGTGAGTTGATCAGCGTTTTCAAAAAGCACGGAATCGAGCCGATTTCACCGGAAGTGGGCGACCGATTTGATCCGCAACTGCATGAAGCGATGTTCGAGGCACCACTGCCGGGAACAAGGGCTGGTGACATCATTCAGGTCGAAGCGGACGGGTTCATGTTGCATGACCGCCTGCTACGTCCCGCGAGGGTCGGCGTAAGCTCGATGCCGGCGAGCTAGTTATTTTCTAGCGATTTCAACTGATAGAGCAGGTCCAACGCTTCGCGAGGCGTCAGTTCGTCGGGGCGTATTTCGGCGAGCTTATTCTCTAATACGGATGGTTTGGCGGGTTTTGGCGCTGGGGCGACGGACGCCGCAGAGAAAAGCGGCAAGTCGTCGATCAGCGCCTTTTGCCGTGAACCACCTTCGCGTTCGCCTTTTTCAAGTGCGTCCAGCACGACACGCGCGCGGTCCACGACGCTTTTAGGCAGGCCTGCGAGCCGGGCCACCTGGACGCCATAGCTTCTGTCTGCCGCACCTTGCCGGACTTCGTGGAGGAAGATGACTTCGCCTTCCCACTCTTTGACGGCGACGGTGGCGTTTAACGCGTGGTCCAGTCGGTCGGCCAGTTCGGTCATCTCGTGATAATGAGTTGCAAACAGGGCGCGGCATTTGTTGGCATCGTGCAGGTGCTCGAGTGTGGCCCATGCGATGGAAAGCCCGTCGTAGGTGGCCGTGCCGCGTCCGATTTCATCAAGTATGACCAGTGCGTGATCGTTGGCCTGGTTCAGGATCGCGGCGGTTTCGACCATTTCGACCATGAAAGTAGACCGTCCGCGTGCCAGATCGTCGGCGGCCCCGACACGGCTGAATATTTGACTAACAAGGCCAATTTCGGCCTTTTCAGCGGGAACAAAGCTGCCGGCCTGTGCCAGAAGGGCGATCAGGGCGTTCTGGCGGAGGAAGGTCGACTTACCAGCCATGTTTGGACCAGTAAGCAACCAGACTTTGCCGCCCTTGTCTGCGGACAGGTCGCAGTCGTTGGCGATGAAAGGTGTGCCGCCGCTGCGTTTCAGGGCTGCTTCGACGACAGGATGGCGACCGCCGGTAATGTTGAATTTGCGGCTGTTGTCGATTTGCGGGGCGCACCAGTTCTGATCGGCTGCAAGTGCTGCAAATGCGGCTGAGACATCGAGATTGGCAAGGGACATGGATGCGACGCCAAGAAGGCCAGCCTGATCTAGAATGGCGGTGCGCAAGTCCTCGAAAAGGCGCTTTTCGATTTCTAGCGCATGCGAGCCAGCGTTCAGGATTTTTGTCTCAAGTTCGGACAGCTCAACCGTTGTGAAACGCACAGCGTTGGCCGTGGTCTGGCGGTGAATAAAGCGGTCGGACTTTGCCAGCATCTTATCGGCGTGGGTGGCAGTTGTTTCGATGAAATAACCAAGGACGTTGTTGTGCTTGATCTTCAGCGCCGAGATCTCGGTCTCTTTCGCGTAGTCGGCCTGCAATCCAGCAATCACGCTGCGACCTTCGTCGCGCAGTTTGCGGGCTTCATCCAGTTCGCTGTTAAATTCGGCGGCGATAAATCCGCCGTCACGCGCTAGTAGAGGTGGTTCGGCGATCAGCGCGGTTTCGAGCAATTCCTGCAGGTCCTTGAAGTAGGAAATGTCCTGTGACCATTCGAGTGCAACATCAGGGGAGTCGTCTTGCGCGATAAGTGGAATGAGTGCAGGCATCTGGGCCAGTGCGTCGCGAATTGCGGTTAGGTCGCGGGGTCCACCGCGATTGAGCGCCAGACGAGACATTGCCCGTTCAATGTCGGGGCATCTTTTCAGCGCATCGCGGATGGCGCTTCGCACGGCGTTGTCTTCGACAAGCCAGCGGACCGCGCTAAGGCGTTCCTGAATGGTGCCCAGTTCGCGAGAGGGAGACGAAATTCGCCGCTCGATCAACCGGCCTCCGGGGGCCGTCACGGTGCGGTCGATGGCGTGCAAAAGTGAGCCTTCGCGACCACCGGAAAGCGCCTGCGTCAGTTCAAGGTTTCGGCGGGTTGCGGCGTCGATCTGGACGGTTCCGCCGGTGCTTTCGCGGACTGGCGGGCGGATAAGCGGGAGGTTTCCCTTTTGCGTCAGGTCGAGATAATCGACCAGCGCGCCCATAGCGGACAGCTCAGCACGGCTGAAAGCGCCGTAAGCATCTAGGCTGGTCACTTGCCATAGGTCGCACAGACGCTTTTGAGCAGACTGGCTGTCAAAGCTGGCCGGGGAAAGCGGGGTGAGCGCCGCGCTAGATTCTGTCACTAAATCGGTATAATCAGCGTATTTTGTGTCAACGACAATGACTTCACGGGGTGCTAGCCGGGCCAGTTCAGGCGCAAAGCGTACAGTGGGGACGGGCAAGACCCGCAATTCACCGGTCGAGATGTCGGCCCAGGCAATCGCTGCTTCGTCGCGGACTTCGGCAAGGGCGACAAGGAAGTTGTGGCGGCGGGCGTTGAGAAGCGATTCCTCGGTCAGCGTACCAGGTGTGACCAGCCGGACCACACCGCGTTTCACGACGGACTTTGAGCCGCGCTTTTTCGCTTCGGCCGGATTTTCGAGCTGCTCGCAAACCGCGACCCGGAAGCCTTTTCGGATCAGCGTCAGGAGATAACCATCAGCTGCATGGACAGGCACGCCGCACATCGGGATGTCGTCGCCAAGATGTTTGCCGCGTTTGGTGAGGGCAATGTCGAGGGCGGCAGCGGCGGAAACCGCATCGTCAAAGAACAGTTCATAGAAATCGCCCATCCGATAGAACAGAAGAGCGTCCGGATACTCGGATTTGATTTCAAGAAACTGAGCCATCATCGGTGTGACGGCAGTGCCGGTAACAGTCATGTCACACCCCCAAGTGTCGGCCTAAATCTAGCGGTCCACACTCGGGGGCGAAAGTCGAAAACTCAGCTGGCGAAGGGCGCTGCACTTCCCCAAAGCTGGCGCACCTTTTGGTCGCGCTTGCAGGCTTTGCGGTAGAACTTATAGGCTTCCTTCTTCGACTTCGGGCCACGGCGGGTGATCACGACGTCAGAGGCTTTGTAGTAGTCCTGATGATAAGCCTCGGCGTTGTAGAACTGGCCGGCGTTCAGGATTGGGGTGACGATTTTGCGACCAAGCTCTTTCTCGCCTTCGGCTTTGGCCTTTTCTGCGGCGGCGCGTTCCTGCGGGTTCGTCACGAAAATGGCGGTTCGGTAGCTGTTGCCACGGTCGCAGAACTGGCCACCAGCATCAGTCGGGTCAACAGACCGGAAAAAGAGGTGAAGAAGGCGATCATAGCTGACACTGCTGTCGTTATAGCGGATCTCGACGGCCTCATAATGGCCGGTTCCGCCTTTAGTGACTTGTTTGTAGGTGGGGTTCTTCGTCTTACCGCCGGTGTAACCCGAGACGACTTCGCTGACGCCTTTGACTTTCTCGAAATCGGCTTCGACACACCAGAAGCAGCCACCGGCAAAAAATGCGCGTTTCTGTGCGGCCTGGGCTGTTCCGGCCTGGATCATGATGCCAAGGGCGATCAGCAGGATCAAAAGAGGGGCTTTATACGATTGCATAGACATATCCTTCACCAAATTTCTGGCACCATGCGCAGAAGTGTGCTGTCGAGCAATTCAAGCGGCCGTGATGTCGCGCGACCGTGATGAGTTGTTTCAGGATCTTTGTGGGCTTAGCGTGCTGAAAAGCGAGTCCATGAAGGAGTTTGGTTTGAAGATTGCCATGTGGTCAGGGCCACGCAACCTGTCGACAGCGATGATGTACGCCTTTGGTAATCGCGCTGATTTCGCCGCTTGGGACGAGCCGTTTTATCCGGCTTACCTTGCGGCGACGGGGATCGATCATCCGATGCGGGAAAAGATTTTGGCTGTGGGTGAGACGGATGCTGTGCGTGTGGCTGGGCTGTGTGATGGGCCGGTGCCGGATGGGAAAGCGCATTGGTACATGAAGCATATGGGGTTTCATATGCAGCCGCGCTTTCCATTGGAGTGGGCGGAAGGATGCGTGAATGTGCATCTGATCCGGCATCCCGCGCGCGTGGTTGCCAGTTATGCCGCCAAGCGGGAAAGCCCGACTTTGCGAGACATTGGATTCGCGCAACAGGTTGAGATCTTCCTGCGGTTCCCCGGGCCAGTGATCGATAGTGCAGATGTTCGCGATGATCCGGAGGGTATGTTGCGCAAGCTTTGCGAGGCGATTGGGCTTGCGTTTGATCCGGCGATGTTGAGCTGGCCTGCTGGGCCGAAGCCGTTCGATGGAAGCTGGGCGCCGCATTGGTACGGGTCGGCGCATGCCTCGACCGGGTTTGCAGGATCAGAGGGTGCTTTGCCCACATTAAATGGCCAGGCTGCTGCCTTGGCTGAAAGAGCAATGCCCTACTATGAGCAGTTGGCTGTGAAAAAGATGTAGGAACCGGGGCTTTGCCCCGGACCCCAGAGTATTTTCGCCAAGAAGAAGCGCAATTTGACTCAAAGTGTTACTTCAGGCGACGATCCCTTGCGGCCAGAAGTTTGAGCCGGAGCGCATTTAGCTGAATGAAGCCCTGAGCGTCTTGCTGGTCGTAGGCGCCTGCGTCTTCTTCGAAGGTCACGTGGGCTTCGGAGTAAAGCGAGTGGTCGGACCAACGCGCGACGGTGCGCACGCTGCCCTTGTAGAGCTTCATGCGTACGGTGCCGGTCACGTGTTCTTGGCTTTTGTCGATGAGGGCTTGCAGCATCTCGCGTTCGGGCGAGAACCAGAAGCCGTTGTAGATCAGTTCGGCGTAGCGGGGCATGATCGAGTCTTTCAGGTGCCCGGCGCCTGAATCGAGTGTGATTTGCTCGATGCCGCGGTGTGCTTCGAGCAGGATTGTGCCGCCGGGCGTTTCGTAGACACCGCGGGATTTCATGCCGACGAAGCGGTTTTCGACCAGATCGAGCCTGCCGATGCCGTGTTTGCCGCCAAGTTCGTTCAGACGTGTGAGCAAAGTTGCGGGCGACATTGCTTCGCCGTTGATGGCGGTGGCGTCGCCTTCCTTGAAGGTGACCTCGATCATCTCGGGTTGATCCGGCGCGTCTTCGGGATGAACAGTGCGCTGATAGACGTAGTCGGGCGCTTCGTCGGCGGGGTCTTCCAGTACTTTACCTTCGGAAGAGGTATGCAGAAGGTTTGCGTCGACCGAGAAAGGCGCTTCGCCGCGCTTGTCTTTGGCGATGGGGATCTGGTTCTTTTCAGCGAACTCTATAAGTTTGGTCCGCGAGGTGAGGTCCCACATGCGCCAAGGCGCGATGACTTTGATGTCGGGGTTGAGCGCATAGGCAGAGAGTTCGAAGCGAACCTGATCGTTGCCCTTTCCGGTTGCACCGTGGGACACAGCGTCGGCGCCTGTTTCAGCGGCAATTTCGACCAGCCTCTTAGAGATCAGCGGGCGTGCGATGGACGTGCCCAACAGGTAGAGCCCTTCATACAGGGCATTGGCTCGGAACATCGGGAAGACGAAGTCGCGGGTGAATTCCTCGCGGAGGTCTTCGATGTAAATTTCTGACGCGCCCATCATTTCGGCTTTTTTCCGGGCAGGTTCGAGTTCTTCGCCCTGGCCAAGGTCGGCGGTGAACGTGACGACCTCGCAGCCGTACTCGGTTTGAAGCCATTTCAGGATAATCGACGTATCAAGGCCGCCGGAGTAGGCCAGTACGACTTTCTTTGGCGCAGACATGAACTTTCCTCGGATTCTGGTATCCGAGCGCGTTTACGGTTTTTTCCGAAAGGGAACAAGGCGGGCAAAAGAAAAGGGCGGCCCAAAGGACCGCCCCATCTCAGCGTGCTGTGCCAGAGATTATTCTGCAGCCGCCACCACATCTTCTTCGCAACCCGTTTCAAGGTCGCAGGATCCTGTATCGCTGATGTCTTCTTCCGGCTCGTCGGCTGGAGGCTCGGGAAGGTCGGCGTATTCCTCGATGGCGCCTGTCAGGGTTTCACCGTCAGCCTCGATCCTCTCGTAGAGCGCTGTAATAAGGCCCTCTTCGGCTTCGCTGCGCACGGTGTCGTCGCCGTCGCCTTTGTTCCAGATCGAGAGCATGTAGTCTTCTGCGGCTGTCTGGTTTTCGATCTGCTCATTCGCATAATCGATGGCAGCGTCAATAGGGCGTTCTGTGTCTTCGAGATCGGCGATCAGAACGTCAGCCTCGGCAATCGGGTCGGCACCTTTGGTGCCATCGCGCCAAGTTTGGTATTCTTCCACGCTGGCGAAATTCTGCACGCCGTTGTTTTCCTCCCGAAGGGCCTCGTCGATGGTCAGGTCGCTATCCACATTGGTGAGGGCCTTCTCGATGGCGTCAATGTTGCCGTTTGGGGGCGTTCCTTCCAAGTCGTCGCGATAGGCTTCGAGGTCGGGATTGCCGTCTTCATCGACATATCCGTTGTCGATCAGAAGCTGATCCAGCTTTTCGAATTGTTCGTTGACCGCCAGAGTTTCTGCGGCGCCTTCAGCGGCATAGCCAGCAACGGCCAAAGCGGCCATTCCGCCAATCGGACCGTTGGTATTGCCGTTTTTGACGTGGGCGATCAGCGCGTTGACGTTCGCGTTCATAGCGCCATTCATCTTGCCGAGGTTGCTGGGGTGCATCGGACCCTTTTCACGCGCGGGAGCAGCTTTCGCAACCTTTGGTGCGTTGGATCGTGCGGTCTTTGCCTTGGCTCTGGTGGTTGTCTTTTTGTCTTGGCCCGACAGTTTCCGTAGGAATTTTCCAACCGGGTCATTGCCCGTGCTGCGCGCCGTGGACTTTCCCTTGCTGCCACCGCCGGAAGTCGCTTTCGCGGCTTTTGAATTTGACTTGGCGCTCGCAGATTTTCCACCCTTGCTGCCGCCGCTGTTGCCTTTGCCGCCACCGTTTCCGCCAGCGTTGTCAGATTTGGCATGCGCGGTGTCCACGCTTGCGACAACTGTGATTGTAGCTGCCGGCACAATTGCGACGGAAGACAGGAGGATTGCAGTGAGGGTCGCTTTGAACATGATGGTTCTTTCTTGAAAATGTCTTTTCTGCGGTGTTGATCAGAACGGTAGAAACGACATGTGGCAAGAGTTGGGCACATGGTTCTTTCGATGACTTTGGGCTGGCGCGCGCGGTTTTGTGCCTATTAGATTTCGAAGTTGTGCACAAAGCTTTGTCGCCCGCCAACACTGTCTCTGATAAAGAAACTTCTTGCCCGAATCGATCTGTTCCTACCGGTTTCACGAGCCCAGTATGATTTCCTTCAGATCGCTTTTCGCGGCAAGATACGCGCTTTGTATTTCTGGAACATCGGGCCGATACGCAGGATCAGTGGATAGCTTGGCTTCTGCTGCCTGACAAAGGTGGCTGACACCATCCAACCCGATGTTAAGAGCGCTGCCTTTCAGGAAATGAAGGTGCGCAGGCAAAGCACAACGGCGGCTTCTGACCCGAACGCTTACGAAATGGGGCTATGAAACAATCGAAGCCGCGTCGGGCGAAGAGGCGCTTGAGATCTGTCAGGGAACGACGATTGATATCATCATCAGCGACTGGATGATGCCCGGCATGTCGGGGGTCGAGTTCTGCCGGGCCTTCCGGGGTCTGCCCGACCGGATGGCCTATTTCATCCTGCTGACGGCTCAGACCGAACGCGAGGTTTTGGCCGAAGGGCTGGAAAGCGGTGCGGATGATTTCCTGTCTAAACCTTTCAATTCGATCGAACTGAAAGCACGCCTTCGGGCGGGTGAGCGTATTGTGAAGGCGCAACGGGATTTGTCGGAAAAGAACGCGGCACTTTCGGACACGCTGTCTGATCTGTCAGATGCCTATGCCGCGATTGATCGAGATTTGCGCGGTGCGCGCGCCTTTCAGGAAGGTCTTGTGCCCGAGCGCCACCTTGTGCTGGACAAGTTTGAGGTGTCGCTGCTGTTCCGTTCGAGCGGGCATATTGGTGGCGATCTTGTTGGGTACTTCCATGTGAATCCGCGGGAGATCGGCGTTTATTCTGTGGATGTTTCGGGTCACGGCGTTGCGTCGGCCCTGATGACAGCGCGAATCGCCGGGTTTTTCAGCGATAGCGCGCCGGACCGCAATATCGCGCTGGCGCGAGTGGGCAACGGATATGAAATGGTCCGGCTGGAAGATGCCTTCGACAAGTTGAATGAAATTCTGCAGGGCGATGTAGAGTCGGATCAGTATCTGACAATGGCGCTTGCCCATGTGAACCTGGACACTGGACTGGTCGAGATTTGCCAAGCGGGGCATCCAAGCTCAGCTGTTCAGCGAAGCGATGGAAGCGTGTCCTTTCTGGAATTGTGGAGCACGCCCATCGGGCTTTTGGATGCTGGCGATTTTGCAAAGACAACTGTGCAATTGAACGCGGGCGATCGTCTTTTGCTATATTCAGACGGGATCACAGAATGTCCTGACGAAAACGAGGTCCTTTTGGACGAAGACGGGTTTGCCGCACTTCTTCAGCAGCATGCGTCAAAAAAGGGACCAGCTCTTGTCGGTGCAGTTGTTTCTTCGCTGATCGACTATTGTGGTGATGATGGCGAGTTTCCTGACGACTTGTCGGCCGCAGTCATAGAGCGGCTTTAACGCAGCGCTTTGGCAAGGAACATGCGGTCGCCGTCATTGCCGATCATCTTGATGGCGAGGTTTGGATCCATCCATATTGCCGTGTGATCAGGTTCGATCGGATCGCCCCTGCATATCGTCGGTCGGGCGGTATAGATGTGGCAGACCTTTTCCGCCCACAGGTCGTATTCCGGCATGTAGGTGAAGCGCCGAAACGCGCCGAGCCGTCGCAGGGGGCCGACGCTCCAGCCGGTCTCTTCAAGAATCTCGCGGTGCAATGCTGGGATAGGGCTTTCGCCGGGGTCGATGCCGCCTCCGGGAAGTTGGAACTCGGGGACCGGGTTGGCCTGATGTGTTAGCAAAACCTGGCCGTTTCGGATCAGAACGGCATAGGCTCCGGGGCGTCGTCGATAGTGTTGGCCCGATTTAAATGCTTCGCCGACGCGTGGTATCATCCCCTTGGCCCTTCGGTTGTGATGTCTATATAGACTCGATATCGCACACTGCCTGCTGCCAGGGAAAGCCCATGAATCTTGGTTCAAAAATCGCCTGGGACGATACTGTCCTGCCATTTCAGCTTGATCGAACGGACACCCGTGGGCGGGTGGCCCGCTTGGACGGTGTGCTTCAGAATGTCCTGGCACAACATGACTATCCGCCGCTTATCGAGGCTTTAGTGGCCGAGGCTACATTGCTGACGGCTTTGATCGGGCAGACGATCAAGCTTCGCTGGAAGCTGTCCTTGCAGGTTCGCGGTGATGGTCCGGCGAGATTGATTGCGACAGACTATTACGGGCCCTCGGAAGAGGGGATTCCGGCGCGGATCCGGGCCTATGCGAGTTATGATGAGACGCGCCTTGATCCTGATGCTGATCCGTTCAGCCAGATCGGGAAGGGGTATTTCGCCATACTGATCGATCAGGGCGAAGGGACGGTTCCCTATCAGGGGATAACGCCGATTGCCGGTGGATCGCTGGCCGCCTGTGCCGAGACCTATTTCGCGCAGTCCGAGCAATTGCCGACGCGATTTGCGCTGAGTTTTGGCGAAACCCAAGTGCCGGGTGAAGACCTGCATTGGCGGGCCGGGGGCGTGATGCTGCAGCAGATGCCCAAGGCGTCGCCCTTTGCGGCAAACGAGGGCGGGTCCGGCGAAGGCGGGTTGCTGGACGCGGTGGATTTCCTTGATGGGGACAGCGCCGAGCACTGGAACCATGTCAACATCCTGTTGGAGTCTGCTGAAGAGATTGAACTGATCGGACCAAGCGTGCAGCCGACCGAATTGCTGGTGCGCCTGTTCCATGCAGATGGGCCACGGGTCTTTGATGCGCAGCCTGTGGAGTTCGGGTGTACCTGTTCGGCGGACCGCGTGCGCCAAACGATGTCGATCTATTCAGCGAAAGACATTGCTCACATGACTACGGATGAGGGTATCGTCACGGCCGATTGTCAGTTCTGCGGGGCGCATTACCAGTTTGATCCAAAGACTCTTGGATTCGAGGCCAAGGAGTGAGCGATTTGCGCGGGCGATTGCAGCGGGCGATTGCCGCCGAAGGGCGCCCGTCTTCGGATTTCGATCTGAACAAGGATGCGGGGTCACCCGGTCGTCCTCTGCGGGACGCTGCCGTTTTGGTTCCGATTGTCTTGGAGCGGGATATGCCCCAGTTGATTCTGACCAAACGGTCTTCGGCGTTAAAGCACCATCCCGGGCAGATTGCTTTTCCGGGCGGCAAGGTTGAGCAGACGGACGACGGTATCGTTGCGGCGGCGCTGCGGGAAGCTGAGGAAGAGATTGGGCTGGATATTGGTAAGGCCGAAGTGCTGGGCACGCTTGCGCCACATGAAACTGTAACCGGTTTCAATGTGACACCAGTGGTGGCTTTGATCTCGCCTGATTTTGAAGCGAAGCCTGATCCAAGCGAAGTTGCCGAGGTTTTTGAGGTTCCGTTCGCGCATTTTCTTGACACCGGGAACTATCTGATCGAGTCGCGGCTCTGGCGCGGGCAGCGTCGATATTTCTTTACGGTGCCGTGGGGACCCTACTACGTGTGGGGTGCAACGGCCCGGATGCTTCGGGCGCTGGCGGACCGGATGGATGGCAAAGATTAACGCAGATTGGCTTTCGTCGGAGGCGACACAACGGGTGTTTTCGCTTCTGGGCGATGCGGGGCACGCTGTCTTTGCCGTTGGTGGTTGTGTCCGGAACACGTTGTTGGGTGCTCCGGTGCAAGACATTGATCTGTCGACCAGTGCCCAACCCGAGGTGGTTATGAAGCTTGCCGAGGCGGCAGGGCTTCGCGCGGTGCCAACGGGTATCGAGCATGGGACGGTGACAGTAATTGCCGGCGACGAGCCGTATGAGATCACTACCTTTCGTCGCGATGTTGATACCGATGGGCGGCGTGCCGTTGTCGCATTTTCGGACAGCATTGAAGAGGATGCTTTGCGGCGCGATTTCACGATGAACGCACTTTATGCGGATGCTGCAGGCGTGGTTCATGATCCGGTTGGAGGATTGCCTGATTTGGAAGCGCGGCGTATTCGTTTTATCGAGGATGCCGATCAGCGGATTCGCGAAGATTATCTGCGAAGCCTTCGGTATTTCCGGTTCTGTGCGTGGTATGGCGATCCGGCAGACGGGTACGATACGGATGCATTGGACGCGATTGCCCGGAACCTTGGTGGGTTAGGGACACTGTCGCGTGAGCGCGTAGGGTCAGAAGTGTTGAAGTTGCTGACCGCGCCTGATCCGGCACCCGCGGTGGCGGTCATGCGAGCAACAGGTGTTTTGGGCCAGATACTGCCGGGCGCGGATGATACAGGCCTTGCGCCATTGGTCGGTATGGAAGCCGAGCTTGTCGCTGATCCGATCCGGCGACTTGCGGTTCTGGGGGGACAAAATGTGGCCGACCGGTTGCGGTTGTCCCGGAAGGATGCGGCGGCTTTGCAGGCGCTTCAGAGTGCCTTGGGGTTAAGGCCGGGGGAACTTGGCTATCGTTTGGGTGCTGCGGCAGGTAGGGACGCGCTTTTGGTTAGTGCTGCTTTGATGTCCACCGGGCCAGTTCCTAAGGATGGTCTGCAAGCCGTCGCGCATGGTGCCGAGCAGGAATTCCCCATTGCGGCGGCTGATCTGATGCCAGCATTGTCCGGTCCCGAACTTGGCGCAACCCTTAAGCGGCTGGAGCAAGACTGGATCGACAGCGGTTTTGGCCTGAGTTGAGATGCGCTTCTTGCCCGGCTGAAGGGGTGACAATCGCGGAAAGGTCGGCTAAGACCGAAGCGTTCCGAAACGGAGGGCGTTTGATGCTTCACAGGATCTTTATTCAAGGCTGACTGGCCTGATCCTGTAGGGACGGCTGGTTGACCGCCGTCTTATTCGTCAAACTTCTCACCGTATTCGAAGGCTTTTCCCCATGTTCCGTTTTCTTGAATTGCTGGTTGATCCCTATGCTGATTACCCGAACGAAGATAATCCTCCGCAGAAACTCTGGCCGTTTATTGCGCGTTATTGTCAGCCATTTCGGCGTGTTTTCATTCTTACTGGTCTGGTCACGGTCTTTGTTGCTGCGATTGAGATTTGGCTGATCGCCTATCTGGGCCGCTTGGTTGATGTGCTGGCCAGTGCTGACCGGGCGACGTTCTGGGATTTACATGGGGTCGAAATGATGCTGATTGGGCTGTTCCTTTTGTTCTTTCGTCCTGTCATTCAGATGCTGGATGTGGGGCTTTTGAACAACGCGATCCTGCCGAACCTTGGAACCCTGATCCGGTGGCGCGCGCACAGCCATGTTCTGCGGCAATCTGTCGGCTGGTTCGAGAATGACTTTGCCGGGCGGATCGCCAACCGGATCATGCAGACGCCGCCTGCCGCCGGAGAGGCCGTGTTTCAGGTGTTTGACGCGATGACCTATGTCGTCGCTTACGTTATCGGTGCGCCGATCTTGTTGTCGGATGCTGATCCGTTGTTGGCCATTCCGCTGGTGGCGTGGTTGGTGCTTTACGGGTTTCTGGTGCGCTGGACTGTGAAGCGGGTTGGGCCGGCTTCAAAGGCGGCGTCCGATGCGCGAAGTCGCAGTCACTGGGCGCGTGGTGGACAGTCTACACCAATATCCATTCGGTGAAGATGTTCGCGCATACGCACGGCGAAAGCGAATACGCCAAAGAGGCGATCGAGACCTCGCGGAAGACGTTTCAGGTCGAAATGCGGATTTTCACCATGATGGACGTGAGCCTGACGTTCATCAACGGGTTCCTGATTGTTGCCGTTGTGGGTTGGGCAATCTGGCTTTGGTCCATCGGAACCGTGACCGTGGGGGTGGTTGCGGTCGCGTCGTCCTTGGTGTTGCGACTGAACGCGATGACCGGGTGGATCATGTGGGCGCTGACCAGCTTTTTCCGTAACCTAGGCGTTGTTGCCGAGGGGATGGAGACGATTGCGCAACCCATCACTTTGGTTGACCGCCCGGATGCTGCGCCGCTGCTGTCGGGACCGGGCAAGATCGAGTTTCAGGGTTTGAGCCATCACTACGGGCGCAGCACCGGTGGATTGGAGCGCGTAAACCTTACCATTGAGCCCGGCCAGAAGATTGGGTTGGTTGGGCGGTCGGGCGCGGGAAAGTCGACATTAGTGAAGCTGCTTCTGCGGTTCTATGATGTCGAAACCGGTGTGATCCGGATTGACGGGCAGGACATCGGAGCGGTCACGCAGGATTTATTGCGGGCGCGGATTGGGATGGTTCAACAGGATTCGTCGCTTTTGCACCGGTCTGTCCGAGACAACATTCTGTACGGTCGGCCGGATGCATCAGAAGCAGACATGCTGCGCGCTGCACAGCAGGCCGAGGCGCATGACTTTATCCTGAATCTGGAAGACCCGGAAGGTCGGAGCGGTTACGATGCACATGTTGGCGAGCGCGGAGTGAAATTATCAGGTGGTCAGCGTCAGCGCGTTACGCTGGCGCGCGTCATTCTGAAGGACGCTCCTATCCTTGTGCTGGACGAAGCAACAAGCGCGCTGGACAGCGAGGTCGAGGCCGAGATTCAGAACACTCTCTACGGCATGATGGAAGGCAAGACGGTGATCGCGATTGCGCACCGACTTTCGACCATCGCGCGGATGGACCGGATTGTTGTCTTGGATGAAGGGAAAATCGTCGAGGATGGGACGCATGATGCGCTTTTGGCTGCGGGCGGACTATATTCTCGGTTCTGGGCCCGTCAATCGGGCGGATTCCTGAATACAACTGAGGCGGCAGAATGAAGTTACCTGACCCCAATTACGAAGATCGCGGGGTGGGTTCTATTCCGGCCGTCTATCGCTGGCTTGCGGATACGATTGACCCGTTCCGCGAGGCGGATGGCCCGCCGCCCGCCAAGTTTTGGCCGTTCATGGGCTGGGCCCTGGAAGGCACCGGGCTTCAGGTGAAGATCGCCGTCATTGCGTCGGTTTCCGTTGGGATTGCGACCGTGCTGGGGTTCTATCTGATCGGTTGGCTGATTGACGCAGCGCAGACCTATGGACCGGGTTTCCTAAGCGCGAACTGGGTGGCCTTCGCTTTGATCGCGATCTTTTATATGGTGGTCTGGCCGTTGACGATGGTGGCGAACGCGGCATTTAACTCGGTGACGCTGGGGCCGAACCTGTATGCTTTGGTTCTGTCGCGGCTGAACAAATATACGCTGGGCCAAAGCCTTACTTTCTTTGACAACGATTTTGCCGGGCGGATCGCTCAGAAAAGCCAGCAGACAGCGCGGGCTGTGACGGATGTTGTTCTGGAGGTGACGAACATATTCGGCAATGCGCTGTCGGGCGCTTTGAGCGCTGTGGTGATGTTGGCTTTTATTGACTGGCGGTTGTCGGTGGTGATCACGCTTTGGCTGCTGACCTATGTGGTGCTGATGTACCTTTACATTCCGCGTGTTCGTGTGAAGTCGAAACTGCGCGCGGCGCGGCGGGCGGTTGTGACGGGTCAGATCGTGGATACGATCACGAATGTTGCAACTGTGAAGCTGTTTGCCCACGGTGATGCCGAGGAAGTGGCGACCAAAGATGCGCTTGCGGGCTTTCGCGAGGCCGGAATTGCCTGGGCTGGAACGGTGGTGACGTTCCGCCTATTTATCTTCACGCTGGCCGGTGTGTTGCCGGTGGCTTTGGTGGGTCTTTCCATCTGGCTGTGGGGGCAGGGATTGGCCTCAGCCGGGGATGTTGCAGCGGCTGGTTTGGTGTCGACGCGTCTGGCCACGATGACAGGCTGGGTGAGTTTCGCTTCGCTGGGCATCTTTACCAATATTGGTGAGATCGAGGATGGAATTCGGACGCTGACACCCGCGCATACGATTGTTGACCGTCCGGGTGCCGTTGCTCCACCGCGCAGTGACGGGGCGGTGGAATTTAGCGACATCAATTTTGGCTATGGTTCATCGCGGGCTGCGTTGAACAATTTCAATTTGAAGATTGCGCCGGGTGAGAAGGTTGCACTGGTTGGTGCCTCGGGAGCAGGCAAAAGCACGGTCACGTCACTGTTGCTTCGACTTTACGATGTAGAAGACGGGCAGGTTCTGCTGGACGGGACGGATATTCGCGACTTTACGCAGGACGGGTTGCGTCGTCAGATCGCCATGGTTCGGCAGGAAACGGCGATGTTTAATCGCTCAGCTTTTGAGAACATCCGCTACGGCGAACCGGACGCAACAATGGATCAGGTAATCGAAGCGGCGCAGAAAGCCGAAGCGCATGACTTCATTCTTGATCTGCAAGATCACCGTGGGCGCACCGGTTATGATGCGCATCTTGGCGAGCGTGGCGTGAAGCTTTCGGGTGGCCAGCGGCAGCGCATAGCCTTGGCGCGGGCTATTTTGAAGGATGCGCCCGTTTTGGTGTTGGACGAGGCGACCAGTGCGCTGGACAGCGAGGTTGAGGCCGCGATTCAGTCGTCGCTTGAAACGCTGATGGAAGGCAAGACAGTCTTGGCAATTGCGCACCGTCTTTCGACCATCGCTAGGATGGACCGGATCGTTGTCTTGGAAGAAGGCCGAATCGCCGAGGCTGGGACGCATGACGAGTTGCTGGAAGCTCGCGGTCTTTATGCGTCGTTCTGGGACCGGCAGTCAGGTGGATTTCTTGTTTCGCAGGCCGCCGCGGAGTGAGGCCAATATAGGTTAAGATGAACTCGCCATAAAAGTGTTTTATTAAATTCAAACTTCTCCTATGATGGTATAGCCTGCAAAGGTGTACTTCGGGGCCTTCATGAGACTAGAAACTGAATTTCAGCGGCTGCAAGGGGTTGCTATTCAGGCGTCCGGAGCTTTGGTCGCTTTTCGTTCGGCTGACGATAAGATCGCTTTGGCAAGCGCGAACTGTCACGAATTGCTGGACGCGGGATTTGCAGAAGATTTGCTTGGGCTACATGCTCGCGACGTTCTGGGAAGTGATGTGTTTCATGCCCTTCGGAATGTGGCATCGCTGCCTTCGATTCTGAGGCGGCGCGAACATATCGGGCAGCATATCCTGTATGGAAAAGCTTTGGACATTTCGGCCTTTCAGTCGGGTGAACTGATTGTGGTTGAAATTGCACCAGCAGATATCGATCCGATCCCAGAGCCATACGACGTTCTGAAAGACGTGCTTCTGTTTCAGGATCGCGTTCTGGCAAGCAATGATGACAGCGAAGTGTTTCAGAGCATCGTTATTCTGTTGCGTACGATCAGCGGATACGATTGCGTGGCTGCCTGTCGTTATCACGAAAACAAGACACAGATCGTGGCCAGTGCTGGAAACGCCATTTCGGCAGAAGAGACTTTTGAAGTAAATGCTCACTTTCATATGGTTCCAGACATCGAGCGGCACGCAGTAAAAATTCGATCAGCATTTGACATAGACCAGATCGATCTGTCGCTTTCTGGATTGCGGTGTCCTCCCGGCCCTAGTCTTCAGAAATTGCGCGGACTTGGCGCGACGGCCTGTGCTACTCAAGGGATTCAGATTGGCCAGCGCCTGTGGGGCTATCTGATCTTCCTGCATCGCACTCCGCGTATGACGAACCACACCGCACACGTCTGGCTTTGTCACACTTGCAGCAGCTGATTTCAGCCCGTCTGAACTCTTTCTGATCAAATCCCATAGAAAGTTTCCAAACGTGGAATCCGCGTTGGGCTTGAGTTTTGCGAAGTTTTCCGCAATAGTCGCGGAAATTTTGCAGCAAATGGGAAATTATGCAAGACATCGGCGAAGCCTTGGCGGTTGCACTTGCGCTTGTCCTTTCCGGCGACGGCGATCTTGCCGAAATCGTGCTCTTGTCGCTTTACGTAAGCCTGTCTGCGACGTTTCTTTCGTGTCTGTTGGGCGTGCCGCTCGGAGCAGTACTGGCCACAATACGCTTCCCAGGCAGAAAAATTTGCATCATCATCGTGAACGCGTTGATGGGTCTGCCGCCGGTGGTCGTTGGACTGATCGTTTACCTATATCTTTCGCGATCGGGGCCGCTTGGCTTTCTTGGGCTGCTTTATACGCCCACGGCTATGATCATTGCGCAAACAATTCTGATTGCGCCGATCGTCATCGCGTTGACCCGGCAGGTGCTTGAAGAATTGCATGCCGAGCACTTCGAACCTTTTCGTTCGCTTGGGTTGTCGCGCTTACAAACAGTGCAGGCGCTGATTTGGGAAGGACGCTATCCGCTTCTGACTGTCGGGCTGGCCGGTTTCGGCAGGGCAATCGCCGAGGTTGGTGCCGTGATGATCGTTGGTGGAAATATCGACCATCTGACACGCGTCATGACCACGTCGATTGCGCTTGAGACATCAAAAGGAAACCTGCCGCTTGCCTTGGCTTTGGGGATTGTTCTTCTAGTCATTGCGCTTTTGGTAAACGCGTCGGTTCAGGGTGTGCGCGAGACAGCGGCGAGGCATGCATATGTTTGATTCCAGTACGCTGGAAAATGCCAGCCTTCAGGTCACGGGTCTGACTTTTGAAGCACAGCAAGATGTGCTGATTGATGTTCCCGCGCTAAGCCTTGGCGCTTCGGGTATCACCGTAATCATGGGGCCAAATGGGGCAGGCAAAAGCCTGCTCTTGCGATTGATGCATGGGTTGCTGGCACCAAGCACCGGCGAAATCCGTTGCTTTGGTGAAATGCTGACGCCAGACGTCGCAAGATGTCAGGCGTTGGTCTTTCAGGCGCCGGTGCTTTTGCGACGGAGTGTTGAAGCCAACGTCGGGTTTGTTTTGCGTGCGCGCGGTCAAAACCCGAACCGAACACCAGAATTTCTTGAAATGGTTGGGCTTGGGGACAAGGCCCGAACTCCCGCGCGACGATTGTCGGGTGGCGAGAAACAAAGGCTGGCGATTGCAAAGGCGTTGGCGACAGCTCCCAAAGTTCTGTTTCTGGATGAACCGACCGCAAGCCTTGATCCTGCTTCGACGCAAGCCATCGAGAATATCGTTACCGAAGCCGCCTTGCGCAATGTTCGCATTGTCTTTGTGACACATGATGCCGGGCAGGCGCGCCGCTTGGCGGATGATGTTGTGTTTATGGCTGGTGGGCGTGTGGCTGAACATGCGCCTGCAGTGGACTTCTTTGACTCCCCTTCAACCGTTGCTGCGCAGTCCTATCTGGCCGGCCGTTTAGTTCCTGAGGCTTAAGTGAATACAACAATTGCTAGTCTACTTCTTTGCGTCATTGCCATGCCTGTGCTTGCGGGATCGATCATGGTGCAGTCGACAACATCGACGGCCAACTCGGGTCTTTATGACCACCTCGTTCCCAGCTTTAAGGAGGCGACTGGTATCGATGTCCACGTCGTTTCCGTTGGGACCGGACAGGCGATCAAGAATGCGCAGAATTGCGATGCCGATGTTCTTCTGGTGCATGCCAAGACTGACGAAGAGAAGTTCGTGGCCGAGGGAGGTGGAGTTGAACGGTCGGACCTGATGTACAACGACTTTGTTATTGTCGGGCCTGCTGACGATCCTGTTGGGCTTGCCGGGTCGAAAGATGCTGTCGCGGCTTTGAGTGAGATTGCCAGATCTGACGCGCTATTTGCTTCACGCGGGGACGATTCGGGCACTCACAAGAAAGAGCGTGCGTTGTGGAAATTGGCGCGCGTTGATGTCGAAGAGGCTTCGGGTGGTTGGTATCGCGAGACCGGGTCCGGCATGGGGGCAACGCTGAATACGGGCATTGGTATGGGGGCTTATGTGCTGACCGACCGTGCGACCTGGATCACTTTTGGAAACAAGCAAGACTATGCGATTGCCTTCGAGGACGATGCTTTGCTGTTCAACCAGTATGGTGTGATCCTTGTGAACCCCGAGCGCTGTGCCAATGTGAACGCCAAGGATGGGCAGGCCTTCATCGACTGGTTGCTTTCAGATGACGGGCAGCAGGCGATAGCGTCATTTCAGGTCGACGGGCAGCAGTTGTTCTTTCCCAACGCAGCGCCGGGACAATGACGGATTCTCCTGAATTTCTCACGGTAAAGGAACTGGCCGATCTTTTGCGAATAAAGGAACGGAAGGTCTATGATCTGGCGTCGGCAGGCGAGGTCCCTTGTACACGGGCGACGGGCAAATTGTTGTTTCCTTCGGCCGAAGTGCGGGCATGGATCGACGGGAAACACACGGGCAAATCCGTTGCCCGGCCCGCGGTCTTTCTTGGCAGTCATGATCCGCTGTTAGAGTGGGCGCTTCGCCAGTCTCGCTGTGGGTTGGCCACCTATTTTGACGGTAGCGCAGATGGTGTTGATCGGTTCCTTGGCGGCGAGGGGATTGCGACCGGCTTGCATATTCACGATGCGACGGGCAATGACTGGAACGTCGCAACGGTGGCGCAGGAATGTTCCGGGCTTGACGCTGTATTGATTGCTTGGGCGACGCGGCGGCGTGGGCTTGTCGTCAACAATGCGTCTTTGGCAGAGTTTATAAGCCTTCCTGATGTTAGGGGAAAAAGGCTTGCGACACGGCAACCGGAATCTGGAACCAGCGTTTTGTTCGCTGAACTGTTGGCCGAGGCTTCGCTGGATATTCCAGACAGCGACATTGTTGGCCCCTACCACAGCGAACAGGATGCTGTTCTTGCGGTGTCAGAAGGGGCGGCGGATGTGACTTTCGGTTTGGAATCTGTTGCTGGTCAGTTCGGCCTTGGGTTTGTCCCTTTGGTGGACGAGAGGTTTGATATTCTGGTTGATCGTGCGGCCTATTTTGAAGAACCGATCCAGACGCTGCTGGCTTTTTGCCGCAGCGACACCTTTATGGAACGTGCGCAGGCGCTGGCGGGATACGGACTTGGCGGATTGGGTGAGGTGCGCTGGAACGCCTGAAGTTGGGGCCTTAGATAAGATTCAGCTTGGACCGGGTACCTAAGTGGCAGCCAAAAAAAGACCCGGCACATGGCCGGGTCTTTGCGACATGGATTGTGATGGGCCGTTATACCATCATTTCCATCTCGTCTTCTTCTTCGTCCTGCATCGTCTGCTCGGGTTCGGTTTCTGTCGTTGGAAGCAGATCGCTTAGAAGGGTTTCGATTTCGTCGAGCGCTTCGTTCGCCTCTTCGGGGGTATAGGTCGCCTGACCGTTGCCGCTGCTTCCGCCGCCGAAGAGCGACATGATGATGTCGAAGATGCGAGAGAAGATAGCGCCGATGCCGCCGGAGTCTTCCGAAACAGGGGCTTCTTCTTCAGCTTCCTCCTCCTCGGTTTCCTCTTCTTCTTCCTGGCTCTCCTCTTCGACCTCTTCTTCTACTTCTTCTTCGATCTCCTCCTCTACCTCTTCTTCGGTTTCCTCCTCCTCGGTTTCTTCTTCCTCAGTTTCCTCCTCGACTTCTTCTTCGGTCTCTTCTTCGACTTCTTCCTCGACCTCTTCCTCGATCTCCTCTTCAACTTCTTCCTCAACCTCCTCTTCGGATTCGAGATCGTAGATGCCATTCAGGGCGTCGATGTCACCGTCACCTTCGGCGAGGAATAGGATTTCGATTTCTTCCAGCGGACGATCGAGCAAAAGCAGGTTGTCGATTGTGCCGTCGAAATGCCATTCGAGATTGTCGTTTTCGTCCACGCGCGTTCTGGTCGAGGCGCCAAGGACAAGGTCTTCTTCATTGCCGGTCATGCCATCTGCAAAACCGGTGTCGGCGTCGATCAATTCGCCATTGAGATAGAATGCGATTTCGTCCTCGTCGAAGGTGAAGGCAAAGTGGTTGTCTTCGCCTGCGACTATCTTCTTGCCCCAATCGACAAGGTACTTTTCCTCGGTTTCGCTTTGGAAGCGAACCTTCAGAACACCATTGCCAGTGATATAGGCCGTCAAGTGGCCGCCTTCGCCCATTCCGCTGTGATCCTTTGAGAACAGCGCCTGGTTCTGGCCGTTGCCGGGATTATCGGCGGTAAAGTTGAACGCCCATGTACCTTCTGCAACAGCTTGTGCCGCGTCATGCGCAATTTCGATCGGTGGGTTTGCCCCGCCACCGAAGGTGCCGCCATCGTTGCTGAGCAGAACGGTGGGGGCTTCTAGACCTTCGGGAATGGCGCTGGCCAGATCAACCTCGCCTGTGTTGAGCCAGTCATTTGACGAATAGTCCCAAGGGCTGTTGCCGACCGGGTCACCATCGACGTCGCGGGTGTCGTAGCCCAGGTGCATCGTGCCGTCTTCCAGCTCGATCCATTTGGTTTCGCCGGTGGGGGCGACCGCTTCCTGAATGTCGTCAACGGTTTCGACGATGCCGTAAGCCACGCCAGCGTCGGTTTCGATATCGTCTTCTTCAACGCGATCGCCGTGAACCACGACGTATCCCAGATAGTCTTCGTCGTGCGCGCCGCCGCCGTTGCCCTGTTGCGAGTACAGCGTGATCAGCGAAACCGCGTCGTCATCCACTCCGTCACCGTCGGTGTCGATGGTGTGATAGTCGACTTCGATCTGCGTCGTGTGACCTTTGATCGAAATCGTATCGTCTTCGGCCTTGTTGAAGTCGGCAATCACGTCGATGCCGATGCCGTCGACCCAGTGGTCGTGGATATAGGTGTTCTCACCTGCAACGCCCATCCAGTCGATGGTTCGGTCGTCGTTCACATGC
This sequence comes from uncultured Alphaproteobacteria bacterium, assembly GCA_963841595.1. Taxonomy (GTDB): domain Bacteria; phylum Pseudomonadota; class Alphaproteobacteria; order Rhodobacterales; family Rhodobacteraceae; genus CAWJDD01. Next base: position 186,181 of record CAWJDD010000005.1, on the reverse strand, counting down.
TCGAGGATGATGTCCTTCTTGCCGTTGATCAGAGTTTCGAACTGGAACGTGTCCGCGCCAGCGCCGCCGACAAGCACGTCGTCGGACTCGAATTTCCTGATCGACCCAATCGAAAAGCTTGAGGTATTCGGGGTCAATCGAACCACCGTCAGGGCGTGACGGATCGTCCAGCACAAGTTGACCGGCGCGCTGTTCGCCTGCGTCGGACCGGCTGAGCAGGACGTCGTCACCATCGCCGCCTTCAAGATAGTCGTTGCCGCGGCCGCCATCCAATGTGTCTCTGCCTGCGCCGCCGATCAGATGATCGTCGCCATAGCCGCCTTGAATGCTGTCGGCACCGTTGCCTCCGTCCAGTGTGTCGTCGCCTGCGTCGCCGTCTATGTTGTCATTGCCGCCCATGCCGGGATCAGGTCATTGGCAGCGATCATGGGCTGAGCACCAGAGGGGTTTGTCAGAGCGGCGCCCGGTCCATTTTCCATCAGATCGTTGATTTCTGACTGGCTTCAGTGCATCTTCGGGTGTGAAGCCTCCCCAGACGCCAAAATCTGCAATGCCGCCTTCGAACTCATTCCGCAAGGTCTTCGTCGTCGGTGGCAAACTCCTGTGCTGTGTCGTTCAGCTCGGTTTTGTATTGGTCTGCACCGAAGACCCAGGGTTCTTCGTTTTGCAGTCAGATAGGCTTCGGTATAGTCGCCGGGTGTTGCAACGTCGCCTTCCACCGCGCTCCATGAGCCGTTCGGGACTGCAACGCCGTCGGCATAAACGGTGACGCCGTCTTCGGTGAAGGAAACCGCAAGATGGGTCCATTCGCCTTGGGTCAAAAGCGCATCGGTTTCCCAAGCGTGGTTTTGACCGCCATCGCCTTCGGCCATCCGCAGGAACAACCCGCCTTCGTTGGTGTGGCCAAAGCGGAAGTGGCCACCATCGACTGCGCCCGAGTGATCCTTGGTGACGAACATCGACTTTTCGCCGATGTCATCGGGGCGCACCCACATGGCGATGGTGCCTTGCGTGACGCTCATCGTGGCGTCGTGCTCGAGAAACGCAAAGCTGTCTTCACCGTTGAAGTACATTGCGCCATCGGGCGAACCGTCCGGGCCCTCGGTCGTGGCGTCGGTGTTCAGAAGCGCCTGGTTTTCGTAAAGCGTATAGGCTTTGACGGTTCCGCCGCCTTCGCGCAGGTCGTCATAGGCGCCGTCTTCGCCGTTGGCGAAGCTCCAATATCCAAGAGCACCGGGCAGCCCGGTGGGTTCGGGGGCATCGGCTTGCGAGAGGGTGTTGGCGTTGTTGTTGCCGTTGATTTCAGAACCGTCGACTTCTTCGAAGCCAAGCTGGTCGAAGGGTGCGCGGGTCTCGATCAGCGCATCTGTTTCGCCTGCACCCGGGGTACCAGCATAGTATCGGTATCAAAGTTGGCGTTGTCGAAAGCGCCCATCGGGTTGCCAGTAACAGCGCCGGTGTTTTCGGTACCCATGCCGTTGTTCGTGGCCTTGGTCGCACCATCGGATGGGGTGCGCGTGTCATAGCCCTTATACTCGACGCCATCGACAGTCGTGATCTTCTCTTCGCCGTTCGGGAACAGCGCTTCGGCGACATCGTCATAACCTTCGACGATGCCGTAGGTGACGTTGGCGTCGGTTTGAATGTCTTCCTTGTTGACCAGATCACCGTGAACGATCACCTGACCGATCAGGTCCATATCGTGGGCACCGCCGCCGCCGTGTTGGTTCGAAATCACGGTGATGATGCTTTCCAGTGCCTCGTCACCGATGACATCCCTATGCTCGACATAAACATTGGCAGTGTGGCCGATAACCGCGATATGGTCTTCTTCGGCGTTGTAGTCAGCAATGATGTCGATACCCGAGCTGTCGACCCAGTGGTCGTGCAGTTCGTTGTTTTCGCCAGCAACGCCTGCCCAGTTGATCGAACCATCGGCCTGTATATGCTGCTGGATGATGTCGAGTTTCGCGTTGATCTGAGGCGCGATAAGGAAGGTGTCTGACCCCTCGCCGCCGATCAGTACATCGTCGCCGACCAGCGGCTGGTCGGCATAGATCGACAGCTTTTGCAGGGCTTCGTCGACCTCACCGTCCGGGTCATCGCGGGTTGGCATGTCGACCGCAAGTTGGCCGATCTTTTGCTCCCCTGCGTCCGAGCGTGAGATCAACGTGTCGTTGCCGGCGCCGCCTTCCAGAATGTCGGAACCGCGCCCGCCGTCCAGAACATCGTCGCCGTCGCCGCCGCGCAGGATGTCGTTGCCGTACCCGCCCATCAGCTCGTCATCGCCGCCTTGACCGTCGATGGTGTCGTCGGCGCCCTTGCCTTCGATCACATCACGGCCGTCGGTGGTCTGTTGTCATCGACTGCTGTGTCTCAGGCTGTCTTCGCCAAGGAAGAATGACGGGTGATAGTCCTCGATCGGAACCAGCGGCACGTCGGCAGGCGGGATCGGTGAAGTCGGTCTCGGATTGGTAGAACGCGCTTTGGTCGACCGGCAGACCGTCAATTTCAAGCGCAAGCATCATCTTGCCGCCGCCGTCGAAATACAGCATGTCGAGGGAATACAGCCCGCCGTCGAATTCAGCGACACGCGCTGTGTCGTCGGCCGAGCGTCCGCTGGCAAACTCCGAAAAATCAGCGCCGCCGATGTTCAGGTCAAATCCGTCATCCGAGATGACTTTGATTTCGTGCACGCCGGGCGGGATATAGATAAAGCCGGACAGGGTCAGGGCAGAGGGGCCCATTTCAAGATCACCGTCGCCTTCAACCGATGCGCCGTCATCGCCAAGGAATTCGGCAATGGTCGTATCGCTGTTTCGCGATCCATAGAAAATTTCGGACGAGACGAAAGTTGCGTCAGGCGTACCGCCAGCGGCTTCGCGCGCCATCGCAATATTCCAGATACTCGTGCCAGGAACGAAAGCAGCGCCTGTCAATCCGGTGCCCGAACTGGGCACGCCAGTCACATCGGTTGAGGAGACCGAAGCGGTCATCCCTTCAATAACGTCTGGATTGGAAGCGTCGAAAAAAGCGGTGGTATTCATGGCACATCTCTCCCGTGAGCGCTCCGGCATTTTTTCCGGGCGCGTTTTCAGATTCGGTTCTGGCGGCAACTTGAACTTATGAGCCGGGAACATACCCCGCTCGGGAACTCGACAACTTTGAGGCTACGGTAGGGGGAAATGTGGCGACAAAAGGGCCGATTTCTTGGTCACGATAAGGCTTTGCCTCGCAACGCACTTCAAGTTGGCGAATAGTTGCTGCCGGCTGATATACCACATCTAAAGCATTGAGCTACAAAGATAAAAATTTGAAGTCTACCGTTGCGATATCCCAACCAAAATTGTGGCACTGTTTCTTTATTTCGCGACACACGACAATGTCGTAGTTCCGAGCCCGAGTTTTCAATGTGGTGAAACAGCGGCACTTGCGCCTGATGGCACTTGGGCGGTCATATGGGACGAATCGATCACCCAGGAGGACGTGATTTGCCGCAGCCGGACCACATTTCCATATTTGACCTGCCTGACCCAGACAGTCTTGATGACGATATGAAGGCGTATTTCGCAATCTGTGAAGAGAAGCTTGGGATGGTTCCGAATGTCCTTCGTATCTACTCGCGGAACCAGGATAAGCTGCGCGCTTTCTCGTCACTCTATAATACAGTGATGCTGGGGAACTCGAAACTGACCAAGCTTGAACGCGAAATGATTGCAGTTGTCGTGTCTGCCGCCAACCGGTGTTTCTATTGCCTTGTCGCGCACGGGCAGGCAGTGCGCCAGTTGTCTGGTGACCCTGAACTGGGCGAGATGCTGGTGATGAATTACCGGGTCGCACCGTTGGAGCCGCGCATGCGCGCCATGCTGGATTTCGCCTGGAAGCTGACGGTCAGCCCTTGGGAGGTGGTCGAGGCTGACAGGCAGGAGCTGCGCGATGCGGGGTTGGACGATGATCAGATTTTCGACCTGTCAGATGTGATCGGGTTTTTTAACATGTCGAACCGCTTTGCGACGGCAGTCGATATGATGCCAAACCGGGAATATCACAAGATGGACCGTGAATAGACCATCCGCTTTTCTTCTTGGCAAAAATACTCTGGGGAGCGCGAGGGGTGAAACTCCTCGCTTGCTGCGACGATGCAGTCGGCGCAAAAGGGATCAGTTGCCTCGCATCATTCGTTCGTGCACCGAAGCCATGCCGCGATTGGCCATGTCGGTCACTTCAGCCGCGTGGGTTTGCAGCGAGGTGACAAGCTCTGGGTCATCCGAAGTCTGTATTACGATGATCCCGTCATCGGTGACCTCAATCTCGGTTTCGATGCCTTCACCGCGTTGAAAGAAGATATCCAGGGTCGGGCTTTGGATAAAGACCTTGGGGTCGCGGCCTTCCTCGACGCGCTGGATCATGCCGGTGACATGACTGACAAGGGCTGCCATCACCTCATCATCTGTGGAACTAGTGATGGTGCGAATGCCGTCCGGCAGATTGGTCACCGTGCGGTTCATCGTCTGAAAGTTCTGGAACATCTTTGCCATCTCGGCAGTTTCTTCCGGTGTCGTGTCTTCGCCGCGAAGGCCGGGCATGTTCGCTTCGTCATGCCCCGTTCCGTCCGCCCCGTGTCCGTGGCCATGCATGCCCGGACCATTGCCGTGCATCTGAGCCATGACCGACCCATTGGCCGCAAAAAGATAAATACCGCCAGCAGTCAGAATGGCTGAAATGGCAATAACCTTAGACGTTCTTTTCTGCATGATGTGTTCCGATCTGCTCAGAGATACGTATTCCGTATTCGGAATACGTAAGAAGCCCTATGCCAGAGAACAAGTGGCCCTAATGATTGTCGCGCGGAATTCCCTTTGTGCGGGCGATGTCTTTGAACTCGGTCGCGCCCCGCATGACCATGCCTTTTGAGAAAGGTTCGACCTTCTCGCGGAAAAGTTCCTGCCAGGGTGACTGGCTAGGGGGTGCAAACGGGCGTTCCGGAAGAGCTGCCCTTCGGGCCTCAAGTTCGGCTTCGTCCACCAACATGTCGGCGGTGCATTTGCCAAGGTCAATTCGCACACGGTCGCCGGTTTCTACAAGGCCGAGACCGCCGCCGTCCGCCGCTTCGGGCGATGCGTTCAAAATCGACGGCGAGCCTGAAGTCCCGGATTGGCGGCCATCACCAACGCAGGGCAGGGAATGGATATCTTTCTTCAACAAGTAAGCGGGGGGGCGCATATTCACCACTTCTGCACCGCCGGGATACCCGATGGGGCCAGCGCCGCGCATGATCAGGATGCAGTGTTCATCAATCTCAAGGCTCTCGTCATCAATCCGCGCGTGATAATCCTCGATGCTATCGAACACGATGGCGCGGCCTTCAAAGGCATCGCGGTCATCCGGGTTTGACAGATAGCGGTTGCGGAACTCGTCGCTAATAACGCTGGTCTTCATGATCGCACTGTCGAACAAGTTGCCCTTCAGGTTGATGAACCCGGCTTCTGCCAGCATTGCGTTGCCGACGGGGCGGATCACGTCGGTGTTGATGATCTCGGCGTCAGCACAGTTTTCTGCGATGCTGCGACCGTTCGCTGTCAACGCGTCCGGGTGCGGCAGCAGGCCTTCCTTCAGAAGCGCGCCGATCACGGCAGGAACACCACCCGCGCGGTGGTAGTCTTCGCCAAGGTATTCGCCTGCCGGCTGAAGGTTGACAAGTAGCGGAACCTTGTGACCAAGCGTCTGCCAATCGTCGTTCTCCAGTGGCACGCCCAGATGGCGCGCAATGGCGTTCAGGTGGATCGGCGCGTTGGTCGAACCGCCGATGGCCGAGTTGACGACAATTGCGTTTTCAAATGCACGGCGGTCCATAATGTCGGAAGGTCTGCGGTCGGCGAGGACCATCTCGACGATCTGCTTGCCGGTCTCATAGGCCATCTGGCCTCGTTCGCGGTACGGCGCAGGGATCGCGGCGGATCCGGGAAGCTGCATGCCCAGCGCTTCAGCCAGCGAGTTCATCGTGGTTGCTGTGCCCATCGTGTTACAGAACCCGGTGGAGGGTGCCGACGAGGCAACAAGTTCCATGAACCCATCGTCGTCGATTTCGCCGGCGGCGTGCATCTCGCGGGCTTTCCAGACGATGGTGCCAGAACCCGTCCGTTGGCCGCGGAACCAGCCGTTTAGCATTGGGCCGACGCTGAGAGCGATAGAAGGAATATTGACCGTTGACGCTGCCATCAACAATGCAGGCGTTGTCTTGTCACATCCGATGGTCAGAACGGCCCCATCTAACGGATAGCCATAAAGCGTTTCGACCAGCGACAAGTAAGCAAGGTTCCGGTCCAGCATCGCTGTTGGACGCTTGCCGGTTTCCTGAATTGGGTGCACCGGGACTTCGATGACCGTGCCGCCTGCACTAATGATGCCGTCACGGACGCGTTTTGCCAGTTCGATGTGGTGTCGGTTGCAAGGTGACAGATCGCTGCCGGTCTGTGCGATGCGCGATGATCGGTTTGCCGGACTGAAGCTCGTCGCGGGTGAGGCCATAATTCAGGTAACGCTCCAGATACAGCGCAGTCATTTCCTGATTGTCAGGGTTGTTGAACCACTGCTGGCTTCTCAGTTTGATTTTGGTCACGGGCAACGTCCTCCTAGCGGATTGCTAGAGTAATCGCGCGTGGTTTGCCAGAGCAATGCTTCTGTGGCGCATTCGGTCCATTTAAGCCAATATTCACGTCCGGCTTCTAAGACATCAACGGGTTTCGGGAAGGAGCGGTCATGAGTGATCAGCCAGCGCCAATTATCATCAAGCGCAAGAAGGTCATTGCTGGTGGCCACCATGGTGGTGCCTGGAAAGTTGCCTATGCCGACTTTGTGACGGCAATGATGGCGTTCTTTCTTCTTATGTGGCTGCTTGGGGCTACGACTGAAAAGCAACGCAAGGGGATTGCCGACTATTTCAATCCGACAGTTCCTGTCAACAAGGTGTCTGGCGGCGGTGACGGTGCTTTCGGTGGCGACAGCGTTTTCTCAGAAAACACGCTGGCAAAGAACGGCACCGGTGCGGGGCTCACTGTTGAATTGGCTCCGTCCAGTGCGCGCGGCAAGAACGGGGTCGACCCGGAAGATATCGAAGATACCGCCTCGTCTCAAAGTGGGGATGAAGAGTTGGAAGAAATCGCCGCCCAGCTGACCGGACAATCCGGGGAAAGCATGGTCAGCGATCTTCTGCGCCGCCATGTCGTGACAAGGCTGACTGACGAGGGGCTGATTGTAGAAGTCTTCGACCTTCCCGGCGCGCCACTATTTCGCGGAACAGCCGAACCGACTGATACCTTGAAAGACGTAGTGACTGCAGTTGCCGAGGTCTTTCGTCTGGCAACAAACGAAATAGCAGTGCAGGGGCACATGGCAGCGGTACCACTCGCCGCCCGCGACAATCCGGTTTGGGAGAGGTCGGCGGCCCGCGCAAATGAAGTTCGGCAGCTTCTGCTTGAACGTGGCATTGATGATGCGACCCGCATGCAGCGCGTTTCGGGTTTTGCTGACCGCAAACCCGCCGCAACAGATACACTTTCGGACCGGAACAACCGGATCGAGATCATCCTGCTGCGGCACAAGTTCTGAAAAGTCTCTCTCATTTTATCCATTAGCTGGGCGTTAAGCCGGAGTGGCTATGAAGGGGCAGGGGCATTACAGCAGAAAGGCTGAATCATGACGATTTCTTCATCGTTGAACGCGGGCGTGGCAGGTCTGGCGGCGAACGCCAGCCGACTGGCGACGATCGCAGACAATATCGCAAACTCGGCGACCGTTGGATACAAACGCGCCGTTGCAGATTTCTCGTCGCTTGTAATCGAAAGCGGTGAGGGTACTTATTCCGCAGGTGGCGTAAGAGTAACGACGCAACGGCTGATTGATCAGCCGGGCGCCTTGGCTTCTACCAGCAACGCAACAGACCTTGCCGTTCGTGGTCGCGGCTTTCTGCCAGTTACGACGGAAAGCTCGCTTTTGAACTCAATTGGTGACTATCCGCTCTATCTTGCGACAACAGGGTCTTTTCGGACCGATGAAGACGGTTTCCTGCGCACCTCTTCTGGCGTGACGCTTATGGGCTGGCCTGCGGCTGCCGATGGTTCGATCCCAACCTTCCCCCGTGATACCGGGGATGGGCTTCAGCCTGTCCAGATTAACGTCAACCAGTTCACTTCTGAACCGACGACGCGGATTGAACTAGGGGTCAACCTTCCAGCGACTGAGACTGAATTCGGGGCTTCTGGCACGCCGTTGGATCTTTCGGTCGAGTATTTCGATAACCTTGGTACATCGCAAGCCATCAACATTAGTTTTGCGCCAACCGTACCGACTGCTTCGGGTTCATCCAATACATGGGCGGTGACACTTACAGACTCGGCGTCAGCAGGTGCAACTATCGGCGAATACACGATTGTCTTTGACGATACACGCGGGTCAGGCGGTACGATCGCTTCTGTCACAACTGTTTCTGGTGGTGCATATGATCCAGTTACAGGGGATTTTCAGGTGACCGTTGCAGGTGGTCCGATTGACATCAACATTGGAGCTGTCGGATCGGGCGCGGGCCTCAGCCAATTGCCAGACAGTTTTGCGCCGACTTCCATCTCGAAAGATGGCTCCCCAGTGGGCAACTTGACGTCGGTTGATATTGACGCAAACGGGTTTGTGCGGGCGAACTTCGACATCGGGATTACACGGACGATCTATCAGATTCCACTCATTGACCTGTCGAATCCGAATGGGCTGATCGCCGAAGACAACCAAATCTATCGAACTTCAGCAGACAGCGGCACAATTTTCCTGTGGGATGCTGCTGATGGTCCGACGGGCGACATCGTTTCCTACGCGCTTGAAGAAAGCTCGACCGATGTTGCAGGCGAACTGACACAGCTGATCCAAACCCAACGCGCCTACTCATCAAATGCCAAGGTCATCCAGACCGTTGATGAGATGTTGCAAGAAACCACGAACATCAAACGATAGTAGCCCGACATGAGCATCTCATCCACACTCGCAAATGCGCTGACCGGCCTTGGGGCCGCTGCGCGGTCTGCCCAGAATGTCACGAGTTTTCTTCCGGTTGCGGCATCGTTTGCTTGTGATCGTTATATACTTTTTGGCTAACGGTGCCGCCTTGGCAACACCTGGCGCAAACCAGATTGCTGCAATCTGCGACAATGCCGCAGAGTTGGTGGCGCGTGAAAGCGGCGTGCCGCTTGATGTCTTGCGCGCCATTTCCTTGACTGAAACGGGCCGCCGCAAAAGCGGTGAGTTTCGTCCCTGGCCCTGGACCGTCAATATGGAGGGCCTTGGCAAATGGTTCGACGACATGGGCTCTGCCCAAGCCTATGTTGACCGCCATTTCGCGCGCGGTGCCCGAAGTTTCGATGTGGGCTGCTTTCAGATCAACTATAAGTGGCACGGGCAGGCTTTTTCCTCGATTGAAGAGATGTTCGACCCGATCGCTAACGCCCGTTATGCCGCGCGGTTTCTATCGGAACTGCATAACGAACTGGGTGACTGGTCCAAGGCAGCTGGTGCCTATCATTCGCGAACACCGAAATACGCCATAAAGTATAAAAAGCGGTTTGACAGGATCCGAGCCAACTTGCCGGAAACTGTGCCGATTACGCTGGCATCGATCGACATCGCGCCCGACATTCCCACCCCTCCTCAGGTTCGAACCAACACCTATCCGCTTCTGCAATCTGGGCCTGTCCTGGGAGCGGCGTCGCTCGTTCCGCTTGGTACAGCCGGTACAGGCCGGTTCTTAGATGTAAGCGGTGCACGTTCTTTGTTTGGAACGCCATGATGCGCAGTCTATTTAGTCCCACGATACTGCTGACGATGGCGCTGATGGCGATCATCGTCATGATGATCCTCCCAATGCCTGCCTGGGTACTGGACATCGGCCTTGCCGCATCTTTTTCCTTTGCCATTCTGATTTTCACGGTGACGCTTTTCATTGAAAGGCCGCTGGATTTTTCGTCGTTTCCAACGGTTCTGCTTGCTTCACTTATGCTTAGGCTTTCGCTCAATATTTCTTCGACAAAGCTCATTATTGGCCAGGGTCATACTGGCACAGATGCCGCTGGAGAGGTCATTGAAGGATTTGCCAATTTCATAATGGGCGGCAGTCTTTTTTTGGGTCTGGTGGTTTTTGGCGTTCTGTTGATCGTGAATTTCATCGTTATCACAAAGGGTGCCGCCCGGATGGCCGAAGTCGGGGCGAGATTTGCACTGGACGGCATGCCTGGCAAACAACTTGCAATCGACAGTGATATGTCTGCCGGAGCAATCGACCATGAAGAGGCAAAGCGTCGCCGGGAAGTGGAGCAAGCCGAAACAACGTTTCTTGGGTCGCTTGATGGTGCGTCGAAGTTCGTGAAGGGCGATGCTATTGCTGGTCTGTTGATCACACTACTTAACTTGGTCATGGGGCTTCTGATTGGCGTCATTATCCACGGCATGGAGTTTGGCAGGGCGTTTGAGACTTATGCGATCCTGACGGTCGGTGACGGTTTGGTAAGCCAGATACCGGCGGTCATCATCTCGATCGCCACGGCGCTTTTACTTTCGCGGGGCGGTGCGCGCGGATCGGCAGATATGGCTTTGATGGCCCAGCTTGGAAAGTACCCGGCTGCTTTGGGCACGGTCGCGGTGTTGATGGCGCTTTTCGCGCTGTTTCCGGGGTTGCCCTTCTTGCCGTTTTTACTTGGCGCTGTTGTTCTGGGATCGGTGTCTTATCGCATGGCGCGGGCGTCCAAAAAATCTCCAATACTTATCGAAACCGAAGAACCTGTCGTTTCAAAAGAACGCACGATGGGTGATCTTTTGGATCTCGATGAGATTCATGTCGAGTTTTCGCAGGACCTTGTTCCGATGATCCTTGATCCGGCAACCGGTCTGGATGCGCGGATCAAGAATATGCGCCAGCATGTGGCAATGGCCTTTGGTGTCATCCTGCCAGAAATCCGACTGACTGATGACGCTTCGCTGATGCATGGAGAATACGTTATTCGCGTGCAGGGTGCCGAGCCAAGAAGCGCTTCGTTGTGGGCGGCCTTCCGAGCCAAACTTTCATAGATGTCTTTTGGGAGGTCTGGCTTATTTACGGCCAGTTGTTCCGCAAGTTTCGCTTTGCGTTCAATGAGCTGTTCTAACGCGCCGAGTTCGCCGGAGAGCAGAATTTTCTGTTCTTCGGCAAGAACATTTTCAAGTTCTTTGACAATACTCATGACGATTCCCCTTTCTGTACGAGAGAGCGATAGATTGCTTCAGACAGGCCTAGGCCACCTGCCGCGACTGTCGCGTCGGCGTATTCCTGTACAAGAAAACTGGAGAAATGTTCTTCTCCGGCGCCGCCACCAAAACTTTCAAGTGGCTTGCCAACGCCGGCCGCCTTTAGCATTTCATTAAGAAAATTTGCTTCTAGCTTATTGGCAAGATCGACGAGCTTGGGGTCTTTGCCACTATGTGCAGGGTTAGGAGAAACGGGTCCAATCATTGTCATCCGGGTGATCCTTCTGAATCGAGAGAATTTTCGGCACTATCGGGTGAACAGGTAAAGGACTGGTAAGTTCTCGGGTTTAAGCAACCTCAAAAGGACAGGATGTCCGGAGGTTAAAAAATGCAGATTCTCTTGCAGGCACTATTTGCCGAAACCGCAGTTGAGGGCAAAAAGCCCGGTGCGCCAATTCCGACGTGTGAAGACCGAGGCACCAACATCTTTGCTGAACTTCTTCTGCCCGAGACGGACGCAGAAGTAGAGGCCGCCCTTGATCCGCTTGTGATCGATGCTGTTCTGTTGCCCATCGCGCCATATCCACGCGCTATTGATTTCCCAGCGGAGGCTGAAGAAACTGATCTGGCTGTTGTCGAAGTGGCTGTTAAGACTGAAACGCCACAGCCGGGTGATGGAGAATCTATCCAAACTGCCCTTCCCATTTTGGCGGTTCGGGACGCCGCCAATTCCCAGCCAAATGAATTGCCGGTGGACGTGTCTTCACGGGTTGTTCCAGCCGTCGCGGTTGTTGATCCGGAAAAGTTGGTTTTGGTACCCGTTCCTGCTGCCCAGGCTGCAAGGACTGAGATATCTCAACCTGTAACAACAAGCGCCTTGGTCAATCCAGCAAAGATTGAACCTCTGAAAGCGCCCGTTGGCCTCGCTGCAATCCCAGCACCAGATCGTGAGTTTCCTATTGAGCAAGAGGCTGGCGATCGTCGCGCATCGCATGACGGCCTGACTTCCGAGCCGAAGGGTTCATCTGTTGAGCGCGTGGATGTAACACCTGAGAAATCGGTTCGCGGCGATGCGAGGCAAGCCACTTCAATCGACCCAGCTCCACTGGAGGTGTTGGCTCGTGGGGCTGTGGCACCGGTCGAAAAATCTGGTCAGACGGCACCAGCACCGGATCAGATTCGATCTGAATCGCGCGTCTTGCCTGCGCCGATTGCGGCCCCAATCGAAAGCCAGCTTCCACGCGAAGTCGCGTTGCGCAATGATCGCCGGGAAGCCCGTGTGACAGACAGGCAGAACCTTGCTCGCGACACACCTGTCGCGACGCCAATACCAGTCTCACCGCCATCGGTTGCGGTGGTGCCAAACGCCCAACCGGCCATTCCTCTCGAACAACGGTTGTCCGGGGACGCGGGAGCGCAGACTATAGACGTAACGACCGGTCTCACGTCACGTGAATCAGAAGACATCCGGCCTCAGGCTTCAACGTCTTCGCGCGTCGAAGCCGCGGCGCGACCGGTGATCATGCAGGTTGTTCACACGATCACCCGGTCAAATCTTGAGGGAGTGATTGAGGTTCGACTTTCCCCGGAAGAGCTTGGACGGGTCAAGCTGGCAATGTCGCAGGCCGAAGCGGGTATAACCGTACACATCACTGCCGAGCGGCCGGAAACACTTGATCTGATGCGGCGCAATATCGAGATGCTGGAAAGCGAACTGCGTGATCAGGGCTTCCAGAACCTCAGTTTTTCCTTCGATCAGGACGGCGCCGAAAACCGGTCCGAAGATGAAACTACCCCCGATCGTGACGACACACCGTCAGCCTCTGGCTTGCGGGTTGAAGTCGCCGCAATTCTCGCGCCGATCCAAGATGGGCGGCTGGACATCAGGCTCTAGGAAGGACTCCTTTGATGGAAATTCAATCAGCTACTGCGCAATCGCAAAACACTCCGCAGGCGTCCGAAACACAGGGCGCCTCAGAAGTACTGTCATCGGATTTCGAGACTTTTCTGCTGATGATGACAACGCAGCTCCAAAACCAAGACCCGCTTAATCCGATTGAAAGTCAGGATTTTGCCGTTCAACTTGCCACTTTTTCGGGTGTCGAACAGCAAGTACGAACAAATGATCTGCTGGAAAGTCTCGCGGGTGGGTTGGGTGCTTCTGGGTTGTCGCAGCTGGCTGGATGGGTTGGCATGGAAGCGCGGGTAAGTGCGCCGGTTGCATTCAACGGTGCGCCTGTTGATATCGCACTTGCCCCAGACCCCGGCTCGGACAAGGCAGAACTAATTGTCATGGACAGCCTTGGCAGCGAGGTTTCGCGACAAGAAGTGCCGCTGGGTATCGACACGATTGAATGGGTGGGCACTGGTCAGGACGGGCAGCCGCTTCCGGCTGGCGCCTACACGCTTCAGCTCGCCAGCATCAATCAGGGCGAGGTGACCAGTACGAGACCGGTGTCCCATTATGCCCGAATTCAGGAAGCGCGACAGGGGTTTGATGGTGTTGAGCTCGTAGTCTTGGGCGGAGCGGTCGTCGCGTCCGAAAATGTGACTGCGTTGAGGGCGCCGAGTGATTCCTAGAACATCAATCCGACGGCAAAAGCAGCCGCCGCCACAACAACAATTGTCGCCAGACCAGTAAGTCTGCGTGAGGGTGCTGCGGGTTCCTTGCGGTCGGATTGCGCAATTAGGGCTGCTTCCGCCATTTGAGGTAGCTTTGGGCCGAACCTGGCCAATACACGTGCGGTCTTAGCCAGGTCGCGGATAATCGCTTTCGGGCCAATGCTCTCGGCAATATATGCCTCGACCGTTGGCCGCGCGACGCTCCAGATGTTGATATGCGGATCGAGCGAGCGGGCGACACCTTCGACAACGACCATTGTGCGTTGCAACAGGATCAACTCGGTGCGGGTTTCCATGCCGAAACGCTCGGTCACCTGAAACAGGTAACTCAACAGTCGCGCCATAGAGATGCGGCTGGCGTCCATTCCGAAGATCGGTTCGCCCACGGCGCGCAGCGCGCGCGCGAAATCGTCGACATTGCGATCGGCTGGAACATAGCCTGCCTCGAAATGCACCTCGGCCACACGGTGATAGTCTTTTCGGATGAACCCGATCAGGATCTCGGCATAGACGCGGCGCGTATATTCATCGATCCGGCCCATGATCCCGAAGTCCAGCGCAATAAGTGCGCCGTCAGACGCCACCTTCAGGTTCCCCTGATGCATATCGGCGTGAAAATACCCGTCGCGGAGCGCATGGCTGAGAAATGTGGTCATGACCTTTTCGGCCAATTGCACCTTGTCATGGCCAGCCGCGTCAATCGCCGGAACATCGCCCAGCGGAATACCGTCGGCCCATTCAAGTGTCATGACCCGATGCGAAGACATATCCCATTTCACTTCCGGGATCCGGAAGCCTTTGTCGTTTGCGGTGTTGGTGGCGAATTCGGCAGCGCTTGACGTTTCAAGGCGCAGGTCAAGTTCGCCCATGACAACGCCCTCGAAATGCTCGATCACATCCATCGGACGCAAGCGCCGCGACCCGGGAGACAAAAGCTCGATCATTCGGGCAGCGAAATAAAACGCATCGATATCGCGCTGGAAGGCTTGCTCGATCTTGGGGCGCAACACCTTGACGGCAACCGCTTCACCGGTTCCAGCAATCTTCGCTTTGTGAACTTGAGCGATCGATGCTGCTGCAACCGGTTCTGAAAATTCCGAGAACAACGCTTCGACAGTGTGACCAAGCTCTTCGGCGACCATGCGTTTCGCGACCTCAGTCGGGAAGGGCGGAAGCTTGTCCTGCAACACGCGCATCTGCTCGGCCATTTCGATGCCAACAACATCGGGGCGTGTCGAAAGGATCTGGCCGAATTTGATATAGGCGGGTCCAAGGGCTGTCAGAGCCCGGGTCACTGGTGGCTGCGCCGGGTCGCCCTTGATGCCGAGCCATTTAAATGGCCAGCCTAGAATTCTCGCGGCAATCCGCAGGGATGGAGGGGCGTCCATTGCTTCCAACACAGCGCGCATGGCGCCCGTTCGTTCGAACGTGGCACCTGTGCGGATCAGCCGAAGAAGGTTGTGCGGCCCGCGCATAGATCAGATCTTCCAGCCGGAATGAAGTGCAGCGATGCCCATCGAAAGATTGCGGTATTTGACCTGTTCGAACCCAGACGTGCGGATCATGTCGGCGAAGGTGTCCTGATCCGGGAATTGGCGGATCGATTCCACAAGATACTGATAGCTGTCGCGATCGCCGGCGATTGCTTGTCCCATCCTGGGGATCACGTTGTAGGAATAGAGGTCATAGGCCTTCTGCATCGCTGCGTTGGGTAGTTGCGAGAATTCCAGTACCATCAGCCGACCGCCGGGTTTCAGAACACGGAAGGCCTCGGACAAGGCATCGCCGATACGCGTCACGTTCCGAATTCCGAAGGATATTGTGTAGACGTCAAAGCTGGCGTCTTCGAAGGGCAAGGCCATGGCGTCGCCGGTGATCCAGTCCAGGTTGTTGGCGAAGGTCTCGGCCTCGGCCCGCTTGCGGCCTTCGATGAGCATTGGTTCGGTCATGTCGGTCACGACCGCCCTCGCGCCGGGCGCCCTTCGAAGGAAACGAAATGCTATATCGCCCGTGCCTCCGGCCACATCCAGCAGGCGCTGGTTGTCCCGCGGAGCAAGCCAATCCATCATGGCGTCTTTCCACAGCCGATGGATGCCGCCAGACATGACGTCGTTCATCAGGTCATACTTCGATGCGACATTCGAAAACACGCCATGCACAAGGCCGGCTTTTTCGCTTTCGGGTACGTCACGTGCCCCGAAATGGGTGGTTTTTTCGCTTTGATCGGTCATTGGCTTTGCTTCTTAGGCTGGCGTTCTTATACCTCGCAGTTGAACCGCGCCAACCGCCAAGTTGTTGTCATGCAATATGTCATAAACCCTGTGTTGCCCCTTGCCATCTGGGCGGGCGCATTCGCCGCAGGCGATTTGAGGGGTAATTATGCCTGAGTTGCCCGAAGTTGAAACGGTCCGCCGTGGCCTGCAACCGGTCATGGAAGGCCAAACAATAGCGCTGGCCGAGGTGCGGCGTCCGGACCTTCGTTGGCCATTTCCCGATCGTATGGCCGACCGCCTGACCGGGGCAGGGGTCCGCTCACTTCGGCGGCGTTCAAAGTATATTCTGGCTGATCTGTCTTCTGATGAAACGTTGATTATCCATCTGGGCATGTCCGGGCGAATGCTAATCTCGGGCGGTCCGCAGGGCCGGTTCCATCATGCCCATGCCGCCCCTGAAAAACACGATCATGTGGTTCTGAACATGAACACTGGTGCGCGCATTACCTTCAATGACCCACGCCGGTTCGGGGCAATGGATCTGGCGCCCACTGAGACTGTCGAAGAACATAAGCTTTTGGCCAGCCTTGGGCCTGAACCCTTGGGAAACACATTTGACGAAGCGTATCTGGCCGACAAGCTCAAAGGCCGGAACACACCGATTAAGTCGGCTTTGCTCGACCAGAAAGTGGTTGCCGGGCTTGGCAATATCTATGTCTGCGAAGTGCTTCACCGCGCAGGTATTTCGCCGTCACGGATGGCCTCGCAGATCTCGCGTAGGCGCCTTGCATCGTTGGTGCCCCTGATCCGCGATGTGCTGAACGAAGCTATTGCGGCGGGCGGTTCCAGCTTGCGCGACTACCGTCAGACCGACGGCGAATTGGGCTATTTTCAACACGCTTTCGCTGTCTATGACCGTGAAGGCGAACCCTGTCAGACACCTGATTGCAGTGGTGAAATTAGACGAATCGTCCAATCCGGACGCTCAAGCTTCTACTGCCCGCAATGCCAAAGATAGCTTGATCCTTGTGGATCTATTGCTAAGGCTGTCGTTTTACCGAAGCAAAAGCGAGCATTTCGATGGCCTTTGAAACGATCATTGTCGACACCGAAGAGCATGTAACGACGATTCGGCTGAACCGTCCGGATGCTTTGAACGCCCTCAGCATCGCATTGATGGATGAACTTGTTCAGGCCGTTGAAGAGGCCGCGGCTGACGACAAAGTGCGCTGCATCATTCTGACGGGGTCCGACAAGGCCTTTGCGGCCGGTGCCGATATTTCGGAAATGGCCGGTAAGACTTTCGTGGAAGCCTTCCGGGAAGACTTTTTCACATCGCAGTCCGAGGCCATCCTGCGGTGCCGCAAGCCGATCATTGCGGCCGTGGCGGGTTACGCGCTGGGTGGCGGGTGCGAACTGGCGATGATGTGCGATTTCATTATTGCTGCGGACACGGCCAAGTTTGGCCAGCCGGAAATTAATCTTGGTATTGTCGCCGGTTTGGGCGGCACACAGCGCCTGACCCGTCTGGTCGGTAAATCCAAATCGATGGATATGCATCTGACCGGGCGCTTCATGGACGCCGAGGAAGCCGAGCGCTCTGGGTTGGTCAGTCGTGTCGTTCCCGCCAAGAAGTTGATGGAAGAAGCGACGGCGACTGCTCAGAAGATCTCCGAGAAGTCGATGCTGACGGCGATGGTGGTGAAGGAAGCGGTGAACCGCGCCGAGGAAACGTCGTTACGTGAAGGCCTACTTTTCGAGCGCCGCATGTTCCACGCTTTGTTTGCTTCCGACGATCAAAGCGAAGGCATGGCAGCGTTTGTCGAAAAACGCGAAGCGCAGTTCCGCGACAAGTAAACGACTGTTCAAGATTCAGTCTTTCCAAACGTGGCAAGATGTCTTATGCCGCAGCCCACATGCGCGTGGAGCCCGCTTAGGCTATGTGTCCGTCGGATCAAATCCGACTGCGGGTCTTTTATGCGTGATCAAGTTTAACCGACCCGATGATGTAAAGGGATACGACCATGGCGAATTCGCCCCAAGCTAAAAAACGTGCGCGCCAGAATGCGCGTCGTCTTGAAATTAACAAGGCGCGTCGTTCGCGCATCCGGACCCAGCTTCGGAAAGTCGAAGAAGCGATTGAATCTGGCGACAAGGATGCTGCTGCGCTGGCGCTTAAAGTTGCACAGCCCGAACTGATGCGTGGTGTGACGAAGGGCGTTTATCACAAGAACACGGCGTCGCGGAAAATGTCGCGGCTGTCCGCTCGCGTCAAAGCCATCGGCTAACCTCCGCCAGCCCTCAGGGGTCAGCGCAGTTTTGAAATAGGTCGCGCCCACAGGGGCGCGATTTTTTTTATTTCGGCTATGTCCATTGAGTCATCTCAGCAATTTCGGAAGCGGTCCGGATTCGTTCGGCCCTTGTTAAGAGTCAAGCGCAAAGGCTTGTTGCCCGAGGCGGCTATCGACGTCTAGTTTAGCCCTGCGATTCACTTCGTCCTTGGGGGGACATGGGTTGATGGAAACGGGCAGCAGCCCGCCGGTTGGGGAAGTAGATCCCGACGAGGCGTGGCGTATCTTAAGTAGTGACAGTACCGCTCGTCTCATTGACGTCAGAACACGCGCAGAATGGGGATTCGTTGGCGTGCCTGACATAAGGGAATTGGGGCCTGGACCAGTGTTTGTCGAGTGGTCCTCCTTTCCCGGCATGTCCATGAACACGGCGTTTGCCGCAGAGGTTGAAGAGGCGCTTGGACCAGATGGTCCGGGACCACTTCTCTTTATCTGTCGGTCAGGCGCACGCTCACTGCAGGCCGCGTATGCGGTTACCGATCACTACGCCGCGAAGGGCGTACCGGTAACTTGTCTGAACGTGGCTGAAGGCTTTGAAGGCGATTTGGACGCATCGGGACATCGGGGCCACCACAACGGATGGAAGGCTCGGGGGCTGGCGTGGCGCCAGTCATAACAAAAGAGTAACGGGCGAAAAATGACAAATGAAACTTGGGGGCAGATACGGGAGAATCTCCTGTCTGCAGTTGGCAAGAACAATTACGTAAACTGGATCGAGCCTCTTGAGCTTGCAGAACTGGATGGTGGTGTGGCGACGTTTCTTGTGCCGACAAACTTCATGGGAAACTGGGTTTCGAGGAATTTCGGGGATCAGATCCTGAACGAGCTAACCAGCGCAGGCGAGAGGGTTGCACGTGTCGAGTTTTCGGTTCCGGCAAATGTCATGCCTTCGAAACACAAGAACTCGAAACCTGCAGCGGCCAAGGTTCAGCCGGCTCCACGGGGCGATGATCTGCCGGGTGCGCCACTTGATGGTCGCTTTACCTTCGACAGCTTTGTTGTTGGTAAGCCGAACGAGTTGGCGCATGCCGCTGCGAAACGGGTCGCAGAAGGCGGCGATGTTACCTTCAATCCTCTGTTTCTTTATGGCGGCGTCGGATTGGGTAAGACCCACTTGATGCACGCCATTGCGTGGGAGCTTCGCAAGCGATCGCCCGAATTGCGCGTTGTGTATTTGTCGGCCGAGCAGTTCATGTATCGTTTCGTGCAGGCGTTACGCGACAAAGACATGATTGCCTTCAAACAGCTTTTCCGCTCGGTCGATGTTCTGATGGTAGACGACGTCCAGTTCATCGCCGGTAAGGACGCGACGCAGGAAGAATTCTTTCACACCTTCAATGCGTTGGTCGATCAAAACCGCCAGATCATCGTATCATCAGATCGTGCGCCGACCGAGATTGACGGGATCGAAGATCGGATTGTCAGCCGTTTGCAGTCAGGATTGGTCGTTGATCTTCACCCAACGAACTATGAACTTCGCCTTGGCATTCTTCAGCAGAAGGTTGATCAGTTTTCGGTCCAGTTTCCAAATCTCGACATTCAGGATGGCGTGCTCGAGTTTCTGGCGCACCGCATTTCAACGAATGTCCGGGTTCTGGAAGGCGCCCTCATGCGGCTCTTTGCTTTCGGGTCACTGGTTGGTCGCGAAATCACGATGGAGCTGACGCAGGATTGTCTGGCTGACGTGCTGCGCGCGTCAGACCGCAAAATCACCGTCGAAGAAATTCAGCGGAAAGTGAGTGATCACTTCAATATCCGACTTTCGGATTTGATCGGACCAAAGCGCGTGCGCACCTTTGCACGACCCCGACAAATCGCGATGTACCTTTCCAAGCAACTCACTTCGCGATCGCTTCCCGAAATAGGGCGGCGGTTTGGCGGCAGGGACCATACAACCGTGATGCATGGTGTCCGCAAGATCGAAGAGCTGATGCAACAAGACAGCCAGATCGCGGACGATCTGGAATTGCTGCGCCGATCGCTCGAAGCTTGATGTAAACCCAAAATGGTCGACCATCTTTTCTGGCTGCTTCTCGCGGCCTTGGTTGTCGGCCTTGCAAAAGGCGGCCTGTCGTCGGCAGGCGGCCTTGCGGTGCCTTTGCTGTCTGTCTTCATGCACCCGATTGTCGCCGCTGCGTTGTTATTGCCGATTTTTCTTATCACCGATGTGGCCGCTCTTTGGCTTTACCGGCGGGATTTTTCGGGGCGGAATTTGGCGATCCTTATTCCAGCGGTTCTCTTTGGTATTGGCATTGCGACGCTGATTGTTCCCTTTGCGCCGGAAGCACTCTTGCTGGCAATCACCGGCGGCGTCGGGCTTTGGGCCGTTTGGCGGCGTTGGTTCGGGCGTCGCACTGAACACGGTGAAGCGCGGATCGGACCGGGACTGTTCTGGGGCACCATCGCGGGTGTTACGACTTTCATCACCCATTCAGGCGGGCCGCCCACTAACGCTTACTTGCTGCCGCAGAACCTGCCGCGTCTGGCGTTTGCAGGAACAATGGCGATCACCTTTGCCATAGCCAACTTCGCGAAAATCCCAAGCTATGCGGCTTTGGGTATGTTCCAAGGTGTCGAATGGTCTTTGATTGTGAAACTTGCGGCTGTTGGATTGGTCGGCACGTTCCTGGGCCGCTGGATCGTTCAAAGGCTGACCGATAAGGCATATACCCGCGTGATCGAGGTGCTTCTGCTGGCCCTTTCGACGCTGCTTTTGGGAAAGGCTCTTCTGCTGGTTACGGGTGGTTGATGCACCACCCTTGACCCTTCTTCGGGTTCCGTGGATTGTCCTCGAAAACCATTGCGTCGGGGCCAGAAAACGGTAGGTTCAACGCCCCGGCAAAGGACGGAGCGAGGCTATGGAATTCTCGATCGAGAGGGCGGCACTTTTGAAGGCGGTGGCACAGGCACAGTCTGTCGTCGAACGGCGAAATACGATCCCAATCTTGGCCAACGTTTTGATCGAAGCCGAGGGCGATCAGGTAAGCTTCCGCGCCACCGATCTGGACATCGAGGTTGTCGATCAGGCTCCGGCCAAGGTTTCCCGCGCTGGCGCTACGACGGTGAACGCCGTGATGCTTCATGAAATCGTTCGCAAGCTTGCAGACGGTGCGCTTGTAACGATCATCGACGACGGTGCTTCGGGACGCATGTCGGTCGAGGCCGGGCGTTCGAATTTTTCGCTTGCCACTTTGCCGCGCGAAGACTTTCCGATCATGGCAACATCCGAGTATGAGGCGAACTTCGCAGCGCCCGCGCCGGTGTTGCGGCGGCTTTTCGACAAGTCGAAATTCGCCATTTCAACCGAAGAGACGCGGTACTATCTGAACGGCGTCTATATGCATGTCTCGGATTCTGATGGCCGTCAGGTGCTGCGCTGTGTGGCAACCGATGGTCACAGGCTGGCCCGGATCGACGCCGATTTGCCCGAAGGGGCAGGCAATATGCCCGGCGTCATCGTGCCTCGGAAAACCGTTGGCGAACTCCGCAAGCTGCTCGACGACGACGAAGCTCAGATCGCGGTCAGTGTCAGCGAAACCAAGGTGCGCTTTGCGACGCCGGGGATCACGCTGACCTCGAAAGTGATCGACGGGACATTCCCGGATTACACCCGCGTTATTCCCGCGAACAATACGCGCCGTATGGAAGTCGACGCTGCCGATTTCGCTCAGGCCGTTGACCGCGTTGCCACTGTAAGCTCGGAACGCTCGCGTGCGGTAAAGCTTTCGCTGGACGAAGACCGGCTTGTTTTGTCTGTCAATGCACCCGACAGCGGCGCGGCGGAAGAAGAACTGGGCGTCGCTTATGGGGACGAGCATCTTGAGATCGGATTCAACGCCAAGTATCTGCTGGAAATCGCCAGTCAGGTTGACCGCGAAAATGCGGTATTCCTGTTCAATTCGGCTGGTGATCCGACGTTGATGCGCGAAGGCGATGATGACAGCGCGGTCTATGTCGTGATGCCAATGCGGGTGTGACGACCCTCGCCGTTACCGAACTGACGTTATCGCATCTGCGTTCTCACCGGCGGACGGTGCTTCAGCTTGATGGTCGACCGGTGGCGATATACGGGCCGAATGGTGCGGGCAAAACGAACATCCTTGAGGCCGTTTCCTTGTTGTCGCCGGGTCGCGGGCTTCGCCGTGCCGGGGCCGAGGAACTGATCCGCCGCCCCGAGGCGCTGGGCTGGAAAGTTTCGGCCATCCTGCGGAACGGGTCACAACTTCACGAGATTGAAACTGAGGCGCAACCCGGCCAGTCCCGTCAGGTGCGCATTGATGGTAAAGTGACGCCGCAGATTGCCCTAGGTCGCGTCGCGCGAGTCGTTTGGTTGATACCCGCGATGGATCGCCTTTGGATCGAAGGGGCAGATGGTCGTCGCCGGTTCCTTGACCGCATGGCCATGAGCTTTGAACCAACGCACGGCGAGGCTGTTCTGGCCTATGAAAAAGCGATGCGCGAGCGGAACCGGCTGCTGAAAGACATGGTCCGTGATGCGCATTGGTACGACGCGCTGGAACGGCAGATGGCCGAAGCAGGGTGCCGGGTCACGGCCAACCGCGTGTCCACAGTTGCGCGTCTGGCCAAAGCGCAGAACGGTGCCGAAACTTTATTCCCAGCGGCTGACTTGGTTCTAACCCATCCCGAGAATGCACTTCCCGACCAACCCGGTGTGCTGGCGGAAGCACTGGCAATGGGTCGCCCTGCCGATCTTCGCGCTGGCCGCACTTTGATTGGTCCACATCGGATCGACCTGATTGCGACCTACGCCGAGAAGGGTGTGCTTGCCGCGCAATGCTCGACAGGTGAACAAAAAGCGCTGCTGATCTCGCTGGTACTCGCCAATGCGCGTGCGCTTGCCGAAGACGCCGGGTCTCCACCGCTTATCCTTCTGGACGAAGTCGCAGCACATCTGGACGCAGATCGGCGCGCGGCGCTTTATGACGAAATATGCGCTTTGGGCGCACAGGCGTGGATGACCGGCACAGGGCCGGAACTGTTCGTAGAACTGGCGGGCCGGGCACAGTTCATAGACGTCACCGAGGAAGCAGGTGAAAGCCGCGCGCTGCAGAAAGCCGAGCCGTGATGACAACGGTCGCTTTGCTACGTGGAATAAACGTTGGCGGTTCGGGCAAGCTTTCCATGGCAGATCTGAAATCCGCCCTGATCGCAGCCGGAGCCGAGGCGCCCGAGACCTATATTCAAAGCGGCAATGCTATTTTCGATGGTCGCCCACGCCACGGTGATATTCTTGATCAGATCGAAGCGCGGGCAGGATTTCGCCCCACGCTTATGATGATCGAAAGCGCGGTATTCCTTGGTATTGCGGGCAGCAATCCTTTTCTGAAGGCGGTCGATGATCCGAAGTCGCTGCTCGTCTTCTTTCTGGCTCAACCGTCTTCGACTGGCCCGGCCCAACTGGACGCCGTCAAAGGGGTCGAGGAACGGATCGTGCTGACGCAAGCAGCGATGTACTTGCACACGCCAAAATACCTTTCGGGGTCGAAGATTGCTCCGAAAGCCGAAAGACTTCTTGGCGTTTCCGTTACTGCCCGAAACTGGAATACCGTCGCCAAGTTGGTGGATATGCTGGAAGCCCGCAAATGACGATCACCATTGCAGACGCCGCCCTTTATGCCGGAGCGCTTTTCATCCTGTTTCTAACTCCGGGGCCAGTCTGGGTCGCGTTGATCGCCCGCGCCATGTCGGGTGGGTTTCATGCCGCCTGGCCATTGGCGCTGGGAGTTGTCGTTGGCGATGTTCTATGGCCGTTGCTTGCTGTTCTTGGTGTGACCTGGCTGGTGTCGGTCTTTACCGATTTCATGCTGGTCCTCAGATGGGTGGCCTGCCTGACGTTTCTGATCATGGGCGTTCTACTTATCCGCTACCGAGACAAAACCATTGCGTCGGACAGCCGCCTGACGCGACCTGGAATGTGGGCTGGGTTTTTGGCTGGAATGGCGGTGATCCTTGGAAATCCGAAGGCCATTCTGTTTTATATGGGCGTGCTACCCGGCTTCTTCGATTTGACGCAGCTGACTTGGCCGGACATCGCCTTGATCTGTTTTTTGTCGATGGTTGTACCACTGACCGGAAACCTTATCCTTTCAGTCTTCATCGACCGCGCGCGACGATTGCTAACTTCACCAACGTCGTTGCGGCGAATGAATGTTACGGCGGGTGTCCTCTTGATCGCAGTCGGGGTTGCTATACCCTTCACTTGATCAACAAATATTGCCTTTTGCCAAAATTGGTTATATTAATTTACCAATTGGGAGATTTGTTCATGGAAATGCCGCAACCATCTGCTGACGTCCTTAACCGGAAGGCTGGAATCGTCGCGCGCCTTTCGCAGATTTTGTCGCCGGACACTGTTATTTCAGACGCTGCCGAGACGCGCGCGTACGAGTGTGACGGATTGACGGCTTACACATGCCCACCGCTTTGCGTTGTCCTGCCTGAGACGACAGAAGAGGTTTCGCAAATCCTCAAAATCTGTCACGCGGAAGGCGTGCCGGTAATTCCGCGCGGCGCGGGCACGTCGCTAGCGGGAGGCGCTTTGCCGACCGCTGACAGCGTAGTTTTGGGCGTGGCCCGGATGAGCGACGTGCTGGAAACCGACTATGACAACCGGTTTATTCGGGTCCAGACGGGCCGGACGAATTTGTCAGTGACGGGAGCTATTGAAGACGACGGTTTCTTCTATGCTCCTGACCCATCGTCGCAACTGGCCTGCGCCATTGCAGGCAACATTGCGATGAATTCTGGCGGAGCGCATTGTCTGAAATACGGCGTCACTACTAACAATCTGATGGGCGTGACCATGGTGCTGATGGACGGTACCGTGGTCGAATTGGGCGGACCTTACCTTGACGCCGCAGGTTATGACTGGCTTGGCCTGATCTGCGGATCGGAAGGACAGCTTGGCATCGTGACCGAGGCAACCTTGCGCATTCTGCCCAAGCCTGAAGGCGCGCGACCTGTGTTGATTGGCTATAGTTCGGCTGAGGTTGCAGGTGCTTGCGTCAGCGACATTATCAAGGCCGGTGTGCTGCCAGTGGCAATCGAATACATGGACCGCAAGGTTATCGAGGTGGTCGAGGATTATGCCAAGGCCGGTTACCCTCAATGCGAGGCACTTTTGATCGTCGAGGTCGAAGGCTCGGCCGCCGAGATCGACGAACAGCTAGGCGTCATCAAACAGATCGCTCGCACGCACAACCCGGTGGAATTGCGCGAAGCGGCGGACGCAGACGAGGCCGCCCGTATTTGGCTGGGCCGGAAATCGGCTTTCGGCGCGATGGGCCAGATCAACGATTACATGTGTCTCGATGGGACGATCCCAATTTCAGAGTTGCCCTTCGTTCTGCGCCGGATAGAAGAACTTTCACAGGAATATGGGCTTGAGGTCGGCAATGTCTTCCACGCAGGCGACGGCAATATGCACCCGCTGATCCTGTTCGACGCCAACAAGCCGGGTGATCTCGAAACCTGCGAGGACCTGGGTGCTGAGATCCTCAAACTGTGTGTAGAAGTCGGCGGCTGCCTGACCGGCGAACATGGCGTGGGGATTGAAAAGCGCGATTTGATGAACGTGCAATTCACACCGGCAGATCTGGAAGCCCAGATGCGTGTGAAGGATGTCTTCGATCCCGCGTGGCTTCTGAATCCGGCCAAGGTCTTCCCGTTGGCTGCCAGTGCGGCCCGTCGCGCACCACATCTTCGAGCGGCGTAGGGGCATGCTGGCACCATCATCCGAAGAAGAACTGGCCGAGGTTATTCGCAGCGCGAAAGAACCGCTTTCCATTCAGGGCGGTGGCACGCGTGGTCATCGGGTTGCAGGTGCACCGCTTAGCGTTTCCGGGGTGTCCGGCATCACGCTTTACGACCCGGGCGCTTTGACGCTTGTTGCGCGTGCGGGAACGTCAGTCGCCGAAATCGAATCTGCCCTTGCCGCCGAGAACCAGATGCTAGCTTTCGAGCCGATGGATCACCGTCAGCTGTTGGGAACAGAAGGCGACCCAACCATCGGCGGAGTTGTGGCGGCCAATGTATCGGGCCCGCGCCGGGTAAAGGCCGGGGCCTGCCGCGACTTCCTTCTTGGCGTCCGCTTCGTCAATGGTGAAGGCACCATCATCAAGAACGGTGGCCGGGTGATGAAGAACGTGACCGGCTATGACCTTGCTCGCCTGATGTGCGGTGCACGCGGCACGTTGGGTGTGCTTACTGAAGTCGGGTTCAAAGTCCTGCCCAAGCCCGAAGCTCGCGCAACGTTGATGCTGGGCGGGTTGACCGACAGTGAAGCTGTGCGGGCGATGTCGGCAGCACTTGGATCACCCTATGAGGTTTCAGGCGCCGCGCATCATCGTGGCCAGAAATCGTCGACGATGATCCGTGTCGAGGGGTTCGCAGATTCGGTGCGCTATCGGACAGGTGAGTTGCTGCGCGTTATGAGCAGCTTTGGCGATTGGACGGTTCAGACCGATGATCCCTGGAACGGCATCAGAAATGTTGAGATGTTTCAAAGCCAACCAGGTGATGTCTGGCGTCTGTCCGTCAAGCCGTCGGATGCACCCGAAGCTGTGTCTCGGATCAATGCCGAGGATGTGCTTTTCGACTGGGGTGGTGGTTTGATCTGGCTGCGTGTTCCCGAAGGGACTGATGTGCGGGGTGCGCTGAACGATCTTGCTGGGCATGCAACGCTGGTGCGAAGTGCGCGCGGTGTGCAATTTCATCCCGAATCCGATCCGCTGGCAGCTTTGGCCAAAGGCCTTCGCCAAAAATTCGATCCTAAGGGCATTCTAAATGCAGGGCTGATTGGATGACCGATCCCTATGATCTGGCAGCAACCCGGCTTTTGCCCGCCAAGTTGGATACGATCCGTCATTTTTGGGACGCCTTTGCTTCTTCGGCCGATGAATTGAACGGTATTTTTTCCTCTAAGTCTGGCAATGTCGAAAGGGTCAGCGAGATCATGGCCCCCTTGGCAGAACTGTCGCCAGATTTGATGTGGGAATTCGGGCCTTCCACCAAAGGTCATCACCTTGCCGTGACGGCGGAGTGGCGGGAAGACTTGCGTGCCTTGGCCCGCGCGGTTGTGAATATGGCCCCTGATCTTGAATGCTTCGAAATCCTGGATGCCCGTACTGGCAATGACGCCGAGCATCTTGAAGGAAACTTTGATGCTCGCTTTGGGTATTCGATTTCGCTGTCGTCAATTGGTTGCGCCGCGGGGCGCGACAACAAGGTCCAGATGACCGCAACAGGTCCCGGCGCCGAAGAGAAAACCGGCAATGAAGTGCTTGCGCTGGCGACATACCTGCTTGGCGAGCAAGTTGACCGTGATTGGTTCGGTGATGTGCAAACGCAGAAATCCCAATCTGGCCTGCTTAGCCGGTTTAGAGGAAACACCCCGCATACGATCGATCCGAAGGCGTTTGTTCAAGATTTTGAAGCAACGGTCGCAGAGATCAAAGCAGCCTTGCCGACGATCCGCGCCTGTGATGTCGATCTAGACTCGGCCGAGCGGGTCCTTTTGAAAACGGCCGAGACACAGCCAATCGGGCGGCCCGATCTGTTTACCTTCTCCGCTTGTTCCGAAGCCTATGCGCAGGCTACGTTGACGACCTCACGCTTTTCATCGGTCAATCACAGCGCATTTGGCGAATGGTTTCTTTTTCTGCGCCTCCCGCGTTCGCCAGAAACGCCATTTGATCAGGTCGAGCAAAGGTACGAAATCGAAGACACCGTGCACCAAGCCCTGTCGTCGGCCCGGCTTGGTGGCGCGGTCGCGGCCGGTCACGGAACTGATGCCGTCTATGTCGACGCCGCGATGGATCAGCTTGATCTTGGACTTTCGGCGATTTCTGCTGCCCTAAGTGACAAGCCCGGATTTGGCGACATCACAGTACATTTTCTGGATGCGGGATTGCCTGAAACCGGTTTTTCCCTTTCCAGCTTTCTGTCGTCGAGAAGTTGAAAACAAATGCAAACGAAATTCACCGAAGATCAACTTAAAGTCCCCGCGCTTAAGCGCTCGAACGAGATTCTCCGTTCCTGCGTTCATTGTGGGTTTTGCACCGCGACATGTCCGACCTATCAGGTGCTGGGCGACGAATTAGACAGCCCGCGTGGCCGCATTTACCTGATCAAGGATATGCTGGAAAACGACCGCCCGGCGGATGCCAAGACGGTTAAGCACATTGACCGCTGTCTGTCTTGCCTTGCCTGCATGTCGACCTGCCCGTCGGGCGTGCATTACATGCATCTGGTCGATCATGCCCGCGCGCATATCGAAAAGACGTACAAAAGACCCTTGTTCGAAAGGATCTTACGGAACACGTTGTCTCGGATTTTGCCCTATCCCGGACGGTTCCGGCTGGCGCTGTTAGGTGCCAAAATGGCTCGGCCTTTTCGCGGATTGATGCCTGATGCCCGGCTTCGTGCGATGCTGGACATGGCGCCCAAAACGATTCCTCCGGTCAGCCGTAACGATGATCCGCAGGTTTTCCCGGCTGAAGGTCAGCGCAAAATGCGGGTCGCCCTGATGACGGGCTGTGCGCAAAAGGCGCTGAATACCGATATCAACGACGCCACAATTCGGCTGCTTACGCGGCTTGGCTGTGATGTTGTGATCACAAAAGGCATGGGCTGCTGCGGCGCACTTGTGCATCACATGGGGCGCGAGGACGAAAGCCACCTTTTCGCTGCCGCCAATATCCGGTCATGGCGTGCGGAACAGGCGGCCCACGGGTTGGATGCTATCGTGATTAACACCAGCGGTTGCGGCACAACGGTCAAGGACTACGGCCATATGTTCCGCAACGATCCTTTGGCCGAGGATGCCGCCGCCGTAAGTGCGCTTGCCGTTGACGTGACAGAGCTGCTGAGCAAGCTGGAAATTCCTGATACAAAGGCGCCAGCGCTTCGTGTGGCGTATCACTCGGCCTGTTCTTTGCAGCACGGTCAGCAGGTTAAGTCTGCCCCGAAAGACTTGCTGAAGAAGGCCGGATTCGAGGTTGTCGAACCCAAGGATCCGCACCTTTGCTGCGGTTCGGCGGGGACTTACAACCTGATGCAGCCTGAGATTTCGCAGGAACTCAAGGTGCGAAAGGTTAAGACGCTTGAAGCACGTGAACCAGATGTGATCACAGCGGGAAATATTGGCTGCATGATGCAGATTGGCTCGGGGACCGACGTGCCGATTGTGCATACGGTCGAGCTTCTGGATTGGGCGACTGGCGGGCCAAAACCGAAAGCCCTTGGCTGAAAGTCCATCAACCGACATAATCTTGCCGTAACGATCTGGTAAGTTTCCTCGTGACTCTTGAAAGGGATGGCATGCGTATTGTGTTTGCCGCAGTGTTTGCGGTGGTTACGACGGCTTCGGCTTTGGCCCAAGACGATCAGTCTTCTGAACTGACAGAATTGATGACGGCCTATGATGCCCAGGGATGGGAGGCTGTTGGCCGTTTGAATATCGGTTGGGGCGGGATGTGCACCGGTGCGTTAATCACGCCGCGGATCGTCCTGACAGCAGGTCACTGTGCTTATAACTCGCGGACAAACGGGTTGATCGACCCTTCCCAGATCGTTTTTCACGCTGGTTGGCGCAACGGGCACGCGACCGCATCGCGGTCAGTTTCGCGGGTTGTCGTTCACCCTGAGTACGAATTTCAAGGGCCTGAAGGCAACTTCGATGTGTCGCACGATTTGGCCTTGTTCGAACTTGATAGCGATATCCGACTACCTAACGTCTCGCCCTTTTCCACTGGTCAAAGGCCCCGCAAAGGCCAGAAAGTCGGTGTTGTATCCTACGCGCATGACCGTGCAAAATCGCCCTCGATACAAGAGACTTGTCATGTACTAGCACGCCAAAGAGGCGCACTGGTCCTGTCTTGCAATGTTGACTTCGGCTCTTCGGGCGCCCCGATCTTTGCTGAAATCGACGGCAAACCGACCATTGTATCGGTTGTTTCTGCCAAGGCAGAGGTGCGCGGCCGCAACGTGTCTTTGGGCACCAACCTTGAAAAACCGTTGTCCGAGATGATGGCGCTTTTGCGGGGCGGCGGAGGCCAGTTGTCGACACCTAAGGTGAATATTGTTTCGCCAAACCAACCGCGTCGTCTGAACGGCGGAAACGGTGCCAAGTTCCTGCGCCCCTGACTTGACGATCTTGTCTTGGCTTGCATGGTTCCCAGTATGAATCTGCGTCTTGGTCTTTGCATTCTTCTGATGACGTCAAACCCGCTTCTTGCGGACCAGGTCTCGTCTGCAGGTCGCCTTGAGTTTAAAAGTACAAACGGTTCTTGTTCGGCCTCGCTTATCCGCCCCAATGTTATTGTCACTGCAGCCCATTGTGCAGGCGGCGACCCCGCCGATGGTATCGTTTTTCGCCCAGGCGATGGGCAGACGGGAAAAACATATCCTGTTAAGCGGTTTATCCAGCACCCGCTTTACAACAAGGAAAACAGCCGGGTTGAGTGGCGGTATCGCTTCGACATCGCAGCCGCCGAACTTGCAGAGCCTGTGCCGGATTTTCGGGCCGACCCTTTGCCTTTAGGTGACGATGCAAAGCTGGGCGAAACCCTGTTTATTGTAAGCTGGCGCTGGTTCGAGGGGAACCGACCACGACAGCGCGCCTGCCCGGTGATCGAAGGGCTTGCCGGCCTTGTCACCCTTGGGTGCAGTGTCCTTGGCGGTGAAAGTGGCGCACCCGTCCTTCGCAAAACAGCCCAAGGGCTGGAGCTGGTCGCCGTCATTAGCAGTCGCGGTCAACAACTTGAACAACCGATCGCGCAGGCTTCGGATGTCAGGCTTCGCATACCGCCACTTCTGAATGCGCTTGGCGACCCTTGAACGGCAAAATTGCCTTTCCTATGTAAACTCTGTCGGACGCCAATGTTGGGTCCGGCGGCCTAAATTCACGGCCTTGCCCGAATGGGAAGGCCCTTTGGTATCGCTCAATGGAGGATAATCCTATGCGTAGGTTTGATTTAGCACCCCTGTATCGTGCCACCGTCGGTTTCGACCAAGTTGCCGACATGATGGACCGGATCTTGACCGACTCGGCGTCGGCCCCGTCCTATCCCCCTTATAACATTGAAAAAACTGCGGAAGATGCATGGCGTATCTCGATCGCCGTTGCTGGGTTCGCCGAGGATGAATTGTCGGTCGAGGTTCGCGAAAACGCGCTGATCGTCTCTGCCCGCAAGTCTGATGACAGTGACGAGCGCAGTTATCTGCATCGCGGCATCGCCAATCGCGCTTTCGAACGGCGCTTTGCGCTGGCCGAACATGTCCATGTTTCGGGGGCCAGTCACACCCATGGTATGCTGAACATTGATCTGGTCCGCGAAGTGCCCGAGGCTTTGAAACCTCGCCAAATCGCTATTGCCAGCGGTGACACGGTCGAAGCGAAGGCTGTCGAAGCCTCCTAACGACGTGAATACCGAGACCGTCCTTCGGTGCGCCGGGGGGCGGTTTTTTGCGACCTTCGTGCAACGGCGCTGCCGGTAATCGGCAGCACGGCTTGAAACCAAATGTGCGGCTTCCAACATTTGTTGGGGGAAGAGAGGTTTCGATGGATAACGAGGGTCAGATTACGCGGCGCAAGGGCTATTGGTCGGGCATGCCGACCGATCTGAAAGGTCGCGCCGTTGCATGGCTGGTCTACTATCTGATTGCTGCCGCGATCTTTCCGCAGAACGCCATTCTGGGCATCGCGCTTCTGGTCTTGCCCGGTCTTTGGTACCTCGGCAAAAACTGGCTTTATGTCGAGTTCTCTGCCGCGACTGATCTGGAACGGAAGAATACTCTGTCTGGGTATACCGTCAGCTATCTCTGGAATTCCTCGATCTATGTCCGTGCGGTCATAGCGGTTTGTTCGCTGATTCTGGTTACGATTAGCCTCGGCTGGATCAGTACAGAAGACCTTCGGCTAGAGGCCGCCAAACCGACCGTTACTGAACGCGTCGTAGGTGCCGCTGGAACCGCTGTCGACGCCACCAAGGAAGTTACTGGCGGATGGGTCAACGCCACAAAGGAAAAAACCGGCGGATGGATTGAGGGTGCCAAAAGCTGGTTCGCCAAGGAAGAAGATCACTCGCCGTAAGGGATCCAGACTGTTTTAACCTCGGTCGCCGCCGCCAGAAACGGATGGGTTGCATCGGCGCTCCAGTCAAAGGCCCGCCCGTAGTTCACCCAGCTGCGCTTCAGGTTACCAGCGGCTTCGCGCTCGATTACGCCCGAGATATCCGAGGGTGAAAAGCTCCACACCGTATCAATGTCCATGTGGCCGCCCACTTGTGGGGCCAATTCTGTGTGGCTGCCCGTCAGGATATTGACCACGCCGCCCGGCACATCCGAGGTGTCCAGCACCTGATAAAGATCAGTGGCGATCAAAGGAAACGCCTCTGAGGCAACAACCGTGATCCGGTTACCCATCGCAAGGGCCGCGCCAATCATCGTGGTCAGCCCGGAAAGGGGAGCGTCGTCAGACGCAAAGGCCGCGATCTTGCCCACCGGTTCATACATGGCCAAAGCCATACCCCGGATTGGCACACCCTTGGCGCGCCCGTCGAATTTGTCGGCCCAAGCGGCCCAAGTGAACAGTTGGTCCACGGCATTCTCGACTTCACGAGCGCCGGTTTCGGTGCCGGTCATGGCGTTCAGCCGGGCGGCGAACTCGTCCGTCCGCGCCGAAAGATTTTCGCCCAGATAATACAGGATCTGCGCCCTGAGATGCGCTGTCGTCTTTCCCCAAGCCTTCGCGGCGTTCATCGCCTCGACAGCGTTTCGCAGGTCCTTGCGGTTGGCAATTGGCGCGTGCCCCAGAAGTATACCGTCTTGGCCGTGGATCGCGCGGGAATAGCCGCCATCAGGTCGCGCCTGTTTGCCGCCGATATACAGCTTGGCCGTTCGGTCCATTTCCGGCACGGCGCTGGACGTCGCTTTGTTCGGCTTGACCGGTTTGGCCAGCTCGGCAGCGGCACCCTTGGGCTTGGTATAGGCCAAAAGCCCTTCCCATCCACCTTCGCGGCCGAAGCCGCTTTCACGCACGCCACCAAACCCGGCCGCGGCGTCAAACAAATTTGTGGAATTTACCCAGACCACGCCTGCCGTCAGCTTGGGGGCTATGTCCAAAGCCAGATTCACATTCTCAGTCCAGACCGTGGCTGCCAGACCATAGCGGGTGTTGTTCGCCACCTCGACCGCTTCGGCGGGTGTGCGAAAGGTGGTCGAGACAAGCACAGGTCCGAAAACCTCTTCCTGCATCAACTGGTCGGCGGTCGATAGGCCCGTGATCAGCGTTGGCGGATAGAAGCACCCGTTTTCAGGCAGATCGCAGACCGCGTGATAGATTTCTCCCGCCGAGCTTTCGACCAGACCCTTGATCGTATTCAGTTGCACCGGGTCCACAATCGCACCGACGTCGATGCATTTGTCCATCGGGTCGCCAATGCGCAGATTGTCCATCCGCGCTTTGAGGCGCGTCAGGAAATCCTCGGCAATGTTTTCCTGCACCAACAGCCGCGAGCCCGCGCAGCAGACCTGCCCCTGATTGAACCAGATCGCGTCGACCAGCCCTTCGATGGCGCTGTCGATATCGGCGTCGTCGAACACGATGTAGGGCGACTTGCCGCCAAGCTCCAAGGTCAGCGCCTTGCCGGTGCCAGCCGTGGCGCGGCGAATGGTGCGGCCCACCTCTGTCGAGCCCGTGAAGGCGATCTTGTCGATGTCTTTATGGCCGACGATCATCTCGCCCACCTTGCCGTCGCCGGTCAGGATGTTCAGCACGCCCGGCGGCACGCCCGCTTGGCGCGAGAGATCGGCAAACAGCAACGCCGTCAACGATGTGTATTCGGCTGGCTTCAGCACGACGGTGTTGCCCATGGCCAAAGCCGGGGCGATTTTCCATGCCAGCATCAGCAGCGGGAAGTTCCACGGGATGATCTGGCCGCAGACGCCCAGCGCCTTCCGACCGGACAGTTCCGCGTCCATCAGCTGCGCCATCCCGGCGTGGTAATAAAAGTGCCGCGCAACCAAAGGGATGTCGATGTCGCGGCTTTCGCGGATCGGTTTGCCGTTGTCGAGCGTTTCCAGCACGGCGAACAGGCGGGACTGCTTTTGTACCAACCGCGCCAAGGCATAAAGTACACGCGCGCGCTTCTTTGCGTCCTTCGCCCAGTCTTCCTGAGCAGCGCGTGCCGCTTTGACGGCAGTATTCACATCGCGCTGCGTGGCCTGACTGACCTTGGCAAGGATCTTGCCGGTCGCTGGATTGCGTGACGGAAAGGTCTTACCCGGCTTGGTGAACGCACCGCCAATAAACTGTCCGAAGTTTTTGCCATGCGCCTTTAGCCAGGCCAGCGCTTCGGACGCATCCTCTGGAGCTGGGCCGTATTCCATCGTCTCGAATATCTCTGGGATGTTCATGTGCGCGTCCTCATCCCATCGGATGCCTGTAGCCAGCCGAATAACGGCCCGTGACGTGATGTTCCAACTGCCGCTCAATATCGCCCAACAAAGACGACGCCCCGAAGCGGAATAAGTCGGGGCGCAGCCAGCGGTCGCCCAATTCGTCCTTGATCAAGCACAGATAGGTCACCGCATCCTTGGCCTTCGATATTCCGCCCGCGGGTTTATAGCCCACGCGATAGCCCGTCAGCGCGTGAAACCCCCGGATCGCCCGCACCATAACCAGCGAAACTGGCAGCGTGGCGTTGACCTGTTCTTTCCCGGTCGATGTCTTGATGAAGTCGGCCCCCGCCATCATGCAGACCCAACTTGCCCGCGCCACATTGCGCAGAGTGCCTAACTCGCCCGTGGCCAGAATGGCCTTCACATGGGCATCACCGCAGGCTTCGCGGAAGGTGCGCATCTCGTCGTACAAAGCCTGCCAGTTTCCGGTCAGGACATGGCGGCGCGATATGACGATGTCGATCTCTCGGGCACCCGCCTTTACGCTTTCGCCAATCTCGGCCACGCGCAGATGAAACGGGGACAAGCCAGCCGGGAACCCGGTGGAAACAGCAGCAACGGGAATGCCCGAGCCTTCCAGCGCAGAAACCGCCGTCTCAACCATTTCGTGGTAAACACAGATCGCACCCGTGGTGATCGGCCCCATGCCCAGCGCTTCCAGCAGATCGGCGCGAACAGGGTGGCGGGCTTTGGCGCAAAGCCGGCGGACACGGCCCGGTGTGTCGTCGCCAGAAAGTGTCGTTAGGTCGATCATCGTGACGGCCCGCAACAGCCACGCCGCCTGATACTCTTTCTTCACAGATCGACGTCCCGGCAGTGTCGTCGCCCGTCGCTTGATCGCGCTGGTGTTGGCCTGCAACGCGCGGATCAGATCAAGGTCCAGCGGCATCCCCGGATTGCGTGGCTCTTGCACCTGCGGCAGCCCGGCGGTTGTTACTTTGGCAGAGGTTACGGTTTGCTTGACCATACCGTCAGGGTGCCACGCGCAGCGGGTTACTTCAATCCAGCAAGATGGTTTCGACCCGTGCGCCATGTTCCAGCGTGCGGTGCACAGGGCATTTGTCGGCAATTTCCAGCAGACGTTGCCTTTGCTCGTCCGTCAGATCACCTACCAGACGAAGCTCGCGTCTGAAACTGTCGATCCGCACTTCTTTCGAGGTTTCGGCGTCTTGGGCGTGCACTTTGTCGTGGCTTACATCGACCGAAACGTCTTCCAACGGCCAGCCTTTGCGACGCGCGTACATCCGGACCGTCATCGAAGTGCAGGCTCCAAGACCAGCCGCCAGAAAACCGTAGGGCGACATGCCCCGATTGGTGCCGCCGTAAGCCAGCGGCTCGTCGGCAAGAGTGTGGTGCATTGGCCCTGAATTGATGTCTTGCAGAAAACCATCCGGATCGGCCTCGACCACGCGTACAATGCCTTCCGGCGCACCCGGTGGTGGGGCAGGGGGGCGCAGGTCTAGATACCGCCCGGCCCATGCGGCGATCACCTCGGCGGCATATTCTGCATCCGCTGGCTTTGAGATCAGGTGATCAGCGTCATCCAGCGTGACAAAACTTTTCGGATGCTTGGCAGCCATGAAAATTCCGGCGGCATTGTCGACGCTGACGGTCGTGTCGCGGGGCGCGTGCATGACCAGAAGCGCTTTGCCCAGATGGCTGACGGTGTCTTTCAGAACGCTCCCTTTCACGTCCTCGATAAAGTCCTTGCCGATGGTGAAGGGCCTGCCAGCAAGATTGACCTCGGCCTTTCCTTCGGCCGCGATTTTCTCGAGCGAGGCGCCGAAGTTGTGGGTTACATGCTCGGGGTCAAAGGGTGCGCCAATCGTCACCACTGCCTTGATGCTATCGACCTGAGCGGCGGCCTTCAGGACAGCCGCGCCACCAAGCGAGTGTCCGATCATCAGAGTTGGCGGCATGCCTCTTTCCGCCAACGTCTCGGCTGCCCGCACCAGATCGCTGACGTTCGACGTGAACGTCGTGTTGGCAAACTCGCCGCCAGAATGGCCAAGTCCGGTGAAGTCAAAGCGCAGAACGGCGATGCCCATGCCTGACAACCGCCCGGCGATCCGGCGTGCTGCGGTGATGTCTTTCCCGCAAGTAAAGCAATGAGCAAACACCGCCGTGGCCAGATGTGGGCCATCAGGCATGTCCAGCCGTGCGGCCAGATCATCCCCAGCGTGACCGGGGAAGGAAAAACGTTCAGTGCTCATCAAGCCATTCCTTTTTGTCGTTCCAATACTTTGACACGAAACCCGCGGGGAACAAGGGCCGTCACGTTGAGGTAACGTCTTCTTGCAAAATACGGCGTTGGTTTGGCTTGGAGCGTTCCGAAGGCGAGAGGTCTTTGCGTGCCATGACAAAGACCACGTAGTTTCAGTTAGATTTGATCTGATTAGCTCTAGCAAACT
Organism: uncultured Alphaproteobacteria bacterium; assembly: GCA_963841595.1. GTDB lineage: Bacteria > Pseudomonadota > Alphaproteobacteria > Rhodobacterales > Rhodobacteraceae > CAWJDD01. Next base: position 148,843 of record CAWJDD010000005.1, on the reverse strand, counting down.
TCATTTCGCTGAAAATACGCCGGGGGTCTGGGGGCAGCGCCCCCAGTTGGTCGGCGCGCCAAGCGCGGCGACCCTAGTTCAAAGCCTTGGCCAAATTCTCGTCGATCTTGTCTAGGAAGCCTGTCGTGGTCAGCCACCCCTGATCCGGACCGACCAGCAGTGCCAAATCCTTGGTCATGTGCCCGCTTTCGATCGTATCGACCACGACCTTTTCCAGCGTCTCGGCAAACCCTTGCAACGCTTCGTTCCCGTCCAGCTTTGCGCGATGCTTCAGCCCGCCAGACCACGCAAAGATCGAAGCTGTCGAGTTGGTCGATGTCGCCTCGCCCTTCTGATGCTGGCGATAGTGGCGGGTCACCGTGCCGTGCGCTGCTTCCGACTCGACGATCTTGCCATCCGGCGTCATCAGCACCGACGTCATCAACCCAAGGGAGCCAAAGCCCTGCGCCACTGTGTCGGACTGAACGTCGCCGTCGTAATTCTTGCACGCCCAGACATAGCCGCCCGACCATTTCAGCGACGAGGCCACCATGTCGTCGATCAGACGGTGCTCGTACCAGATTTTCTTCTCTTCGAATTGCTCTTTGAATTCAGCCTCATAGACCTCTTCAAAGATATCCTTGAAGCGCCCATCATAGACTTTCATGATCGTATTCTTGGTCGACAGGTACACCGGCCAACCAAGGTTGAGACCATAGGTCAGTGACGCCCGCGCAAAGTCATAAATTGACTTGTCGAGGTTATACATTGCCACTGCGATGCCCGCGCCGGGCGCATCATAGACTTCGCGTTCAATGACTTCGCCATCGTCGCCCACGAATTTCATAGTCAGCTTTCCGGGTCCGTTAAAACGGAAATCGGTCGCCTTATACTGGTCACCGAATGCGTGCCGCCCGACCACGATCGGCTGCGTCCACCCGGGCACAAGCCGTGGGACGTTCTTGCAGATGATAGGCTGGCGAAAGATCACGCCGCCGAGAATATTGCGGATCGTCCCGTTCGGGCTTTTCCACATTTCCTTCAGGCCAAACTCTTCCACCCGCGCTTCGTCCGGCGTGATCGTGGCGCATTTGACAGCGACACCTACCTCTTTCGTTTTTTCGGCGGCGTCGATGGTGATCTGGTCGTTGGTGCGGTCGCGTTCTTCGATTCCAAGGTCATAGTACAGCAGATCAATGTCCAGATAAGGCAGGATCAGCTTCTCTTTGATGAAATCCCAGATGATCCGGGTCATCTCATCGCCATCCATATCGACAACCGGGTTCTCGACTTTGATTTTCGACATGGGGTGAAAAGCTCCAAATTCTGAATTAGGCGTCCAATAGCGCAGTCTGCGGGTCAGCGGAAGGTTGCGCCTTGCCGCTGTTTCAGGCCGTATCTAGAATCACCGTTCGGAAAAAGTGGTTAAATTGAGCAACCTTGCCGAAGAAAAACACGCGCCCTGTTGGGGCGAACAGGTTTGCGCCGCGCGCGGCTGGGAATTTTGCGACGTCTTTCGTCATCAGTTCCGCATCGGGCGGTCTCGGGCGGTCAGCGATTGGCAAACATGCCGTCTTGGTTCGCACTGGATCGAACATTGCCCAGACTTGCCAATAACCCGTGTCTTGAATCGCCGTGGCCAGCATATCGGCTGGTGTCTCGGCGTCGCGGTCGATGCATCGGGCACAGCTTACGGCTATGAAGGTGCGCCCTCTTTGACCATGTCCGCCAGTTTTGAAGCGGTCGAGCGGCGGCAGTCGCAAATGGCAGGTCGATTTGCACTGATGATAAAGATTGGCGACGAGGTTCGGTACTATCCCGATTCGACTTCTGCACTGACGGCAGTTGTTAACCCGACAGAGGGTGTCATTGCTTCCACAGTTCCGCTGGCGATCCCATCGAAAATCCAACCATCGGGCGGGCGGTCCTTCAAAGAGATTCAAGGCAAGACCACACTCTATCTCATGGGGGAAACGGTCGATACGCGCGTAACGCAGGCGCTTGGCAATCACTATGTCGATATGAGCGATTTTTCATCGCATAGGTTCTGGCCGAAGGACGATACGCCGTTCCAGCCGCATGACAATCCAGAACATACGGTGGAACAGATCGCGGACCGGCTGCAGACCGTGATAACAGCACTGATCAACGCATTTGATTGCACGCTTCCTTTAACGGGCGGCAATGATTTGCGGCTGCTGGCAGCATCCGTTCCCGCAAAACTCGCCAATCGGATCAGCCACATCTATGTCCACGAAATTAACTGGACCTCGGGGTTCGATGTTGCGTCTGCGCAAAAGGTTGCAGCGCATTTGAGCCTGCCGCTAGAAGTCAAAAGAGTACTGGCTGGCGACTGTGATGCTGAATTGGTGGGACTGGACCTGCGGATCATGCGTGCGCAGGTGGCATTGGCCACCGGCTACGCACATCCAAGGTTACACGGCAGTGTCTTGCGCGCGCTACATGTGGCGCCGACCAGCCGGCTTTTGCTGCGAGGCGGAGCCGCCGAAATGGTCCATGCCAACAAGTGGCCAATTCCATCACGGATACCCGATCAAGTCACCGCAGACTTCGCTTTTCAGCGATTGGCCGGCCATGGATGGGATGACCTTCTGAAGCTGTACGGAGAGAAGACGGTTGAGCGATACTGGGAAAAATACAAACAATGGTTCAACAAATTGCCGCAAGCCGCACGAACCCGAGCCCCAGACATCGGGCACGCCGAACTTTGGCTATCAAGCGGAATGGGCTCGGTGTTCTATCAGCCCAGGCAGCACTTTTATATCAACCCTTTCAGTGACCGAAGCCTGCTTCATCGAACCATGCGCTTTAACCCACGAGAGCGAAAGAAGGGCCAACTTCTGAAAACGCTTCTCGATCACTTCTCCCCCGGTCTTAGTTCGGTACCCTATGCGCGCGAGCTGCAAAGGGCGAACCGCGCGGCTTAGGCAACCGTCACACCAGCCGCCATCATACCCTCTTTGGCCGCCGCCAATGATCCATCCATATCAATCGCCCGGCACAGGCTTTCGATCACCGTTACCCTAAAGCCAAGCTTTGCCGCATCCACAGCCGAGAAATTCACGCAGTAATCTGTGGCCAGTCCCACCAGAACCAAAGTATCCACACCCCGGCTTCGCAAATATCCTTCCAGCCCGGTGGGTGTTTCGTGATCATTCTCGAAAAAGGCCGAATAACTGTCGATCTCCCGCCGAAAGCCTTTGCGAATTATCATATCTGCAGATCGAGCGACCAAGCCCGAATGAAACGCGGCTCCGTCCGAGCCGATGATGCAATGATCGGGCCACAAGACCTGCGTGCCATAAGGCATCTCGGTGGTGGTGAACGGATCGGCGCCATGCTGTGAGGCAAAGCTCAGGTGATCGGGCGGATGCCAGTCCTGCGTGAACACGCGCACCGGATACGCGGGGACCAAAGCGTTGATCGGCGCTATGATCTCATCGCCGCCTGCAACGGCCAAAGCGCCACCGGGACAGAAATCGTTCTGCACATCAATCACCAAGATTGCTTCATTCGCCGGTCGCATGGGCCCATCTCCTGTCTTTCACCTTCACTTTCTCACAAATACGCTGGGGAGCGCGAGGGGCAAAGCCCCTCGCATCAATCCCTTTCCCTCGCGCGGCCTTAGGATTAAGAACTGCCCCCATGTTCACCGTTGCCGCTCTATATAAATTTGCGCGTTTCCCAAATCCGGCGGCCCTTAAAGGCCCGCTTGCCGAAATCGCCTGTACACAGGGTGTCAAAGGCACGCTTTTGCTCGCTCCCGAAGGCATAAACGGCACCATTGCGGGGTCTCGCGTCGGCATCGACGCCGTTCTGGCTCATATTCGATCGCTGCCGGGCTGTGCTGACGTTGAATGGAAGGAAAGCAGCGCCACATCCATGCCTTTTCCCAGAATGAAGGTTCGCCTGAAGCGCGAGATCGTGACGATGGGCCAGCCGGACGTCGATCCCACGGCCTCTGTTGGCACCTATGTCAAACCTGCCGACTGGAATGATCTGATCGCCCGCGATGATGTGGTGACCATCGACACCCGCAACGACTTTGAAGTCGCGATTGGAACGTTTGAAGGGGCGGTCGATCCCGAAACCCGCAGTTTTGGCGAATTTCCCACCTGGTGGAAAGCCAATGCGGATCGGTTCGAAGGCAAGAAAATCGCCATGTTTTGTACGGGCGGTATTCGCTGCGAAAAGGCCACGAATTATCTGCTGGGCCAGGGCGTCGAGGATGTCTTTCACCTTAAAGGCGGCATCCTGAAGTACCTCGAAGAGGTGCCCGAGGAGAAGACAAGCTGGAAAGGCGAATGTTTCGTCTTCGATGGACGCGTATCAGTCGGGCACGGGCTGACAGAAGGCACTTACGATCTCTGCCACGCCTGCCGCCGTCCCCTCGCACCTGAAGACAAAACTTCGCGGGCCTACGAGGCAGGTGTCTCATGCCCCCGTTGTATCGACGAGCATGATGATGCCGACCGCACGCGCTTTCGCGAGCGCCAGAAACAGATCGAACTTGCCGCCAAACGAGGCACCCAGCACATCGGAAGCTGATCCCCGCTCGCGAAACCCTGCACATTCACTCTGCAAACCGCTCAAACAGCTTGCACGACCGCCGACTAGGGTGACCGTGACAAAAGGAGTTCCGAGTTTGCCGATGTTTCCCTCAACGTCCTGCCCTGTTCGAGTGTTGATTGCCGCAGGCATTGGCTTGGCAGGGGCCGCGACAATGATCTCTATCCTCGCCGCCATGGACGAGTTCGGTGACGAGAGTTCTGTCATGATCCTTGCTGCCGCCATCGGTGCCGCTTTTGCGGGGTATCTCTTTGCCGGATTCTTCGGGCACAGGCGACGCGATACTGATTGGGTGCTTTTCGCAACTGGATCGGTTCTGGCGACGGCATTGGGCAGCTTTCTCGGAGGCATGTGTTGGGGCCTGATTGCCGGTCTGCTTGATGGCTCGTCCAACCAGTCCCTGCTCGGCGTCATGGTTCAGGCCGGCGCGCTGGGCTTCATGGTCGTGATGGTCATGGTGCCCTCCGATTTTCCGGGTGTTTTTGGTCTCTGGGTCCTGCTGATGGCCCTCATTCAAGTCGTGTCCCTTTGGGTCCGCCGGTCTCAACGCACCGCAGCGTGAGCCCCCCAGAACGCGACCGCGCGATCATAAGCAACCGGGTCCAGTGCAACACCTGACCCGCCTTCCTCGCGCCCCAATGCATTGCGCATCTGGGTGATCGGCGGCATTGGCGGCTCCAAAGGCTCCAGTACCCCGATGATCGACACGATCCCCCAATCGTAGTCTGGAACCTTTTGTTCCTCAGCATAATCCTGCGCCTCGGCGACCAATTGCGCCTGCGAATACAGGATCACATCCAGCCACTTCGCCACCGGCGCCTCGATCCCCTCAAACCAGCGCTCCAAGACCGCGCGCTCACCGGCCCGCCGCGCAACATAGCCCGAACGCAAGGCCCCGCGATTGGCCTCTGTAATCGGCGCAAACGCCGCGCGGGTCGGTGTGTCATTCTCCAGAAACAGATGTTTGCAGAACGGCGCATAGCCATCCACCAAAGGTCCACTTTTCGCGTTGCATCGCGCCACAAGGTCTTCCGGCGACATCCCAACGATCCGCGTCGACGCACCGTCCTCCCAGTTTCGAAGCGCAAACCCTGTCATTCCGATTTTCATGGCAAAAAAACTCCGACTTTCATTGGCCCAAAAATATGCCAGGGGGTCCGGGGGACAGCGTCCCCCGGTACCGCGATTTGCGTAGCAAAGCGCAAAACCTTTCCTGATCCCATCCCCACGGTTGCCCTTTGATCGAAGCTGCACCATCCTTGACACAACCGACCTTCCGCACCTGATCCCTTGACCCAAACCGACCTCAATTGTGAAAACTGCGGCGCCGGGCTTCCCCGGCAATTTCAGCAAGCCCGCATGATCACCTGCACGCATTGCGGCACAACCTCTGTTCTGAAGGACGAGGTATTTCGCCTCGCAGGAACCGGGGGTGTACTACAGGACGCACCTTCGCTCATTCGCTTGGGCGAACACATAAGGGCGGGTGTTGAGGTGTTGCTGCCGGTTGGTCATGCGCAATTCGACTATGGCCGCGGTTGGTGGGATGAATTCTGGTGCCTCGACGAGGCGGGCAGCGGCTGCTGGCTCAGCGCCGACGAAGGCGATTATGCCGTCGAACGTGTCTTGGCGAAAGAAGACTGGCCACGCGGTTTTCGTCCGAAACTTGGCGAAACTGCTGAAATCAACGGCCAGGTCTTGACCGTCTCTGAAGCTGAAACCGCCACATGTCTCGCCGTGCGCGGTGAATTCCCCGAAGAACTCGAAATTGGCGAAACGCATCTCTACTTCGATCTGGCTGGCCCCTCAGGCATGATTGCGACCTTCGAGAAATGGGACGAAGGCGAAACCTGGACCATAGGCAGCTGGATCGATCCCTGGGACGTCCAGGCACCATGAGCACCGCCAGCGCTTCGAAATTCAATTGCACGCAATGCGGTGCAGGGCTCGATGCGCTGGGCGGTGGGCGGGTTCGTACCCATATCTGTCCCTATTGCGGCGCCGAGCTGGACGCGCAGGATGACTACAAGGTCCTTGCGCAATTCCGCGATATGCAACGTCCCGAAACGCCCTTCGATCTTGGCATGACCGGTGAACTTTGGGGCGTTCCCTTCACAGTGATCGGCACCATGGCCTGGGTGGAATACCATGCAGGCAAAAGCTGGCACTGGGTCGATCATCAGGTCTATTCCCCCACCCACGGATATTCCTGGCTGACCGTTGAGAATGGCTATGTCACCTACGTCCGCAAAATGCGCGACACGCCCAGCCCGGCAACGCTGAGCGAGGCTGTGATTGAGACGTCCGATACGCGCCCTTCCGTAAGCTTCGACGGCCAAAGCTTCGTCTATTACGGCTCGGGGCGGGCCAAGCCGACTTTCATCGAAGGAGAGTTCAATTATCGCCCCTCAATGGAAGACAGCATCCGCTACATCTCGCTTTTGAAAGACGACCGCATGCTCGACATCGTCGAGACAGCAGACGAGCGGGAATACGAGATCTCGCTTCTTCCCGATCAGGCCGCCTTGATGGCAAGTTTTGGCATTGCCCATGGCCGCAAACCTCGCCCCAAAGGGGTCCACCCGCTCGATATCGTCCAGCGTTCCGGTTTCCAGCTTTTTGCCCGAAACCTCAGCTTTGGTGCTGCCGCACTGACCGTCCTGATCGCCATTTCCGCCATGTATGCCGGCACCGGTCTTGCCCGTACGGATCAGGTGTCAGTCCGCAAAGGCCTGACTGTGCCCTTCGAAGTCACAACCAACGATCGGCTGACCCAGATCACCATATGGGCGGATGCATATAACAGCTGGGCTTGGTTCGAAGCCGAACTGACCGACGCAGAAGACGAACCGGTGGCCGAATTCGAACGCGGCGTTGAATACTATCGTGGCAGCGATTGGAAAGAAGGGTCGCAAACGGCCCACACGCGGCTGCATCTGCCCCCCGGAACCTATACGTTGCACGTGCAGATGTCCGAAGCAGACGTCGACTGGACCGGCGGCAAAGAAGCAAAGAAAATGCAGGTCACGGTCACACAGGGGGTCATGAACAGCTTCTGGCTTTGGGCGGCGGCGGGTCTTTTTGCGCTGATCGGCGGTGGCTTTCTGGCCGAACGGTTGTTCCACAATGCGCGCCGTATGTCGGGTAGCGATTGGAGCGACGACTGATGCTGGCACGCGTCGTCCTTGTCGTTCTGTTTACCTCGATCATCGGTGCCGCAACCTATGCATCGATGCGCGGTGTCTGGGGTGAAACCCGATCGGTTATATCAACCCGCACCGGATCCCCCGGCGGCGGCTACGGCCTTGGCGGCAGAGGTGTCAAATGAGGAGAAAAACATGTTCAACGAAGTGATCCTATCCGAGGTCATTGCCACGGTGTTCTACACCGTGCTTGGCCTTGTGCTTCTGGGGCTCAGCTGGAAAGTCATCGAATGGATGACGCCATTCTCGCTTAGGAAAGAAATCGAGGATGATCAGAATATGGCCATCGCCATCCTGATTGGATCGCTGTTCATCTCGATCTCGCTTCTGATCGGGGCTGTCATCCTGTCAGCATGAGTGAACCGCGCGTCAAAGACGGGCAGGCGCTCTGGCTGCTCGCAGCAACCTTTGCGGTGGCCATCGCCGGGCTGATCTATGAACTGATCGCCGGTGCAGTTTCCAGCTATCTTCTGGGCGACAGCGTCACACAGTTTTCTTTGGTCATCGGCATCTTCATGACGTCGATGGGTATTGGTGCCTGGGCTTCGCGCTTTGTGCAGAACGCAGAACAGGGATTTACGCTTAGTCAGGTTCTGCTGGGTGTCGTGGGCGGTTTCTCAGCCCCTGTCTTGTTTCTCGCCTATGGTTATCTCGACGGGCTCCAGACGATCCTCTTCGCTCTGGTGATCGCGATTGGGGCGCTGTCGGGCCTTGAGATCCCGCTCATCACCCGCATCCTCCACGACCGCAATGCGATGGAACACACCCTGTCCAACGTGCTGACCGCTGATTATGCGGGCGCATTGGTGGCTGCTGTGGCCTTCCCGCTGATCGTGGTGCCCCAGCTTGGCCTGATGGCCGCCAGCCTGACTTTCGGCCTTCTGAACCTGCTTGTTGCTGGTATCTCGGTCTGGGTCTTTCGCGACCGGATCGGATGGGGCCTGCGGGGCGCTTGGGTGCTGGGCCTTGCCGCCTGTGCCGCTGGGCTTTTCTGGTCCGACCGGATTGTGTCGCTCGCCGATGCGGCGTTCTTCGTAGACGACATCGTGCTGGTCGAGGAAACGCCTTACCAACGCATTGTCGTGACCCGCTGGAAAGATCGCCACCGGCTGTTTCTAAACGGCTCGATCCAGTTCGACACGCTTGATGAACACCGCTACCACGAAGCTCTCGTCCACCCTGTGCTCAGCCGCGTGCCCCGGCGCGCCAGTATCCTTGTCTTAGGCGGTGGCGACGGTATGGCCGCGCGCGAGGTCCTGCGCTGGGCTGACGTGCAAAGTGTTACGCTTGTCGATCTTGACCCCCGCATGACAGATCTCTTCCGTGACACTGATCTGGCCGCGCTGAACGACTACGCCTTGCAGGACCCGCGGGTCACCATCGTGAACGCGGACGCCTGGACCTATATCCGGAATGAGACACAGGTCTTCGACGCGATTATCCTCGATCTTCCCGACCCGCGCGACTTTGCTGTCTCGAAACTCTATTCCAGCGAATTCTATGCAGCCCTTGTGCAACGGGTTTCACCCCGCGGCGCAATCGTCACCCAAGCCGGATCACCGGTCTTCGCGCGTCAGGCCTTCTGGTCCGTCCACCAGACACTTTCCAAGACGGCCAACCCCAGCGCGCCGCGCATGCCTCTGACGACCACCCCCTACCATGCCTACGTTCCCAGCTTTGGCGATTGGGGATTTGTCATTGCCAATCAAACGCCGCTCGACGCAAACGCATCACTTCCGCAAGGCCTTCAGTTCTATTCAGAAGACATTTGGCCCGCTATGATCTCGTTCCCGAAAGACAGCGGTCAAATCGAAGCCGAGACAAACTCGATCCTCTCCCACCCGCTTGTTCGCTACTATGAACGCGGCTGGTCAGAATGGATGAACTGACCCAGACTTCATTTTGCCAAAAATACGCTCTTTTAAGACCGTTTCGGAATAGGCCCCACGGCCCCAAGTCCACTCACGGTTCCAGCAGCCACTTCGGCAGCGCGTGCGGCAGCGGTCCCGACCTCGCCCGTTTCCAAGTACCACGCCAGAAACGCACCCGCGAAACTGTCACCCGCTCCGGCGCTGTCTACGGGCGTCGTTGGCACCGGCGGCACGGCAAACCTCTGGTCCGCCGTCGCGACATAGGCGCCCTTTTCGCCAAGCTTAATCGCCACGATCCGTGCTCCCCGGCCCAGAAACAGATCTGCAATAGCATCCGGTTCGCTGACGCCCAAAAGCATCTCGGCCTCGTCATCGCTTGGAAATACGATGTCCGCCCGATCCGCGACCGACAGGATCACCTCTTCCGCAGCTTCGCGCGACGGCCAAAGCGCGGGGCGATAGTTCAGATCCAGAGACACCAGTCCGCCGCTCTCTTTGATCAGGTCAATCGCCTGGAATGCTGCTGCCCGCATGGTTTCGCTGATCGCAACCGTTATCCCCGAAACATGCAGCACTTTGGCGGTCCGAATAACAGTCTCGGGCAGATCGTCTGGCCCATAATGCGAAGACGCTGATCCCCGGCGGGCATAGCTGAACTTGCGCCCGCTTGGATCGGGGTCGATGAAACACACACCGGTTGGATCGCCCTTGCGCACCGGGCAGAAAGACACATCGACGCCTTCCTCGGCCCAAAGCCTCTGAAACGCCTGCCCGAACATGTCATCACTGATCGCTGTCAGATAGCCGGTTCGCCCGCCCTGACGCGCCGCGGCGATCACCACGGTCGACGTATCCCCACCAAAGCTTTGAACAAACGCAGGGCGTCCGTTCACCGTCTCTGGCACTTTGACCATCTCGATCAGCTGCTCGCCTATGCCAAGAATGTCTACCATGGAAACGTTCTCAGAAATCGAGGTTCTCAACGTTCAGCGCATTCTGCTGGATGAACTCGCGGCGGGGTTCGACCACGTCTCCCATCAGTTTGGTGAATAGGTCATCCGCCTCCGCTAGATCGGCGACCTTGACCTGCAACAGCGTCCGCGCCTCGGGGTCCAGTGTGGTTTCCCAAAGCTGATCCGGGTTCATCTCGCCCAGACCCTTGTAACGCTGCAAGCTCAGGCCCTTTTCACCCTCTTCAAGGATCGTTGCCAGAAGATCGAGCGGCCCGTTTACGGGAACCGAGCGGTCGCGACGCACCAATGTGGCGGGCGTACCATAGGTTTCCTGCAAGCCTTCGGTATAGCTGCCGAGTTTTCTGGCCTCGCCCGAGCGCAGGATGGGGCCGTCAAGGCGTGCGAACCTCTTCTACGCCCCGCAAAGACCGCGTCAGCCGGATGCCGTGATCCTGTGTGATCCGGCCCTCCCAGCCGCGTTCGTACTCGGCGGCTACCAGATCAAGCCGTTTGGCCACAGCATCGGCCACGCCCTGCAAATCTGCATCAACCTGACCCTCGTGGAAGGCACCGGCAATGGCGGCCTGTTCCAGAATATTGTGCGGGTAGTGGGTTGGGAAAGCCTGCAAGACACGCCGCGTCTGCCGGGCCTCGTCAACGACCCGCAGAAGGTCCTGCGCAACAATATCTTCGCCAGTTCCCAGACGCAAAGCCGCACCATCGACGCCCATTTCCACCAGATAATCGTCCAAAGCTGGCTGGTCCTTCAGGTACACCTCGGACTTGCCGCGTGCGACTTTGTACAAGGGCGGCTGCGCGATATAGAGATACCCGCCCTCGATCACCTCGGGCATCTGGCGGAAGAAGAATGTCAGTAACAGCGTCCGGATATGTGCGCCGTCCACGTCCGCATCGGTCATGATGACGATCTTGTGGTAGCGCAGCTTCGTGATGTCGAATTCGTCGCGCCCGATGCCGGTGCCAAGTGCGGTAATCAGCGTACCGATTTCCTGAGACGACAACATCCGATCGAAACGCGCACGTTCCACATTCAGGATCTTGCCGCGCAAGGGCAGCACAGCCTGATTGGCCCGCGCCCGGCCCTGCTTGGCCGAACCGCCGGCGCTGTCTCCCTCGACAAGGAACAACTCGCGAAACTCCGGGCGCTTCTCCTGACAATCGGCCAGCTTGCCGGGCAGCGATGCCACATCAAGCGCAGACTTCTTTCGCGTCATCTCGCGCGCCTTGCGGGCGGCTTCGCGGGCAAGGGCGGCTTCGACGATCTTTGTGACGATGATGCGGGCCGGTCCGGGGTTTTCCTCAAACCACTCGGACAGTTTTTCGTTCATCATACCCTCGACGGCGGGCCGCACTTCGGACGAGACAAGCTTGTCCTTGGTCTGGCTGCTGAACTTGGGGTCAGGCACTTTAACCGACAACACGCAAGTTAGACCCTCACGCGCATCGTCGCCCGTAAAGCTTACCTTTTCCTTGCGCGCGGCACCCGACTGACCTGCATAGTGGTTTAGCGTCCGCGTCAACGCACCTCGGAACCCCGCAAGGTGTGTGCCACCGTCGCGCTGGGGGATGTTGTTGGTAAACGGCAGGACGTTTTCGTGATAGCCATCGTTCCACCACATGGCGACCTCGACGGTAATCCCATCCTTTTCGCCCTCGATGAAGATCGGCTCTTCGATCAGCGGCGCTTTTGAACGATCGAGGTAACGGACAAATTCGCGCACCCCGCCATCAAAAAGAAATTCGGTTTCCTGCGGTTCGGACGGACGCTCATCGCGCAGAATGATCCGGACGCCGGAATTCAGGAATGCAAGCTCGCGCAGACGGTTTTCCAACGTCTTGAAAACGAACTCGCGGTTCGAGAATGTCTCGGTCGAAGCCAGAAAGCGCACTTCGGTGCCCTTGCGGCCATTGGCGTCGCCCACGACCCTGAGATGCTCGGTGGTCTCGCCGCCTTCAAAGCGGGCCACGTGTTCCTTGCCGTTCCGCCAGACGCGCAGTTCCAGCCATTCGGACAGCGCGTTCACCACAGAAACGCCGACACCGTGCAGACCACCCGAAACCTTGTAAGAGTTCTGGTCGAATTTACCGCCGGCGTGTAGCTGGGTCATGATGACTTCAGCAGCACTGACGCCTTCCTCTTCATGGATATCGACCGGAATTCCGCGCCCGTTATCGCTGACCGAGACGCTGTCATCGGCGTGGACGGTCACGGTGACATGGTCGGCATGACCGGCCAAAGCCTCGTCAATTCCGTTGTCGACGACCTCGTAGACCATGTGATGCAGGCCCGAGCCATCATCCGTGTCGCCGATATACATACCGGGACGCTTCCGAACTGCCTCTAACCCTCTGAGAACTTTAATAGAATCGGCGCCGTATTCTTCCGGATCCGCTGCGGCCTCTGCCATGCCGTTTGTCCTTGTTATTTTCCGGGTAAATATAGGCGTTTTCAGGGGGATTGTCACGCCCAGACCACAATATTTGGTATGCAGAGAAGCTTCGCTTCACGCCAGGTTTTGCGCCGCCTTTGGCGTCGCGGCAGTGGGGGCTCTGCCCCCACCGCCCTTCGGGCGGCCCCCCGGCATATTTGGAGACCAATGAAAGCGCAGTTTGATTAAAATCTGCGGCTTCATTTTGCCAAAAATACGCAATAGCAACTTGCTTCAACTGCCCCGTCGTCGGGGCTGCGAGACTATGTTAGGGTGCAATATGCGATATTTTTCTGGCCTTTTGCTTCTGCCCTTTGCGGCGTTTGCCGATGATGCGGTGATTGACGGCGCTGAAGTGCGCCAGTCAGATGCAGGGTGGTCGTTTTCGGTCACGTTATCCCACGGGGATACAGGCTGGGACGATTATGCGGACGGCTGGCGCGTTGTGCTGGAAGACGGCACCGTACTTGGGATCCGCGAGTTGCTTCATCCACATGTGACCGAACAGCCTTTCACGCGCTCGCTGGGAAGCGTGAACGTTCCCGATGGCGTGAAACAAGTCTATATCGAAGCAAGGACAAATACCGATGGCTGGGGCAAGGCGCGCTTTCCCATCTCGCTCAAATAACACATCCTTCGCTGAAAGACTTTCTGGTATCTGTGAAAGTCCGGTTGCATCCTTTAGGGACATTTTATGAACAAGACGATCCTGATCCTGAACGGCCCGAACCTGAATCTTCTGGGCAAACGACAGCCCGAGATTTACGGGCATGAGACGTTGGATGACGTCGCCCGTCTTTGTTCCGAAGCAGCAGCTGCGTCTGATGCGGGTGTCGTCATGCGCCAGTCCAATCACGAGGGCGAATTGGTCGACTGGATTCAAGAAGGGCGTGAAACGGCAGATGCCATCGTGATCAATCCGGGTGCGTATTCGCACACATCGATTGCCATTCTTGATGCATTGAACACGTTCGAGGGGCCGGTGATCGAGGTGCATATCTCGAACATCCACGCACGCGAAAGCTTTCGGCATCACTCCTATGTTTCGGCGCGCGCCAATGCGGTGATCGCCGGGTGCGGGATCGAAGGCTATGTCTTCGCGGTCAAGCGGATTGAAGCGCTTCTGTCCTAACGGCGACGCTTTCCGGCATCACCGCACTTGGCACTGACTCGGTCTAAGAGTAGCTTTCTCAAAAATTGGGTTCCCGAAAATGAGTGATGTGCAACCTCGCGTCGTATTGTGCATGCGCTGGGGCGCGCTTTATCCGCCAGCCTACGTCAATGTGCTTTTCCATGCTGTGAAAGACCATTTGATGGGGCCGTTTCGTTTCGTTTGCTTCACCGACGATCCAACAGGTCTTGACGCCGGGATCGAGCATTTCCCGATCCCCGATCTAGGCTATTCGGACTACCATTGGAAATCGGGAGCATGGCCAAAACTTTCTGTATTCCTGCCGGACCTTGTTGGCTTGCAGGGGCGTGCCCTGTTTATCGATCTAGACTCGGTTATCGTTGATCGGCTCGAGCCTTTCTTCGAAGCGGAAGGCGCCTTGCTTGGCATAGGTGTTGGTAAGAATTGGAAAAAGCGAGGTACGGGTGCGAACCCTGATCTTGGTACGGGGGTGTTTGCCTTCGATCTGGGTGGACTTCCGCATATAACCGAGACGTTCTCGGCGGAACCAAAGCAAGCTTTTGATACGTTTAAGCTAGAGCAGAGGTTTGTCGAAAAACATGCGCCTAACTGGGTACCATGGCCGAACGGTTGGGTCTCTTCGTTCAAGCGCCATCTTTGCCGGCCCATTGGGATCGACAGGTTGCGTCCTCCGTCAGTTCCTTCGCTGGAAATGAAAATTGTCGCTTTCCACGGGGATCCCAGACCCATCGATGTCGTCGCGAATGACGGACACAACTGGGCCGATTTTCCGCGCTATGGGCAAAGCCCCGTACCTTGGGTACGGGACTATTGGGTCAGGTATGGTGGGGCGGAACAGGTCGCCCTTCTGGACAAGGGCAACTAGTCGCGGGCGTGAATCGGCTTGAGTTTACCCCGCCTGATTCACCCGCTCGATATAGGCTCTCAACTCCTCCGCCTCGGTGCGCGCATTGCGCAATCCGTCCATGGCGGCTTCCAGTTCGGCCTCGGTCTGGCTTAGCTTGTTGTTCAGTTCGGCTTCGCGTTGTTGAAAATAGTTGACGGATTCGTCGCGATCTTCCTCGGCCTGATGCAATTCCTGCGCCATCCTGTCGAGATCGTCCATGTCCGACCGAGTCACCCTTGCAAAGCGCGAGATCAGCCAATGTGTGAACCAGCCTGCCAGAAACGCCATGAATAGAATTGCGGCGGTGGCGGCGATGAACTCGGCTCCGTTCATTCTGTTTTCTCCTCACCCGCTTCCGGTGCATCTTCCGTCGCGGTGGCTTCTTCGTCAGTCTCGGGGCTTTCCTCGCTGCCGACAAGCCGGAACTCGATCCGGCGGTTGGCCTCGCGTCCTGCTTCTGTCTCGTTGTCGGCAATTGGCTGACTTTCACCATAGCCTTTGGCCGAAAGGTTCGACACCAACACACGGCGCGCCATAATCGCGTTCAACACAGCGTCGGCGCGGGCCTGGCTTAGTTGTTCATTCATCACTTCGCGGCCCTGACTGTCGGTATGGCCGCCGATTTCGATCTCGGCACCCCGGCAATCACGCAATATCTCTGCAATGGCGTCGATGGTTTCCTGTGCGTCTTCTTCAATGTCTGTTGAAGATGGCGCGAAGGTGATCTTGCGCTTGGATACCGCAGCGTTAAGCATAGTAATGCATTCTTCCGGTGTCGGGATCGAGGCAGAGGGATCCAGTGTCTCGGAATAGGTGACTTTCAATTCATAGGCCGCCGCACCGCCAAGCTTATCGGACAGAACCCGCGCCATTTCGCTTTGAGCAGTTTCCTTGCCAGTTGTTCCGCGAAGTTCGATCAGATCGGTCGTCACGGTGGCGACGCCGTTGTGAAGATAGCCAAGCGCTTCGAGTGCTGCCAAAACGCGGTTCGGCCAGCCAGCTGGAATGTTTGCGTCTAGCCGGACGGCAGGATAGATATTATCGCTGCCAAACTGTGCGGCGGCGTAACTTACGACGGCGGCACGTGTTGCTTCGTCGGCCATCCGCCCCCGAAGCTGCACTTGTCCTTCCGGCGAGCGGATTGCGGTGAATTCAGGGGGTGCCGCTTCGCCGGTGTTTTCTGCAGTCGCGGCAACCGGCAAAATGGCCTGAAGCGAGAATACCGGGGGCAGGGCAGCTTCAAGTTCGCCGGCCGCGCGGTCGAAAAGCGATGGGTTCGTGCCTTCCTCAGCTCGAAGCGTCACGTCCGCATTTGACAAGGTGATCGTGCCGGCGCCTACTTTGGCCAATGCCGCGATCCCGGCGGCCGCCGCTTCGCCCCAACGCGTCGATGGTGTGCCAAGTCCCAGAATGCAGTCTGTCTGACTTTGGACACCTGCTTCGCGCGCGGCTTTCTGAATCATACGCCGCGCAGCCTCGCTGTCGGCGGTGCAGGCGTCAAAATGCGGCCCAGTCTCGTCCATAACGAAACGCAAAGTGAAAGGTGCAACAACTGGACGTGGCGCGGTGATATTCAGGGTCAGGCGCAAACCCGAAGGGGCCTCGCGGTTCAAACGCCGCTCAAGCTGTTCTTTGTCATCTCCGCTTTTCGCGACAGATGTGATCCCGACCCGCCCGGGTGCAATGGACACTTTCGAGCGCGGCAGGTCTGACAAAACGTCGATGCCGAAGGATAAGGCCTGATCCCAGCCCAAAGGCGACGGGAAATCGGCGCTTTCAAGCAGGTCGGAAACGCTGGCGTCGCCAGCAATTTCCTGAACCCGTTGGACGATTGTTTCAGGATCAGACACCAATGGTACCAGCCCGATCAGCGAAATGCCGTCGTCATTCTTCAGCACTTCGATCGAAAACTCCGGGGCTTGGATCGCTGCTGCTGCCACAACATCCATGTCATCTATGATGCGTGACGCATCAACGACGGTTCCAGCAGATGAAAGGGCGGTAAATCGCGTAGCTTCGTCAGGTGCGGTGCCCGAAAGCCGAACGGCCAGCCCATCCACTGTGATTTCGGTCCAGTCGTGACCCGACTGCGCCAGCGCCAAGTTGAGATCAGTTATCGCCTCGGCCTCGATCAGGTTTTTGGCCCAGAAGGCAACCCCGATACAACCTGCTGCCGCCACGACAATGGCCAGAAGGTGCGGTACGACACCCGATAGAAATGTGGACCTGACGGCACTCATGGCGCCTTTTACAGCGTTTCATCTGGTAGCTGAAAGCCCCAATTGCGTCAGTCGTTTACAAAACCAAAGCGACCGCCATGAACAGCACCGGGATCAGCCCCGCATCCCTGTTCGATTTGAAAAGCGCCAGGCAGCGCGCCGGATCGTCAATGTCCAGCCGCCGCAATTGCCATGCCAGGTGCCAGCCAAACGCCCATATGCCACACAAGGCGACCACCAGCATCAAAGGGTCTGCCGTGGCCACAAGCGCTGCTATCATCCCGGCCAGAAACAGCAAGATCGTCGCGACCAGGAACCACTTCAGCCAGATCGCTGTGTCTTCGCCAAACAGCCGTGCCGTGGATTTTACGCCAATCAGCGCGTCGTCTTCGCGGTCCTGATGGGCGTAGATCGTGTCATAGAAAAGCGTCCACGCGATCCCGGCGGCATAAATCAGCACCGCGGGCCATTCCAACCGGCCCGTAGCTGCCGTCCATGCCAGCAATGCGCCCCAATTGAAGGCAAGGCCCAGAAAGACCTGCGGCCACCAGGTGAATCGCTTTGCAAAGGGATACACACAGACAATCGCCAGCGATGCGATGCCCAACCAGACCGCATTCCAGTTGAAAGCCAGCAAAATAGCAAACGCCACCAGTGCTTGCGCCACCATCCAGATGATCGCCCCTTTGACTGCCACCTGACCCGAAGGGATGGGCCGCGACCGCGTCCGTTCAACCGCTCCGTCAATGTCTCGGTCAGTTATGTCGTTCCATGTGCACCCGGCCCCCCGCATCAGCCAAGCACCCAAGGCACAGCCTACGGCGATCCAAAGATGTTGCAGGGTGAATGTTCCCTCGCGCAGGGCCGCAGCCCCCAGCCCCCACCAACAGGGGATCAGCAGCAACCACGTCCCGATGGGTCTGTCCGCACGGCTAAGGCGCAGATAGGGGCGCGTTGCCTCGGGGGCATATCGGTCGACCCAATTGCCGCGCGCGGCATCGGCGACTTGTCCCTCTGGCTCAGGCGTGTCGACAGTCATATGGTCCCCTGCATGAAAGACGCGAAAGTCCGGCTCTTTGTAGATCAGCCTCTCGGTCAGGGGCAATCGGTTCCGCTGTCGCGGGAACAGGCGCATTATCTGTTTGGGGTGATGCGGCTGGGGCAGGGCGATGGAGTGCTTCTGTTCAACGGCAGCGATGGCGAATGGCGCGCTGAGGTGGCCGAAGCGAGCAAACGGGGCGGTATCCTGACCTGTATGGCGCAATCCGGGCCACAGGTTATGCCGCCGGACCTTTGGCTGCTTTTCGCCCCAATCAAGAAAGCCCGCACCGATTTCATCGTCGAAAAAGCGGCCGAGATGGGGGCCGCGCGTATCCTCCCGGTTCAGACTCAGTTCACCAATTCCGAACGTATCCGCCGCGACCGTCTGCAAGCTCATGCCGTCGAGGCTGCCGAACAATGCGGTGGCATCTATGTGCCCGAGGTCACCGAAATCACGCGGCTGGATCGTTTGTTGACCGATTGGCCAGAAGATCGTCGCCTGATGTTCTGTGACGAAGCGCTAGCTGGCGCGGTCACGTCTTTGCCTGCCGACCCAGGTCCTTGGGCGATCCTGATTGGCCCCGAAGGCGGGTTTTCAGATGCCGAACGCACCAAACTTGCCGCCATGCCTCAGGCGCATGCCGTTGCCCTAGGCCCCCGCATCCTTCGCGCCGATACGGCTGCGGTGGCAGCGATGACGCTTTGGCAATCGCAACTGGGGGATTGGGCATGATCTTCAAACTGAAAGACGCTTACTAATGAGTTTCCTTCGTCCCGAAGCTGCCAAAACGCTTGCCCGCTGGCGCGAAGCGCTGATCGGGGCGGTTGTCCTGATGGGCTCGCTTCAGATCGCCGCGACGACCTTCGGAGTGCGCCGCGGCCTTGCTATCGCGGGCGTTCTTGTTGGTGCGGCGCTGTTCATCGAAGGCGTGCGCCGAGCCCGACTTCCTTCGTCCGCCGGTGGGCCGGGGGTTGTCGACGTCGACGAACGCCAGATCACCTATTTCGGACCGCTCAGCGGAGGTGCGCTTTCGATCGACGACCTGATGCGCGTCAAAGTGCGGACAACCGATCTTGGCCCGATGGCTTCGGATTTCTTTTGGGAATTCACCGACAAAGAAGGACAGCGCCTGACGATCCCCGGGGATGCCGAAAATGCGGGCGTACTTTTCGATGTTCTCACCGTTTTGCCCGGCGCAGATTATGAAGCCGTGATCAAAGCGTCAGGTTCCACAGACAAGGCCGAGTTTCTGGTGTGGGAAGACGCACAACCGCCCTCGCATTGACTTCCCCACTTTTTCACGCAAGTCGTCGGTAAGCCTTAGGAGCGCGCAAACATGTCTATCCCCCAGTCCGGCGGCGGGCCGATCGAACGGCCCGAACAACTGGCCGAATACCTTGCTGATGGGTGTAAGCCCAAGGAAGACTGGCGGATCGGCACCGAGCACGAAAAGTTCGGGTACTGCAAAGATACGCTGAAGCCACTGCCCTATGACGGCCCACGTTCGATCAAGGCTATGCTGGAAGGGTTGAGTGATCGCTTTGGCTGGGATCCGATTGCCGAAGGTGGCAATATCATCGGCCTGCAGAAAGATGGCGCCAATGTCTCGCTTGAACCGGGCGGCACAGTTAGAACTTTCCGGCGCTCCGCTTGAGACCATCCACCAGACTTGCGACGAAGTGAACGAACACCTGCGCGAAGTGAAATCGGTGGCCGATGACATCGGCGCGCGTTTCATCGGTCTGGGATCGGCTCCGCATTGGACGCATGAAGACATGCCGCTGATGCCAAAGGGCCGCTACAAGCTGATGGACAGCTATATGCAAAAGGTCGGCACCCTGGGCACATCGATGATGCGCCGCACCTGTACGGTGCAGGTGAACCTCGACTTTGGCTCCGAAGCCGACATGGTTCAGAAGCTGCGCGTGTCGCTGGCACTTCAGCCGGTAGCAACGGCGCTGTTTTCGAATTCGCCGTTTTCCGAAGGCAAGCTGAACGGTCACAAATCATGGCGCGGACGCATCTGGCGCGATCTTGATCCTGCGCGCACCGGCATGCTGCCCTTCGTTTTCGAAGACGGTTTTGGTTTCGAGGCTTGGGTACAATATGCGCTTGATGTGCCCATGTATTTTGTCTACCGCGACGGCCAGTACATCAACGCGCTGGGCATGTCTTTCCGCGATTTCCTGAAAGGCGAGTTGCCAGCTCTGCCGGGTGAAATGCCGCTGATGTCCGACTGGGCTGATCACCTGACAACGCTTTTCCCCGAGGCACGTATCAAGAAGTTCATCGAAATGCGCGGCGCTGATGGCGGCCCTTGGCGGCGGCTCTGTGCACTGCCCGCGTTCTGGGTCGGGCTGATATATGATCAGTCGTCGCTTGATGCGGCATGGGATCTGGTCAAGGGCTGGGATGCCGAAACCCGCGATGCGCTTCGTGTTGCGGCTTCGGTCGACGGGTTGGCAGCCGAGGTGAATGGCATCAGCATGCAAGACATCGCTGCGCGTGCTGTCGAAATCTCCGAAGCAGGTCTGAAAGCCCGCGCCCGCGAAGGTGCAGGCGGGATGCTGCCAGACGAGACGCACTTCCTGAACGCCCTGAAAGAGACACTGGAAACCGGCGAAACCCCGGCAGACGAGTTGATCCGGCGCTATCACGACGACTGGAACGGCGATGTGACCCGTGTCTTTGGTGAATACAGCTACTAGTTGCGACTTCTCCGCCACACCCAAGATATTGTGTGTTTACATACTTGATGTATTTCGCAGGTGCAGCATAACTGACACTGCTGCAACCAGGGATGTTCTTGAGAGACTTTTGTTAAACAGGTGTGTGGGTGCTAAATCGTGTGGGTGTTTGACGTCCCTGGTTGTGGTTACTGATTGCGCCGAGCGTTCGCTGCGCGTTCCTGCAACCCATCTCCGATTTTTGTAAACCGACGGTAAAGCAAGCCGCCAATCGCGCCCCAGATTGGCGCGAAGATGCAGCCAAACCCGATGACAAAGGCTGTCGTGTCTAGCGCATTTTTTGGATCGAGCCAGACCAAGAACAGCAGAACCAGCGGTGCGGATATCAGGTTTGCACCCAGCCCGATTGCCCAGAACGGCGCATTCGGGCCAATGCGACGCAGCGCGTACCAGCAGCTTGCCGTGCCCAGCGTCAGGTAAGTCGGCGCGCCAATCATCACAGCGAACACTGGGGCGACTACAAAACTGAAAATTGGGCTAAGTCCGGATTGGACCAAGCTCGTCAAGAAGAGGATGGCCATCGCAGGCACCGCCAGAACCAGCGGTGCCAGAAGAAGGGCGGGTATGAAAGCCCCCCAGCGGACCTCATGCATTGCCCGCCTCCACCTTGTCGAACAAGGACACAACCGGCATCCGCTCGGCGGCATAGCCAGGAACACCACGGTCCAGACGCTCGGCGAGATCGGGCAGGCGGTGCACCGGCACTTTCGGGAACAGATGATGCTCGCGGTGATAAAACATCAGGTACGCCGCTCGTGCGAGGATGCCTCGCTGCGACCGCGCCGCGATCCCGGCTTGGCTGGCACCGCGGTGGGTGATCCAGACCGCAAAGAACGCGGTCATGCATTGCGCCACAACCATCGCCACCAGATGCAGCACCAGAAACCCGCCAATCCAGATGGCCAACGCCAGCATGCCCGCGTTCAGCAACCAGTCGATGACAATTCGCCGCCGACCCTTTGGTTTGGACCCGGCCCAGGCGGCCCGGTTCACATCCAGCGGAAAGCGCGGACCATACCGCAGGATTTCGGCGAAACTCATATCGCCGCATTTGCCCTCGAAGTCATCTGGCCCCATCGCATGGCGATGATGCACCAGATGACCATGTGCAAAGGCATGGTTGGACCCGGCCATCAAAAAGCTAAGCGCGTGCATCACCAGACTGTCGCCATTTCGGCGAAGTCCAAGGTTCCCGTGGATCGCCTCGTGGTTCAGGCGCAGGGCGCAGAGGAAGAACATGAAAGACGCGCCAATGCCCAGCAGCCAGTAAGGGCTGGCATACAGCGTCCAGCTCAGCAGTAACCACGGCGCGGGCAGGGACAGTTCCCGCAGAATGTC
This sequence comes from uncultured Alphaproteobacteria bacterium, assembly GCA_963841595.1. GTDB lineage: Bacteria > Pseudomonadota > Alphaproteobacteria > Rhodobacterales > Rhodobacteraceae > CAWJDD01. Next base: position 126,412 of record CAWJDD010000005.1, on the reverse strand, counting down.
GCGTCGATCCATCGGGGCCAGATCGTGCCACCGTATACCGGCGGGTGCGCGTTCTGTAATTGCAGTTATTTCTGTCATGACTGAAACTCCACAGCAAATTTTTTTACGAAGATTTCTTCCCACCCGGAATGAACCGCGTGATGCTGGCTCCAAGTTTGAGCGCGCCCAGATGCACCGCTTTCGGCAGGCGGGCGACGTCACGGTACCAGCGGTCGAACAGCCGCATCGTCGTCAGGGTTTCCTCGATCCGGGCAATATTGGCGGCGGGTGTGCCATCTTCCTTTGCCTCGATCATCACCTTTTCCAAAGCGGCCAGTGTCGGCGCAAATTCACGCTCGCGGCGGCCTTCGATGACGACAAGCGCCAGATCAAACATGTCGCGGACCGAGGTAAAGTGATCGCGGCGGTCGCCAAGCTGACGCTCGACACTGACCAGTTTCCAGCTCTGCAATTCTTTCAGGCCGGTTGACACGTTCGAGCGTGCAATACCGAGCGTCTCGGCAATCTCATCAGCGGGCAGTGGGGTGTTAGACAGGTGCAGCAAGGCATGGATCTGGGCGACCGAACGGTTGGTGCCCCACTTCGCACCCATCTCTCCCCAGTGAAGAATGAAGTCTTGCATGGCCGGTGTCAGTTTCATTGCAATCACCAATTTCTGTTGTGACTGAAATAACTGACTTGAAAGAATAAGTCAACTATCTTGTTCACACTCGGTTCATTCGACCGCACGGTACTCGCGTACAAAAGTGTTTTTCCGAGTCTCAAAAGGCGTACAAATGCACTCAAATGGCACCGAACGCAGCAATTGCAGGAGGGTTAGCCAACCGAACGCTTCCCCGCACCGAAATGCTCGCCTATACAAGCGCGCATGAGCTTTCGCGCCCGCCATCTGCTTGGAATAGAGCACCTCGCCCCGGACGAGATCACCACCGTTCTCGACCTTGCCGATACCTATGTTGCGCTGAACCAAAGCGATACAAAGCATGGTAACGCCTTGGAAGGGCTCACACAAATCAACATGTTTTTTGAGGCTTCGACCCGTACGCAAGCCAGCTTCGAGCTGGCGGGCAAGCGTCTGGGAGCGGACGTCATGAACATGCACATGCAGACGAGTTCGGTCAAAAAGGGCGAAACGCTGATTGATACGGCGCTGACGCTGAACGCGATGCACCCAGATCTTCTGGTTGTCCGTCATCCGCAATCTGGTGCGGTTAACCTATTGGCACAAAAGGTAAATTGCGCAGTTTTAAACGCTGGCGACGGCCGCCACGAGCACCCGACGCAGGCGCTTCTTGATGCCCTCACGATCCGCCGCGCCAAGGGTCGTTTGCATCGCCTCACCATCGCGATTTGTGGCGATATTGCCCATTCGCGCGTCGCCAGATCTAACATCCATCTGCTTGGAAAGATGGAAAATCGCGTGCGTCTGGTCGGGCCACCGACCCTTATGCCCTCGCATGCCGCCGAATGGGGTGTCGAGGTCTATCATGACATGGTCGAAGGCTTGAAAGACGCCGATGTCGTTATGATGCTGCGGCTTCAAAAAGAGCGCATGGACGGCGCCTTCATCCCATCAGAACGTGAGTATTTTCATAGGTTTGGCCTTGATGCGGCGAAACTGGCGCATGCCAAGTCTGACGCCATCGTTATGCATCCTGGTCCCATGAACCGCGGTGTCGAAATCGATGGCAATATCGCCGACGATATCAACCTCTCCGTCATTCAGGATCAGGTTGAAATGGGTGTTGCCGTTCGGATGGCGGCAATGGATTTGCTTGCGCGCAATCTGAAAGCAGTGCGGACCGAAACAAGCATGATGGTGTAAAATGTCAGAAGCTTGGGATGACTATTTCGATCCAGGCGAGACACTGCTTTGGCAGGGCGCCCCCGAGCGCAGCGTCAAAATATCGCCTATCTTCATACTCTTGGCGGTTTTTGGATTGCCGTTTCTTATGGCGGGCTTGTCCATATCTCTAGGGGCGCTGGCGATCCTCTTTGGCGCAGATTTTCGGTGGGTCCAATCTGCTGGCAGCTTGTTTGGTTTCTTCTTTGGTATGCCCTTCATCGCGGTCGGTGCGGCGATGGTTTTCGGACCCTATTATGCCCAATCTCAGGCACATCGTTATATTCGCTATGCGCTTACCAACCGACGCGCCTATATCGCGTCAGATTGGTTTAATCGAAGGAAATTGCAGGTTCTGAGCATCGCTATGGACGCCCCCATTACCATCGAGAACAATCGCTCGGTGTTTTTCCACACCGAGGTCGGCACTGACAGCGATGGCGACCGGTCAACCGACCGAAAAGGCTTTGAAAATATTGCTGGTGCGATGGAGGTCTACAAGCTTATCCGTGCCATGCAAACGACGACCGAGTCATGACAGCCAACTGGAGCCCCTATCTTGAGCCCGGAGAGGCTGTTGTATGGGAAGGCAAGCCGCGCAAAGGCATTCAACTTTGGCCCGGTTTGATTTGGATGATACTTGGGGTTCCCTTGCTTATTGCATCCTACTTTTTGCTGACCACCTCCCCGCAGATCGCAAGCGATCGTCTCACTCTGGAAACCTTCGCCTTGAAGACAATGGGCTTCGTTTTCTTAGTTTTGGGTGTCTACCTTCTTGTCGGTGAATGGATTCGAGTGGCAACGCGTCACCGCCGTATCCGCTATGCCTTGTCCGACCGGCGCGCCTATATCGGAGTTGGTGGCAAGGTCGAAGTCGTGCCGTTGAACGGGCACGATATTGAAACTAAGCCTGCAAAAGACGGGTCGGGTAAGGTTCTTTTTGGCATTCGCGATAAGTGGGACAAGCTTTCGCCAGCGGCCAGTTTCGATAATATCGACGACGTAGAAAAAGTTGCGGCGTTAATTCGAAAGGCATCTGGTCGTGACTGATCCGTTCGAAGTCAAGGCCATGGAATCCGGTGTTGTCCGGATTTTCAGCACCGATCTGGAACCTCAGGGCAACGCGGCAATTACAGCGCAAAACGTGCAGAAACTTCTGGGTGAAGGGATTGATCTGGACCCGTCTCGGGTCGAGGTTTTCCCTTCTAAGATGATCGAGCCGATCGGGTTGGCTGCGTATCTGAGCGAAGGGCACGGTATTCCTGAAGGCGATCTTGCTGGTACGGCTGCGGCCCTGGATGCCTTGGCGGGATTGATCATTCTGATCCCGTCATCGGCATTCAAAGGGCAGGCGGTCACGCTTGATCCGACGCCCGGCATCCGTTTTGTTGGCGCGTTTCGCGAACCCTCAATGGCAGCACCAAAGCCAATGGCGGGCACCGCCTCGACTGAGGGTGTGCTTAGCCCGAAAGGATCAGCGCCTGATACGTTTATGCGACAAGGGCGGGGATGGGCACTGGCGCTTTGTGCTTTGCTGGCGGCCGCAGGACTTGTGCTTTATGCCGTCTTCTGACACCTGACAGGGCCATGACAACGATGCTGCTTTTCAAGAATGCTCGTCTTATCGACCCCGAGAAGGGAAGCGATCAGATTGGCACTTTGGCGGTGCGAGATGGGGTGATTGCTGGGCCTTCGGGGATGGATGGGGCCGAAGTCATCGACTGTGGTGGCAAGTGTCTTGCGCCCGGAATTGTTGATATCGGCGTCAAGGTATCGGAACCCGGAGAGCGCCATAAGGAAAGTTTCAGAAGCGCCGGTCGGGCCGCGGCTGCCGGAGGTGTCACAACCATCGTCACACGCCCTGATACTCTTCCTGCTATTGATACGCCCGAAGTTCTGGAATTCGTGCGCCGTCGTGCGAACGAGACGACCCCGGTCAATGTATTACCGATGGCGGCGCTGACGCGGGGTCGCGACGGTCGCGAGATGGCCGAGATCGGTTTTTTGCAGGATGCCGGAGCTGTTGCCTTCACTGATTGCGACCGGGTGGTGACAGATACCAAAGTGTTTTCGCGTTGCCTGACTTACGCGGCCTCGCTTGGCGCTTTGGTCATTGCGCACCCGCAGGAACCGATCCTGTCAGAGGGAGCCGCTGCAACAAGCGGCAAGTTTGCCGCTTTGAAGGGTCTGCCCTCGGTCTCGGCGGGAGCCGAGCGAATGGGCCTCGACCGCGATATTGCGATCGTCGAGATGACGGGTGCCCGGTACCATGCGGATCAGATTACGACGGCGCGCGCTTTGCGTCGGTTGGAACGAGCCAAGGAGGCTGGGCTTGATCTGACGGCGGGCGTGTCGATCCATCATCTGACGCTCAACGAGCTTGACGTGGGCGACTATCGTACCTTCTTCAAAGTGAAACCGCCGCTTCGAGCCGAGGAAGATCGGTTGGCCGTGGTCGAGGCCGTAGCCTCGGGTCTGATCGATGTCATTTCGTCCATGCATACGCCTCAGGACGAGGAATCGAAGCGTTTGCCGTTTGAAGAAGCTGCTTCGGGCGCCATCGGTCTTGAAACGCTTTTGCCGGCGGCGATGCGGCTAATCCACGGCGGCTACATGGACCTACCCACGCTCTGGCGCGCGCTGTCCCTTAGCCCTTCGCGACGGTTGGGTCTGGAAACCGGGCGTCTGGCTGCCGGTGCTCCTGCTGATCTGGTCCTGTTCGATCCTGACGCACCATTTGTTCTGGATCGCTTTAAGCTGCTATCGAAATCCAAGAACACCCCCTTTGACGAGGCCCGTATGGAAGGCAAGGTTCTTGGCACATGGGTGGCCGGTGCGCGGGTTGATGTCTGATCTGAAACCTTGTTGGAAAGCTTTCTTCAGACTAAACATGGACTGGGAGGGTCGTGACCATGCCGGTGCTTGAGACATCACTGATTATGCTTTTGGTGGTTGCAGCGGGTGCCTATCTATTGGGATCTATTCCGTTTGGCATTGTAGTTTCCAAGCTTTTTGGCCTGCCTGACCCGCGTACCATTGGATCGCAGAACATCGGTGCTACGAATGTGCTTCGATCAGGGTCAAAGTCGGCGGCTTTGACAACAGTACTTCTGGACGGCGCGAAAGGACTTGTGGCTGTTTTGGTCGCCAAGGCCGTGTTCGGCGCCGATGCGGCGCAGGTCGCTGCCTTGTTCTCCTTTGTGGGGCATATTTTTCCCGTCTGGCTTGGATTCAAAGGCGGTAAAGGGGTTGCGACCCTTTTGGGCACTCTGATCGGTCTTTCGCCCTTGCTGGGTTTTATGGCACTAAGTGCCTGGTTGTTCACCTATTTCGTGTTCCGGTATTCATCGCTATCCGCTTTGATGTCGGCGGTCATTACCCCCTTGGTCGCTTTCCTTGTCGGGTTTGGTGACATGGTGGTGGTTCTTGTGATTATGGCCGTACTTTTGATTTGGCGACACAAGGCCAATATCGAGCGCTTGCGCGATGGAACCGAGCCAATGGTCGACTGGAGCCGCAAGTCGTGAGCTCGCACGAGGCGTTCGTTGAAGCTTTCGACGCGCTTCCCAATGGAGCATACGGCGCCACGTACGACGGCAAACGGTATCGGTTGACCAAGTCGGTTCTGGTTAGTGGCCGGTCGCAAAAGCTGGAAGCCGAAGAACTGGGCGGCAACGACTATATCAGCTTCAACCTGTATCGGCTGGCCAATGGCGAAGCGCTTTTGAAGCCCTGCGAGATGCCGGCTGAAAAGGTGATAGATTTTGTCATGAATGTTGACGTCGATTGATGTTGGCTGAGCCAAGGCATAGCGTTGTGTCCATGGGATTCTGGGAAATGAAAGCTGCGCTGGAATGGCAGGTGTCGATGGGCGCCGACGAAGCCATTCTGGATGCGCCGGTCGACCGGACTGCTGTGCCGATTATCGAAAAGACGGCAAAAGCAGAACCGGTGGTTGCCGTTGCCCCCGAGGTTGATGCGGTCGCGATCGCCTCCCAAATGGCCAAGGCAGCCGCTGATCTGGATGGCCTTCGCGCGGCGATGGAGGCCTTTGAGCTTTGCGAGTTGAAGCTTGGCGCCCGCCAGCTTGTTTTCTCGGATGGGAAGCCGCAAGCGCGGGTGATGATCGTTGGCGAAGCGCCGGGTCGGGACGAGGATATGCAGGGCAAGCCGTTTGTTGGGCGTGCAGGGCAATTGCTGGATGTAATGTTTGGCCATATCGGTCTGTCGCGTGAGGCGGATGGGAAGAACGCACTTTACATTACCAATGTCCTGCCGTGGCGTCCGCCGCAGAACCGCGATCCAAAGCCGGACGAGATGGCGATGATGCTGCCGTTTCTCAAGCGCCATGTGGAACTGATCGATCCGGATGTGATCGTCGCGATGGGCAACCACGCCTGTCAGGCTCTTTTGGGCAAACGCGGCATCACACGGCTTCGCGGCACATGGGGCGAGGCGCTGGGCAAACCCACCTTGCCAATGTTTCATCCGGCCTATCTGTTGCGCACGCCCGAGGCCAAGCGCGAGGCTTGGGCGGATCTATTGGCGCTAAAAGCTCGGCTGGAGGGCACATTGTGAGCCGCATCGACGAGACCCGCGAATTCGTCCCCATTCGGATTGCCGTGCTGACGGTCAGTGATTCCCGAAGTCTTGAGGATGATCGCTCGGGCGACACGCTGGTCGCCCGGCTTGAGGCAGATGGGCATATTCTGGCTGCTCGCGATATCGTGACGGATGATCGCGATGTCATTGCAGGCAAGTTGCGAGACTGGTGCGCGGATCCGGCTGTTGATGCCATCCTTTCCACGGGTGGAACCGGGCTGACTGGTCGCGATGTTTCGGTGGAAGCGCACCGTGATGTCTATGAGAAGGAAATTGATGCGTTCGGTACCGTTTTCACCCATGTTTCTATGGCTAAAATTGGTACTTCGGCCGTTCAATCCCGTGCCTGCGGAGGTGTGGCGAACGGCACATATTTGTTCGCGCTGCCCGGCTCTCCAGGAGCCTGCAAGGACGCTTGGGACGAGATTTTGAGCCTTCAGTTCGACTATCGCCACAGGCCCTGCAATTTCGTAGAAATAATGCCACGGCTTGACGAACATATGCGACGGAAATAACGCGTACGCGCGTTTTAGTTGCCGGGTTTTGCTAAATCGCGGCACAAGCTTACATAGTACATTGAATCCATTGCGATCGGGGAACTGCCGTTGCGATTTCTAAGACGATCCTTAGTTGGACTATTCTTGCTGGCGGTGACGCTTGGCCTGATGGCCTATGCCGGAAATATGGTCTGGCAAGCGCTGGAAACCCGTTGGTCAGACGAGCCACAGCAACGTCCGGCGCGCGAACGTGTCTTTGCGGCCAATGTGGTTACTATTCAGCCCGAAACGATCCGGCCAGTTCTGACAACGTTTGGCGAAGTCCGGTCGCGGCGCACGCTTCTTTTGCGTGCGGCAAGCGGTGGTTCGGTCATCTGGTTGTCCGACAAAGTCGAAGAGGGCGGATCGGTTGACGTCGGCGATGTGCTGGTGCGGATTGATCCGGCCGAAGCGCAGTCGGCGCTTGATACAGCGCAGGCGGATCTTACCGAGGCAGAGGCGGATCTGCGGGACGCCGAACGCGCCTTGGGCCTTGCGGCCGACGAGATTACTGGCGGCCGAGAACCAGTCGCGGCTTCGGTCCAATGCGCTGGAACGACAGCAAGACCTGCTCCAACGCGGCGTCGGGATCGACCGCCGCTGTCGAAACTGCGGAACTTGCTTTGTCTTCCGCCAATCAGGCCCTTCTGTCGCGCCGCCAGGCTCAGGCGACTGCAGAGGCGCGGGTTGATCAGGCGCAAGACAGCGCTTCAGCGACGTCAAATCGCGCTGACCGAGGCGGAACGCCGTTTGGCCGATACCGAAATCCAAGCGGAATTTGCCGGTGTCCTGAACAATGTCAGCATCGTTGAGGGTGAGCTTGTCAGCTCGGGGCAAACGCTTGCAGAACTGATCGACCCGAAAGCGCTTGAATTGTCGTTCCGCCTGTCCACACCACAATACACGCGCTTCCTGAACGACAGCGGTCGTCTGGAAGGGGCCGAGGTCACGGCGTCAATCGACATTCTGGGTGTCGACCTTGAAGCCAAGGGTCGGGTCAGCCGTGAAAGTGCTGCTGTCGCCGAAGGCCAGACGGGTCGGCTTTTGTTTGCGCGGCTTGAGACTGCGCCCGGGTTCCGGCCCGGTGATTTCGTCTCGGTTCGGATCGAAGAACCACCTTTGGAAAGGGTCGCGCGATTGCCAGCAACTGCGGTTGATGCTGGCGGCACAGTTCTTGTTGTGGGCGAAGAGGAACGTCTGGAAGTGGGCCAAGTTGAACTTCTCCGCCGTGAGGGTGACGACGTGATTGTCCGTGCCCGTGGTTTGGCGGGGCGCGAGATTGTGGCCGAACGCACACCGTTGCTTGGTGCAGGTATCAAGGTGCGTCCGATCCGACCCGGTAATGCCGAAGCGCCTGCGGAACCCGAGCTTCTCGCCCTTGATCCGGATCGTCGTGCTAAACTCGTGGCGTTTGTCGAGGCGAACCAGTTCATGCCTGCCGAGGCGAAGGCGCGTGTACTGGGGCAACTCAAGGAAGATAAAGTTCCCGCTCGGATCGTCGAGCGGATCGAAAGCCGGATGGGCGGCTAGCCCGTAATTGACAAGGCCGAGAAGCACAATTTGACGGTAACCACCTGGAGAATCGAATGGCACGGGATCTAGGCAATGCAGCGGGCGGCATCCTGTCCTACTTCGCGCGTCACAATACGGCGGCGAACCTGCTTTTGGTCATACTTGTCCTGGCGGGGCTTTACGCGACGCCGCAGATGCGGGCTCAGTTTTTTCCGGATGTGATCGTCGATGATATCGACGTTGTGGTGAAGTGGGATGGTGCAGGCGCAGAAGATGTCGACGCCGCGATTGTCCAGCTTCTGGAGCCCGAGCTGCAATCCGTTGATGGGGTAACCGAAACCACGGCCACGTCGCGCGAAGGCACTGCCTATGTCACGTTGGAATTCGAGCCCGGCTGGGACATGGCGCAGGCGCAAGAAGATGTGCAGGCGGCCTTGGATGCCGTAAATAACCTGCCGTCAGATGCCGACGACCCCGAGATCGAGCGTGGGCGCTGGTCAGACCGGGTGACGGACGTTGTCATCAAAGGGCCTGTCGGGGTCGATCAGCTTGCGAACTTTGCCGATGAGTTTGTGACTCGGCTTTTCGCTGAAGGTGTCACACGGACGACGATCCGGGGGCTTGCTGCGCCTGAGACGATTGTTGAGGTCACGTCGCTGAGTTTGATCCGGCATGACGTCACGATGACGTCAGATTGCGGATGCGATCGCACGGAAGCCGAGACTGATCCCGCTGGCGACGTGTCTGGTTCGGCGCGGGTGCGGACGGGCGTTGCCAAGCGTTCGGCGGATCAGATTTCGGGGATCGTTCTGCGTTCGGCTTCGGACGGCACGCAGCTTGACCATCGGTGATGTCGCGCGTGTCAGTGTTGGAGGTGATTGACCGAGAACGGGCCTATTTCGTGGGATCGGAATCCTGCCATTTCGATCCGGGTGGACCGTTCCGCGAACGGTGATGCGATCCGGATGCAGCGTCAGGTCGAACAAGTGGCCGAGGAAATGGAGGTGTCTTTACCCGTTGGCGTCGAGATCGTCGCTGATCCGGACATTGGCGGAATCGATCACTGGGCGTCTTAACATCCTTCTGGACAACGGCCTTATGGGGCTGGGACTTGTCGTCGTTTTGTTGTTCTTGTTCCTGAACGCCCGCACAGCGCTTTGGGTCGCCGCCGGTATTCCGGTTGCCATGACGGCGCGATCGCGATCATGTTTGCTGCGGGTCTGACCATCAACATGATCTCGCTTTTCGCTTTGATCATTACTTTGGGCATCGTGGTCGACGACGCCATCGTCGTGGGCGAACACGCCGATTTCCGCGCCCGACGGTCTGGGCGAAGACCCGGCAACGGCGGCCGAAAATGCGGCGCTGACGGATGTTTACGCCTGTGTTTTCGGCGACACTGACGACGGTCATCGCCTTCTTCGGGCTTGTTGCGATTGGCGGGCGGTTCGGCGATCTGATCGTCGATATTCCCGTTTACCGTGATCGTGGTGCTGATCGCATCTCTGGTCGAATGCTTTCTGATCCTGCCGAACCACATGAGACATGCGCTGACCCACACGGCGAAAGATCACTGGTACGACTGGCCCTCGCGGCAGGTGAACCAAGGGTTTCCGGTTGGTGCGCGAGCAGTTGTTCCGCCCTTTGATGGCCGGTGTGATCTGGGCGCGGTATCCGGTGATCGCCCTGGTGTTGGTGGTGCTGGCCAGCCAAGTCGCGCTGTTTATCCGCGGCGACGTGCAATGGCGGTTCTTCAATGCGCCGGAACACAGTTCGGTCACTGGCAATTTTGCCATGGTGCCGGGTGCGACGCGCGACGACACGTTCGAGGTGATGCGTACCCTGCAGACCACGGTCGACGAGCTTGGGTGCCAAATACGAAGCCGAACATGGGCGCAACCCGATAAAGTTCGCGCTGGCCGAGATTGGTGGCACGTCTGGTCGCGGGCTTGCCGGGCAAGAGACCAAAGATAAGGATCAACTGGGGTCGATCGCCATCGAGTTGATCGACGCCGACTTGCGCCCTTATTCCAGTTTCGCCTTCGTGGCCGAATTGCAGGACGCCGTGCCGCGTCACCCGATGCTGGAGACGATCAGCTTCCGAGGCTGGCGGTCAGGCCCGGGGGGCGATGCGATTGATATCGAATTGTCCGGCGCTTCGACGAGCAGCTTAAAGAGGCCGCCGAGGGTTTGAAAACCCAGCTTGGCCCGCTATGGCGAGGTTTCGGCGCTGGAAGACAGTCTGGCCTATGACAAGGAAGAACTGGTCCTTGAGTTGACGCCGCAAGGTCAGGCCCTGGGACTGACGATCGATGATTTGGGCCAGAATTTGCGGTCTCGTCTGAACGGTATCGAAGCTGCGACTTACCCCGATGGCCCGCGCACGGCCTCGATTCGGGTCGAGGTTCCGTCCGAAGAACTGACGTCCGATTTCCTTGATCGAATGCTGATCCGCACAGGTCCACCCACGGCGGGCGAAGGGAATTATGTACCGCTTGCGGATATCGTGACAGTCGAACGTCGTACCGGGTTTTCGACCATCCGGCGCGAGAACGGCATTCGCGTGGTTTCAGTCACGGGCGACTTGTCTGAAGACGATGCCGACCGCGCGACCGAAATCACCGAGGAAATCCGGGCCGATATCCTGCCCAAGTTGGAAGAGGACTTTGGCATTTCAACCTATATGTCCGGGCTGGCCGAGGACGAACGAAACTTCCTGTCGGACGCGATGACGGGGCTGGTTCTGTGCCTTGCTGGCATTTACCTGACGCTCAGCTGGGTCTTTGCAAGCTGGTCACGACCCTTCGTAGTGATGGCGATCATTCCCTTCGGCCTCGTTGGCACAATTTGGGGCCACTATTTGTGGGAGGTTCCGCTTTCGATGTTCTCGGTCGTGGGCATGATCGGGATGGTCGGAATCATCATCAACGACAGTATCGTTCTGGTGACCACGGTTGACGAATATGCGGAAAACCGCGGTCTGATACCAGCGATCATTGACGGCGCGGCAGACCGCTTGCGGCCCGTGTTCCTGACGACGGCGACGACGGTGCTTGGATTGGCGCCACTTCTGTACGAGACGTCGAAGGACGCGCAGTTTCTGAAACCAACGGTGATCACGCTGACCTATGGGCTGGGTTTTGGACTGGTGTTGGTGTTGCTGGTCGTGCCGTCTTTGCTGGCAATAGGCCACGATCTTGGCCGGAACATGCGGGCGGCACGGCGTGCGATTGCTACTGGCAATCGTGCGCCAGGCATGGCTGCGCTGCTTGGTTTGGGTGCAGTAGGGATGGTCGGCATATTCGCGGCGACCATGGGGTCCGTCCTTGTGGCTGGTGCGTTGCCTGCGATTTTGGGCGGCGGCGCGTCGATGCCGATGGCCTTGGGCCTGTTCGTTCTGGGTTCAGGGGTTTGGACTCTGGTAATTTGGCTTGTTGCCAGTGCGCGGTTCGCCGCAATGTCCCGACGGGCTTAGTTACAGCCAAGAAACTCGACGGCGCGGCCATTGCCAATCACCGTTAGGCGGATGTCGCTGCGGGCTAAAGCAAAAGGTTTTGCGTTCGGCGGAACCATTTCGACCTCGGCGATCAACGTCTTGCCGCTTCGCGTCAGAACGGGAGGTGAGACCCAGACCCCGGTTCCGCCGCCTTCGATCACCGCCGCTTCGCCTTTCATCCGGGCGAGATTGGCCGTGGTGCGCAGCCTTAGCCCGTCGGCAATCGGTTCGATATCGCAGGTCACGGTGCCTGCCTGCGAGGGTTGGCTGTTCATTTCATTGGCAATTGCCGCGTCATGCACTCCGACTGCGGGAAGCAGGGCTTGAACCTTCAACGTGATGGGTATGCAGATTTCTTCGCAGACGCCCAACTCGATCTCGCCAGTCAGATGGATCGGTTTCGACCTGTCTTGTGCGTTCACAAGCAGAGGAAAGATGACGTTGCGATGATATCCGACCGAGCGAATGCCATTCTGGTCCATGACTTCAGGGATTGGATAGCGCACTTCGACGCCGGCAAGGTTGCGCGACCCAGACCAGTTAAAGCGCGGTGGGATGCCGCCATCACCGGGTGCCCGCCAATAGGTTTTCCATCCCTTTGCGAGCCGGATCGAAAAGCCAGCGATATGGACGCCAGAGTTTTCCCGCCATCCGGCAAGGATTTCGCCTTCTGCCGGCGTTCCCATGCCTTGGCCAAAGGCCGGGCTGGTCGCGGAAAGGAACAATGCTGCAATCGCAAATCTGAACATAAGGGGCAAACTACGCGAAAGCATGAGGCACATGGAAATCACAATCAGGTAATGGATTGTGACTGTGGCCTTCAGGCCCTTGATATACGGACGCTCCGCGCCGACTTTCACTGTATGAAAGAAGAACATCCAACACTGAACGGTCAATTGTTGATCGCTATGCCGGGTATGGGCGATCCGCGCTTTGAAAAAAGCGTCATCTTCATGTGTGCTCATTCGGAAGACGGCGCACTCGGCCTGATCGTCAACAAACCGTCACCAGAACTGGCGTTTTCGACCCTGTTGCAACAGTTGGATATCGATGTTGGCGCACCTCAGCGCGACATTCGGGTGCATTTTGGCGGCCCGGTCGAGAATGGGCGCGGCTTTGTCCTGCATTCCGGTGACTATTCGGGCAACGATTCTACTTTGAAGGTGGACGAAGATTTCGGCATGACCGCAACGCTTGATGTGTTGGAAGATATAGCGCGAGGAACAGGGCCTCACTCGGCGCTTTTGGCGCTTGGATACTCTGGTTGGGGGCCTGGCCAGCTTGACGATGAAATTCTTCAGAATGGCTGGCTGACCTGTGACGCACAGCCTGATCTGGTTTTCGGCAGTGACGACGACAAGAAGTGGGAGGCGGCGCTTAAGACGCTTGGCGTCGATCCGCTGTCGCTTTCCGCCACCGCTGGTCGTGCCTAGTCAAACAGGCTCAGGACGGCTTCGGGCGGTCTTCCGATGGCCGCCTTTCCGTTGGCAAAGACCACAGGGCGTTCGATCAGCTTTGGAAACTGTGCCATTGCGGCGATCAGAGCGTCGTCATTGCTTTCAGCATTGAGACCAGCCTGCTGAAACTCCTGCTCTGATTTCCGTACAAGGCCGGAGGCGGGCCCGCCGATAAGGGCAATAGCGTCGCGCAATTCTGCCTTGTTGGGGGCGTCCTGCAAATAAAGCCGAACGTCGGGATCTATGCCGTGTTCGTTCAGAAGAGCCAATGTCGCGCGTGACTTTGAGCATCGCGGATTGTGCCAGATGGTGACAGTCATAGCCAATCCTCTACGGCGGTGCCGACAGCGTCTTGGACATTGTCGAACCCGTCATGGGCCAGCATTTCGTCCAACCCGCGGGCGATCCTTTGGGCCAGAGACAGCCCGTGAAAGACCATGGCTGTATAAAGCTGCACCGCAGACGCCCCAGCCTTTATCTTGGCATAAGCATCCGAAGCCGAGGCCACGCCGCCCACGCCGATCAAGGGGACGGTTCCGCCTGTTTCGCGGTATAGTCGCGCCAACACCTTTGTTGAGGGCACGAATAGAGGGCGGCCGGATAGACCACCCTTTTCGTCCCTCTGGCGACTGACCAGCCCGTTGCGTGACAGGGTTGTGTTCGTGGCAATTACCCCGGCGACGCCTGTTTCTATGGCGACGGCTGCGATGTCGGCGATTTCTGCATCGCTTAGATCCGGTGCAATTTTTAGAAAGACCGGTACTTTGCCGCTCTCGGCCATAACGCCCATCAACAACGCACGCAAAGCTTCGGGCCCTTGCAGGTCACGCAGTTTTTCGGTGTTGGGTGACGAGACATTGACCGTCGCAAAATTGACCAGCGTCCGCGCGACCTTCATCACTTCGGCAAAGTCTCGGGCGCGGTCGGTGCTTTCCTTGTTGGCGCCGATGTTCAACCCGACCGGTATGCCCTCGGGCCGGTTTGCCAGCCGATCTGCAATTGCATCGATCCCGTCATTGTTGAAACCGAAACGATTGATGGTGGCCCTGTCTTGACGTAGCCTGAACAGACGGGGGCGTGGATTGCCGGGTTGCGGCAGCGGTGTTGCGGCTCCGACCTCAAGAAACCCGAAGCCCGATTGCATCAAGGGTGCCAGCGCGGTGGCGTTCTTGTCGAATCCCGCGGCAAGTCCCACAGGGTTGGGAAGTGAGATGCCGGCCAGCGTTGTCTCAAGCCTTGGCGACCGCACGGGCCCGGGTTGTGGGGCAAATGGCGTGTGCAAAGCTTTTAGGGCAAGCCCATGTGCCACTTCGGGTTCGAGGCGGTTGAGCGCTGTCAGGACTAGGCGTTCAATCAAAAGTTTAACCCTTGGAATCTGTGGCGGCCGTCCTCGAAAGGCAGGTCGCGCACAAAAAGCACCTCTTCCGACCGAAGTTCGCGGTACAGATGGGGGAACAGGGCTCCGCCGCGTGACGGCTCCCACTTAAGGTCTTCTGCCAGTTGATCCGAGTCGAGTCCCAGAAGCTTTAGCCCATGTTCGCCAGCGAAATGCTTGGACGCAGTCACCTCTACCTGATTTCCGGTTGAGAAATGTATATACCCGTCTTGGACGTCTATTGGAGCGCCATTAGTCCGGCCCGCGGCGACAAAAGCGGCATATTCGTCCGAACGGAATATTTTATAGATGATTGCCATGCCTCAGCCTCGCTTTTCGTCACGTCTGTTTTGACAGTTTGCCCGGTTATCGGCAATCTCGGTGTCAGCGAAACCTAAGAGGGATTCCCGACATGTTAAGGAAACTGCTTCTGAGCAGTGCTGTGCTGGCAGTCAGCACCACCACTGCGATGGCTGAATACAGCCTGACGATCCTGCATACCAACGACTTCCACGCCCGTTTCGAGCCAATCAACCGCTTCGATTCCGGCTGTGGCGAGGAAGACAATCTGGCCGGCACGTGTTTTGGCGGCTCGGCCCGTATGATGACCGCGATTCAGACGGCCAAGGCCCGCTCGCCCAATTGGCTGCTGGTTGACGGAGGAGACCAGTTTCAGGGCACGTTGTTTTATACCCAGTACAAGGGCGCGCTTGCTGCCGAGATGATGAACCAGATGGGCTACGACGCGATGACCGTGGGCAACCACGAATTCGACGATGGCCCCGAGGTTCTGAAAAGCTTCATCGGCGCGACTGAGTTTCCGATCCTAATGTCGAACGCGGATGTTTCCGGTGAGCCATTGTTGGCCGATGACATCCTGAAATCGACCATCATCGAGAAGGGCGGCGAAAATATCGGCCTGATCGGCCTAACGCCGCAAGATACGGATGAGCTTGCTTCGCCTGGCCCCAACGTGATCTTTACCGATCCGGTCGCAGCGGTTCAAGGCGAGGTCGACAAGCTGACTGCCGAGGGCGTGAACAAAATCGTTGTTCTCAGCCATTCGGGTTACGTTGTTGATCAGCGCGTGGCCGAAGGAACCACAGGTGTTGATGTGATCGTGGGCGGACATTCCAACACATACCTGTCGAATGTGGCCGAGAATGCCGTTGGTCCCTATCCGACCATAGTGGGCGAGACGGCGATCGTTCAAGCCTATGCTTACGGCAAGTTTCTGGGCGAGCTGAAGGTGGTGTTCGATGACGAGGGGCTTGTGATCTCGGCCACTGGCGAGCCGATCCAGCTTGACCGTTTCGTGATTGAGGATGATAGCACCAAGGCGCGGATTGCCGAGGCTGCGAAGCCTTTGGAAGAAATCCGCCAACGTGTCGTGGCCGAAGCTTCTGAGCCAATTGGCGGTGACCGTGAGGTCTGCCGGGCAATGGAATGCTCGATGGGCTCGCTGATCGCGGATGCCATGCTGGACCGAGTTAAGAATCAGGGTGTCGAGATCGCCATTCAGAATGGCGGCGGCATCCGGGCCTCAATCGACGCGGGTCCGGTGACCATGGGCGAGGTTCTGACGGTGCTGCCGTTCCAGAACACCTTGTCGACTTTTCAGGTGTCGGGGGCCAGGGTTGTCGAGGCGCTTGAGAACGGCGTTAGTCAGGTTGAAGAAGGGGCCGGTCGCTTTCCGCAGGTCGCGGGCATGACCTTTAGCTTCGATCCGAAGGCCGAGGTTGGTAGCAGGGTTAGCGATGTTATGGTCGGTGGTGCGCCGATTGAGCTTGAGAAGGTGTATGGTGTTGTGTCGAACAACTATGTTCGGAACGGTGGTGACGGATACGATATGTTCGTTGGAGCAGAGAATGCCTACGACTTCGGGCCTGACCTTGCGGATGTAACCGCCGAGTTCCTTGCCGCTCAGGGACCGTTCACGCCTTACACGGATGGTCGGATTACCGTGAAACAGTAAGCTGTCGTCAGAAATTGCGCCGCGCTTCGCGCGTCGCTTGGGGGCCGCTGCTGACGCAGCGGCCCTTTCTTATTCAGCCGAGCGTTCGAGCGCTGGATACCGCAGTCCAAGCGTTAGGGTGCGCGCGATGAACGAGATCATCAGCGCGGCCCAAAGACCGTGATTTCCGAATATAGGCATCAGGGCCCAGACGGCGACGAAGTAGATCGCGCAGGAAAGGGCCATCATATTGCGCATATCGCCGGTGCGGGTTGCGCCGATGAAGATGCCGTCGAGCATCCATGCCGAAAGACCCAGAAGTGGTGCTAGGATCATCCACGGCAGGAATTCATAAGCGACGGTGCGGACCTCTTCCGAGGTTGTCATGATGTTGATGCCCCATTTCCCGAAAAGGGCGATAGCCAGCGCGAACAACACCACAATCAAGCCGCTCCACGCGCTTGAAAGCAGGGCCGCGCGCCTAAGCCGGGCACGGTTGCGTTGACCCATCGCGTGGCCGACCAGCGTTTCGGCGGCAAAGGCGAAGCCGTCCAGCGCATAGGCGGTCAGGTGCAGGAACTGCAGCAGGATCTGGTTGGCGGCGAGTGGAACATCGCCAAAGCGCGCGCCATAGAACAGGAACGAAATGAAGACGGCCTCCAGAAACATCGAGCGCAGGAAGATGTCGCGATTTACGGCTGCCATGCGGACCAGGCGTGTGCGGTCAATAACACGGGCTTTCTCGCGCCAATAGGGCCGGGCGAAGGCGTCGCGACAGAACCAAAGACCAAGGGCCAGACCTGACCATTCGGCGATGAAAGTGGCGGTTGCCACCCCTGCAACGCCCCAGCCCAGTTGCAGAACAAAGACAAGGTCCAGCACGATGTTCAGACCGTTCATCCAAACCTGCAGGACAAGGACAGTCGTCGTTCGTTCGGCTGCGACCAGCCATCCTGTAATGCCGAACAAAGCGATGGCAGCGGGGGCCGACCAGACGCGGATGCTCATGTAGGTGCGCGCCAAAGTCTCGACCTCGGGCGAGGCGGGGGAGACATAGAACGCCGCTGGGAAGATTGCCCATTGCAGCAGAATAACCAGCATCCCGCCACTTACACCTATGATCAGGGCGCGAGCCAAAAGGGCATCGGCTTCGCCCTGATCGTCAGCACCTAAGGCCTGGCTGGTCAGGCCGGTTGTGCCCATGCGCAGAAATCCGAAGATCCAATAAATGCCCGATAGAATTACTGCCCCGATGGCGACGGCGCCGATGGGTACTGGGTCACCCAACTGGCCGACCACACCGGTATCGACAAGGCCCAGAAGCGGCACGGTTGCATTGGATAAGACAATGGGAAGTGCGATGCCGAGGACGCGCTTATGCGTGATCTCGCGCGTCCCTTTGGCCGGTGTCACGACGTGGCCGGTGGTGGCATCAGGAAGTGTCCGGTTGCCTGCGCGAAGGGGCGTGAACGGTTGTCTTGCCACGCTTCAACATGAACGCTCGCATAGCGTCTGCCAGAACGGTTTACACGCGCGCGCGCATAGGCATCACGTGGCAGTCCGGATCGCAGATAGTCGACGGTGAAATCGATGGTCTTTGGCATCCTTGGCATTGTCTCGGGCGAAAGCGCATCGGCATCGAGCTTGTGGGTTTCGACAGCCTCCCACAGGCTTTGCCAGCCGAGTTCGATCAATGCAGTGGTTTCAAGAAACGCTGCTGTCACACCACCATGAATGGCCGGAATCATGCGGTTGCCGATATGCGCGTCCTGATAGTTCAGCACGCCTGTTAATTCGTCGCCGTGGCGCTCGAAGCTGATGTTCAGAAACTGAGCATAAGGAATACCCTGAACCAATGCGCGCAGAGCTGCATCGCGTCTTTGTTTGACGACCTGAACGGGCTCCGGGCGGCTCATGACTTGCCCGCAGCGTGAACAGTGAAAGCGCCAGTTGCAGAAGCCACGGGGTTCTCAGTGTCGTCGTCCGTTGCCACAGCGCGTACAAAGGCGACGCTGCGGGTCATATGATAGCAGGTTGCCCGCGCGGTTATGGTTTGGCCGGGCGTCGCGGGGCGCATGTAGTCGATGCGCAAATCGAGCGTCGCAGTTGTGGATGGCCCGGAAGAATGCGCCATGACAGCCGTGCCGCTGCAGGTGTCCATCAGCGACGAAACAGCCCCGCCGTGAATAACGCCTGTCGCGGGGTCGCCCACCAGGGTCTCATCATATGGCATCGACATAACGACCATGCCGTCACCAAGTTCGTCCAGGGTCATGTTCAAAGCGCGCGAATGGGGCATCGCCTCGATGAACTGGCGCGCCTGTTTTTGCCGGATTTCCTGATTATCACTCACAGAGGCTTTATCTGCCTATTGCGGCAAAGAGAGCAAGGCCGATTGATCCGTGTCGCTGCAAGGTCTAGTTTGCAGCAGGGAGTGATTGATATGTCAGAAGAGCGACTGACGTTCAAAGAGATGTGCGCGCGGTTTGACGTAACCCCGCGGACGCTGCGCTATTACGAGTACATTGAGCTTCTTTTCCCGGAGAAGGAGGGCAGGTCGCGATTTTACCGTGCTGAAGAAATTGGGCGTATGACGTTGATCCTGCGAGGGCGGCGCTGGGGCTTCTCGCTGGAAGAAATTCGTCAGTGGCTGCAAATCTATGGCGAAGAGGGCACGGAACCGCAGTATCGCGAATTTTTGCGCTTGGCGGACCGTCAACTTGAAGCGCTTGAACAGGAGCTTCAGCAACTGGACGATACGATTGCCGATCTGAAAAAGTCCCGTGATGAAGTCGCTCAGGGTTTGGCATAAAACTTCGAAAACTACGTGTGACGTAGCGTGTTCTTTCCGAAAATTATTACCAAAGCGCTTTGACGTAGCGTTACGCTTACGTAAACGTAAGCCAGTAGTTGATTTGTAAATGGCTTCTCCTCATGTGGCGAGTGCCTGGAGCAACGGAGCGTTTTAGTATGATCGAGACCTATATGACCATCCGAGAGATGTGTGACGCTTACGATGTGACGCCGCGCACTCTGCGATTCTATGAGGCAAAAGAACTTTTGTTTCCTGAACGTCGCGGCACCCGCCGATTGTTTACGCGCCGAGACCGGGCACGATTGAAACTTATTCTCAAAGGCAAGCGATTTGGCTTCAGCCTGGAAGAGATTCGTCAAACGCTGGACCTTTATAATCCAGCGCATCAGAACCTGCCGCAAATGCAGAAGGCATTTGAGCTTGGCAGGGAACGGTTAGCTGATTTTGAAGAACGCCGCCGCGAGATCGACGAGATCATCAATGATCTGAAAGCTCAGCTTGAAGTCGGTAGTGCTATGATCCAATCGGCCCAGAAGACGGCCGCAGAATAGACTTTTCGGAGAACTTTAATGCCCACTTACACGCCTCCCGTCAAAGACCAGCAGTTTATCCTTCACGACCTTCTTAAGATCAGCGAAAGCGACGTTCCGGGTTACGACGAACTCGACAGGGATTTCACAAGCGCGGTTCTTGAAGAAGCAGGGAAGATTGCGGCGAACGTGCTGCAACCTTTGAACTCGGTCGGAGACAGCGAAGGATGTACGCTGGAAAACGGTGTGGTGCGCACGCCGACAGGTTTCAAAGCTGCGTGGGACGAGATGGCGGCCGGCGGCTGGATGGGCCTTGATGCCGATCCTCAGCATGGTGGGCAGGGCATGCCGTACCTTTTGAACACCGCGACGGGCGAGCTTTTCTCGACCGCGAACATGGCGTTTCAGATGTATGTGGGCTTAAGCCACGGAGCGGCATCGGCGTTGGCGTGCACGGTTCGGACGAACAGAAGGCCATGTATCTGCCACCGATTTATGAAGGTCGCTGGTCTGGCACAATGAACCTGACCGAACCGCAATGCGGCACCGATCTTGGTCTTATCCGCACCAAAGCCGAACCTCAGGACGACGGAAGCTATCAGATCACCGGCCAGAAAATCTGGATCTCTGGCGGCGAGAACGACCTTGTCGAGAACATCGTGCACCTCGTGCTTGCCCGCATCCCGGATGGTCCCGAGGGCATCAAGGGGATCAGCCTGTTCGTCGTGCCGAAGTTTCTGCCCAACGAAGATGGCTCGCTTGGCGAACGCAACACGTCTTTCCTGCGGTGGTCTGGAAGAGAAAATGGGCATTCACGGCAATGCCACCTGTGTGATGAACTATGACGGTGCCACAGGCTGGCTGGTCGGCGACATGCACAAGGGCATGCGCGCGATGTTCACCATGATGAACGAAGCGCGGCTGTCCGTGGCGTTGCAGGGCTATACCCAAGGCGAAGTCGCCTATCAGAACGCGCTGGGCTTTGCCCGCGACCGTCTTCAGGGCCGCGACGTGACCGGGTACGCAGACCCCCGACGAGCCCGCCGATCCGATCATCGTGCACCCAGACGTTCGCCGGAACCTGATGGACCAGAAATCAATCACCGAAGGCGGCCGTGCCCTAGTGTACTGGGGCGCGAGCATGATCGACCGCTCGCACCGCATGGACGACGAAGACGCCGAGGCGATGATCTCGCTTCTGATCCCGGTGATGAAGGGCTTCCTGACCGACAAAGGCTTCGACACCCGCGTGCTGGCGCAACAAACGCTCGGCGGATCGGGCTTCACCAAGGAATGGGGGCTGGAACAGTTCGTGCGCGATGCACGCATCGCCATGATCTACGAAGGCACCAACGGTATCCAATCGCTCGACCTCGTGGGTCGCAAATTGCCGCAGAACGGCGGCAAGATCGATCATGGCGTTCTTCGAGATTGTGAAGACTTTCATCAAGGAAAACGAAGAAAACGAAGCGCTGAAAGACGGCTTCCTCGATCCCCTGAAGGACGCGTCGAAAGATTTGCAGGCGGCGGCGCATGTACTTCATGCAGGAAGGCATGAAAAACCCGCTGAACGCGCTTGTCGGGCTCCTATGACTTCATGCACCTCTTCGGGCATGTCAGTCTTGGTCTGATGTGGTCGAGAATGGCGATAGGCAGCAACCGAAGCGCTGGAAGCCGGGGCGGCCGATACCGAGTTCTACCAGACCAAGATCGCAACCGGGCGCTATTACATGGCGCGCCAGCTTCCCGCGACTGGCCTGCACCTTGCACGGATCACCAGCGGCGCTGAAACTGTCATGGCGCTGGACGCCGAGCACTTCTAAGGGGATGGTGCGTGTAAGCTCTTAGCTTTCGGAGAAACCATGCCAAAACGCCTTCGTCTGACCCGCCGCTTTCCCGTCGCGATGACCGAGGATGGCTATCGCCGTTTGCGTCGGTTTTCCGAAGAGGCGGGACTGGACGAAGGCGAAGCGCTGTCCTTCCTGTTCGAGAATTTCAACTCCGTGATGAACCACGATAATCTGGAAGCGCGGCTTCGGCTGTTCAATTCCGAACTGGAGGCGCGCAAGAGATGAGGTCGGGATTTGCGTATTTTCGGCAAAATGAAGATGCCTGCCGCCCCTTTGTTCAAACATGACCGAAGCGGCAGGACTTCACTTTGCACGGTCATCGGCTCGCCAGCCTGTACCGCTCCGCAATCTAGACAACTCAAAGTTAATGCGCGCTTAACCGCTTCATTTTGCCAAAAATACGCAAGGGCCTGACCTAACCAAAAGCGCAGCGCTGGAAGGAATGATATGACCATGAAACTGCATTGCTTCGGAGAAAGTGGGCACAGCTATAAGGCAGCCTTGGCGCTGGAGCTTGGACCACTGGACTGGGAACCCGTCCTTGTCGACTTCTTCAATGGTGCCGCGCGCAGTGATGCCTATCGCAAGATCAATCCCATGGGAGAAGCGCCGGTGCTGATCGACGGCGATGTCTCGCTGACGCAATCCGGTGTAATCCAGTCCTATCTGTCCGAGAAGACCGGCGCGTTCGGAGGCGAAACGCCCGAGGAAGCGCGTGAGGTGCTTCGCTGGATACTCTGGGACAATCACAAACTGTCCAGTCAGGCGGGGACGGTGCGGTTCCTTATGAACTTCGTGCCTGAAGAGAAGCGCCCGCAAGAAGTGATCCGGTTTCTGCAAGGCCGGTTGCAAGGGGCACTCAAAGTGCTTGAGGCTCATCTGACGCAGCGTGACTGGATCGCCGGACGTAGCGTTACGAATGCGGATTTATCCTGCTGTGGTTACCTGTTTTTTGAAGAACCATTTGGGTTTACCGCGATCTGACTGGCCTGCCATTGACGCATGGCTTGTGCGGATCGAAAACCTGCCGGGATGGAAACACCCTTACGATCTGATGCCGCGCGGCCTTCAGGCCTGACACAAGGAGACCTTGATGCAAGACGCTTATATTTATGACGCCGTCCGCTCCCCGCGTGGAAAGGGCCGAAGCGACGGAAGCCTGCACGAAGTGACGCCTGTCAAGCTTTCAGCTGATATGATGAACGCGGTGAAAGAGCGCAACGGGCTGAAAGGTCACGAAGTCGAAGACGTCATCTGGGGCAATGCCACTCAGGTCAAAGAACAGGGCGGTTGTCTGGCGCGTACGGCGGTGTTGGCCTCGGATCTTGATGAACGCGTGCCTGGGCTTTCGATCAACCGGTTCTGTGCTTCGGGCATGGAGGCTGTGAACATTGCTGCCAACCAAGTGCGCGGCGGTGCGGGGCATGCCTATATCGCCGGTGGTGTGGAATGCATGAGCAGGGTGCCCATGGGGTCAGATGGTGCCGCCATTGCTGTTGATCCAAGCGTCGCGATGAAGACCTATTTCGTGCCGCAGGGCATATCGGCTGACATTATTGCGACTGAGTTCGGTATTTCACGCGACGACGCTGATGCCTTTGCAATGGAAAGCCAGCGGCGGGCTGCAGAGGCCTGGGCCGAAGGTCGTTTCAAAAATTCGATCGTCGCTATCCGTGACCAGAACGGTTTGCCGATCCTTGAAACGGACGAATACATGCGTCCGGGTACTGACATGCAGGCTCTTGGTGCGCTGAAGGCGGCGTTCAAGGAACAAGGTGAGGTAATGCCGGGCTTCGATGCCGTGGCGCTGATGAAATACCCGCATCTTGAGAAGATCAACCATATCCATCACGCGGGTAATTCAAGCGGGATCGTCGATGGCTCGGCCGCCGTTTTGGTCGGTTCGAAGGAATTCGGCGAAGCGCATGGGATCAAGCCGCGAGCACGCATCCGCGCCACGGCTAAAATCGGCACCGATCCGACAATCATGCTGACAGGCCCCGTTCCGGCGACCGAAAAGATCCTTGCCGAAAGCGGAATGGGAATCGGGGACATTGATCTTTTCGAGGTGAACGAGGCGTTTTCTTCCGTCGTTCTGCGTTTCATGCAGGCATTTGACGTCGATCACGGGAAGTTGAATGTGAACGGTGGAGCCATCGCAATGGGGCATCCTCTCGGGGCCAGTGGCGCAATCATAATCGGCATTCTTCTTGATGAAATGGAGCGTCAGGACAAGGAAACCGGGTTAGCGACCTTATGCGTGGCAAGTGGCATGGGCGCTGCCACCATCATCGAGCGCGTATAGAAAGCGCTTTTCTGATGGGAATTCCCTCCATAGACTTTTCATTGCCTGATGCGTGGCAGGCGACGTTGGACGGAATTTGCCTGTCTGCGAGGGGTTGGTGTGTCTCAGGACGATCTGAAAATTTATTTGGAAGACATTCAGGCCGATTTTTTGGCTGGTCGAATGGAAGCACTGATCGCACGGTTTTCGATACCGCTTGTCGTCTACAGTGTGGCGGGCGTCGTCGTCCTTCGGACAAAAGAAGAGATACTGACTCAAACCGGGCAGTACCGCTCGGCGGTGATGGCAATGTCTGTTACCTCAAGTGTCGTCAAGGTCGTGTCACGCGACCCACCCTTGAACAATCGTTTGCGCGCTACCGTGCGGGTCACAGATTTCGATTGCGATGGGAAAACGGTGACGGGAAGCCTTATCCGCTACTTTCTGATTTTGAAGAACGGATCGTACGAGGTCGAGATGCTCGAGTATCTCGAGGCACCGTTTTCGACGGAAGTGGTCGAAAAGCTCGTTCACTGACCTGCCGATCCAATTCTCTGAATAATGTGCCGGGGGTCAATGGGGCCTTCGACAGGACTTGGTATGCAAAGGAGTCTGAAATGACCGACTTTACCTATGACGTGGATGCTGACGGCGTCGCCGTAATCACATGGGATGTTCCCGGAAAATCCATGAACGTGCTGACCCGCGAGGCTTTTGCTCTGGTCGAGGGTTTTATTGACAAAGCGCTGGCCGACGAAGCGGTGAAGGGCATTGTGATCACCAGCGGCAAAGACAGTTTTGCAGGCGGGATGGACCTGAATGTGCTGGCCAGCATCCGCGATGCTTCGGGTGATGATCCGGCACCGGCCCTTTTCGAATTCATCATGAACGGCCACCGCATCCTTCGAAAAATCGAGCGTGCCGGTATGGACCCCAAAACAAACAAGGGTGGCAAACCGATTGCTTGCGCTCTTCCGGGCCTGTCTGCGGGTATTGGAACCGAGATCGCACTGGCGTGCCATCGCCGCATCATGGCGGACAATCCCAAAGGCCGTATTGGCTTGCCGGAAATTCTGGTCGGGCTTTTCCCCGGTGCCGGTGGCACGACCCGCTATAGCCGGATGGTGGGGGCAATGGCTGCGGCGCCCGTTTTGCTTGAAGGCCGCATGCTGGCCCCGGCCAAAGCCAAGTCGGCGCAATTGATCGACGAAGTTGTGGCACCTGAAGACCTGTTGTCGCGGGCGAAAGAATGGGTGCTTGGCGCAACCGATGCCGACATCGTCAAACCATGGGATCTGAAAGGCTGGAAAATGCCGGGCGGTGCGCCGTACCACCCTCAGGGTTTCATGACCTTTGTCGGTGCCAGCGCGATGATCAACGGGAAGACGAAAGGTGTTTACCCGGCGGCTAAAGCGCTGCTGTCGTCTATCTATGAAGGTGCCATGGTTCCGTTTGATACCGCACTTAGGGTTGAGGCTCGGTATTTTACGTCCGTTTTGATGGACCCAACGTCCAGTGCGATGATCCGGTCTTTGTTCCTTAATAAGGAAGCGCTTGAAAAGGGTGCGAACCGGCCCGCGGTCGAGGATCAAAAGGTTAGCAAGGTCGGCGTGCTTGGAGCGGGCATGATGGGGGCGGGGATCGCCTATGTCAGTGCCAACGCAGGGATTGAAGTGGTTCTGATTGATCAGGAACAAGCGGCGGCTGACCGGGGTAAGGGGTATTCCGAAGGTATCCTTGATAAAGGAATAAGCCGCAAGCGCGTCACGCCCGAGAAGAAGGATGAGGTGCTGGCGCGGATTACGGCGACGACCGATCTCGAGGCGCTTCGGGGATGCGACCTGATCGTCGAAGCTGTGTTTGAGGATGTGGGCGTCAAAGCCGAGATGACCAAGAAGGTTGAAGCGATTGCCGGTTCCGACTGTGTCTTTGCCACCAATACCTCGACACTGCCGATCACGGAACTGGCGAAGGCCAGTGTGCGTCCGGCCGAGTTCATTGGCATTCATTTCTTTTCGCCAGTCGACAAGATGCTGTTGGTCGAGATCATCAAGGGCGCGGAAACGGGTGATCGGGCGGTGGCCAAGGCGCTCGATTTTGTGCGCCAGCTTCGGAAGACACCGATTGTCGTGAACGATGCGCGATTTTTCTATGCCAACCGGTGCATCATTCCTTATATCAACGAAGGTATCCGAATGGTGGGCGAAGGCGTCGCACCGGCGCTTGTCGAAAACGCTGCGCAACTGCTTGGCTTTCCAGTGGGGCCATTGCAGTTGGTCGATGAAACCTCGGTTGATCTTGGCGTCAAGATTGCCAAGGCCACGCGGGCGGGCATGGGCGACGCTTATCCTGACGGTGCCGTCGATGACGTCTTGTTCTGGATGGCTGACGAGGGTCGTTTGGGTCGCAAGGCTAAGGCGGGTTTCTATGCATATGACGATGCTGGCAAGCGCACTGGGCTTTGGCAGGGGTTGGGCGACAAATATGCGTTGGCAGATGAGCAGCCCGATTTGGTCGAGGTTCAGAACCGTCTCATGATGGCGCAGGTGCTGGAAGCGGTACGCGCTTTGGAAGAGGGCGTGCTGGAAGACATCCGCGAAGGCGATGTGGGCGCGATCCTTGGCTGGGGCTTTGCACCTTGGTCGGGCGGCCCTTTCTCGTGGCTGGACATGATCGGTGCTGATCGCGCGGTTGAGATCTGCAATTCGCTGAGTGATCACGGCCCGCGGTTCGCGACGCCTGCGCTTCTGGCCGAAATGGCCGACAGCGGTGCCAACTTCTATGAGCGCTTCGGCACTGCAGAGGCAGCGTGATCTGCTTGGAGCGGGACGCTTAACCGTCCCGCTCCACACTCGGAATCGCGCCTAGGTCAGCTTTCTGAATTCGGCAATCTAACCCTTGGCCGGGGACCAGGCGAGCGGTCCGCCGCGTTCGTATTGTGTGGGATAAGGCAGCGGTTCGCCGAGCGCTTCTGCAGCGTGGTAACCCCATCGCGGATCGTGCAAAAAGGCCCGCGCAAGCGACACAGCGTCAGCGGCACCTTCGGCGAGGATGTCTTCAGCGAAGTGCGGGTCGTAAATCATACCGACTGCCGCGACGGTCACATTGACCCCGGCTTTCTTGATTCGACGCGCGGCTTCTAGCTGATATCCGGGTGCGACTGGTGGAGCAGCGCTCGAGGTAACGCCCCCGCCCGAGACCGTCACCATATCCACACCAGCTTCGGCAAGTGCTCCGGCAATTGTCACTGCGTCTTGCGGAACCAATCCACGTTCGGCCCAATCGGTGCCATTGAACTTGACGCTTAAGGCGCGATCCGAGGGCCATACGGCGCGTACGGCCTCGACGACTTCCAACGGATACTTCAACCGAGACTGCAAATCGCCGCCGTAACCGTCGGTTCGGTGATTGCTAAGGGGCGATAGGAAACTGCTGAGCAGATACCCATGCGCCATATGCAGTTCGAGCGCATTGAACCCCAAATTCAAGGCGCGCTTCGCTGCCGAAACATGATCGTTGCGCACCTTGGACATGTCCTCGGACGACATCTCGCGGGTGGCCGGTCCATCTGGCCCAAAGGCTTCGCCCGATGGCGAGAGCGTTTCCCACGGGTTTTCGTCCGGTTGCAGGGGGCCGCGGCCTTCCCAAGGGCGCTGGGTCGAAGCTTTGCGCCCTGCATGGCCGATCTGGATCGAGAGTGGTGTGTCGCTGACAGCGCGAACAGAGTGCAGGACGTCGGCCAAGGCGCGTTCGTTGTCTTCAGAATAAAGCCCAAGGCAATTGGGGGTGATCCGTCCCCGTGCTTCGGGCGCTGTGGCTTCGACCGTCACCATTCCGGCGCCGGAACGTGCAAGCCCGCCAAGATGGATGCGATGCCATTCGTTCGCATTGCCGTCATGCGCTGAGTACTGGCACATCGGTGCTACAATGATGCGTCGGGGTATCGTCAGAGGCCCGATGTCGAGCGGCTGCAATAGGTTCGCGGGCATCAAGCTCTCCTGCTTTTCTGTGTCCGGGTCAGCAACGGCAGACCCTCTTTCGGCAATGTGGTGTGCGCGTAGCTTGGCCGCTGCGCGATATTTATCAACCGATAAACTATAGTTGCAGGAACCGCGATACCAGCCAAACGTCGTGAAGTACTTGAAAGAGCGGGCTGGTCGCATGGCTGAAATCCAACCAGTCAACACCCTAGACTTTCAGCCAAACTGTAGAAAGTAATTGACAGTAAACCTGAATTGTTAATTATCAAGTGATAAATTGCGAGGGGCCACAGGGAATGGCCTTCAAATCCAACTGACACGGATGACCAAAAATGGTTCTCCGGTCGATCTTTGTGCTGCCGCGGCCTTTGCTGGTCCGGAAGCCGCCATTCGGGAGGAATACTAATGCTAATCAAACGTCGTTCTGTTTTAAAACTTGGTGCTGCTGCGTCCGCCACTGCGCTTGCCGCTCCTGGCTTGCTGAGTGCGCAAGGGGCGTTCCCCAACGGGCCAGTCCAGCTGGTTGTTCCGTTCACTGCGGGCGGAGGGGCCGACCGCACATTCCGTCTCTTTGCACCTTACCTCGCCGAAGAGCTTGGCGTGCCGGTCAATGTGATCAACATCGAAGGCGGCGGTGGCTGGGTCGCTTGGCAGCAGATGGCAAAGTGGGATCCGGAAAACGATGACCATATCATCGGCACGATGAACTTCCCGCATGTGTTCTCGTATCTTGATCCACGCATGGGCCGGACCGAGACAGTGGACGATTTCAACTTCGTCGCATGGCATTCGCTTGATCCCTGCATCTGGGCGATCCGTCATGACGAAGACCGGTTCGACAGCCTAGCAACAATGATCGACTGGGTTCGCGCAAACCCGGGCAAACTGACCATCAGTTCGACCGCTGTGGGTTCGGATGACCACATGGGCATCGCCTTTGCCGAGAAGTTCATCGAGGGCTTCGAGGTTAAGAAGCTTTATGCCAACGGCGACTCGAAGAAGCTTCAGGAAGTCATCGGCGGCGTTTCCGACGCTGTTGCTGGCAACGTAGGTTACTACACCCCTTACGTGGACGAAAAGCAGATCAAGAACATCGCTGTCCTTCACGAAGAACGCTATGGTCTGATCCCAGATGTGCCAACCTTTGCAGAAGTCACAGGCGAGCCTAATGTGTCCTTTGCCGGGCGGACGATGGTGCTGGCCAATGGCATCGCGCAAGAGAAGTTCGATATCTATCTCGCCGCTATCGAAAAGGCGATCACGAACCCTGAATATGTCGCCAAGGAAGAGGCCAACAAGAACAATCTGTTGTTCATGAAGGGTGACGCCATCAACGAAAAGATCGAGGCGACCAAGAACTTACGTGGAAAGCGTAAAGTTCTGGGAAGCCGAAACTTGATCCTTTCAGATTGTGCGCGCACATCTCAGCAATCTGCCCCGTCCGGACATCCGGGCGGGGCCTATAACCAGAGCATGGAGCGGGGTCTGACATGACAATCTGGGGCGAGCGGTTCGGTGCCGCGGGGGGAGCTCTTTTCGCGCTTTTCGTAATGTATCTGGCGTGGAACTATCCCGCCAACGGCGATCTCTTTCCGAAGTTCTGCGGTTTTGCGATGATCTTTGTCGGCGGTTTGATGGTATTGCGCACGATCACCTCGCCAGAAGTTTTCAGCGGGCTCTGGCCGAAGATCCATTGGCTGGAAGAGATTAAGCCGCTGCTAATCACGGCGGGTGTCGTGGCCTATGTTCTGATCTTCTTCAAGCTTGGCTACTACACCTCGTCGGCGGTGTTCTTATGCGTGACGGCGTGGTTCGCCGGAGTGCGCAGCGTCAAGACCATCGCTCATCACCGCGATCATCACCTTTCCGCTGATGTACGCGTTCTTCGAACTCTTTCTTCAGGCGCGTATGCCTCGAGGCATTTTGATCTAAGGAGACGGCTTTTTGGACCCGGAGATTTTTGGATACGCTCTGAACATCCTGACCTTCGCGAACATCGGTGCGATGCTGGTCGGGGTCTCGGTCGGCCTGATCATCGGAGCCATTCCGGGCCTGTCGCCCCCCATGGCAATCGCGCTGCTGATCCCGGTGTCGTTCGAGATGGCGCCGGATACAGCGATCATTCTTCTTGTTGTCGTGCTATGCGGCAGGCATCTATGGCGGGTCTTTCTCGGCCATTCTGTTGCGCGCGCCGGGCACCTCGGCCTCGGCGGCCTCGGCCATCGAAGGCTATGAGCTGACTAAGCGCGGGAAAGCCATCGAAGCGATCCGCATTTCAACCTTTGCTTCGGTCGTGGGCGGGGTGATCTCGGGCATCGCACTGATGCTGCTGGCGCCTCCGTTGGCAAAATTCTCGCTTCTGTTCGGGCCGTCCGAATTCTTTCTGATCGCTCTGCTTGGGCTGACGTCCATCGCTGCCGTGACCTTTGGCGCGTTGTTCCGAGGGCTCGCGGCCGGGCTTTTCGGCCTTTACCTGTCGACCTTCGGCGTGGACATGAACTCGGGCTTTCCGCGCTTTACCTTCGGGTATATCGGCTTCGAATCCGGTCTTGGCATCCTGCCTGCAATTGTCGGTCTTTTTGCCTTTGCGCAGGGGCTGGAACTTTTGATGGCGAAGGGCACGGGCACGATTTCAGGCGTGACAAGGCTAAGCTGGAACGTCTGGCCAAGCTGGGCCGAGATCATGCATGTGAAATGGTCACTGTTGCGCGGCTGGAGCACCGGGTTGGTGATGGGAATCGTTCCGGCTGCGGGTGCCAGCGTCAGTCAGTGGATCGCCTATGCTTGGGAGGTTGCCTATGCCAAGCCGGGTGATCAGTTCGGCAAAGGCGAGATCAAGGGGCTGGCGGCTACCGAAGGCTCTAACAACGGTGTCACCGGGACATCGCTTATCCCGATGTTCGTGCTGGGCATTCCCGGCGGTATCTCGGCGGCGGTGATTTTCGGTGCGCTGATGATCCACGGGTTGCAGCCGGGGATGCAGTTGTTCAACAACCGCCCAGACGTGATTTATACGATCATGTGGGGCTTTCTTGCGGCCAACGTCATCATGGGGTTGGTGGCAGCTGTGATGGCGCGTGTGATGGCGTACCTCACCCTGATCCCGCGCGGTATCATCGGCCCGTTGATCCTGATTTTCAGCGTGATCGGCACTTATGCGGGCACCAATAACATCCACAACGTCTGGATCATGATGGGCTTTGGTGTGATCGGCTACTATGCCCAGCGCTTTCGCTTCGCACCCGCCGCTATCCTGCTTGGGCTGATCTTGGGGCCGATCGCCGAAAGCGGTTTGCGCGATATGCTGATCATCTCGGACAACAACCCGATCCCCTATATCCTTGGACGACCGATCTCGATCGTGATCGTGATCATGATCTCATTTGCGGTCTATTTCTCCTTCAAGCCGAAGTCCTGGGAGAATACCGAGTTGGACGAACATGGCGTGCCTCTTGCTCGCAACGATGACTGATGCAGACCCAAGGTTCAGGCAGCAGCGCGCGTGACAAAGACCTCAAGCGAGCGGCGCAGCGCGGCTTCGGGAATGTCGCGGGCAATAAGAACGATGCGACTGCGCCGATCATCATCGGGCCAGTCCGGCAGAATGCGAGGGGGCGAAAAGACATGCTGCACCCCTTGAACAAGGACAGGGCCAACGATCCCTTCGACCGACAGCAGGCCCTTGATGCGCAGAACATCCGCGCCGCGCATTGCCGTCAGCCAATCGAGCCATGCCGACAAGACGTCCCACGGCAAAGGCGCATCAAGAACGATAGACGCCGACGAAATGTTCCAGCCGTGTCCGGAATGGGCGTGCCCGTGGTCATGTCCATGGTGACCTTCCTTCATAGCCCCCGAAGCGCGTTCGGCAAAGGGCATGACCTGCGACGCACCAAGCAGAACTTCAGGGTCAATCCTGCCTTCCGGCGCCTCAACCACCGGCGCATCGGGGTTCAGACCCTGTGCCGCCGCGATCACGGCACCCGTGCGCGCTTGCGGCAGATCGGTCTTGGTCACCACCATCAGATCGGCCATCGCCACCTGGCACCGGGCCTCGTCGTAGGTTTCCAAAGTCTCGATCCCGTTCACCGCGTCTACCGCCGTGACAATGGCTTTCAGGTGAAATCGTTCGGCAATACGCGCCTCGCGGATCAGCGTCTGTGCAATCGGCGCGGGATCAGCAAGGCCCGTCGTTTCGACCATCACACGCGAAAATTGCGGCACTTCTCCGGCCTCTACACGGGCAAGCAGATCGGTCAGCGTATCGACCAGATCGCCCCGAACCGAACAGCAGAGACAGCCGTTGTCCATCAACACCATCTGATCCGGCGCACTTTCGACCAGCAGATGGTCCAGCCCGATCTCGCCGAATTCGTTCACGATCACCGCCGTGTCGGTCAGCCGCGGATCGCGAAGGAAATGATTCAGGATCGTGGTCTTTCCACTGCCCAGAAACCCGGTCAGGATCGTCAGGGGGATCGTTTGATTGTCCATGCCGCGTTCCTGCACCTGTGCCAACTCTCATATCTATAGCGAGGAATATCCTATGTCGTCAGCAGAAGCTCTTAATATGCGTCTCTTGTCCCACAATACATTGAATGGATTTGGCAATGTGGGCGAGGGGATCAGCCTTCAACTGGCCAAGGACGGTCGGCGTATCCTTTGGGTTGCCCACGAAAGCGCGCCGAAGAATTTCACAGGCGTCGATGTATCAGACCCGCGTAATCCGAAAGTGATCTGTCAGACCGACTTGCCGCATAACACCGTGCGTTCAAACTCGCTTGATATCGTGGGCAACACCATGGCCGTCGCCTATCAGACCCAGACTTGGGGCGAGAAACCGGCGGGCGTCGAACTTTTCGACATTGCAGACCCCGAGAACCCCAAATCCATGGGGTTCTATGACGCGTCCAGTCCGTGGTCGCGCGGCTGCCATCAGGTCTGGATGGTCGAAGAAGGCTGGTTGACCTGCGCCTGTCCGACGCCCGGATTTCCAGCCACGCGAGAAGTGGGACGATCAGCCGTTCATGATGCTCGACCTCAGCAATCCGTCCAAGCCCGAACCTTCCTGCGTCTGGTGGCTGCCCGGCGTGCGCGAAGGTGATAGCGAACCCGTACCGCCGCGCCACCCGACGTTTAATCAGGGCTGGCGTGCGCATAACACCAATGTCTACCCCGAGCGTCCGGACCGAGCCTATATCGGCTATATCGACGGTGGCAGCATTATCCTCGATATCTCGGACAAATCCGCGCCGAAGATGGTCACACATTGGAACCCGAACCCGCCGCAGAACGGTTTCACGCATACGGTGATGCCACTGTTCGATCGAGATTTGCTTATCATCACCGACGAATGCGTTATGGATAATGGCGAAGACTGGCCCAAGCGGCACTGGATTATCGATGCTCGGATCGAGGACAAGCTTGTGCCGATCTCTACCCTTCCGATGCCTCCGGTCGAGGATTATGCCTCGCGTGGTGGGCGCTATGGCGGTCACAACGTTCACGAAAACCGGCCTGGCCCTTCTTTCCGGTCAAGCGAGATTATCATCAGTACCTTCTTCAACGGCGGGATCCGGGTGCACGACATCCGCGATCCCTATGAGCCGAAGGAGATCGCCTATTATGTACCCGAGACGCCGCCGAATTCGACTGTCGGCTCGATCCAGATCAACGATGTCTACGTGGACGAGAACGCCATCGTCTATGCCGTCGATCGCTGGACTGGTGGTCTTTATATTCTGGAAATGGATATCTAAGCGCAGTTCTTTTGCGACCCGTCAAACTGGTTTTAGCAGCCCGGTTCCGTGGAAGGGGCTGTCGGGTAGATCGACACCGTCGGTAAAGTCTGAAAAGTCCGGTCCCAGAAGTGTCAGCAGGTCGTTACCATTCGGGAGGTCGGGTATCCGCAAGACACGGATGCCCGCACGTTCCAGAGTTTCCAACTCGCGGAATCTATTACCCGAAATATTCCCGCGCGAAAGGTCCACGGCCAACAAACCTGACTGGGTGCAAAAGAGCATATCCACTCGAATCGACTGCGTCGGCTCGCTGTCGGATAAGCGACCTGTTTCATCTAGAAAGATATGTGCCCGGGGCAGCGGCATGGGCGCGCTGAAACCCCAATGTGCGGGCTCGACCAGACCGGCCAAAGCGCCGATCCGCGCTGTTAACTCAGCCTTGTGAGTTTCGACATGGGTTTTTATAGCGTCAACATAGGCTTCGATGAATGCCACCTGAGGCTTTGCCCACAGGCCGCAGAGCTTGATCAGGTGACCCCGCAGACACTCCAGTTGTGATGCGCCGTGCGCCAGATCCTGTGCCATCGGGGGCAGAGCAAATGGATGGCGCAGTGCAGACATTGGTAGTGCATCGCTCGAGGCGAGGTTGAGCGATACTATGGGTGCTCCAGGTCGCCCCACCTCGGCTTTTTCGCCGTGTAGCAGCGTTTGTTCTGTCGCGCGCGCTTGGCTCAGGTCTTTAGGCACACGGTCTGTGCCGTAGGGTATCATCAGCCTTAAAAAATGTTCCATAGATTTCATATTTCCAAAGGCGCTCGCCTGCTGCTTAGTCTGAAAACCCTGCACGCGCCCGCACTTCCGCATGTTCCGGTGCTGTCAGGATTGAAATCAGCGTCACAGCAGCATCTGGTTCGGTGGCCGAAGTAGACACGCCAGCCGTATAGGTGGTGACAAGGCCATGCCCCGGGGGCAGGTCGCCCGCATAAGATACGCCCTGCGTATTGAGAATTTCTGTGATCTGGGTGCACCCGATGGGGTTGCTGTCACCGCATGCCGCCATGGCGGCCATGGCCGTTTGGCCGTTCGGAAAGGTGTGCAGCCGGTCCTTGACCTGATCTGCAATACCAAGGGCCGTCATGACCTTGGCGAAATGAATGCCCGCCGTTGCCTTGACGGGATCAGGAAAGTAGATCCCGTCCGTATTCAACAGCACAGAACGCAAAGCCTCCTCGGTCGAGACTTCTGGCAAAGGCGTTCCATCGCGAACCGCGATACCCGTGACGACCTGTCCAAGGTCGGTAACCGTGCCGCCCGAGACCTGTCCGCTGGCTGCGAGTTGATCGACAATGGCGCGTGTCAGGATAATGAGGTCTACGCCCTCGCCCTCAAGCACTCTGTCCCGCATCCCGCCAACGGCACCGAAGTCACCTGTTACCCCAAGTCCCGTCGCTTGGGTAAAGGATGCGGTCAGTGCAGTGACCAGCCCGTTGGCGGCGCCGCCGCTTAGAATTTGCAGATTGGACATGTTATTCCTTACTTTCCATTCGAGGGCCTCGCAGGTGGGGCATCTGGCAGGCTCATCGCCGTTAATTCAAAGTGCTTCGCTGTAAGATCGCAGGCAAGATCGGCGTCTCGGGCCAGCGCGGCTTCGGTGATAGACCGATGCTCGGCGCCCAGGTCTCGTTGGCCCAGTCTTTGGTACACAGCAGCCCGACGATAACGGGCGCATTGGTCATTCAGGCTAGCCCGAACTTTCAGCAGCCACCGCGAGCCGCAGGCCGATACCAGCGCTTCGTGGAACGCTGTGTTTGCATCTTCCCAAGCATCTGGCACACCGTCCCGGGCTTTCAGCAAAGCCGCGTCCTGCTTTTGCATCAGATAGCCAGCACCGACGATCTTAGCTTCCCAATCAGCGTCGCCATTTTCGATCGAGAGCCGCAAGGCGGTCATTTCGATAGCGGTACGCGCAGTGTTGAGATCCTCGAATTCATCGAAATCCAAGGGGGCAACCGTGAAGCCACGATTGCCCGTCGCTGTCACCAATTGTTCGGCTGCCAGCATCTGCAATGCTTCGCGAAGCGGCGTGGGCCCGACGTGGTACAGAGCCTTCAGCTTTTCGATCCGCAACCTCTCGCACGGGGGGCGGGTACCGCGAACGATGTCTTGCCTCAAAGCGCGATAGGCCGCTTGCGCCAAAGTCTCGCCAGTGTCCACCCAAACGCTGGTTGCCTCGTCTTCAGATACGGTTGGGGAAATCACTTGATTCAAAGGCAGATCCTTGACGGTTTGCGCAACAGTGTTTGACAGAGCGCGTTCTTCATGAACAATGTATTCTATCGATAAAATGGAGTTATGTCGAGAAAATGAAACTGGTCACATTTGAAAATGGCGAAGAACTTGGTGCCGGGTTTATCGAAGGCGACCAGATTGTCGTCTGCGAAACCGGGTCCACGGCAAGCCATGCTGTTCGAGCTTTGATCGAAGCGGGCCCTGCTGGGGTGGAAGGTTGGAAGGCCAAGGGCGTGGCGGGTGCGCCGCGTTTGGCGATGACCAGTGTAAGACTTCTCTCTCCGATCCCCGAGCCGCGCCGGGATATCCTTTGCGTTGGAAAGAACTACTTCGCCCACGCCAACGAATTTCACTCCAGTGGTTTTGATTCGAGCGGGAAAGAGGCGGTGCCCAGTGCGCCCATCATCTTTACCAAGGCGACGACAGCAATTGTCGGGCCGGATGCCATTGTCAAAGGCTCTCTCGATCCAACCCAAACGGTCGATTACGAAGGCGAGCTTGGCGTCATTATCGGCCCTCGGGCGTTTCAGGTGCCAAAGGACAAGGCCTATGACTATGTCTTTGGCTATGTGATCATCAACGATGTGACCTCGCGCGAACTGCAAAGGCACCACAATCAGTGGGTCATCGGCAAAAGCATCGACACGTTTTGCCCGATGGGGCCCTATATCGTCACCGCTGACGAAATTGGTGACGTCACAACCATGACGCTAGAGACCGAAATTAACGGCGAAATCCGTCAGAAAGCTTCGGTTGCAGATCTGATATTCGACATTCCAACACTGATTGAAACGATGTCGGCCACCATGACTTTGCTGCCCGGGGATATCATTGCAACCGGTACACCTGACGGCGTCGGTATTGGGTTCAAGCCGCCGAAGTACTTGTCGGCAGGAGATCGGATGAGCGTCCGGATCACTGGGTTGGGAGAGTTGAACAATACAATCGGCTAGCATGCGGGCATGTTCCTTACAATCTTGTCCTGTGACAGGGAATTGGCGCGGCCCGCCTAGCGGTTAACCTACAACACGCGGCGATTTGCGCCTTGCTCGACAGTATGTGCGCGGCTACATCGGGTGTCGTCACTACCGAAGGCGGTTCAGCATGTCTCAACTAGTCACGATCTTTGGCGGCTCTGGTTTTGTCGGGCGGTACATTGCGCAACAAATGGCGCGTGAAGGGTGGCGGGTGCGCGTTGCAGTACGGCGGCCGAACGAGGCGCATTTCGTCAAGCCCTATGGCAGCGTTGGTCAGGTTGAACCGGTGCTTTGCAATATCCGGAACGAAGACAGTGTACGGCTGGCCACCCGGAATGCCGATGCGGTTGTGAATTGCGTCGGCACGTTTGATGCCCGCGGTAAGAACAACTTTGACGCTGTCCAGAACGAGGGTGCCGCGAGGATTGCCCGGATTGCTGCGGATGAAGGTGTGCCCCGCTTGGTGCACATCTCGGCGATTGGTGCCGACAGCGAAAGTTCGAGCGAATACGGACGGTCCAAGGCGATGGGCGAGGCAGCTGTGCGTGAAGCCTTTCCGACGGCTGTCATCCTGCGGCCATCAGTGGTTTTCGGACCTGAGGATGAGTTTTTTAACCGCTTTGCCAGTATGGCGCGGCTTTCGCCTGTTCTGCCGCTTGTCGGGGCAGATACGCGGTTTCAACCGGTCTATGTCAACGATGTTGCGGCGGCCGCAGTCAAAGGGATTTTGGGCGAAGCGACGTCTGGCGTCTATGAACTGGGCGGTCCGGATGCGGAAAGTTTCCGCGATCTGATGGCAGTTATGTTGGATACGATTCATCGGCGTCGCCTTGTGATCGGGCTGCCTTTCTGGGTGGGCTCAATAATGGGGTATGTCACTGGTGCCGTTTCGGCTGTAACGGGCGGGTTGGCTCCGCAACCGATCACGGTCGATCAGGTGCGTTCGTTGCGTCAAGACAATGTCGTTAGTGAAGGGGCACTTGGCTTTGCCGATCTGGGCATCACGCCGACTGCAATGGAAGCAGTTTTGCCGTCTTATCTGTGGCAATTCCGTCCTTCGGGTCAGTACGCGGCACTGAAAGAAAGCGCGCGGAACCTGCGCCATTAGGCATAGGCATAGATCAAAAGCGTAACACCCAGGAATATGCGATAGATCACGTAAGGCGTGAAACTGACCGAACGTAAAAGCCGCATCATGAAATGAAGCGATGCCAGAGCGGCGAAAAAGGCGAAAACGGCGGCGATTGCACTGTCTCGCGCGGCCCCGGCGTCCATGGTGGCCGCGACTTCGATGCCAATCAATGTGCCCGAGGCAAGAATTGTTGGAATTGACATCAGCATTGCCAGCTTTGCGGCATCGCTTCGGTCATATCCAAGATGCCGCGCGCCGGTTATTGTGATGCCCGAACGTGATGTGCCGGGGATCAGCGCCAGTACTTGCCAAAGCCCCATCGTGATCGCGTCTTTGATCGACCACTCGCCCGCAGTCTTAGTGGCTTTGCCGCGCTGATCCGACCAATACAGCACGAGGCCAAAAATCAGCGTGGCCCAACCGACAACCGCGACCGAACGCATGGCTTCGTCGAAGCCCGATAGTTTCAGCATCAGGCCTGCAATAACGACCGGCACCGTTGCGACGATCAGGCCCAAAGCCAGACGGGCGTCCGGGTTGCTTTGATCCGTTATGCGAAACAGGCCAGCAATGGCGCGAGCGACGTCATTGCGAAAGTACAGAACGACCGCACCCAGTGTGCCGACGTGGACGGCGACATCTATGACCAGTCCCTGATCTTTCATACCGGTGAGATTCGGCAGCAGAATGAGGTGCCCAGACGATGAAATCGGGAGAAATTCGGTAATGCCCTGTACGATGGCGACGAGAATGAGCTGAAGGATGGGCATGGTGGCTGCGCAATTGGAAACTGTTGGCGGCACACTAACCATTTGAGATTTTTAGAAAAGAGGCAAGTTGCGTCCGGTTCGGTCCTTAATTGCGACTCGCAGAGGGAGCAAACTAGCCTGTCAACAGAATTTATTTGATAATAGGTCAGTGTGAGTGACTTTTATTTTTCCGAATATCCGTTAATACAACGATCTGCGTTGATTGGAGGTTGGGATGGCTGAGACTCCTATGTTGAAGTTTGTGACTGTCGGGCGGCATATGCCTGAGAAGCGCGATGCCAGTGTGCGTCGTGAGGATTTCAACGAGATTTACGCCGAGTATCGCGGATGCCAAGGCGCGGGAACAGTCCGGGCGTTGCAGCCAATGCGGTGTTCCCTATTGCCAGTCACACTGCCCGCTACATAACAACATTCCCGATTGGCTGAAGCTGACTGCCGAGGGGCGTCTGCAAGAGGCCTATGAGCTTAGTCAGGCGACCAACACATTCCCCGAGATCTGCGGTCGTATCTGTCCGCAAGACCGGCTTTGCGAAGGCAATTGCGTCATCGAGCAATCTGGCCATGGCACTGTGACCATCGGCTCGGTTGAAAAGTACATCACTGACACGGCGTGGGAAGAAGGTTGGGTCAAGCCAATCGTTCCTTCTGCCGAGCGCGACGAAAGCGTTGGCATCATCGGCGCAGGTCCGGGTGGATTGGCTGCGGCGGATCTTTTGCGCAGGGCTGGCGTGCAGGTGACGGTTTATGACCGCTACGACCGTGCTGGTGGCTTGATGACTTATGGTATTCCCGGCTTCAAGCTTGAGAAAGATGTGGTGATGAAGCGCATCAATCAGCTGGAAGAGGGCGGCGTTACTTTCGTGCTGAACTGCAATGTGGGCGAGGACATCTCGTTCGAAGATATCCGCAGCAAACACAACGCGGTACTGATCGCCACCGGAGTTTACAAAGGCCGTGAACTGCCGGGGCCGGACAGTGGCACTTCGATCCGGGCGCTGGATTTTCTGACGGCCTCGAACCGCAAAAGCTTTGGTGACGATGTGCCCGAGTTCGATAGTGGCGAGCTGAATGCAGACGGCAAGCGCGTGGTTGTGATCGGTGGTGGCGATACCGCGATGGACTGTGTGCGCACAGCCGTTCGGCAGGGCGCCACGAGCGTCAAATGCCTGTATCGCCGCGACCGGGCGAACATGCCGGGATCGCAGCGCGAGGTTGCCAATGCCGAAGAAGAAGGCGTGGAATTCGTCTGGCTGACTGCCCCCAAGGGGTTCAGTGCGTTCCGGCGTCATGGCACAGAAGATGCGGCTAGGCGCACCCGACGCGACGGGGCGGCAAGTGCCTGAGTTGATTGATGGATCTGACTACGTGGAAGACGCGGATATCGTCATCAAAGCGCTGGGATTCGAGCCGGAAGACCTGCCAAAGCTTTGGGGTGTTGACGGGCTGGAGGTGACCCGCTGGGGCACCATCAAGGCCAGTTTCCAGACCCATGCCACCAGCCTGGAGGGCGTCTATGCGGTTGGCGATATCGTGCGCGGCGCGTCGCTGGTGGTCTGGGCGATCCGGGACGGGCGCGAGGCAGCGGATGCAATGTTGGAATATATCGCGGCCCCCGCCGCAGTGGCGGCTGAGTAGCGTTAAAGTCTGGTTAAACTGACCGAACGGCTGTTTTGTTTCAAAGCGTACGCGTTCGAGAAGGTCGAATTACCGTTTTGTACAGGAAAAGCGTTCGGTGGCCGGTGAACAAATGATGAAGACGATGGGTCAGAATGGATGACCCGTTCGGTTAAGGAAGGTTGAAGATGGCAGAAAGAACGGGAGGATGCATGTGTGGCGCGGTGCGCTATGTGGCCGACGTCGGCGCGTCCTTTGGTGTCTGCTATTGCAAGATGTGCCAGCGCTGGGCGTCGGGTGTTTACATGGGCGTTCTTACCGAAAGTTTCCGCGTCTCGGACGGTGAAGACAGTCTGACCATCTTCAAGTCTTCCGATTGGGCGCGACGTGCATTTTGCAAAACCTGCGGGTCGAACATCTATTACAACGCCCCCGATCACGACAACCTGAGCGTGGCTTTTGGCAGTCTGGACGACACAAGCGGAATGGCTCCGCATATGCAGTATTATATCGACAAAAAGCCCGGGGGCTTTTCGCTGGAACAACAAACCAAGGTCATGACTGAGGCCGAATTGATGCTCAATTCGGCGATTGAGGATTGAAGCCGATGGACAGCAGGAAGAGCGTTGCGCGGAAGTCTGGCGGGTTCATCGCAAGCGCCATTTGTTTGGTTGCGAATGTTGCCGTGGCACAGGAGCCAACGAGGTATTCCCAGACGGCACTTATCTTGGCGCTCCGACCGAGTGGTGTCCGGCAACCGCTGGGGTGCCATTGGTCATCAAGATGGATGGGCCGGACATCATTACAACGCCCGAGGATTGGCCTGTAACGGTGCGTGTGCGCCGTGGGGGCAGTCCAGCGGCGTTGTTGCTCGTGAAGAAAACACCATCTCACTTCAACGACGCCGGGAATTCGTTGATACCCAAGTGATTGGCCGTTTTTCGGCCGAGTTTCGGGCTTGTCAAACGTCATGGACCACGCCTCAGGTGGCGGGCACCTGGCGCCTGACGGCAAGTGATGGTTCGGAATTGGATGCGGCGTATTAGAATTACTGGCTTGGGACTCAAGCCTGCCCTTTCCATGGCGTTAGAAATTCCTCGGAGGCCATGCGCGCCAAGTTCGACGACCGCACGTTTTTCACTGCAGATCGTCCAAAAGTAACGACCACTCAGACATTCGCGGTCGATCCGACGAGGAGAACACCATGACCAAATTTGATGCCGAATGGGCCGCCGCCGAAGAAGCTCGCCGCGAATGGATGGCGGAAAACAGTCTCTATTCCGAGGATACCGAGCATGCGTCTTGCGGTGTTGGTCTGGTGGTTTCGATTGACGGCAAGCGGTCCCGCAAGGTGGTCGAGAACGGGATCAATGCTTTGAAGGCGGTCTGGCACCGGGGTGCTGTTGATGCCGATGGCAAGACCGGCGACGGCGCGGGCATTCATGTGCAGATCCCCGTTCGCTTCTTTTACGATCAGGTCGAGCGGACCGGGCACAAGCCGCGCACGTGACGAGATGCTGGCGGTTGGTCAGGTGTTCCTGCCGCGTACCAATTTCGGTGCTCAGGAAACCTGCCGGACCATCGTCGAAACCGAAGTTCTGCGGATGGGGTACTATATTTACGGTTGGCGGCACGTGCCTGTCGACGTGTCAGTGCTGGGCGAGAAAGCCAATGCGACACGGCCCGAGATTGAGCAGATCCTGATTTCGAATTCGAAGGGTGTCGATGAAGACACCTTCGAGCGCGAGCTTTACGTCATTCGTCGCCGGATCGAAAAGGCGGCTGCTGCGGCGCAGGTGTCTCGAGCTTTATCTGTGTCAGCTGTCGTGCCGGTCGATCATCTACAAAGGCATGATGCTGGCCGAGCAGGTGGCCGAGTTTTATCCCGATCTGAAGGACGAGCGGTTCGAGAGCGCCTTTGCGATCTATCACCAGCGGTATTCGACCAACACCTTCCCGCAATGGTGGCTGGCGCAGCCGTTCCGCATGTTGGCGCACAACGGCGAAATCAAC
The DNA here is from genome assembly GCA_963841595.1 of uncultured Alphaproteobacteria bacterium. GTDB lineage: Bacteria > Pseudomonadota > Alphaproteobacteria > Rhodobacterales > Rhodobacteraceae > CAWJDD01. The sequence continues at coordinate 83,642 of CAWJDD010000005.1, read as the reverse complement.
ACGCTGAAGGGCAACGTCAACTGGATGAAATCTCACGAGATCCGGATGGCGTCGGCCACGTTTGGCGACATGGCCGAGGACATCAAGCCGATCATTCCGAACGGTTCGTCGGATTCCAGCGCGCTTGGATGCGGTGTTCGAGGTGCTGGTGCGCGCCGGGCGGAATGCGCCGATGGCAAAGACGATGCTGGTGCCGGAAAGCTGGTCGAAGCAGGCGGTCGAACTGCCGCAGCCGTGGCGCGACATGTATTCCTATTGCAACGCGGTGATGGAGCCGTGGGACGGGCCTGCTGCTTTGGCGATGACCGATGGGCGCTGGGTTTGTGCTGGATCTGGACCGGAACGGATTGCGCCCGATGCGCTATACCGTGACGGGCGACGGTCTGCTGATTGCCGGGTCCGAAACGGGCATGGTGCCGATGGATGAGGCGCATGTCGTCGAGAAAGGCGCGCTTGGGCCGGGTCAGATGATTGCGGTCGATATGGTCGAGGGCAAGCTGTTCCACGACACCGAGATCAAGGACGCGCTTGGCGGCTTCGGCGCCGTTCGGCGAGTGGGTCGGCAAGATCGTCGAGCTGGACGAAGAGCTTTCGGGTCTGACCGAGGTGACCACTGTTCGATGGTGCTGAATTGCGCCGACGTCAGGTTGCGGCCGGCTACTCGATTGAGGATCTGGAGCAGATTCTGGCGCCGATGGCCGAAGACGGGAAGGAAACGCTGGCCAGTCGATGGGCGATGATACGCCGTCGGCGGTCTTGTCGAAGATGTATCGGCCATTGAGCCATTTCTTCCGGCAGAACTTCAGTCAGGTGACGAACCCGCCGATTGACAGTCTGCGCGAATATCCGGGTGATGAGCCTGAAGACGCGGTTCGGCAACCTGAAGAACGTGCTGGATCAGGATTGCAGCCAGACCGAGATCATCGTGCTGGACAGTCCTTTCGTGGCGAATGCGCAGTTTGACCGGCTGGTGCGAGGCGTTCAATGCCGATATGGTCGAGATTGACTGCACATTCCGTGGCGGATGATCGGTCACGGTGCGCTTGCAGGCGGCTTTGGAGCGGGTGCGGGCCGAGGCCGAAGACGCCGTGCGGTCGGGGGCCGGGCATATCGTGCTGACCGACCAGAACATCAGTGCGACGCAGGGTTGCGATGCCGATGATCCTGGCGACGAGTGCTGTGCATTCGTGGCTGACGCGCAAAGGTTTGCGGACGTTCTGTTCGCTGAATGTGCGGTCGGCCGAGTGCATTGATCCGCATTATTTCGCGGTTCTGATCGGCTGTGGTGCGACCACGGTGAACGCTTATCTGGCCGAGGATTCCATTGCGGACCGGATCGACCGTGGCCTGATCGACGGCACGTCTGACCGAGGCCGTGGCGCGCTATCGTGCGGCCATTGATGCCGGTCTGTTGAAGATCATGTCGAAGATGGGGATTTCGGTGTGATCTCGTCCTATCGCGGCGGTCTGAACTTTGAGGCCGTGGGCCTGAGCCGCGCGCATGGTGGCCGAGTATTTCCCCGGCATGCATTCGCGCATCTCGGGCATTGGTGTCGGCGGCATTCAGAAGAAGGCCGAAGAGGTTCACGCGGCGCGGTTTTCGGGCGACAGCGTCTTGCCGATTGGCGGCTTCTACAAGGCGCGGCGTACGGGCGAGACCCATGCCTGGGAAGCCACGTCGATGCACTTGTTGCAGGCGGCGTGTCAGCGGGCATCCTATGCGATGTGGCAGCAGTATTCGGCCAAGATGCGGTCGATGCCGCCGATCCATCTGCGCGATTTGCTGGACATCAAACCGATGGGCCGCCAGTGCCGATTGAAGAGGTGGAAAGCATCACCTCGATCCGGAAGCGGTTCGTGACGCCGGGCATGTCGCTGGGGGCGCTGTCGCCCGAGGCGCATAAGACGCTGAACGTTGCGATGAACCGGATTGGTGCGAAGTCGGACAGTGGCGAAGGCGGCGAAGATCCAGCGCATTTCGTGCCCGAACCGAACGGCGACAACCCATCTGCGAAGATCAAGCAGGTGGCGTCGGGGCGTTTTGGCGTGACGGCGGAATACCTGAACCAATGCGAAGAGCTTGAGATCAAGGTCGCGCAGGGCGCAAAGCCCGGTGAGGGTGGTCAGCTTGCCGGGCATGAAAGTGACCGAGTTGATCGCGCGGCTTCGGCATTCGACGCCGGGTGTGACGCTGATTTCTCCGCCGCCGCACCACGATATCTATTCGATCGAAGACCTGGCGCAGCTGATCTACGACCTGAAGCAGATCAACCCGCGCGCCAAGGTGACGGTGAAGCTGGTGGCGGCCAGCGGTGTTGGCACGATTGCTGCCGGTGTTGCCAAGGCCAAGGCCGATGTGATCCTGATTTCGGGCCACAACGGCGGCACGGGGGCGTCGCCTGCGACCTCGATCAAATATGCGGGTCTGCCGTGGGAAATGGGTCTGACCGAGGCGCATCAGGTTCTGTCGATGAACAATCTGCGCGAGCGGGTCACGCTGCGGACCGATGGTGGATTGCGCACTGGTCGCGACATCGTCATGGCCGCGATGATGGGGGCCGAGGAATACGGCATCGGCACCGCAGCGCTGATTGCGATGGGCTGTATCATGGTGCGTCAGTGCCAGTCGAACACCTGCCCGGTCGGCGTCTGTACGCAGGATCGAGGCCTTGCGCGAGAAGTTCACCGGCAACGCGGACAAGGTTGTGAACCTGATCACGTTCTATGCGCAGGAAGTGCGCGAGATTCTGGCGAGTATCGGTGCGCGGTCACTGGACGAGGTGATCGGGCGGGCCGATTTGTTGTCGCAGGTCAGCCGGGGTTCGGCGCATCTGGATGATCTGGATCTGAACCCGCTTTTGATCACCGTCGATGGGGCAGATCGCATCGTTTACGACCGTGAACGCGACCGCGAACCGCGGTGCCATGACACGCTGGACGCCGAAATCGTCAAGGACGCCGCGCGTTTCCTTGAGGACGGCGAGAAGATGCAGCTTTCCTATGCGGTGCGAAACACGCACCGGACCATCGGGACGCGCACGTCGACGCCATATCGTCAAGCGTTTCGGGATGCGGAATACGTCTGCAACGGGACCATCTGACAGTGAAGCTTGCAGGGTTCGGCCGGGCAATCGCTGGGGGCTTTTGCCGCACCGGGCTTGCGGTTGGAAGTGTCGGGTGATGCCAACGACTATGTCGGCAAGGGTCTTTCGCGGCGGCACGATTGTTGTGCGCCCGCCGATGGCCTCGCCACTGGTGGCCGAGGACAACGTGATCATCGGCAACACGGTGCTTTATGGTGCGACGGACGGTTATCTGTTTGCCGCCGGTCGCGCGGGCGAGCGTTTTGCGGTGCGGAACTCGGGCGCGAAGGTTGTGGTCGAGGGCTGTGGTTCGAACGGGTGCGAATACATGACCGGTGGTGTCGCGGTGATCCTTGGGCCGGATCGGCGCCGAATTTCGGCGCGGGCATGACCGGGGGCATGGCGTATCTTTACGACCCCGACGGTCTGGCGTTCGACATGATGAACCTTGAGACGGTGGTGACGGTGCCGGTGAACGAGGGCCACTATATGGACGAGTTGGAGAGGCTTGTTGAGCGGCATCTGGCAGAGACCGGAAGTCAGAAGGCGGCTGCCATCCTGCAGCATTGGGACGACGAGAAGGACAAGTTCGTTCAGGTCGTGCCCAAAAGAGATGCTGAACAAGCTGGAGGTTCCGGTGGAAGGGTTGCCAGAGGCGATTCCGGCGGAATAGAGACTGTATTTGCGCCGAGCTTGCGTCGTCGCCGAACTGCGGGGGCTCTGCCCCCGACACCCCCTGGAGTATTTTTGCCAAGAAGAATGCCTGACGCTGGCGTCCTGGCGTGACAGGTGACGCGCGCTGGGGCAGGGTCCGGCATGACTGATTATCCACATTTGTTTGAACCGCTCGATCTGGGGCATGTCACCTTGCCGAACCGGGTTCTGATGGGCTCGATGCACACCGGGCTGGAAGAACTTGGTGATTTTGACCGGGTCGCGGCGTTTTATGCGCGCGCGTGCCGAGGGCGGCGTCGCGTTGATGGTGACCGGGGGCATGGCGCCGAACCGCGAAGGCGGCGTTTTGCCGGGGGCTGCGGGGCTTTTCACGGATCAGGACATTGCCAATCATCGCCGTGTGACGGACCGCGTGCACGACGAAGGCGGGCGGATCGCGATGCAGATCCTGCATGCCGGGCGCTATGCCTATTCGCCGGAATGTGTGGCGCCTTCGCCGGTGAAGTCTCCGATTTCGCCGTTTCCACCTGCCGAACTGGACGAGGAGGGGATCGAGAAGCAGATCGCCGATATTGTTGAGGCGGCCGTTCGGGCGCGTCGAGGCGGGGTATGACGGTGTCGAGGTGATGGGGTCGGAAGGGTATTTCCTGAACCAGTTTCTGGTCACGCATACCAACAAGCGGACCGACCGTTGGGGTGGGTCTTATGAGAACCGGATGCGGTTGCCGGTCGAGGTTGTGCGCCGGGTTCGGGCAGCGGTGGGCGCATGATTTCATCCTGATTTACCGGCTGTCAATGATTGATCTGGTGCCCGATGGATCGACCTGGGACGAAGTGGTGCAACTGGCGCAAGCTGTCGAAAACGCAGGCGCGTCGATCCTGAACACCGGGATTGGCTGGCACGAGGCGCGGATTCCCACGATTGCGACCAGTGTGCCGCGCGCGGGCGTTTTCGTGGGTGACCAAGAAACTGATGGGCGAGGTTGGCGATTCCTGTGATCACATCGAACCGGATCAACACGCCCGAGGTGGCCGAGGCGGTGCTGGCAGAAGGTTGCGCCGACATGGTGTCGATGGCGCGTCCGTTTCTGGCGGACCCGGATTTTGTGGCCAAGGCGCGGGCCGGGCGGGCGCGGACGATTGCGCCGTGTATCGCCTGCAATCAGGCCTGTCTGGACCATACGTTCGAGATGAAGGTGGCGTCGTGTCTGGTGAATCCGCAGGCTGCGCATGAGACCGAATTGGTCTATGCGCCTGCCGAATCGCCCAAGCGGGTCGCGATTGTTGGCGCGGGGCCGGCTGGTTTGTCGACGGCTTTGGTGGCGGCGGGGCGGGGGCATCGGGTGACATTGTTTGATCGGTCGGATCGAGATCGGTGGGCAGTTGAACATGGCCAAGATGATCCCGGGCAAGGAAGAGTTTCACGGGTTGGTCGATTGGTACGGTGCGATGCTGGCGAGACGGGCGTTGATCTGCGTCTGGGAACAGAAGTGTGCGCAGACGATCTGGTCGGGTTTGACGAGGTCATTCTTGCGACGGGTGTTCTGCCGCGTGATCCGGGGATCGAGGTCGAGGGCGGGCATGTGGTCAGCTACGTCGACATTCTGACGGGGCGCGAGATTGCGGGTGCGCGGGTGGCCGTCGTTGGTGCCGGGGGCATCGGTTTCGATGTGGCCGAATACCTGACCCACGAGGGCGAAAGCACGACCGAAAACCTGGGCGCCTGGCTTGGTCGAATGGGGTGTTGCGGACCCGGAGGAGCATCGGGCGGGGTTGGCGCCGGAGGGGGCTCAACCGTCACCCAGTCCGCGAAAAGTGTCACTGTTACAGCGGAAAAGCGAGCGACCGGGCAAGCGGTTGGGCAAGACGACTGGGTGGATCCATCGCGCATCCTTGCAGATGAAGGGTGTGCAGATGATTGGTGGTGTGAGCTATGATCGGATTGATGACGCAGGCCTTCATGTGACACGGCAGGACGGAACGCAGGAGGTTATTGCCTGCGATACCGTGGTGCTTTGTGCCGGGCAGGAAAGCGACCGGCGTCTGGCGGACGTTTTGGAGGCAGCCGGGATGAAAGCGCATGTGATCGGCGGTGCGGATGTCGCGGCCGAATTGGATGCGAAGCGCGCGATTGATCAGGGGTCACGTCTGGCGGCGATCCTTTAACGCTTGAGCGGCCTCTGCCGACTGGCGATACTTTCGCCATGCAACGTATCATGATCATTGGTCAGCCGGGGTCCGGGAAGTCCACATTGGCGCGACAAATGGGTGCAATAACGCGTCTGCCCGTGTTTTATATCGACCATATCCACTGGAAGTCCGGTTGGATTGAGCGCGACAGAGACGAGAAGACCGTGCTGTGTCTTGAAGTACATGCAAAGCCGCAATGGATATTTGAGGGCGGTCATACGATCACCTGGGCTGACCGGCTTGAACGTGCGGATACGGTGATCTGGCTGGATTTTGGGCTGACCCATCGGGTCTGGCGGGTTCTTTGGCGGACTGCGGTGCATTACGGGTCGACGCGGCCTGATTTGCCAGAGGGTTGCCCAGAGCAATTTAGCTTGGAATTCATGCAATTCATCTGGCGGACGCGCACGACGTCGCGGAACGCGATGGCGCGGTTGGTCGCAACGGCGCCGACCGGGAAAAACGTGCATCATCTGCGATCTGCTGGTGAAGTCCGTGCGTATCTTCAAAGTCTTTCGCAAGCGATGCAGGCCGGTGCATTGGGGCTTCCGCACCGGTAGAATATGTCTCTATTCCGTAAGAAACGGCAGTATTTCTTCCAATACACGCGCCGGGTCTTCTTCGTGGGCCAAATGGCCGAGGCTTCCCAGCATGCGTGTTTCAGCGTTTGGCAGGCGTTTGGCGGCGCGTGTCGCCACTTCGGGCGGTACGGCTTTGTCGTTCTGGCCGGTCAGGAACAACACGCGCGCGTCGATCTTTGGCAAGTCGGCCAGCAAGCTGTCGAGCGACCAGCGCGCCATCATCTGAAGCGCGCCGTTCACATGGGCACGGTCTCCGGTCAGTCGTGTGTAGAACGCGAGGCTTTCGTCGCTGATGTGCGACCCTGTGCCTTCGATAAGCCGTCGGGCGCGGGCAGGGCTTGCTCCGAACGTAAAGAGGCTGGCGGTCAGCGGGTTTACGGCAAGGAGTTTAGCGAGGATGGGGAAAAGCCATCCGGCGACACCGTCGAAGTTATCAAGGGCTGGGTTGATGCCGATGATCTTGTTGACGCCAAGCGACTGACTGAGCCGCAACGCAAGGGCGGAACCTGCGGAATGCCCAATAATAGTGTCTATTTCCCAGCCTTCCGATTGAACAAGTTTTGCGATGTCAGCCGCTGTTTCCTCCAGTCCTGACCGGCGTGCATTAGGTGATTGCGTGAAGCCTTGCCCGGGCAGATCGAGCGCGATGACATGGTGCGTTTCGGCAAGCGACAGGATCAGGTCATGCCAGGTGTGGCTTGACGCACCTGCACCGGGCAGCAACAGGAGTGTGGGCCCACTGCCCGCTTCCTGAACATGCCAGCGATGTGGAGCGCAAGCGATCCGCCGCGACAGCGACGGATGGCTCCATGTGGGAAGATCACGCGTCCAGTCCATTGTCCAAAGCCGCGCCAAGCGCGTCGCTCATCCGGGCCGCGTCTGCGCGGGGTAAGGGCAGATAGCGCCCCGCCATGTCTTTCGCCAAGGCGGCAAGGGCTGGTTGCGGGCGGTTGCCTAGGTCCAGTACGATGGTCGGCAATCCGGTCGATCTGATCCAGCGGGCCATTTGCGTGCTGTCGGCACTGGCGGCGGTACGGTTTGCGCTTCCATCAAGCGCAATATTGGCGCGTCCATCGGTCAGAATAGCGAGTGTCGGAGACAGCCCCTGTGCGCGGCTTTGTTCGGCAAGTTCAGCGGCGGCCTTCAGGCCCGAGGCCAAGGGTGTGCCTCCCCCGCCGGGAAGGGCTGCAAGGCGCCGTTTGGTTTGCACGAGCGAGCGTGTAGGCGGCAATAGCAGCTGCGCTTCGGTGCCACGAAAGGCGATGAGGGCGACGTGATCGCGGGCGGCATAGGCGCGGGCAAGCATAAGTTCGACAGCGCCTTTGGCTTCGGCTAGGCGCGACAACGCAGCGGAACCTGATGCATCGACGGCAAAGATCAGCAGGCGGTCGCTTTGTTCTTCAAAACGGCGAAGACGGATGTCGGATGGGTACACTTTGACCGGGCCATCGCCTTTGCCTCGGATGGTCTGCCAAGGGGCTGCGGCACGGAGTGTGGCGACGAGGTCAAGCCGGGATGTACCGTCCAGGCGACCCGGGCGGGACGGCAATGGGCGGCCTCGGCGATTGCCTTTTCGGCGTTGTCCGGCGCCTGTGCCTTTGGCGCGAGATACGTCTCGAACACTGAGGTTTTCGAGGATATTTTCGGGAAGCAAGGCGCGTATCGCTTCTATGAGCATGTCATCGGGAAGCGTGTCTGTGGTTTGTTCTTGCGGCGAGTTTGACGTGTCGTTTCGATCTTCGGGCGCGGTTTCTTCAGGCTGTTCGGGATCGACTTCTGGCATGCGTGTGGCGCGGGGGGCCAAGACCAGTTCGGCGGCGGTTTGGATGTCGGCGTCGGATGTAGCGCGGTTGTTCATCATTGCGGATGTTTCGGCGGCCTGAACTGCAAAGGTAGGGATGCGCAAGCTGTCGATGCCCATTCTTGCCGCCAAGGTGGTTAGCGTTGTGATCACATTTGAAGGGTTTCGGCCTTTCGGCGGTTTTGCGGGTGCTGTGGTTTTGGGTTTGGCAGGCGGGGCTGCTTCGAGCCTGCCGATGCCTTCGAGGGATACTTGGAAGGCCAGACGTTCGGTCAGTGATTTGGGCGCGCGTTCATCAGGTTCAGCGCCCTCGTCCAGCAAGATGAAAGTTAAATCGTGGTTGTTGTCTAACCCCGCAGAAAGCAGGGCGGCCATGTCCGGGGCGCAGCGTTCGGCCATGGTAAGGATCAGCGTGCCTGAGCCCTGCAACAGGCCGGGGTTGGTTCGGACCTGACCGTCGGCAAGTGTGCGGGCCAGATCAATGCCGCCCAACAATGCGTCGCGCGACATGGCTGGATGTATCCGGTGTACCGGTTGCGGCAGTCGGCTGGTAAGAGCTGCAAGAAAGGTATCGCGCACTGGGCCGGTGCGCGCGCGCAAGGACAGCCCCCGAAGTTGCTTCGGATTAGCGGCCAAAAGATCGAGCGCGCGGCAGGCGCGGTCCCATGACGCCGCGCCTTCGGTCACCCCAGAACCTCGGCGACCGTACGATCAACTCGAGCGCCTGACCCTGCTTCGTCGAGCGGGTCGCGGCGAAGGCGATGCGACAGCGCGATGGCGGCGACCGTGCGAAGGTGGTCGCGGGACAAGGCGCTGTCGCCTTGATAGGCGGCGAGAGCGCGTCCGGCGCGGAGCAGAGTGAGTTCACCCCTCAGGCCATCTGCACCGAGGGCGACGCAAAGTTGGGCGCAATCTCGGAGGATTGGCTTTTTAGTCTCTATTCCGAGCAATTTCTCGCGTGCTTCCAGAATATTCTCGCGAATTTCAGTGTCTTTCGGTCGCCAGCGACGGAGAAAATTCTTGGGCGAGCGTTCAAAGCTGTCGCGGCGCTGGATCACTTCGATCCGTTCGTCGATGTCGCTGGGCGAGCGCACCTCGACCGACAGACCGAAGCGGTCAAGAAGCTGTGGGCGCAGTTCGCCCTCTTCCGGGTTGCCCGAGCCGACCAGAACAAAGCGGGCGGGGTGGCGGATGGAAAGACCTTCGCGCTCGACGACGTTTTCGCCGGACTGAGCCACGTCCAACAGCAGATCAACGATGTGATCTTCGAGCAGGTTCACTTCGTCGATATAGAGGTATCCACGGTTCGCGGCTGCCAGCAGCCCCGGCTGAAACGCTTTTTCGCCGCGGGTCAGGGCGCGTTCGATATCAAGCGCGCCGGTGACACGATCTTCTGTCACACCAAGGGGCAAGTCGACAACGGGCGTGGAGCGTTCAATCAATTTTTTTGTCTCTAAACCAGCCCAATCAGGGCAATCCTTGAGATTTTCAGAGTTGATTGGGCAACCTTCGACGGCGGTGATTTGGGGTAGCAGCGCGGCTAGCGCTCGGACGGCGGTGCTTTTGCCGGTGCCGCGATCGCCAAAGACCAGCACGCCACCCAGTTTGGGATCAATGGCGGTTAATATCATCGCGCGTTTCATATCGTCTTGGCCGACGATGGCAGAGAAGGGGAAGGCTTGGGTCATAATAGGTTCAGGGTCTTCAAGGGGCTTTCGCCGTTCCAACTGCCATGTTCGCCAAGGATGCGAAAGCGGGCATAGAGTTCTTCGCGAAACCAGTTGCCGTCGCGGACAGCTTGTATCGCCTTTGCATGAGGGCCTGCGGCATTTCGGGCGAAGGCGGCCATGGAGTCGGTATTGGGCCAGATCGAGAAGGTTACCTGGTGCAGCATCGGGACTTCGCCGATGCCGATTTTGAAGGCAACGTTGGGGTCGGTGCCGATCACATTGCTTATGTCGGGGACGCGGGACCAGAAGCGCAGCATGGTGCGCGGTCTGAGGCTGGCTCGGGTCAGTGCGGCGAGCGGGCCATTGGTTAGGGGGGCTTCGGCCTTGAAGGGGGAAACGCCGGACCATGCGCCGCGCGCAGAGATGGGCGAAAGGAAAACCGTCCATGCTTCGCTTGCGCGGGCCTTGTAGCGCTGAAAAATCGGTGTGTTTGCAAGGTGGTGATCGGCTGTAGCGCGGTCTGGCCAGACGCAAAGGATGGCGTAGACGCCGGTATTGGGGCGTGGCGTAAAGCCTTCGCCGGTGCCTGAACCGCAGAGTTTCCAGAACGACAGGTCGGGCACTTGTGACATCGGCAGGCGGGCAAGCCCCATCATTGCGAACGCCCAAACGCGGGCGGCAAAGCCGTCGAACCGGAAAAGGCTGAGGGTTACAGTTTGGATGGCGCGCACTCCAGCTGAGACTGTCAACTTACTCTGACATTTCGCGATTGTTAAGGGAAGATTGTCAAGCCAGCCTGACATGTGTAGCTTCAGCAATATGACACGTAATGATCCAAGACTTGCAGAACTGATTCCCGACGCGAAAGCGCCTAAAGCAATTGTCATTGGCGCTGGGCTGGGTGGCTTGTCGGCTGCAATGCGGCTGGGTGCCAAAGGATATCGAGTGATTGTGGTGGACCGTTTGGAAAGCCCAGGTGGCCGTGGGTCTGCGATTGTGAAAGATGGCTATCGGTTCGATCTTGGGCCAACAATCGTCACTGTTCCGAATGTTTTCCGCGATTTGTGGGCCGCTTGTGGGCGCGACTTCGACACGGATGTCGTGCTAAAGCCACTCGATCCATTCTATGAGATCCGCTGGCCTGATGGCTCGGTCTTTGCGGCGCGGCAGGACACGCAAGCGATGCGCGCGGAAATTGCGCGGCTGTCGCCCGCCGATGTGGCGGGCTATGACAAGTTTCTGAAGGACAGCGAGGCGCGGTATCGGTTTGGATTCGAGGATTTGGGCCGTCGGTCGATGCACAAGCTGTGGGATCTGATCAAAGTTCTGCCGACATTTGCTTGGCTTCGCGCGGACAGATCGGTGGCTGCGCATGCCGCCAAACGTTTCAAAGACCCACGTTTGCAGATGGCGTTTTCGTTTCATCCGCTGTTCATCGGCGGCGATCCGTTCCGGGTGACGTCGATGTACACGCTTGTCAGTCACCTCGAGAAAGAATTTGGCGTGCACTATGCCGTTGGCGGTGTCGAGGCGATTGCCAAAGCCATGGTCAATGTCGTCGAGGAACAGGGCGGTCTGGTCCGTTTTGGCGCCGAGGCGGACGAAATCATGATCGACAAAGGCCGCGCACGCGGCGTGCGGCTGGCCAATGGTGAAATTCTGACGGCTGACATTGTCGTGTCGAATGCCGACAGCGGGCATACCTATGACAGGCTGTTGCGGAACCATCGGCGGAAGCGTTGGACCTCGCCTCGGTTAAAGCGAACACGGTGGTCGATGGGGCTTTTCGTCTGGTATTTTGGTACCAAGGGCACGCGGGATATGTGGAAGGACGTTGGCCATCATACGATCCTGAATGGACCACGTTATCGCGGGTTGATTGATGACATTTTCGTCGGCGGCAAACTGGCTGATGACATGAGCCTTTATGTGCACCGGCCCAGCGTGACTGAACCGGGTGTGGCACCTGACGGTGACGATACATTCTATGCGCTCAGTCCTGTGCCGCATTTGGGGCATGACAATCCGGTGGACTGGGGCGAGATGGCCGAGACATATCGCGCCAAGGTTCAGGCGGTACTGGAAGAACAGCTTTTGCCCGGTTTAGGGACACATTTGACAGCTTCCGAGGTGTTCACGCCCGAGACGTTCCGCGACCGTTATCTGTCGCCCAACGGCAGTGGCTTTTCGATTGAGCCCCGGATTTTGCAGAGCGCATGGTTTCGTCCGCACAACGTCAGCGAAGAAGTAACGGGTTTGTATCTGGTTGGGGCGGGGACACATCCGGGCGCCGGTTTGCCGGGTGTCGTGGCCAGTGCTGAAGTGTTGGGAAAATTGGTGCCGGATGCGGAGAAAGTGACATGATCAATCCACAGGATATGGAGCATTGCCGAGAAGCAATCCGGCATGGTTCGTTGTCTTTTCACGCGGCCTCGAAACTGTTGCCCGCCAAGGTACGTGACCCGGCGCTTGCGCTTTATGCGTTTTGCCGTTTGGCGGATGACGAGGTGGACCTGTCGCAAAGGAAGCAGGCTGCAGTCGATGATCTTCACGAGCGGTTGGCGCTTGTCTATGCGGGGCGACCGCGCAATGCGGCACCTGATCGGGCGTTTGCAGCCACTGTCGAGATGTTCGAGATGCCGCGTGCCCTGCCCGAGGCCCTTCTGGAAGGGTTGGCCTGGGATGCCGATGAGCGCCAGTACGAGGATTTGTCTGCCTTGAGAGACTATTCGGCGCGTGTGGCCAGTGCTGTCGGCGTGATGATGTGCGTTTTGATGCGTGTGCGGGATCGCAACGCATTGGCGCGGGCCGCGGATCTGGGTGTGGCGATGCAATTGACCAATATTGCCCGGGATGTAGGCGAGGATGCTTTGGAAGGGCGGCTTTATTTGCCGCTTGAGTGGCTGGAACACTCTGGAATTGACCCCGAGGCTTTCCTTGATGATCCGCGCCCGACCAAGGCGGTTCGGGCGATGGTCCGGCAGCTGCTTATCGAGGCGGAAAGGCTCTATATAAGGTCAGAAGCGGGTATTGGCGCTTTGCCTTTGGCCTGTCGCCCTGGAATTTTCGCGGCGCGATACATTTATGCGGGGATCGGAACGCGCTTGCGGCATATGGGGCATAACTCGATTGGCGCGCGGGCCTATACGACCAAAGGGACGAAGGCTGTTCTGGCGTCGCGCGCCCTTTTGCGCAGCGGATTGACGGCGGTGACGCCCATTTCGCCGATGATCCATGCAAGGCCGCTTGCCGAAACTGTATTTCTGGTTGATGCCGCCGCGCATGCTGAAAAAACGCATTGGAGCGATACTGTGACGAATGCTTTGGCCCGCTTGGCTGAGACGGACCAGCTTCGGTCCGCCGCGAAGCTGGACGAGGGGCAACAGTCGAGGACCCGCATCTGATGTGGTTGCTTTTCGCGATCTTTCTGGCGGCGTGTTTGTCGGCCGGTGCGACCGGCGGCTTGTTTCCGCCGGGACCTTGGTATCGTGATTTAAACAAACCCTCTTGGACCCCGCCAGACTGGCTGTTTCCGGTCGCATGGACGACGCTTTACATCTGTATGGCGGGTGCCGGCGCGCGGGTGGCCATGTTGCCCGGCAATGGGGTGGCGATGGCGCTTTGGGCGCTGCAGATAGCTTTGAACGGTCTTTGGACTCCGGTCTTTTTCGGATTACAACGCATCAAGTTAGGCATGGTGGTTTTGGCCTGTCTTTGGGTTGCTGTTGCGTCCTGTATGCTGGCGATGTGGCAGGTGGACTGGATCGCGGGGCTATTGTTCGTGCCCTATCTGGTTTGGGTGACTGTTGCGGGCGCGCTGAATTTTTCCGTCATGCGGTTAAATCCGGCCTAGCCAAAACGCCAGCCCGCCCGGCGCGGAACGCGCACCGCAATCATTGGCATCAACAGGTTTGACCGGAAACGGCGAAGGTCCAGTGCCTCGTGGACGCCCACGGTTTCCTGCCCGTCCAGAGATGTTTTCACCATTGCACGAGTATAGAATGGTGCGTCGAGCATGGGTTTGACTTGGCGGGGCTGATACCCCGGATCTGCCCGCGTTTCACGCGCGACTGCCCAAAGCGAGCGGCGCATGGACGCTTTCGGCGGGGCCGTGATTTCGGAAGCGTTGCCGGATTTGTCGAAGCTTATAGCGGTCGCCAGCTCGGTGCCGTCGCGGCGGGTGGCGTCATAGAAACATGTTGCACCTTCTGCGGTCGGGTAGCGGCCCCATGTCCAGCTGTCGAAATCGGCCTCGAGTGCCCGTGTGCCGAAATTCGCGTCGAAGTAGCCGTGCCCCGACCATTGCCAGCCGGGAGCGTCGAGAGCCACGTCGATATCGGCGACGGGTGCGAAGGGTCTCCACAGATGGGCGTCGTCAGGGGTGAGAGCCAGTTCAACATTTGTAACTGCCGCTGGCTTCAGCGTGATCTGGCCTCTAACACGCGAAATCATGGGGGGTGCGCCGATCTCGTCGATGTCGATGGTCAACTTTTTGCCGTCCCAGTGAAGAGACGAGGGGCCGACGGTGAAGCTGTTTTCGGTCTGCCGCAGGGCAGTGCGCCCCCGGTCTGTCATGGTAAAACGCCCGCCCGGCCCATAGGTTGCGACGTTGATGCAGACGTGGTTGTGCGGGTCGCGGCGCCCGGACCAGCGGTACCACGGCGAAAAGACCGAGCCGATAAAGGCGATAACCGATACGGCCCGAGTGCCGTCTTCGCTGATCCCGTCGATATACCACCAGGCATAGCCGTCCGGCGGAACGGTCAGGTCGAAACGAGGTCCGTCATAATCGCCTCGGCCGCGTGGCGACCGGAGAGTGCCGCCATCGGAACGCCCGCTCCCGGATGCGTGCCGCCGCCCGCCAGATAGAGGCCGCGCACTGCTGTCCGTGCTTTCGGACGTTTCAATGCTGCCGTCATGCCGTGTGGCGTTTGCCCGTAGAGCGACCCCGCCGAGGCCGGGAACATCTGATTGAAGGTCGTCGGTGTGCTGAGCGCTGTGTCCGGTGGGTCCGAGGCGAAGCAAAGACCGAAACGGGCGAGGGTCGGAAATGTCACTTGGCGGCATGTTTCTGTCTCTTTCGGATCGGTTTTGCCGGTGGTCAGCGGCGCGGCGTTCAGGATGATTTCAAATCGTTCGGTGCCGACTGGTCTGCTTTGGCCGCTGCCACGGTCTTCTGCGCAAACATATAGGGTTGGGTCGCCGGGAATGTACCCTGCTTTCAGGTCGTCGAATTCTGCACGAGGGTCGCCTGCGAAGAAGACGTTGTGGTGAGCAAGACCGGGGTTTTCGCGCGTTTGTGCCGCAAAGCTCCACACTCTTGCGGACAAGCTGCGCGGTTTGGTTAAGGTTTGCGGCGCTATGTGGGTGACATCACTTCCAAGCCTGCCACCGGCAAGGGCCCGTGGGTCACCATTGAAGACGACAAGCTTTGCGATCAGCTGTTCGCCGTCGTTGAGTGTGACACCAGTGACACCACCGTTGCTGATGTTGATCTGTGCAACGGGAGTGCAAAGCCGAACTGCGCCGCCCAAAGCCTGAAATCGGTCGGCGATTGCCTTGGCTAGGCGGTGCATCCCGCCTTCGACCCGCCAAACGCCAGCGACTTCGGCCTGCCAGATCAGGGAAAGCAAGGCGGGCGATTGGTAGGGAGAGCCGCCGACATAGGTTGCGTAGCGACCAAAAAGCTGGACGAGGCGTCGATCATGGAAACGGCGCTGCAATGAACCGGCCAAAGTTGCGAACGGCGACAGTGCAGCCAAGTGGCGGGGTGCTGAAAGGGCCGCTGCGGCAAGCGGGCCCAGATGTGGTTCAGCAGCCTGCATCATTGGGGCGTCAAACATTTGGAAGATTTCTCGGGCGTCTTTCGAAAAACCCCGAAACGCCTTTGCTGCATCCTTTCCGGCAAATGTGGCTATGGCATCTGCGCTTCGATCTTGGTCGCTGAACAAATCCAGCCTGCTTCCATCGCGCCAGAAATGCCGGGCGATGTGAGGTTCTTCGATCAAGGTTACATGATCTTCCAAACGCGATCCGCTGGCTTGGAAAAGCGCGTCAAATACGTGTCTCATGGTGAGAACAGTGGGGCCAGCATCGACGGGGCCTGCATCTGAAGGCGCCGAACGCATTTTGCCGCCGACCCAATCATGGACGTCCAGAAGTGTAACTTGGTGGCCTTCTGCCTGAAGGCGAAGTGCGGTGCAAAGACCGCCGATCCCTGCGCCAACAACAAGCACAGGGTTAGAAGGGGAAGGCTTCGGATTGGCGTCAAACATGTTGGAATTGTTGACTCCGGCGTTGCAACTGTCCAGTATAAATGACAACAAAGTGTCAACTTGACGTGACGCTATTACAGGGAGCTTACTGTTGGATCTGATTTCTCGCGTAAACCATGCTGTCAAAGAGGCAGTTGAGATTGGCCAGAAGGGTGTAGCTCCCGCACGACTTGCGTCTGCTTTGGGCTATGCCACCACCCCCGGCGGCGCGCGTATTCGCCCGACGATCCTTCTTTCGGTCGCGATGGCTTGCGGCGACGATAACCCAAAGCTTTCCAATGCGGCGGCGGCGGCAATCGAATTGATGCATTGTGCCAGTCTGGTGCATGACGATCTGCCGAGCTTCGATAACGCCGATATGCGACGTGGTAAGCCTTCGGTGCATCGCGCCTATTCCGAGCCTTTGGCGATTCTTGCGGGCGACAGCCTTATCATGCTGGCATTCGAAGTATTGGCGCGGGTTGCGTCCGAGGATTGTATGCGGTCGTCCCGGCTTGTTCTGACGCTGGCGCAGAAAAGCGGGATGCCGGGCGGGATATGTGCCGGGCAGGGCTGGGAAAGCGAAAAGAAAATCGACCTTTGTGCTTATCATCGCTCGAAGACTGGCGCGTTGTTTGTGGCGGCGACCCAGATGGGCGCCATATCTGCCGGGCAAGACCCAGAACCATGGGCCGAGTTGGGTGACCGGATTGGCGAGGCTTTCCAGGTGGCAGATGATCTGCGTGACGCCGTTTATGACGCCGAGACATTGGGCAAGCCCGTTGGCCAGGATGATTTGCATGGCCGCCCGAACGCGGTGGCTCAGCTTGGGATCGAAGGTGCCAAAGCGCGGTACCATGACATTCTAAGTGGTGCCATTTCGTCGATTCCATCCTGTCCGGGCGAAGCGATGTTGGCCAAGATGGTGAACATGCAGGCGCGGCTTGTGGCGCCTTCGGCCCCGGCAGCCGTGCATCAGGCCTGATGGCCTTTACCAGCCAATCCCTAAAGTTCTGGCCGGCTGGCTGGCTGAACCGGCGCATAGCGCGCCCGGCGTTTCAGGACTGGGCCAGCCGAATGCCATTTCTGGGGCGGCTGGCGCGGCGTGACGGGGCGGAACTATTTGATATTGTTCAGGGTTTCGTGCGTAGCCAGACACTTTTTGCATTGGTTTCTCTGGATGTGCCCCGCCGTTTGATGGCTGGGCCCGTGACGGCGGACGCTTTGGCTTTGGCCGATGGCATGGACGCCCGCAAGACGGCGTTGTTGTTGCAAGCTGGTGCGGGGATCGGCGTGCTGAAGCGGCTTCGCGATGGTCGGTTCGCGGTTACTCGCAAGGGTGCCGCTTTGATCGGTGTGCCCGGTTTGGAGCAAATGATTCTGCACCACGGGGCGTTTTATCGCGACTTGGCTGATCCAGTTGCCTTGCTGCGCGGCGAGATTGAGACGGAATTGGCTGCTTTCTGGCCCTATGTCTTTGGTGCGACAGGCGACGTCGATCCCGAGGTGACGCGCGAATATTCCGACCTTATGGCCCGATCCCAAGGTCTGGTTGCGCTGGATACATTACGCACTGTGTCCCTTAAGGGCGTGCGACGGCTGGTCGATATTGGCGGTGGGTCCGGGGCTTTTCTGATCGCGGTGGCGCAGGAGTATCCCGAACTTGAATTGGAGCTGTTCGATCTTCCTGCCGTCATGCCATCGGC
This sequence comes from uncultured Alphaproteobacteria bacterium, assembly GCA_963841595.1. GTDB lineage: Bacteria > Pseudomonadota > Alphaproteobacteria > Rhodobacterales > Rhodobacteraceae > CAWJDD01. Next base: position 65,682 of record CAWJDD010000005.1, on the reverse strand, counting down.
GCGCGAGCGTGTGGCAAATGCGGGGTTGGCCAAGCGAATCAACCTGACTGGCGGATCGTTCAAGGACGATCCATTGCCCGAAGGTGCGGATGCAGTTTCTTTAGTGCGCGTTTTTTACGACCACGATGACACCAGCGTGCGGCCCCTGATCGCCAAGGTTTTTGCTGCTCTTCCGCCGGGTGGACGGCTGATCGTGTCCGAACCGATGTCGGGTGGCGAGGTGCCGGATCCGGTAACGGACGTCTATTTCGCCTTTTACACTCTGGCGATGCGCACAGGGCGCACCCGTTCGGCGGCAGAGATCGCAGCCTACTGCAAAGAGGCGGGTTTCGATCAGATCGAAACGCACAGCCCGATCCGAAGCTATGTCACTTCGGTTCTGACGGCTGTTAAGCCCGACTGACTTTCATTTCGAAGTATGTCCATTTTAGTTGACACTTTAAACTGTCAGCTTAAACTGACATCAGCATGGGCCGCGAACTGGACACAAAGTTCGGGACCACAATGGGAGAGAGGTGAAACTTGGACACATCAGCCGTCCTACTGCGGGGTCCAGAGGATTTGGCGCTGGGTGTCCTTGGGTTGATTGATCCCGGTCCAAAAGACCTTGTCGTAGAAATCAGCCATTCCGGGATCTCGACAGGCACTGAAAAACTCTTCTGGTCTGGCAAAATGCCACCCTTTCCCGGCATGGGGTATCCGCTGGTTCCCGGCTACGAAGCTGTTGGCGAGGTGGTCGAAGCAGGACAGTTAAGCGGGTTCAAAACGGGCGAACGGGTCTTTGTGCCCGGTGCAAACTGTTTTGAGGGCGCTCATGGTCTTTTCGGCGGAGCCGCACAGCGCGTTGTAACCGACGCCGAGCGCGTGACGCGAATCGATCCAAGCTTTGGTGCCGAAGGTGCGTTGCTGGCGCTGGCTGCAACCGCGAGACATGCGATGGCCGGGTTGGAAAAGCGCGTGCCTGACTTGATTGTCGGACACGGCGTATTGGGACGTTTGCTGGCGCGGCTGACGATTGCGGCTGGGGCGGATGCGCCGACAGTTTGGGAAATTGATCCGGTTCGCCAGAGCGGTGCCATGGGCTATGACGTCATTCATCCCGACGAAGACGAGCGGCGCGATTATCAGTCGATCTATGACGCTTCGGGCAATGGCGCTTTGCTGAACGATCTTGTTGGACGGATTGCCAAGGGCGGCGAGATCGTTCTGGCTGGATTCTATTCCGAACCCCTTAGCTTTGCTTTCCCGCCGGCCTTCATGAAAGAGGCGCGCTTTCGCGTGGCCGCTGAATGGAGCGCCGACGATCTGACCGCAACGCGCGGGTTGGTCGAAAGCGGTGCGCTGTCTTTGGGTGGTTTGATTACGCACGAAAGCCCAGTGCGCGAAGCGCCCGAGGCATACCGACAGGCTTTCAACGATCCGGCCTGCGTAAAAATGATTTTGAATTGGAAGGATGCGGCATGAAGGACGAGGTTCCAAACCTACAGGACTTCAACGATCGTCTGAGGGCAGAGGCGGCGGAAGAGCCTACTCTGGAGGTGCCGCAGGGCGAGCCGACCAAGAAGACGCAGATTATCGCGATCTATGGCAAAGGCGGCATCGGCAAATCTTTCACGCTAGCCAATCTCAGCCACATGATGGCCGAGCAGGGCAAACGCGTTTTGCTGATTGGCTGTGATCCGAAATCGGACACGACAAGCCTGCTGTTTGGCGGCAAGGCGTGCCCGACGATCATTGAAACTTCGACCAAGAAGAAGCTGGCCGGGGAAGAAGTTAAGATCGGCGACGTCTGCTTTAAGCGCGGCGGTGTGTTTGCGATGGAACTGGGCGGGCCGGAAGTTGGGCGCGGCTGTGGTGGACGCGGCATCATCCACGGGTTCGAGTTGCTGGAAAAGCTTGGGTTCCATGACTGGGACTTTGACTATGTGTTGCTCGACTTTCTGGGCGACGTGGTTTGTGGCGGGTTTGGTTTGCCGATTGCGCGGGACATGGCTCAGAAAGTGATCCTTGTTGCGTCGAACGATCTGCAATCGCTTTACGTCGCCAACAACGTTTGTTCGGCGGTTGAATACTTCCGCAAGCTTGGCGGTAACGTCGGAGTTGCTGGGTTGGTCATCAACAAGGATGACGGATCAGGCGAAGCGCAGGCTTTTGCCGAAGCCGTGGAAATTCCGGTGCTTGCCAGCATCCCGCAAGACGATGATCTGCGGAAGAAGTCGGCCAACTATCAAATTGTCGGTACGGATCAAAGCCAGTGGGGCGGCTTGTTTGCAGCCCTTGGTGACGCTGTCGCTATTGCGCCTCCGATGCGCCCCACCGCGCTTAATCAGGACCAATTGTTAGAGCTGTTCGACGGTTCGGAAACTGGTGCGGGCATCAAGCTTGAGCCGGCGACGGATCAAGACATGCGCGGCAAGAATGCTGTGCTGAAGGAAAGCCTGGAGGTGATCTATGACGATGCATGATCCGCAATCCAACGCTCAGACGCAGGCTCGGTTTATGGTCGAAGCCGCGCGGCCCGATCAGATTGAACGGTTGCTGCGCGAAATTCGGACCCTTCAGCCTGAGTTGAAGAAAGAAGCAGACGCGTGAGCGACGAAGTCACATATGACAACGCCGCCGAGGTTCCGGTGATCCGGGGTTTACCGCGTGCTGAAGCCGCGTCTTCGGTTGAGGGTGATCCGGGGCTTGGGTGCCATTCCGGTTCGACGATGGAAGAAGCTGCGCGTCAGGCGGGGCAATCGGAATTGTTGGACCGTTACGCTGCGGATTATCCGCAAGGACCGCACGACAAGCCGCAGTCGATGTGCCCGGCGTTTGGGTCTTTGCGCGTTGGTTTGCGAATGCGGCGCGTGGCAACGGTGCTTTCCGGTTCGGCCTGCTGTGTCTATGGGCTGACGTTCGTGTCGCATTTCTATGGCGCGCGCCGGTCTGTTGGCTATGTGCCCTTCAACTCGGAATCTCTGGTGACGGGCAAACTGTTCGAAGACATTCGCGACTCGGTTCACGAGATGGCGGATCCGGACCGTTTCGATGCCATCGTGATCACGAACCTTTGTGTGCCGACTGCGTCAGGTGTGCCGCTGCGGTTGCTGCCAGACGAAATAAACGGCGTGCGGATCGTGGGCATTGATGTGCCGGGTTTTGGCATTCCGACCCATGCCGAGGCCAAGGACGTTTTGGCCGGTGCCATGCTGAATTATGCGCGCAAAGAGATCGAAGCCGGTCCCGTCGCGCGCCCTGAAAGTGGGCTGTCGGATCGCCCGACGGTTTCGTTGCTGGGCGAGATGTTCCCGGCAGATCCGGTGATGATAGGCGCGATGCTGGCCCCAATGGGTTTGGCGGCAGGGCCTGTTGTCCCCTGCCGCGAGTGGCGCGAATTATACGCAGCCCTTGACTGCGGCGCGGTGGCGGCGGTGCATCCATTCTACACCGCTGCCGTGCGCGAGTTTCAGGCGGCGGGCCGTCCGATTGTCGGCTCTGCTCCGGTTGGACATGACGGTACTGCCGCTTGGCTGGCCAATATTGGCGATGCTTTCGGGTTGTCGGCAGACCAAGTGGCTGCTTCGCAGAACGCTTTCCTTCCGGCGATCAAGGGTGCGCTTGCGCAGGCTCCGATCAATGGGACGATCACTGTGTCGGGGTACGAGGGCAGCGAGTTACTGGTCGCCCGTTTGCTGATCGAAAGCGGTGCAGATGTGCCTTACGTCGGCACGGCTTGCCCGAAGACGCCTTGGAATACGGCCGACGCTGAATGGCTTGAAGCCAAAGGCGCCAAGGTTAAGTTCCGTGCATCGCTGGAAGACGATTGCGCCGCGATGGAGGCGATCCGTCCGAACCTTGCGATTGGGACGACGCCAGTCGTTCAGAAGGCGAAGGAACTGGCGGTTCCGGCGCTGTACTTTACAAACCTGATTTCCGCGCGGCCCTTGATGGGACCTGCCGGTGCCGGGTCGTTGGCCGAGGTCATCAACGCGGCCATGGCAGGTAAAGAGCGCATGGAAAAGATGCGCGACTTTTTCGAAGGCGTTGGCACAGGTGACACCGCTGGTGTCTGGGAAGGCGATCCCAATCTGCGCCCCGATTTCCGCGCTGCGCATCAAAAGAAGCTGGACAAAGCCGCGCGTGCGAAAGCTGCGGAGGCCATGATCTGATGCTGATTCAGGACCATGATCGGGCAGGCGGATATTGGGGTGCAATCTATGCGTTTTGCGCCGTCAAAGGCTTGCAGGTCGTGATAGATGGGCCTGTCGGGTGTGAAAACCTGCCAGTGACCTCGGTCCTGCATTACACCGACGCTTTACCGCCGCATGAATTGCCGATTGTCGTGACGGGTCTTGGCGAAGAAGAGCTGGGCCGCGACGGCACCGAGGGTGCGATGAAGCGTGCCTGGGCGACGCTTGATCCAGCACTTCCTGCGGTTGTGGTCACCGGGTCCATTGCCGAGATGATTGGCGGCGGCGTGACACCTCAGGGCACCAATATCCAACGGTTCCTGCCGCGCACGATTGATGAGGATCAGTGGGAAGCTGCTGACCGTGCGATGACATGGATTTTCACTGAATTTGGCATGACCAAGGGTCGGATGCCGAAAGAGGTGAAGCGCGAAGAAGGCGACAAGCCCCGCGTCAATATCCTTGGGCCAATGTATGGCACGTTCAACATGCCGTCCGATCTGGCCGAAATACGTCGTCTGATTGAAGGAATGGGTGCCGAGGTCAATATGGTGATGCCGCTGGGCGCACATCTGGCCGAAATGCGGAACCTTGTGAATGCTGACGTTAACGTCTGCATGTATCGCGAATTTGGCCGTGGTTTGTGCGAGGTTCTGGGCAAGCCGTATCTTCAGGCTCCGATTGGTCTTGATAGCACGACGAAATTCTTGCGAAAGCTTGGTGATCTTCTGAACCTGGATCCCGAGCCGTTTATCGAGCGCGAGAAGCATTCCACAATCAAACCACTTTGGGATCTTTGGCGTTCGGTGACGCAGGACTTCTTTGCGACGGCCAGTTTCGGGATCGTCGCGAATGAGACCTATGCCCGCGGCATTCGCAATTTCCTTGAGGGCGATATGGGGCTGCCCTGTGCCTTTGCAGTGGCCCGTGTCGCCGGCGCGAAGACCAACAACGAAGAGGTGCGGGCGATGATCCACCAGCACCGGCCTTTGATTGTGATGGGGTCGATCAACGAGAAAATGTATCTGGCTGAGGCCAAGGGTGGGCATGGTCCGGCCCCTTCGTTTATTCCGGCGTCTTTCCCAGGGGCCGCGATCCGCCGGGCGACCGGCACGCCGATGATGGGTTACGGCGGGGCGACGTATCTTTTGCAGGAAGTCTGCAACGGATTGTTCGACGCCCTTTTCCACATTTTGCCACTGGCGTCCGACATGGATGCCGCAGACGCAACGCCGACCCGGTTGCGCCGCGATATGCCTTGGGATGCGGATGCAAAGGCCGAGCTGGACCGTATTGTTGCCACACACCCCATTCTGACCCGCATTTCCGCTGCCAAATCGCTTCGCGATGCGGCCGAACACGCCGCCCTAGAGCAGGGCGACGAGCGGGTTGTGATCGAAACCATTCAGGCGCTGGGACCACAGATGGTCGCGCCGAACGAAAGTTGATGAGGGAGGAGACCCTATGACTGACATGACATCAAACCCCCCAACGCATTCGCGTGCGCCGGGCCGAAAGCGTGGGATGGAGTTTAACATCTACTTCACGTTGATCTTCATCTTGGCAATCCCGGTTGGCACCGAACGCTGGTTGGCGAATGTCGTCCGTAACCGGACGCTGGATGTCCGCGGACCACTTGCCCGCGCATGGGCAGAAGCGGACCGGATCACGCCCCTGATATTCTCGGCATGACGATACGTGCCGATCACCAGATCCCAAGAAGGCGACTTCAAGGGTCCCCGCCGCGAGGGTTTCGTGGCGTCAGCATAACGTTCCGGAGGAAAGTTCATGGCTGATAATCATGACCTGTCATTCACAGGTCTAACCGACGAGCAAGCTCAGGAGCTGCACTCTGTCTATCTAGGCGGGATGTGGTTGTTCGTAGGTGTGGCGGTCGTCGCTCACATCGCGACGTACTTCTGGGCTCCGTGGTTCTGAGGAGTCGATGATGCAAAAGTTCTACAAGATCTGGCTCATCTTCGATCCGCGTCGTGTGTTTGTAGCACAAGGCGTTTTCCTGTTCCTCCTTGCAGTGATGATTCACCTGGTGGTGCTTTCGAACGGTGTGAACTGGTTCGAAAATGCTGCTGCGTCTCGCGCTGCTGCGGCCGAATGACCACGGCTTGAGCTTAAACAAAGCTGCGGGCGGCCCCGGTCTGCCCGCGGCAAACCAAAAGAAAAACGACGGTGAGGCCCTAATGGGTTGAGCCCGCCAATCGCGGAGAACAGAAGATGGCGTTGCTCAGCTTCGAAAGAAAATATCGTGTCCGCGGTGGGACGCTGATCGGCGGCGATCTGTTCGATTTCTGGGTCGGACCTTTCTATGTCGGCTTCTTCGGCGTCACGACTGCCTTCTTTGCGCCTTCTGGGCACGATCCTGATTTTCTGGGGTGCCGCGCAGCAGGGTACCTTGAACCCCTGGCTGATCAACATCGCGCCGCCTGACCTGAGTTACGGTCTGGGCAGCGCACCGTTGATGGAAGGCGGGCTGTGGCAGATCATCACGATCTGCGCGACCGGTGCCTTCGTAAGCTGGGCGCTGCGCGAGGTCGAGATTTGTCGCAAGCTGGGCATGGGGTATCACGTGCCCTTCGCCTTTGCTTTCGCGATCCTTGCCTACGTCACGCTGGTCGATATTCCGCCCGATCCTGATGGGCGCATGGGGACACGGGTTTCCCTATGGCATCTTCAGCCACCTCGATTGGGTGTCAGCAACACCGGCTATGCCTACCTGCACTTCCATTACAACCCGCGCATATGCTGGCGGTGACGCTGTTCTTCACGACGTGTTTCGCGCTGGCGCTGCATGGTGGCCTGATCCTGTCTGCGGCGAACCCTGAAAAGGGGGAAGAGATGAAGACGCCGGATCACGAAGACACATTCTTCCGCGATTTCATTGGCTATTCGGTCGGCCCATTGGGCATCCACCGCGCTTGGGTTTCTGCTGGCGATCAACGCTGTCTTCTTCTCGGCCGTGTGCATCATCATCTCGGGCCCGGTCTGGACCAAAGGCTGGCCTGAATGGTGGAACTGGTGGCTGGAGCTGCCGATCTGGGGCAGCCAGGTGGGGATGTAGAAAATGATCACAGAATATCAGAACATCTTTACATCAGGTTCAGGTTCAGGGTCCGCCTGAAATGGGGACCGACGACTATGGCACCCTGATGGGCGACCGTTCCAAGGGCACGGGTTTCTCTAGCCTTCTGGGCTGGATGGGCAACGCGCAGCTTGGCCCAATCAACCTCGGGATGGCGGGCGTTGTATCGCTGGCATCGGGTGTGATCTGGCTGAACATCATCGGGATCAACATGCTGGCGCAGGTCGACTGGTCGATCCCCGAGTTCATCCGTCAGCTTTTCTGGCTGGCGCTAGAGCCACCTTCGCCAGAATACGGATTGCGTATTCCTCCGCTGAACGATGGTGGTTGGTACATCATCGCCAGTTTCTTCCTGTTGTTTGCAGTTATGGCCTGGTGGTACCGGGCCTGGCAGCTGGCGGCCGAACAGAAGATGGGCAAGCATGTCTTCTGGGCCTTCGGGGCGGCGATCTGGCTGTTCCTTGTGCTGGGTCTTTTCCGCCCGATACTGATGGGATCGTGGAGCGAGGCGGTGCCTTACGGCATTTTCCCGCACCTTGACTGGACCACGGCGTTTTCGATCCGCTACGGCAACCTTTATTACAATCCGTTCCACTGTCTGAGCATCGTGTTCCTTTATGGCTCGGCCCTGTTGTTCGCGATGCACGGTGGTACGATCCTTGCCGTCACGCGATACGGCGGTGACCGCGAGCTGGAGCAGATCGTTGATCGAGGGACGGCGACCGAGCGTGCAGCCCTGTTCTGGCGCTGGACCATGGGGTTCAATGCCACGATGGAAGGCATTCACCGCTGGGCTTGGTGGTTTGCGGTTCTGACGCCGATCACCGGTGGTATCGGCATTCTGCTGACCGGGACCGTGGTGGATAACTGGTTCATCTGGGCGCAAGAGCATTACTTCGCACCTGTCTATGACGGCAGCTATGGCTATGCGGACTATGGGTCCTACGAAGCCTTTATTGGGAAGGAATAGGCGCATGTTTAAGCTCCCCAAGTGGTACGACGACTGGAAAGAAAAGAACCCCACCAACATTCGGGGACCTTTAATAAGTGCCAGCATTCTTGGCAGCGTATTTCTGGTTCTGATCGCCTTGTTCCTTTTCGGATCGCCCTACCCGACCGACAGTCTACAGACCGGCCCTCGCGGGACGGGTATGTCAGTGCCTGAATTCAAAGCGGATCTGGCCACGCCGGACCCAAGCATTGCGGCCTTGGAAGAGATGGCCTTGGGCGACGACCTTGTTGCGGCGATGCAGGCATGGACGGGCATTCCTGATCTGTTTGAGGACGAAGAAAATTATCAGACGCAGGTCGGATATCTGATGATCTCGATGACCCAGAACATCAACGAGAACTGGGACGGCCATGTAAACGCGAACGGCGAGGTGGGTGTCACCTGTTATACCTGCCACCGTGGGCAACCTGTACCGAGCGACATCTGGTTCAGCATATTGCCGGTTAATGCAAGAATGGCGGGTTGGTCTGCGAACCAGAACCGTGCGACCTCGCTTAGCCAGTCGACTTCGCTGCCATCGGATGCATTGGAAATGTATCTGCTCGAAGCGAATACGATCGGGGTGCATGATCTGGAAAGCCGCGTTGCCGGTATTCCCGGTCAGGACGTGGCCAGCCTTCAGCATACCGAACGCACTTATTCGCTGATGAACTATTTCGCGAATTCCTTGGGTGTGAACTGCGTGTTCTGCCACAACTCCCGCGCCTTTTATGATGCCGGTCAGGTGACGCCCCAATGGGCGACTGCAAGCCTTGGCATCCTGATGGTTCAGGAACTGAACAATGACTACATCGTGCCGGCTGGCGCTTTGCTTCCCGAAGAACGGCTGGGGCCGATCAACGGGGACGAGCCAAAGCTGGCCTGCAAAACGTGCCACAAAGGGTATCAACAACCCTTGCAAGGCACGAACGTGATTGGCGATTGGCCGCAGCTTTCCTCGACCGAAGAAGTCGTCGAAGTTAACTAGCCGTCGCCTTACGAGGTTCGATCCCGCGGGCAATTGGGGTCGGGCAACGGGGTGCACCATCCCGCACCCTTCGGCGCCGCATTCTCTGTTCCCTGAATGCGGCGCCAAACTGCCCAACAAGGGAACAAAGGGAGCCAGGCCACATGACTGATACACCGCTTCTGGACCGGATTGCCGGACCCTCTGACCTTAAAACATTGTCGGACACTGAACTTGCGCAGCTTGCAGACGAGCTTCGTGGCGAAGTGATCGGCGTTGTGTCCGAAACCGGTGGACATCTGGGATCGTCGCTGGGTGTGGTTGAACTGACTGTGGCGCTTCATGCAGTTTTCAACGCGCCGATGGACAAGCTGGTCTGGGATGTGAGCCATCAGTGCTATCCTCACAAGGTTCTGACCGGGCGGCGGGATCGTATGTGGACGTTGCGCCAGAAGGGCGGGCTTTCGGGTTTCACCAAGCGGGACGAAAGCGAATTTGATCCGTTTGGTGCGGCGCATTCCTCGACCTCGATCTCGGCGGCACTTGGCTTTGCCGTGGGCCGCGATATGGGTCGGCCAACAGGCGATGCGATTGCAGTGATTGGTGATGGCTCGATCAGCGCTGGCATGGCCTATGAGGCGATGAACAACGCCGGGTCCGAAGGCCGACGGCTGATCGTGATTCTGAACGACAATGAAATGTCGATTGCGCCGCCCGTGGGGGCAATGTCGTCTTATCTGTCCGGACTTTACAACGCGACGCCGCAGCCGATGAAAGCTTTGGCCGAAGGGATGGAGGCGATCCTGCCACCGCCCATGCGCGAAGGTGCCCGGCGGGCCCGTCAGTTGGTCACCGGGCTGGGTGGGTCTGGCACTTTGTTCGAGGAACTGGGCTTTGATTATATGGGGCCGATCAACGGGCATGATATGGCGCAACTGCTGCCGGTGCTGCGCTCGGCACAGGCGCGCGCGTCTGGCCCCGTTCTGATCCATTGCTGCACGGTCAAGGGCAAGGGCTATGCGCCTGCCGAGGCCAGCGCAGACAAATATCACGGCGTTTCCAAATTCGATGTCGCCACCGGCGCGCAGGCGAAGTCGAAACCGAACGCGCCCAGCTATACAGGCGTCTTTGGCCAGGCTTTGACCGACGAGGCTTCGCGTGATCCTCGCGTTGTTGCCGTCACAGCTGCGATGCCTTCGGGCACCGGCGTCAATATAATGGCCGAGCGCTTTCCAGATCGGGTGTTCGACGTTGGCATTGCCGAGCAGCACGGTGTCACTTTTGCCGCTGGCATGGCGGCAAGCGGGCTACGACCGTTCTGTGCGATCTATTCAACGTTCCTTCAGCGTGGCTATGACCAAATCGTGCACGATGTGGCTTTGCAGGGCCTGCCTGTGCGTTTTGCGATTGACCGGGCGGGACTGGTCGGTGCTGACGGTGCCACGCATGCCGGGTCGTTTGACGTGGCCTATCTGACCAACCTTCCGGGGTTCGTGGTGATGGCAGCCTCCGACGAGGCCGAACTGGTGCATATGGTTGCGACTGCTGTTGCGCATGATGACGGTCCCATCGCTTTCCGTTATCCGCGTGGAAACGGCGTGGGCGTGGCGATGCCGGAACGCGGCGAGGTTCTTCAACTTGGCAAAGGCCGGGTGGTGCGCGAAGGCGAGGATCTGGCGATCCTGTCGTTCGGGGCACATCTGAGTGAAGCACTGGCCGCCGCAGAAATGCTGGAAGCCCAAGGCATTGGCGTTACCGTGGCAGATGCACGCTTTGCCAAGCCTTTGGATACAGACCTGATCGAACGTTTGTCGCGCGAACATGCCGGACTGATCACACTGGAACAGGGGGCCGAGGGCGGCTTTGGGTCAGCGGTCCTGCACCATCTGGCGCGGCGCGGATTGCTGGACAAAGGGTTGGCAGTGCGTCCGATGACACTGCCTGACAGGTTTATTCATCAGGCAAGCCCGGCTGAAATGTATGCCGACGCGGGTCTGACCGTTGACGATATCTGGCGCTGTGCAACAGGTGATCCTACGGCCTGATCAGACAGTGGTCGAATTGGGTGCAAGAACCGCTTTGTCCTAAAACCAAGGCTCTTCATTGGCCCAAAAATATGCTGGGGGTCTGGGGGCAAAGCCCCCAGCTTGGCGACGCCGAAAGGCGGCGCAAACATCAACTTCAGCGCTTGCAGGTAACGCGGCGAGACTCAGGCGATTGCGCCGAAAATCCTATCGCCATGCTCTTCCAGATAGATCTTGAGCCAGGGCGTGAACCGTTCCGGCGAGTGCTTCACAGTTTCGCAAAGCACGTCATAGGCCATCCACTGGGTTTCCATGACTTCTTCCGGGTTAGGGTCAATCGCCAGATCCTCTGGTGCCACGGCGATGAAAAGATCGACGACTTCATGTTCGATCAGACCGTCGCCCACGTCGGCGCGGTATTCCACGTGATCGCGATATTCGGGGTCAAGCCCGGTAATCCCAAGCTCTTCCTGCAGACGACGCTGGGCGCAATCCAGTGGCGCTTCGTCCCATTCGGGATGGGTGCAGCAGGTGTTCGCCCAAAGACCGGGCGTGTGGTATTTGCCCATAGCCCGGCGCTGAATCAGCACTTTGTTTCCAGCAGAACAAAGACCGACACGGCCTTGTGGCGCAGGCCGTGCTGATGGGCCTCCAGCTTTTCGACCGGCGTCAAGTGCCTTCACCCAGGCGGGAATGAGGATCGTCATACATGCGTCTCGCGCGGACAAGGCCGGTCAGATGTGCCAGGTTCTTGATGCCGATCTTGATATGCGCCAGCGGGCGGGCCTTGACCAGCTTCTTGTTCATATAGGCCTCGAACGTCAGGCGTTGCACATCGACATCGTGGCAAAGCGAGACGAACCGCTCGCGGCGGTCGTCGGATTTGGTAATAGGCGTTCTGCATCGAACCCAGCACCCGGAAGACCGTCTTGTGTTCGCGCATGAACAGCTTGCGCGCCAGTTGCAAGGTCTTTCACGCGCCCCGATAGCAAGCATTGCGGCGGCAGCCGTTGCAGCGACGCGACCGCCGACCATGGCATAGTAGATGCCTTCGCCGGAGACTGGGCGCCACGACGCCAGCGGCATCGCCTGCCAGCACCACGTCCTTGCCATTGTCCCAGCGGTCCAGCGGTCTGCAGCGGGATCGGCGCGCCTTCTCGGCGGAGGGTTTCGCAGTCGCTCAAGGCCCGAGGCGATGCGCAACGCGGCGGTCGCCTCCTTCAGGTCCACGCCGGCGATTTCGGTGCCCATGCCGACGCTGGTGGTGTTGCCATGCGGGAAAGACCCAGCCGTAGAAATCGGGCGAAATCGCACCGTCATAGATCACGTCGCAGCGCATCGGATCGTAGATGTCGTTGGCGGGCGGCGCGTCGATGATCTCGTGATAGGCCAGGACGTAAGGGATCTTGTCGCCGCCGGGCACTTCGGCGCGACCAACTTTGGACCGCGCGCCATCAGCGCCGATGATCAGCTTGGTGTTCAGCGGCGTTTCTTCGCCGCTGGCCTTGTCGCGATAGATCACGCGCGTGCCGTCTGCGTCGCGGTCGATCCGGAGGAACGTGCCGGTGAAGCGATCGGCCCCGGCGCCTCGGCGCGGTCGCGCAGGAACGGGTCGAAATCCTTGCGGTCGACCATGCCGACAAAGCCGTTCTCGATCGGGATATCGACCTTGCGCCCGGTGGGCGAGATCATCCGCGCGGTGTTGACCTTGGCGACAAGCTGATCGTCGGTGATGTCGAAATCCTGCATCAGCCGTGGCGGGATCGCGCCGCCGCAGGGTTTGATCCGCCCGTCGCGGTCCAGAAGCGCAACCTGTGCACCGGAGCGGGCCAGATCTTCGGCTGCTGTGGCACCTGACGGGCCCGCCTCCGACGACGACGACGTCATACATGGTCTATTCTCCCGGAACCAGGCGCGGTTTGCGGCGCGCGTTGTGTCCATGATCCGCACCGCCATCACAGCGGCGGCGATGAACAGGCGCCGCCTCGAACAGGAAGACGGTGCCAAAGGCGCGTGCATCGGTGGTCAGAAGTCGCGCAGCACATCGACGGCAGCGGCGCCCGACCAGTCCGCCAAACCCGGCGGCCATCGCTTGTGCCGCGCCCCAAAGACCCATGCGTGTGCCTTCGCGTGCCTCGCGGCCTTCTCCGGCCAGCGCCATCATCGAGCCGATGGCGGCGACCGCAAACACGCCGTTGAAAAAGCCCAAGGCGACGACTGCGGGGATCAGCGGTGCGCCTGGACCGATGCGCCAAGTGCGGCGATCGCTACAGGCTGGCGGCAGAGCCCAGGCAGCCGGCGATCACCCAGATGCGCAGTGCTCCGAAGCCAAAGCCCGTGGCGGCGATGCCGACAGTCAGCATGCCGAGAAAGACACCGCCATTCTGCGCGCCCGACAGCGACGTGGACTGTCGCCGGGGCTAAACGCGAAGACAAGGCCTGCGTAGGGTTCGAGGATCAGTTCCTGCATGAAATAGGCTGTCATCGACAGAAACACGAAAAGCGTGAAGTGGCGCGCACGGGGTTCGGCCCAAACCTCGCGCAGGCCGTCGGAGAAGGACATGGGTTCGGGTTCAGGCGCGGACGGTCAGGCCGCCGTTCGATCTGCCAGACGGCGAGGCATGTCAGAAGGACGGCTCCGACGGCGACGATGGCGACGATGCGGAGCAACAGTGCGGGGCTGTAAGGGTCAAGCATGGCACCAACAACACCGGCGGTGATGGCGATGCCTGCAGATCATCATCAGCCATGTGATCGTTGCGGCCGCCGCGCGGCGATGTGGCGCAGTTGGCTGTGGCCAGAAGCGCAAGCAGCGATGTGCCCGATGCGCCAACGCCAAGGCCGATCAGCGCATAGGCGACGATGGAGAGGGCCAGACCGGCGCCAAAGCTTTGCTGAAGCAGAGGAATGCTAACGGCGGCGCCGCATGCCGCCTGCGGCCAGCGCGATCATGCCGCCAATGATCCACCGCGTGCGGTTGCCGCCGGTGTCGGAGTTGAAGCCCCAATGGGGGCGGGTAATCTGGATACCGTAGTGCAAAGCCGACCAGAAGACCGGGCAGAACTGCGGGCAGGGCAAGTTCAACGACCATCAACCGGTTCAGGGTCGATGTGGTCAGAACCACAATGGCGCCAAGGCACATCTGCACGAGGCCCAAGCCGCACGATCGAAAGCCACGACAGGGTCATGGGGTCATCCCCAATGTGCGGATGGCAAAGGCCGATATCATCATGCCGCTGACGTACAAGAGGACGCCTGTGCCGTTGTACCACGGCGCGTGGGCTTTGGGGTCGCGCAGCATTACGCGCATCGCAAAAGCCTGACCGATCAGGACGGCGGTGACTGCGGCTGCGTGCCAGGGGCGTCCCATAGCATCAGAAATGCGATGACGACGACTTGCGGTACGGCCATCACAATGCAGGCTACACGGGCGGCCTTTTCAGGGCCAAGCGTGACGGGCAGAGAGTTGACGCCCGTCTGGCGGTCGCCCTCCAAGGCTTTGAAATCATTAAGTGTCATGATGCCATGCGCGCCGATGCCATAGAGAATGGCGATGACGATGACCGGCCATGCGGGCGAACCGGCGCTTAGGACTGCAGCGCCCGTAAACCACGGCAGGCTTTCATAGCTGAGGCCAACAAGGCCGGGGCCCCACCAGCCCGAACGCTTCAGACGAACGGGTTCGGCGGAATAGGCCCAGGCTGCGGCGACACCGACAACAGTCGCACCAAAGCCCCAAGGACCAAGTTGCCAGCCGACCAGCAATGACAGGACAGACATTGCCAGCGCGATCCACAGACCCCAACGTCCAGGAATTCGGCCCGATGGGATTGGGCGGTCAGGTTCGTTGATGGCGTCGACATGGCGGTCGCACCAGTCGTTGGCGGCCTGGCTCATGCCGCAAACGATTGGTCCGGCAAGGATCACGCCCAGAACGACAAGACCCCATTGGCCTGAAGGCGACACACCGGCGGCAATCACACCGCAAAGATAAGCCCACATCGGTGGAAACCATGTGACGGGTTTGATCAACCGCAGCATCGCTGCCGGTTCAGGAAGTGCGCGTGTCTGTAAGTTTGTCGAAACAGCCATATGTCAACTTTGCATGACACATTGAGTCGTGCAAGGAAAACCGAGGCGTTAATGGGCTGGCAGGCTCAGTCTTTCTCTTCGCGCTTGAGGATTCCGTACTTGCGAAGCTTTACGTAAAGGCTTTGGCGCGAAAGCCCCAGCATTTCGGCAGCTGCGGCGCGGTTGTTTCGGGTCAGCTCAACCGCCGTTTCGATACACATACGCTCGATGACTTCGCTGGTTTCCGCGACGATTTCCTTAAGTGGTGCGGATCCCACAAGCTCGACCACGCTGTGGTTCGGGTTGCCCGCTTGATTCGCAGCTTTTGAGGTCGAGCGGATTGCTTCGGCACGGCTGGCGTCACGGAAAATAAAGCCGACCATCGGGCGGTCGCTTTCATTGATGTAAACAACCGAGATCTCGACTGCGGCGCGTGGACCATAGTCATTGACCAGCTTGGTTGCATAGACCCGCATATGTCCCGACCGCATGGCGTTTTCGAGCATAACGCTCAGATCGATCTGACCGCGCTGCAGAAACTCGGCGAGACTCCGGGATTTGACATCCGAAAGCCGGGCCACATCGGCAATTTCAAGGAAGGCTTCGTTCACGTCCTGAACAACGCCACGTGTGTCGGACAGCACGATCGCATCGGTGCTTTTACGGAACAAAGCTACAAGATTTTGCTGGAGCTGATCGTCGGATTGGATGTCTTCATTTTCGGGGTGCAAGCGGCAGATGATCAGTCTTTCGCCAGCTGCTCGGAAGACAGTCGGGGTGATGGAAACCTCGCGGCGGCCTCGCACTGTCTGTGCCTGAATATCGTTATCGAAATCCGACATGGCCAAGCCAAGCAGTGTATCCAGAAATTCGCCGCGTCTGCGGTGCTTGAATTCCTGCGCAATTGGCGCGCCGATAAGCTCTTCGCTTGTTGATCCAAGCAGGCTGGCGGCGGCTGCATTCAGATCGCGAATGCGCCCGTCCGAGGCCGAGACGAAAACGAAGGCGTCGCGGGTGCTTGCCATCAGCATCCGATAGCGGGCGTCATACTCGCGGCGTTCTTCGTACCCGCGTTCAAGCGCAAATTGTGCCTGAATCAGTTGCTCTTGCGTTTCCGCAACAAGCCGCATGTCGTGGCCCAGCATCAGGACCGACGAGTCAGGCCCGACAGCGTGAAACGTATAGCGGACGGGATATTGCCAGTCTTCTTTGTCGGTGTGGTTCAATTCGACGGGGCGTGCAACATGACCGAAATCGGCTACCGCCTTCAGGGCGTCCTCGAACTTTGGAACGCATTCCGAAGTGAGAAAATTCTGCATGGGCTTGCGGGCCCAATGCTTTGTCTGGGGTCGGTTACGCTTTTGGTTGTCGACCAGAATCGAATTGACCTTACCGTCCCGTGAAACGACGAAAGCCAAATCACTTGCGGCGGAAAGAATGCCTGTCAGGTACTGCGGTTCAATCACAGGAATTGGGCCCTCGGCCCAGTTTGCCAGCTCGCCAGAGTTCATTCCGCTACCCGAAGCTTGATGTCGTTGCCGATCATGCGATCGAGTGCTTCGTCGATGCTGTTTGTCACCAAATCGGCACCTGTATTTGCAAGTTGACCCTTCGCGATACCCAAAACTGCACCCCCAAGGATGATCGGTGTGTCGGGCGAACCGCGGCGAATTTCTGGAATGGCTTTTACGGTCGTTTCAAGCGACTGAAGACCTGCGACTGACAATAGAAGGCTGTCAAATCCGATATTACTCAAATGCTGAGCAATTTCAGGGGCTGTGCTATTGGAGAGCAACTTGACCGAATGGCCGCGACGACGCAGCTGATCCGCCAGTGTGGCAGGCCCGATGACATGGTGTTCACTTTCAACCGTGGCAAGAAGGATTGATCGCGCGTTGAGAGGCGGCTGGATGTTGTCCCATTGCTGCCCGAAGGATTTGCAGAGCCTGAACAGCTGAGCCGAGGCCCATGAGACTTCTGCGAAGCTTCTGGTATTATCTACCCAGCCGCATCCAATTTCCTCAGCCGCCTGCGGAATGCAGTGATCAATAATATCGTTCCGGCTGAATTCTTAGAGCTTGAAGGTCGGTTCCTATCTGGTCTTCGTCCAGTGGCGTACGTTTTAGAACAGCGGACATCAGGAGCTTTGTCGCAATTTCTAAGCGACGGCTGCGGCTTTCGCAGGGTGACGATGTGACCTTAGAAATAACAGACAGGGCCAGCCCATCGACAAGCGAACCGCCTGCTGACGGGAGTTTTCTGTTGCCATGTTTCTCTGCCATTGGCGTCACCGTAGAAAGCATGCGATCGGCAGGAACACCCTGCAAACGACCTCCGCACACCTGTTACAAGTGTCAGATACACCAGCTAAATTGTCAAAGACAATAGACATATTACTTTACATAAGATCGTGAAGTCAGAAAAAATATAAGAAAATCATATGTATAATGTGATTTCCCCGGCGATCAATCTCGCAGCAGGTGTAAGCTCTATCGTGTAAGTTTAGGTTGACACTTTTCCAAAATGACCCTTACGCTGCCCTTAAGACTGGCAAAGAAGTCGGCATGGGTCGGAAGACAGGGGCACGGGGGAAAATCGCAACCCTCTATACGCCAGAACAGCGCGCGCGCCGCGACAGTTCGGTTTGGACTATCGTTCAGGGTGTGCTTGCTCCCTTGCAGTTTCTTGCATTCATCGTCTCGCTTGTCTTGGTTCTGCGCTATCTGGCGACGGACTTTGGTTACGAGGCTGCGACGTTGTCCATTCTGGTCAAAACCGGCTTCCTCTATCTGATCATGGTTACCGGCGCGATCTGGGAAAAGGTTGTCTTCGGACAGTATCTTTTGGCGCCTGCATTCTTTTGGGAGGATGTTGTCAGTTTCGCGGTTATTGCGCTGCATACCCTTTATTTAATAGTCCTTTGGGCCGATATGCTTTCGCCTGCCGGGCAGATGGCGATCGCGCTTTTGGCCTATGTGCTTTACGTGATCAACGCGACGCAATTTGTTCTCAAACTTCGCCGCGCGCGACTGCAAACGGCGGCGATGGCATGAACGAGCTTTCGATCACTCAACCCGGATGCCGGGACGTTCCGCTTTTGAAAGAGCGAGGCCAGCGCGAGGTGTTTTGCGGTCTTACGGCTATCGTCTGGCTTCACCGCAAAATGCAGGACGCTTTCTTTTTGGTTGTGGGCTCGCGCACCTGTGCACATCTGCTGCAAAGTGCCGCTGGAGTCATGATTTTCGCCGAACCCCGTTTCGGGACAGCAATTCTTGAGGAAACTGATCTGGCTGGATTGGCGGATGCTCAGGCCGAGCTGGACCGCGAGGTTGAGAAGCTACTGTCAAGACGATCTGACATACGGCGGCTGTTTCTGGTTGGTTCATGCCCTTCCGAAGTGATCAAGCTTGATCTTGAGAAGGCGGCAGAGCGTCTTTCGACTAAGTTCTCTCCCCGCGTGAACGTTGTGAACTTCTCGGGCTCGGGGATCGAGACGACGTTTACCGAAGGCGAAGACGCTTGTTTGGCCGCGATAGTGCCTGAACTGGCGGCGACCGACGCGCGTCAGTTGCTGGTTGCCGGTGCTTTGCCTGATGTGGTGCAGGATCAGATGCTGGCCTTGCTTGATGGGCTAGGCATTGGGCCGGTCACGGTTCTGCCGACGTCCAGCGTCGATGATCCGGTGGCTGTCGGACCGAATACGGTCTTTGCCTTGATGCAACCGTTCCTGGGTGAAACCCATGCGGCGCTTTCCCGACGCGGTGCCAAGCATATCGCGGCGCCTTTTCCGTTTGGTGAGCAGGGAACGACTGCGTGGCTGCGCGCCATCGCGGATGAGTTCGGTGTCAGTGATGAGCTTTTTGAGACTGTAACAGCCGCGCCCCGCGCACGAGCCAAGAAGGCGATCGCCCAGGCAGGGGATGTTCTGGACGGTCGTTCCGTCTTCTTCTTTCCTGACAGCCAGTTGGAAATCCCACTTGCGCGCTTCCTGACGGGTGAGTGTGGGATGACCGCGCTGGAAATTGGCCAGCCTTATGTGCACCGCGAGATTGTCGGCCCCGATATGGCGATGATCGAAAGCGGTCCGGTCTTTTCCGAAGGACAGGACGTTGACCTGCAATTGGACCGGGCCAAAAAAGCGCGCGCTGATCTGACCGTATGCGGTCTGGGTCTTGCCAATCCGCTTGAGGCCGAGGGGCTGACAACGAAGTGGGCCATCGAGCTGGTCTTCACACCCATTCATTTTTACGAGCAGGCCGGAGACTTGGCTGGCCTGTTTGCGCGGCCCTTGCGGCGGCGGAACTTGTTAAGGCTTGAGGCCGCCGAATGAAGCTGTCGGTCTGGACATACGAAGGCCCACCGCATGTCGGCGCCATGCGCGTCGCCACGGCGATGAAGGGTTTGCACTATGTCTTGCATGCGCCGCAGGGCGATACCTATGCGGATCTTCTTTTCACAATGATCGAGCGGCGGGATCATCGCCCACCGGTGACCTATACGACTTTTCAGGCCCGTGATCTTGGCGCCGATACGGCGAACCTGTTCAAGACCGCCTGCTGGGACGCTTATAAGCGGTTCAAGCCCGAGGCGATCATCGTTGGGGCGTCTTGCACGGCCGAGCTTATTCAAGATGATCCGGGCGGCATGGCCGAGACCATGGGGATGGATATTCCTGTGATCCCGCTGGACCTGCCCAGCTATCAGCGGAAAGAGAACTTTGGCGCAGATGAGACGTTCTTTCAGATCGTTCGCGCGTTGGCGCGGCCAATGGATCGCGCTGCCCGCAAATGCGTCAACCTGATCGGCCCAACTGCTTTGGGGTTCCGGCATCGCGATGACATCACCGAGCTGACTGGGCTTTTGTCTGACATGGGGTTGGAAGTGAACGTCTGTGCGCCCTACGGTGCCACGCCTTCGGACATCAAAAAGCTGGGACAGGCGCATGCCAATGTTCTGATGTACCCCGAAACAGGGGAAGCGGCCTGCCGCTGGATGGAGCGTGAACTGGGTCTGCCATTCACAAAGACAGTGCCGATTGGCGTGGGCGCAACGCGTGATTTTCTCGCCGAACTGGCCGAGATGACCGGTGTTAAGCCGGACGTGGACGAAAGTCGCCTTCGGTTGCCTTGGTATTCGGCGAGCGTTGATTCAACATACCTCACCGGTAAGCGGGTGTTCCTGTTTGGCGACGGCACGCATGTGGCGTCGGCTGCACGGATCGCGCGGGACGAGATGGGTTTCGAGGTCGTCGGTCTTGGGTGTTATAACCGCGAACAGGCCCGGATGATCCGCGCCTTGGCCAAGGATTACGGCGTCGAGGCATTGGTTTCGGACGACTATCTGGAAGTCGAACAGCGGATCGAAGAACTGGCACCCGAAATGATCCTTGGCACTCAGATGGAGCGGCATATCGGCAAGCGTCTGGGTATTCCCTGCGCTGTGATCTCGGCCCCGGTCCATGTTCAGGACTTTCCTGCGCGGTACTCGCCCCAGATGGGGATCGAGGGCGCAAATGTGATTTTCGATACTTGGGTCCATCCGCTTGTGATGGGTCTTGAAGAGCATCTGTTGCACATGTTCCGCGAAGATTTCGAGTTTCACGATGATGCCGGCGCAAGCCATCACGGTGGTCAGGCGAAGCCACGTGTGGAAGCGCCTGCGGAAGACGCCATTGCAGCCGCAGCGCAGGCAACGACTGGCGAAGTCATCTGGCTTGCCGATGCCGAAAAAGAACTGAAGCGCATCCCATTCTTTGTTCGCGGCAAAGCGCGCCGCAATACCGAGACTTTCGCCACTGAACGTGGCGTTTCAGAGATTAGCGTCGACACTCTTTACGAAGCGAAAGCCCACTATGCGCGATGATATTGGCATAGATACCGTCTCGGGCGCGTATAACATCGTGATCATCACGTTGGATTCGCACGCCGCGGGTCCGGTTGCGCGCGCCAGTGAGCGCCTTGTGCACGACTTCCCGGGTCTGAACGTGACGGTGCATGCCGCCGCGGAATGGGCCGAAAACCCCGCCGCGCTGGTCAAAACACGCGCTGCCATCGCGACCGCGCATATGGTCGTTGCGAACCTTTTGTTTCTTGAAGAACATATCCAACCGATCCTGCCTGATCTGGCTGCGGTGCGTGACCGTGTCGATGGGATGATTGGTGTCATCGCCGATGCCGAAATCGTCAAGCTGACCAAGCTGGGCACGCTGGATATGTCAAAGCCGCAGTCCGGCGTGATGAAGCTGATGAAGCGGCTGCGCGGGTCTTCTAAACCTTCGACGGAAAGCGGCGAGAAGAAGATGCAGATGCTGCGTCGTTTGCCGCGGATCCTGAAGTTTATTCCCGGCAAGTCACAGGACCTTCGCAGCTGGTTCCTGGTTATGCAGTACTGGCTGGGTGGATCAGACGACAATATCGAAGCCATGGTCCGCTATCTGTTGAGCAAGTATGCCGGCCGGACCGAATGGCTGGGCGGAACCGCTGCGCTGCCTTTGGAATATCCCGATACAGGGCTGTACCATCCCGATCTGCCCGACCGGATCACTTTGGATGCTTCAGATCTGCCGGGGCCGAAAAAGCCCGAGGCCACCATCGGCCTGTTGTTGATGCGGTCCTATGTGCTCAGCTCGGATACAGCGCATTACGATGCCGTCATTCGCGCCTTTGAAGCCCGCGGTCTGCGCGTGATCCCTGCTTTTGCCGGTGGGCTTGACGGGCGACCAGCAATTAAGAGCTTCTTCCAAGACGAGCAGGGCGTCAAAATTGACGCTCTGGTTTCGTTGACAGGCTTCAGCCTTGTTGGTGGACCGGCGTATAATGACAATGCCGCGGCACTTGAGGTTCTGAACGACCTCGACCTGCCCTATATCGCGGCGCATCCACTGGAATTTCAGACGCTGGGTCAGTGGGCAGAAAGCCCGCAGGGTCTTGGCCCTATTGAGACGACGATGCTGATTGCGTTGCCGGAACTTGACGGCGCGATCAACCCGACTGTTTTTGCCGGTCGTCACGGACCGGATGGCTGTCAGGGATGCTCACACGCATGCCAGATGGTTTCCGAGCATAAAGTGATGGCGCCCTGCATTGAGCGGATCGATAGCCTTGCTGAAAAGACGCTTCGGATGGCACGCTTGCGCCGTCGCAAGAACGCCGAAAAGAAGGTCGGGATTGTCCTT
This sequence comes from uncultured Alphaproteobacteria bacterium, assembly GCA_963841595.1. Classification (GTDB taxonomy): domain Bacteria; phylum Pseudomonadota; class Alphaproteobacteria; order Rhodobacterales; family Rhodobacteraceae; genus CAWJDD01. Next base: position 43,183 of record CAWJDD010000005.1, on the reverse strand, counting down.
TTTGGCTTTCCGCCGAATGCAGGTGCTGCCGGGACGGCCGCTTACCTGAGCGTGTTCCAGTCGCTGTTCAACACCCTGAACGCCATGAAGGCCGAGGGCTATACGCTCGATGTTCCGGAAACCGTCGATGACCTTCGCGCCGTCGTTCTGGGCGGCAACGCGGCGCAGTACGGCCAAGAGGCTAACGTCGCTGCGCATGTGGATGCCGAGACGATTGTGCGCAATACGCCGCCTTTGAAAGCCATTGAAGCGGTGTGGGGACCAGCGCCCGGGCGGGTGCAGTCTGATGGGTCTGGCGTTTTCGTCCTAGGCTATCAGTTCGGCAATGTCTTCGTGGGTCTGCAGCCAACCTTTGGCTATGAAGGCGATCCGATGCGGTTGCTGTTCGAACGTGGATTCGCGCCAACGCATGCTTTCGTCCAATTCTATCTCTGGCTGCGCAATACCTTCGCTGCGGATGTGATTCTGCATTTCGGTATGCACGGCGCGCTGGAATTCATGCCGGGCAAGCAGGCGGGTCTTGGTGCCCGCGACTGGCCTGATCGTTTGATCGGCGAGATGCCCAACATCTATCTTTATGCGGCCAACAACCCATCTGAGGCAACGCTTGCCAAGCGCCGTTCGGGGGCAGTCACGATTTCTCACCTGACGCCGCCTTTGGCGACGGCAGGACTTTATAAAGCCTTGGCCGAGTTGAAGGACAGCCTGACCCGGTGGCGCGAGATGGCACCTGACGCCGAAGGGCGCGGTGAGTTGGAAGCTTTGATCGCCGAACAGGCAGAAACTGTTGATATAGGCAGCACGCCGCCAGAAGCACTTTGGCTAAAGCTTTTGGAAACCGAAGATGCGCTGATCCCGGACGGGTTGCACGTGATGGGTGCGCCGCTGTCCGAAGAAGCCCGTGCCGAGTATCTGGCGATCTTGGACGGTGCAGACGCGGAAACCCAGGCGCGTGTTGCTGCCGCGCTGGACACGATGCAGGAAATGCCCGCGCTGCTCCGCGCTTTGGACGGTCGATTCACGCCGCCGGTGCCGGGCGGTGATCTGATCCGTAACCCGGACATCCTGCCAACTGGCCGCAATATCCATGCGTTTGATCCGTTCCGGATGCCGACCGAGCATGCTTGCCGCGAAGGTGCGCGTCAGGCCGAGATGCTTCTGGCCGAACATAAAAATGTGCCGCGCAGCGTGGCGTTGGTGCTTTGGGGGTCGGACAATATCAAGACCGACGGCGGGCCGATTGGTCAGGCGCTGGCTTTGATCGGCGCCAAGCCCCGGTTCGACAGTTTTGGCCGGCTAAGTGGTGCGGACCTTGTTCCGCTCGATCAGCTTGGACGCCCCCGGATAGATGTTGTCATGACGCTTTCGGGGATTTTCCGCGATCTTCTGCCTTTGCAAACGCGGCTTCTGGCTGATGCGGCACTGCAGGCGGCCGAGGCGGATGAGCCGCTGGATCAGAACTTTGTGCGCGCCCATGCGCTGGATTACGTCGAACGCACCGGAGCTTCGATGGCGGAGGCTGCCCTTCGGGTCTTCTCGAATGCCGAGGGTGCCTATGGCTCGAACGTGAACCAGTTGGTCGATAGTTCAGCCTTCGGAGACGAAGACGAATTGGCGGATGCCTATGAGGCGCGGAAAAGCTTTGCTTACGGCGTAGATGGCAAGGCCGCAAAGAACGCAGAACTGCTGCAAGACACTTTGCGCAACGTTGAGGTGGCCTATCAAAACCTCGAGTCCGTGGAGCTGGGTGTCACAACTGTTGATCACTACTTTGACACGCTGGGCGGGATTTCCCGCGCGGTGAAACGCGCACGCGGTGGCGACGAGGCGGCTGTTTATATCAGCGACCAGACGCGCGGTGCGGGTCGTATTCGCACGCTGGCCGATCAGGTCGCGCTTGAGACACGCTCGCGCAGCCTGAACCCAAAATTCTATGAAGCCCTGCTGAGCCATGGATCGGAAGGGGTGCGCCAAATCGAGGCGCAACTGACCAACACATTGGGCTGGTCGGCGACGACTGGTGCTGTGGAACCTTGGGTCTATCAGCGCCTGTCCGAGACTTTCGTCCTGGACGAAGAAATGCGCCAGCGTTTGGCCGATCTGAACCCGGTTGCATCCTCGCGGATGGCCAACCGGCTGCTTGAAGCTTCGGACCGCCAATACTGGGCGCCTGATGCCGAAACGCTGGCAGCGCTGCAGGATGCGGCGGATGCACTGGAAGACCGCGTCGAAGGGGTGGCTGCGGAATGATGACGACAGAAACATTTGAAAGGGAACCAAAATGAGCCCACGCGATGATATCCCAGTTCTGAACGGTCAGGACGGCGAGGGGTCGGTGCAGGTGCATCTGGATCCCGAGGCGAAAATCGAAGGCGCCAAGGTGTTTTCGGTCTATGGCAAAGGCGGGATCGGCAAATCGACGACCTCGTCCAACTTGTCGGCAGCGTTTTCGACCATGGGCAAGCGCGTGCTTCAGATCGGTTGTGACCCAAAGCACGATTCGACCTTTACGCTGACCGGGCATTTGCAGCCGACGGTGATCGACATTCTGAAGAGCGTCGATTTTCACCCCGAGGAATTGCGGCCTGAAGATTTCATGACACAAGGCTATGGCGGCGTGATGTGCGTTGAAGCGGGCGGACCGCCTGCCGGCACGGGCTGTGGCGGTTACGTTGTCGGCCAGACGGTGAAGCTTTTGAAGCAGCACCACATGCTGGAAGACACGGACGTGGTGATCTTTGATGTGCTGGGCGACGTGGTTTGCGGTGGCTTTGCCGCCCCTTTGCAGCACGCGGACCGGGCGTTGATCGTGACCGCTAATGATTTCGATTCGATCTATGCGATGAACCGGATCATTGCGGCGGTTCAGGCCAAGTCGGCCAACTACAAAGTGCGTCTGGCGGGCTGTGTGGCAAACCGGTCGAAGGATACCAACGAGGTGGATCGTTATTGCGACACCGTCGGCTTCAACCGCATCGCGCATATGCCTGATGTTGATGCCATTCGGCGTTCGCGGCTGAAGAAGAAGACTTCTGTTCGAAATGGATGACGAAGAAGACGTCGTGCATTGTCGTGCCGAATACGTGCGGCTGGCCGAACGGCTTTGGGCTGGCACCGATCCTTTGGCGCCTGCGCCGATGGAAGACCGCGACATCTTTGAACTGTTGGGATTCGATTGATGACCTACGAGGTGACGCGTTCGCGCGTTGAAACCTATTTCGACCGTACGGCGACCCGGACATGGGAGCGTCTGACCTCGGACGCGCCGGTCAGCCGTATTCGCGAGACTGTGCGGCAGGGACGCGACCGGATGCGGGCGTTGATGCTGTCGCGTTTGCCAGACGACCTGCGCGGTGCTCGGGTTCTGGACGCAGGTTGCGGGACTGGTCGGATGAGTGTCGAATTGGCCCAGCGTGGTGCCGAAGTTGTTGGCGTTGATATCTCGCCACAACTTGTCGGCATCGCGGAAACCCGTTTGCCGCAAGACCTTCGCAGCAAGGTGCGTTTTGAAGCGGGTGACATGTGCGGCGACCGCGGCGTGTTCGACTATGCCGTCGCGATGGACAGTTTGATTTACTACAGTGAAGAAGATATTCGCAGCGCGTTGGGCGACCTGTCAAAAGGCTGCCACGGCAACATCGTTTTCACAGTTGCCCCCAAGACGCCGTTGCTGATGACCATGTGGTACGCAGGCAAAGCCTTTCCGCGGTCCGACCGTTCGCCCGTCATGGTGCCGCATGCACCACGCCGGTTGGCTCGCAAAATCGAAGGGTTGTCCAGCGTTGGGCGCGTTTCCAGCGGGTTCTATATCTCGGAAGCGATGGAGTACGTCGCATGAAGGCTGCGCTGAAACAGCTTAGCCTAAGCGCGCTGCCGTTTGCCGATGCGGCAAGCGACGAGCTGCCGATGGGTCAGTTGCTTCGGCTTTCGCTGTTTCAGGTGTCGGTCGGCATGGCCTCGGTCATGCTGCTGGGCACGCTGAACCGTGTGATGATTGTCGAGCTTTCGGTCCCGGCGATGATTGTTGCGGTGATGATTGCTCTGCCTGTCCTAATTGCGCCGTTCCGTGCCTTGCTGGGTTTCCGGTCGGATACCTATCGCAGCGCTATTGGGTGGAAGCGCATTCCATATCTGTGGTTCGGATCGCTTTGGCAGATGGGCGGTTTGGCTGTGATGCCTTTCGCGCTTTTGGTATTGGGCGGAGACCCGGTACATGATGTCCCCTTCGCGGGCGAAGTCTTGGCAGCGATGGCCTTTCTGATGACCGGGCTTGGCCTGCATATGACGCAGACGGCGGGTCTGGCCCTGGCATCAGATCGCGCAACGGACGAGACACGGCCGAGGGTCGTTGCACTTCTTTATGTGATGTTCCTTCTCGGCATGGGTGTCTCGGCGCTGTTGATCGGCTGGTTGCTGCGCGACTTCGAGCCGCTTCTTTTGGTTCGGGTGGTTCAGGGCGCGGCTTTGGTCGGGCTTTTGTTGAACCTTGTGGCCCTTTGGAAGCAAGAGCAGATTCGGCCTATGTCTAAAGCTGAACGCGAGGCACCACGCCCAAGCTTTGGCGATGCATGGGCGGATTTCCTTGCCGGTGGGCAGGCGGGACGCCTTTTGGTCGTCGTGTTCGTTGGAACGATGGCGTTCAACATGCAGGACGTTTTGCTGGAGCCTTACGGCGGCGAGATACTCGGGCTTTCCGTATCGTCGACAACGCTTTTGACCGCGATGTGGGCCGCTGGTGCCTTGGGTGGATTTGCAATGGCGGCACGCAAACTTGCAAAGCACGCCAATCCGTTTCGGATGGCGGCGACAGGATGTCTGGCTGGACTGTCTGCGTTTTCCTGCGTGATTTTCTCGGCACCTATGGGATCGCCCGTGTTGTTCTTCATCGGCGCTGGCCTGATCGGATTTGGCGGCGGCTTGTTTGCGGTGGCCACGCTGACCGCTGCCATGACGCTTCCCGCTGAAGGTGTCGCGGGTCGCGGGCTGGCGCTGGGCGCTTGGGGTGCGGCGCAGGCAACGGCGGCGGGCCTTTCAATTGCCATCGGCGGCACCATTCGCGATGTCGTCAACGGCCAAGCCATGGCGGGCAACTGGGGCGAGGCGCTTGCGTCGCCCGCCACTGGTTACTCTGTCGTTTATCACGCCGAGATCGCCTTGATCTTTGTCACGCTTGCCGCACTTGGTCCTTTGGTGACCCGGTCGCGCACAACCCGCAATGTTGAGATGGAACGGATCGGCCTTGCCGATTTCCCGACCTAAGCCCATGGAAAGGACCTGACCCATGACTGAGGCATTCACCGGTAATCTGGATTTGGCCAGCCTGACACTTTGGCTGTTCTGGATTTTTTTCGCCCTGCTGATTTTCTATATTCAGCGCGAGAACATGCGCGAAGGCTATCCGCTGGAAGACGACGACGGCAACGTGTCGGCCAATCAGGGGATGTTTCCTGTGCCGGACGATAAGACCTTCAAATTGCCGCATGGTCGTGGCGAGCTGACGGTTCCTTCAGGCCAGAAACCCGAGCGCTGCAATCTCGCGCTTCGGAAAACAGCTGAAGGCAATGGTTTTCCCTTCGAGCCAACGGGCAACCCAATGACCGACGGTGTGGGTCCTGCATCCTGGGCCGAGCGTCGCGACGAACCCGAGCTGGATGCCAAGGGGCACGCAAAGATCGTGCCGCTTTCCAAGGCCGAGGCTTTCCACATTACGACGGGTCGCGATCCGCGCGGAATGCCGGTCGTGTCGGGCGACAAACAGGTCGTTGGCACGGTGACAGATCTCTGGATCGACGAGCCCGAGCAACTGGTTCGCTATGTCGAATACGACCTGGCAAATGGCGGCGGTACCCGCTTGGTGCCGATCACCATGACGCGCCTCAAGGCGGACAGGGTTTCGGTCGTTTCGATCTATGCGCATCAGTTTGCAGATGTGCCGACGATTAAGCGGGACGATCAGATCACACTGCTCGAAGAAGAGAAGGTCTGTGCCTATTACGGCGGTGGCTATTTGTATGCCGCTCAAAACCGCCACGACCCGCAGATTTAACAACGGTTAGGGAGGGAACACCCATGAACTATGATGATTTCGCCATAGAACCGGTCAGAGGCTTGCCCGAGCTTCCGCCCGAAGGCGAGGAAATACTTTGGCAAGGGCGCCCGGACACCTGGGCGCTTACGAAGTCGGCGCTCGCCTTCTGGTGGGTGGCGGGATATTTCGTGTTCCTTGCCCTTTGGCGCTTTGTCGTTGCGGTGGATTTGATGCCGGCCGGTCAGGCGTTTGGCATTTCGCTTCCGTTTCTTGTGCTCGGTGCCATCGTGGGATTTCTGCTTTGGCTGACAGCTTTCGTTCAGGCGCGTGCAACCGTTTACACGATAACCAACCGCCGCATTGCAATGCGGATTGGTGCGGCGCTGACGATTACGCTGAACCTGCCTTACACCGAGATTGAAAGCGCTGATCTGGATGTCCGAAAAGATGGCACCGGCACCATCGTGTTCAAGACGATGGGCGATCTTCAGATGAGCTATCTGGTGTGCTGGCCGCACGTGCGTCCTTGGAAGTTTCCAACAATGCCTGCACTGCGCTGTATTCCAGATGCGGAACGTGTGGCTCGGCTGGTGGCTGAAGCTGCTGAAGCACGTTTGACCATGCCACAAATCGCACACCGGGCTGACCCGGCTGCAGTTGCAGCGGAATAGGAGGGCGACACATGACAACACAGGTTTCTCCCCGCGTCTTCACGCCCGAAGACAAGATGCTGCCACGCGTCCTGATCCGGTCGGTCATTGCGTTGATACTTGCCTCGTTAGCCATCGCGATCTTTGCGCGTGTCACGGACCGCCCGCTGGTCAGCACGCCGCCGGTTTCCCCGGTTGTGGCTGAAGCGGCGCTGGTGCTGAACTCCGATGGCATCTCGGGTGCCGTCGAGGTTTTGAAAGTAGATGGATCGCTTCTGGTTGATTTGTCGGCGGAAGACGGCGGCTTTATCGCTGGTATCCACCGCGTCATTATCCGCGAACGCACCAAGCATCGGGTGGCTTTTGATGGCCCGGTAATTGTGCAAGCTTATGAAAACGGCCGTATGGCCATTCTTGACCCGTCTACCGGGTGGCGCGCTGACCTTATGGGGTTTGGCGCAGACAATGCCGGCGCTTTTGCCCAACTGCTGGCTCTATCTCAGAAAGGGAACAACTGATGGGATTACTTACAAAAGACATTGAACACGCCCCTTGCACGGTCGAGGTGAGCCATTGTTTTGAAAGCCTTCATGCACATGTCCGTTTCAACAATGGCGCGGTCATTTATCCCGGTGACGAGGTCAAGGTGAACGGCCCCGAGATCATGGCGCCCTTTGGCGAAGTCGTCAGCGAAGACCGCCAAGCCACGATTTATCGCGCCAGCAAGCTGGAGCGTCTTTGGACCCGGCTGACGGGTGACTTCGAGATCATGGAACTTTGCGAATTCTCGTTTTCCGATGAGGTGACGCTATGAACATGCAAGCCAAGCACACCGCTGATGCTACCACCGTTGAAGAAGGCCTTGCCATTGCCGAAGCGCAGGACAAGGAATTCACATCCGACATGGCCACGGAAACGGCGATGCAGAACACTTTGCTGACGCCGCGCTTTTACACCACCGATTTTGACGAGCTGGACGCCATCAACGTCGAGCCGGTTCGCGAAGACTGGGACAAGTTGATCGCCCAGATGGTTTCAGACCCTAACAAAGGGCATTTCAAGAAAAACGAAGACTGGGACCACGTCGATTGGGATGGGATGGAGCCTGCTCTTAAGAAGGAATTCATCGACTTCTTGATCTCAAGCTGTACCGCCGAGTTTTCGGGCTGTGTGCTTTACAAAGAAATGAAGCGTCGTGGCAACAACAAAGACATCACGCAATTGTTCCAGCTTATGGCGCGGGACGAAGCGCGGCATGCCGGGTTTATCAACGATGCGCTGCGCGAAGCCGGGCTTCGGGTGAACCTTGGTTTCCTGACGCAGAAAAAGAAGTACACCTATTTCCGTCCAAAGTTCATTTACTATGCAACCTATCTTTCCGAAAAAATCGGATATGCGCGGTACATCACCATTTATCGGCACCTTGAGGCGAACCCTCAGCATCGTTTCCACCCGATCTTCAAGTGGTTCCGCGAATGGTGCAACGACGAGTTCAGCCATGGCGAGGCATTTGCCTTGCTGATGAAAACCGACCCCAAGCTGACCTCTGGTATGAATGTCTATTGGATCAAGTTCTTCCTGACAGCGGTCTATGCCACGATGTATGTCCGCGACCACCAGCGCCCCGCTTTCCACGCGGCTTTAGGTGTTGATCCGGACTGGTACGCACATGAGGTCTTCACCAAGACCTCGAAGCTGACTGAACAGATCTTCCCGATCACGCTGGATATCGAGCATCCGCGCTGGCAGCCAACGCTTGAAAAGCTGCAACGCGCGAACGTGGATATCGCGAAAGCCAAAGAAGCCGGCGGTCTGGTTGGCAAGTTGCGCCAGATCGGGGCTTCAGTGCGGGCGGCGATGTGCTTTGTGTCGCTTTACACCATTCCTTCGAAATCACACCGGGTGCCTGACAGCGTCCGGCTTGAGCCGGCGTACTAAGCCTATGTCGCCAGCCCTTATAGCTTTTCTTGCTGCGGTCTTGCTCTGGTGGTCTTCCACCGGAGCAATCCTGATCGCTGTGCGATTGGCTGAAAGGGGCGGGCGCGCGGCTGGGCGGCGGGCAACCTTGTTGGGCTTGCCGATCCTTGGGTTGGGCGCTTGGGCCTATCTGGCGTCTCTCTCGGATACAAGCATGACGGGTGTCTATGGCGCCTTCCTCGGCGTTCTGGCGCTTTGGGGCTGGGTCGAACTGTCGTTCCTGACTGGTGCGGTCACCGGGCCGGTTGAGCTTCCTTGCCCACCTGACCGTCCCGAACTGGAGCGATTCCAGCGGGCTTGGGATACGGTTGCTTATCATGAACTGGTTCTGACCGTCCTTTTGGCGTTCGTGGTGCTCACCAGCGTTGGGGCCGAAAATACCGTCGGTCACTGGACCTATGTGATCCTGTATTTTGCGCGGGTGTCTGCCAAGCTGAACCTGTTTCTGGGTGTGCGGCACATCAACACCGAGTTTCTGCCACGCCACCTTGCCCATCTTGGCAGCCACTTTCGTATTGCGCGGATGAACTGGTTGTTCCCAATTTCGGTCACCGTTCTGACCTTTGCGCTTGCCTGTTGGGTCGAGCGTCTATTTGCCAGCGTCACCCCGGTCGATCAGGCCGGATTTGCGCTGCTTGCCGGGCTTACGGCACTTGCCTTGCTCGAACACTGGCTTTTGATCCTGCCTTTGCCGGATGCGAAGCTTTGGCGCTGGATGTTGCCAGCACCTGCGCCGGAAATTAACGGACAGCCAAAGGAAAGACGTCATGAAATTTGACAGCCTGTTCAACCAGCAGATCGACGCGCTTAAAGAAGAGGGCAATTACCGGATATTTGCCGAATTAGAGCGCCGGGTGGGCGAGTTTCCAAAGGCCAAGTGTCACGACGACGAAGCGCCGGACGAGGTGACCGTTTGGTGCTCGAACGACTATCTGGGCATGGGTCAGAACGCCAAGGTTCGCCAAGCGATGAAAGATGCCATCGATTCTTGCGGTACCGGTGCAGGCGGAACACGCAATATCTCGGGTACCAACCACGAGCATCTTTTGCTGGAGCGGGAACTGGCAGACCTTCACCAAAAAGAAGCGGCTTTGTTGTTCACCTCTGGTTACGTCTCGAACTGGGCGTCTCTCTCGACGCTGGGGTCACGCCTGCCCAATGCGGTGATCCTGTCGGACAGCCTGAACCATGCGTCGATGATCGAAGGCATCCGGCATGCACGCTGCGAAAAGGCGATCTGGAAACACAACGACCCGGAAGATCTTGACCGTAAGCTGGCCGCTTTGCCTGCCAACGCGACCAAGATCGTGGCTTTCGAAAGCGTCTATTCGATGGACGGTGACATCAGCCCGATGAAGGAAATCGTCGAGGTTGCCGAAAAACATGACGCCATGACCTATCTCGACGAAGTGCATGCGGTTGGCCTTTACGGGCCTCGCGGCGGCGGAGTGGCCGAGCGTGAAGGCTTGATGGACCGGATCACATTGATCGAAGGCACCCTTGGCAAAGCCTATGGCTGTATGGGCGGTTATGTGACCGGTTCCGCGGCGCTTTGCGACTTTATCCGGTCTTTCTCAAGCGGCTTCATATTTACCACCGCGTTGCCTCCCGCTGTGGCGGCAGCGGCGCGGACGTCGATCGCGCACCTAAAGGTCAGCCATACAGAGCGGCTGTTGCAGCGCCAACAGGTGGCACAGCTTCGTGCGAAACTCGATGCGCACGGAATCCCGCACCTACGCAACCCGAGCCATATCATCCCGGTGATGATCAAGGACCCGCTCAAATGCCGGATGCTTTCGGACATTCTGATGCGCGAATGGGGTATCTATGTGCAGCCGATCAACTATCCGACAGTGCCAAAAGGTAGCGAACGGCTGAGATTCACGCCGGGTCCTTTGCACAGCGACGAAGACATCGACCATCTGGTCGAGGCTTTGTCGGTGTTGTGGAAGCAATGCGCCATTGCACATGCCGTCGCGTGATCGTTATCGCATAGCAAGTTGACTTGCGGTATGCCGCACTAGGTTCCATCGCAAGACATTAACGGAGGTTTACGTATGAAACTAACACTTACCACCATTTTGGTAGCTGGCTTTGCAGCTTTGCCTGCTTTTGCGGGCGGTCACGCTTCGGGCGATGCCGAGGCCGGAGAGAAGGCCTTTAACCAGTGTAAGGCTTGCCATTCAATTGTGGACGCTGAAGGAACTGTTGTTCTGAAGGGCGGCAAAACCGGGCCGAACCTCTGGGGCGTTCCTGGCAGAACGGCTGGATCGAATGAGGACTTTGGGAAGAAGTACAAAAAGTCGATCGTTGAAGCTGGCGAAGGCGGTCTTGTCTGGGACGAAGCAACCTTTGTTGCCTATGTTCAGGACCCCACTGCCTTTTTGAAAGAGGTCACCGGGGACAGCAAGGCGCGCTCCGGAATGGCTTTCAAAGTTCGTAAAGAAGAAGATGCGGCCAACCTTTGGGCATACATCGCGTCGCTTTCGCCCGAGCCGGGTTCCTAGATTTGAAACAAAGCGTCGGGCGGCGGGTTAACGCCGCCCAACACCCAAAATCTTGAAAATCACTTAATTTCAATTGTTTGACTGATTTTTGGTGATTTTCACTACGTCTCCACACCCAAAACAATCCTGATAAAACCGGCTAATTGTCGGGGTCTCTCCGCATTCTTGCCCGATTTCACCCGCACAAGGTGATTGTCTTGGGGGCAAGAATTAAGGGTAAGAACCTGATGGACCGTCTGACGGAAATGGAAGCCTTTGCAACCGTCGTTGATCAGGGTGGGTTTACTGACGCTGCCAAGAAAATGGGAATCTCGAAGTCTGCCGTGTCAAAACACGTCTCTTCGCTGGAAGCCCGACTTGGTGCGCGTCTGCTAAACAGAACCACCCGTCGCGTATCGCCGACTGAGATTGGCCTTGCGTATTACGACCGTGCCCGCCGCGTTTTGAACGATGCTGGTGAGGCTGATGCGCTTGGTCACCTCGATGCAGTCTGCGCCTTCCGGCCTGTTGCGTATCTCGGTTGCCACAGATTTCGGCGTGAACCATCTGTCGCCTGTTTTGGGTGAATTCCTTCAGGAATTCCCGGAAATCACCGTGAATATGGTGCTGAACAACCGCTATGTCGAGTTGATCTCGGAAGGGTTCGATCTTGCGATCCGTATGGGTGAACTGGAAGATTCAGACTTTGATGGCGCGCAAGCTTTGCGAAACCAACCGTCGAATGATCGCGTCGCCAGACTACTTTGAGAAGTATGGCCGTCCGCAGAAAATCGACGAGTTGAACGAGCATAAGCTGCTGCATTACTCGAACAACTCTTCTGGCAATGTCTGGAAGCTGACGGCGCCCTCTGGTGAGAAACGTCAGGTTCGCACCGCTGGATGGCTGACAGTGAATGACGGCCAGTCGCTTGCTGAACGCGGCCATCTCGGGCCTTGGCATCGCCTATCTGCCATCCTTCCTTTATGCGGAAGCTATGCATGACGGCCTGATCGAAGAGGCTATTCCAGAACTTCCTGTCGAAACGCAAGGCATCTATGTTGTCTATCCACCGGGCCGCTTCACGCAGCCCAAGGTGCGCGCGTTCATCGATTTCCTTGCCCATGCCTTTGCAGAAAAAGGCCCGGACAAGTGGTAAGATTTCCCTCGGTAACGGTGTTTTGGTATAACTTTGGGCGCACTTGTGGCGCCCATTTTCTTTTGCAGGGCTTGTTATTCCAGCGCGAGCAAAACGACTTCGACCCGCCGGTTGGCCGCCCGCCCTTCCGGGCTGAGATTTGAGGCAACCGGCGACAGGAAGCCAGCACCTGCGGCCTGCAACTGATCACGGTTGGTCGCGAAATTTGCGACCAGTCTGTCGGCCACCGCGGCGGCCCGACGCTGCGACAGCGACGTGTTCGCATCCAACGATCCAACTGCATCTGTGTGCCCGACCAAGATGACGCGCGCGGTCGGGTTTGCACCTAACCAAGCCGCCAGAACTGAAAGCGATGGAAATGGACCATCGCCTAGGTCTGTGGAACCTGTGCGAAACTCCAGATCGTTCAGGACAGTATGGCCGCTGCGTTTCAGGTCATCGATAAGGTCGCCTGCCGGTGCGGCCTTGGTGTCTGGCGTGCGGACTGTTGCTGTGGGTTCTGGCAATATGGCATCCGAAACCTCGGTTACGTGGAGGAACCCTGCCGAGGCAGACACCGAGGCGACCAGCGAAACCGTGTGCGGGTTGGCGCCTTCTTTCTGCATCAGCAGGTAGCGATAATTGCCGAGGTCCACGTGCATATCCGGCTCGGGCAAAAGATCGAGCTGAAACCGAAAGTCGAAACCACCGCAGGCAGCGTCGGCACATGCGAAAACGATTTGGTAACCGTCGTCTTCCAGTTCTGTGCGGGCGGGTGCGATAAGCTGAAGTGAAGTCCGCGCTGTATTTGGCAGTTGATAAACTGTTCTTCGAACAGCGCCTTCCGTTTCGCCGACAGTCGTTCCGGGCGCCCAGGCGGCCGTTGGCAGGCGCACGCCCATGGCAGGGCTGGATTCGACCCGTGCGACGGCACCGCCTCCCGAAAGGTCCAGCTCTTGTGATACGGCTTGAGAGGCAAAGGCAACGCAGAGAAATGCAGCGTAGCGGATCATTCTGGCACCTCGGGTGCGCGGCGATAATGATATTCCGCAGCAGGTGCCATCCCGGCCTTAAGGTAAAGAGTATTCGCCGCTTCATTCGTTCGCACAACCGCCAGCGCAATCCACTCTGCGCCGTACTGAACAGCCCAATTCGCACATCCGGTCAGCACATCGTGGCCAATGCCCTGGCGGCGCTGGGGTTTTACGACTTCCAGCGCATGCATCATGGCGACATCTTTGTGCGCAGCGACAAAGGTTGTTCCGGCGGGCGTATCGCCCTTCCGTCCCAACAGAGCGGCCTTTGGGCCTGTCACCCGATCCATCACGTCCAATCGCGCCGGGCCAATGCCCGCGTCGGCCCAAATCTCGCGCTGGATCGCCAGCGGAGGCCAGGTAGGTATCACCGCTGTGAACGGCAGGTCGTCCGCAAGGGACTTGGAAGGCGCCAGATACATTGTCACAGGGTCAACGATATCGTAGCCGCGTGTGGCAAGCCATCCGTCAACCGCGGTGTCGTTGCCGCGGATCATGAAAAGCGGCGTCTGACCCAGAGCCTGCATGCCCGTTTCAGCTTGTGCGATGTCACCTTCGGATACCGTGCTGGCAGCTGTGGCTGCCGAGACGCGTTGGCCCCCACCACGCCCTTGGCGCAGCGTCCACGGGCCGACGCTTTGAAAGCGCGCGGCAGGCCATGTAGCGTCGAGTGCCTCAAAAAGGCGATCCGGCGTGGGTTGTGTCACGTGGCGTCGTCTCCGAATAAGTCGCGCAGGCGTCCGGCAGCTTGTGTTAAAGTATTGGTCGAGGTGCCACGGATGACGATGTTTGCGCCATAAATGCCGTCGCGCTGAAACGGATAAGACCCGAAGCTGAGATCGCTGAATTCATCCGCCAGATCACCTAACGGGCCTGCGATATCGCCTTCACCACGGGTGATGCGTATGGTTTCTGACAAGAGGGGATCGCCTCCGGTCAGCCCCGGCAGAAGTGTTTCGACCATCGCGCGAAACACTGAAGGGACCCCGGCCATAACGTGGATATTGCCAAGCGAAAAGCCGGGGGCAACCGAGACTGGATTCTCGATCAGCGTGGCTCCGTCCGGGATGCGTGCCATGCGCAACCGTGCTTCGTTTAACTCGGTCCCCTGACGGTCATAGTGCGCCTGCAACAACGCGCGCGCGTCATCGCGCACGTCAATCGACGCGCCCATGGCGCGGGCAATGCAATCGGCGGTGATATCGTCATGGGTCGGACCGATGCCGCCGCTAGTGAAGACGTTGTCATAGGCGGCAGACAATGCGGTGACGGCGTCCACAATGGCGGCCGCGTCGTCCGAAACGATGCGCACCTCTTTCAGGTCGATGCCAACCTCGGTCAGTCGCCCGGCCAGATAATGCATATTGGCGTCGCGTGTTCTGCCGCTGAGAATCTCGTCACCGATCACCAGCATCGCGGCTGTTGGATTTGTCATGTCGTGTCCTTGTGCCCTTATATCTGCCGGTATAGGGCCGGGGCTATGCGCTTTCAAACGCCTTTGGTGCCTGCGCGGTTGATCCGTCGCTATAAACGTTTCCTGTCCGATGTTCGGCTGGAAGCGGATGGCCGCGAAGTGGTGGCTCATTGCCCTAATCCGGGTGCCATGTTGGGGCTGGCCGAACCCGGTATGCGCGTGTGGCTGGAACCGAATGATGATCCAAAGAAGAAGCTAAAATTCGGCTGGCGATTGGTCGAGCTGGAAAGGGGTCACATCGCCGGGATCGATACCGCAGTTCCGAACCGCGTTGTCCGCGAAGCGCTTGAAGCGAGGGCGACTCCTGCGTTGGCCGCTTACGGCACCGTGAGGCCCGAGGTGAAGTACGGCACCAATAGCAGGGTCGACTTCCTTCTGAGTGAGCCGGGTCTGCCGGACGCCTATGTAGAGGTGAAGAATGTTCATCTGCGTCGCACCGGCAAGCTTGCCGAGTTTCCCGACTGTGTCACTGAACGGGGCGCCAAGCATCTGGCGGAACTTTCCGCGATGGTGCGCGAAGGTCATCGTGCTGTGATGCTCTATCTGGTGCAACGCACCGACTGTACGGGGTTCGCCTTGGCCCGGGATCTTGATCCGGCTTACGGCGCAGCTTTCGATCTGGCGCGGCGTGACGGCGTCGAGGCGGTCTGTCATGCGACGACCATCAGCGTCGAAGAGGTGTGTATCAGCCACCAACTTCCGGTTTTCGAGGAAGAGTGACGATTCCTGCGCTGGCAAATTGGAAGCAATCGCCTTATATGCCGCGATAACGAGAAGGAACGGATGTGGACGACCGAAGCAAGGGCCGTCTGACCAAAGACGGCATCCGCATATTTGAACCCGAAAGCTTCGCCGGTATGCATCGCGCGGGCGAGCTTGCTGCGCGGATTCTTGACGAAATCGCGCCGATGATTGAACCAGGTGTCGCCACCGGAGCGATCGACGCAGCTATCAATGCTCGCGTTGATGACGCTGGCGCGACTTCGGCCACGATCGGTTACAAGGGTTACAAGCACGCAAGCTGCATCAGTGTGAACCACGTTGTTTGCCATGGCATCCCCGGCGAAAAACGATTGAAGGATGGCGACATTCTCAACGTGGATGTCACGGTTATTGTCGATGGTTGGTACGGTGACACAAGCCGCATGTATGTTGCAGGGAAACTGCCGCGGAAGGCCGAGCGGCTGATCCAGGTCACCCATGACGCCCTGTTCAAGGGTATCGAAGCGGTCAAGCCGGGCAACACCTTCGGCGACATCGGTTACGCCATACAGTCCTTTGTGGAAGCCGAACGGATGTCGGTCGTGCGTGATTTCTGCGGGCACGGTCTTGGCCGAGTGTTTCACGCGCCGCCCAACGTGCTGCACTATGGCCGCCCCGGGACAGGGGCTGTGCTGGAGCCGGGTATGTTCTTTACCATTGAGCCGATGGTCAATCTGGGACGCCCCGAAACCAAGGTTCTGGCAGACGAATGGACAGCTGTGACACGGGACAAATCCCTGTCTGCCCAGTTCGAACACTCCGTCGGTGTAACCGAGGATGGTGCCGAGATTTTCACCCTTTCGCCTGCGAACAAGTTTCATCCCACGTGGGACTAAGCCATCTGGGGCTTGCCAATTCCGGATTTCCCGGCTTTCATCAATGTCAGGACAAGAGACGCGCGCTCTCTACGCCGCATCGACGGCGCGCAGATGTCTCTGATCTTCGGGTAACGCGGCTGGGTCTTACATGACAATCAAGTTTTCTCTGAACGGGGAAACTGTCGAGGTCGAAGCGCCTTCGACAACCACTTTGCTGGATTGGTTGCGCGAAACGCGTGGCCTGACTGGCACAAAAGAAGGCTGCAACGAAGGCGATTGTGGCGCTTGCACTGTGATGGTGACCGACGACAGCGGTGCGCACGACCCTGAACGCCTGCATTCTTTTCCTGCCACAGCTTCACGGCAAAGCCGTGCGGACCGTCGAGGGTATCGCCGGCCCTGATGGTGCTCTGCATCCCGTTCAGCAGGCTATGATCGACCATCACGGAGTCGCAGTGTGGGTTTCTGCACGCCGGGGTTTGTCGTCTCGATGGCCTGTGCGCATTTGAATGGCCGGAAGGACCACGATGATGTTTTGGCGGGTAACCTGTGCCGCTGCACCGGTTATGCGCCGATCGTGCGGGCGGCCGAGGCTGCAAGCGAGCTGGCTGCGCCGGATTGGGTGAAAGATGCCGAAATTGCAGTAGAACCCCTTGGCATTCGCACCCGAGACCGCCGACGAATTGGCGGCCTGGTACGAAGCGCACCCCGACGCTGTCCTGATTGCCGGAGCGACAGACGTGGGGCTTTGGGTCACCAAAGATCTGAAGGACCTCGGAGACAGTCGCGTTTCTGGGCCGCTGCCGCGACCTACAACAGATATCGGTGCGCGATAATACGATGAAAATCGGCGCTGGCGTCACGATGGCCTCTCTGTTGCCTGTTTTGCGCGAACATCATCCGTCTTACGCGGAACTGGTGCGCCGGTACGGATCGGAACAGGTGCGTCAGGCCGCAACCATTGGCGGGAACATCGCCAATGGCTCGCCCATCGGAGACAACCCGCCCGCCTTAATCGCGCTTCGGGCCACAATTGATCTGCGCAAGGGTGATCTACGCCGTACTTTGCCGGTCGAGGATTTCTTCGTTGAGTACGGCAAGCAAGACCGGCAGTCCGGCGAGTTTGTCGAGGCGATCACCATTCCAAAGTCGGCACCTGCGCTTCGGTGCTACAAGCTGTCGAAACGTTTTGATCAGGATATCTCGGCGGTTTGCGGCGCTTTCAATGTGACGGTTTCGGAAGGCATCATCACCGAGGCCATCGATTGCGTTTGGGGGCATGGCAGGCATCCCGAAGCGGGCCGTGCATGTCGAGGCAGCATTGATCGGGAAGGCATGGGCTGAAGACACTGTCAGAGACGTTTTGCCCCTATTTAGTGACGATTTTCAGCCGCTGTCGGATATGCGGGCCAGTGCCCGATACCGGCTGGATGGCGCGCGCAATATGCTGCTTCGCTACTTCCATGAACTGTCAGGCCAACCGGTCAGTGTGCTGGAGGTCAGCCCATGAGCGTCGCCAAACCTGTGCCGCATGACGCCGCTGCTTTGCATGTGACGGGGCAGGCGCGATATGTCGATGACATCCCACTGCCCGCCGGGGCTCTGCATCTGGCGTTTGGCCTGTCGACAGTGGCGCACGGCACAGATCGTTTCGCTGGATCTTGCGGCCGTGCGGGCTGCGCCGGGCGTTGTGGCGGTACTGACCGCTGACGACCTGCCGCTACGCGAACGACGTGTCGCCGTCTCCGTCGCCCGAGCCGATGTTGGCCGAGGGAAACGGTTCACTATGTCGGACAGCCGATGTTTCTGGTTGTCGCCGAGACGCATCTTGCTGGCGCGCAAAGCTGCGCGGCTGGCGAAGGTCGACATTCGATGAGCTGCCTGCGATCCTGAGTATTGACGAAGCGATGAATGCGCAAAGTCACTTCGAGGATGGACCGCGCATCTATTCGAAGGGCGATCGCAGCCGCCGCGCTGGACTCGCCGCCGAACATGTGCTGGATGGCTCAATAGAAATCGGTGGGCAGGAGCATTTTTATCTGGAAGGTCAGGCGGCCGTCGCGCTTGCCGCAGGAAGGCGGCGATATGATCGTGCATTCCTCGACCCAACATCCGACCGAAATCCAGCACAAGGTGGCCGAGGCGTTGGGCACCCCTATGAACGCCGTGCGCGTCGAAGTGCGGCGCATGGGCGGTGGGTTTGGCGGCAAGGAAAGCCAGGGAAACGCGTTGGCGGTGTCTTGTGCCGTGGTCGCCGCGATGACCGGCCGGCCCTGCTCGATGCGTTATGATCGCGATGACGATATGATCGATCACGGGCAAACGGCACGATTTCCAGCATCCAGTATCGGGTGGGTTTTGATGGCGAGGGAAGGATAGATGTGCGTCGACTTCTTGCAGCTTTGCCGGTGCGGCTGGTCGATGGATCTTGTCGCTGCCTGTTGCGGATCGGGCGATGCTGCATGCGGACAATGCCTATTATATTCCGAATATGCGCGGTGGAATCGCTATCGGTTGAAGACAAACACCCAGTCTGCGACCGCTTTTCGGGGTTTTGGCGGGCCGCAGGGTATGCTGGGGATCGAGCGCGTGCTTGATCATGTGGCCCATGCAGTGGGGCGCGATCCGCTTGAGGTGCGACGGTTGAATTACTATCGCGCGGCTGACGCAAAAGGCGCAGGGAGTGGCAAGCGCTTTGGCGGGAAGTACTCTCCCAAGCCTGAAGAGGTCGGGGTGCAGACCACGCACTATGGCATGCCGGTCGAAGATTTTATTCTGCATGAAATGACCGACCGGCTTGTTGAAACCAGTGACTATTTAGGCCGAAAAGCCGCAGATTTCCGCCTGGAACGACGCCGAATCCAATACTCAAAAAGGGCATTGCGCTGACGCCTGTGAAGTTCGGCATCAGTTTTACTTTGACCCACCTAAATCAAGCAGGCGCTTTGGTGCACGTCTATCAGGACGGCTCGATCCACCTGAACCACGGCGGCACCGAAATGGGACAGGGATTGTTCCAGAAAGTCGCGCAGGTTGCTGCGTCAGCGGTTCGGGGTCGGGCTTGATCAGATCAAGATCACGGCCACCGATACAGGCAAAGTGCCGAACACCAGCGCAACTGCGGCGTCCTCGGGCACCGACCTGAACGGAATGGCGGTTAAGGCGGCCTGCGACACCATCCGAGAGCGTTTGTCCGAATTCGTGGCAGAGCGGGCGCAAACTGATCCAGCCAATGTGCGGTTTGCGGACGGTCTGGTCCATGTCGGCGCCGAGGCGCTTGCCTTCGCGGATGTGGTGAAAGACGCCTATTTGGCTCGTATTAGTCTCTCTTCCACAGGGTTCTACAGTACGCCAAAGGTGGAATGGGACCGGATCAAGGGGCAGGGACGACCGTTCCTGTATTTCGCCTACGGTGCTGCCGTAACCGAAGTTGTGATCGACACGCTGACGGGTGAAAACCGCATTCTTCGCGCTGACGTTCTGCATGATTGCGGCGCGTCACTGAACCCCGCACTCGACATGGGCCAGATTGAGGGTGGGTACGTGCAGGGCGCCGGGTGGCTGACAACCGAGGAACTGGTTTGGGACGGCAAGGGGCGGCTTCAAACGCACGCGCCATCAACCTACAAAATTCCGGCCTGTTCTGACCGACCCGAAGTATTCAATGTTGCCCTTTGGGATGGTGAGAACCGGGAAGAGACGATCTATCGGTCAAAAGCCGTCGGTGAGCCGCCGCTGATGCTGGGTATTTCGGTTTTGCTGGCACTTTCCGATGCCGTGTCGGCGTGTGGCGAAGGGTATGCAGCACTTGATGCGCCAGCAACGCCTGAACGCGTTCTAAAGGCAATACGAAGGCTGCAGGCATGAGCTTCGGTTTGAATGAGATGCTGGGCGGGCCTTTGCCTGTGGTCCGTGTAGTCGTGGCGGCCACGCAGGGCTCGGTTCCCCGAGAGGTTGGCGCCTCGATGCTCGTCTCGGCCCAGACGGTCACAGGTACGATTGGTGGCGGCGCGCTGGAGTTTGAAGCGATTGCGCGCGCGCGTGAGGTTCTGAAGACCGGTCTTGACCGGTTCGAGCGGTTGCCGCTTGGTCCAGGGCTTGGGCAATGTTGCGGGGGGGCTGTGTCGTTACTGACCGAGCTGTGGGACGCCAAACGACTTGCTGAATTCAATGGCGTTGTTGCGCGTCCCTTGCCGGGGCAAGGTAGCGAGATGCCACTTGCAGTGCGCCGGCTTGTTGCATCGGCGCGAAGCGGAGGAAAGCGTTCTGCACCGGGCATCATCGACGGCTGGATGGTCGAGCCTGTTTCGCAGCCTAGCCGGGAAATCTGGGTCTGGGGTGCCGGCCATGTAGGACGCGCTTTGGTCGGTGTTCTTGCTCCCCTGCCTGATCTGAAATTGCGCTGGGCCGATACGGATCGAAGCCGGTTTCCCAAAGATATTCCGGATTGCGTTGAATGGTTAATCGCCGCGAATCCGGCTGATTTAGTGACTGTTTCAGGCGTAGAAGCGGAACATTTCGTGCTGACGTTTTCGCATACGCTCGATCTTGAAATTTGCCACCGTGTTCTAAGCCAATCGTTCGGCCGACTTGGCCTGATCGGGTCACAGACGAAACGGGCGCGGTTCCGCAAAAGGCTGGCAGCACTTGGTCATTCCAGTGCCCAGATCGACCGAATGCAATGCCCCATCGGCGACCCCGCGCTTGGTAAGCATCCGCAAGCGATAGCGCTGGGTGTTGCCGCTGACATACTCGGTGCGTCGTTGAAGGGGATCCATTTGCAGGGACAACGCGCATGACTGCGCCTTTGTTAGAAGTTCACGGGCTGCGAAAGGCCTATCCCGGCGTTGTTGCGAACGATGACGTCAGCTTTGCCATTGGGCGCGGCGAGGTGCATGCCCTTCTGGGCGAGAACGGTGCCGGTAAATCCACGCTTGTGAAGATGGTCTACGGTCTGGTGCGGCCAGATCAGGGTCGGATGCTGTT
Organism: uncultured Alphaproteobacteria bacterium; assembly: GCA_963841595.1. Classification (GTDB taxonomy): domain Bacteria; phylum Pseudomonadota; class Alphaproteobacteria; order Rhodobacterales; family Rhodobacteraceae; genus CAWJDD01. The sequence goes on along the minus strand of CAWJDD010000005.1, from coordinate 21,832 downwards.
TGATGGCGTCGATTATGCGCCGAAAAGTCCGCACGAGGCGCGGTCCACTGGCATTGCGATGGTGTTTCAGCACTTCTCGCTGTTTGAGGCGCTTGATGTGGCAGAAAACGTCACTCTGGGCATGGAAAACCCGCCAACCATGCGAACGCTTGCCGCTCAGATCCGCGAAGTCAGCGAAGCTTATGGTTTGCCGCTGAACCCCGGGCGTCTGGTGGGCGATCTTTCGGCGGGCGAGAGGCAGCGGGTCGAGATTATCCGCTGTCTTTTGCAGGACCCCAAGCTTTTGATCATGGATGAACCGACCAGTGTTTTGACACCGCAGGAAGTTGAAATCCTGTTCCAGACGCTTCGCAAGCTGCAATCCGAAGGCACGTCGATCCTCTATATTAGTCACAAACTTGAAGAAATTCGGTCACTTTGCGATCGGGCAACGATTCTGCGACTTGGTCGCGTCGTAGGTTCGACCGACCCCCGTGAAAGCTCGGCCAGCGAACTGGCGAGCCTGATGGTCGGTGCCGAATTGAAGACACCCAAAGCACGCGATCACGCGTTGGGTGACGTGGCGCTGTCGCTACAGGGGTTAAGCGTGGCGTCGCCGGGCGCGTTCGGGACATCATTGAAGGATATCTCGTTCGAGCTGCGCCAAGGCGAGGTTTTGGGGATCGGCGGTGTTGCCGGGAACGGGCAGGACGAATTGTTGGCCGCGCTTTCAGGTGAGTTGATGACGGCGCCTGGACAGGTGCATTTCAAGGGTCAGCCGGTCGGTCATTTGGGGCCGGTCGCGCGGCGGGGTCTTGGGCTATTGGCAGCCCCTGAAGAACGGCTGGGCCATGCAGCAGCACCGAATATGAGTTTAACCGAGAACGCTGCTCTTTCCGGCTGGCTGCGGCAGGGTATGGTGCACCGAAACATGGTCGACTGGGGCAAGGCACGGGCCTTTGCCGAGGCTGTGATCACAAAGTTCGACGTGCGGACGCCGGGGCCATCTGTTGCTGCGCGGGCCTTGTCAGGTGGTAACCTGCAAAAGTTCGTCATCGGGCGGGAAATACTACAGAAACCCGATGTTTTGGTCGTAAACCAACCGACTTGGGGTGTGGATGCAAGTGCGGCTTCCGCCATCCGTCAGGCGCTTCTGGATCTGGCAGCGGGAGGTGCCGCAGTTCTGGTGATCAGTCAGGATCTGGACGAGCTGACGGAGATTTCAACCCGCTTTGCCGCGCTGAACGAAGGCCGACTTAGCACGCCACAGCCGGCCGAGGGTCTGACAATCGAGCAGATTGGCCTGATGATGGGCGGTGCGCATGGCATGGAGGTAGCATCCCTATGATCCGGCTTGAAAAACGTGCGGCCCCTTCGGCGCTTTGGTCTTATCTGACCCCTTTGGTCGCCGTGCTGGCCACGATGGTGGCAGGCGGGTTGTTATTCGGCGCTTTGGGCACCGATCCTTTCGTGGCGATCCGGACGATCTTCTGGGATCCGATCCTTGGCGAATTCGCGTTCTACTATCGCGGGCAGCTTTTGGTAAAAGCGGGGCCTTTGATCCTGATCGCTGTGGGCCTCGCTTTGGGTTTCAAGGCGGGCATCTGGAACATCGGGGCCGAAGGTCAGTACATTATCGGGGCGGTCTGTGGCGCTGCTGTAGGCCTTGCGTTCTACCCGATGGAGGCGCGCTGGCTGATCTTTCCCCTGATGATTATTGCGGGCGCTTTGGGTGGTTTCCTTTGGGCGATGATCCCCGGAATCTTGCGGACGCGGTTCAACACAAACGAGATACTTGTGTCTCTATTACTGGTCTATGTGGCCGAACAGATCCTTGCCTGGGCTGCTTTGGGTCCTTTGCGAAACCCCGAGGGCGCGGGCTTTCCCGGCTCGCGGAACCTGCGGCAATACGAAAGTGCGGCGAATAACGAACTGATCGCGGGGTGGGGTATGCACTGGGGCGTTGTGGCAGCGCTGATTGCGGTTATCTTCGCTTATATCCTGCTGTCGCGGCACCTGATGGGGTTCCATATCCGGCTGACCGGTGAAAGCCCACGTGCGGCGCGGTTTGCCGGTGTGAATCCGACGCGGTTGATCCTGTTCTGCCTTGGCATGTCGGGCGCGCTTGCAGGGCTTGCGGGAATGTTCGAAGTCGCGGGGCCATCGGGACAGATCAGCATCGATTTCAACGTGGGCTATGGCTTCACGGCGATCATCGTTGCGTTCCTGGGCCGTTTGCACCCGATTGGCATCTTGTTGGCAGGGCTGTTGATGGCGCTGACGTACATTGGCGGCGAGGCAGCACAAGCGACATTGGGCCTGCCCGCAGCTGCGATACAGGCGTTTCAGGGGATGCTGTTGTTCTTCTTGTTGGCGTTGGATGTACTCACGAACTACCGGATCAAATTTGGACAGGAGGCGACGACATGATGCGACCTATACTTGCCGGAGCCGCAATGGGCGCGATGATGATCTGGATGCTGCACGATCAGATCATGTTGGAGGGCGTCAGTGCGGCGGGTGCAACAGTTGCGTTTGTTGCGGCACATATCGCTCTTGTCGGGCTTATCGCGCTTGCCGTTTTGTTCATCCCGAAGGTTCGAAACGCTGTGCGCAGCCACCGTCCCAGTTTGCGGCATGTTGGTCTGATGTTTCTGGGTCTGACCGGTTCTATCGCTTTGATCCATGTCACTCAGCACGGGGCTTTCACCTGATGGATTTCGGCTCGATCAACCCTGTCCTGCTGATCGCCTCGCTTATGGTGGCGTCGACGCCCATTTTGCTGGCGGCGATGGGCGAAATGGTGGTCGAGCGTTCAGGCGTTCTGAACCTTGGTGTCGAGGGTATGATGATCGTCGGCGCAATCTCGGGGTTCATTGTGGCGGTCGAGGTAGGCTCGCCCGCATTGGGGTTCCTTGCAGCGGCCATAGCGGCCGCGCTTTTGGGGCTGTTGTTCGGATTCCTGACCCAAGTATTGCTTTCGAACCAAGTGGCGACCGGGCTGGGGCTGACTTTGTTCGGGCTTGGGGTCTCGTCGCTGATGGGGCAGGGGTACACTGGGATCCGACCGCCGTCCTCGCCACGGCTTGAATTCGGTGGGCTGTCCGAATTGCCTTACGTTGGGCCGATCCTCTTTAATCAGCACCCGATGGTTTATCTGTCGTTGGTGTTGGTCGCCGTGGTCTGGTGGTATCTGCGGTCAACGCGCTCAGGGTTGATCCTGCGCGCGGTGGGCGAGAACCATGATGCCGCCCATGCGCTGGGCTATTCGGTGCGGGGCACGCGCTTTGCAGCTATCGCCTTTGGCGGGGCCTGCGCCGGTCTGGGTGGTGCGTTCCTGAGCCTTGTGATCGTGCCGCAATGGACCGAGGGCATGACGGCAGGTCGGGGCTGGATCGCGTTGGCCATTGTTGTCTTTGCGTCCTGGCGGTCATGGCGTGTCTTGCTGGGCGCTTATCTTTTCGGCGGAGTGTCGGTTTTGCAGCTTAACCTGCAGGCAGCCGGGATTGCCATTCCGGTCGAACTCTTGTCCATGTCACCCTATCTGATCACCATCTTTGTGCTGGTAATCATCTCGTCCGATCGAAGCCGGGCTGCCACGACTGCACCGGCATCGCTTGGGCGATCCTTCCATGCCTCGGGTTGAGGCGCTTTGTTACACCTACGGGGAGAGTAAAATGAAAAAACGTATATTCCTGGCCACGCTGGCTGCGGCGTCCATCGCGACGGCTGCTTTCGGCGCGGGTCACGAGCCGGTCAAGGTCGGCTTTATCTATGTCGGGCCCATTGGCGACGGCGGTTGGACCTTTGAGCATCATCAGGGCCTTCTGGCTGTCAAAGCGGAATTCGGCGACAAGGTCGAAACCATGTACCAGGAAAGCGTGCCCGAAGGCGCGGATGCTGAACGGGCGATGACGCAGATGGCGCTGCAGGGTGCAGACATCATCTTCACCACGTCGTTTGGATTTATGGACCCGACGATCAACGTCGCGGCCAAGTTTCCAGACGTGAAGTTCGAGCACGCGACCGGTTACAAGCGCGCCGATAACGTTTCGACTTATTCTGCCCGCTTCTATGAAGGCCGCGCGGTTCAGGGACATATCGCGGGCAAGATGACGAAGACCAACAAGGTTGGCTACATCGCGTCGTTCCCGATCCCGGAAGTGATCCGGGGCATCAACTCGGCCTATCTGCATGCCAAGAAAGTGAACCCTGACGTCGAATTCTCGGTCGTTTGGGCCTATACTTGGTTCGATCCGGCGAAAGAGGCAGACGCTGCCAAAGCTTTGATCGAGCAGGGTGCCGATGTGATCCTGCAGCATACCGATTCCACCGCGCCGCAGGCGGCTGCGGCCGAAGCTGGCGGTGTTGTGACCTTTGGTCAGGCGTCGGACATGGCGGAATACGCGCCGTTCCCGCGGGTCAGCTCGATTATCGACAACTGGTCGCCCTACTACATCGCACGTGTTCAGGCGGTGATGGACGGCACATGGGCATCGGCTGACACATGGGACGGGATCGCACCCGGCATGGTCAAAATTGGCGAGATCACCGATGCGGTTCCGGCAGATGTGAAAGCTGAAGCCGAGGCACTGCGCGATGCCATAGCGGCGGGCAGCCATCACCCGTTCACCGGTCCGATCAACAAGCAAGACGGTTCGGCTTGGCTGGCGGAAGGCGAAGTGGCGGATGACGGCACACTCGCTGGTATGGGCTTTTACGTCGAGGGAATTTCGGGTGATATCCCAAACTGATCCAGTATAAGCACAGCAAACGAAGGGCCGCCTTTGGGCGGCCTTTCTAGTAAGGGAGACAAGAAATGCTCACGACAATCAGCGGTAAACCGGTCAGCCGGTTCAGTTTCGGTACAATGCAATTCGGCGGTAATGCCGACGAGGCTGCCAGTGGCGAGATGTACGACACCTGTCGCAAGGCCGGGATCAACTTCTTCGATACGGCGCATGCCTATAACGAAGGACGGTCCGAGCAGATTACCGGGCGGCTTGTCGCGGGCGAGCGGGACGATGTTTTCATTGCTACCAAATGCGCTTCCGAAGGCTGGAACCCAGCGACGATGCGCGCCGAATTTGACGAAAGCCGCAAGCGGCTTGGGCTGGAAACGGTTGATCTGCTTTATATCCACCAGTGGAAGTCAGATCAGTCGCTCGAAGATGCTTTGGCTGTGATGGGCGAGCATGTGAAGTCGGGTGCCGTCCGCAATATTGGTGTTTCAAATTTCGCGGCATGGAAGGTGATGAAGGCACGCAATATCGCGCGCGAGATGGGCTTTGACATCCAGTTCCTTCAGCCAATGTACAATCTTGTGAAACGCCAAGCCGAAGTGGAAGTTCTTCCGATGGCGGTTTCAGAAGAGTTTACGGTCTGCCCCTATTCGCCGCTTGGCGGTGGCCTGCTGACTGGGAAATATGCCGCCGGTGTTGGTGGGCGCCTGACAGCCGATGATGCCTATATGGCGCGTTATGCGCCCGATTGGATGCGCCAAGCCGCCACGGATCTTGCCGAGCTGGCCGCTGTGTCGGGCGTTTCGCCCGCGACATTGGCGGTTGCATGGGTTGCGCGCCATCCCGGTGTCTGGGGTCCGATCATCTCGGCACGGAATGCGATCCAGTTGATGCCGTCGCTGGCTGCGATGGATTTCGAGATGGATGATGCGCTTTACGGTGAGGTTTCGGCTTTGTCGCCAAGACCTGCACCCGACAACGATCGGCTGGAAGAAGCGTGAAAATTGCGATCATCGGCGGCGGGATCGCCGGTGTTTCGGCTGCTGCCGCTTTGGCCGAGGCGGGTGCAAGCGTCACGCTTTTGGAAGCAGAAGACGCTTTGGGATTTCATGCCTCGGGACGGTCGGCTGCCATGTTCGAAGAGAACTATGGCAATGACACGATCCGCACTCTGAACCGGGCTTCCCTTCCGTATTTGACGGAGGCTGGTGTCTTGTCGCCGCGTGGGATCATGATGGTCGCTTTGGCGGATGAAGAAGCTGCCTTTGAAAGCGATCTGGCCGATATGGGGATGGAAGAAATCGCGCTGGCGGAAGCAAAACAGCGCGTGCCCATATTGTCCCCTGATATCACCCGCGCCGCGTTGCACGAAGGGGCGACCGACATCGACACGCATGCGATTTTGATGGGGTTTGCGCAGAAAGCCCGCGCTTGTGGCGCTGAACTTGTTACCGGGGCCAAGGTGCAGCGTCTTGATCCCGGTTGGACCGTCCACACGACCGCAGGTGAGTTCAAGGCCGATGTTGTCGTCAATGCGGCTGGTGCCTGGGCCGATGAGATTGCAGTGCTTGCCGGAGCAAAAGCTTTGGGGCTGCAACCTTATCGGCGGTCGATGGCGCGTCTTACTGCACCGGGGGGGCGTGATGTACGTGACTGGCCGATGCTCTTTGGGCCAGAGGAAAGCTGGTATGCCAAACCGGACGCTGGCGGGTGGATCGTCTCGCCGGCTGACGAGGATCCGATTGCGCCAATGGATGCCTGGGCCGACGACATGGTGCTTGCCGAGGGCCTTGCGCGTTACGAGGCGCATGTGACCGAACCGATCACACGCATCGAAGCCAGTTGGGCCGGGCTTCGGACTTTTGCGAGCGACCGTGCGCTTGTGATCGGCGAAGCAGTTGATGCGCGCGGTTTCTACTGGCTGGCCGGGCAAGGGGGGTATGGGTTTCAGACAGCACCTGCGTCGGCGGCGCATCTGGCCCATCTGATCATGTCGTCAAAAGCTGCTCTGGACGACGAGGTTGCCTTGCAACTGTCACCGAAGCGCTTTTTCTAGCAGGTCAGGCGAAAACAGGGGTGTAGGAAACGCGTTCGCGCACTTTATAGCGCGGGACGGGGTATTCCTTGAATTTAGGGCCAAGTTCAGGAAGCAGGCTGCGCAATTCATCCCGCACGTCTTTGGGGACACTTTTCAAGACGGCCTCGGACGGCGTAAAGCTTTCGACAGGCAAGCCGTTGGCGCAGAACACCTGTGGTTCGTCAAAGACAACGTTGTAATATGTGACATCGTCGGTGGTAACATCGCTGCCAAGGCTAAGGCCGTCGACATCGCGGGCCGGAACCAAGCAGTTTTCGCCGTCATCTTCGTCTTCAAGACGCCAGCCGGGAATCAAAAGGTGATGGGCACCGCCCAGGCGAAGTTCACGCTGAGGCATCATGGGTCCAATTGCGCGGGGTGCCAGAAGGACAGGTGCAAGCGATGGGTCTGCTGCAAATTCGGCGGCCGTCACTGTGCGGGTCCAGATCATCCGAACTGCCTGCAGCCCGTTATCGCGTGTGACAACAAGATCGCCCCTTCGCAGGAATTCAACCCGGCGTTCGCCAATCGGCGTGCGCAAATTGGCACCGGCACAAAGCCCAGTCGCACCTGCAACGGCAATATCGCCCTTGGTGATCTTTTTTACTATAGTCATCGGAATATCCGGTCGGTCATTGTCCCAGAATTCATCCCTGCAGCGGATTGTGACGGAAATGGGGAGGGGTGAAGGAGAATCCGCGATTATGACCACATTCGCGGGAAACTGTTCACGATTAGTAAACAGTAGAGAGTTTTGGCCACTATAAGATGAAATGTGTAGACAAATCTAAAAACAATGCGTCGATCTAGATCAGTTTTCGTCTTTGCTGTGATCGAAAGCGCCCGTGCTTAGGAAGGCTTTGACTTGGCTGATTGTCGCCGGGTTCATCATGATGAACGTATGGGATGTGGGCAGGACAATATGGTCCGCCATGCCTTCGACTTCCGTGCTTTCGACAGAGACTTTCCCATCGTCCTTACCCTCAACCACATAGGAGTACAGCGGGTTCAGCGAGCGGTCGCCGGCGATAACACCCAGCTCGAAGTCAACCGGACCCAGCGTGTTGGGAAGACTGTCGTCTTCGGTCCCAAGCTCCAGCCCTGCTGGTCCATTGATCCACTTGAAAACAGCAATGTCGCCAAAGGCATCGACCAGTTCCGAGCCCTTATTGGGCGGGGCCAGCATGACAACGCGGCCAAGGTTCGGCGGCCGGTGATCCGCCAGCCATGTGCGCGCCAGAATACCGCCCATGGAATGGGTGACCATGTGAACCTTCCGTTTGCCACAGCTGCGAAATGCGGCAGGCAGCGTATCGCGGGTCAGGGTTTCGATATCAGCGTCGGTCGAGGGATACCCGACGTTGACGGTCTTGTAGCCATCGTAACGAAGCGCAAAGGCCAGAACAGACATCGAGTTTTCGCCTCGGCCAAGACCATGCAGCAAGATAACGCAATCGGCCCGCGCAAGGGCAGGAAGTGCAAGCAGGACTAAGGTCAAAAACAGGCGCATTCGATCAAGATAGGGATGCTTCGGCCCGAGTGCGAGGGCCTTAACGATTTGGCTGGGATGCTTGCGGTGCATTAATTTCGGAGAGGATTGCTTTCGCGGCAGCCATCGGGTCGGCCGCGTGGTGGATGGGACGGCCAATAACAACATGATCTGCGCCTTCAGCAATGGCTTCGGCCGGGGTCATTACGCGTTTCTGGTCGCCTTGATCCGCACCGGCGGGGCGCACGCCCGGCGTGACGATCAGGCGACCTTCTGCTTCGGGCAGAGCGCGGATAGCGCGGGCTTCTTGCGGAGAGGCGATGACGCCATGGGCACCTGCCTCAAAAGCGCGCGCCGCCCGTTCGGTAACCAGATCGGGTATTGCTCCGGATTTGATCTGTGCGGCGTCCAGATCATCGCGGTCGAGCGAGGTCAGGATGGTTACCGCAAGAATCTTCATGTTGGAAGCACCGGCGCCCTCGCGGGCAGCGCGGACAACATGCGGATCGCCGTGCACTGTCAGAAAGTCGAGATCGAACTGAGACAATCCGCGCACCGCGGCTTCGATGGTGGCGCCGATGTCGAAAAGCTTCAAATCCATGAAGATACGTTTGCCGTGTTCGTCCTTCAATTCGTTGGCCAAAGCCATTCCACCGCCGGTGAGCATGCCCAGTCCGATCTTGTAGAAACTGACAGCGGCACCAAGGCGCGCAGCCAAAGCATGGCCCTCCAATGCATTGGGAACATCAAGGGCAACGATCAGGCGGTCATCTGCTTGGGTCATTGGCGTGGGATTAGCCCGCCGCGGTCTTGGGGGCAAGAGTTTGCGCCGCGCTTTGCGCGTCGCGCTACCGGAGGGGCTCTGCCCCTCCGGACCTCCCCGGAGTATTTTAGGATCAATGAAGGACTTGTTTTGGATCAATGCGGGACTTGAGCAGTCGGGTTACGCTTCCCATATGAAGGCAGAGGCCCATGCTGGCATGCCGCAAAGCGGGTGCGAAGAACCGGGCGCTTTGAGAAGGAGAGAACGCATGGACTTGGAAAAGTTCACTGAACGGTCACGCGGATTTTTGCAGGCTGCGCAGACCATCGCTGCACGGGAAAGCCACCAGAGGCTTGCGCCCGAGCATTTGTTGAAAGCTTTGATGGATGACGATCAGGGGCTGGCGGCCAACCTGATCCGTAACGCTGGCGGCGCCCCTGACCGTGTGATCGAGGCGCTGGATCTGGCTTTGGCGAAGATACCTCAGGTCAAAGGCGATGCGGGCCAGACCTATATGGATCAGTCGACCATGAAGGTGCTGGACGAGGCTGAAAAGATCGCAAAGAAGGCGGGCGATAGTTTTGTGCCTGTCGAGCGCATTCTGACGGCCCTGGCTGTTGTAAACTCAAAGGCCAAGGACGCATTGGAGGCGGGGGCTGTTACGGCTCAGGCTTTGAACGCAGCCATCAACGATGTGCGCAAAGGCCGGACGGCGGACACGGCGTCGGCTGAAGAAGGTTATGACGCTTTGAAGAAATATGCCCGTGACCTGACCGAGGCTGCGCGGGATGGTAAGATTGACCCGATCATCGGGCGGGACGAAGAAATCCGTCGGACAATGCAGGTCTTGTCGCGCCGGACCAAGAATAACCCGGTTCTGATCGGTGAACCCGGCGTTGGTAAGACGGCCATTGCCGAAGGTTTGGCTTTGCGGATCGTAAATGGCGATGTGCCAGAGAGCCTGCGGAACAAGTCTTTGATGGCGCTGGATATGGGGGCTCTGATTGCCGGTGCGAAATATCGCGGTGAGTTTGAGGAGCGTCTGAAAGGCGTGTTGAACGAAGTGACCGCGGCCGCTGGCGAGGTGATCCTGTTTATTGACGAGATGCACACGCTGGTGGGTGCTGGCAAGGCGGATGGGGCAATGGATGCTTCGAACCTGCTGAAGCCAGCATTGGCGCGGGGCGAGTTGCATTGTGTGGGTGCCACGACGCTGGATGAATACCGAAAGTATGTTGAGAAAGACGCGGCTCTTGCCCGGCGTTTCCAGCCTTTGCTGGTCGAAGAGCCGACGGTCGAAGACACCATATCCATCCTGCGCGGCATCAAGGAAAAGTATGAACTGCACCATGGTGTGCGGATCAGCGACGCCGCATTGGTGGCCGCAGCAACGCTCAGCCATCGCTATATTACCGACCGGTTTCTGCCGGACAAAGCGATTGACCTGATGGACGAGGCGGCGTCGCGTTTGCGGATGGAAGTGGATTCGAAGCCCGAGGCGCTTGATGCTTTGGATCGTCAGATTCTGCAAATGCAGATCGAGGCCGAAGCCTTGAAGAAGGAAGACGACAAAGCGTCGATAGACCGGCTCGGGAAGATCGAGAAAGAGCTTTCAGAGTTGCAAGGGCAATCTGCCGAGATGACCGCCAAATGGCAGGCCGAGCGCGACAAGCTTGAAGGTGCCCGCGAGTTGAAAGAGCAGATCGACAAGGCGCGTGCCGAACTTGATCACGCCAAGCGCGAAGGCAACCTTCAGCGCGCGGGTGAGCTGTCTTATGGGATCATTCCAGAGCTTGAGAAGAAGCTGGAAAAAGCTGAATCCAACAGTGACGACGTCATGGTGGAAGAGGCCGTTGGCCCCGAAATCATCGCCGAAGTTGTTGAGCGGTGGACCGGTATCCCGACGTCGAAGATGCTTGAAGGCGAGCGCGATAAGCTGCTGCGGATGGAAGAAGAGATCGGCAAGCGGGTGATCGGCCAGACGCAGGCTGTGACGGCGGTTTCCAACGCCGTTCGTCGCGCGCGCGCAGGCTTGCAGGACGAGAACCGGCCTTTGGGCTCGTTCCTGTTCCTTGGGCCAACCGGCGTGGGCAAGACCGAGTTGACCAAGGCGCTGGCGGCCTACCTGTTTGACGATGACAAGGCGATGGTTCGTATCGACATGTCAGAGTTCATGGAAAAGCACTCGGTTTCCCGCCTGATCGGCGCGCCTCCGGGCTATGTCGGATACGACGAAGGTGGCGTTCTGACCGAAGCGGTGCGGCGCAGGCCGTATCAGGTGATTCTGTTCGACGAGGTCGAAAAGGCGCACCCCGAGGTGTTCAACGTGCTTCTGCAGGTCTTGGACGATGGCGTGCTGACCGATGGTCAGGGCAACCGGGTCGATTTCAAGCAGACGCTGATCATCCTGACGTCGAACCTTGGGTCTCAGGCGCTCAGCCAGTTGCCCGAAGGATCGGATGCATCGCAGGCGCAACGAGATGTGATGGACGCGGTGCGTGCTCACTTCCGGCCCGAGTTCCTGAACCGGCTTGATGACATGATCGTCTTTGATCGGTTGTCACGTGATGACATGGACGGCATTGTCGACATCCAGCTTTTGCGGCTTGAGGAACGTCTCGCCAAGCAAGGTATCTTGCTTGAGTTGGATGAGGCCGCGAAGAAGTGGCTGGCCGATGAAGGCTACGACCCGGTTTACGGCGCGCGTCCGTTGAAGCGCGTGATCCAGCGCAGCTTGCAGAACGAGTTGGCCGAGATGCTTCTGGCTGGCGATATCGGCGAGGGCGATACGCTGACGGTCTCGGCCGGGTCAGAAGGGCTTATTGTTGGTGATCGCATCGCCAGTTCGAATCGACAACCGCCCACGGATGCCGTGGTGCACTAAAACGAAAGGGCCCCGCATCTGCGGGGCCTTTTTTTGACAGTGGCTAATTGTGGACAACTTTACGATTTCGAATAATTTCCCTTTTTAGTACAATGCTATGCAAAAATAAGGATTGTTTCGGTAGTCTTCTAAACGAACGGCCAATGCGTGCCAAATTAACTAAATTTTGACGAGCGCTCCCAATGTTTGCCGCATTCTCTTCACAATCAAGGCGTACTTTCTGGATCAGGATCGGTTGATCCCACGGAGGATGGATAGAGGAGCGCGACAGCGTTATTGCCATGACACAGGTCCACAAAATTGCCGGTTTGCGAATTTCACGGGTAACATCGACGGCCAGCAACTTCGGCTCGCTGCCTGATCTTGCCCCACCGGAAGAACGGCTTCGCCGCGAGAAGGCAAGCATCTTCCTCGCGGATTCGATCACCCTGTCGCATGGTTCCGCGATGGACGACGTGTTCGAACCCAACCTGCGCGAAGAGCATCAGGATTTGACGGCACGACTGACAGTGTATGTGCTGAACCTGATCGTTATGGTTTTTGCTATGCCCGTTGGTCTGGCGCTGCTTTGCATGAACATTCTTGGCGGAGAGAACCTGCGCACTACTGCGCATGTTCTGGCGCTGACGGGCATGTTCATGGCTCTGACGACCGCTGGCGCCGGGCAGGCAATTCCCTTCCTTTGATCAGCCCATCTTAAGACCAGCGCGCGCAATGGCCTTGCGCTGGTCTTCGGTCAGGCGATCCAACGCGATCATATAAGTGTGTATGGTAAAAATCACGGCACCTGACACGGGTAGTTTGCGAAGCGTCTGACGCTCGGACCGGACAAAGCGGGCGGCTTCCGCGGTACGGCGGACGTGTTTATCGGCTTCGCGCCAGGGTGTGAAAAGCGACGGATCATCATGAAGAATGGCATTAGCGCGCCAAAGCAACTGGTCAGGGCGCATGGCATCGAACAGCCTTTGCACCCGCTTTTCCAATGAAGCGTCATATTCTGCGACCGGCACATGAATGCGGGCCAGCGGTTTTCCGAGCTTTTCGGCCAGTGTCCAATAGGCGGGAAAGCAAAGCGTGGCGCCTGTCAGGACATGCCCGGAAGGCCCAGCCTGCATCAGACAGACATCGGCTTGTTGCAGGCGCCCGACCGCCAGCAAGGGCTGATCGCGGTCAATGCTGACGGCTATACCGTCCGGCCGCGTTACATGGCCTTTCGCAAAGGAATAGGAAGGGTCATCGCCCAGCGCCCTTAGAACCACGTCCAGACATTCGATTGCAGCGGCAGTTGCTGATGGCAGAAGCGCGTGTACTTCCTCAGGTTTTTCATGGATCAAACGGTCGCGCAGAGCCATCTGCGCGTTGAACGCCTCGTCTCGAACCAGCCAGTCATTCATTGCCAAAGGTTGCACGCCGGGCAAACGCCAGGCCGCTGGGTCAAGCCAGGGCGCATTGGGCAAATGATCGTGCAGGATGGGGCTTTGCATGGCTTTGGGTAACAGGGCGCGTGTCGCAAGGGGAGGTGCCAAATGTCGCAAAACTGACGGACGGCGAGGCGACACAGGCATGAAACTGGCTTTATGAACACATATCACCGCGATACGCGCAAGATCGACCCAAGCCGGGGACCCCTGCTGGGGGACAACACTCCGAATGAAGAAGACCGTGTCGAGATCGGCCCGACGCTTCTCGCATATCGCGAGTGGGAGGCTGCGGGGCTAGAGCTTCCTGACCTGCAGGAAATGCGCCGGTATCGCTGGCAGCGGCTGACCGACCATGTGGTGGCGCGGGACTACGGCGCTGTGTTGCTGTTCGATCCGCTGAACATTCGCTATGCGACGGATTCGACCAATATGCAGCTTTGGAACGCACATAACCCGTTTCGCGCTTTGCTGGTCTGTGCCGACGGGTACATGGTGATCTGGGACTATAAGAACTCACCATTCCTGACCGAGTATAACCCGCTGGTGCGCGAACGCCGATCTGGGGCCTCGTTCTTTTATTTCAGTGGCGGCGATAAATGCGATCAGGTTGCTGCGAATTTTGCGCGTGATGTGCGCGATTTGGTGGTCGAGCATGGCGGCGGCAACATGCGGTTGGCCGTGGACAAGATCATGCTGCACGGCGCGCGTGCGCTTGAGGCGCAAGGCTTCGAGATCATGGAGGGCGAGGAGCTTACCGAGAAATCTCGTTCCATCAAAGGTCCGGACGAGATCAAGGCGATGCGTTGCGCGTCGCACTCCTGCGAGACGGCAGTGCGGGCAATGGAGGATTTTGCGCGGGTAAATGCGCCTTCAGGCGAGGTGACAGAGGATGACATTTGGGCGGTGCTTCATGCCGAGAACATTCGGCGGGGTGGCGAGTGGATTGAAACGCGACTTTTGGCGACTGGCCCCCGGACCAATCCGTGGTTTCAGGAATGCGGGGCCCGGCGCGCCCGCAATAACGAAATTCTGGCGTTCGATACCGACTTGATCGGCAGTTACGGCATCTGTGTCGATATCAGCCGGACGTGGTGGATCGGCGACCGCCCACCCCGAGACGATATGATTGACGCGATGAAACATGGTCATGAGCACATTATGACAAATATGGAGTTGATCGCGCCCGGGGTCCGGATCGAAGACATGGTGCAAAACCTGCACCGTCTGGACGACAAATATCAAAAGCTGAAATACGGCTGTGCGATGCATGGTGTGGGGCTTTGTGATGAATGGCCGCACGTCGATTACCCGGACAAGTCCGTGCCGGGCGCCTTTGACTATGCGCTAGAGCCGGGCATGGTTCTTTGTGTCGAGGCTTTGCTGAGCGAAGAGGGCGGCGACTTTTCGATCAAACTGGAAGATCAGGTTCTGGTGACCGAAGACGGGTTCGAAAACCTGACCAAGTATCCTTTTGATGCGGCTTTGATGGGCTAAGGCAGCGGCCCGCCGAGCGTCGGCAAAGTCTCGCCAGAAAAGCCTAAACCACGTGTATAGGCCCTTCCATATTAGGATTGGATTGGCCCGCTATAACTTCGGGTTAGTTTTAATATCGCTTCAGAACCGCTCCCTAACAGCCGTCGGCCGAACAATCTTGCCGGCGTAACTCACATGCACCCAGGAGCAAATTATGCTGAAGACAATCGTAACCCCACTCATTTTCACCCTAGCCTTTGCCGGAGCCGTTCAGGCCGCAGGCGCTGTCGAACTGACCGAGGAGAACACGGCACAAATCCACGAAACACTGACGGCTGAAGGCTATGAAGTCGCCAAGATCAAGATCGAAGACGGCAAGTATGAAGCCTATGCCAAGAAGGACGGCCATCGCTACGAGGTCTTTCTGAATGGCGATTTCGAGATCGTCCAAGTTAAGGACGACTGATCTGGCACAGCTGCGGGCCGGCCTTTCCCCCCCCTTTGGCCCGCAGCGACCCTTACACGAGGTGACAAAATGCAACGTATGAAAGTTTGGGATCCGATTGTCCGGCTTTTTCACTGGTCTCTCGTCATTGGCTTCGGTGCGAACGCATTGGTGGTTGATGATGACGGGAAACTGCACCAGTGGATCGGCTATATTATCGTCGCGCTGGTGGCTCTCAGGATTTTCTGGGGTTTCGTCGGCACGAAATACGCGCGTTTTTCTTCCTTTCCGCCCAGTTTCACAGGCGCGCTGGGACAATTGCGAGAAACATTGGCCGGTATTCGCCACATCCACATCGGGCATACCCCGCTTGGAGCGCTGATGATTTATAACCTTTTGCTGGCGGTTCTGGTGATCGGTGCTTCGGGTTATCTGATGACGACGGACATGTTCTGGGGCGTCGAATGGCCCGAGGAATTGCACGAGACGGCTGTCGTTTGGGCCGAGGTCTCGGTTGTTCTGCACATTGCGGCGGTCATATTCGAAAGCTGGCGGACGCGCGTGAATCTGCCGCAAGCGATGGTAACCGGTTGCAAGGTCCTGCCGACAAGGTAGATCATCGGGACTGTGATGATCGCAAGAATGAATACACCCGGTCTTGTCCTTTTGATGACGGTGCAGTTGATCTGCGCCGTCTTCTTCGTGTCTGACGCGACCTCCGATTTCCTGACAGAAGGCGGTCTGGTTAGTATCGACTTGCATCTGACCTTCGAGATTATTGCAACAGTGACCCTTTTGGCCGCGATTGCTTTCGAAGCGCGGATCCTGCGAGACCTGCTTGAAAGAAAGGCGCTTCTGGAAGACAGCCTTGTTGCCGCCCGTTCCGAGGTTCACAAAGTTATCACAGCGCAATTCGCGACGTGGCGGTTGTCGCCTGCCGAGGCCGATATCGCCATGTTTCTTGTCAAAGGACTGGGTACCCGAGAAATCGCCGAGATCCGCGGCAATGCCGAGGGTACTGTGAAGGCGCATTTCAACTCGATTTTCCGCAAGGCAGGGGTCCACAGCCGTGCAGAACTGCTGAGTTTGCTGATCGACCGGTTGCTGGGCGACCGGCTTGCCGATGGGGCAGATGTCTTTGATGCAGCGGCTCGCTGAAGATTAAACCAGCTTTTCGGGGATAGTCATTCCCCGAAGCAACTCTTGGCCGGTCATGGGGCGCTTGCCCGGCCTCTGCGCTTCGACCACTTCGATGGCGCCGCTGCCGCAAGCGATGTGGAACTGGCCGAGGTGCGTGCCGGGCGTTCCGTTGCCTTCGGTCAGGCGCGAGCGGAGGAGTTTTACGCGCTCGCCTTCGACTTCTGTCCATGCGCCGGGGAAAGGGGAAAGACCCCGAATATGGCGGTCGACTTCTGTTGCTTGGCGGGTCCAGTCGATCCGGGCCTCGGCTTTGTCTATTTTTCTGGCATAAGTGACGCCGGTGTCGGGTTGGGCCTCGGGCGTCAGGCCATCCAGTTGGGTCAACGTCTGAACGATCAACTTGGCGCCAAGAGACGAAAGGCGGTCGTGCAGATCGCCAGTCGTTTCCTCGGCACCAATGGGGATCGCTTCGCGCAGAAGGACCGGCCCGGTGTCCAGACCGGCTTCCATCTGCATAATGCAGACGCCGGTTTCGGCGTCGCCCGCCATGATGGCGCGGTGGATCGGGGCGGCGCCCCGCCAGCGCGGTAGAAGCGAGGCGTGGATGTTGAGGCAGCCTTGACGCGGCGCATCGAGAACGGCTTGTGGCAGGATCAGACCGTAAGCGACGACGACGGCAATATCGGCCTCAAAAGCGGCGAATGCGGCCTGTGCCTCGTCTGATTTCAACGATGTGGGATGGCGGACGGGAAGGGCGAGCGCCTCGGCTCGGGCGTGAACAGATGAGGGCCGGTCTTTCTTGCCGCGTCCGGCGGGTCGTGGCGGCTGGGTGTAAACGCAGGCGATTTCGTGGCCCGCATCGACCAATGCGTCCAGCGCTGGGACCGAGAAGTCGGGCGTTCCCATGAAAACCAGCCTCATCGTTTATGCGCCTTCTTCAGAAGCATCTCGCGCTTGGTTCTGCTGAGGCGGTCAAAATACATCTTGCCGTTCAGGTGGTCGATCTGGTGTTGCACACTAGTGGCCCAGAGGTCTTCGAAATCCTGCCGAAGCCGGTTGCCGCCTTCATCGGTGAAAGCCACTGTAACGCGCGCAGGCCGGGTCACCTTCGCTGAAAGCCCCGGCAGGTTCGGCGAGGCTTCGTCCCAGTCAAAGGTCTCGTCAGATCGCGCCATGATTTCGGGGTTGGCCAACCGGATTGCACGTCCCCTTTCCTCGGAGCAATCCACAACGGCCAGTCGCAGCATCACGCCAATCTGAGGTGCGGCAAGGCCATATCCCGGCATCGCGTCCATCACCTCGACCATGTCGTCCCATATGGCGCGAATGTCGTCGGTGATTGCGTCAACTGGTTCGGCAGCCGTCCGAAGCCGTTTGTCGGGCCATGGAATAAACGAGCGCAGCGCCACCTCAGGCGCGGGCCTTTTCGCGCTTTAGCTTCTGCATTTTGCGCGTGATCATCTGGCGCCTCAGTGGTTTCAGGTAGTCGATGAACAGCTTGCCGTTCAGATGGTCGATCTCGTGTTGGACGCAAGTGGCCCAAAGCCCGTCGAACCGTGCGGATTCCGCGCCGCCCCCAAGCGAGGTCCATTGTACCTCGACTTCGGCGGGCCGGATCACGTCGGCGTATTGCTCGGGGATCGAGAGGCAACCTTCCTCGTAAGTGTTTTCTTCCTCGGACGACCAGACAACTTCCGGATTGATCAGCACCATCGGCTCTGCGGGCGCGTCTTCGTCCTTGATGCAATCCATCACCAGCATGCGTTGCAGAATACCCACTTGGGGGGCCGCCAGACCAATGCCGGGGGCGGCATACATGGTTTCCAGCATATCGTTCGCAAGCTTCTTCAACTCGTCGCTAAAATCGCCGACGGGGTCAGCGACGGTTTTCAACCGCGGGTCGGGGTGGATGAGGATATCACGCAATGCCATAAGCTTCAGATAAGCGATGGCGGGCGAAGCGGCAAGAAGGGAGGCTTGCGAACTTGCGTGTGATTGATAAGGGTCCGCGAGACATTTTGGACGAGGCCCCCATGAGCTATAATTTTGACGAACAACTGGTGCTGCGCGGGACGCATGCCTCCAAATACGACAATGTGAAAAAAGTGTTCGGGGTGGATGATCCTGACATCATCCCGATGTGGGTCGCAGATATGGATTTTCCGGCGGCGCCAGCTATCCGCGCTGCTTTGCAGGTCGAAATCGACCGTGGATATTTTGGATATTTTGCCAACCCCGAGCCGGCCAGTCAGGCAGTGGCCGGTTGGTACAGCAATCGCCATGGCTGGGACGTCGATCCAGCCTGCGTACACTACACACATGGTGTCGTCAGTGGGTATGGCGACGTGATTGCAGCTTTCAGCGCGCCGGGTGACGCGGTGATCGTCTTTCCGCCGGTTTATCACGCATTCTATCGGCAGGTCGAAGCGATGGGTCGCAGCGTTCTGGAAAGCCCGTTGGTACTGAAAGATGGCATGTTCCACATGGACCTCGACGCGCTTGCAAAGGCGCTGACCGGGCGAGAGAAGATCCTGACATTCTGTTCACCGCACAATCCCGGCGGGCGCATTTGGACAGCAGACGAAATTCGCGCTGTCGCAAAGTTCTGCGCCGACCATGATTTGATCCTGATTTCGGACGAGATCCATATGGACCTTGTTTTCCCTGGCGCCTCGTTTCTCCCGACTGGCGTGGCAGCGCCCGACTGTAAGAACCGTTTGGTTGTTCTGACTGCGGCATCCAAGGGTTTTAACATCGCGGGTGGTGAGACGGGTTTGATGCTGGTGCCGGATGACGGACTGCGGGCGCGGGTCGCCAAGGTGCTCAGCGATCGGGAATCCACACCCAACCGGTTCGGCATGGCCATGACCTTGGCGGCCTTTTCGGAAAGCGGCGACTGGTCGGGCGCCGTCCGCGCCTATCTGGCCGAGAATTTCCGCATCTTCGCCGAGCGGATGAACGCCTTGCCGGGTGTCAGCGTTATGCCGATGCAGTCGACCTATCTGACATGGGTCGATTTCTCGCCGCTTGGCATGACCGACAAGGAACTGATGGACCGTGTGCTGGCCGCCAAAGTTGCTCCAAGCCCCGGGACGCAATTCGGGACGGGCGGTGCCGGGCATCTGCGGTTCAATGTCGCTTTGCCGCGCCCAACCTTGCTGGAAGCCATCAGCCGGATCGAAGCGGCGTTTTCCGACCTGCAATAGGGCTCAGGTGTCGGACAGCGTGAAGTCCTCGAAATGCACCACAACGCCCTCGCCTTTGGTCAGGATGATGCCGTAAGCGCCCGGTTCATCGATCGGTTGACCGAAACCGGGTTGATCCAGCAGTAAGGGCGTCTGTTGGCAGGTGCCTTTCAGGGTCGTCATCGAGATGCCATCAATGCTTGCCGTGATGTTGCGATGCACGTGGCCCGCAAAGACATGTGCAACATTGCCGAACCCAAGTGTATCGCGGAAAGCCTTCGGATTTTGAAGTGCGATCCCGTCCATGCCGTGCAAACCTGTCTGGAATGGTGGGTGGTGAACGAAAATCAGGCAGGGCCGCTCCGCTTCTTCTAGCCTTGCCTCAAGCCAGCCCATCCGGTCGGGGCAAAGTTGCCCCGCCTGCGGCACGTCCGGTACGTCGTCAAGGCTGTCCAGCGTGATGATCCGGATATTGTCCATATCAATTGCGGTTTGAATGAACCCGTTCGGGTCCGTCGGGTGTTCGGGAAAGACCTTGCGAAACGTCGCGCGATGATCGTGGTTCCCCATCATCAGGGTCACAGGCCAGGGCAAATCGTCCAACATGGGGCGCAGGGCGATATAGGCTTCGGCTTCCCCAGCATGCGTCAGATCGCCCATGATGATCAGGCGGTCGGCGTCTGCATGATGTTTGGCTGCGTGGGCCAGACCCCGGATCAGACGATCCCTTGGGTCCAGCCCGATAATTTCGCCCGGCGCCGGGACCAGATGCGGGTCCGTCATGACAATCAATTTCGACATGGGGATCACATCCGGCCTGTTCCGGCCGCCTGTCAGTTTTCGTTGATGTCGTGATCGTAAACTTTGACCTGACCCTTGCGCACACCCACCGCACGGCGGATGAGCAGCCAGGCGATCAAGGAAAAGACGGCAAAGATCAGCAACATCATAGGGACTGATGTCGCCAAGCCGGGTACACCCACAAGAAGGGCAAGCCCAACGCCAACCGCACCGACGGCGAAGCCGAGGAAGATTTGCGCAGGCGCCAGCACTTCAAGGATAGCCAGCAACAAACCCCCCACAATCCAGACCCACCACAAAGACCAAAAAGGCATTATGAAGACCTCCCTTTAAGCATCTTGAAGGCATCGCCAAAGGCCTCGATGGCATTGGCAGGCAAGACAATCGTATTGCTGCCCGCGCCGCCGCCCAATTTGTTCAGCGCATCCACTTGTTTTAAGGCGACCTGATATTGCGCAGCTTCCAGACCATTGTCCTGAATGGCTGCAGCAACCACACCAGTGGCATAGGCTTCAGCGTCGGCGGCAATGCGGCGCGCCTTTGCGGTTTGCTCGGCAGCGTAAAGCTCGGCATCGGCGTTCAGCTCGACCGCGCGTTTTTCACCCTCAGCCCGGGTGACCGCAGCCCGGCGTTCGCGCTCGGCGTTCAACTGCTGCAACATTGCGTCACGGGTCGCCTGATCAAGGTTCACGTCCAAAAGCTCGGCGCGCGTCACCTCGATCCCCCAGTCATCGACCTGCTGTTCAACAGCCTCTTTAACGGTCGAAATCAGCGTCGACCGGTTTGACTGAACCTCGTCCAGTTCCATCTTACCAATCTCGGCGCGGACAATACCGGCAACCGTGGTGGCAATCGCCGCATCTACATCGCGAATACGATAAACCGTCTTTTCCGGCTCGGTGATCCGGTAAAACACACTGGTTTCTACCTGCACCAATACGTTGTCCGCAGTAATCGCGTCCTGACTGGCGTTCGGCAATTGCCGCTCCAGAACAGAAATCTGGTGCGCCACACGATCAAGAAACGGCACGATAAAGTTGATGCCGGGCCCCAAAACGGTGCGCAAACGTCCAAACCGTTCGACCACATGCTTTTCGGATTGCGGAACGATCCGCACACCCTTGTAAATACAGATAATGATGAAGGCCGCGAACAACAGCGTCGCAATCCCTCCACCGCCAAGTACGGCAATCAGTTCATCCATAGAACTCTCCCACGTCACGTCCCCTTACGTATTTAGATGGGGGATGAAGGCACTCTTTTCAATGTGTTATAAGCGAAACCGCATTTCTCAAAGGGGCTGTGTCACCCCCGCCACGTTGAATTTTTCTCCGCACCCAAGCTTCATTTTGCCAAAAATACGCCGGGGGCGCGCGTCAGCGCGTGGGGCAGAGCCCCCTCTTTGATTGCTCGTCCTTCATACCCCATGCATA